>DASXVP010000012.1:0-1662 GCA_036504135.1 Paludibaculum sp.
CTAGCAGCCTGTAGGCCATCGCCGGACGGTGGCCTCGGGCACTGGATACAGTGATGGACAGGTCTGTCATTGCCGCCGGTTGATCGCCTGTCATCCACACTGAAATCTTCTATACTCTCTCGTATGCCACGTATCTTTCGTCCCTATGATTATGCCGCCACGTTCGAACAGACCATCCGCGTCGGCGACGTGCTTCCCGAGGCGCATCCGGCGCGCCAGCTCGTCGCGTTCCTGGACTCCTTGGATTTGACCGCGCTCTACGCCTTGTATTATCCGATCGGGCCGCATCCCTACGACCCGCGGGTCATGCTCGCGCTCTGGCTGTATGGCTATATGACCGACGTCCACACCTCGCGCCCGCTCCGCACGGCGATTATCGAACGGCTCCCGTTTCGCTATCTGGCCGCCGGCTGTTTGCCCGACCATACCACGCTGGCAGAATTTCGCACGCTGGTCTTCGCCTATCTGCCGACCCTCTTCGAAGACCTGCTGACGCGCGCCCAACAGGAGGGCCATCTGTCCATGCAGGCGGTCAGCCATGATGGCACCAAAATCCACGCGAATGCCTCCAAGCACCGCGCCGTCAGTTACCAAAAGGCTGGCGAACTCATTCATGACCTGCAAGGCCAGATCGAAGATCTGTTGGAGCGGATGACGCACGACCCGGCCTCGCTCCCCAGCGCCATGGACCCCGCCGAAGAAATTCGCCTGCGGCAGGAGCGCATCACCCGACTGCAGGAAGCGCGCACCGTGCTGGAAGCCCGCGCCGCCGCCCGCTACGCCGATGCCCTGGCCGCGTATACCGAACAGTGCGACCTCCGCGCCGAGAAAACTCGCCTCACCGGCAAGCCGCCACGGGGCAAACCGCCCGAGCCGCCCACCGCCGAACCGCGGCCGAAAGATCAGATCAATTTCACCGATGCCGACTCCCGGATGATGAAAAACAGCACCAACCAGGGCTTTGACCAACACTATAATAGCCAGTTGACGGTGGAACACGCCAGTCGGCTGATTGTGGGGCTGGACGTCTCCAACCACCCCAATGATACTCAGGAAGCCCTGCCCAGTCTCACGAGCATCCCAACCACGTTGGGCGTCCCGGACACCGTCTGCCTGGACAACGGCTTTTGGAACCCCACGATTGCCGACACCCTGCGCGCGCACGGCAGTACGCCCTTAATTGCGACCGAGAAAACCGTGCATGGCCTCAATTGGCAGCGCTACTATGGCACCGCCCCCGACACCCCGCCGCCGTCGGACGCGAGTCGCTCCGTCCAGATGGCCTATCACGTCCGCCAACCAGCCAATCAACAACTTTATCGCGAGCGCAAATCCACCGTCGAACCGGTCATCGGTATCATTAAAGCGGTCCTCGGCTTCCGGCACTACGCCCTCCGGGGGCTCAAGAAGGTGCGGGGCGAATGGCGTCTGCTCTGTCTCGCCTACAATTGCAAGCGCTTCTTCACCCTCCAGGCCCGGAAAGCCGCAGAGCAAGCCCAAGCCCTGGCGCAAACAGCCCAAAATCGTGCTTATGCGTGCGTGAACGCTTGGCTCTCCGGCCTGACAAACCGCCTCAGCGTCAGCACCGCACTCCACCGCCTCACCCAAGAAATAAACTCCCTTACCAAAGCCACCGCCCGCCGGTGGCCTACAGGCTGCTAG
>DASXVP010000013.1:0-225954 GCA_036504135.1 Paludibaculum sp.
CTGGACTGCACCCCTTGCGTGAGACAGCGAAATTAGGGACACATGACCATTCGCCGTAAGACGATTGGCAAGACGGTACGGCCATCGTACACTGATCGAGGCTGGCAAAGCGGCGGCGGGCTCTGCTGGAGAGCAACCCGCCAAGGAATAGCCAGTCGGAAACTCATCCAGACGATGAGCGGGGGCGTGAGCCGCCAGGCGTGCGCCCTCACGAGCCCCTTCATCGGATGGAAAGATTTCCTCATGCCTTGAAAAACTCATCAGATAAGCTGCCGAGCAGCGGCCTCCTCGAATGCTTCCGGAGATTGATAGCCCAGGGCTGAATGCAGGCGCCGCCGATTGTAGACTTCATCGATGAAGGTTCCAATGGAGGCCCGTGCCTGCTCTTCGCCGCGATACTGCTGCAAGTAGACCTCCTCGCACTTGAGTGTCTTCATAAAGCTCTCGGCCTTGGCGTTGTCGTAGGGATTGCCGGCGCGGCTCATGCTGATCAGGAATTTGTGTGACTCCAGCAGCTTGACGTAGTCGCCAGAGGCATACTGCACGCCGCGATCGGAATGATGCACGATGCCCGGCTCGACGGCGCGATCGGCCAGTGCGCGCCGCAACGCAGCGACGGCCAGACTGGCTTCCAGCGTCCGGCCCAGTTCCCACCCGATGGCCTTGCGCGAGTGTGCATCCAGGACAACGGCCAGGTACAGGAATGTCTCGCGCAGGCGCACGTAGGTGATGTCGGCCACCCACAACTGATTGACAGCATTGACCACCAGGCGCGGCACCAGATTGGCATAGATCGCAAAGGGATGATGCGAATCGGTGGTGAGCACGTAGCGCCGCTTGCGCAACGCCAGTAGATTGTCAGCGCGCATTAGCCGCAGGACGCGCTTGTGATTGACTACCCACTCCTGTTGATTCAGTAGCGCCGTCACTCGGCGATACCCATAGAAGCGGTTCTCCAGTGCAAGCTTCTGGATCGCATCGCGGAGTTCTACGTCAGCCTGCTCCGGCGAGTGTTCTTCGTAATGCCGGTAGAATCCGGCCCGGCTCAGCCGCGTGGCCCGGCAAGCCTCACTGATCGAAAAGCCTTCCAGCTGCATCATCGCCCGGATCTCCCGGTAGATGCTGTCGCGCCAGCGCCGCCGGGCTTCTGGTTCGACTCCTTGACTCGCTTGAAGGCTCGCTTGAAAAAATCCAGGTGCACTGCCTGCTGACCTACCTTACGTTCCAACAGCGCGATCTGCTGCTGGAGTTGCTCGGTTTCGGAGATGCCAGGCCGGATGGGGTCTGGCACTCCCGGCGGTCGCCCGGCGGCCCGCTGCAATCCCGCCTCGCCCTCCTTGCTATAGGCATGGCACCAGCGGTACAACACCGAGCGCTTAATGCCCGACTCGTGATGCACCTTCGAGACGCTTTCTCCCGCCGCGATCCGCTTCGCGATACTGATTCGGAACTCCGGGCTGAACACCCGATTCTTCGCACTCATCCGGGACTCCCTTCTACGTTCTAAGAAGTGTCCCTAATTTCTGTGTCTCAGTTTTGGGGTGCAGTCCAGTCTACTCAATCCCCAATTTCCTCCGCCCGCTCCTCGATACAATAGCCCCTTCGCCATGCCTCTCTCCGTCGGCTCCCTCGATCTCTTCGTCATCGCTCTCTACATGACCGCCATCGTCGCCCTCGGCTGCTACGCCGGCATCGTCAGCCGCCGCGGCGCTGGCGAAGGCAGCCACTACTTCCTCGCCGGCAACAGCCTCACTTGGCCCGTCATCGGACTCGCCATGTTCGCCGCCAACATCTCCACCGTCCACCTCGTCAGCCTCGCCGAGGCCGCCTACAAATACGGCATCGTCTTCGGCAACTTCGAATGGATGGCCGGCTTCACCCTCGTCCTTCTCTCTCTCTTCTTCGCGCCCCTCTACCTCCGCTCCCGCGTCCCCACCCTTCCCGATTTCCTGGAACGCCGCTACAACCGCCAGTGCCGCGACATCCTCTCCGTCGTCTCCCTCTTCTCCGCCATCGTCATCCACATCGGCATCGCCCTCTACACCGCCGCCTGGGTCCTTCGCGGCATCCTTGGCCTCGCCCCCGGAGCCACCATCCTCGGCATCGATGCCCTCATCTTCTTCATCGTCGCCATCCGCGTCCTCACCGGCATCTACACTATGCTCGGCGGCCTCCTCGCCGTCGTCTGGACTGAATCCATACAGAGCGTCCTCCTCCTCGCCGGAGCCGTCGTCATCACCGTCGCCGCCTACCTCAAAGTCGGCGGCTGGCAATCCATGGCCGCCACCCTCGCCACCCACCCCCATCCCCTGCTTGCCCCGGACATCCCCGTCTCCACCGCCAACTTCCTCCAGATGGCCCGCGACGCCTCAGACGCCTCCCGACAGCCCTGGTAC
The DNA here is from genome assembly GCA_036504135.1 of Paludibaculum sp. Lineage (GTDB taxonomy): Bacteria > Acidobacteriota > Terriglobia > Bryobacterales > Bryobacteraceae > Paludibaculum. Next base: position 2,397 of record DASXVP010000013.1, read on the forward strand.
TCCGTCATCGTCGGCTACCCCGTCCTCGGCATCTGGTATTGGTGTGCAGATCAAACTATCGTCCAGCGCGTCCTCGCCGCCAAGGACGAACGAAATGCCCGCCTCGGCCCCCTCTTCTGCGCCTTCATCAAGATCCTCCCCGTCTTCATCTTCGTCCTGCCCGGAGTCATGTGCGTCGCCCTCGTCCAACAGCACGCCTTCGGCGGCGACGCCCCCGCCAACTCCGCCGATACCTACACTTTCCTCATCACCCACCTCCTCCCCGCCGGCCTCAAGGGCCTCGTCACAGCCGCCATGCTCGCCGCCGCCATGCAGACCTGCTCCGCTGCCCTCAACTCCACCGCCACCCTCTTCGCCTACGACATCTTCAAGCGCTGGCGCCCCAACACTACCGATCACCAACTCGTCCTCACTGGCAAAATCACCACCGCCGCCGCCACCCTCCTCGCCATCCTCTGGTCCCCCCTCTTCAGCCACTACACCACCATCTTCGAGGGCCTCAACCGCCTCGTCTCCTATGTCGCCCCGCCCATCACCACCGTCTTCCTCTTCGGCGTCTTCTGGAAAAAAGCCTCCGGCCGCGCCGCCCACATCACCATGAAGTACGGAGCCCTCCTCGGCGCCGTCCTCTTTGTCCTCGATTTCTTCCAGCCCGCCAGAGACCGCGGTCTCGCCGCCCTCTACCACTTCCTCTTCCACGACTTCATGCTCACCGCCTTCTACATGTTCCTCGTCTGCTGCGCCGTCATGTACACCGCCTCCCGCGCCTGCCCCGAGCCCCTCAAGGACGAAGCCCGTCCCCTCGTCTGGGAGGACTGGCGGGAGCCCCTTCGCGGCGCCTATCTCCTCCCCGCCGCCCTCGTCGTCGTCACTTTCGTCGTTTTGTATATCTGTTTCGCCTGATCTGTGGCAAAATCTCTCTAACTGGAGGGACCATGATCATAGTCAGCTGCCGCCGCGGTTTCGATTCCAACGCGCTCCTCGCCTCGGAGAACCACTACCGCAACTACACCAACCCGAACAGCAACGCGACGTTCAAGGACCTCAACCTCACTGACGTCCTCACCGCCGCCACCAATAAACACGTCTGCATCTTCGTCCACGGCTTCAATAACCCCATGGAAAATGTCCTCCCAGCCTATTGGGAGATGGTGCAGAACATGAAGGACTCCGGTCTAACCGGACCCTCCGGCTACGGCCTCGTCATCGGCTTCGCCTGGCCCGGCGTGCAAACCGGCATCGGCTACTTCCCCGCGCTCGCCGCCGCCAAAAAGTCCGCCCCGTTTCTCATCGCCCTCATCAATTCCCTCCGCGCCGTCGCACACACCGTCGACGTCGAAACCCACAGCCTCGGCGCGCGCGTCGCCCTCGTCGCCCTCGCCAATCCGAAAAAGGTCTTCGTCGATAACCTCCTGCTCACCGCGCCCGCCGTCGACAACCACACCCTCGAGCCCGACCAGGCCTTCCACCCCTCCCTCGATAGCTGCAACCGCTGCTTCGTCTATCATTCCGGCAACGACCCTGTCCTCAAGGTAGCCTTCCCCCTTGCCGACATAACGGACGGAATCCACAAAGCCCTCGGCCTGAAAGGGCCACGCAGCCGCACCGTCACCCTCCAGCAGTGCCTCAACACCTACGTCGTCGATTGCACCGCCCGCGTCGATTCGCACGGCGGCTACCGCAAGATCCCCCAGTTCTACGCCCAGTGGAATCAACTCCTCTCCGGTAGCGCCATGTCCCGCTACGACGAATTGTCATGATGTGCGGCGCCTTTCCCCCGGCGCTATCATCAAACTAACTGTGCTGGTCTCCATCGATCCCAAACCCAAACGCCCGGAGTGGCTCCGCGCCCAGGCCCCCGTCGGCGATAACTTCCGCCAGCTCAAGTCTCTGGTCGAGCGCCTCCAACTCCACACCGTCTGCGAATCCGCCGCCTGCCCCAACCTCGGCGAATGCTGGAACCAGCGCACCGCCACCTTCATGATCCTCGGCAACTTCTGCACCCGCCGCTGCGGCTTCTGCGCCGTCCAGAAAGGCGAGCCCCTCGAAGTCGATCTCGACGAGCCCCGCCGCGTCGCCGAAGCCTGCGCCGCACTCGATCTCCGCTACGCCGTCATCACCAGCGTCAATCGCGACGATCGCAAGGATGGCGGAGCCTCCCTCTTTGCCGCCACCATCCGCGCCATCCGCGAACGCATCCCCGGCTGCCGTGTCGAGGTCCTCGTCCCAGATTTCCAGGGCTCCCGCGATGCCATGGCTGCCGTTATGGATGCCCGCCCCGACGTCCTCAACCACAACATCGAAACCGTCCCCCGCCTCTACAAACAGGTCCGCATCGGCGCCCGCTACGAGCGCTCTCTCGAAATGCTCGCCTACGCCAAATCCATCGCCCCCGAGATCCCCACCAAGTCCGGAGTCATGGTCGGCCTCGGCGAGACCAACGAGGAAGTGGTCGCCACCCTCGGCGACCTCCGCGCCCACCATGTCGATTTCGCCACCATCGGCCAGTACCTCCGCCCCACGCCCGCCCATCTCCCCATCCTCCGTTACGTCACCCCCGTCGAATTCGCCGCCTACAAGTCGGAAGGCCTCGCCCTCGGCTTCACCCACATCGAGTCCGGCCCCCTCGTTCGCTCCAGCTATCACGCCGCGGAGTCGCTCTAACATGGCCCTCACGCCGGAACTCCTCGACGGCGGTATCTGGCGCATCCCGCTCCCCATGCCCTTTGGCCCGCCATTCATCAACGTCTACCTGCTGCCCTGTCCCGGCGGCTGGATGCTCATCGATACCGGCCTCGATAACCGCAACTCCGCCGACGCTCTAGCCGAGGCCATGGCTGGTTTCGGAGTCGAACCCTCCCAGCTCCGCCACATCGTCCTCACCCATCTCCATGCAGATCACTCCGCCCGCGCCAGCCAACTGCGCGACCTCAGCGGCGCCACGGTCTGGATGCACCCCGCCGATGCCGAGTTCCTCCTCCAGCTCAAGTCCACCACCACCCCCTACGACATCCTCGACGAAGCCATGCGCGAAGCCGGCACCCCCGACGACACCCGCATCCAGGTCCGCGCCAGCTACGAAAAACTCATCCAGCTCTTCCCCATGCTCAGCCCCGATTCGCTCCTCGAAGACGGCGTCATTCTGGAAAGCTGGATCGGCCCTCTCCAGGTCCTCTGGACCCCCGGCCACTCCCCCGGCCACTGCTGCCTCTACGCCCCTGAGCGCAAGATCCTCTTCTCCGGCGATCACATCATCGACGACATCACCCCCCACATCGGCTGGCTCCCCGGCCAAGACACCCTCGGCCAGTACCTCGGCACTCTGGATCGCCTCGATCAGCTCGATGTGGATCTCATCCTCTCCTCCCACGGCCAACCCTTCACCGGCCTCCGCGAGTGGACCCGCCGCGTCCGCGATCACCACGCCGGTCGCAGCGCCGAGATTGTCCAGCACCAGCAGGATGGAGTCATCATGGCCGATGACCTCGTCCGCCGCCTTTGGCCCCGCGAGCTCCGCCCCTTGGATTACCAGCTCGCCCTCACAGAAGTTCTAGCCCACCTGGAACACGCCCGCCGCTAATCGGAGGGCGGACCCCCAGGTCCGCAACGGCCCCCTGGCCCGTTTCAATTCGATCCTTCCGTCCACCTCGAACAAGCCCGCCGTAATCTCCCTCACCAAGAGCATCAGGTGCTAAACTCGAATAAGAAGGTGCGGTTTCAGCACCCCCAGGGAAGCGTGTCCAATATGCGGACGTTCATATCGCTCTTTTTGTTGGTTTCCTGCGCCGCGGCCCAATCGATCCCTCCCAATCGCTTAACATTCAGCGGCGGTTGGTCCCGCGAAAGCGGTGGCAGTTACTTCGACCACCGGACGGCTACCGGGCTAGGGCTCTCCTACGCCTATCGCTTCCATCCGCACGTCGAAGCCGAAGCTGGCTTGATTGTCGCGTTGAGCCCCTCAGCTAACAATTGCGGTCAAAGAGGTGGCGTTGACTGCGACGACCGTCTCTATTGGGCGCCGTTCGGTGTCCGTTTCGTCGCACCCATTCGCACCGGTCGCCTGGAACTGTCCGCCGGCGGAGGCGGGCTCTACGAGCGGTACACCGTTGGAAATCCCATTGCCCCAGGTTATGAAGCGCCTCGTCACGGCTGGGGCGGCTATTTCGTGGGCTCGACTGCGATCGCGCTCGACCGCTCCCACCACTTCTGGCTCGGTGTCACGCCCCGCTGGTTTCTCGCCAATCCACCATACAACCGAGACCGCTGGTTCCAGCTCTCAGGCGAATTCAGCATAAGATTCTGATCCGGGAACACGCCAGCCGTCAACTTCGTATCTATACGCAGGAGACGATCCATGCTGAGCTTCCTGCTCTTTTGTATTCTGGCTGTTCTGTGCTGGCCGCTAGCCCTGTTGGCCTTGGTCCTCTATCCGCTGATCTGGCTGATCCTGCTGCCGCTCCGCTTGATCGGCGTAGTCGTAGGAGGCGTATTTGAGTTGATTGGAGCCCTCTTCGCGCTCCCCGCCAGGATGTTGCGCTAGGCGCCTCCGCCCCTACGCGTAGCTCGACACCGCCCCCAAATTCCGAGCCCCCCGCTCCGCCTCCGCCTTCGCCGTATACCCACTCTCCCGGAATGCCCGCAACGGCTCCGCCGCCATCCCCTTCATCTGCCGCCACTCCCGCATCACCGGCCGCACGTCCGTAAAGAACGCCGCCCGCAAACACTCCTCCGCATCCATCAGATCCCCGCTCTTCTGGTGCACCGCCAACGCCCCATGATCCACCAGCGCCGCCTTCAAATACAGCTCCTGCGCCGTACACGCCGTCTGGATCATCTCCTCGATCTTGTTCTTCAGGTTATGACTCTGATCCACCATATAAGGAATCTCCGGAGTCGTCCCCGTCTCAAACCCAAACTGGCAGATCTCGTGGAAAATCCGGAAAACCTGGTACGGGTCAATCGAGCCCAGCGTCAGATCGTCATCCGCATACCGCCGGTCATTGAAATGGAACCCGCCCAGCATATCCTCGCTCAACAGCCACGCCACAATCTGTTCGATATTCTGCGCCTGGTAGTGATGCCCCGTATCCACCAGCACCTTCGCTCGCGGACCGCTCTGCTTGCAGTAGATATACGACATCCCCCAGTCCGCGATGTCCGTGTGGTAGAACGCCGGCTCAAACGGTTTGTACTCCACCAGCATCCGCTGATTCCCGCTCAACGCCGCATGCGTCGCCTGCAACCCCTCCGTAAACCACTGCTTCCGGGCCCGGATCGAGCCCGTCCCCGGGAAATTCGTCCCATCCGCAAACCACAGCGACAGGTCGCGAGAGCCCGTCGCCCTCTGGATCTCCACGCAGTCCAGAATGTGCGAGAGCGCCGTCCGCCGCACCTCCGCATCCGGATTCCCCAACGACCCGTTCTTGTAGCACTGATCCTGGAACACGTTCGGGTTGATCGCCCCAATCGCCACCCCATGCGCCGCCGCCACCTGCAGCACCTCCGGCACATCGGCCAGCCCCTTCGCAAAATCCCAAAGCACGTGCACCGCCACCGTCGGGCAGCACCCCGTAAACTGGTGCACCTGGCCCGCATCGGCGATCTTCTCAGGCGTATTCGTAGCCGCTCCGGCCTGAATGAACTTCCCGAATCGGGTGCCCGTGTTGGCGAAGCCCCAGGACGGCAACTCCACGGCGAATCGGTTCAGTGCCTGAATGGCAACATCGGTCTGGGCGGAAGTTAGCGGCATAAGAAAGTGCTCCCCGCGCGCATTATATCGGAGAACATTCCCTGAAGTCCCGCACTACCCGGATGTGAGGCTGTTTGTTCATGAATCGTAACGATGAAGCCGTGGTCGATGCCATCGACCTCAGTGAGTATGACGCCGAGTTCCAGCGCGCCTCGTCGCAGGCCCCCCGGGACACCTACCAGGAAGAAATCCCTGACGGATTCTATGATGCCCGTGTGGAGGATGTCACGCTCAATCGCGTGCAAAGCTCCGGTAACCCCATGGTGATCTGGCGCCTCCGCATCCTCGGCCCCCAACACCAGGGCCGCGCCATCAGCAAGGTCCGCATCATCACCCAGAAAACCGTGGCCTTCCTCAAGGAGGATCTCCGCAAACTCGGCTTGGAGATGGGCAGCCTGAAGGAACTGAACGGACGCCTGGACGAGATGGTCGATCGCCACATCGGCATCATGAAGCGCACCCAACCGGACCGCCGCTGGACTGACGTCCACTTCGTGAGGCCCCGCCCCGAATCCGCGCCCCGCGAAGGCCGCGCCCCCGCCGAACTGGAAGACGATCTCCCCTTCTAAACACCACGCCATTGATGTTTGCGCATGGGTCCGAGCCACGATCGTAATGTCCGTTCCGAGCCACGATCGTAATGTCCGTTCCGAGCCACGACCGTAAGGGAGTGGACGCGGAAGCGCTTGAGGCGCTGTGTCCAGCCGCGAAATCTCACGCGCCTGATCCCTCCGGAAAGGCTAAAAACTGCTGACAGCGAGGGCGCACATGATATACGCGGTGATCTTTGAGCCGTGTCCATCGAACTGGGCCGCCCACGTGCCGGATCTGCCGGGTTGCATGACGACGGGCCGCACGCTGGACGAAACCAAGCTCAATATCCGCGAAGCCATCCAGGGGCACCTCGCGACCCTCCGCCAATTCGGCGATCGCGTCCCGGAACCATCCAGCTTGGCCGGCGAAGTCGAGATCACGACAGCAGCCTAACCCTTCCTGCTGCAACTCCAGATACTGTGCTCAGTTGAGTCTGATGACCTGACCGGGTTCGATGAGATTAAGCCGGCCAAGTGCCGCTGGCACCAGAAGCTTCAGATCCGCCAGGCGGTTGGTGGGGGCGCACAGAATGAGGATCGAAATCCGCCGGCCGTCGAGATTCTGCTGGTACGGGATCTCCTGGTCGGTGGTGATCAGTATCTCGAAATCGGCAGCTTCCGCCGCGGTGAGCAAGGCACCGTTCTTCAAGTCCGCCAACTTCGCGTAGGCCGCTGTTTGGCACTCGTGTTCAGCAAACAGGAGACGCAACCTTTGATCAACGCATTCATCCAGGAGGATCTTCATCGGACCAGGTATGCTTCAAACTCGTGCCAGACGAAGTTCCTTGCACTCCTCCAGGATCTGGATGGCGAGTTCACGACTGATCGTCGGGAAACCCTCCAGGAATTCGTCAAGCGACTCGCCGTTCTCGATGTAGTCGAATAGCGTCTGCACGGGGACACGGGTACCACGAAACACGGGTGTTCCATGCATCACTTCGGGGTCGCGTGTGATCGCTTCCTGCATGAATTCATTCTCGCTCAGATCCCGGCACTGCCGATAGACCCGCCCCTACCCCCCCAACTCCCCCCGATACCGCCGGTGCTCGATCAACAAACACCGGTCCTGCACCACCAGCAACCCCGCCGCCCGCCCCCGCTCCGCCGCCGCGTCATCCAAGATATCCAGCTGCAGCCAAACTGCCTTCGCCCCAATCGCGATCGCCGCCTCAACAATCGCCGGCACATACTCCGGCTGCCGGAACACATTCACGCAATCCACCGGCTCCGGAATGTCCTCCAGCCGCGCGTAGCACTTCTCACCCAGAATCTCGCTTTGCCCCGGATTCACCGGGATAATCCTGTACCCCGCCCGCTGCATATACGCCGCTACGTCATAGCTCGGCCGGAATTTGTTCGGCGATAGCCCCACCACTGCAATCGTTCGGCAGCTCTTGAGAATCTCCAGTTCGTCCGCCATGGCCTCTACTTGTCCAGCTTCAACAGCTTCCGGAACCGCTCCACCTCGGTGTACTCCAGATGGCGGAAGTCACCCACCCGCACGGCACCCAACTTCAGGAACCCGATCTGCACACGCCGCAGCTTTTCCACCAGCCGGCCGCAATGCTTGAACATCAGGCGGATCTGGTTCTGCCGGCCCTCGGTCAGCCGCACCTCATACCACGGATTCGTCGCGTCTTTGATCAGCTTGATCTTCGCCGGCGCCGTCCGCCGGCCATGCAACGCAATGCCGCTCGCAAACAGGTTCATCTGATCGTCGCTCAGATGCCCGTTCGCCTTCACCAGATAAACCTTCTCCACATGACCCGCCGGCGAGGTCAGCTTGTTCGCAAACTCTCCGTCGGTCGTCAGCAGCAGCAGACCCTCGCTGTGATAGTCCAGCCGGCCCACCGGAAACACCCGTTCCTTCACCCCGCGCAGCAGATGTTTCACCGTCTCGCGGCCCTCCGGGTCACTCAGCGTCGTCACCACTTCGCGCGGCTTGTTCAACGCGATGTACACGTGGTGCTTCGGCTTCTTCAGCAGCGTCCCGTCCACCTTGATGTGATCCCGCTCCACGTCGGCCTTCGAGCCCAACTCCGTCACCATGTGGCCGTTTACCGTCACCCGCCCCGTGGTGATGTACTCCTCCGCCTTGCGGCGGCTGGCGATGCCGGCCTGTGCCAGGATCTTCTGCAGGCGTTCTTCAGGCATTGTCTTCCTTTGGCGGCTCGGCCGCCGCCTCTGCCTCTGCCTCTGCCTCGGCCTCGGCCGCCGGAGCCATCTGCGATTCCGCCTGCGGCTCGTCCACCGCCTCCGCAAACTCCGCCGCTTCCGTCTCCGCCACCGTCTGCAACTCCGGCTCCTCTTGCAGGGTGCCCTGCGCCGGAGCTTCCAGCTCATCGTCCGCCATGGATTGCCGCCGGATTTCCTCAAACTCTTTCAAGCTCGGCAGTTCCTGCACGTCCCGCAATCCAAATTGCGTCAGGAACTCCTTCGTCGTCTTGTACAGCATCGGCTTGCCGATCACGTTCTTCCGGCCCGCCGTCGTGATCAGTTTCCGGTCGATCAGCGTCTTCACCACGCCGCCGCCCTGCACGCCGCGGATCTCCAGAATTTCCGGCATCGTGATCGGCTGCTTATAGGCGATTACCGCCAGCGTCTCCAGCGCCGCCTGAGACAGCTTCAAAGGCTGCTTCAGGTTCTGCACGAAACTTCGCAAAATTTCGTGGTGCTCCGGCTTGGTCGCCATCTGATAGCCGCCCGCCACTTCACGGAAAAAGATCCCGCGATCCGGCCGGTTCGATTCCTCAGCCAACTGCCTCAAAACCGGTTCCACTTCTTTGACGTCGCGGCCCAGCGCCTGCGCAATCTGGATTACCGGCATCGGCTCATTCAGCAGGTAGATGATGGCCTCCAGCACAGCCTTCAGCTCCGCCGCCTGCGTGTCGGATTCCGCCTTCGGCTGCTCCTGCTCGCCCAGCAACTGCTCGGCCGAGAGCGACACCTGAACCTCGTCTGCCAAGGGCGCAGCCACCTCCGGCTCGCCGCCAGCCTCCGGCTCGCCCCGCTCAGCCGCCTCACCCACCGCCGTCAGCTCCGCCTCCGGCAACAATTCCACATCGGGCTGCTCCGTGGCAGCCAGTATTTCTTTCTCGTCCATTACTTAACTTTTGTACTCTTCTTCAATGCGCAGGATCGATTCTTCCGTCACCTGCATCTCATCGAAGCCTTTGTCGCGTTTGACTTGGATCTCGCCAAAACTCTCCGACTGCGTCAGCCGGATCGCCTGCTGCTTCACCATCTCCAACACCGCCAGAAACAGGCAGATCATCGCCCGTCGCGAACGCTGGCGCTCAAACAAGGGCACCAGCGCCACTGCCTGCCCGTTCGGCAAGTCCCGCAGCGTGTTCTTGAGGAACAGGATCATGTCGGGCACCGACACGTCTTCCTTGCTCACTTCATACAACGGCCGCGTCTTGGCCCGCTCCAGGATCTGCTCAAACGTCTTCACCAGATCGAAAAGCGATACCGCCAGCCCCGGGCTCTCGTCCGCGCTCACAAAGTTCTGGATCTGCGGATTAGACCAGATGGCCTCTTCGATCATCCGCTTCTCCTGCAACATCGCCGCGGCGGACTTAAACCGTTCATACTCCAGCAGCCGCTCCACCAGTTCCTTGCGCGGATCTTCCTCGGGGTCCAGCTTCTCCAGCTCCGGATCGCGCGGCAGCAACATCTTGGACTTGATGTGGATCAGCGTCGCCGCCATGTACACGAACTCGGCGCTCAACTCGATGTCCAGGTCCACCGCCTTCTGGACATACTCCAGGTACTGCTGCGTGATCTTCGCAATCGGAATGTCATACACGTTCACCTGCTGCTTGCGGATCAAATCCAGCAGCAGATCCAGGGGTCCGTCGTAGTGTTCCAGATGTACGTTGAGCGGCAAGGACAAGGCAGAGACACCTCCTCTCAGAATAGCAGCATGGGGGCTGCACAGCCCGTTCGCGCCCGCTCTCCATTTCATTCAGAATAAAAGGAGCATCTTCGGAGCTCATCGCCCATGGAATCTGCCTGGTATGAAAGCGTCAGCCGCCGAGGCGGCAGAAAGACGGCTGCGCTGGCATCCGCAAGCCGCCTCGCCCTCGCCGAATCCTGCCAGGCCGCCCTCGTTCGCTCCCAGCACGCCCTGCTAGATTTGCAGAAGCAGGAGGGCTACTGGTGCGGCGATCTCCTGGCCGATACCACCCTCGAATCCGATTACATCCTCCTCCAGCTCTGGCTCTATCCGCCCACCGAGGCCGGCTGGTGCCCGCCCACCGTCGAAACCGTCCAAAGGGCCGTCAAGTCCATTCTTTCCAGACAGTTGCCCGATGGCGGATACAACATCTATCCGGGTGGGCCCGCCGATGTCAGCGCCAGCGTCAAGGCCTATACCGCCCTCAAACTCGCCGGCGTCCCCTCCGGCTGCGATGCCATGATCCGCGCCCGCGAGTGCATCCTCGCCCTAGGCGGCATCCAGGCCGCCAATAGCTACGTCAAGATCAACCTCAGCCTCTTCGGACTCTACCCCCGCGCCCACGTCCCCTCCATCCCCCCCGAAATCGTCCTCCTCCCCGGCGGCGTCCTCTACGAAATGTCTTCCTGGACCCGCGCCATCGTCGTCCCCCTCTCCATCGTGCAGACCCGCGGCGGCACCCGCCCCGTCCCCCAGGGCTTCGATCTCGAAGAGATCACCGCGCCCGACAAGAGCTTCCAACTCCCCCGCCGCGACAAGCTCTCTCTCCTCTTCTCCGGCATCGATCGCGGCCTCAAAATCTGGCGCGATCGCGGCAACAAAAAGGTCAAAAACGCAGCCATCCGCGCTGCCGAAAAGTGGATGCTGGATCACACCCGCTATTGCGACGGCCTCGGCGCCATCTATCCGTCCATGATGTACCTCGCCATGGCCCTGGAAGCGCTAGGCTATCCCCCCGATCATCCGGATCTCTTGGAAGCTATTGGGCATTTCGACGCCCTCATGACCCAGCGCGGCGAGTCTTTCTTCTTTCAGCCCTGCTTCTCCCCCGTCTGGGATACCGCCTACGCCGCGTTCGCCCTCGGCGAAATGGGCACCGCGCCCCCCGAAAAACTCACTCAGGCCGCCGATTGGCTCCTCGCCCGCGAAGTCCGCCGCAAAGGCGATTGGAGCGTCAAACGCCCCGATCTCGAACCCTCCGGCTGGGCCTTCGAGTTCGCCAACGAACACTACCCCGATATCGACGACACCGCCATGGTGCTCCTCGCCTTCATGCACGCGAAGGCATCCGACCCCGAAGCCCAACAGCGCTGCGAGAGCCGCGCCATCAACTGGCTCCTCGGCATGCAATCCAAGGACGGAGGCTGGGCCGCCTTCGACGTCGACAACGACTGGCAATTGCTGAACCGCGTCCCCTTCGCCGATCACAACGCCATGCTCGATCCCACCTGCCCCGATATCACCGGGCGCGTCCTCGAGGCCCTCTTCCGCCGCGGCTTCACCGAGGATCACCCCGCTATCCAGCGCGGCGTCGCCTATCTCCTCAATACTCAGGAAGTAAACGGCAGTTGGTACGGCCGATGGGGCGTGGACTACATTTACGGCGCATTCCTCGCCATGCGAGCCCTGAAGCACGCCCGCGGCCCCGAACCCGCCGAGGCCATCTCCAAAGGAGCCCGCTGGCTCACCGCCGTCCAGAACGCCGACGGCGGCTGGGGCGAAAGCTGCGCCAGCTACGTCGAAAACCAGTTCGTCCCCGCCCCGAGCACCGCCTCCCAAACCGCCTGGGCCCTCCTCGGCCTCCTAGCCGCCGGCGACGGCCACCACGACGCCATCCGCCGCTGCATCGAGTTCCTCACCACCACCCAGAAACCCGACGGCACCTGGCACGAAGACCTCGCCACCGGCACCGGCTTCCCCAACGTCTTCTATCTCCAATACACCCTCTACCGTAACTACTTCCCCGTCCTGGCCCTCACCCAAGCCCGCCGCGCCCTGGCCCCCAAGCCCAACTGGGTCCAACCCCTCGCCGCCACCTAACCCACCCAAACTCACCCAGCCATCCAATACCAGCTGCACCCTTGCTGTAGAGCCCTCTCAGCCATCCAACACCAGCTGCACCTTTGCCCCAGAGCTCTCCCATCCATCCAATCCCATCTGCATCTTTGTCCCAGAGCCCTCCCATCCATCCCACACCAATCGCACCTTTGCTCCAGAGCCCACCCTGCCATCCAACACCATCTGCACCTAAGCCCCAGAGCCCACCCAGCCATCCAACACCATCTGCACCTCTGCCCCAGAGCCCACCCAGCCATCCAACACCAGTCGCACCTTTGCTCCAGAGCCCTCTCATCCATCCCACACCAGTCGCACCTTTGCTCCTGAGCCCTATCGGCCATCCAACACCAATTGCACCTTTGCTCCTGAGCCCTATCAGCCATCCAACACCAATTGCGCTTTTTCTGTAGAGCCCACCCAGCCATCCAACACCCACCTCCGTCGGGGGGCGGGCGCCCTCGCCCGCCGCGACACCCCCTGGTGTCGCGCAACCTACACCGTCCTGCCCTTCAGAAACGCCCGCACCGTCTCCGCCGGCGACGTCAAAAACTCCGCATACGACCCCTCAATATGCGCCCTCACCTCCGCCCGGATCCGCGCCTCGTCCCGCCCGCGCATCGCCTTCACAATCCGCTCATGCGGCCGCGTCGCACGCAACTGCCGCTGGCTCGCCCTGTGAATCACCGCCAGAAACGCAAACAGCGGAGTCGTCAAATGATCCAGCGTCTGGCACAGAATCGCGCTCCCCGCCAGCCCCCAAATGAACCGGTGAAACCGGATATCGGCCTGCACGTGCTCATAGTGGTCGCCCGCCGCAATCGCCTCCGCGATCCCGCCGGCCAGAGCGCCCAACTCCGCCAGATCCTCCTTCGTCGCGCGCGCCGCCGCCAGCACCGCCGCCCGCTCCTCCAGCAGCATCCGCAGCTCCAGCCGGTCCCGCACCTCCTCGCGCGTGAACGAGGTCACCGTGGTCCGCCGGTTCGCCTGCCGCACAATCAACCCGGCGCTCTCGAGCTGCGCCAGAGCCTCCCGCACCGTCGCCTGGCTCACCTGCAGGGAGTGCGCCAGGTGCAACTCCCGGATCGCCTCGCCCGGTTGAATCTGCCCCGTGAAGATGGCGTCCTTGATCACGCCAAAGGCCTGCGCGCTCAAAGACCCGCTGCGAATCGACGTCAGTTCAGAAGGCATCGCGGCGCCTCACTGTCCCTTCTTGGCGAGCTTGTCGAGCTCCGCCAGCTTCAACCGCACCGACGCGATCCACGCCGGCTCGCCCTCCGTCCAGTGCCCATACGTCGTGGTCACAATCGTGTCGTCCTTTAGATGCTCCACGCCCGGATAGCAACAGTCCACCGCCTTACGGTTCTTCATCAACCGCACGCGATACTGCCCAGGCGTGCCCTTCACGAGATCCTCATACCGCCCTACCCAAGCCACCCAATCGCCCTTCGTCGCCGGGTCCGCGCCCATGTCGCGGAACGTGAGAAACAGCCGGCCATCATTCGCATAGGTGCCCTGGTGCCGGTCGCCCGTGAGCGTGCCGGGCAGCTCGCGCGGCGTCGTCCACGTTGCGCCTTCGTCGTTGCTGAACGAGACAAACGAGTTGAACTTGCGGCTGTTCTCGCGCATCAGCATCGCCAACTGTTTGCCGTCCGGCGAGCGGAAAACGCCGGGCTCGCACAGCATCGCCTGCGCATGAGTGGCAATCGCGCTGGGCTCGCCCCACGTGAGCCCGCCGTCACTAGACGTTGTCTGATAAACAACGAACGGTCCGGGCCTTCCCTCGTTTTGGAAGTACCGTCCGTCGTCATGGAAGAACGCCATGTAGCGTCCATCTTTCAACCGCACGACGCTGCTCATCGCCACGATGCCGCCGAACTTTCCAATCGGATTCAGCGGGCTCCACGATGCGCCGTCATCCTCTGAAACCGCCATGCGAATCGGATACAGACCCGAAAAAACGATGAGCCGCTTCTTGCCTTTCGCATCGATTACGCGATGAATCGTCGGCGTCTCCAGCGACGTCGCCCAGTTTTCCGGCACGGGAATGCGCGCCCCCCAGGTCTTGCCCGCGTCGCCGCTGCGCTTGTAGATGATCGGCCCCTTGCCATGCCCCTTCGGATACACGGCGAGCATCGTTCTGCCATCTTCGAGCAACACCGTCGTCGGATGGCCCAGGTACTGACCCGCCTCCCGGTCCACTTGTACCTGGCGTGCCGTGTCGGTGGCGAGATCGATGAACGGGACCTGCGCGAATGCGAGCAATAGCAGGAGATTCATAACATACGTTCCTTTGCGAGCGCCGCCGCGCCCACCACGCCGGCATAGTATCCACCCGCCGCCGGCACGACGCGCAGGCGGCGCTGATCGTGAGCGAGTACACGCTGCGCCAGTTCACTTTCGACGTGCGCGAAAAAGCTCGCAGCGTTCTGCGCGAGGCCGCCGCCAATGACAACCAGCTCCGGATCGAGAATGTGGATCACGGCCGCCAAGCCCTTCGCCACCGAGCTGGACTCCTCGGGGTGCTTATCGAGGTTACTGATCTGTCCGATGGCACCGGCCAATGAGGACGCACCTTGCAGCACTTCACCGTTGATCGCGATGGCGCCGCCCACTCCTGTGCCGAGCGTAAGCAGCACGACATTGCGGCAGCCGCGCGCCGCGCCATGCCTCAACTCACCCAGCAAAGTCGCGCGCGCATCGTTATCGGCGAACACAGGCAGTCCCGCCATTTCACTTATCACGGCGCCCGTCCAACCGCGCAATGCATCGGTAGCAAGAACAACTTCGCCGCTCGCCGTATCCACCCAACCCGCTGTCGCGATTCCGATGGCCCGCGCCCGCGGGGCGCGGCGGAGGCACTCGCCGGCAACGCCGGCAAGATGCACCAGCAGCGCCTCGCGGCCAGATTGGCCCGGCGTTGGTTTTGTCTTGGACCAGAGCAAATCACCGTCGCCGGTGGCGACGCCGTACTTCGTGTTGGTGGCGCCCATGTCGATGCCGATGTAGTGAGACGGGTCTGGCGCGATGGCGCGGACGAAGGCGCGCGTGATGGAATGCGGGCGCGTGATGGCGGTGCCGGCGATGACGGCCCAGGCGCCGGCGTCGATGGCGGCGCGTGCCTGAGCGGGCGTGGCGATCATGCCCTCGGCGATAACCGGCACTTTTACGAGGCTTTTGAGACGTGCTACAAACTGGGGCTCAAAAGCACGAATTTTGCACGTTTCCGCACTGTAACCGCGCATTGTGGAAAGGACGAAATCGGCGCCCGCTTCGGCGGCCGCAACGGCCTCTTCTTCGGTGGCGATGTCGGCGAGGACGGGCACGCGCAGTTCGTTCTTGATTTGGCGGAGACGGGCGAGTGCGCCGTAGCGCTGTCCACGCGCGGTGCAATCGAGCGCGACGGCGGCCGCGCCGGCGTCGACGAGCTCGCGCGCGGACGCGAAATCCGGCGTAATCAGCACGTTTCCATCGTCCTGCACGCGTTTCTGGATGCCGATGATGGGGAGGCCCACCGCCTTGCGGATGGCCGCGATGTCGGCCGGACCGTTGGCCCGGATTCCGGCGGCGCCTCCATCGAGGGCCGCCTTGGCAAAGCGGGCCATGGAATCGGGCGAGTAGAAGGCATCGCCCTCGGATGCCTGGCATGAGACGATCAGGCGGTGATGGAGGGTGTCGAGCATATTATCGATTATCGATAATTGTGACATACAATGGCTGGAGCATGACAGACACTCAGAAGTTCTTCGGCATCCTGCCGGCGGTGGTGACTCCGGTGGATGAGGCCGGGCGTTTTCAGGCGGCTCCGTTCGAGGGGTTGCTGGCGCGAGTCTATGGGGCAGGGGTGGACGGCATCTACGTCTGCGGCCAGACCGGCGAGGGCCTGCAGCAGAGCGCTGCGCAACGGAAGATGGTGGCCGAGGTGGCGGTGGCGAACTCGCCCGCCGGCAAGCAGGTGATCGTGCACGTCGGTGCGATGTCTACCGGCGAGGCGGTCGAACTCGCGCAGCACGCCTCGCGCGCAGGGGCGACGGCGATTAGCAGCCTGCCTCCGATCGGCAGCTATTCGTTCGCCGAGATCAAGGCGTACTACCGCGCGATCGGCGAGGCGTCCACCGTGCCGTTCCTCGTTTACTACTTCCCGTCGCTGGCGCCTTCGATGACGCAGGTGGAGCAGTTGCTGGAACTGTGCGAACTGCCGAACGTCGTTGGTTTGAAATTCACCGACTCCGATTTCTACAAGCTCTCCATCCTGGCGCGCAGCGGGCGCGTTGTCTTCAATGGCAGCGACGAGATGCTGGTGGCGGGGCTGTTGCGCGGCGCGTGCGGCGGCATCGGCAGCATCTACAACGTCATCCCGGAGATGTTCGTGGAGTTGTATGCGCTGGCGTCGGCGGGCGACTGGGTGGCGGCCTCGGCGCTGCAGGATCGCATCAACGATCTGATCCGCATCATCCTGCGCTACCCGGTCTTTCCGGCGGTGAAGACGCTGCTGAGGTGGAGCGGGCTGGATTGCGGACACTGCGTGAAGCCGCGGCGGGAGCTGACGGCGGAGGAGACGGCGGACCTGACCGTGCGTTTGCAGGGCACTGAGTTCGCGGAGCGTTTCCGGAGCGCGCGGTGAGAGCGTGGCTCGTAGTCGGCCTGCTGTGGGTGGTGGCGATGTTGAATTACCTGGATCGCCAGGTGATCTTCTCACTGTTCCCGCCGATCCGCGCGGACCTGCACGCGACCGACTGGCAGTTGGGTTTGCTGGGCGCGGCGTTCCTGTGGGTCTACGGCGCTTTGAGCCCGTTCAGCGGGTATCTCGCCGATAAGTACGACCGCGTGAAAGTGATCCTGGTGAGCCTGTTCGTGTGGTCCGCCGTGACGTGGTTGACGGGCCACTCGCGCGGGTTCAACGAGCTGCTGTTTGCGCGCGGGCTGATGGGAATCAGCGAAGCGGCGTATCTGCCGGCGGCTCTGGCGTTGATCGCCGATTACCATAAGCCGGCGACGCGCTCGCTGGCGACGGGCATTCACCAGAGCGGGTTGTATGCGGGCATCGCGCTTGGCGGCGTGTTCGGCGGATGGATGGGCGAGCACTATGGCTGGCGCACGGCGTTCGCAAGCCTGGGCTTGGTGGGCCTGGCGTATGCGGTAGTGCTGCTGTTTCTGCTGCGTGCGCCGGCAAGCTCGGAGCGTGAGGAGACGCTGAAGACGAGCTTTGGTCCGTCGCTGCTGGAGTTGATGAGGACGAGCGGTTTCCGATGGGTGCTGGCGGCGAACACGATGGGCGCGATGGCGTACTTCATCATCTACGCGTGGATGCCGTTGTTCTTGTTTGAGCGGTTCAAGATGAGCCTGACGGATGCGGGCTTCACGGCGACTTTCTATATTCAGATGGCGAGCGTGGCGGGGATTTTGGCGGGCGGCTGGCTGGCGGATCGATGGAGCCGGAAGAACGAGCGGGGCAGGGTATTGACGCAGTGGATCGGGTTTTCGATGGCGGCGCCGGCGTTGTTTGGGATTGCGATTGCGGATTCGCGGCTGGTGCTGGTGGCGGGGATGCTGGTGTTCGGGTTGGGGCGTGGGTTCTTCGACTGCAACCTGATGCCGGTGGTGTGCCAGGTGACGAGGCCGCAGTTGCGGGCGACGGGGTATGGAGTTTTGAATTTCGCCTCGACGATTGTGGGCGGGGTGATGACGGCGGTGGCGGGAGGGCTGAAGGCGACGCTCGGGTTGAGCGCCGCCTTGCAGATTTCGGCGGTGTTGCTGTTTTGCGCGGCCTTGTTGTTGCTGCGCGTGCGGCCGGTGAGGGCGACCGCTTCCTGACGGTCGCGGCTCGGAAACGGGCCGGTTAGCGGATCTCTGAGCCGGCAACCGGCGTGAGGATCTGGTTGGTGATGTTGGAGACCACCTCGCCATCGGCCCAGCCGGGCATGACCCGCATCTTGGCCCATTCGGGGCTGCCGCCAAATGCCTTCCAATTGGCTTCGCGGGCGGCGAAGTTGTCGAAGGCCACCATGTAGGTGAGGTTGGGCATGCGCGGGCCGGCGATCATTTCACCGAAGAAGATGGGCAGCAGGCCGTACTTGCGGAAGTAATCGATCTCGCCCTTCTGGAACATATCGATCTTGCTGGCGAGCGAGGTGGGCGTGTTGGACTCGTAGGTGCGGAGCTCGAAGATGCGGCTGCCGGCCGCTGGGGCTGCGGGGACCTCGACGGCCGGGAAGCCGGTAAAGCCGCGGAGGAGTTGGACCTCCATGCGCTGGAACGGGAGATTGGCGCCCTCGATGGCGGGGTTCTTGATCCAGCACTGATCGAAGGCGGAGGCGGAGGCGTGCTGGGCGAGCAGCATCACCGAGGGGGCCTCGTTGCCGATGGCGGTCTGGAAGAGGCCGATGGGGCCGGCTCCGGCGCTTTTCATGGCGGGCACGAGTTTCTTGGCGAGGAAGTCACCGAGCTTGGCGCGCTGGGCATCCATTGTGTTGCGGCAGCGGAACCAGCGCATTTCGAGGATAGCGGGGGATTTGGTTTGGGCTTGCATGGAAGTGTTGAGAAGGGGGGCGCCGGCGGCGGCTGCGACGAAACTACGGCGTTGCATAATGCGGTGATTCTATCGCAACGGCCGGCGGTGATTTCAAGGCTTGCTGAGGATTGA
Organism: Paludibaculum sp.; assembly: GCA_036504135.1. Lineage (GTDB taxonomy): Bacteria > Acidobacteriota > Terriglobia > Bryobacterales > Bryobacteraceae > Paludibaculum. The sequence continues at coordinate 21,395 of DASXVP010000013.1, forward strand.
TTCCGCGATGTCGCGGAGTTGCTGCCATTCCAGGCTGCTGCCGAGCGTGGAATCCGAACCGGCCACGGTGTTGGAGCCGCCCCAGATGGGCTTGTCGGGCTGGTCTTCGGCGGCCTGGAAGGCGGCGATCAGGCGGGGTACGTCGAAGGTGCCGTCGCTATCGTAGAGGGCGCCGCGGATGACGCTGTAGGTGTAGCGGCCGGAGGGGCGGCGGCAGGTGAGGCTGATGAGATTGGTGTGCCCCTGGGTGGCGAGGACGAGGCGTGAGGCGGGGTCGCCTTTTTCGTCAGCGATGACGAACTCGTAGGGGGACGTGTAGAGGATCTCGGGCTGGACCAGGATGGGCGTGACGCCGGCCTTGCCTTCGAGGAGGGCGAGCAGGCGGTCGCAGACCAGGCGGATGGTGCGGGTGACGATGAGTTCATCGCCGACGACCTTGCCCATCTTCCTCTGGATGCGGAAGGGTTCGAAGACCCAGGTGAAGTGGTTGGCGACGAGGTCTTCGAGGCGGACGGGGTAGAGGCCGCCACAGATATCGATCTTGTTGTTGTACTGGACGATCCAGCGGAGGAGGGGCGCGCCGAGGGCGCCCTGGAGCAGGTTGTGATATTCGAGAACGAAGGCGGCGAGACAGACATCCTGATCCGCGTTCCAGACGTAGACGTCGATGGGGCTGCGCTTTTTGCGCCAGCGTTCCATCATGCGGCTCTGGCGGACGGCGATATAGGCCTGCATGGCGGCGCTCATGGTGACCTGTCGGATGACGCCGGTGTGATGGTCGAAACTGACGCGGGTGCCGCGTTGGCCGGGGACGTCGTCGAGGGATTCGAGGGCGATAGAGTAGGGCGGCGACATCTGCTCGAACTCGGCCCAGGAGCGGATTCGCTCGGAGAGGACGTGAAGCCGGATGGCCTGGAACATCTCGCTCATGCGGGATCCTGTTGGCGGGGTTTGCCGGGGTTGATCGCTGGCGGATGGTTCGGAAGTAGGAGGTGGGTTGGCATTTGGCCCACTTGGTATCATACCGCCGCGGGGTGGTCGGGGAGTATGGGGGAGGGAACCGGTGGGCCTATCTACTTCTGGACAAGGGTCGGGGCATGGCTTCAGCCGCGCTGTCCGGCTCGGTCTTTACTAGCTACTAGCTTGCTCCGGGTGGACTCAGTCCAGTCCATGCGACAGGCACTCAGTCAAGTGCCCCACCGCAGTAGTGAATCCAACGAGTATGAATCTGTCCAGAGATAGTCTGCAGATCGTGATATACCTTTGTTGCCGAAACCTTGGAGGAATCTCGGGTCGGCGTGACTTGCTGATTGGGGCGCCCGACTGGTTTGGCGGGCACACTCCCTGTGGCTTATTGGATCGATAGTCCGGATTCCAGCGATCTACGATAACGCTGATTATGGGTCGAATCGCCACAGCCAAGGAGTAGATCCGTGTAGTTGATCAACTTCCGGATGGCCGTGAGAACTAGCAATCGTCGGAGACAAACGGACTTCCAGTTACTCACTCGAACTGGCGGACCATTTCTGACAAGCCCGGAAGAGAACCACTTTAGCTGTTGACGCGGATGACGATCTTCCCGAATGCGCCACGAGCAAGATGCTCATAGGCTTCGCGAGCCTGATCAAAAGAGTACACCGTGTCGAGGACTGGATGAATCTGGTGCTGGTTCAGGAACTCGTTCATGCGCTTAAACGCGCGGGCTGAACCGACCGCAATCCCACGGATCGCTGTCTGCCGGAAGATGATGCGCATGAGATCGACCTTGGCAGTCTGCCCCTGCAGAAAGCCGATTTGAAAGATCTGACCAGCGACACGAGTTGCTTCAACGGATTGGTTGAGCCCATCGCCACCGACCACATCGAGCAATTGATCGACTCCCTTGCCATCCGTGAGTTCGAGCACCTTCTTCTCCCAGTCTGGGTGCTTGCGATAGTTGATGGTCTGCCATGCCCCCAAAGCTTTGACTTTCTCGAGGTTCTCGTCTCGACTTGAGGTCGCGATTACCTTGGCGCCGAGCGCAGAAGCGATCTGAATCGCAAAGACGGAGACGCCACCTGTTCCCTGAGCAAGTACTGTCTGGCCGGGCTGAAGATGGCCGTACTCAACCATGGAGTACCAAGCCGTAAGCGCAGCAATGGGAAGCGTGGCGGCCTCTTCGTCCGTCATGGCATCTGGCGCCTTCACCGCAGTGGCGGCCTTCAGGATCATGTATTCGGCAAGCCCCCCAGGCAGAGGTGTTCCATAACAGAAAGCTGGCTCGTTGGGCTTCGGGTCTCCGTCCACCCAGGCGGAGTACAGATGCGAATTCACACGGTCTCCCTCTTTCAGGTGCGTTACGGATGGGCCAACTGCCACGACTACACCGACCGCATCTGAAACTGGAATGAGAGGCTTGGGAACCAGTTCCGGCTCGTAAATCCCATCGACAATCGCTTTGTCCCGGAAGTTCAGTGAGACTGCCAACACTTTGATCAGGACTTCACCTTCTTTCGGTGTAGGGGTTGGTGTTTCCCCGAGCTGCAGGTTCTGAAGTCCAAATCCACTGAGCAGCCAAGCCTTCATTGAGCCAATCTCCTAGTTCGATTATAGTCGAACAATAGTACCATTTACCTGGAGGGGCAAACGCTGCGAAGATTGCAGATAGAAATGGCGACACGACAGACCGAACCGAAGAAGGACGAACTGGAACTCACGGCGGTGCTTTATGCATTGAGCGATGCGACGAGGCTTCAGATCGTGCGGAGCCTTGCGTCGGCAGGCGAGATCGCATGTGGCTACTTCAATATCGACATGCCGAAGTCGAGCCTATCTCATCACTTCCGTGTACTCCGAAACGCGGGCGTTATCACAACCCGCAGAGAAGGGACGGCGTTGTTGAATCGGCTGAGAAAGACTGAACTGGATGAGCGATTTCCAGGGCTGTTGAAGGCGATCCTCCGGGCGCATCAAAGCTAGAACCGAGAATCTGATCTGCGTAGGTCCCCAAAGACGCGCTTATTTCCGGCTTGCTCCAGGTTCTTCGGTAACCCGGAAGTTGGCGGCCAGCCGTGCGCGATGAACTGCCGGGCGAAGGGTGCGTGCCTGTAAGATCGTGGCCGTGAAACCGCAGCAGCGGAGACCGATTTCTCGCGAGCTTTGGCGGCGCCGTTTCAGGCCGCGGCGGCGGGGCGCCCGGGTCTTAGCGCAGGGCCTGCAGGCGCGCCGGGGCGACGGCGCCGAAGCGGCGCTGGCGATTGTGGAACTCGTCCAGGGCGCGGCGGAGGCCGGCGGCGGTGAAGTCGGGCCAGTGGACGGGTCAAAGTGGAATTTGGCGATGGCGAAGTTTACAGTCGGACCGAGTTTCAGTGATGTACGGTAATGCTGCTTCAAGGCCGCTTCGCTTACAATCCGAATGTAGGAGCTTACATGAGGGCCGTTGCACTGTTCGTCTTTTCGCTATTCGCGCCCGCAATTTGCTTGGGTGACACGTTGTTCAAGGTCACAGTGACGGACTTGGCCGATGCGCCAATTCCCAATGCGATGGTTCTAATCCATTGGGACCCCGCTGGGAGCACTTCGGGCCACAAAACCAACGTCGGGATCAAGGACGACCTCATTATCCGAACGAAGGGTGACGGCACGTTTACGGTTGAGCTTCCGTCGGGCTTCTACGACGTATTTGTCGCTGCAATGGCCTTCAATCCGACCTGCCGCAAGGTTCGGATGAAATCGGGTGAAAGCATGTCGATTACCCTACGCATGGATGTCGCACCACTCTACTTGGAGGAGATGGGCAATAGGATCGAGGCAATCCCGCCCAAACGCTGAGCTTTAATGTGAAGCGGCATAGTTGCCAGAACACTGGCCAACGACGCCAAATCTGGACCGTCTACGATGATGCTGCTTCAACGCCAAATCACGGCTTCCCGGCCAAATCGCCACAGCCAAGAAATAGAGCAGTCAAGAGGGCCAATTTTGGGATGGAGCGTGATCCTGACGGATCATCGAGACTGATCATGCGAACTCAAACGTTCGACCTCCACAGTGGCCGACCGGCATAACCGATTGGACTTCCGGTCAATGGAAGGTGAGGCTTCGGACTGACTGCGAGGCCTACATGAAGCGAATCGATAGACCGCCCGGCGGAATACTGACCACAGATGGCGGCGTATTCAAGTTGAAGCTCGGTAGCTTGTTGCGGGTCCATACGAGCCTCAGCACGAACTCTCGCAGCGACTTGGAAAGCTCACCAAGTGGGATCTTGGTAACTGGCTCAGCATGATGGGCAATCTGGTTTCGTGCATCGATGCAAGCAGACAAGAACTTTGGAACGGACACCCCACATATCTCTTCCGGCTGTGTAATTCGCTTGCCTAGGTGGACCAGTGCTGAGGGGAACGACTCCACTCCAATTAACGATCCCAAGACACCGACAAGTGAATTTGCGTCCTCAGGCTGCAAATGATGAGAGCTGTCGGCGGCGAGTTCATGCAGTTCCTTGATGAAACGTTGCAGGACTTCTCTCGAGGCATCACTCCGCGGACGCTGATCAATGAGTTCCTCCAGCGCAAGGTAACTTGTGAGGAATGATGCCTTGTCGGAGATTTCCTGTGTAGCCAGGCAAAGAATCTGAAGCGCATCCTCGGACTGCTTGTCGAGAGAAAGGTCTAGGCTCCACAGTTGCTTGATCCCTTCCAGCAAGTACCCAGCGTCGCTGGGGCTGACGTCAATATCACCGCTAATCACGCACTCGATGTGATGCCCGTCGTCCGGAAAAACGGATGCACCCCACACGCTGTCGACAACCGTTGTTCCTTGCTCGGACTTCAGCTTGTTCTTGATTTCTTCGGAGACCTGGCCCGAGAGTTTGTCTCCTACTGGAAGGTTGAGGCCCAGACCTAGGATTGCATTCAGAAAGCGCAGTCGTGTCCGAAGCGCCTCAGCAGCAAGGGCTGCCGCGTCGGCTGACTCGAAGCCAGTGCCGTCAATGTGGAAGTTAGTCGCGGCAATAAGCGTTTCGGCGTTTCGAGGAGCGATTCGGAGTGTAACTCCGTCCGATAAGTCGACTTGAACCTCTGGCTTTGGGAATGGTAGCCTGCCTGGCAGCCTCGCAGCCAGACGCAGACGGAACCGAAACGGGGTACTTGTGGTTAACGGCAATCCCACTGACGCCTAACTCCTGTTCGGGCTCACTTCGATAAACCGATCCGGATCGGCCTAAGACGAATTCGCCGGCGGCGACCTCAGACTACAACCATAGTGCCTACGGCCCATTTTACGCCATCAATCCGGGTGCGAACCCATCTACCGCCAACAAGTTTGTCGCAACCAAACGCCGAAACCGTGGGTAGCCAGCCTCGTGGCCATCGAAGGAGTCCGTTACTTCAACTACTTCAATAGGCCGCTGCGGATGCCGATCTTTTAACCGGTAGATGGCCGGCAATTCGGAAGGGAGCAGCCAGTTGTGCGCGACGTTGTGCCGGGCGCGGGGCGCTTGCCTGGAAGATCGGGGTCGAAAACCTCCCTTGTCGGAAACCATTCGCTCGTGAGCCTCGACGGCACCGATCCCGGCAGCGTGGGCGAGGCTCCCAGATCTTACCGTAGCGCCTGGAGGCGCGCGGGGGCAACCGCTCCGAAGCGGCGCTGGCGGTTGTGGAACTCGTCTAGGGCGTGGCGGAGGCCGGCGGCGGTGAAGTCGGGCCAGTGTACGTCGGCGAAGTGGAATTCGGCGTAGGCGCACTCCCAGAGGAGGAAGTCGCTGAGGCGCTGCTCGCCGCTGGTGCGGACGAGGAGATCGACGTCGGGGCCGAGGGTGCGAGCGAAGTCCTCGCGGGTGCGGGCTCCGGCGGCGGCGGCGGCGAGGATGGATTCGCGGGAGGAGTAATCGACGGCGACGCGAAGGAGGAGCATCGCGCCGTCTCCGGTGGCTTGTTCGGTCTCCTCAATCAGAGACACCAGGGGGCCGGGGAGGCGATCGCGGCGGCCGATGACCTGGAAGCGGACGCCCTGCTCGCGGAGCTTGACGGTCTCCTGCTTCATGTAGCGGGCGAAGAGGCGGAAGAGGCCGGAGATCTCGGTGGTGGGGCGTTTCCAGTTGTCGGCGGAGAAAGCGTAGAGGGTGAGTGTGGCGATGCCGAGGCCGGGGGCGGCCTCCACCATGCGGCGGACGGTTTCGGCTCCGGCGCGGTGGCCGGCGAGACGGGGCCAGCCGCGGGACTGGGCCCAGCGGCCATTGCCATCCATGATGAGCGCGACGTGGAGGCCGTCAGCCACGGGGGCTCCGCATGGCGTGGACCAGCGCCTCCATGTGATCGAGGTAGCGATTGAGGGCGGCGCGGCCTTCCCTGGTGAGCTTGTATTCCGTTTTGGGCATGCGGCCTTCGAAGGACTTTTCGCAACCGATGTAGCCGGCGTCTTCGAGCTTGCGCGCGTGGACGCTTAAGTTGCCATCGGTAGTTTCGAGGAGTTTCTTGAGCTCCGTGAAGGTGAGGGCGGGCGCGGCGGCGAGGGCGCTGATGATGCCGAGGCGGAGCTTCTCGTGGATGAGGCGATCGAGCTGCGGGATGTCGTTCTGCACGGAGGCGAGACGGATGTCTTCCCCCGGCTGTGATTTGCGGGCTGGTTTAGCCACCGTACCTCCTATAGATCCAGAATCCGAAGACGAGATGGAGCCCGCCGAAGCCGGCGGCGAGGGGGAGATCGCGTAGGCCGGGCGGGGCGATGAGGGTGACGATACCGAGAGCGAAGTAGGCGATGCCCATGGCGGGGACGATGCGGACGGAGAAGGCTCCGCCGGCGATGACGGCGACACCGTAGAGCATGAGCCAGGCGGCGGCGGCGGTGTGTAGGAGGCCGGCGTGATACAGAGGCCAGGTGAGGAGGGCGCCGGCGAGGATGGGGGGCGCGAAGCTGAGGACGAATTTGCGGCCGGCCTCGTTCCAGATGGGGGCGCCGGAGCGATTGGCCTTGTGGATCATGGCAAGGGAGCCGATGGCGACGGCGAGGACGAGCTCAGTGAGCCAGACGGTGAGCCAACCTTGCGGGGAGGGCTGGCGGGCGGCCAGCCAGGCGGCGGGGAGGGCGGTGGCGCCCATGATCATGCCGCCGAGGCCGGGGACGGCGGTGAAAGAGGTGGCACGCTCCATGGCGGAGCGGATGTATTGGAGGTTTTCGAGGGCGTGATCCGTCATGCGGATCGGTTCTACTTGTCCCACAGGAGTAATTAGAACACGAGTTCTCTTGTGCGTCAAGTACTTTATGTCTTAAAGTGTCGTTAGGGTTTAGAGGTCTTCGGGGAAGACGGCGTAACCCTGGGGAGCGGGGTAGTGTTCCTTGAGGAACTTGAGGCGTTTGCGGAGGAGGTTGGAGGGTAGCTGGCGGGGGCCGGTTTCGACGTCGATATCGCAGCAGATGCCGTGCATGAAGAGGGTAAGGGTATCGATGAAGCTTTGGCGGGTGTACTCGCGGAAGCGCTTGGTGGGGCGGATGCTTTCGCGGTCTTTATCTTCCAGCTCGACCTTCATGCGCCAGGCGATTTCGTCGACTTCGCCGTGGGCGCCGCGTTTGAGTTCGTCGCGGAGGAGGTCGATGAAGGCCGGGGGGATGTCCTTGCCGTTTTTGCCGCCGACCATTTCGGCGATGGCGCGGTAGAAGCGGTAGTGGCAATCGGCGACTTCGGTGTCTTTGACGGCGAAGGCGAGGACGGCGGAGGCGCCGGAGAGGGAGAGGCCGTAGGAGATGGAATCGGCGTCTTTGGGCTTGTGGGTGGCGACGAGGGGCTCGGAGGCGGTGGTGGTGGCCTTGGCGAGCTCATCCTTTTGGAGGTAGGGGACGAGGAGGACGCGGATTTCGGGGAGGCGCGCGGCGATGGAGGGGGGGAGTGCGGCGACGGGCTCATCGAGGTATTCGCGGCGATCGTCGTCGCTGAGGTTGGCGGCGGCGGAGTAATAGCAGAACGGCTTCGCAAGAGGAATCATCTCGTTGCGAATGCGATCGGCGAACTGGCCGAGGCGGAGGCTGGGTGGCTGCGAAATAGGCGCGGGCATTTTCGGTGGCAATTTCAGGATAGCAGAGAGGGTGCTGGCGGCTTTGTGGAATTGGGGTTGCGCGGGTCCGGGGGGACCCGCGGCGGACGAGGGCGTCCGCCCCCCGAAGTGTGGCGGACAGCATCTAGACTAGGAGGGTAGTGCGGAAAGTGATGGTATCGGCTGGGGAGTCGTCGGGCGACCGCTATGCGGCGGGCGTGGTAGGGGCGCTGCGGGCGTTCGGGGTGGATGGGGATTTTTTTGGGTGTACGGGGGTGGAGATGCGGGGGGCGGGGGTGCGGACCGTGGTGGATGCGGCGAGCCTCTCGGTGGTGGGTTTGGTGGAGGTGGTGCACCATATTCCGCGGATCTATGGGGAGTACCGCCGGCTGATTGCGGCGGCGGAGCGGGAGCGGCCGGATTTCGCGATTTTGACGGATAGTCCGGACTTTCATTTGCGGGTGGCGAAGCAACTGCACCGGCGGGGGATTCCGGTGTTTTATCTGGTGGCTCCGCAGGCGTGGGCGTGGCGGGCGGGACGGACGCGGCAAATCCAGAGAAACGTGAAGGAGTTGCACTGCATCTTTCCCTTCGAGGAGAAGTTTTTTCGTGACCGTGGCGTGGACGCGCACTATATTGGGCACCCGTTGGCCGGCATCGTGCGGCCGCGGTATGGGCGCGCGGAGTTTTTTGACAAACACGGGATTGCGACGGGGCGGCCGGTGATCGCTTTGTGTCCGGGGAGCCGGCGGGGCGAGGTGGGGCGGCATCTGCCGGCGTTGCGGGATGCCGTGGCGCGGATTGCGGCGGAACAGGATTGCACGTTTTTGCTGGCGACTCCAGCGGGGACGGCGGAGCGGTTTGGCGCTGGTTTTTTTGACTCGATCTGCGCGGATGGGCGGGTGCGGCGGATTGAAGGCGAGACGTGGGACGTGATGGGCCATGCGGACGTCACTTTGGCGGCCAGCGGGACGGTGACAATCGAGGCGGCGTTGCTGGGCGCTCCGCTGGTGACTTACTACAAAGTAACGGCGGTTTCGTGGGCTTTGGGGCGGATGCTGGTAAACGTGCCGTTCTATTCGATGGTGAATCTGGTGGCGGAGCGGAAGATCGCCGCGGAGCTGATCCAGGACGAGATGACGGGGGAGGCGCTGGCGCGGGAAGCGCTGGCGTTGCTGCGATCGCCGGAGAAGACGGCGCGGATGAGGCAGGATCTGAGTGAGGTGCGGCGGGCGCTGGAGGCGGGGCACGACCCGTTTGAAGAATCCGCGCGGCGTATTGTGGCGTCAATCAAGTAAGGAAACATGATGAAAAGTCTGATGTTGTTCGGGTTTTGCGTGGCATCGGCGGGGGTGTTGCTGGGGCAGGCGACGGACCGGCGGGCGAATATCGATGTGGAATCGTACAAGATTGACGCGCGCATCGATCCGGCGCAGCAGACGCTAACGGCGACCACCGCGGTGACCTTTACGGCGCTGGAAGACCGTGTCTCGGCGGCGACCTTTGAACTGAACAACGCATTGAACCTGACGACGGTGACGGATGGGTCTGGGGCCACGCTGGCGACGCAGCGGCGGATTGAGGGCCATGTTGTGGTCGTAAGCTTCGCCACGCCCCTGGTGAAGGGCACTCCGGTGACGGTGACGTTCAACTACAGCGGGCGGCTGACGGGGGAGGAAGAGGGCCCGGTGCTGGGATTGCGGTTTGCGGCGATTGCGGCCGATCACGCCTATCTGCTGTATCCGGCGCGGTGGTTTCCAGTGAGCGGGTACACGTCTGACCGCTACACGATGGACCTGGGCGTGAGCGTGCCGAGCGGATTTCAAGTGGTGACGAGCGGATTGCAGGTGACAGGGCCGAACGGCCCCGTGTTCAAGTTCGGGACGGCGGGGTTTCCGGGGAGCCTGGCGGTGGTGCGGGGGGCGGCGCAGAAGGTGAGGGCGGAGGGCGTCTCGACGGACGTCTGGTTTCAGGGCGAGCGGCAGAGTGTGGCGCAGGCGTACGGCGATGAAGTGGCCAAGGTGATGAACTACCTGACGTCTGTATATGGCGTGCCGCCGGTGAAGGATTTGACGCTGGTGGAAACGGGAGAGGGCGCTCCGGGCGGGTATTCGGCTCCGGGGATATTGTTCTTGTCGCCGGGTGGGATCGGGAAGCAACCGGGGCAACGGCTGCTGGCGAACCAGATCACGCGGCAGTGGTGGGGGAATCTGATTTCTCCGCTGAACCGGAACCATATCTGGGTGATGAACGGGCTGGCGAAGTACACGGAGCTGATGTATCTGGAGCATCTGAATGGCCCTTCGGTGCTGGAAGCGGAAGTGAAGGACCTGTACATCGACTCGCTGACGGTGACGGATGCGCCGGTGCGGCAGGCGTCTCGGTTTGAGGATTACTCGCCCGAGTTTTTTGCGGTGACGGGCAGCAAGGGGGCGGCGACGTACCACATGCTGCGGTGGATTGTGGGGGACGCGAATTTCCAGAAGATGCTGAAGGCGATGTGCGATCAGTTTGCGGGTAAGTCGATTGCGACCGACGATGTGCGCAAGGCGGCGGAGGCGGCCAGCGGGCAGGTGTTGCAGGGATTCTTTATCCAGTGGCTGGAATCGACGGGTGCGCCGGAGTTCAAGATGGACTACACGGTGTACCGGACGCAGAAGGGATTCCGGGTGATGGGCAAGATCCAGCAGGACCTGGATACGTTCCGGATGCCGGTGGAGCTGCGGATCGATACCGAAGGTAATCCGGAAGACAAGCGTGTGGATGTGGTTGGGCCGGCGACGGATTTCTCGGTGGAGACGTTTGGCAAGCCGCGGAAAGTGGCGATTGACCCGAACGGGCGGGTGCTGCGGTTTAGCCCGTCGATGCGGGTGGCGGTGGCGATCCGGAAGGGCGAGCAGTTTGCGGAGGTTGGCGAGTATAACGAGGCTCTGAAGGAGTATCAGAAGGCTCTGGAGGTGACGCGGATCTCGTCGCTGGCGCATTACCGGGTGGCGGAGGTGTTCTTCCTGCAGGGGAACTATCAATCGGCTGCGAATGAGTTTCGCGAGGCGCTGAATGGGGATCTGGAGCCGAAGTGGACCGACGTGTGGAGTCATCTGAATCTGGGGAAGATTTTTGATGTCACGCAGCAGCGGGAGCGGGCGGTGAACGAGTACACGCTGGCGATCCGGACGAAGGACAACACGCAGGGGGCGCAGGAAGAGGCGGCGAAGTACCGGCAGGCGCCGTATCAGCGGAAAGAGAACAACTGAGGGCGGCGCTTCCGTTTTTCTGGTCATCCGTGTAACCTGGACACATTCGTCTAGATTTCGATCGGACAGATCAGAGGAGTATGGATGCGTATGTTCAATCACTTGCGTAGTGCAGTGCTTGCCGCTGGGACGGTGGGCCTGCTGTTAAGTGGATCGCTGGCCGCACAGGGCAACAAGAGCCTGCTGGTGGAAGGGCTGCAACTGCCGTATAAGCTGTTGCTGACCGATGCGGGCAATCTGTTGGTTACCGAGGCTGGCGGGGCTCCAAACACGGGTCGGATTTCGCGGGTGAGCCGGAGCGGGAACCGGGTGTCGTTGCTGGAGGGGTTGCCTTCGGGGCCCTCGAATCCGGAGATGACGCCGATTGGGCCGACCGGGATTGTGCTGCGGGAACGGATGCTGTTTGTGGCCTTTGGGGAAGGCGATGCGGTGCGGAATGGTCCGACGCCGGGGTCGCTAGTGCTGAATCCGGCAGGGGTGTCGTCGCCGCTGTTTTCGAGCGTTGTGACGTTCCGGTTTGACGAGGATGCAGATCGGATAGCGAGTCCGTTCGTGATGACGATGGTAGCGCAGCGGATGCTGGCGGACGGTCATGCGGTTGACCTGGAGAACGAGCAGGGTCGCCGGGTGCATGTGGAGCTGCTGACGAAGTTCCAGGGCTTGCAGACGGACCCGCGAACTGTCTACCGGCATTCTGATCCATTCGGCCTGGCGATGGGGCGGCGGCCGGAGACGCTCTATCTGGTGGACTCGGGGCAGAATACGATTGCGGAAATTGACGCGTCGACGGGCCGCTGGGGTGTCCTGACGCGGTTTGCGCCGCTGCCGAATCCGACTCCAGTGGGCGGGCCGACGATCGACTACGTGCCGACGGCGGCGACGGTATTTGGCGACGAGCTGCTGGTGACGAACCTTTCTGGTTTCCCGTTTGTGCCGGGGCTGGCCTCGGTGCAATCGTTGAATCCGCGGACAGGCGCGGCGTCGCCGTGGATCAACGGGCTGACGAGCACGATTGACATCGGGATCCGGCGGATGCCGCAGGGTCCGCAGGTGTTCGTGCTGAGCTTCAGCGGGAACATGCGGGCGACGCCAGCGGCGCTGCCGGGCGAGCTGTGGCAGTTTGACTCGCCGGCCGGCAAGTCGATTGCGACGTTTGTGACGCCGACTGGGATGGCGGTGGACAGCGCAACGGGCGAAGTGTTCGTCTGCGAGCTGGGCACGGGCCGGATCTACCGCGTGGCAACGCAGTAGGCAGTTAGGAGAGGGCTCCAGGGGACTGCGTGATAAACTGAAGGTTTCACACCAGCAGTTCCCTGGAAACCACCATTGAAAATCGGATTTGTCAGTCTGGGCTGTCCCAAGAATCTTGTGGACACCGAAGTGATGATGGGGCAGTTGAGCGCCCGAGGGCATGAGCTGACGAGCTCACCGGAGGACGCCGACGCCATTGTCGTGAATACGTGTAGCTTCATCGACACGGCGAAGCAGGAGTCCGTCGACACTATCCTGGAGATGGCGGAATTCAAGAAGACGGGCAAGGCGCGGCGGCTGATTGTCGCGGGGTGTCTGGTCGAACGATTCCGCAACGACATCCGGCAGAACATTCCGGATGTGGATGCGGTGCTGGGCACCAATGAGCTGGACGAGATTGTGACGCTGTGCGAGGGCGGGGCTAAGAGCGGCGCTAGGGCTGAGCCGTATCTGTATCACGACCTGACGCCGCGGGTGCTGGCCACACCGCGCCATTTCGCCTACATCAAGATCAACGAGGGGTGCGATCACCCGTGCACGTTTTGCGTGATCCCGCAGTATCGCGGCAGCTTCCGCAGCCGGCGGTTTGAATCGGTGATTGCGGAGGCGGAGCGATTGTTCGGGCAGGGCGTGCGCGAGATCAACCTGATCGGGCAGGATACGACGGCGTATGGCGATGATCTGGGGATGAAGGACGGGCTGGCGCATCTGCTGGCGGGGCTGGCGAAGATCGAGACGGCCCACGAGAAGTGGGTGCGCTTTCTGTACTGCTACCCGAACCGGATCACGCGGCTGTTGCTGGACACGATTGCGGAGCACGATTCGTTGGTGAAGTACATCGACATGCCGTTGCAGCACGCGTCGGTGAATGTGCTGAAGCGGATGAAGCGCGGGGCGTCGGGCGACATCTTTTTGAAGACGCTGGAGAAGATCCGGCGGGTGGTGCCGGGCGTGGCGATCCGGACGTCGATGATTGTGGGATTCCCTGGCGAGACGGATGCGGATTTCGAAGAGCTGTGCCAGTTTGTGGAAGCGGCGCAGCTGGACCGGCTGGGCGTGTTCTCGTATTCGGATGAAGAGACGAGCGCGAGTTATGCGCTTGACGGCAAGGTGGACAAGAAGACGATCTACAACCGGCGGCGGCATCTGATGGCGCTGCAGCGGAAGATCTCGAAGAAGATGAACCGGCGCCATGTGGGGCAGGAGTTGCCGGTGTTGATTGAGGGCCGCTCGGCGGAGAGCGATCTGATCTGGCAGGCGAGGCTCGCCACGCAGGCGCCGGATATTGATGGCGTGTGCTATCTGGGCGACGTGGGCGAAGTGGAGCCGCGGCCTGGGCAGATCCGCATGATGCGCGTGACCAAGGCGCACGATTATGATTTGGTGGGGGACTTGATTGACGAGCCGCCGGTGGAGCCGGAGCGGAAGAAGGAGGCTGTGAATCCGTTTCCGATCATCGGATCGAGTGCCGGCCGGCAGCACCAGCATCAGTAGGTCTGCGACCGTGTGATTGCGCGGGGTTTGCGGATGACCGCTCCCTGACGGTCGCGGCTCGGTAGCACGCGGGTTGGCAGCAGGCGGGTTGCTGGCGCGCGGTTTGGTAGCGCGCGGGTTGGCAGCACGCGGGTTGGCAGCAGGCGGGTTGGTAGCGCGCGGGTTGCTGGTAGCGCTACCGAGCCGCGACCGTAAGGGAGCGGTGAACGGAAGGTGATTTATGAAGTGTCCAATCTGCAAGAAGCCTGTGGAGCTTGGGGAGCCGGATATGCCGTTTTGCAGCGAGCGCTGCCGGCTGATTGATCTGGGGATCTGGGCCGATGAGGGCTACCGGATTCCGTCGACGCAGATCGCGCCGGATGGCAGCAGCGATGCGGCTGATGATGAATAGCCTGGCGCTGGCGATCGGGACGTGGTTCGGGTGCGGGTACTGGCCGAAAGGGCCGGGGACGGCGGGCTCGATTGGCGCGCTGCTGATTGCCTGGCCGCTGGTGCGGTATGCGCATTTCGAGCCGTGGCATTTTCTGCTGCTGGCGGCGGTGTGGACTCTACCCGGGATCTGGGCGTCGTCGCGCACGGCGGAGATCAAGAGTTTGAAGGACCCGCAGATCGTCGTGGTGGACGAGGTGCTGGGGCAGTGGATCACATTGGCGGGCGCGGCGGTGTGGGACTGGCAGCATGTGCTGGCGGCGCTGCTGTTATTCCGGCTGTTCGACATCACGAAGCCGTGGCCGGTGCGGCAGTTGGAAGCATTGCCCGGCGGGGTGGGGATTGTGGCGGACGATCTGATGGCGGGCGTGTACGGCGCGCTGGTACTTGTCGCGTTGCGATTCGTGGTTCAATTCTAGGTAGAAGTAGTCATAGTCCCGGATGCCATCCTTAAGCAAAGGCGCAGAGCGCCCCATCATTGATTCCGTATCGCCGTTTGCCGCCATTGCTGGCGGGGATGTGCAGGTGCGCGGCAAGAATTTCACTCATGCGCCGAGGCCGTCGGTGGCAATTGGCGGCGTGCTCGCGTCGCTGGTGGTTGGATCGAACCGCTATGTGGTGGCGCGCGTGCCGGATAGCGCGAGGCGCGGGGAGTTGATCGTCAGCAATGGCGAGGTAGACAGCGAGCCGGCGGCGATTGCGCTGGGGGCGCTAGTTGTGGACGGGCTGCATCCGGTGGCGAGCCCGGTGGTGGATGTATTGGGGAACTGCTACAGCACGTTCAGCGGGTCTCGCGGGCAGAAGACTCCGGTGGCGGTATACCGGGTGGATCCCGGCGGCGAGATGACGCCGTTTCTCAACGATCTGATGAATGCCACGGGGCTGGCTTTCGACAACAGCGGGGTGCTGCACATCTCGTCGCGGTTTGACGGCATTGTGTACCGGGCGACGCAGAGCGGCGAGATGAGCGTGTACGTGGAAGGCATGGGCGTGGCCACGGGCATCGCGTTTGACGAGAACGGCAACCTGTTTGTGGGCGACCGGGCGGGCACGATATTCAAGATCAGCCCGTCGCGGCAGATCTATGTATTCGCGACGCTGGAGCCTTCGATTTCGGCCTACCATCTGATGTTCGGGCCGGAGGGGTATCTGTACGTGACGGGGCCAACGACGTCGAGCTTTGATGCGGTTTACCGCATCTCCACGGCGGGCGAGGTGGAGGTGTTCTACCGGGGTCTGGGGCGGCCGCAAGGCATGGCTTTTGACGCCGATGGAAACCTGTTTGTGGCGGCGTCGCTGGAAGGGCGCAAGGGGATTGTGAAGATCACGCCGGAGCGCGAGGCGTCGCTGTATCTTTCGGGCCCGAACATTGTGGGGTGCGCCATTGGTCCGCGCGGAGATCTGTTGATCACGACGACGGGGGCGCTGTATCGCGTGGATGGCGGGTTGCGGGCGCTATGAACGCGGAGATCATCGCGGTGGGCAGCGAGTTGCTGACGCCGGAGCGCGTGGACACCAACTCGTTATGGCTGACGCAGCGGCTGAATGAGCTGGGCGTCGAGGTGACGCAGAAGTCCGTGGTGGGCGATGACAGGGACCGGCTGGCTGGGGCGATCACGGGCGCGCTGCAACGGGTGCCGCTGTTGATCCTGACGGGCGGGCTGGGGCCGACGGAAGACGACATCACGCGCGAGGCGGTGGCGCAGGCGCTGCACCGGCGGCTGCTGTTCAGCGCGGAGATCTGCGAGTGGATTGAGCTGATCTTCACGAGCCGCGGGCGGAAGATGGCGGAGACGAACAAGCGGCAGGCGTTTCTGATTGAAGGTGCGGAGAAGCTGGCGAATCCGAACGGGACGGCGCCGGGGCAGTGGCTGGACCTGCCTGGGGGCATCGTGATCATCCTGCCGGGGCCGCCGCGCGAGATGCGGCCTATGTTTGAGGACGCGTGTCTGGCGACGCTGCGGGAGCGGCT
The DNA here is from genome assembly GCA_036504135.1 of Paludibaculum sp. GTDB lineage: Bacteria > Acidobacteriota > Terriglobia > Bryobacterales > Bryobacteraceae > Paludibaculum. The sequence goes on from DASXVP010000013.1 coordinate 37,801, forward strand.
GCCGCAACTGCACATTCGCACACGTTTTTACCGCGTGGCGGGCATAGGGGAATCGGATCTGGACGCGATGATCGCGCCGTTGTACAAGCCGTATGCGAATCCGGTGACGACGATCCTGGCGGCCGAGGGCGACATCCAGGTGCATCTACGGGCGCGAGGCGACACGGACGAAGCGGCGGACGCGCTCGCCGGCGAGCTGGGCGGGAAGATCCTGGTGGAGTTGGGCGAGCGGGTGTATTCGACCAACGGTGATCCGTTGGAGGCCGTGGTGGGCCAGATGCTGATGGCGCGCGGGGCCACTCTGGCGGTGGCGGAGAGCTGCACGGCGGGGCTGCTGGGCGGGCGGATCACGGAGGCGCCCGGCGCGTCGGCGTGGTTTCTGGGCGGCTTTCAGGTGTATGGCACGGCGATGAAGACGCGCCTGCTGGGGTTGGATGAAAAGCGGGTGGCGGAGCACGGTGTGGTGAGTGAAGCGATCGCGATTGCGATGGCGGACTCGGCGCGGGACCGGACGGGCGCCACCTACGCGTTATCCGTGACGGGCGAGGCGGGGCCGGATTCGGCGACGCCGGGCATCGAGCCGGGCACGGTGTGGATTGGGCTGGCATCGCCGGAAGGCGTGTCGGCCAAGAGGTTCCTTTTCCCGAAGGGACGGCAGCGTGTGCGCAAGTTTGCCGTGCAGACGGCGCTGAACATGCTGCGACAACAACTGCGGTGATCCCGGCGCTTCTGCTTATGATGGCGCCGGCGGTGACGTTTCACGCCGATGTCGAACCGATTCTCCAGAGACGCTGCCAGGTGTGTCACCGGACGGGTGAGATCGGTCCTGTTTCGCTGATGACATATGCGGAAGTGAAGCCGCTGGCGAGGGCAGTGAGGCAGGCGGTGGAGACGAAGCGCATGCCGCCGTGGGGATCGGCGGAAGGCGGCCCGTTTGCCAATCATCCGGAGCTGACGGAGGCGGAGCGCGCCACCATCACTGCATGGGTGGAGGCTGGGGCCAAGGAAGGGAACCGGAAAGAGGCGCCGCCGCCGGCGCGATGGAGCCCCGGTTGGGGCATGGCGCGGCCGGGGATGGTGCTGACGGCGCCGTCGGTATTCGCGGTGCCGGCGAAGGGCGAGGTGGAGAGCCAGGTGATGATCCTGCCGAGCTATCTGCTGGAGGACCGGTGGGTGACGGCGGCGGAGATCCGGCCGGGGTCGCGGTCCGTGGTGCATCACATTGTGGCGTACGTGCGGGAACCGGGCTCGGAGTGGCTCAAGGAAGTGCCGCGCGGGCAATATGTGGCGTGGGACGGAGCGCCGGCGCAGGCCGATATTCTGGCGGTATACACGCCGGGCCAGACTCCGTTCCAGGCGCCGGCGGGGATGGCGAAGAAGCTGCCGGCGGGGTCGGATCTGGTGCTGGTAATTCACTACATCGCGGACGGCCAGCGGGAGAAAGATCAGACGAGCATCGGGCTGACGTTTGCGAGCGCGCCGCCGCAGAAACGGGTACTGACGTTGCAGGTGAGCCCGGCGAATTTCCGGATACCGGCGGGGGCGGCGAGATACGGCGTGATGGCCGAGGCCGCGCTACCCTGTGATGCGCTGGTGCTGAGCCTGTTTCCGCACATGCACCGTCGGGGGAAGGCATTCCAGTATGAGGTGGAAGGCGCGAACGGGCACATGGAGAAGCTGGTGAACGTGCCGGCGTACAAGTTCAACTGGCAGATGAACTATGTGCTGGCTGAGCCGCGGCTGCTAAAGAAGGGGACGAGGCTGCGGGCGACGGCGTGGTTTGACAATTCGGCCGGGAACGCGTGGAATCCGGATCCATCGAAAGAAGTGGTTTCGGGCGAGCGCAACGGGGGCGAGGGGCTGGCCGGCTACTTTGACGTTGCGGTGGATGCGGGGCTGGAGCGGGCGGCGCAGGCGCTGCGGTAGCGGCTTGTCTAAAGGAAGGGGACTGACCGTGCCTGAGGATGAGATGGCGGGAAGGGGTCAACGCCCGGAGTGGGCGTTTGATTTGCACGACGCCGGGCAGGGGATTCCGCGTGCGCTGGGGCCGGGGCTGGCCTCGCGCGTGTTTGCGGGTGAGCAGGCGATGCTCTCCGTAGTCACCATCGAGCCGCACAGCGCGGGCGCCATCCACAGCCATCCCGAGGAGCAGTGGGGCGTGCTGCTGGAGGGCGAGTGTACCCGGATCCAGGGTAGCGAGGAAGTGGCGATGCGGGCCGGCGATTTCTGGCACACGCCGGGGGGCGTGGCGCATGGGATCAGGACAGGGGCGGTGCGGGCGCTGGTGCTGGATGTTTTCAGCCCGCTCCGGAAAGAGTATCTGAGGTCCGGGGCGGGATTTGGCGGGCAGGCCGGTTAAATCTCGCCGACGGCGCGCTCGATGAGGCTGCGGGCGACGGACTGGGTGCCAGTGTGCTCCACGTAATTGGTGCTCATGGCGAGGAAGGCGGCGACATAATCCAGTTTGTCGTCGGAGAAATCGACGAAGCCCTTGAGGCCGCCGAGGATGCCATCGAGGGTGATGCCGTGCTGGCCAGCGAAGTTGCCAACGTAGGACTCCATAGAGCCAATGGCGCTCGTGACATAGGAAAGCGCCGCGCCGGCTGAGCCGCCGCCGGGCAGGATGGATTTGGCGGCCTGGAAGAACTTGCTGTCTTCGATGTCGGAGGCGTTCAACTGGCTGACTTGGGACATCAGCTTGGAGGCAAAATCGGGGCCCAGCGGCAGGAGACCGTCGAAGGTGATGATCGCCTACAGGCGGATGAGGTTTTCCTTTTCATAGGCGCCGACGGCGGCCATGAAATCGCCGATGCCGTCGCCGGGGAAGCCGTTGGTATAGCAAAAGCCGACGGATTCAGCGACGAGTTTCATGGCGAGGTTGAGGGCCTGGGAATTCTCCTGGGGCGGGGTGACCTTGTCGAGAAATGAGAGGAACGAGATCTTCTCGCCGATGCGGTGGGCCATGGCGGCGGCCCCGAGCGCGGCGTCGGCGGTTTCCACGCTCTGGTAGATGGAGATGGCGCGCTGGTAGCCCTGGGAGGTATCGCCGTAGAGTTGCAGCGCGCGGTTACGGATCTGCGCCACCAGGCCGGGATCGGACTCACCAGTGACGAGCTGGATGGTGTTATCAAAGCCGGTGACGTTTTGCCACTGTCCGGGGGCGATGTAGTCCAAGAGGCCGAGGGCGCGGACGGTTAGGCCGCTGGTGGGGAGGCTGTCGACGAGTTGATCGATGGGTTTGCCCATGGGGTGCTCCTACTTCTTGCCGGCGAGCGTGGCGAGCTCGGCGAGTTTGAACCTGGCTAGCCAGGCTTCGCGATCGGCCGCGGTGAAGGCGGGGGCGACGGAGCGGACCTGCACCTGATAGCGATCGCCGACGGGCACGGCGGTGCCCTGGGCGCCGACAGGAGCGGAGGGGAAGCCGCCGATCTGCTTGGCGCTGGTATTGAACTTATCGCGGGCGCTGGGGTTGGCGGCGGTGTCGGAGATGGTAAGCATGGCAACCTTCTTGCCGCCCAGGGAGAGATCAGCCTGGGAGAATCCGTCTTTCTCCTGGCTGAAGGTGATCTTGTAGCCGAGGGCGGCTTCAGGGAAGGCTTTGTTCAGGGATGAGCCGGAGATGGCCTGGGCCTGCGGGATGGCGGCGGGGGCTGAGGTTGTGGCGGGGGCTGAGGCGGCGGGCTTCTCGGCGGGTTTGTTGATGGTCCGTCAGGCGAAATAGCCGGCGACGAGTAACAGGAGGACCAGGAGGAGTTTCTTCACGGGGATATTCCTTTCGCGGGTACTCGTGGTTGGATGCCGCATTGGGCGGCCAGGGCGTTAGAATACGCGAAGGGCGCGCGATGTATGAGTTTCACGATTTCCGGTATGACGAGGAGCAGCGACTCCTGTTCCGGCATGGAGTGCTGTGCCCCATGGAGCCGAAGGCGCTGGAGACGTTGCATGCGCTGATCGTGCGGCGCGGCCAAGTGGTGGAAAAAGCGGAGCTGATGCGACTGGTGTGGCCGGACACGGTGGTGGAGGATGTCGGGCTGGCGCGCAATATATCGTTACTGCGAAAGGCGTTGGGGGAGCAGGCGGGGGCCTGCATCGAGACGATCCCTAAGCGTGGCTACCGGTTTGTGGTGGAGGAGGCGGTCGCGCCGCCGGTGGCCGCGCCGCCGGTCGTGAACGCGAGGACGGCCTGGCCGAGGTGGCTGGCGGCGATGGGGCTGCTGGTTGCGCTGGCGGGGGTGGTGTACTGGCAGTTTTACCGGCCATCGCGGTTTCTAGGAGGCGGGGAGCGGCTGGCGAGCCTGGCGGTGATCCCGCTGGAGACCCTGAGCCCGGAGTGGGAATCGGTGGCGCTGGCGCGGGGACTATCCGAGAGGCTGGTGGTGGAGTTGGCGAAGCCGGAAAGGACGTATGTGGTCTCGCCAGGCACGGTGAGGCGGTATCAGTGGGTGGGGATCTCGCCGGCGATGATGGGGCGGATGTTGGGGTTGGATGTGCTGGTGGAGGGCGCTGTGCAGAGGGCGGGCGGACGGGTGAACGTCTCGGCGCGGCTGGTGGACGTGCATTCCGGCAAGATGATCTGGGCGGACAACATCGACAGGCCGTCGGAGGGCGCGGCGGAGGCGCAGACGGAGATGGCGCGGCAGCTTGCGGCGCAGATTGGCGAGCGGTTGGCGCGATAGCGAGGGGATGAGGAGTCCTTCAAGGATTCCGAAGCGAATCCGAAGGTCGCACTGGTGTGGATTTGGGGCACGCTCAGGGTGCGGGCAGCGCCCGCCAAAGGAGCGAAGGCAGTATGAAGATCGGTACGGTGGGTCTGTGGGCGGGGCGGGCGACGGCGGCGTTGTTGTTCCTCTTCTGGGGCGCATTTTTCGTGGAGCACACGGCGGAATGGTTCCTGCGGGGCGACGGGCGGTTTCCGCCGGCGTGGGTTGCGGTGCAGCATGGATTCCACTTCCTGATGCTGGCGGGGCTGGCGGCGATGATGAGGTGGGAGCGGGCGGGCGCAGTAGTGCTGACGGTGAGCACCTTTGCGTTCTTCGGCTTCATCGGGCTGCGGAGCTTCCCCTGGATTGCGCTGTTGAATCTGATCCCGCTGGCCTGTTTCGGCGTGTACTGGCTGGCGGGCCGCGCAACTTCGCAGGCCGTAATGCGATAGGTTGAGCGTATGGTGGGAGCTTATCGACTGACCACTCCCGTCTGCATTTGGGGACCGATTTAAGCGGCGTCACTTGTGGCGCGGGCCGATGGCGCAAGCTGCAAGGCGAAAGCGGCGGAGATGGTGAGGGTGGCGAACCCGGAGCAGATGCTGGAGCAGATGCTTGGCTCCATGTCGAAGATGCAGGTCGAGCAATTCGCCAAGATGGACCTGCCCCCGGAGGTGCGCGCGTCGACGGCCGAGATGCAGAAGCGGACGTAGGCGCTGATGCGCAGGATGATGAGCTGAGAGGCGATCAAACCGCGATTTGTCGAGCTGTATGCGGCGACGTATGCCGTGTCCGAACTGGACGGAATTCCGAGTTTCTACAAATCGGCGGCGGGCCAGGCGATGCTCAACAAGATGCCGCGGTTGATGCAGGGGGCGATGGCGCTCACCCAGGAGGCCACTGCCGGGTTGGTTCCTGAGCTGACGAAGATTGTCGAGGAGATGCGGCAGAAGAAGTAGACAGACTGGCTTAGGCTTTCGTTGCCCGTCAAGATTCTGGACGTTTGGGCAGAGATTGGCTATACTCTGCCCAATCAGGCTTTTGCAACTGGGAATCCCCCGAGCCTGACTGAATCTGATCCGACTGGAGCTGGGACAACAATGAAGACCTGGAAATTCGCCTTGCCAATACTGGCATTGACCGTGGTGACAATGGCGTGGGCTGACCCGCCGGAGGTTGAATTAGGGCAGCCGAAGATGACTGTCCATCGGATGAACAACGCCCATGCGGATGCTCCTACGGCTGGCGGTACCGGGGCGTTGACTCCGATCACCGCCCACGGCGGCCCCGTGATGGCAGGGCCGATTACGGCGTACGTGATCTGGTACGGCAACTGGAACCAGAGCAATGGCACCGACACGTCGGCCGGCCAACAGATCGTGCGCGACTTCCTGGATAAGGTTGGGGGCTCGCCGTACTTCACTATCAACACGACCTACACGGGGGTGAGCGGCGGCGTGGCCCGGGGCGTGGAGACCACCGACACCGGATCGCAGGGTACGCGTCTATCGGATGCGAAGGTGCAGGCCGTTGTCAGCAGCGCCATCACCAATGGGCGGTTACCCAACGATCCGAATGGAGTGTATTTCGTGCTGACGTCCTCGAACGTCTCCGAGAACTCGGGCTTCTGCACGCGCTACTGCGGCTGGCACACCTACGGCACGATCTCTGGATCGAACATCAAATACTCGTTCGTGGGCAACGCTGCCCGCTGCCTCGGCGGTTGCGCCGCACAGACGGTGGGGCCGAACGGCAACGCCGGCGTGGACGGCATGATCTCGGTGATTGCGCACGAACTGGAGGAGGCGGCCACCGATCCGAATCTCAACGCCTGGTATGACTCGGCCGGGGCCGAAAACGCCGACAAGTGCGCGTGGACGTTTGGCTCCAACATGCAAGTGGACGGCAATGGCGCCTACTTCAACATGACGCTGGGCACACGGAATTTCCTGATTCAACGCAATCTGGATGCCAGCAACAGCAAGTGCTACGTGGCCTACAAGGGCGCGCAGTAGGCGTGATGAGGTGCGGAGGATGAGGGGCGACTTGTCCTCCGCAGTGTTTGGATGGCGAGGGTTGGGTGGAGGCGATTCGAGAGCCTGTTGGCTGCCGGCTACGCTGCCTGGATGAACCCGGCCCTGCGACCGGGCTCTTTTCGAGGACCGAACCCCAATGAAATCTGCAGACGAGGCACGCGTACCAGCGAAGCAGTCCCAATCCGTTAAGCTCCTTTCCGGTGGCAACCCGCAAATTGCCAAGGCCGACGGCGACGCTCCGGTACAGGCCTACATCGCGGCCATGCCCGGCTGGAAGCGCGGCATCGGGGAGCGACTCGACGCGCTAATCGTGAGCCATGTGCCGAACGTGGTCAAAGCCGTGAAGTGGAACACGCCGTTTTATGGCATCGAGGGCCAGGGCTGGTTCCTCGGATTCCACGTTCTGACTCATTACGTGAAAGTGGCCTTCCTGCGTGGCACCTCGCTGCAACCCCTTCCCCCCGGAGGCACGCCGAAGAGCAAGGAAACACGCTGGATTGACATCTGCGAAGGCGATGCACTGGATGAGGCGCAACTGGCCAGCTGGGTGAAGCAGGCCGCCGCGCTGCCCGGTCTTCTCGGGCCTCGATCCCGACCTTAGCACTGGGGGCGAACCGAACGGCATCGAGCCGCGGAATTGTCCTCCGGGGTTTTTGAATGACGCTGAATTGGGTGGGGGGAGTTGGTAGCGCCAAGGGGATTCGAAACCGAAATGCCTTGTTTCACCGTGTATCACCCTGCGCTATGTCGTTGAATTTGGGAAAACCTGCCATCACGTTTGGCATGGTTCTAAACCCGCTATCGCTGCGATGGCAGCACGTTGGCAGCACGGGACGGGCGATTCAGGCACCAGGTGAGAGTCGAGGATCGGAAGCCCGGACCATTTCACACCTGGCGTACTTCGCCGCAACGAATCGATTTAGCGTTTCCTCTGCCTCTGCTGTGCCGCTCATGCTCATCCTCAGCGCGATCACGCCGCCAGCCGTGCAGAAGGTGAGGTCGATGGACCTAGTCCGCAAGTAGGCCACGAGCAGGAGCACGCTACACGCTATCAAGGCGAGCGCGACGTAGTGGACGACCTGCGCCACACTTGGCACTAATTCTCGCTGAACGAATGCCCCGAAGACTCCTAGGATGATCGCAACGGCCCCCCACCTCAACAATCCAGCGCGATAGTGCCTCTGCGAGCGCACGAGACAAACGTCTTCCAGGAAGCAGATCTCCTGCATGGACTCAACGCTTCCTTGCAGAATGCGGCAGGAAGTGATAAAAAAACCGTCCTTCGGCCGCTCAACGAGAACCGTTTCTCCCGGTAGAAATCGCATTCGTTGAGTATATCTCTGCGGTCACTTCTCTTCATCTTCGAGCTGCTCTTCAACCCATGCCTCAACGAACTCCTTCAGGTTCGAGGCGTCCACGTCCCCTTCTTCCACTGCCTCACGGATCGCCTCGGGTAGTGCCTGGGAGAGCTCGTCTTTCGTTTCCGCGCGGTCGCTGAACGAGTCCCAGTCGTAGTAACACAGAAGAATGTGGGAGAGATGGCTCAACGCGGCTCGAACGAGGCCCTGCTCTTCGCTCTGCTGCCGTTGCCTCTCGACTCGGGCTTCGACCTTTTGCACGTGGGGCCGTAGCGCCTTGTTCATGCGCTCTTCCAGTTGCTGTGCCGTGGCTGTCGGCGCCGCGTCCTCCAACGCCTCCTTGGCCGCTTGAACGGCCGCTTGGCGTTCGGTCTGGTCGGCGCGGCCGAGCTCCCACCATTGCAGTCCCAGCAACAGGCGCTCCACCGTCTCTGCTCTTTCGAAGGCTCTTACCACGGGAAGCACTGCCCGACGGGCAATCTGTTTCAACTCCCGCTCACCCATGCCGGCCGCGTTGGCCGCGACCGCCTGAGCCGCGAGCTTCCGCGCCTTGATCTGGTAGACGGTCGGCTCTGACCAGCCCTTCGCGCCGAACGGCAGGGAGTCCGCGGCTTCGTCAATGGCGGTCTGAATCAACTGCTGCCGTCTATGCGGGATTAGCGACCGCTCTACCGCGGCATGAATGAGCCGGTCAACGACGTGCATGGGATCGCTCGGGGCGTAATCGTGGAGGATGCGGCGCACGTCGGTGGCAACGGTCTCCTCAATATCGGGCGGGCAATCGAAAGGCAGGTCGCGCATGGCTTGCTCCAGCTTGTCATCCGACCATCGTTTCCTTGCCGCTGCCTCGTCGGCTTCCGCCTGGCGGCGCCGTGCTGCCTGTTGTTGGGCGACTGCCTGGCGGTCCCGCTCGCGGAAGCTATCCTCAGTCTGCTCTAGTTCGAGTTGGACCCTGCGGAGCTCAACCTTCGTCTTCGCAATGGACAGTTCTTCACGGGCGGTTCTCACATCCGGGGAGTCCGGCTCGGGCTCGGGGTCCGGCTCGGGGTCCGGTTCGGCCTGGTCGCGGATCGGCCGCTGCTCAATTCTCTCGTCCTCGTCGGGGGACTCCTGAGGCATCGGCGGAAGTCCCTCCCGTTGCAGTCGCTCCACCTCCGCGACGGGGAAACGGAACTGTCCCCCTCCTGTGACCTCCGCGTCAATCCGCCCGGCCTTCGCCAGTCGGCGCAGGGTGTGGGGGCTGGAGTCGAGGATCTTGGCGGCTACGCTGGTTCTGTAGGTGGCTGTGCTCATGGTTCAATCGGGAAATCGTTAAACAACCGTCAACGGATCGTGCACCAATCGTGAAAACGTGCTCTGAATCGTCGATAGATCGTCAAAAGGTCGACGATTCAGTGTTGAAGCTGGGGGGCCGGTTTGACTTGGTCCAGGTGCAAGAAAAGGGGAACGGGCTAACCCGCTCCCCTGCTTCCTTGCCGGCATTGAAAAGCTACTCTTCATACTGGGAATCGTCGTCCGGGGAATCATCGTCCGGGGAATCATCCTCCGTGGAATCGTCATCGTCGAGAACTTCTCCGATGGCGTCCAGCTTATCCTTCAATTCCTCGTTTTCAGTTTCGAGTTCCTCAATCCGGGCTTCAAGATCGGCCTTGGTGGTGGTGGCCATGTGGTGCGGGCTCCTTTTCTGGGGATTTGCTGAGATCTGGATCCGCTTGCGGTCGGCGTAGTCTTCCGGGGACTCATCATCAATTTCCGCCGCCCGGTCGTCATCACCGAGGACATTACTGACGAAGCGTGCCGCCTTCTCTTTCATCCGCTCAACCTGTTCAAGCGTCTTCATCTTCATGCCCTAATCTTGGGGGTTCCCGCTCGTCGGGACCAGACGAAACATAATCGGCCTGAATGTTCTGGTCGTCCGTTTGCCGACCAGATTTGCGGTCGGCTCTGGCCCGTGCCCGCTTGGCGCTCCTGAATCGGTTGGTGGTGTCCATTTGGCGGAGGCGCGTCCAGGTGTTGAAGTCCGGATAGATAGTCCGCAGCGCGGTGCGCCAAGTGACGCCCGACGCTTGGAGCTGAAGGACATCCGTGATCGTCTGATCCTTCGGCCTGCCTGGGAACGGTCTCATGTGGGTCTTGAGCATCTGTAGGGCACGGCGCTTCAGCTCGCCGGGGTGCTGCCGGGAAAGCGTCGGGCAATGGCTGGCGAGGTGCCTTGGGAGGTGCTTCATGATGCGCTCCAGGATCGCCAATTCGCGCTTCTCGCGCTGGTCAAAGTCATCTATCATCGTGGTCTCCATATGCTTCGTACAACGTTCATTGCTTCGTCCTTCAGCCGCGCTAGGTCGGCGTCGTCGTCATAGGCGTGGCGCTCCAGAGATCCGGTCCGGATCGCCCTGCAGATTGCTTCCATCAGCCGGTCATCACTCACGCTCTGCGAGTACTCGCCGGGCCTCCAGCGAGCCTGAAGTGGCTCGCTGGGACTCCTCGGCGGAAAGCCGCTCCGTGTCGTCCCGGCTCTTTCCCCCGCCACACTCTCTTCTGGGTGGGTCCGGTGGGGACTGCGCCATCTTTCCTCGTAAGCTATAGACAAGATTGACGTATTGAGAAGATTCCAGTCCCCATCCGTCCCCACAGTCCCCACCTGGGTTTCCATATCCATATCGGATTGTAGAGTCCGGTCCCCACCAGTCCCCACCAAGTCCCCACCTGCTGCTTTGCCGCCAAATCCTTTTAAGTGATTCATATAATGACTGTTAGAAGTACGGTCCCCACAATCCCTACAGTCCCCACCAGTTCTTGTTGAGGGGAAAAGTCACTCATCGCTCTCGGAGGCAAACAACACGTCTTGCCGGATGACATAGCAGCGAGTCTTACCGGGGTGGTCGGGGAGGACCCGCTTTGCAGCCCGGTGCTTCCCGTCTTTCTTGAGGGCCCCGATTCCGTCAAGAGCGCTCAGCATGACGTCGAGCGAGTAGGGGTCGCAGACCGACCGCGGAATGCGTTCGGAGAACTGGATCTCGACGGCGCCGTCTCGATCCTCGCCGATGTAGCCTTCGAGCTGGGAGATAGCGAATTGGTCGATCTTGGTTCCTTGCCGGTGCTTCTGGAAGCGGCTCGTCCTGAAGCACCTAATATGCTCGCGGAGGTGTTGTAGCGCCTCCATGTGCTGACGCGAGCCGCTGGTACCTCGCCTCATCAGCCAGAGCCTGTAGGCGTGTTCGACGGCGAAAGCCGCCTCCATCTGCTCCCAACCGACGATGCCCCACTGAGCCGCCAGTTCGCCGGCCGCAGCCACGAACGCAAAGCGTTGAAGGATGCGCCCGACCTCTGGACTGTCTGTCGTTTTTTTGCAGGCGTCTGAGAACGTCTCCATGAGTTCCAAGACTTCAGCCTTCACCTGAGCGGCTCCGCTTTCGAGCATCTTCGAAACGAAGACCGGCGCGGCCGTCCCGTAGTAATCGAGCGCGCCGCTGGTGATGCTCTGCGCGAACTCCGCACCGGACGGCAGGCCGTGCAGATCATCGAAGATGCCGTGCTTCCCGGCATCCGCAGGAATCTCACAGATGCGGACTTCCTGCCCCGTGAAGGTACGGCCAGACTGACGCCGGATCAGATCAAGGAAGCCGAATTCTCCAGAGCTGAGAAACACCAGATCGAAGCTCGGGAGATTGCGGCGTTTCAGCTCTTTGTTCATGCGCGTTGTAGCCTCGCCATGCGCAAAGAAGTAAGCCAGGTCGCTGGCGCGGTCCTTGTCCCGCAGCTCGGCCAACTCATCGAGCAAAAGCAGGCAGTGATTGTGTGATAAGCCCAAAGCCTCAGCGCCGTTCGCGGTCATCTTCCAGGTGTGGCAGAAACCATTCTTTCCGCCGCCGCCCCACGCACTCCCGGCCACGAGGAGCGCGGTGGATTTGCCCGTCGTGCTGTCCGAGGCAAAATGAAAGCCGCCCCCCATGCCGTGTTTGTACGGCAGGAGGAGCGGCGCGAACGCGGCACTCACAGCGAACTGAAGAAGGGGGTTTCCTCGGCAAGGCTCGGCGACGTTCCGCCGCCATTCGTCGAGCGTCCCCGATTGGCGAAAGTGGTGATTCCCTTCGCCGCTTTGGTCCAGCAGGATTCGCTCAGGTGTCTCAGCGGGCACCGTCCAGGCTGGTGTGATGAAGACACGGCCGTTGTCATGCCATCCGATGACATCGACCTTGCGCGCTCGTGTCTTCGGATCGACCTTGAAGAGAAACTCTCGCAGTGCCGCCACCGCCTTGGGCGCGTGGCTCATGTTGAATCCACAGCTCATCAGGCGCGCCCGCCATTCGCCCTTCTCGCCGGCGAGAAGGGCATCACTCAGGATCAGCGTGTGTTCGCGCCCGTCGTGATCCTTGAATCGGAGTTCCCGTCCCCATTCTTCGTTGCGGCCGTCACGGGTACGGCTGAGGACCTCCAGTGGCGCACATAGCCAAACCTCCGGACCATTATCCTGTTCTCTGAACAGGCCCTCAGTGGTCAACTTGAATCCTCTGGGGAGCACCTCACCCGATGCGGACGAGGGGGTAGGCTCATCCGAGGGAGGTGGATTCTGCGCCCTCAACTCAGCCTCTTCCACGAGTTGCAGTAGCACTTCCTTCGTGCCTCCCGCCTGCCGCCAGTCGGTCACGTCGGCTTTCTCTGTCTCGATGGGCAAACGCAGAATCAGGGAGCTCCGGGCCTGGCCCGTAAGCGTACTTCTCACATGTTCGGCGTGGTTGCGGCCCGGCTCGTCATTGTCCGGAAGGATCACCACATCGCGCCCGGCCAGAGCTGCGGAGTACTCGGCGCGCCACTTGCCCGCGCCGCCTGGGTTTGTGGTGGCGACCAGGCCCCACGATTCCAGCGTGTGAACGTCCTTCTCTCCCTCCACCACGAACACGCGATCGGCGCTGAGCACCTTGGGCAGACGGTAGAGAACCCGCCTGACTCCCTGCAGATTGTTGATCCAGGTTCCGCCCGCCTCTGGCCTTCGACCAATGAACGTCTTCACGCTCCTCGCTGTGTCCCAACGCCGAACTTGCTGAAACAGTAAGGCGCCATTCTCATCGGTGTAGGAGTAGGACTCCAGCTCGACGAACTGTCCGCCGTTCTTCCCGTTGAGCACCGGCTTGCCGACCAGAACACAAATTGCTTTCAGCGCCTCGGCCGTCGTGACCTTGGAGAGAACGGCTTCGAGTCCGACGACACCCCATCCGCGGTTGCATGCGGAGTGACAGAACGCGTTGCCGGTGTCAGGGTTGAACGAAAACGAACTAGGGTTGGTGCCGCCGTGGATGGGGCAGGCGCCCCTGTATTCGTTTCCTTGCCGCGTGAGATCCGGCAGTCTCGCGTGCTGCCATGTTCGCATTTCGGAGAGTGTGAACGGGATTTGCGCCATGACGCCTCAGGCTGCCTCTGTCGGTGATGGCTCGGGGTTCTCATTGTGCCAGTTCACCGGTTGGGCGAAAGCTCGCGGATAGAGCGTCTGAAGGTCGAGGGCGTGACTCATGTCGATGCGCCACTGCTTCAGCTCCTTCGTAACCTCGTTGTACACGTCAGTGGGTTCCATGGCATACTCCCCGTGGCCGTGGTGAGTGCTCATCCGCACGAGCGATTCGACCGCGCTGGCGACCCAAGTCTTGCTCTCGTAGAGGCCGATGTATTCGAGAAGGGCATCGCGCAGGTGCTTGTTCTCTGCGACCTTCTGAAGGATCGTGACGGCGTCTTGAGGGAGGTTGTCCGGGTGGGTGTGCATCTTACCGCTCCCTCCGGTTCTGGGAAGACGACGTGTTTCTGAGCCACTCCGCAACGGCTGATTTTGGAATGATGTACTTCTTTCCTGCTTTCCGTCGCGGTATCTCGCCGCTCTTCAGCATGCGGTAGACCATTGGGGTGCTAATCCCTATGTGCGAGGCCAGTTCGTTAACCGTGAACGTTGCGCGGTCGAATTCGCCGCTGGAACGCTGTATGGGCGTGTTGGGTTTCATGATGGTACGGTATCATGGAAGTTAATTGCATGCAAGAAAATTCCATAGCGCAATGTTGCATTGTGGCCTATGCTGATTCTGTGACAGCACGGGAATGCATTAAGGCACTTCGCCAGGAGCGGGGACTATCCCAAGAGCAACTGGCGCGCGCACTTGGGGTTACGCTTTCAACCGTTGCGAAATACGAAACGAAGCTCATTCCGAGCGGCAAGTTCTTGGCCCGTGTTGCCAAGTACTGCGATGGGGAGGGCCTTGACAAGTGGGGGCTAGTGTTCAGGGGTCTCGTTTTCGTAGTGGACGGAGATTCAGACAAGAATCCGCTTAGGCACGTCTGGAACAACGTTTCGGCCGCACGTGTTGCGGTCCAGCGGGGCATCGAGTTTCACGAGCCATCTGATGTTCAGACTGAATTACGTTGCGCGCTAGGACTCCTGCAGACGGCTGAAGAGGCGCTCTTCAGTATGGGAGCGATTGGCCCCAATTTCACGAAGTTGGTTCAAGATGAACGGAACAACCTACAAGCGGAAGAACGGAACATGGGCGTATCAGATCGACCAGGGGAAGGACGAGAACGGAAACCGGGTCCGGCCGTCCAAGGGGGGATACAGGACGAAGCGCGAGGCGGACGCGGCAAGGGCTCACGCTCTCGCCGAGATTGAGAAGGCAACGCCCCAGGCCAAACCGCCCTGCACTCTCGGGCAGTGGATAGTGGACTGGATGGAGCGACACGTCGAACCAAATCTTGCAGCCACGACTGTTGAGGGCTATCGCGGCAAGCTGAAGTACTTGAGTGTCGAGCTGTGCGCTACGCCGCTGTCGAACCTTACGCCGCTTCAGCTCGAACGCGAGTTTCAACGCATCAAGGCCGAAGGCGGCAAGGAAAGAAGAACCGGCTCCGCGAAGCCGGTATCCCCCAAGACAGTGCACAACGTCGCCGGCATTGTGCGGACCGCCCTTGAGGATGCGGTACGCCATGAAGTGATCACCCGGAATCCGGCAACGTCATGCAGGCTGCCGAGCCAAGAGCGAAAGGAGAAACGGATACTGGAGTCCCTCCAACTTGCTCAGTTTCTTGAGGCTGCGAAAGGTACGCGCCTGTTCATGTTGCTCTTGTTGGCGTCATCGAGCGGGTGCAGGCGCGGAGAACTGCTGGCGCTCACCCATGACGATTTGAGGCTTGCTGAAGGCTCCATGGTGGTCTCGAAGTCGCTTGTTCAGGCCCAAGGCCGGGAGTTGTTCATCAAGTCGCCGAAGAACGGAAAGACTCGCCGCATTTTTCTTCCCGCACTCGCCCTCGAAGCTCTCCATATACATCTCGCAGAGCAGGAGGAAACCCGGCGCATGTACGGCAGCGCGTACCAGGATGAGCCGCGCCTGGTCTTCTGCGAGCCCGACGGCACATACTGGAAGCCCAACACGGTTACATCTTGGGTCTGCCGCCTGGCCCAGAAATGCGGATTCAAGGGGATCTCCGCTCACTCCATGCGCCACACCCACGGGAGCCAACTTCTCAGTGAGGGTGTATCCTTGCCAGCTGTTTCAAAACGGCTTGGGCACAGTTCGCCAAGGATCACTGCGGACATCTATAGCCATTCGCTGGCCAAAGATGAAGAGGGTGCGGCGGGGCGGTGGGATCTCCTGATGAGAGGCCAGATGAAGGAGAACGATGGCAACCGGAAAGCTGAAGAAGAGCGGATGGCAGCAAATGGCAGCACCGCGGGCACCCGTTCAGTCCTAATTAATTGATTCTAAGGGGGGAAGTTGGTAGCGCCAAGGGGATTCGAACCCCTATTAGAGCCTTGAGAGGGCTCCGTCCTAACCCTTAGACGATGGCGCCACGAACCCTTTCAGTATATCAGCCTGACGCGTAGGCGCAAAGTGAACTGTACAAACAGACTTCGAGGCCGCGACGTTTGCGATGCGCTGGATGGTTTCCTTCCACGCGTGGAGCGGCGCACTTCCAAGAACCGACTGGCGGGGTGCGTGTTTACGAAACGGAAGTGGGACGGCGGAATTGGGGAGCGATTGGAATGGAACGGAGCCAGGGGAGGGCGGGGAGGGCTGAAGTGGGCTTGACGCGAACTTTCGCCTCAAGCCCGAGTGAAAAATCGACTGTTACTTGTCTTCCCAGGGATTGGGAGGTGGCACAGGGCCGATCGCGAACTTGTCTTCCCAGGGATTAGGAGGTGGCACGGGACCGATCGCGAACTTGTCTTCCCAGGGATTTGGGGGTGGCACCGGGCCGATCGCGAACTTGTCTTCCCAGGGATTGGGGGGTGGCACGGGGCCGATCGCGAACTTGTCTTCCCAAGGATTGGGGGGGGGCACCGGGCCGATCGTGAGAGGACCAAAGTTTGTGCCTGCCGGCAGAACAGCCGCAGTAGCCACTGTAGCCAAGAGCAGGGAAGCACAAATTATGAATAGACCTATCCGCTTTACCATCTGTTGTACCTTCATCAGCGCTCAAAGGGCAAATCTGGCCGGACTTGGTCAGATACACCGTCTTCTCCCTGTATACTCAGGGTTCTTACTGATGGTACGAGCGGACCTAAGTTCTAGGGGGTAGGATTTATCCTAGTTACTAGTTAAGTGTATCACCTCAATTGAGGGGTGAGGGAGAAAACGACCGAAAACGGGAGGGCGAGGGTGGTACGGTGCTGCCTAGATTAGTACTGATCGTGTGGCAGGAACGCTGGGGGCGCTTTAGCGTCCTCGGAGTCAACCCCAAAGACATCGACCTGTAAGGGTTGGTTGTGTGCGCTGATGTCAGGCCCATTGACGGGTTCCAAAGAGTGGAGGGACTTCACTTTGGGGCTGCGGCCCATGCGGTGACCGGGCCACTCCAGACGCATGTCCTGGCAGACCTCGTCGAGCATGTCGATGGTGGCTACCTTCTGTTCGAGGGCGAAGCAGGTGAGCAGGAGGTTGTCACAAATCGCGTTGATGAGGCGAGGGATACCCTGGCTGCGCATATGCAGCTCTCGGATGACCTCATCGGAGAAGACAGTCTGATCCTCCATGCCGGCCTTCCGCAGGCGCGAGGTGATGTACTCGACAGCCTCGCTGAGTTGGAAGGGAGCCAGGCTGCAGCGGAGCACAATGCGCTGTTTCAACTGGCGGAGGTTGGGCGCATCGAGTTTGCGATCGAGTTCCGGTTGTCCGGCCAGGACGATCTGCAGCAGTTTTCCGAGGCGCGGATTCTCGAGATTGCCTAGCAGGCGGATCTCCTCGAGCACGTCCCATTCCAGGTTGTGGGCTTCGTCGACGATGAGGACCGTGGTGCGGCCCTCGTTGGCCTGTTGGATGAGCAGGTGGTTGAGGGCGAACAGAACCTCGGTCTTGGATTTGTGGGAGCAGCGCAGGTCGAGATCGTAGGCGATCATCTCGAAGAACTGTTCGGTGTTGACTCGCGAATTGAAAATGAAGGCGAACTCAATATACTGCGTTTCGAGATAGTCGCGCAGGCACTCCAGCATGGTGGTTTTGCCGGTGCCTACCTCGCCGGTGAGGACGATGAAGCCCTTGCGGCTGTGGACGCCGTAGATGAGGTTGGCCAATGCCTCCTCATGCTGCGGACTACGGTAGAGAAACGCGGGGTCCGGACTCAGATTGAATGGATTTTCCCGAAAGCCGAAGAACGCGTTATACATAGATCCACAGTTCGCCACGAACGAGCCGGAACGGCTTCCCAGCGGTGATGCTGAATTTCATCCTACCATGCTTCATCGACGGTAACAGGCTTGAGCATGAGCCCGTTACGTACTAGGACTGGTTGAAACTCAGTTCCACCCAGCCTGGCAGCGTGGAGGGCTGATCCCCTTGAAAAACGACTCTTCTGGTTTTGGGGAAGGGGAGCCCGCTGCGCAACGGCTGGCTGTAGACAGGCAGGCTGCGCAGGATCTGGCGGAACGGATCGGAGTTCACGTCGGTGCTGACGCTCTTGGCGAGGAAGCCGGCGCCCCAGCCCATACAGAGCAGGCAGGCTTGCCCGGTTTCGCGGGCGGCAGCCAGCCGGGTGCTGAGGCCATCCAGGGATTGCACCACGGCGCCGAGCCCGGTGGCCTCGGCATAGGCGCGTTGCACGGCGATGAGCTTTTCCGCCGCGGCGTTGGCCGCCTGGGTGAACATTCGTGCGCCGGCGGCTTCGCGCCAGCGGAGGGCGCGCAACATCTCAGGCCGGGCGAGCGCCGGGCTTTCGTCAAACGCGCCGGAAAAGTGCGTTCCGGGCATCGCCATTTCGGCAAAGGTGGGGGTGGAATCGCCCGGACGTTTGGCCTCTACGGCGCCGCGCGGGCTCATCTTCCAGCCGAGTTCGAGCTTGTTCCCCTTGGGCAGCAGGGTTGACGTGCGTAGCAAGTAGATGCGGGTCACTCCGCCGGACGGGATGGCGGCGGTATCGCCGAGCATGAGGGGGCGGGTGCGGCTGACGCCGGCGTTACCGAGCGTAGCGGTTTCGAGCACTTCCGCCGGAAACCGGGGTGTCCGCTCGGCGCCTTCGAGCCGGGCGGCGAGTTCCTTCCACTGCGCCTCTCCGGCGCGCTCCATCAGCAGCGAGGTGCGCAGGGGGCCCTTCAGCGCGCTGGCGGGCACGTAGATGCCGCCCGCGGCGGCGGTGGCAAAGGTGGGGATGAAGAGATTCTCGGCCGAGGTGCGGGCGTAGTAGTTGGCCGCCGAGGCGTGCTCAAACGGGATGCGGCGTGCGGCGTAGTTCTGCGCGTATCCGCCCCAGGAGGCGAAATCGAGCCGCTCGGCCTTGCGGATCTGGGCGAGATACATCTCCAGGCGAGGGCCCTTGGCGAGCATTCGGAAGATGCGCTTCTGATCGAGAACGTTCACCTGGTCTTTCCAGACCATGTAGTCGATCGGCGAGAGTTTCTGGCCGTCGCCAACCAGCAACGGCGTCAACACGGTGAGGCGATAGCGTTTCATGCAGACACCGGCCAGGGAATTGGAAGCGCCAGGGCGTAGCCGGCGCGATAAACAGGGTGGGGGCAGCCCTCGGGCGCCACGTCGCGCACAGAGCCGCGCAGCGGGCGCGGGGCCACCAGAACAGAGCCTTCCACCACCATGCGGGATGTCAGCTTCTCCGCGCCGGCGCCATCTGCCGACGATACCCGGCCGGAGCGCTGGGTGAGAACGTAATCGCCGGACGTCCACTCGACGGCATCGTTGGCGTCGGGACTGAATAGAGACAATACCCACCAGGCGCGGCTCTCAATGGCGGGCTGATCCGCGCCGAAGATCAGTTCCGGCAGCGTACCCGGCTGAAAATCGGGAGTCCGTGCGCGGCCAAAACCCTTGGAGCGCATGCCGCCCAGCCCGCTATCGGCCAGCAACCGGAACGCGGTTTGCAGGCGAGGCACCCAGACGGCGTAGGTCATGGAGTTGGAAAACTGTGCCGCGCACCATAGCCCGGAGGCGGGCGCGAACTGCACGCAGGTGGTGAGGTGAGCCGCGACGGCGCCCCCGGTGACACGGTCCACGGCGGCGCTGGAGCGGCGCACGACGCGGAACGGTCCGGTGGCTGAGCGGCTGTTGACGGGGATGAGGCAACCGGAGTGGCCGTCCACCGTCCAGCGTTCTTCCGACGGCCGCTCCCCGCGCACGAGGGCGGAGATCAACGTCGTGGGCAACAGCGTAGCGCCCTTCCAGCGGACCTTGCCGTTGGCCGAGGCGGGCGGCCACAGCCCGGAGGGCGGCGGCGCGTAGAGATGTCCGCGCTGCCAGGGGAAGCACGAACTGAAGCGCACGGCCGGCTCGCCATACTCGCGAGCCGTGGCGTTCACCCACTCCTCCATCAGTCCCAACTGGCCAAACGCCAGTGTCACGGCGGAATAGAGGGCGTCGCTATGCAGAATGGCCGCAGCCTGATCGCGCGCCCCGTTGTCGGGGCCGATGCGCCAGGGCGTGGTAGGCCGCAGCCGGATGAGCAGCGCAGGATTCATGTCAGATCAACCGATCAGGCCAGCTTGGCGGCGAACTCTTCAGCGCGCACACCGGCGTGCAATGCCGCGCTGTCTTCCGCCTCCAGCAGAGCCTGTTCGGGCTCGCCGGCGGCATAAAAAGCCTTGTTGCGCCAGCTCAGCTTCCAACCGCTAAAGCGGATGCGGCCGCTGCCGCGCGAGCCGCCGCCACCCAGCGCATCGTCTTCCAGCAGGCGAATGCCCTGGACGAGCGTGGCCACCAACTCGCGGTCTTCGGCGCAGAGGATATCCAGAACGAGGCGCACCTTGAATCTGGCTCCGGCGGGGACGCGCTCCAGCGTGCGCGCATTGGACTGCGCGGTGACGCGGTCGATGGCGTTTTCGCTCTTCACTTCGGTGAGCTCGTCGTCGAGATTCTCGCGCATCTGCGCGGTGATGGAATCCAGATCCAGCGGCGCATCGTAGGCGGTGAGGCGCGCCGGGGTGGCCGTTTTCGGCTCCATGGCCTCGCCCGAGACGCGCTCCACGCGGCCCGGATTGCGGCCGAACAGCAGGCAGATTTCGTCGCCCGCTTCATCGCTCTGATGGATCCGGACTTCCTGCCCGCGGCGTCGCGAGAGGTAAACCAGGTCGGACGGCGACACCAGGCCGGCGGATTGCTCCAGCAGGCTCCGCATCTTGCCGCGCAGCGAACTGCCCGGCACGTACGGCCGCCCGAAGGCGTCCTTCACCACCGGATTGTCGGCGCCGCCCAGATCCAGCGAGCCCTTGCCGGCGCCAATGTGCAGGCCGGTCTCGCAGATCATCTCGCCATCCAGCATCAGCTTGCCGATCAGGCCCAGCTTCGTATCGGAGGAATGGGAACTCATGACAGTCTCCGGTTCAATTCTCTACTCGTTGTAGGCCACGATGGCTTCAAACAGATCGCGGAAGCGCTCGTAACCCTTGGCGTCGTTCTTGCGTGTCACCTGCAGGAGCAGGCGCTCCAGCGGATCCAGGCTCCGCAACTGGTGGCGCGCGATGGTGTAGGCAAGCCGCGCGCGCAGCATGACGAACTGGTGTTGGCGTTCGCCCTCGGCCGCACGGTAAGCCCGGCGCACCGCGCTAAAAAAGCGGCGCAACTGGCTGCGCGTGCCAGAGTCCATATCCCGCAGGCGGGCCACAACGGCGTGGGCCTGGTTATCGAGATAGAGGCTGTCGGAAACGAGCTTTTCCAGGTCGATCTCGGCGGAAAGCTCGGGACCGCGGCCGCGGTCGCCGCCACGATCCCCGCCGCGCTCGGGTCCGCGGGGCGGGCCACGGCGATCGCCGCCACGGTCTGGTCCGCGATCCGGGCCACGGTCGGGCCTGGGTCCGCGATCGGGTCCGCGCTCCGGCTTGGCGCCGGCGGGCGCGCCGGCCGGGGGCGCCTGACGTTCGCGGCGGTCCGGCCTGGGGCCGCGGTCATTCGGCTTGGCCGTGCGCTGCTCCGCTCGCTGCTCCGGTGGCTGGGCCGCGGGTTTTGCTTCCCCTGCTGGCTTTTCCGTTTCGGCTACCGGCGCAGCCGGAGCTGCATCCGCCGCCGCTTCCGGCGGGGCCGCCACCGGAATCTCCAGTGCGGGCGCTTCCACGACGGGCGCCTCCACGGCTGGTGATTCCAAGCCCGGTGTCTCTTGCGGTTCGAGTTCGCTCATGTTACTCAACCTCTTCCATGTATCGCGCCCACTCCAGCGCCACGCGCCCTGAGGGCTTTAGCTTCAATTGCGCCTGGCCGCGCGTCAGAAATGCGGCCAATACCGTATTGCGCGCCTTCTGGAATTCCCGGTTTCGTTCCGGTCCGTCCAGCACGCGATTCAAGCGGCGATGCAGCCGCCACGGCCGCAGCTGTGTCTCTTGCGCCCGCCGCGAACTCTTGGCCGGCAGGATCCGGTCCGTTTCGCGGTAGAACGAGCCCAACTCACCAAGGAACTGCGGGGAACAGCCGAACTCGTGCACCAGTTTCAACATGGTGCCCTTCAACTCGGCCGCCTCCGCCAGCGCCTTCCAATCCAGCACCCGTCCCATCAGCGCAAACGAATCCCGCCCGGCGTTCTTGGCGATCTCCAACTGCTGGCCTGCTTCCACATAGACGCTGGCCGGGTCTGCATCCGCGCTGGAGGCGAGCGCCAGCGCCATTGACAGCGACTTGCCCTCGGCGCCCGGGAACTCCCTCAGGAAATCTTCGGTCGAATGTTGGAACACACGCTCGATCTCCCGCGCGAACGGGATCAGCGCGTCCCAACTGCCGATCACTGCAAACTCGTCGCCGCCCGTATAGAGGACGCTGATTTTGCGCAGAAATTCCGGTTGCGAGCAGCGCACCTGCACCTCGCCGGCGAAGAGCTGCTTGAAGTAAACGGAGAGCTGGATGTGTTCTTCCACGGTGGCAGCCTTGCGCAGGCGGGCGGAGAAGAGATCGACGTCGCCGCGCAGGATGCCCCACGTGCGCTTGCCGTGGGCGCGCCGGGCCAAGTCAAACTGGGTAGCCTGCGCGCGGCCATCGCGGCCGGGAGCGCAGTGCGTGGCGATCCAGTGAGCCTCTCCCTCGGCCGAGAGCATGCCGCGGGCGGTGGTATCCCAGACGGCGGCCGCACTGGCGGGCAACTCCCTGTAAAGAGTCCGGAAGAAATCGTCGAAATCGGCATCGGCCTGGTAGGGTTCGAAGAGGCCGCCCGGTTCCAATGCGTCGGTGCCGCGCCACTTGGTCATCTGCTCGTCCAGGCGTTTGCGGACATCGCTCCAGGCGCCTAGGTTTTCTGTCGCCGCCCAGGCGAGACGCAGCCGCGCGCCGGTGAATTCAGAGAGCCGCCGCGTCGCGTCAATCAGGACTTGGTTTGCCTCGGTGAGATTTTCGGCGGGCAGCACCACCAGGAACTGGCCGCCGCCACTGGAGCCGAGAAGTTCCGGCGCCAGTCCCAGACGCTGTAGCAGCGCCCGCGGAATGGCTTCGCATAGCAACGAGATGTAGAGGCAACGCCCACTGAGCGCCTCGAGGCCGCCGCGGGCATCCCGCCCGCCGCGCGCATCGCGGATGAACTGCTCAATTCCAAGGAGCTTGCCTTGAAGAAAAATCTGCACGGAGACCGCCTCAGGCCCAAGTCAAACTTCGAATCTAACACAGCAAAGGGCATCCAGGCGCTAGGTTTGGCAACTTCGGATGTGATTGTGGGCTGTTCTGGGCGTGGTGGCGCCTCTGGTCGCGCAGATAGCGGAACAGACTGAACTGCTCGAATCGGTGAGATTGCAAGGAATGCCATGGGCCCCCGAGCCGCGAGCAAGAGCGTTGCGGACTGCACCTGCCACCTGCATTCCGCCCGGCTCGGTGATCAATTTCAAATCTATTATCTGATCTCGTCTGAACTTTAGGATATCTTTCGATTTCGCAACTATCATTGGAGGGGTATCTTGTGATAGCTATCAAAATGTCTATGTTCTCGCCTTGGTTTGACTGCTAATCTACTCCTGGCTATCTCTCTGTGAACGCAGCTACAGATTGCGGCTTCAGTTGAACTAGCTTTCGAGGGAGGAGAGTATGAAACTTATCTACAGCGCAGCCTTGGGGCTTGCAGTTTTGGCAGGGTCACTCCAGGCCAGCACGATCACTTTCACGGGACTGTCGCTTGTATCGGCCACTCTGGCCGGCACAAGTCCCAATAAATTAACACTCGTCGTCAACGTGGGTGGCATGACGGACGGAACACACACGGCCACGCTCACCGGCGCCAAATTCACATTCATCACCGGACTGGTGGACAATCCAAATTCCACGATCCTCAACAATTCCTCGATCGGGCTGATCTCGTACCCCTTCCTGACTGCGGGTTCGTCGAGGAATCTCGTTGGTGGAGCGTCCGTGCCGGGCATCGCCGCCAACACTAATCTCATGCAGGGCAACGGAAACGGGGGAGCGTCCCTGACCTTCACGCGGACCGGAACCAGCGGCACGGCCGGAACCTATCTGGTCGCGTTACCAAGCCAGATTGTCTCCGTAAATCCGACGCTAGCCGCCTACATGGGCGTGTCCAGCGGCCCCGTCCCGCCACTGTTTTCGTTCGCTTCGCAGTTTAGCTTTAACGCTCACACCTCGGGCTACACTCTGAATTCGATCATCGCTAGCTCGCCGGCGATTTCGAACTTCCACGGCGACTTCAGTCTCACAGCGGTGCCGGAGCCCGCCTCCATGGCCCTGATGGGCGCCGGGTTGGCAGGTGTGGCGTTGCTGCACCGCCGGCGTAAAGCCTAACCGCACAGCCCGATTCAGCCGTCTCCGCCGTCCAACCATGAAGAGCCCACTGCCCGCCGCAGTGGGCTCTTTGTGCCTGCAAATGTTACAATACTGAGGTTTGCCTCTGAAATCCGATCCTCGCCGCGAACGGCGTGATAGCCTGATCCGCCTGCTGCAGCAGCACAAAGCCCAAGCTATCGCCATCACCCACCTGCCCAACGTCCGCTATCTCTGCGGGTTCACGGGCAGCAATGCGCTTCTTCTGATCAGCGCCCGGGAATCGATCCTCTTTACCGACCCCCGCTACGACATCCAGGCAGCCAGTGAATCCGACGTGCCGGTGCGCGTCGTGCGCGGCGCTCTGTGGAATGACGCCGCGAAAGAGATTCGCCACCGGCGGCTTTTCCGGTTGGCGCTGGAATCGGACAAGGTCTCCCACGCAGATTGGGATGCCATCGGCTCGCACATCGGCGCGCGGGCCCGGTTGCTGCCCGTCCAGGGCCTGGTGGAGGCGCTGCGGGCCGTCAAGTCCCCGGACGAGATCGATAAGATCCGCCGCTCGGTCGCGCTCAACTCGCAGGCGCTGGTGCTGACTCTGCCTCTGCTGAAACCGGGCATGACGGAACTGGAAGTGGCGGCGGAGCTCGACTATCGCATGCGCCGCCTGGGTGCGGAGGGTACAGCTTTTGAGACGATCGTCGCCTGCGGCCGCCGCTCGGCCCTGCCGCACGCCCGGCCGACCTCCGAACGGCTGAAAAACAATCGGCTACTATTGATTGACATGGGCGCCAGCCTGGAGGGCTACGCCAGCGACATGACGCGTGTTTTTCATCTGGGGAAACCTGGACGCAAGGTTCGCGCTCTTTACGATATGGTGCTCGAAGCACAACTCGCTGCCGTTGCCGCCGTGCGGCCGGGCGCTACCTGCGCGCAGGTCGATCTGGCTGCGAGGGAGACGCTCCGGCGTCATCGACACGATCAGTTCTTTACCCACTCCACCGGCCACGGTCTCGGTCTTGAGATCCATGAAGGCCCGCGTCTCGGCGCGAAGGTGGAGTCGGTTCTATTGCCCGGAATGGTTGTCACCATCGAGCCGGGCGTCTACCTCGAAGGGTTCGGAGGGATTCGCATCGAGGATACCGTCCTGGTGACGAAAACCGGCGTCGAAGTACTCACGCCGTCCACAAAGGAATTCCTGGAAATCGCATCATGACCATTGAAGAAATTCGCGAGATGATTCAGATGGTGACCTCCACCGGCGTGGCGGAGCTGGAAGTGCAGCGCGGCGACAACCGCGTGTGGATCAAGCGCACCGCCGGCGTGGTCACCCAAGAGATCCACATGCCGCAGCAGGCCGTGTCACAGGCGCCGATGGCTGTCCACCAGCCGCTGCCGCAGGTGATGGTTGCCGCCCCCGCCGCGACTCCGGCCCCCGGTGAGCCGGATCTGACCGATCCCAGTCTGGAGGCAGTGAAGTCGCCCATCGTCGGCACCTTCTACGAGTCGCCCGCGCCTGGCTCGGACGCGTTCGTGCGCGTCGGCGATTCCATCAAGCCCGGCAAGGTGCTGTGCATCATTGAATCTATGAAGCTGATGAACGAGATCGAGTCCGAGATTTCGGGCACCATCGTGAAGCGGCTGGTTCAGAACGGCGCGCCGGTCGAGTATGGCGAGGTTATGTTCCTCGTCAAGCCCAACTAGAGCAGCGGCGATGATTCAGAAAGTACTCATTGCCAACCGTGGCGAAATTGCACTGCGCGTGATCTGCGCCTGCAAGGACCTCGGCCTCAAGACCGTGGCGGTCTACTCCGAGGCGGATCGTTACTCTCTTCACGTCCGTTTCGCCGACGAAGCGGTGTGCATCGGGCCGGCCAAGAGCGCGCTCAGCTACCTGAATATCCCATCGGTGATCAGCGCGGCCGAGATCACCAATGTCGATGCAATCCACCCTGGATACGGCTTTCTGAGCGAGAACGCGGATTTTGCGGAAGTCTGCCGCGCCTCCGGTATCAAGTTCATCGGGCCCGATCCGGAAGTGACGCGCATGATGGGCTTGAAGCAGATTGCGCGCGAAAAGATGCGGGAGCATGGTGTGCCCATCCTGCCGGGTTCCGACGGGCTGCTGGCCAATGCTGAGGAGGGCCTGGCCGTGGCGGCGCGCATCGGCTACCCCATCATCATCAAGGCTGCCGCCGGCGGTGGCGGGCGCGGCATGCGCATCGTGCGGTCCGCCGAAGAGCTGCCGGGCGCCTATACCGCGGCGCGTCAGGAGGCGGAGGCCTCTTTCACGTGCTCCGATGTCTACTGCGAGAAGTTTATTGAGAAGCCGCGCCACATTGAGTTTCAGGTTCTGGCCGATGAGCATGGCAATGTGGAAGTGCTGGGCGAGCGCGAGTGCTCCATCCAGCGCCGGCACCAGAAGCTGGTGGAGGAGGCGCCCTCCGCGGCGGTCTCCCCGGAGCTCCGCGCCACCACGGCGAAGGCCCTGAAGGCGGCGCTCAAGGCTGTTGGCTACACCAATGCGGGCACCGTCGAGTTCCTGATGGGCGACGATGGCACTCTGGCCTTCATCGAGGTGAACGCGCGCATCCAGGTGGAGCACTGCGTCACCGAGATGATCACGGGCATTGATCTCGTGAAGGCGCAACTGCGCATCGCGCGCGGCGAGACCCTGGCGGAGATCCTCGGCGGCCCTGTGGAGATCCGCGGCCATGCGCTGGAGTGCCGCATCAACGCCGAAAACCCGGTGACGTTTGCGCCCTCGCCCGGCCGTCTCAAGGCATTGAATCTGCCAGGCGGCATTGGCGTGCGAGTGGATACGGCGGCCTATACCGATGGCGTCATTCCGCCCTACTACGATTCGCTCCTGGCGAAGCTGATCACCCACGGCCGGGACCGCGCCGAGGCCATCGCCCGGATGCAGCGAGCGCTGGACATGTTTGTGGTGGAGGGCATCCAGACATCGATTCCCCTGCATCAGAAGATCATGGCCGATGCCGAATTCCAGGCGGCCGAGATCGATACGCACTTCATCACGCGATTCCTGGAGCGGCAAAAGGCCAAACAGGAGTAGCTACGGCTGCGCGAACCAGCGTTGCAGCCGGTTCCAACCGTTCCTGAGCAGCCGCCAGATGCGGCTGGCCAGCCAGGCGAAGACGCACAGGAACACGATCACAAACGCCATCGCCACCATGGGATGCGCCGCTGTCAGCCACAGCACGAACGGCACGGCTGCGTCGCCTAGCAGACTCAACGCGATGTTGGAAAATGGCTCCGGGCTCTGATTCACCGCCAGCCGTGTCGCGGCCTTGGATGCGTGGCTGGAGAGCGCCACCCCACCGCACAGGATCACCAGCACTATCCGTGCGACCGGGTCGATTGTCGCAAAGGCCGTAGCGGCCAGTACGGCAGCGCCCACCGGCCGGATAATGGTGTGAATCGAGTCCCACAAGCTATCCACCCACGGGATCTTGTCGCTGACAAACTCAATGACGAAGGCCGCGCCGGCGGCGATGAGCACCGCCGGATGCGCCAGAACCTCCAGCCCCTGGGCCGATGCGGGCAGGGTGATGAGGTGGAACCGAATGGCCAGGCCCAGGCCGAGGACTGTGGCGTAGAGCCGCAGCCCGGCTGCGAAGCCAAGGCCCAGAGTGGTGGCTAGGAGGTGGACCGCATCCATTTCCCCCACTCTACCTGACCGGAAGCCCCAACGCCTTTGGCAGCTCCTTTTCATCCAGCAACACCCGCACCGCCAGATCGCCGGCAACGAGCTCCGGCAGCACGATCCGCAGCCGCCGGATTCCTGCACTCCACTCCTCCAGCGCCTCCACTACGCACGGCAGGTCGGCGATAAACACCTGCAACCGCGCCAGCTCGGCGCCGGCCGGCGCGGCTGCCAGGGCCAGCACGACGGTCTCGCCGCTCCGGGCGGGACTGCCCAGCCAGGGATCTTCAAATTCGCCGGGCAGCGTCACCAGGCTGCCGTCCAGGTGGCGCGCCAGTGCTATCCCGTTGCGCGGCATCAGGGCGGCCGCACTGTCCACCCGCGTGACCTCCACGGCGGGCGTGTCGCCACGCGGCGTGCTCACCACCACGCCCACGGCGCCGCGTGTGGCGTCGGCCGGGGCCAGCGCCAGGATGCGCGTGGACGTAGCCGAAAGCAGTTGGGCGTCCAGGCCGCTGATGCGGACCGCGGGCGTCTCGCCGTCAGCCTTCAGATTGTCGCCGTAGAGGGCCACCAGCGCGCCGGCGGAGATCTCCGCGGTGCCGGTGGCAAGGCTGACCACGGGGCTCTCTGAGCGCAACGTGGGGCCTTGCGTGGCCGGTTTCAGCTTGTAGGCCGCCGTGTACGTGTTGGTGTTACGCGTGCCGCTGGCGGCGATGCCGGCAACATAGATATCCAGCGGCCCGGTAGCGTCGGCTGGCGGCGTCCACTCAATCGTGTAGCTCGTGGCCGATGCCGTCTGGCTCATATACGCGCGCCCGCTTTCCGAGTTGACCTTCACGCCATTGGCAGAGCTCAGCGTACCCGCGGGGACTGCCAGTTGGTAGCCGTAGCGGCGCGAAATGTTGGGATCGCTAATGGGCAGCGTCCATGTCTATGTGGCGCCGGCCTGATACGTCAAGCCGCCGCGCAGCTCCAACGTAACGCTGCCGTTGGCCGGATTCAATGTGACGCTGTGGCAACCCGCGCAAGGCGTGCCCGTGCCGGGCTCGCCGTCGTTGCCGGCAGGAATGCGGGATCCGCTCGGATGGGAGAACGCAGCGGTAGTAAGGACGGTAAGAAGAAGAACAAAACGCAATTAGCACCTCTTTGTCGATGTCTGGTGGAACGCGCCTCGCCGCGTCCGCGTTACAGTGAATCTGTGAAACGCCTGATTCTCCTCGTCGGCACTGCCGTCCTCGCCTTTGGACAAAACGTTACGGTTCAGCCGGGCCTGCCCTCCGTTGCAGGCAATCGCCACTACCAGGGCAACCGCGCTCCGCTGCGCCCCGCGCCGCTGGTGAAGCTGCCCATCGGCGCGGTGCGCCCCGGCGGGTGGTTGCGCGAGCAGATGCGCCTGATGGGCGACGGATTCAGCGGGCGTCTGCCGGAGCTCAGCTCGTTCTGCAAATTCGACGGCAACGCCTGGACCGATCCTGCCGGCCACGGGCGCTTTGGCTGGGAGGAACTGCCGTACTGGCTGAAGGGCTTCATCGACCTCGGCTACGTCATGCAGGATCAGCGCATCATCGACGAATCGAAACGCTGGGTGGAGGCCGTGCTGGCCACGCAGCAGGCCGATGGCTACTTTGGCGCGCGCACCAATCTGGTGGGGCAGAACACTCTCGATAATCTCGAGACGCTGGATATCTGGCCCAACATGGTGATGCTCTATCCGTTACGCACTTACTATGAAGCCACCGGCGACAAGCGCATCCTCCCCTTCATGCTGCGCTACTTCCGCTGGTTCCAATCGCTGCCGCTGGAGGCGATCCTGCAGCAGAGCTGGCAGAAGCATCGCGGCGGCGACAATCTGGATCACCTCTACTGGCTCTACAATCAGACCGGCGAGGCGTGGCTGCTGGATGCGGCGCGCGTCAATCACGAACGCACATCGGATTGGGTGGGCGGCGTACCGACGTGGCACGGTGTCAACGTCTCGGAGTGTTTCCGCGAGCCCGCGCAGTACTATCAGCAAACCAACGACGAGCGCTATCTAAAGGCCACCGAGCGCAACTACGATCTCATCTTCGGGCTCTACGGGCAGGTGACCGGCGGCGGTTTCGCCTCCGATGAAAATGCCCGCCCCGGCTATCGTGGCCCGCGGCAGGGCACCGAGACCTGCACGTGGGTGGAGTTCATGTTCAGCGACGAGATGCTCACCGCCATCACCGGCGACGCCAAGTGGGCAGACCGTGCCGAGCGCATCGCCGTCAACTCGCTACCCGCCTCCATGACGCCGGACCTGAAAGGCCTCAAGTACCTCACCGCGCCCAATCAAGTTCAGCTCGATCGCGGCAACAAGGCGCCGCTCATCGACAACGACGGCGACATGCTCAGCTACAACCCCTACGGCTACCGCTGCTGCCAGCACAACACGGCGATGGGCTGGCCCTACTACGCGCAGCGGCTGTGGATGGCCAGCGGCGGCGACGGGCTGGCCGCCGTATTCTATGCCCCCAATACCCTGACGGCCAAAGTGGCCGGCGGCGCGCCGGTGACCATCGAAGAGACCACGGATTATCCCTTCGGGGAGACGGTGACGTTTGTCGTGAAAACCACTGGCGCCACTCGATTCCCGCTCAGCCTCCGCGTGCCCGAATGGTGCGCTCAGGCGCAACTGGCGCTCAACGGAAAGGCGCTGCCGGCGGCGCGCGCGCAGCAAGGATGGTTGACTGTGGAGCGCGTCTGGAACAGCGGCGACCGGCTCGTGCTGACGCTGCCGATGAAGATCGGCGTGCGGCGCTGGGAGACGATGCTGAACGCGGCATCGGTCTCCTACGGGCCGCTCGAATTCTCGCTGCGCATCGGCGAGAATTGGAAGCCCTACGGCGACAACCCAAAGTGGCAGAAATACGAGGTCTTCGCCAACACCCCCTGGAACTACGCGCTCGCGCTGGACGAAAAGATGGAGTTGACGCGGAAGCCGGGCGCGCTGGCCGCGCAGCCGTTTACCGCCGAGGCGGCGCCGCTGATGATCAAGGCGCGCGCGCGCAGAGTGCCCGAGTGGCGCATGGAGCCCAATGGGTTGGTGGGCGAGATTCAGCTGAGCCCCGTGCCTACCACGCAGCCGTTGGAAGAAGTGACGCTGATTCCAATGGGCGCGGCGCGGCTGCGCATCTCGATGTTTCCCGTGGTGGGCGCCGGCGCGCCTTGGGACGCCAATCCGCCAATGGTGCACGCCTCGGCAGCAACGCACAAGAACCCGCCGGCGTCCAAGGGTTATGCCTGGGATGGCCGGAAAGGTACCGCCGAGTGGATCGAGCAGCGCTATCAGCGGCCGCGCCGGCTGTCGTGGAGCCAGGTGGCCTGGACGGCCAGCGCCACGCCGGCGTCGTCGAAGCTGTTGTGGTGGGACGCCGCAACGCAATCCTGGAAAGAACTGAGGACCCGCGGCAGCGGCGAGAAGATCGAGTTTGAATCCGTCGAGACTACGGCGCTGAGGATGCAGGTGCAGATGGCGCCGCGGCAAGGCCTGCGTCTGGAGGAGTGGAGAGTGGGCGGCCCGAAAGAGTAATCTGGTTCTGGAGACCAGTTTTTATGATCAAGCTTGGATTTGTCAGCGCCATCCTGCCGGAGCTCACGCTGGAGCAGTTGGTGGACTTCTCGTCCGAGAGCGGGTTCGACTGCATCGAGCTCATGTGCTGGCCGCAGGGCAAGGCCGAGCGGCGCTACGCCGGGGTGGCGCACGTGGATGTGGCCGCGTTGAAGAAATCCGATGCTGCGCGGATCATCGAGCTCACTGCCGAAGCGGGCGTGACCATCAGCGGTCTGGGCTACTACCCGAATCCGTTGGCTGCCGATCTGGCTGAGGCAAAGGTCTATGTGGAGCATCTGAAGAAGGTGATCAAGGCCGCGGCGATGCTCGGCGTGCCGGTGGTGAATACGTTCATCGGGCGCGATCCGGCCAAAAGTGTGGACGACAACTGGCCGCGGTTCCTCAAGACCTGGAAGCCGCTGGTGGCCCTGGCCGAGGCCAGTGGCGTGAAGATCGCAATCGAGAACTGCCCCATGTCGTTCTCGAAGGACGAATGGCCGGGCGGCAAGAATCTGGCGACATCGCCCGCAATCTGGCGGCGGATGTTCAACGACATTCCCTCCGATAGCTTTGGGCTGAACTTCGACCCGTCGCATTTTGTGTGGCAGGGCATGGATTACGTCAAAGTGCTGCGCGAGTTCCAATCCAAGCTGTTCCACGTCCATGCCAAGGACGCGCGGCTGGATCGCGACCGTCTCAATGAGGTGGGGCTGTTGGCGTATCCGTTGCAGTACCATACGCCGAAGCTGCCGGGGCTCGGCGACGTGAACTGGAGCGCATTCTGCTCCGTGCTGACTGAGGTATATGATGGTCCGGTGTGCATTGAGGTGGAAGACCGGGCTTACGAGGGCAGCATCCAGAACCGCATGGCTGGGCTCTGGCAGAGCGGCGCATTTTTGGCCCAGTACCTGCCGCAACCGGCCGAGGTGTAGTAACCTATTGAGTGAAGTTTGGATTGCAGAGTTGGAGGTCTCATTCTTATGATGCGATTGTTGCGGAAAGCCGCTCTGTTCGCGGTCGCTAGCGTCGTCACCGCGGGTCTGGCGTTCGGCCAGATGGGCACATTCACTGGTAAAGTCGTCGGCGAAGACGGCAAAGGCATGGCCGGCGTCGAGATCAAAATCGAACGCAAGGACATCAAGGGCAACTGGAAGGTGAAGTCCGGAAAGAAGGGCGACTGGACCTACAGCGGTATGCCGGTCCCAGGAACCTTCGTCATCACGTGCGAGCTCAATGGCCAGGTGATGGACCAGATTTCGGGCGTTCGCAGCCAGATGGGCGACCCCGTCGAGCTGAAGGAGTTCTGCGACGTCGGCAAGCAGAAGAAGCGTCAGGCCGCGCAGATGAAGGCCATGGAAACCGGTCAGGTCACGCAGGAACTGGCTAAGGAAATGACGCCGGAGCAGAAGGCCGCCTACGAAAAGCAGTTGAAGGCGCGCTCCGCGGAAATGCAGAAGAACAAGGCGTTGAACGATGCCTACAACGCTGGCATGACTGCTTTCCAGGCGAAGGACTTCCCCACAGCCATCGAGAATTTCAAGAAGGCCGGTGAGCTCGATCCGAAGCAGAGCGCTGTGTGGATTCAGTTGGCGCAGAGCTACGACAACATGGGCAAGACCAAGACGGGCGCGGAGAAGGACGCGGCCTTGGTTGCGGCCGGTGAGAACTACACCAAGGCTCTGGAAATGCTGCCCGCCGACGCCGGCCTGCACAACAACTACGGTCTGGTGCTGGCACAGCAGAAGAAGTTTGCTGAAGCGCAGGCGGAGTTGGAGAAGGCGGCCGCGCTGGATCCCCCCGGCGGCGGCAAGTATATGTTCAACCTCGGCGCGGTGCTGACCAACATTGGCCAGATTGATCCGGCGGTCAACGCCTTCAAGAAGGCGGTGGAGCTCGATCCTAAGTACGCTCCGGCCTGGTGGCAGTATTGCAGCGCTCTCAGCGGCAAGATGACCATGACGGCGGACGGCAAGCCGGTTCCTCCGGAAGGCATGAAGGAAGCCTGCGAGAAGTATCTGGAAGTGGACCCCGCCGGACCCAACGTCGAAGGCGCCAAGGGCCTGCTGACGCTGATCAGCGGCAAGCTCGAAACCAGCTACGTCAACCCGGACGCCAAGAAGGCCCCGGCCAAGAAGACCAAGAAGTAGGCCGCACAACGGCTGATTCCGATTGAGACGCGGGCGCCTCGGGGAACCGGGGCGCCCGTTTCGCGTATTGTGGGAGTGAGATGGGAAGATTTATTGGACTGTTGCTGGCGTTCATTCTGGTGGTGCCGCTGATCCGCATGGTGCTGGGCATGCTGGCGCGCATGTTCACCAATTTTGCGGGCAAGCAGGGCTCGGCTGGTCCGTCCGGACCGGCACGCGTGCCGGCCGGAGGAACGCTGCGCAAAGACCCCGTATGTGGCACTTTTGTGAGCGAATCTGTCGCGAAAACGCTCTCTAGCGGGGGCAAAACGCATCATTTTTGCAGCGATGCTTGCCTGAAAAAGTTCCTGGAGCTGCCGCGGCAGTCCTGAGCGGTTACTCGCCGGGCCCGACTTTGCCGTACCACGTGACCTTCAGAATCGCTGAAGTGACTACGCACACCCCCTCCGGCGCCCGCTTCTCGCGCGAGAACTCGCGGTTGGGCTGGAACTACGGATTGCCGGAGTAGCTCAGGAGCTTCATGGATGTTCCGAAAACAGCATACGCTAGTGGGGACGGAGGTTTCATGACCGACAGAGTTGCGATCTTTGATACGACGTTGCGGGACGGCGAGCAGGCCGCGGGGACGCGGTTGGGACGCGGTGAGAAGCTGACCATCGCGCGGCAACTGGCGCGACTGGGCGTGGACGTGATCGAGGCCGGCTATCCGAATTCCTCGCCGGAGGATTTCGCGGCGGTGGAGGCCATCGCGCAGGAGATCGACGGCCCGGCGGTGTGCGCTTTGTCGCGCGCCGTGGCCAGCGATATCGAGTCGTGCGGGCGCGCGCTGGCAAAGGCGAAGCGCGGGCGGATTCATACGGGGATTGGCGTTTCCGAGATCCACATCCGCGGCAAGTTCGGCGATGACAAGTATGGCAAGACCGTGGAGGAGAAGAAGGCGCGGATGATCGCCATGGCCGTGGAGGCTGTGAAGCTGGCGCGATCGTTCGTGGACGACGTAGAGTTCTATGCCGAGGATGCCGGGCGCGCCGAGCCCGAGTATCTGTTCGAGATGCTGCACGCGGCGATCGAAGCTGGCGCGACGGTGGTGAACATTCCGGACACCACCGGCTATGCGATGCCGGAGCAGTATGGCGCGCTGATTCGCGGGATCCGCGAGAACGTCTCGAACATCGACAAAGCCGTGATCAGCGTTCACTGCCACAACGATCTGGGCCTGGCGGTGGCCAATGCGCTGGCAGGCGTGATCAACGGGGCGCGGCAGGTTGAGGGCACCATCAACGGGATCGGCGAGCGGGCTGGCAACGCGGCGCTCGAAGAGGTGGTGATGGCTCTGCATACTCGGTCGGACTACTTCGGGTTGACCACCGGAATCCACACGCGGGAGTTCAGCCGGAGCAGCCGCCTGGTATCGGATATGCTCGGCATGATGGTGCCGGGCAACAAGGCGATTGTCGGGCGCAACGCGTTTGCGCACAGCTCAGGAATCCACGTGGATGGGTTCCTGAAGAACCGCGAGACGTACGAGATCATGCGGCCCGAGGATGTGGGCTTTGAGCAGAGCTCCGTGGTGTTGACGGCGCGCACCGGGCGGCATGGGCTGCGCGACAGGCTGGAGAAGCTCGGCTATGCGCTGTCGCAAGAGGAGCTGGATCAGACGTATCACCGGTTCTTGATCGTCGCGGACAAGAAGCAGGAGGTCTTTGATGAGGACTTGGTGGCTATCCTGCACGACGAGATTCACGCGGTGGAGGACATCTACCGGCTGGACTACCTGCATTTTTACAGCGGCACGTCGGCCATCCCAACGGCCACCGTGCGGCTGAGCGTGAAGGGCGTGATGCACGAGCGCGCGGCGACGGGCGACGGGCCGGTGGACGCCGTGTACAAGGCGATCTCGGCAGTAGCGCAGCGCGCGGTGAAGCTGGTGAAGTACGAGATTCGCGCGGTCACCGGCGGCACGGAGGCGATGGGCGAGGTGTCGGTGAAGCTGGAATCGGAGGGCCGAAGCGTGACTGGGCGCGGCGCCTCGACTGATGTGATCGAGGCGAGCGCGAAGGCCTATGTGGACGGGTTGAATCGGCTGGCTGGTCTCGGCGCCGCCTGACGACGGCTGGAGGGATTGGTATGACCACGAGGGCTCTTGTTCTAGTTCTCCTGTGGGTGGCATCGCTGTCTGGCCAGGTCGTGTTGACCCGCGGCGTATACTCCGACCCCAAGCCGCTGTGGGCTGCCGGCGCCCGGCTCGACGAGTTGCACATCAACGCCGTCTTCGTTCACGGAGGCTCCATCAACCACGCCCTGATGGACCGTGCGAAGGCGGAAGGCGCGAAGGTCTACGCGGAGTTTCCCACGCTGAACGGTAAGGGGTATGTGGAGCAGCACCCGGAAGCCTGGCCGATCAACGAGAAGGGTGAGCCTGCGCCTGCGGCAACTTGGTTCATGGGGGTCTGTCCGACGGATCCCGCCTTTCGCCAATTCCGTGTCAAGCAGTTGGAGGAACTGCTGGGCCGCTTCGATCTGGCCGGCGTCTGGCTCGACTACTTCCACTGGCATGCGCAGTTTGAAGAGGCCCAGCCCATCCTGCCCGAAACCTGTTTTAACAACTCCTGCCTGCGGGCGTTTCAGAAGGCGTCCGGCATCAAACTCCCAACACTTCAGCCGGCCGAGGCCGCGCGCTACATCCTCTCCAATCACGAAAAGGCGTGGCGGGAATGGCGGGTACAGGTGCTTGACGGCTGGGCGGTGGAGTTTCGCGAGATTGTGAAAAAGCTCCGGCCCAACGCGCAATTGGGCCTGTATCACTGTGCCTGGACCGACGATGAGTTCTCCGGCGCGAGAGTTCGCATCCTGGGTCTGGATCTCCAGCGCCTGAACCGCGCGTTTGATGTGTTCTCGCCGATGGTCTACCATCGGCGAATGGGCCGCCCGCCGGAATGGGTGGGTGAGTATGTCCGCTGGCTCTCAGCCCGAACCGGAGCTTCCAAAGTCTGGCCGATTGTCCAGGCCTCGGGCGAGCCGAATCAGATCTCGGCCGCCGAGTTCGAAACCGTGATGCGGCTCGGCGTCATCCCAGGAACGGGCACGCTCGCGGCGACGGGCGGAATCATGATGTTCACCACGCGGGCGATTGCCGATGATCCCGCCAAGACCGACCGGCTGCGCCGGCTGTACCAGGAATGGTCGCCCGAGGGACAGCCTCGATCGAAGGATCCCAGGCCCGTCCGCTGAAGATCGGAGTCGAAGCTTGCTAGGCCAGTTTCCAGGGCTTCCTGTACTGGCGCGTGACCATTTTTGCGCCGGCCTTGGAGTTGGTGATGCGCTCCTTGGCGCCGTCCCACTGAATGGTCTCGCCCGTGCGGAAGGCGATGTTGCCGAGCAACCCGCCCTTGTTGAGGCGGTGCGCGTATTCCACGTCGCAAGTGGTTTTGGCGCGCGATTTGATGGAATCCAGGAACTCGCGGATG
Source organism: Paludibaculum sp. (assembly GCA_036504135.1). Classification (GTDB taxonomy): domain Bacteria; phylum Acidobacteriota; class Terriglobia; order Bryobacterales; family Bryobacteraceae; genus Paludibaculum. The sequence continues at coordinate 74,904 of DASXVP010000013.1, forward strand.
TGGCCGGGCGAGTCCGCGATGCTCGGCGTGGGGTGCGGAAAGTCCGGCACGAGTTTGCCCTTGGCCCAGACCTCGTGTTTGGAGTAGTTTGTGACGAGCGTGGCATTGGCGCCTTCGAAGATGACGCACGGGCCCATATGGTCGTAGCCGGGGCGGCCGTTGGGGTGCAGCGTCCAGGTCAGCAGCAGGTCGTTGGGGTACCTGTAAACCACTTCCATCGTGTCGGGCGTCTCGGCGTTGTCGTTGGCCATCCAGCGGCCGCCGTTGGCGCAGATGGTCAACGGGTCCGATAGCTCCAGCGCCCAGTAGGCGACGTCGGTGAAGTGGCACCAGAAATCGATGAAGGTGCCGCCGGAATAATCCCAGAAGTAGCGGTAGCTGAAGTGCGAGCGGTTTGGATTGTAGGTGCGTTTCGGCGCCGGCCCCAGCCAGAATTCATAATCCAGCTCTTTCGGCGGGGTCGTGTCGGCCGGTTTGCCAAGCTGCGAAAAGCCGGTGCCGATGGAACAGTACACGCGGTTGATTTTGCCGAGGGAGCCGGAGCGGACCAGCTCCACCACACGGCGGTAGTTGGGCAGATCGTTATGAATGTGGTTGCCCATTTGCGAGACGCGCTTGTGTTTCTGCGCGGCCGTGAGCATGGCGCGGCCCTCGCCGATGGAGTAGCTGAGAGGCTTTTCGACGAAGGCGTCCTTGCCGGCCTGGCAGGCCTGCACAAAGGGCAGAGCGTGCCAGTGATCCGGCGTGGCGATCATCACTGCGTCCAGGTCTTTGCGCTCCAGGAGCTTGCGGAAGTCGTGGAACTTTTCGGGCTTTTGGCCCTGGGTCTTCTCGACGAGCTCGGCGGCGCGGTCGAGGTGGTTGCTATCCAGATCGCAGACGGCGGCGGCGATGACGTCCGGATGCTGCATAAAGCCCTTCAGCCGTCCGGTGCCCATGCCGTTGAGGCCGATGAAGCCCACTCGGATGCGGTCGCTGGGCGGGGCTGTGCCGGCGAGGGCGCGCTGCTGGGCGGCGGTCAGGGCTACGCCGGCGGCGGTGGTCAATAGAAAGTCCCGGCGGCTTGGATCGGTGGTTGGCATTGGGGTCCTCAGTGTGAGGCTAAGCCAGCACGGGGTGGCAAGGCAAGGGCATGGCAAGGGCATTTACACCGGCTCTCATTCGGTGTAGCGTCAAGGCCGGAGAGATGTCAGGAGACACAGTATGCGCAATGCACTTCTCCTTCTGCCTTGCCTTGCCCTTTGCCTGCGCGCGCAATCGGAGGTGGTCGCCGTCAACGTCGACTCCGTGATTCACCCCATCACCACGGAGATTCTGCGTCACGCCATAGAGCAGGCCAGGCGCGACAACGCCACGGCCCTGCTCATCCGGTTGAACACGCCAGGCGGAATGCTGGAGGCCACGCGAGAGTCGGTTTCCGGCCTGTTGGCGTCACCCCTGCCCGTGGTGACGCTGGTCCGGCCCGGCGGCGCGCGCGCGGCGTCGGCGGGATTCTTCCTGCTGTTAGCCGGTGACATCGCAGCTATGACCGAGGGCACCAATACCGGCGCCGCCTCGCCCATTCTGATGGGGCAGACCATGGATGCGGTCATGCGCAAGAAGGTAGAAAGCGACGCGGCCGCATCGCTGCGCGGCTTGGCGGCGATGCGCGGGCGGAATGCGGCCGTGGCTGAGATGGCCGTGCTGGAGGCCAAATCCTTCACTGACCGGGAGGCGCTGGACGGTAAACTGATCAACCTGATCGTGCGCGACGAGGCGGATCTGTGGGCCAGGCTTGACGGACGCACGGTGATCCGGTCCGACGGACACAAACTGGTTTTGGCCACCGCTGGCGCGCGCGTAGTGGAGTATCAACTGACGCTACGGGAGCGCACCGTCTCCACCGTCGCTGATCCGAATCTGGCGTTCCTGCTCCTGGTGACCGGAGGCCTGCTCCTCTACATCGAATTCACAACACCGGGCCTCATCCTGCCGGGTGTCAGCGGCGCGATTCTGCTCCTGGTGGCGTTGATGTCGCTCTCGGTGTTGCCCATCAACAGCGGCGGCGTGGCGCTGCTGGTATTGGCCGTAGCGCTCTTTGCCCTGGAGCTGAAGATCACCTCACATGGCGTGCTGGGCGTGGGAGGCGCGGTGGCGATGGTGCTCGGCGCGATGCTGTTGGTGGAGGGGCCGCCGGAGATGCGCATCCGGCTGTCCACGGCCCTCGCCGTGAGTCTGCCCTTTGCCGCGATCGCCGTGTTTCTGGTGTCTCTGATCCTGAAGGCGCGGTCGCGGCCCGTGGTTTCCGGCGCGGAAGCGATGCTTCTGGAGCAGGGCGTCGCCTGGACTGAGCTGAATCCGGCGGGCACGGTTTTGATTCATGGTGAATATTGGAATGCGCGCGCGGCCGCCCCCGTGCCACGAGGCTCCAAAGTGCGCGTGTCTTCGATGGATGGTCTGCTCCTGTATGTGGAGCCGATCGCCGCTGGAATGGAAAAGGAGTAATCCCGTGCTGAACTTCCCACTGATCTTCCTATTGATTCTCGTACTCTATGTCCTGTCCTCTATCAAGATTCTGGCCGAGTACGAGCGGGGTGTCATCTTCCGCCTGGGTCGGGTCCTGCCGAAGCCGAAGGGGCCCGGCCTGATTCTGGTCTTCCAGCCCGTCGATCGCATGGTACGGGTGTCTCTGCGCCTGGAGACACTCGACGTGCCGCCGCAGGATGTGATCACCCGGGACAACGTCACTGTGAAGGTCAACGCAGTAGTCTTCTGGCGCGTGGTGGACCCTCAGAAGGCCGTGCTGGAGGTCACCAACTTCCTCTACACCACTTCGCAACTGTCGCAGACAACGCTGCGCAGCATTCTGGGCGAAGTGGAGCTGGATGAGCTGCTGAGCAAGCGGGAGCGGCTTAATTCGCGTCTCCAGGTGGTGCTGGACCAGGACACCGATCCATGGGGCATCAAAGTAACGAAGGTGGAGGTGAAACAGGTGGATCTGCCTGAGGTGATGGTCCGTGCCATCGCCCGTCAGGCCGAGGCCGAGCGCGAGCGCCGCGCCAAGGTCATCCATGCCGAAGGTGAGAGCATGGCCTCGGAAAAGCTCGCGCAGGCCGCCGCCACGCTACAGCGTGAGCCGGTCGCCATTCAGTTGCGGTATTTGCAGACGCTGGTGGAGATTGGAGCAGAGAAGAACACCACTGTGGTCTTCCCGCTGCCCGTGGATGTGTTCACGTCGTTGGGCCGGATGCTGGACCGGGTTGGACAACCGCCACCGAACCCACCGGTTTCGGCGTAAGGGACAGCCCGTTCTGTTGAGTGGCTGACGCGCCGGCAGTCGGCCGGCGCCTTACAGCTACCTTGAGTACCGTCAAGGGAACGCTAATTGTGTGCGACGCCGGGGAGGATTTCCAGCCCGAACAGCTTACGATTCCTCCTCGCGGAGTCTTCGTTTCCTCCGCTACGAATTGTCAGAACGAGTAGGAGGAGAAAACGTAGATGTAGGTGGGGGCAGCGCCCGGTGTCAGTTTGCGAATCACTTCGCCGTTGAAAAAGTAGCCGTAGCCGCCGCCAAACAGGTAGGGGCCGGCATTGCACGTCACATACCCGTCCAGCTCCTGGCCCACATGGCGGCCGGCGGAGCCATCGGCGGAGCGGACAATCGCCCTGCCCGATCCGTTATACAGAGCGTCGCGGCGGCTGGCCAGCCAGATGCTGTCGTACATCAGATTGGCCGCCAAGCGCTTGGTCAATCCCAGAATCGCCAGTGACCGCACGTTGTGCAGATTGCGCCACCCGAAAATATCCTCGTGGCCAAACTTGTCGTGATTGGCTGGCGACAACTGATCGAAGGTGCCGGACCGCTTCACGTTCCCCGGGTCATCGGTGCCCGAGGCGTATTTGTACTCGGCCGAGAGATCCAGCGGCCTTTTGCCAACCATCCAGCGGCGGTTCATCCCGCCAAACAGCGCCTCGGCGCGCTGGCTGGCTGCGCCGATCTCGCCGCCTTGCCAGGCATTCTCCACGCTGTACTTCCAACCCGCCGCCAGCGGGCCGGCCATGCGGAAGCCCACAGTGTTGGTCGCCAGACGGTCTGTTCCCGCACTTCTGCTGCCGCCCGTGAAGCCGCCGATGCGGTTCTGATCGTGCCGCAGGACGTAGACCTCCACCAGCGACTTGCCGATGGCGTTGGGCAGTGTGCTGTAGACGCCCCAGATGCGGTCTCCGAATACAGGCTGGTTGAACTCCTCCGTCCGGATCTTCACCGGCGAGATCAGCAGCACTTCAACCTGCGCGCGATTCGTCCTGTAAGTGAGCCGGGCGTTGTCGTAGGTGCGCGCCACGTTGCTCCACTGCGGCGTCCCGATCAGCCGGCCCTCGCCGTAGTTGAGCATTGCGCGGCCGGCCGTGAACCCAAAGCCCGTCTTCTGCCCCGGGAACAACTCGAAATAGGCCTCGTGGAGATCGGCCCGATCGCGTATGTTGTTCGGCGCGCCGGGCCCGTAGCCAGGCACTCGCGAGTCCTGCACCATGCCGGAGAACCTGATCCACTTCACAGGCGTGTAGGCCATGCCGAAACGGTTGCGGAACAGGCCGTAGCTGCGATCCGGCTCTTTGCCGAATGAGTTGCCGGTGCGGTCTTCATACCGGGCGCGGGTCTCGAAACTGATCTTCAACTGGCCGCCGGTTTCGGCGGAGAGCGTGTCCGCCAGTGTTTTGCCCGGATCAAAATTCGCGGTCTGCGCCCAGGCGCCAGTACCGGTGACAACCGCGAGACTGGCGGCAGCCAACAACTTCAATGCGAACCCCATGCGACCTCCAAATGCGTCTCGTGCACCTATGTTCACATATCGCGGTCCGGCGCCGGCACGTTGGAGTCCTGGCGCGAAAGCTCAATCGACATGGATCAGGCCCTGCTGGATTGCCGGAGTCGCGGCTTGTGCGCCGCCTGTTCGCCTCTACCCAGTGACCGGGGCGAAGAATACCCTGCCACGGGTAGAGGCGTTTTGCCCTCGGGCAGCGTCATCACTAACAAGCGGGTTGGAACGGCCGGATCGCGGCCCCAACCTCGCGCCAGTGACCGCCGCTGAAAGCGCGGTAGCTCATCTGGAGCGTTCGCGGTTTGCCAGGCGTGCCAAACACGACCGGCAGTATCAGAGAGTCCGCGGGGCTGTGCAACGCCTGAAACCGGTATTGAAGGGGGACTGAATTAATGAGCGCACGGTTGATTATTCGCGATGATGGCGATGTCATCGTGATCGACGCATATGGCAAGCTGGCCACTGGCCAGGAACGCAATTCTCTGCACGCGCAGCTTCGCCGGCTCGCCGAAGGAGGCCGCTGCCGCGTCCTGCTCAACCTTTCCGCCGTCTCATCGATGGATAGCGCCGACGTCGGCGAGTTGATGGCTGGCCATGCCGTGATCACCATGGCGGGCGGCGAGATGAAGCTGCTGAGCCCGCTCGGCCAAGTGGCGGACATCTTACAGACAACGCGGATCGGGGAGCTGATGGGCGCCTATTCCAACGAGGCATCGGCGCTGCGAAGTTTCACCGGACCCCAGCGTCCGCGGCACCGCTTGGCGGCGAAAAACGAGCCCCGCAGCGAATGGTATTACGGATAGGCGCAGCCTTTCCGGGCCCGGGCGTCAGGCGATGACGCCCTTGCGAACGGCATAGAGAATCAGCTCCGGCACACTGTGCAGGCCCAGCTTCTCCATGATGTTGCCGCGGTGCGTCTCAACCGTATATGGGCTCAGGTTGAGCATCGCGGCGACGTCCTTGTTGCTCTTTCCCTCGGCCACCAGTTGCAGGATCTCCCTCTCTCTCGCCGTCAACAGGTCGTAGCTGTCTTCAATGTCCCGATCCTGCAACTGCCGCACGTAATCCTCCACCAGCATGCGGCTCACCGCCGGTGAGAAAAAGGCCTTCCCTGCGCTGACGCTGCGGATCGCCAGGATCAGGTCGGCCTCGGCGGATTCCTTCAACAGATAGCCGCGCGCGCCCGCCTTCAATGCGCGCAGTACATACCCCTCGTCGGAATGCATGCTGAGCACAACGATGGCGCAGCCCAGCTGCTTCGCCGTAATCTGCCGCGCGGCCTCTATGCCGTTCAGGTTGGGCATGGTGATGTCCAGCAGCACCACGTCCGGCTTCAGCGCCTCCGCCAGTGCCACCGCCTCCCTTCCGTCGCTGGCCTCGCCCAGTACCTCGAAATCCTCCTGCTGCTCCAGCACCAGCCGCAGCCCGCGCCGCATCACGGCGTGATCGTCCGCCAGAATCATGCGAATCATGTTACTCGCTCACTCCTCCCGGATTCTCTCGCGAAATGGGCAGCCGGATGGAAACCGTGGTGCCTTCGCCCGGCCGCGAATCCACGGTGAAATGTCCATCCAGGCGCTCCACACGCTCCACCATACCTAGCAGCCCCATGCCCTTCTCCTGTTGCGGGTCGAAGCCCACCCCGTCATCCTGCACGCAGACCGACAGCTCGCCGGGGCTCTGCGTCACGCCGACCCGCACCTGCGTCGCCTTGGAGTGCCGGGCGCAGTTGTGAAGCGCCTCCTGCACCACCCTGTAGACGCAGGTCCTATGGGAGTCCGGCAGATCCTCCGTGATCTCATCGGCCGCTACCTTGATCTTCAGTCCAGTCCGGCGCGTCACTTCGCGCGCCTGCCACTTCAGCGCCGGCACCAGCCCCAGATCGTCGAGCATGGACGGGCGCAGCAGCAGAGCCATGTTCCGCACCGTGACCACGCACGTTTCCGCCGTCCGCCGCACAGACGCCAGCAGCGCCCCGTGCGTCTCGCTGCCCGGCACCGTCGCCTCCAGTCTCGCCAGTTCAAAAAGCATGGCCGACATCGCCTGGCCCACCTCGTCGTGCAACTCGCGCGAGAGGCTGCGGCGCTCCTCTTCCTGGGCAGCTACCAGACGGTCCGACAATTTCCGCAACTCCTGTCGCGCTCTGGCTGCCTCCGCGTAGCGCGCGCCCGCCTCCCGCTCCAGCCGGCGAAGGCGCAGGAAGCTCGTCACCGCCAGGATCAGCCCCAGCAGCAGCGCCGCCGCCGAAAAGAACGTCACCCTCTGCCGGAATTGCGAGTGGACTTGCTGCAAGCGCGCCTCGCCATTGTTCAGGTCGTTCTCGTTCAATGCCGTCACCTGCCTGGCCAGTTGGACCACCTCCTGCCGCCGCCGCTGTACGACGATCCTCAGGTAGCTGCCCCCTTCGCTGCGCCGCGCCCGCGCGTCCCATTCCAGCGCCGGCGTCAGCGATCGCCAGTACGAGTCCACGTGCATGCGCAGCGCCAGGAATGCCGCCCGTTCGAATTCAGGCAGCCGCTTTTCGTACTCGCGCAGTGTCTCCGCAATGCGGCCGCGCAGTTCCACAAGCTCCGCCTTATGCGCCTGTGCCCGGGTATCATCGGCTTCCAGAAGGTAGTCGCGAACGACAGTGCCGGATTGATAGATGTCGGTGCGCAACTGATCCATCAGCGCATCCCGCGCGCGCGATTCCAGCCGCAGCGCCGAGCTCGTCATCTCCGCGTCCCGCAGAGACCACCCGGAGTCCACGGCGATCAACGCCATCAGCAGCAGCAATCCGGTAAAGCCCAGCCACAACGCGCGCGACCGGTCGGGCTTCATGGCGCCGTTGGTCATATCTGATACAGACGGTGTTTGGCAGGTCCTTCGGGTACAGGACAACGCATGGAATATCCCGATCGGCGGGGGCGCTGCCGGCCGTAAACGCCCATCAGCACAAGAGAGAAGCCGGTCACGAGGCAGCCGGCCACGGCGTGCTCATAGCTCCTGCGGCCGGCGCATGCCATCACGCCCCGGACTCCTGATTACCCTCACGTGACCCATCGGGTTCGCGCACCTGCGGCAATCACCCTTGTTCAGAGCCGCCAAACGGTCGGGAAGGCGCCCCACAAGTAAATGGCCCGCCCGGCGTTCATTCGCCGGGCGGGCCATACGTGAGAACGCCTGCGTTAGGTCAGCTTGCGACGCAAGCCAAGCAGGACCAAGCCGCCACCCAATAGAGCCCATGTGGCGGGCTCGGGAATCTGACCCTGCACGCCGCCACCGCCACCGGGAGCTGTGATGTCGGAGAAGCGGATCTGGCGAATGTCGCCAAGACCGATGGCGCCGAGGGTTTGGATGGTCACACTACTCATCGTTTCACCCGACGCCCGAATCGTGAAAAACTGGTTGCCAGTCGTGATCTGAGTCGACGCGGTGAGCGGTACAACGCCACTCAGCGTGCCGACTGCTCCGATTTGAACGAAGGGATTGGCCACGTTTCCGTTTGGCGGATTCAAGGCAAAGATCAGGTCGCCAAAGGTGTAGCCACCTTGCAGCGAAATGATCAGGTAGGTCAGGTCGCTCCCGTCGTTGGTCTGGATTCTCGCTTGCCCGTTCGCCGGAGACGTGATGACCTGTGTCGAATCAAAGTCGGCTATGGCTGGCGACACGTTAAAGGTCCCGGTGACGGTGGTCCCAGCCACACCCTGGTTCAACAACACATTTTGTTCGGTGCCTGAAGGGTTATTTCCAGGCAAAAGAATTACACTCGCACTTGATAGGCTTGCTCCGAGCAGCAATGTGCCCAACACTTGAATTGTCTTCATTAGTATCCCCGATTGACGAAATTGCACCCAGCGAGACCGCCTGCCGGCCAGACCTACGTCTCTTCCCCGAGCATAGATGGTTAACCCCTTTTAACCTCCTAGTATTAACCTACCCTAACCTCTAAGGCCCGCGCCTGTCAAGTAAATAGCGGAGTCGCCCTATCCAAGCCGCCACCCCGTGTCCGGCGTAAGCCCGAGTCGTCACCGGAACCCCATACTGCGGCCCAAAAAATGGGAGATGGCCCGCCATCGAGACGACGTGATGCCCCCGGCGAGTCTGGCAGCCGGTTGCTAAGGTGCTATCCAGCAATAGCGTCAACGGATGCTGTGAGTTCGTAAGGTGGGGCTCTGAGTTCCAGAGTCCAGGAGCCGTGGCGGCCCGTGGCCGCACTCCGCCGATTGAGAACCTGGAGGCTGATCAGCGCTTTGCTGGGCTGGCATTGGGTCATTCGCGAAAAAAGACGGCATAGGCGTGTGTTCCAGTTGATGGGCCAGTCCGGTCTCGTCAGTGATCTTCTGCGGCTCCCGTCTCCACAGCCGCACGCGAGACCCGTTGCTTCCGCCCCTGTCGTTCAGGTCGTTCTCGTTCAATGCCGTCACCTGCCTGGCCAGTTGGACCACCTCCTGCCGCCGCCGCTGTACGACGATCCTCAGGTAGCTGCCCCCTTCGCTGCGCCGCGCCCGCGCGCCCCATTCCAGCGCCGGCGTTAGAGATCGCCAGTACGAGTCCACGTGCATGCGCAGCGCCAGGAATGCCGCCCGTTCGAATTCAGGCAGCCGCTTTTCGTACTCGCGCAGTGTCTCCGCAATGCGGCCGCGCAGCTCCACAAGCTCCGCCCGCCTGTGCCCGGGTATCATCGGCTTCCAGAAGGTAGTCGCGAACGACAGTGCCGGATCGATAGATGTCGGTGCGCAACTGATCCATCAGCGCATCCCGCGCGCGCGATTCCAGCCGCAGCGCCGAGCTCGTCATCTCCGCGTCCCGCAGAGATCACCCGGAATCCACGGCGATCAACGCCATCAGCAGCAGCAATCCGGCAAAGCCCAGCCACAACGCGCGCGACCGGTCGGGCTTCATGGCGCCGTTGGTCATATCTGTTACAGACCGCGAGACAGGTCTTCCGGGTACAGCCTACCCGATGGAATCCGCTCAGGTGGGCGGGACGGCTACCGACTGAGCCCATCCCCGTATACCCGATCGACGGGAGTAGCTTCCGCCTGAAAACGCCCGTCATTTGGAAGTGAGGCCGCTGGGTGGTCTCACTCAGACGAAAGAAGGACAAGCCTGTGAGACTCCCACTGTTTGTGCAGGAATCGGCCCGCTGGGTCGGCGGCGTCCTGTCGGCTGTCGCCTTTGATGTGCTGCGCCACTACCGGATTGGGGGGCTCCCGGGTGTGCTAGTCGGTGTTTCCGCGTCTATCGTGCTTTCGCAGACTCGCCGCAGAATTTGAAATCAGCTTGGCCGGCCTTCGCTTCGTCTAACGGGGAGCCTGGTCGAGCACCACGACGTCGCCTTCGCTGACGCCCTCTAGAAGTGCCGCGCGAGCGCCATGGATTCGCGCGCCCGTGACGGCGCGGCGCTCCACGGTGTCACCCTTTTGCACCTGGACAAACGTCTGGCCATTTTCTTCGATCAGCGCTTCCGCTGGCACGATCAGCGCGTTTTCCACTTTCTCCACCAGGACCTCGGCCGAGGCCGTCAGATCCGGTAACATGCGGCCGTCCGGGTCGTCGATCTGCACCCGCACCGGAATCGTCCGGAGCCATGCGCCCTGCCGGCCGGGCGCGGTGGCCATGGAACCGATCGAATAGACCCGGCCCTGATACTCCGCTTCGGGATAGGCGTCCAGCCGGATCTTCGCGTGCTGGCCGATGCGGAACTGGCCATACTCGGCCTGGTTGACGAGGCTTTCCACCTGCATGGTGCGCTGGTCCACCACCTGCATCAACAGGCTGCCAGGAGAGAGGCGGTCTCCGACGGCGTAGGTCACGTCTTCGCCGCCATGGCGGTGCATCTGGCGCACCACCACCATGCCTGGCGTGGGCGCGTGCAGCGTGAGCTTGTCCATGTCCCGCTGGTGGCGGTCCACATGGATCTGCTCGATCTCCGCGCTGAGTTCGTAGATTCGGAGCAGGGAAGTCTGAGACGCGATCTGCAAGGGGAGATCGTTCTGGAGCGCTTCATACTCGGCCTGCGCCTCTTCCACGGCGATCTGGAACTTCGCCACCTGGATCTGCGAACGCACCGCGATCGTGCGCTGATCCAGGCGCGCCTTGTCCAGCTTGGACTTGGCTTTCCGTAGGTTCTGGACCAGGACCTCGACCTGCAAATCGAGGTTCGCCCGCACCTTGGCGAGCGTGTTCTGGCGCAGATGCAGGCCGTCCCGCGTGTCGTCCAGATGATCGGCGGTGGATTGCGGATCGAACTGCGCAATGATCTGCCCTTGTCTGACCAGAGTGCCGGATTCGGCCAGCATCATGAGCGTCATGGGCCGGTCGCTCTCGGGGACGGTGAGTTTCGGCGCGGTAATGTTGGCGAAGTTTCGCGCCGAGGTGGATCCGCCGATGCGCGCCGTAATCGGGAGCGTGCCCCGCGTAACGATGGCTGTCCGGACCGGCCGCACGGCAGCCGGACGGGCCGGATGCGTTCTCTGCCAGGCCAGACCCGCCGCGCCCGCCACCAGGATCAGGCCCGCGATGATCCCCATCGCCTTACCGCGCCTTCCAGACGGCTGTGCCTCTTCGGGCAGCGGTGGCAGAAGATCGGGCTTTGCAGACATGACGTTTAGGTAAGCTCCAGAGTATCGGATCGGGCGGTCGGATTTCCAGTCTGTTTGTCTACTTGACCCGATGGTAGTTGGGATACTCGGGCTTCTCGTGTTTCGGCAGCGGATTCTTCTTCAGGCTCTCCATCAGGACCTCGATGGCCTTCTCCAATTGCGGATCCCGCCCCTGGCGAATCAGCGCCGGGTCCTGCTCCACTTCGATGTCCGGCGCGACGCCGTGGTTTTCCACGTCCCACTGCTTCTCCGTGTTGTAAAACGCGAGGTTCGGCGCCGTCACCGAGCCGCCGTCCAGCAGCGGCGGGAATCCGAAGATGCCCACCAGTCCGCCCCACGTGCGCTTGCCGATCACCGGGCCGATCTTTAGCTTCTTGAACATCCACGGCATCGCGTCGCCGCCCGAGCCGGCGAATTCGTTCACGATCATCGCCTTGGGGCCGAAGATGCCGTTCATCGGCGTCGTGAAGTCGTGCCCGGCGCGCGTGCTGAAGTAATTCAGCAGCGGGCGGCGCAGATAGTCCACGATGTAGTCGGCCACGAATCCGCCGCCGTTGAATCGCTCATCCAGCACGAGGCCCTCCTTGCCGACTTGCGCGAAAAACCAGCGGTTAAAATTGGTGTAGCCGGCTTCGGCCGTGTTGGGCATGTGGAGGTATCCGAGCCTGCCGCCGGACGCCTGTTCTACCTTTCGACGGTTGCCCTCGATCCACGCCATGTAGCGCAGGCTCTGCTCGTTGGGCACCGGCACTACCGTGACATCGCGCGCACCGTCGCCGTTCGGGTTGGGGCCTACTCGCAGCGTGACCGCTTTGCCCGCCGTCGCCTCAAAGTAACTGTAAATCTCGTTGGCCGGCTGCACGTCGCGCCCGTTCACTGCCAGCAGATACTCGCCGGCCTTCACGTTGACGCCCGGCGCCGTGAGCGGTGCCCGAAGGCTGGGATTCCAGTTCTCGCCGTCATATACCTTGGCAAAGCGGTAGCGGCCGTTTTCGATGGCGTAGTCCGCGCCCAGCATACCCACGGGCACAGTCTTCTGGTCCGGCAGAGCGCCGCCGCCCACATAGAGGTGGCCCACCGAGAGCTCGCCCAGCATCTCACCAAAGAGATAGTTGAGATCGGCGCGGTGGCCGATGCCGTCCAGGTACCTGGCGTATCTGGCCTTGAAATCGGCCATGTTGACGCCGTGGAGTTTGGGGTCGTAGAAGAAGTCGCGCTCCAGCCGCCAGATCTCGTTGTAGATCTGCCGCCACTCGGCGGGCGGGTCCACGCGCACTTCCATCTGGTCCATTTTCAGCGCGCCCTCGCCGGCTTTGGGCGGGGCGGCCGTGCCAGTGATGAACCACTTGTTGCCGGGCTGGGAGTAGCCGATCTTCTCCCCGTTGTAACTGAGCTCAAAACCCGTCATTCCGGCCAGAAACTGCTCCGTTTTGCGCGTTTTGACATCAAATTTGTGCAGCGTGCGCAGCGGCGGGCCGTCCTGCGGCGGAGTGGCGGGATCTTCCTGGATGTAGATCACTCCGGCCTTGCCGGCAACCAGGCGCCCGTAGTTTCTCGCCGGGATCGGTAGAGACAGGATACGTTGGCCAATGCCGTCGAAGTCGATGCGTACGTCCTCGGTCTTCTTCGCCTCTTCCTTCTTCGCCTCTTCCTTCTTCGCGTCGTCCTTCTTGGCGGGCTCGGCCTTCTCCTCATCGCTCTCCGGCGCCAGCGGCGACGGGTCGTCATTGCGCAGGACGACGACGTAGACGTTGCGGTTCAAAGTGCGGCCCAGCGACGACATATCCAGCCAGCCGGTGGTGAGGCCGGTGTTGGTGCTGGCGGTGAAGAAGATGTGGCGCCCGCCCTTGTCGAAGGCGGCGTGGCGTTGATCGCTGAGGCCGTCGCTGATCTGTGTGACCTTGCTGTCTGCGAGCGAATACACGTTCACCGCGCGCAGGAAGTTGCGCTGGAGTTTGCTGTAGACGATCCACTTGGAATCCGGCGACCACGACGGATTCACCTCGTCGCGCTCCGGCGTGTCGTAGTAGTCCGCATCCACCTTCGTCACTTTGCCAGTGTCCAGATCGATATACGCGATCTGTAGATTGGCGTCGCGGAGGAGAATCTTCTTGCCGTCCGGCGACCACGTTGGTGCGTAGAAGAAGGACTTCCAGCCGATGTCGATCTTCTTCACCGCGCCCATAGCGGACTGCGGCGCGATGTGGAGCTGATACTCACCGCTCTCATCGGAGAAGTAGGCGATCTGCTGGCCATCGGGCGACCACGCCGGATAGCGCTCGGCCGCGCCGGACGTGTTGGTGAGATTGCGGATGTCGCCCTTCTCGGCCGGGACGGTGAGAATCTCGCCGCGGGCGCCGAACACCGCGCGGGCGCCGGTGGGCGACATGCTCCACGATTCCACCAGGCGGGCTGCTTTGTCGAAGTACGGGCGGACACCGGGGAGGTCGCCGTTGAGCTTGACGGATACTGGCGTGACCTTGCCGGACTTGAGGTCGTAGAGTTCAATGGCCCCGAAGTGCTCCAGGACGATCGCGTCCGGGCCGAGCGAGGCGCACTTGTAGTCCAGGCCGCTGTTCTTAATAGCCTCGGTGACTTTCTTGGTTTTGGTGTCGTAGGCGGCCAGGGTCATGGCGCCAAAACGATCAGTAAGGAAGTAGACTTTGTCGCCGGCCCACATCGGAAAATAGTCGTTGGAGTTTTCGCGCGGCACCTTCTCGATGCGCGAGTCAGCCAGGTCGGCCAGCCAGATGGCGGAGGTGCGGCCGCCGGCGTAGCGCTTCCACACTGTGAAGGCGGGGGCGAGAGGCGTGTAGGCCAGCCGCTTGGCGTCGGGCGACCAGGACGCCTGCTGACCCATGGGGATAGGTAGCTCCGTGGCGGGGCCGCCCTCGACGCTCATGGTGAAAAACTTGGCGCCGCCCATGGCCGTGGCGCGGCCGGAGCGGAAGAGGATCTGCTTGTCATCGGCGCTGAAGGCCAGCGGCGTGTCGGCGCCGGGATGCCAGGTGAGGCGCTTGGGGACGCCGCCGGCGATCGGTACGGTGAAGAGATCCACGTTGCCGTCGTAGCTGGCCGAGAAGGCGACGGTCTTGCCATCGCTGGAGATGACGGCGTCTGTCTCGATACCGGAGCCGGTGGTGAGGCGCGTGGCTTCACCGCCGGTGCGCGGGACCGTCCACAGATCGCCGGCAAAGGTGAAGACGACATGAGTGCGGCTGATGGCCGGCCTCTGAAGCAGCAGAGGAGACTGGGCGAATCCGGCAGCGGTGACGAGCGCCAGGGTGGCAAGACGAAGTGACAAGGATGTGGCCTCCAATCGTCGATTGTAACCGTCTGTCCACAGCCCTGGCGTAAATTTGCTCAATACGCCTGCCCCCCTGCCCGATATGCTGCACAGGAGTTGCCAATGGCCTTCGTTAACTGGAAAGAAGAATTCAGCGTTCGCGTGCCTGAGATTGACACGCAGCACCGGCGCCTTTTGGACATCATCAACAAGCTGCATGAGGCGATGCGCATGGGCGGCAAGCCCGACGCGCTGAAAGCGGTGATCGACGAGCTGGTGTCGTACACGCGCTACCACTTTGGATATGAAGAGCAGATGCTGGCGCGCGCCGGCTACCGGGGTCTGGAAGAACACCAGCGCAAGCACCGCGCGATGGTTGCCCAGGTGGAAGGGTTCGCCTCGGAGATCACCTCCGGCAAGGCGTCGGTATCGCTGAAGCTGATGTCGTTTCTGAAGGACTGGCTGTCGCGCCACATCATGGAGACGGACCAGCAGTACAGCGGCTACCTGGCGGGTCGGGCGGCCTAACCTGGATTGCATTCCGCGGGGCCGCATGATAGACCAGTGCCATGTTACGGTCTATCATTGCCTTCGCATTTCTGGTCCCTTGCGCGCCCGCGCAGGTCCCGGCCGGATTGGATCCCGGCCTTACCAGCATCGTTCAAGTCGCCATCGTGACCAAGGATATTGAAGGCTCAGCTAAGCGCTGGGCCTCTGTCCTTGGAATGGAGGTTCCAAAGATCACCACCACTCGCCCCGGCGAGGAGGTCAAAGTTGTCTACAAGGGCAAGGCCTCCAAAGGGCAAGCCAAACTGGCCTTCTTTAAGATGGGTCAAGTGGTGCTGGAACTAATTGAGCCCGTCGGCAACGACACGTCGTGGAAGGCTTATCTCGACGCGCACGGCGAAGGGGTGCAGCATCTGGGATTCCAGGTGCGGAATCTGGATCAGTCCATCGCCAACGCGCAGAAGGCCGGGATGCCGGTGCTGCACCGTGGCCGCTACGACAAGGACAATGGGGACTACGTTTATTTGGAGAGCGAGAAGGCTCTGGGCGTGACTCTGGAGCTTCTGCATTCCGATCCAGCTCAGAAATAATGCGTCCCTCTCACCGCCATATTCTGTTCTATAAACCGTTTGGAGTGTTGACGCAATTCACACCTGAGCCCGGCTCGGCGCACCGCACATTGAAGGATTTCATCGATGTGCCCTCGGTGTATGCGGCCGGGCGGTTAGATGCCGACAGCGAAGGGCTCCTGCTTCTCACGACTGATGGCAATCTGCAGCATCTCCTGACCGATCCCGGCCATGCTCACCCTCGAACCTATTGGGCACAGGTGGAGGGCGTGCCCTCCAAAGAGGCCCTGGAACAGTTGCGCCGCGGCGTGCAGTTGAAGGATGGCGGCACCCGGCCGGCAGTGGTGCGCCTGCTGGATCTGGCGCCGGACCTGCCGCCGCGCGAGCCGCCGATCCGGGTGCGGCAGTCCATCCCCACGGCCTGGCTGGAGTTGATCCTGACAGAGGGCCGCAACCGGCAGGTGCGCCGGATGACTGCCGCAGTGGAACTGCCGACGCTGCGACTAGTGCGCGTGGCAATCGGGACGTTGCGCCTGGAAGGGTTGGCCCCCGGGGAGTGGCGTGACCTCAGGCCGGAGGAGGTGGAGGGTATTCGGATGACCGGCGGCCGGCGGCCGACGCGGTAGTTGCATCAGAAAGTGAAACGCAATCCATCGTTGAATCATCAAATAGATGCAGCCGTTGTACTGAAGCTAGTTCAGGAGGGAATCGCGATATGTTTAAGAAGCTCGTTTTGTTCGCCGCCTTTGTCAGCCTTCCGTTGCTGCCAGTTTACGCGCAGCAACAGGAGGACGATGATCCGGTGGCGGCCGCGAAGAAAGTGCAGACGCCGCAATCGGTTCTGCGCATGGCGCGAGAGATTCAGAAGCAGATTGTCACTCTGCCGGAGTACGGTGTGTTTGACGATATTGGGTTCCAGATCAAGGATTACACCGTCACGCTGAAGGGTGATGCCTCGCGGCCCACGCTGAAGGACGCTGTCGAGCGCGTCACCAAGAAGGTGGAGGGCGTGGAGAAGGTGGTCAACCAGATTGAAGTGTTGCCGCTCTCGCCGAATGACGATCGCATTCGGGCGCGGGTGTATGCGGCCATCTACTTTCACCCGACGCTGAGCCGTTACAACCCCGGCCGCGGCGTACCGCCATCCCTTTCCCCGGGGCGCATGGCCATGGGCATCACCAATGATCCCCCTATCGGCAACCATGCTGTGCATATCATCGTCAAGAACGGCAATGTCCGGCTCGAGGGCATCCTGGACAACGAAATGGACAAGCAGATCGCCGGCATGCAGGCCAATAGCGTTGGTGGCGTGTTCTCGGTTGACAATGACATCAACGTCACGAAGGACGAGACTCCCAAGAAGGCAAAGAAGAAGAAGTAGGCGGTTTGCGCCCAGATTCGAAGAGCCCGCCTCCCATGACGGGCTCTTCGTTTGTCTGACCACCCTACTGGGGCAGAATGGGAAGACTGCTCATGAATCCCGCCACATCCTCGATTGAACAGCTTCTCGTGCTGGCCGGAGGTCTACTGCTGGCGGCTGTAGCAGCCAGCAAAGCATCGTCACGCCTGGGGGTTCCTGCGCTGCTGGTGTTTCTGGCGCTGGGTATGCTGGCCGGCGAGGATGGACCGGGCGGCATTCCATTTGAAGATGCGCACCTGACGCAATCGTTGGGCGTGGTGGCCCTGACGCTGATTCTGTTTGCCGGCGGTCTGGAGACGCGCTGGGCAACCGTGCGCGTGTTGCTCTGGCGCGGATTGAGCCTCGCCACCGTGGGTGTGCTGGTAACGGCAACGCTGACGGGCGTGTTTGCCGCCAAGGTCCTGCACCTGTCCTGGCTGGAAGGGCTGCTCCTCGGCGCCATCGTATCGTCCACGGATGCAGCCGCGGTGTTTTCGGTACTTCGGTCGCAGGGCGCCAGTTTGAAGGGCGGGATCCAGCCATTGCTGGAGTTGGAATCCGGCAGTAACGATCCAATGGCGGTGTTTCTCACCGTCGCATTGATCCGCCTGCTGCAAAATCCTGGGCTCTCCCCGTGGACGCTCCCTGGGACGTTCTTGGTCCAGATGACGCTCGGCTTGATTCTGGGACTTGGCTTTGGCAAGGGCACGGCATGGCTGGTGAACCGGATCCGGCTGGAGACAGAGGGTCTCTATCCGGCGATCACGGTGGCGGCAGGATTCCTTTGCTATGGAGTGACGGCGGAGGTAGGCGGAAGCGGATTTCTGGCGGTGTACGTGGCGGGCATCGTGATGGGCCGCGACGAGTTCATCCACAAGCGCAGCCTGCTGCGGTTTCACAACGGGCTGGCATGGATCATGCAGATTGTGATGTTCCTCACACTGGGACTCCTGGTGTTCCCGTCCAGTCTGCCGCCGATCGCGCTGGTTTCCCTTCTGATCGCCGCCTTCCTGGTTTTCGTGGCGCGGCCTGTGAGCGTGTTCCTGGGCTTGTCGCTCTCCCGCAACACGACACGGGAGAAGGGAATGATTGCGTGGGTGGGCCTGCGCGGGGCCGTGCCGATCATTCTGGCCACCTTCCCGCAAATTGCAGGACTGCCTAACGCACGACTGTTTTTCGACGTTGTCTTCTTCATTGTGCTGACGTCCGTCCTGGTGCAGGGGACCACTCTGGCGGCAGTCGGCCGCTGGCTGGATGTGAATCTGCCGGGACCGGCCCGACGTGAGCCTGCCATGGATTTCTTGCCGGGCGGGTCGGCGAGCAGCGACATGATCGAGTTAATTGTTGCGGCCGAGTCCGCTGTGGCGGGGCGGCAGATTGTGGATCTCGGGTTGCCTCATTCGGCGCTGATTGTCCTGCTGACGCGCGGAGAGAGCTATGTGGCGCCACGGGGCAGCACGGTATTGGAGGCGAACGATGTGCTGATGGTGCTGGCTGAGAAATCGGAGCAACCGCAGGCGCGAGCACTGATTGAGGGGAACAGTTAGGAACCTGGCGATTGCGGAGGAGACGCTCATTATATAGACTGTAAGCGCTACCAAGGCACTACATGTCCACCCGAATCCTGCTTACCCTCTTCGCCTCGGCCCTCTCTGCCTTGGCCCAGCAACCACTTTCCGCCAACCTCACCGTCCACGCAGACCAACCCGGCTCCCAAGTCAATCGCCAGCTCTTTGGCCAGTTCGCCGAACACCTCGGCGCCGGCATCTACGGCGGCATCTGGGTCGGCGAGGACTCCAAGATCCCCAATACCCGCGGCTACCGCAACGATGTCCTGCAAGCTCTCCGCGACCTGAAAGTCCCGGTAATCCGCTGGCCCGGCGGCTGCTTCGCAGATGAATACAACTGGCGCGAAGGCGTTGGTCCCCGCTCGAAGCGCCCAGTCAAAATCAATACCCACTGGGGCGGGGTCACCGAGCCCAACACCTTTGGCACTCACGAATTCCTCGACTTCGCAGAACTCCTCGGCACCGAAGCTTATATCAGCGGTAACGTCGGCTCCGGTTCGCCCCGCGAGCTCGCCGAATGGGTCGAATACGTCACCTCCCCCGCCGGCACCCTGGCCTCCGAGCGTGCCGCCAACGGACGCAAGGACCCCTGGAAGCTCCCCTACATCGGCCTCGGCAATGAACTCTGGGGCTGTGGCGGCAACATGCGTGCCGAATACGCCGCCGACGTCACCCGGCGTTATTCCACCTTTATCAAGGTGCCCGCTGGAGTCAGGATCCGCAAAGCCGCCTCCGGCCCCTCCGATGAGGACTACCACTGGATGGAGGTCATGATGCGCGACGCCGGGCGCCACTTCGACGCCATCGGTCTCCACTACTACACCATCACCGGCACTTGGGCCGCGAAGGGCTCCGCCACCGTCTTCGATGAGTCCCAGTACGCCAAGACCTTGCAGGCCACTCTCCGGATGGATGGTTACATAGCCCGCCACGCCGCAATCATGGACAAGTACGATCCAGCGAAACGCGTCTGGCTCGCCGTAGACGAATGGGGCACCTGGTTCAACACCGAGCCCGGCACCAACCCCGGCTTCCTCTACCAGCAAAACACCCTTCGCGACGCCGTCGTCGCCGCTCTCAACATCAACATCTTCACCAAGCACGCCGACCGCGTCAAAATGGCCAACATCGCCCAGATGGTTAACGTCCTCCAGGCCATGATCCTTACCAAGGACGACAAGATGGTCCTGACGCCTACCTATCACGTCTTCGAGATGTTCAAGGCCTACCAGGATGCAACCGCCCTGGCGATCGACATCGAGTCGCCCTGGTACAACAACGCCGCCTCCACCGTGCCCGCCATCAGCGCCTCCGCCGTCCGCGGTAAGGACGGCCGCCTCCACATCGGGCTCGTGAACGTCGATCCCAATCACGCCATCGCGATCACGGCCAAGCTCAGCGGCGTCACTGCCTCCTCCGTCACCGGCCGCGTGCTCACTGCTCCGGCGATCAACTCGTACAATACCTTCGAGCAACGTACTACCGTCCAGCCGGCTGCGTTCTCCGGCGCCACCATTGAATCCGGAGCCCTAAAGACAGTGCTGCCGCCCAAGTCCGTTGTCGTGCTCGATCTGAATTGAAAGGGTTAGTTGGGGATGGCGGAGAGGGAGGGATCTGTCGAGTCAGTGCTCCATCACCTCACGGAGCGCTGGCAGTGGAATGGAGAAGGGCAGACGGGGCAGGGCAGGGGCGGCCGCGGAGGATCCCGAAGTGCTGCCTGCCCTTTCAAGATCAAGGCCTGTACCGAGCTAGGAAGTCTCGGCAGGACCCGCCGCGCCGGATCTCTTCGAATAGCTCCACTCTCTTTATCTCGTCCATCCCGGCATCATGCCATACGCGGTTGTCCAGGTGGGCCAATTCAGACGAGCGAACTCACCCGGTGTTGAAGTCAACAAACTTGAACTTCGGAGATCCAGTTGGTTTTGTCTTGAACTGACCAGGCAGCAGGCCTAGAATGATGCAGCAGGATTCTCAACTGAGAATCCATGCGAGGAGGATTCCATGCAACGATTGGCTGTTGTCGTCTCTTTCATGTTGCTGCTGTTCACAGCCGCAGCGTCGGCGCAATTCACTGATTGGTCGGCACCAACGAAAGTACCGGGCTACGTTAACAGCAACGCGCCCGAGACCTGCGTGGCAGTATCGAAAGATGGTCTAAGCCTGTACTTCGCCCGTTTCGCCTCCACCACTGGCTATGATCTGTACGTCTCGAACAGGTCTGGTGTCGAGGATTCCTGGGGATGGCCTACGTTGGTCCCAAACGTCAACACGAACTCCAACGAGTTTTGCCCAGCCCTCAGCCTCGATGAGCACCAGCTCTATTTTGCTAGCGCCCGCCCAGGCGGTTGTGGGGATGGGTTCCCCGACATCTACGTGTCGCGGCGGCACGACCGACGGGATGATCTCGGATGGCAGGCGCCAGAGAATTTGGGTTGCGAATCCAACGGTGGCGTGAACAGCCCACGCGCTGATCAGGCCCCCACGTTCTTTGAAGACGAGAGTGGAACCGTGGTGATGTATTTTTCCAGTAACCGTGTCGTGTCCCAGGGCTCGGACATCTACCAGAGCCGAATGCTGGGCGATGGCACGTTTGGTCCTGCCACTCCGGTTACTGAACTCAACACTGCACCATTCAACGAGATTGGAACGGCAGTACGGAGAGACGGATTAGAGATCATAGTTGACTCAACCCGCCCTGGTGGCCTCGGAGGTCGAGACCTGTGGGTAGCGACTCGGGAGAGTACGGCGGATCACTGGTCGCCCTTGGTGAACCTCACACTCCTCAACAGCGCAGGGGCCGACGGCGGCCGTTTGTCAATGTCATTCGACGGCCGTGCGCTGTATTTCACATCGGACCGCAGTGGCCCACCAAACACGGACATTTACGTCACCACTAGGGAGAGGCTGCACGGTAAGAAGCCGTAGTTGAAGAGGCCGAGCCGCCGCCCGTTTGAAGCTGTTTGGCAATCAGGATAGTTGTGTGTCGGTCCGGCAGGCCATGATTTGGAGGATGGGTCGGCGACGGAGGCCGTACGGCCAGTATCTTGAATCCCCCCTAACGAGTGCTGCCTCTTGTGTGTTGAGGAACATGCCAGCCAGACTGAGTTCGATGGGGCGGTCTCAGATGTATCTGTGTCCGAGGTGAGGGTCATCATGGATCTTTCGCTATCGGACACTTCGTCCCTGACCGCACTACCTCCTGACGATTTGCTAATCGTCAGTGTCATTTATTGTGGCGAAGCACGTGGGGCACCGGGATGTACCTGTTCCAGATGGCGGACAACCCTGGAGAGAGCGGCGACGGGGAGCGAGGCGCGTGAGGCTCTGTGGGCTCTTCAACCCATTTCAAGCCAAGTGCAAGGCTGACCTCGGGCCGGGCCGATGGCCGGGTTGAATATCGGCTTAGGCTTGTGGTCCATCGTGATTCTAGGCCAATAGTGCTCTCTGCAATCGTGGACAACGATGGAACCCAGCGTCTCTCATGGCCGCATTCGAGTCAGACAACGAACGCTTCTAATTGTGGAGTGGGCTGGGCAAGAAAGACGCTTTCTCGGGGTCTGGGTGAAGAAGTTGAATAGGGTCTTCCGGGCGGCGGGCATCAAGGACGGCCACAGCCATCGATTGCGAGGCACATTTGCCGTTGAGTTGCTATTGAGCCGAGGACCACTGGAACGGGTCAGCATCCTGCTTGGACACACTACAACCCGTGGGTGGGCGGGTCTGGGGATGGCGGAGAGGGAGGGATTCGAACCCTCGTTACAGTTTCCCGTAAACACGCTTTCCAAGCGTGCGCCTTCAACCACTCGGCCACCTCTCCAGGTTCGTGGGGTTCAGATAGTAGTTTACCATCCCCACTTAACGAACCGTTACTCCCTGCAACAAATAGTCGCGAACGCGGAGCCACCATTCCACTCCGCGCGGCGCGGGCACCTGCGCGGCGCAGAGCTCGGTGGTGGAGTTCCAGCCGCCGGCACGCAAGATGGCAGCGATGATCTGATCGCGCGGTTCGGCGCTTTCGCGGACGCGGGCCAGCATCAGATCCTGAGCGATGTTGCGGGCGACGAAGCCGGCGGCGCGCGTCAGATCGGGCTTGGGCCGGGGCGTGGCGGGAGCGCCGCACATGTAGTCCCGCGGGGCGGCCGTGGTGTCGGCTTTGGCTGGCGCCATGGCATCGCGCACCCGGACCTCCAGCGGGTAGATGATCCACCGGTCGTTTGCGTTGACCTGCACCTCCAACCGGAAGCGGGCGATGGGCGCTGAGTCCGGCACCCAGATGTCCAGCAGGTAGGATTGCGTCTTCTGGCCCCCTGCGAGCGTCGCGGCTACGGGCAGTTTGACGGGGCTGACCTTGTCCGGTACCCACTCGCCGCCTCGCTGAACGTACTCCTCCTGGTAGACGTTGACTCCCACGACGTCGTCGGGGTTCTGCGCCACGTAGATGTAGTAGGGCTTACCGGGCGGCGCCTCCACTACGACGCGGAAAGTGGCGTAGGCGTTGCGGGCCACGGCGGGCGAAATGATTTCGCGGCGCTGCTCGATGCGGTCCGCCAGCACGGTTTCGCCGTCGGGCCTGATCCGCTGATACTCGCTCACTACCAAAACGCGCTGGCCGCTGAGAGCAGCGCTCACAGCGGCCAGCAGGAATACGGAACGAACCGGAGATGTCACGCTCTCCAGCTTACGCCAGGTCGAACTTCTCCTGGTGGAGGTTGGGGTCCGACGTGACCAGCACCGGGCGGCCGAGCGTCTCCTCGAGCTCCTCCAGATACTGATTCTCAAGCGACTTCAGCATCTTGGCGACCTCCGGGTGGACACGCAGCAGGACGTCCTTGGTATCCACCACCTTGGCGTACTTCTGAGCCTGCATCATGATCTCGCCAATCACCGTGCCGACGCTCTTCACATAGCCGGCGCCTTCGCAGTAAGGGCAGGGCGCGCACAGGGCGCGCTCCAGAGACTGCTTGACGCGCTTGCGCGTGATTGCCACCAGGCCGAAGTCGTTGAACTGGAGGATCTTGTAGGGCGCCTTGTCGGCCCGCATCTCCTCCTCCAGCGCCAGCATGACGCGCTGGCGGTTTTTGCGCTCGTCCATGTCGATGAAGTCGACCACGATGATGCCGCCGAGATCTCGCAGCCGCATCTGGCGCACGATTTCCTTCACCGCCTCGACATTGGTCTTGACGATGGTGTCCTCCAGCCGGTTCGACTTACCCACGTACTTGCCCGTGTTGACGTCAATGGCGACCAGCGCCTCCGTCTGATTGATGACGATGTAGCCGCCGGACTTGAGCCACACCTTGGGCCGCAGCGCCTTTTCGAGCTCCTGCGCAATGCCGAAGGCTTCGAAGATCGGCTCCGGGCGGGTGTAGAGCTTCACGCGGCTGAGCATCGCCGGAGCGACGCGCTCCACCGAGTGCAGCACCTGCTCGTAAAGATCCTCGTTGTCCACCCACACAGCTTTGAAGCCGTCGGTGAGCTGGTCGCGGATGAGGCGCTGGACCACTTCCACGTCGTGGTGGAGCAGCGCCGGGGCGCGGCGCTTGTCGGCCTTGGCGCGAATGTCGAGCCAAAGGGCAGCCAGGAACTGCATATCGGCCTGGATGTCTTCCTCGGTGCGGCCCTCGCCGGCCGTGCGCATGATATAGCCGCCGGCCACCCCCTCACGGTGCTTCTGGAGGATCTTCTTCAGGCGCTGGCGCTCTTCGTCGGTGGATATCTTGCGCGACACGCCGAGATGCTCGACGGTGGGCATATAGACGACGTAGCGGCCCGGCAGCGCGATGTGCGAGGTGATGCGGGCGCCCTTCTGGCCGAGGGGCTCCTTGGCGATCTGGACGATGATCTCCTGGCCCTCCTTGAGGAGGTCGGAGATGGAGGGCATGGGCGGGCGATCGCGGCGTTCGCCGGAATCCGGCGCGTCATTGCGGTCCGTACGCTCCGTGCGGACGGGCCGGCCGGTGCGCTCGGGACGCTCTGAGCGATCCGAACGCTCCGGGCGTTCCGAACGGTCCGGCAGCGTGAGCTTCAGAAGGGGTTCGGCCGGGGCGGCTTCCGGCACGGTGTCCTCCCCTTCGACAGCCGGGACGGCTTCGGGCGAAGGTGACGCTTCGGTGGTATCGGGGTTGGATTCCACGCCACGGCCACCACGGCCTCGGCGCCGCAGACGGCGGGAGATGCGATGAGGTGCGCTGCCGCCCGGCTCTCGCAGGGTGGCGGTCAGGCTTTCGGGCTCGCCGGAGGGCTCCGCAGTCCCGTCCGCGGCGGCTTCCGTGGCTGCGCCCTCTTCCTCGGCCGGTTCGATGGATTCCGATTCTTCGCTCACCGCGTCATTCGCTTCGCCGATGACGGCTTCGGGGGATTCCTCCTCACCGGTTTCCGGCTCGCTTTCCGATTCTGCCTCCGGCTCGGCTTCAGAATCAGACTCAAGTCCATCGTCCTCGTTCACGGGATCGACTTCTGGCAGCACCAGTTCCGCGCGGCTTTCGAGCTCCTCCACACGATCCAGGATCTCCTCGGCGGCGTCCTCGGCGGCCGCTTCGGCGGCAGCCTGGAGTTCGTCCTCGGTAAGCTCGGGCTCGGCGGCGGAGTCGTCACGGCGATACTTGGCGAGGGATTCGCCCGGTAGCAGGATGACCTCTTCCAGGGAGCCATCGGAGGGCGCGGATTCCGCGCTGGCGTCGTCTTCAGATTCTTCTACCGTCTCGGCAGCGGATTCAGAAGCCTCAATGACGGGCGCTTCGTCCGCGGCGTCGTCATCGGCCTCGTTGTCGCCTTCTTCGCCTTCCGCCAGTTGCTCATCCTCAGGGGAGGCGTACTTGGCGTCCGGAATGCCTTTGCTGCCACCGCGACGGCGCCGGCGGGAACGGCGGCCGCGCCGATCGCCCCTGTCGGTGCGCGCTTCCTTGGCTGCCGGGTCTGCCGGCGTGGCGGCGGCGTCTGTCGCAACGGCCACCACAGGTTCTTCGCCCTCGGCGGGCGGCTCCGCGGCAGGTTCCGCCAGCCGGAGCACAGGGGTAGCCAGCAGCACGGGTTCGGAATCGCGATCCCTGCCTCTGCCGCGGCCACGGCCCCGATCTCTATCCCTGTCGCCGCGCTCGGGTCGCTCCGTGCGTTCCCCGCGGTCCCGGCTGGGACGGCGGTCTTCGCCCACCCGGTCAATCTCGTCGGCGTTTTCCTCGAAGAAGTCAGAGACGTACAGGAAGCAGTCCCGTTCGAGTCCCACATCAACGAAGGCCGACTGCATGCCGGGCAGCACGCGAGTCACCCGGCCTTTATGAATGCTCCCTGCCAGGGAGTACTCGTTGGCCCGCTGGAAGTAAACTTCCACCAGTTGACCGTCTTCCAGGATACCGACCTTCGTCTCATGGCGGCCCTGGCTGATCACCAGCTCTTTTGAAGACATCGAAACAAACCTCCGCTCCGCGCGACCGGCACGGGAGTGGAGCGTAGATGGCGATCTGTCTGGCCTTCGGGCTCAGGTGCGGCGCTACTCATGCCGGATTCGAGGCGGAACCCGCGCGCGCCTTTCAATTCATTAATGTCGGGCGGACTGCCAAGCGCTCACCCAAATAGCCCGGTTGGACCTATCGGGGGCTTCCCGGTCAGCGGCTGCCGGAGGAGCCGGCTGCTCTTAAATCTTGCTGAATTGCCACCTGGCGCCGGAGGGACTCACCCCACCGGCTCACTCTTCTCAATACCGTGTCACGACACAAACCGCCGAAGCCGGACGTTGTTGACCAGCCCCAGCATCATAAACACCGATACCATGCTCGATCCCCCATAACTCATCAGGGGCAACGGAATGCCGGCAACCGGCATCCGTCCGACTGCCATCCCGGCATTCACCAGAACGTGGAACAGCAGCAGCGAGCAAACACCCATACAGATGAACATCCCGGCCTTGTCTGGCGCAGTTTGTGCATTTTGCACGATCTGCATCATCAACAGGAAAAACAACGCCAACACTACCAGGATGCCAACAAACCCATGCTCCTCGGCAAAAGCCGAGATCAAAAAATCGGTATGCGCCACCGGCAGGAACCGGAGCTGCGTCTGAGAGCCTTGCGTGACTCCCCGGCCCCACATTCCACCGGCTCCAACAGCGATCTTCGACTGGATGACCTGATAACCCTTGCCCATCGGATCCTTCATCGGGTCGAGGAAGATCTCCAGCCGGGCCTTCTGGTAGTCTTTCAGGACAAACCAGCCGACGGGCATCAACACCGCAGCCAGAGCGGCAATTGCCGCCGCATGCTGCCAGCGCATGCCGCCCAGGAATAATCCAATCACCAGGATAGGCACGTACGTCAGGGCCGTGCCCAGATCCGGTTGTGCCGCCACCAGGGCCATTGGGATACCAACTAGAGCCCCAAGTTTGAGCAGATCCCGAATCTCCAGGCGGTCGCTCTTCAGCTCCGTCAGATACCTGGCTACCAGTAATACTATCACTAGTTTGACAAACTCCGATGGCTGAAAACGGAAGCCCCACGCCAAAGGGATCCACCGTTTTGAGCCCCAGACCAGTGTTCCGACCAGCGGAGTGATGATCAGAAGCGCCAGGCTGGCGCCATAGAGAATGGGCACCTGGCCCAGCAGCGTGTGATAATCCACACGCGTCATCAGCCACATCACGAACAGGCCAAGCCCCAGGAAGAGCAGTTGTTTAATCCAGGCGTTTCGCCAGGCGGTGTCCAAAGAGGCGCTGTAGATCTGGAGTACGCCAAGCGCGCAAATGGCCAGCGCGACGATCAGGAGGCCCCAATCGAGATCGCGGATGGACCGGAAACTTGCCTTCAACGGCCACCGCCCGGGGGTGCTAAGGATTGCGCGAGACTCGGCGCCGGCAGTTGCAGTTTGAGGACGCGCGCTTTCTTGTCAAAGTAGGCCTTGATGACATCCCGTGCGACGGGGGCGGCGCGGTCGCCGTGCAAACCGTTTTCATACAGCACGGAGACGACGATTTCCGGCGCCTCGCGCGGGGCGAAGCCGACGAACCAGCCGTCGTCGTTGAACTCCTCGCCCATGGCCTTCGCCTTCATCAATTCGTTTGACGCTCGTTGGGCGCTGCCCGTCTTCCCGCACATGTCGATACCGGGGATGCGCGAGCCGGCGCCGGTGCCCCATTCGTTTACGACGGCGTACATTCCGCTGACGACCTTGGCCACGTTCTCCGGCTGCACCTGCATTTTGCGGACAGGTTGGGCGGGCTTGTCATCTCTGACGAGGTGCGGTTTCATCCACATACCACCCATGGCCAAGCCGCCGATAGCATGTGCCAACTGGATCGGAGTGATGGTCAAATAGCCCTGCCCGATGGCCAGCGAGATGGTGTCGCCGGCGTACCATTTCTCCCGCTGCGTGCGGATCTTCCACTTGGAGGAGGGCATGGTGCCTTCCTTTTCGCCGGAGAGGTCGATGCCGGTTTTGTGTCCGAAACCAGCCATTTCTCCCATTTCTGCGATTTTGTCGATCCCGAGCTTATTGGCGACAGCGTAAAAGAACACGTCACAGCTCTGGGCGATTGCCGTGTGCAGGCTGATGGTGCCGTGCCCGCCCTTCTTGTGGCATTTGAAATAGCGCCCGAACCAATTGGCGCCGCCAGCGCAGTTCACCGTGAAATTCTCGTCGATGATGCCGGCTTCCAGTGCGGCCAGCGCCCAAAGCGGTTTTATCGTGGAACCAGGTGCCAACTGCGCCTGCGTTGCCCGGTTGAAGAGCGGCTTGTGCGGGTCCTCGTTTAACGCTCTCCACTCGCGGTTGACGATGCGGCCGACGAAGTGATTCGGGTCAAACGCGGGCGTGGAGACAAACGCCAGCACTTCGCCTGTGCGCGGATCCAGTGCCACCACGGCGCCGCGCTTGTTCTGCATGGCCAGTTCAGCGACGGCCTGGAGGTCCAGATCGATGGTCAGCTTGAGGTCTTTGCCCGGCTGCGCTTCCTTGATGCCCAGCACTTCGCGCGTGTTCATGCGGTTATCCACCCGGACCCGGCGCTGGCCGTCGATGCCGGTGAGCATTTCGTTGTAAAAGCGCTCAATGCCCACCTTGCCAATCACGTCGCCGGGATTGTGGCTGGCCCACTCCGGCGAGTTCAGTTCGGGCTCGTTGATTTCACCGACATAGCCGAGCAGGTGGGCCGCCAGCCCTTCTTGCGGATAGATGCGGTACTGGGACTTAATCAATTCCATCTCCGGGAAGGCATCGCTGCCCTTGTGCGCCTCGACAAAGGTCAGTTCGTCGCCGGAGAGCTCTTCCTTGAGCGGAATGGTGAGGTAGGTGGGCTGCTTGCGAAAGCGGCGGACCTTGGCCTCAAGATCGTTCGGCTCCAGGTTGAGGCCCAGCGCGATGGGGCGGATGTGCTCTTCGTGCAGGTTTTCGCGGGACAGGATCAGGCGGAACGAAGAATGGTTATCGACGATCACACGGCCGTCGCGGTCCACGATGCGGCCCCGCGGGGCCGGGATTGGCAGGCTCTTGATCTGGTTCTGCAGCGCCTTCTCGGAGTAGAACTCCTCGTTGCGCACCTGGAGATCCCAGAATCCGCTGCCGATGAAGACCAGCACCGCGATGGCGATGTACTGGACGGCCGCGATCTTGCCGGCGGCGAACTTGGTGTCGTCATGCAGCAGCGGCCGGGTGGGCGTGGCGTCGGGTTGCCGGTCTGAGGGAATGTATTTCACGACGGCTGCCTCATCGCTCGATTGTCCTCAGTCTATCCAGAATCAGATAGAGCGGTACGGCCACCACCGCATTCAGAAACGCGAAGATGATGGTTTGCGGAAGCTGGAACTCCAGGTGCTGGCCCAACAGGCCGCTCGCCATCACCCAGAAGAAGAACTGGTGAAAAAGGAAGAAAAAGAAGCTCAAAATGAACCGCAGAGCGCTGTTTTCGACGTCAAATCGCTGGCTGATGGAGGCCGCGAAGTAGCCGACCAGCGTCTTGACGATGCCGAACATGCCCAGCGGGTGCTGAGAAAGCGAGTCCTGCAGCAGGCCGATGGCCGAGCCGATCACCGCGCCGGCGATGGGCTGGCGGCGCATGATTGCAAAATAGACGGTCACCAGCAGCGGCAGTTCCAGGTAGGAGAGGTACTCCACGAAGCGGGGCACGTAGACCTGGAACAGAATGGCGAGCAGCGGTATGAGCAGATACGCGATGATCCGGAATTGCGGGACCTTCGTCTTCCGCGGCGTGTTGGGCAGCAGGTTGTCGTCGTGAGCCATTATTGCTTCGCTGGCTCCGGCGGTTTGACGGTATCAGTTTTGGGCGGCGCCACGGCCGCGGGCACGGGCCTGTTGAAGTCCGCCACCCGGCCTTGGCTGGCGCCAAACTCGAAGCCCTGGGACTCGCCGATTCGCTTGTATCTGTCGCGGATCTTGTCGGCGTCGGTCTGCTTCAACTGGCCGCCCTGCTCAGACACGGCCGACGGCGCGGGCTGAGTGGAGGTCTCTCCCGATGGCGGAGGCAGGATACTGATCTCGGTATCGGGCTTAGCCTCTATTTCGGGCAGCAGGCCATGTACGCCGTCGAGGACAATCAGCATCTCCTCGATGCCGCCGCCACGCAGGGCACTGGGCTCGACGGTCACTTCCTTGCCGCCCCGCCCCTCGCGCACCATCTTCACCTGCCCGACTGGGAGCCCCCGCGGATAGATGCGATCGGCGCCGGAGGTATAGAACCACTCGCCCGCCTCCAGCTTCTCTTCATTCTGGATGTACTCGACCACGCAGGTGTTCTTGCCCTGACCCTTGAGAATGCCCCGCACCTTGTTCTTCTGCGAGATGACGCCGGCCACGGATTCCTGTTCCGTGATCAATTGAACCAGCGAGGCGGTGGGGTAGGACGCCACAACCTTGCCCACGATCCCTTCCGACGTGATGGCGGCCATGCCCCGTTTGACGCCGTCGGCGGTACCGCGATCCACATAGACGACGCGGGAGTTGGCCCCAGTGCCAGTGCCGATGACGCGCGCGGGCAGAGTGCGGGAGGGAATGCGGCTGCGAAACTCGAGCAGCGCCTTGGCCCGGTCCGCCGTGGCCAGTTCGGCTGCCAGGAACTGATTCTTCAGCTTGAGCTGGCTGCTGTATTCGCGCAGTTGTTGGTTTTCCTGCTGTACGTTGCGCAGGAAGACATAGCCAGAGAAGAAGCCGCCGGTACCGCCGCGGACCCATTCGATGGCGCGGGCCATGGGGGTGACCGCCGTAACGGCCCAAATGCGAATCAGGCGCACATCCTCCCTGGCCTTGACTTGGTAGGCCAGCAGCAGGAGCTGCCCTACGATCAACAGCAGCAAGGCGGTGAGATTCCGATACCGGCTGAGGAAAGTTTCCATGGCAGCGGGCCGCCGGGCGCGGCCGGTTTACTCGATAGCGATGCGCCGCAGCAGTTTGAAATCGGTGAGCATGCGGCCGGTGCCGAGTACCACGCTGGCCAGCGGGTCCTCAGCGATGGAGACTGGCAGGCCGGTCTCTTCGCGAATGCGCTTGTCCAGGTTTTTCAGCATGGCGCCGCCGCCCGTGAGCACGATGCCCTTGTCGCTGATGTCGGCACTGAGTTCGGGCGGAGTCCGCTCCAGAGCCACGCGGATTGCGTTCATGATGGTGGAGACGCACTCGCCGAGCGCTTCGCGGATCTCCTCATCGTGAATGAGAAGGGTGCGCGGCACGCCTTCGATGAGATTGCGGCCCTTGATCTCCATGGAGATCGGCTTGTCGAGGGGGTACGCGCTGCCGATCTGCATCTTGATCTGCTCGGCCGTACGTTCGCCGATCAGCAGGTTGTACTTCTTCTTCAGATACTGCATGATGGCGTCGTCCATCTCGTTGCCGGCCACGCGGACCGAGCGCGAGTAGACGATGCCGGAAAGCGAAATGACCGCCACGTCCGTGGTGCCGCCTCCGATATCCACCACCATGTTGCCGGAAGGCTCCGTAATAGGCAGGCCGGCGCCGATGGCTGCCACCATGGCCTGCTCCACGAGATGTACTTCGCTGGCCTTGGCGCGGTAGGCAGAATCGATGACAGCCCGCTTTTCCACCTGTGTGATTTCGCTGGGCACACCGATGACAATGCGTGGGTGGACCAGCATCTTGCGGCCGTGCGCCTTTTGAATGAAGTAGTTGAGCATGCGCTCTGTGACTTTGAAGTCGGCGATGACGCCGTCCTTCATCGGGCGGATGGCGACGATATTGCCGGGTGTGCGGCCCAGCATCTCTTTCGCCTCCTTCCCGACAGCCTCGACTTCGCCGTTGGTCTTGTTGATGGCGACAATGGATGGCTCGTTGACGACAATTCCCTTGCCGCGGGCGAAGACCAACGTATTGGCCGTGCCCAAGTCGATGGCAAGGTCGGACGAAAAAAGGCTAAAAAGCGACCGGATGTTCATGTCGAGGGAGGTATCCGCGCGAACTCATACGAGGTGCGAACACAATTCGAGCGTAGCACACACGCGGTACTCGTTCGTTCTCTGATACGCCAAATCCTTCAGCTTTTCGAAGACGAATTGCAGTGCGGCGCGGTGTTTGGCCCGGTCTGCCAGGTCCTGCGACTGGACGTAGGATACGATAGCCGCCACGGTGGATTCGATCTCGGGCATGGACCGCAGCACGGCCGACTCATAGCGGGACTGGCCGGCCCATTCTCCGGGTTTCACGCCCAGGCGGACGTCCACCAACTGGGCAGCCTGACGAACCCTGGCGCAACGATCGGATTCCGGCGGGGGCGAGCTTGTTTCCAACTGAGCGGCGGCCAAGTCCATGCCGCGAAACCAGAATGTACGGTGATCGATTGCGCGGCGGTCCAGTTCCGCGCGGATGAGCACGTGCTGTGTGATGTCGCCGGCGTGAATCCCGACGCAGGCCCACTGGTTGTTGATGAGCACCGGCGCCGGGTAGCCTTCGGCCTTCAGCCAGGCATGGCCGAACTCATGGGCCAGGAGCGCCTCCTGGTGGGGCTCCCATTCGGCGCGTCTTGCACCATTCAGCAGCACAAGATAAGCGTTGCCGGCGGGCGACTTGTGGTGGATCATGACGGCGTACATGAGCGCAAACTGCCGCATGAACTGGTCCTGCCGCAGATATTCAGCGAACAGTTCCCGCCCCGGCGTCTCGGCCGGCAGCGTGAATTCGTTCCGCCCGGCCTGGTGTTGGACCTCGGCGACCAACAGGCGCGCGCCGCCTTTGGCCTCGATGTCGGTCTTCCAACTCAGTAGCGCTGCCGTCAGGACCAGGAGTGATGCCGTCACATCTACTATTGTGTGCGATCATCAGTGGTTGTGGATGAGCGGTCCTATTACACTGAAACCCAGGCGACCAAACCAGCCCGTCTGAACTGCCCGTATTGCCGCAGCATGGACGAGCATATGCTCCGCTGGCTGGTGCGCACCAAGAAAGACCGGCTGCCCGGCGGGGCGGACGAGCGGGACCGGGCCAAGTTCGCCAAAGCGCAGAGCTATATGGTGTTGCTCGACGATAAGGCGCAGTGCAAGCAGCCCCGGTGCCGGCGTCCTTTCGACATCAGCGGCATCAAGACCACCGCATTCCTGTGATCAGCCGGCGCACTCTCCTGGCCGGATTGCCGCTACTGGCGGCGTGTGACCGCCAACCTGGGGCCGGCTACCGCGGTTTCGCATTTGTTTCCACCGACGATGCCGCCTCACTCGTCGCCGTGGACCTGATGGCGTTTGCGGTGAAGGGCCGGATTCCACTGCCAGCGCCTGCTCCGCTGGTCGTTCGCCATCCCAACGAGAAGACTCCCCTGTTGTATGCGCTCTCGCCCGGCAGCCGCAGCGCCGAGGAGATCGACTACCGGACCAGAAAGCGCCTCCGGAGCATCAAGCTCGGCGGGGAGCCCGTAGCGGTGCGGGAGTGCCAGGGCCAGCTTTGGTGTCTGCTGCGGGGTACACAACCTCAGGTTGCTCCGCTGGAGGGCCGTGGCATCGCTCTGCCGGCGCAACCTGTCGACTTTGACGTGTCCGCCCGGTCGCCGATGGCCTGCGCCACACTGGCGAATGGCAGCGTGGTTTTCCTGGACTTGAAGGCACGCCGGGCGTTTCCGCCAGTCCCGCTGGGTGAGGGCCTGGGGCAGGTGCGGTTCCGTTCGGATGGGAAGCTGGTGTTGGCGGCCGATCGCACCAGAAGGCAACTGACCGTTCTGGATGTGGCCGCGCAAGCCGTGGTCACCCAACTGCCGCTCTCGCTCAGCCCGGATCACCTCTGTTACGACAACGGCGGGCAGCTCTTCGTGACAGGCGAGGGCCGCGATGCTGTCGTGATCGCCTACCCCTACAGTACGGAGATCGCCCAGACCGCGCTGAGCGGCCGCAAGCCAGGGACCATGGCCGTATCCACGTCGCCGCCCTACCTTTTCGTGGCCAATCCTCAGGCCGGCTCGGTGAGTGTTTTTGATATCGCCACCCAGAAAGTAGTCGCCGTCATCGGCGCCGGCATGGAGCCAGGGAACATCGCCGTGACCCCGGATCAGCAGTATGCACTTGTCTTGAACCGGGCGTCGGGGGACATGGCGGTGATCCGCATCCCCGCCATTACAGGGGGCCGCAACAAGTCAGCTCCACTGTTCACGATGATTCCGGTAGGCACCCGGCCCGGAGCGATTCTGATAACGCCTTCAGACTGAGCTCTGTTCCCCCTGCTTCAGCATCCGCTCGATGGCAGCCCGCAGTTCCGGCGGTAAGAACGGCATTCGCAGGATGGCATCGGCGCCCAGGAGGCCCGCGGCCTTCAGCTATTCGGGCCGTTGGCTGGAGATTGCCAGGATCTTCAGCCGGATGGCTGGTTCATCACCGGCCGCCCAAATCCAGGGCCGCGCTACGCAGTGAATCCACGGTTTCCACGACCTGAGCCAGGTCGAATGGCCTTGAGAGCAGTGGAGCGCGGGTGGATACCTCTGCCATCGCCCGGTGCTCCCCTGAGATGGAGAAGGCGACAGAGGCTCTCCAGGCGCGGGGCGGATCCGGCGCTGCCGTCCGGCGATGTGACCCATGATGGGATGGCGATCCGGCGGGCTGCCTCGAGCCCGGGGTATCTGGCCAGACAGTTGCCGGCTGTGCTGGGGAGAGACTTGACGCCGGTCAACCGTTCGAGTCCCAATTTGCCCTCGATCCGGGCGGATCCACCGCAAATCGAACGGGCGCTAATGATCCTCGACGCGTTGGCGCGTGATGCCAAGCAGGCCGGTGGGCGATGATCCTCGAGGCTCGCATCCGCAGCCATCTCCCGGCCAGGATCCAATCGAATTTCTCCAGCGGCCCTTCACCAATGCGGAGTTACCAGACGAAGCGGACGCCGCCCTGAGTCGCATCTCTACCTGAGCCAATCTACTTCAGCTTCAAGCGCGCTACGGCAGTCATGCCCGGCCGGACCAACGGCGACGGGCTGGAAAACTCAATCACCACTTTGCCGTTCTCCACGGATTTGACCGTGGCCCTCACTCCATCACCAGGCAACTCCGGCGCCTGCACCATCGCAGGCTCGCCGGCTGCCAGGCGCGCCGCCATAGCAGGATTGGCCTCGACAACCAACTCCAATTGAGATAGGTCCGAGGCGATGTCAATCAGGCTGCCAGAGGATTTCGTGACCGAGTCACCGGCGCTTTTATGGATGGCGATAACGAGGCCATCTAACGGAGATACCAGGCTGGCCGAGGCCAGTTCCGCCTTGGCGGCGTCATGCGCCTGCTCCTTCTCCGCCAGGGCTTTCCGGGCCATCTCCACATCATTGCCACTGCGTTGGATTCGCTGCCGGGCCGTTTCAGCAAGACTAACCAGGGTTTCGGCTTCGCTCTTTACCGACAAATAGTCCTGCTCCACCTTCTGATAGGCGTTCCTCGGAATTGCCCCCTCTTTGACCAGTTGGGCCTGTCTAAGGTAGAGGCGCTCCGCCCGCTGCAATTCCGAGCGGATCCGGGCTGCGTCGGCAGAGGCGCGCGAATCCTCCAGGCGAGCGGCAATCAGTTCACTCTCCGCGGTATTTAGCTTGGTCTGGGCGCGGTCCGATTCCAGGGCGGATTCCCGCTCGTTGTCCAAAAGGCTCTCGTTGGCGATGCGTCCCAGCACCTGCCCCTCGTAGACCTCGTCGCCTGGCTTGACTGCGAATTCCTCCACGATGCCGTCGATGGGCGCCGCCACTTGCAGCATGTTCACGGCCTGGATCGTGCCGTCCAGGCGGACCTCCGCACCGGGCGGAAGTATGGGGGGCTTCACCTGGGCAGCCGCCGGTGGCGCCATCTGCTTCATCCACCAATAGAAGGCGCCGGCGCCCACGGCCAGAAAGAAAGCGATGCCGCCGATCAGGAGCCATTTGCCTCGCATGTCTTGATGATAGGAAACCGGGGCTTCTGACGGGTGGAGTTTTTCGATATACTTCGGACTCGGTAGGAGGATACTGGATGGCGTTGCGCCTCGGCGATGACGTGGACGACTACTGTGTGAAGTGCAAGCGGGTGACGAATCACTCCATCCTTTCCATGGTGGAGGGTGAACCCGCAAAGGTGCGCTGCCGCACCTGCTATGCGGAGCAGCACTACCGCAAATGTGAAATTCCGCCCTCGAAGAAGGATCTCAAGAAGGCGGCGCTGTTTGCCCAGGTGCTCAACGCCATCCCTGCCGCGGCTGATGGGGTGGCCGCTGAACCCGCGGTCGAATCAGCCGTGCCGCCGGCCGCCGAACCCGCGCCCGTCAAAAGCAAGGCGAAAAAGGCCTAGTTCTTCCGCGTCTCTTTCCGCAATTCCTCCACGAGTTCATCGCGGAGCGGGGAGTCCAATTCCTTTTCCATGCGGCGGAGCGCCGCTCCCAATACGTCGCGGTGATGGAGGTTGGCTCCAAATCCCTCTTTAGAGGTGAGACGCAGCCAGATATCATGGAGCCGGTCTACGTCTTCAGGCCAAAGCCGCGGTGGATGCGGCCCCAGGTTGACGTAGGTTGATGGCCGGTCTGGCGAGATGATCTCCAACGAAAACGGCTGTCTTGGCTCCGGCAGGCTCTCCCAGGCAAGACCGATGCGGCGCGCCAGTTCCTCGCTGGCCATCGAGCGGGAGACGCCCGTCACCAGCCGTGAAGCCTTCAGATTCTGCGCGGTTTGCACCATGGCGATGAACGGATCGGTGGAGGGTACCACCAGCAGATCCACCGGCTTGCCTTCCCGCTCGGCCATGGTCACCACGCGCGAGAAGAGCTCCTGCTCGTAGGCGGAGAAGATCTGGGCCTCGCTCAACTCGTATTCGCCCGCGCCCACCGTGATGGGACGCACCGTCATGACAACGATGTCGTGGCGGCGCAGGTTGGTCTTTTCCAGCACCCGCTTCAGGTGCTCCATGTGGTTGAAGTCGCGCGCCGCCACCAGCACGCACCCCGGCCGGGAATGCATCCCGCCCATCTCCACCTGAGCCTGGTGCTCCAGGTTGAACTCCTCCAGGGGCTTCGCGTTCTGTGCCAACGCCTTTCGCCGCTTGGCATTGATGTGCTCGCTCACGGTAAAGACGATGAAAAGAAGGATGGTGAAGCTGATGCCATAGATCGTGGCGATGCGCTTTGTGAAGAGATTCGCGATGGCCACCATGAACAGCACGAGCGTCGTCACGCCCAGCCCGATAGGGATCTCGGTCTTGCCGAAATGGAGGTTGAACGGCGTCTTGTACTCCTGGTCATGCCGTTGGAAACGAAGCGCGAGCACGCCCATGCCCTTCAGTGCGAAGCTCCACACCACGCCGAACGCATACGCTTCGCCCAGCAGATACACATCGCCGCGCGAGGCGATGATGGTGAGCAACTGCGCGGCCACAATCCAGCCGATCAAGTGCGATGTGGTGCCGTACTTCTTATGCGGCTTGCGAAACCAGTCGGTCAGCACACCGTCCTCGGCCACTCGATTCAGTACGCCGTTGGCGCCGATGATGGACGTGTTCACGGCGCCGGAAAGGATCAGGGCGCCAACGATCACGACGAAGATGTGGAATCCGAGCTTGAGGACCTCCGGGCCCGCCATGCTCATCGCCAGGCCGCCAATCAGATTGTCGTAGTAGTTCTTGCGGACCGCATCCGGGATGATCATCACGGCCATCAACGAGATCAGCCCGGTGGATAGCAGAGCGTATGTGCAGACAATGTTCGCCGTGATCTTCAGGTTCTTCATCTTGGGATAGGCAATCTCCCGGTATACCTGAGCCAGCGTTTCAAATCCGCTCATCGCCAGCAGAGTGTGGCCGAATCCGATAATCAGCGCCACGGGCCAGATAGTGGGCCAGAAAGTGCCCTCCAGCCAGCCGAGCGAAGTGGAATCGAACTTCATGTTCTCCAGCGTGGGGGCGGGCGGCAGATTCACGTGGTCCATCGTCATCAGCGTGATGCCGCACCACAGCAGCAGGGTCACCACCATTACCGTGGTGATCTGCATGATGCGCAGAGCCTTGTGGGACGACTCGTGAATGCCCTTGATATTCTGCCACCAGAAGTAGCAGGTCACGGTCACGCCGAAGCAAGCCGCAAAGTAATTTGGATTGACGCGGAACGTGCTGTGCGCGAATTCGCTGAGATCGTTGATCAGGCGGCCCAGATACTGCCCGGCCGAGACGGAAGAGATCGGACCTGTGAGGATGTAGTCCACCACCAGCGCCGATACCGACATCTTCGCCATGCGCGGCCCGATGGAGTCGCGCACCACCACATAGACGCCGCCGCGCACAAACATGCCGCAGCTTTCCATGTAGATGCTGCGGACTGCGAAACCGAAAAACACCACCGCCAGCACGAACCAGGGGGCGGATTTGCCGATCGCCTGCTCGGAGATACCCCCTACGTAGAACATCGTGGAGGCCAGATCGCTGAGCACGATCGACGAGCCGCGCCAGAATGAGATGAAGGAGAGCGCAACGGTTGTGGCAACCACGACCTTTGTGGAGGAGCCGGGCCGTTCAAAGGTATCAGCCATGGGAGAGACGCAGAGGGGTCGAGATCACTATCCTAAGATGATACCGGAATGACTGAGGTTCTGATGGATGCCGCGCGCGTCATCGCCCACGCGCTTCGTGCGGCGGGTCACGAAGTGTGGCTCGTGGGCGGGTGCGTTCGTGACCGGTTGCTGGGCCGGCCGTTATCCGATATCGATCTCACCACCAGTGCGACACCTGCTGAACTGCTGCGCCTCTTTCCGGGTTCGGATTCAGTCGGCGCTCATTTTGGTGTGGTTCTTATCGATCAGGGCGGCGGCCCCATCGAGGTGGCCACCTACCGTTCCGAATCGAGCTATGCCGACGGCCGCCATCCCGGCGCGGTCCGTTTTGAAACCGACGTGCGGCGCGATCTGGCCCGGCGTGATTTCACCATCAATGCCTTGCTGGCCGATCCGTTCACTGGCGAGGTGGTGGATCTCGTGGGAGGCCGCGCCGATCTGGACGCCCGCCTCATTCGCGCCTTCGGCGAGCCGGCGGAGCGCTTTGCCGAAGACCATCTGCGCCTGCTCCGCGCCGTTCGCTTTGCCGCCGGTCTCGGCTTCGATATCGAGGCTGTCACGTTCGCGGCCATCCAGCAATTCGCGCCCGAAATCGTCCGCATCGCTGCCGAGCGAATTCGGGACGAACTGACCCGCATGCTCACCGGGGGCGGCGCGCGCCGCGCCTTCGAATTGCTGGATGCCACGGGACTGCTGGCCGCCCTATTGCCGGAGGTGGACCGCATGCACGGCATTGAGCAGCCCGCCAGCTACCATCCCGAGGGCGATGTGTGGGTGCATACGCTGGGGCTCCTGGAGCGGCTGGAACAGCCATCCGTGGAGCTTGCGCTTGCCGCGCTGTTGCACGACGTGGGCAAACCGCCCACCCAGACATTTGAGGATCGCATCAGGTTCAGCGGTCACGAGGAAGTGGGCGCGCGCATGACGCGGGAGATTCTGTCGCGGTTGAAGTATCCTAACGGCGTGATCGATGCGGTGGTCGCGCTGGTCCGCCAGCACATGATGTTCAAAGATGTTCCGCACATGGGCGAATCGCGCTTCCGCCGGTTCGTCCGCCAGCCCGGATTTGAGTCACTGCTCGACCTTCACCGGCTGGACCTGCTGGCCGCGGATCGCCCGCTGGAGTCGCTCAAAATGGTCAGCAGCCGTCGCGACTCCATCCCGCCAGAGCAACTGCGTCCCGCGCCGCTGGCCAACGGTGACGATCTGATCGCGCTCGGCGCCCGGCCTGGTCCGCGCTTCGGCGCAATCCTGCATCAACTGGAAGACGCTCAACTGGAGGGGCGCATCGTCACCCGCGCGGAGGCCCTCGAATTTCTCAGGCGAGCTTGGGCACAATCATCCACTTGAGCACGCCGTGCGGCCTTGGCCCCAGGCGCTCAACGTCAATGCGGATCAACGCGCCCTTCTTAACCTCAATCCGTAGAGCCGGAGTGTTCAAAAGGTAGGCTGCCAGGTGCCCGCAGATGGGCTCGTGGGTGGTGCAAAGAATCTGTGCCTTGTCCTGGAAGAGCCGGATCTCATTCCAGGCATCCTCCGGCTTGGCGCCCGGTTCCAGCGCGCGCGACTGTACGATCTCGCCACCGAAGATGGCGGCTGTCTGCATGGCTCGCAGATAGGGACTGGAGAGCGTAAACATCGGCGTCAGGTTCGCCCGCCGCTTCACTGCGCGCAAACGTTTCCGGCCCTCCGGAGTCAACGCTCTTTCCGGATCAGACTGGCCGGGCCGCGGATCATCGGCGATGCCGTGGCGCAGCAGGTAGATCTGCATGGCCTCCATTTTGTCATACTGGGCTTCCATGCAGCAGGTCGCTTTCTGGTGCGCTCTCGGCGCCGCCGCCGCGAGTTCAGTTTCCATTGCCGCCTTCCAAATCCTGCTCGGCGCGGCACTGGCGGCGATGCTTGCCGGGCGGCTGCAGTGGCGCCTGCCCCGTCACTGGCAGGCCCTCGCATTCTTCTGTGGATGGACTCTGCTTTCGCTCGCTCTCAGCGATCTGCCGCGCGCTGGTGTACCCCAGATCCGCAAGTTTTATGTCTGGGCGATGTTGTTCGTTGTGCTGGCGCTTTTGCGCGAGGTGCGCCACGTGAGGGGGCTCGTGCTCGCCTGGCTGGCCGGCGGCACCCTCTCCGCACTTCGCGGACTTTGGCAGTTTGGCGCCAAGTACGCGAGGGCCGCCGATGCCCATCAGGACTTCTACACCGTCTATGTGGCCGACCGGATCACGGGCTTCATGAGCCACTGGATGACGTTCTCCGGGCAGTTGATGATCGTGCTGCTGGCTGCCACCGCCCTGCTGCTCTGGGGGCGCCTGGAAGGCCGCGTGAAGCAGGCTGTAATCCTCTGCCTGCCGATTCTGTCCGTGGCGCTGGTGCTGGCTCTGACGCGCGGTATTTGGATCGCTACGGCCGTCGGCCTGGTCTACCTGCTCTGGTGCTGGCGACGCTGGAGTGTGGTGCTGATTCCCACCGTGGCCGTGGCCGTCTTCCTGGTCGGCCCGCCTGCGCTACGGCAGCGCGTCATGTCGCTGGTCCGCCCGAGTGGGACGATGGATTCCAACCTGCACCGCGTCTACACATTCCGGACCGGCGTGGAAATGATCGAGGCGCATCCCTGGTTTGGCCTTGGCCCGGAGCGTGTCGGCCCGCACTTCCGCGAGTATGTCCCGCCGGACCTGCCGAAGGAACTACCGGATGGCTACTACGGCCACCTGCATAACATTTACGTTCATTTCGCGGCGGAGCGCGGTCTGCCGGCGATGCTGGCGCTGCTGTATTTCCTGCTGGCGACGCTGTGGGACTGGCTGCGCGCCGCGGCGCGCGCGCCCTCGGATAGGTTGTGGATCTTTCGAGCCGGCGTGGCCATCATGATCGGCGTGTTGGTCACCGGGTTGTTTGAGTACAACCTGGGGGACAGCGAGATCCTGGGGATGACCTTGGCGGCGATCGGGGCGGTGTCTGGGCAGCTTGACCCTACGGCAACGTAAACGTCAACAACGCGGCCCCCGACGCCATGCTCACATACTGCTTTCCATTCACAGCGTACGTCATCGGCGCCGTGGCGATCTCCGCGCCGGTCTGAACCTTCCACAGCGGCTTGCCGGTCCTGGAATCCAGCGCGATCAGATAGCCGTCCGCGTCGCCGGCAAACAGCAGCCCGCCCGACGTCGATAGCGTCCCGCCCCAGCCGGCTTTGTACATCTTGAACTCCCACTTGCCTTCGCCGGTGAGCGGGTCGATGGCCTTCACCATGCCCCATTCCTTCTCGTCGCTCACTCCACGCTGCGCCGTTCCGTAATAGGCTTTGCCCTCCGTGAAAACTGGCGGCGCGCTGTAGTAGACGTCGCACTGCTCGCGGTACGGTACGTAGAACAATTTGAGGTCCGGGTTGTAGGAGGGCGCCATCCAGTTTGCGCCGCCGGCCAGGCCGGGGCAGAGCCGCACTCCGTCCTCGCTGGGCTCGGTATTCGGCAAAGCCACCGGCCGGCCCTTGGCGTCGAACTCCTTGAGCCAGGTCTGCCGCGCATAGGATTTCGCCATCAGAAACTCGCCCGAAACGCGGTCTAAAACGTAGAAAAACGCATTCCGGTTGGCCTGAATCAGCAGTTTTCGCACACTACCCTTCCACGGCAGGTCCACCAGCACGGGCGTCTCCGTGGCGTCCCAGTCGTGCGTGTCGTGCGGCGTGAACTGGTAGTGCCACTTCAGCTTGCCGGTGTCCGGATCCAAGGCCAGCATCGAGCACGAATACAAGTTGTCTCCCAGCCGGTCGCCGCCGTAGAGATCCGGCCCCGGGTTGCCGACGCCCCAGTAGATAGTGTTCAACGCCGGGTCAAACGAGCCGGTCATCCAGGTGGGCGCACCGCCGCGTTTCCAGGAGTCTGCCAGCCACGTGTCGCCGCCCGGCTCGCCCGCCGCCGGAATGGTCCAGAAGCGCCACACGCGTTTGCCGGTTTTGGCGTCGAACGCGTCCAGCAAGCCGCGGATGCCATATTCGCCGCCGGCCACGCCGACAATGATCTTGTCTTTCACGGCCAGCGGCGCCATCGTCGTGCCGTAGCCCTTCTGCCACGGCGCCACCTCAATGTCCCACACCAGCTCGCCGGACTTCGCTTCCAGGCAGAGCAGGCGCCCCTCCGGCGTCGTCATGTACAGCTTGTTGTCGAGCATGGCAAAGCCGCGATTGATGCTTCCGTTCACCAGTAGCGCGTCTTTCGGGATGCGGTAGTGATAGCGCCACAACTGGCGGCCGGTGCGCGCGTCCACCGCAAACGCATAGCCGTCCGGCGCGGTGAAATACATGATGCCGTCCACAACCAACGGCACTGTCTCAAACCGCCCGCCCACCGGCACCTGGAACATCCATTCGAGCTTCAACGTGCCGACATTCAAGGGATTGATCTGGTTCAGCGCGCGATGCCGCACACCCTTGTAATCGCCCCAGTAGGTCAGCCAGTTTTGCGGTTCCTTGGCCGAATCGAGAATCCGCTGATAGGGGACTTCACCCTGCTGCGCGGAGAGGGAAACGGCCCAAAACAAAAGTGCCGCTAGGCGTTTCATCGAATCCCCTCCGCCTGCTTCGCGTCCACGCCCGCCGGCCTGCTTTTCAGCGATGCCAGATAGGCCACCAGATCGTCCAACTCCTTCGCCGGCGGCTCATAGGGCGGCATCAGAGAATCCTTCAGCTCTGCCACGCTTCGCACCTCGCCCTTGTTGAAGAGCCGGAAACGTTGCCCCAGGTCGCGCAACTGCACGCTGAACGTATCTTCATTGATCCTTACGCCGGCCACGCGCACGCCCTCTTTGGTGGTGACAACGACGCCCTCGTATTCCGGCATGATGTCGGCCGAAGGCTTCGTGATGGAGTCGCGCAGATATTGGAGAGACCGGCCGGAGCCCACGCGCGTCAGCTCCGGTCCATACACGCTGCCCTCGACGCCCACCTTGTGGCACATGGAGCACT
Source organism: Paludibaculum sp. (assembly GCA_036504135.1). Lineage (GTDB taxonomy): Bacteria > Acidobacteriota > Terriglobia > Bryobacterales > Bryobacteraceae > Paludibaculum. The sequence goes on from DASXVP010000013.1 coordinate 118,541, forward strand.
TCATCTTTTCGTACACGGAGCGTCCGGCCGCGGCGTTGCCCGTTGCCTGTTCCGTGGCGCCGGCCCGTGCCGAGAGCGACGCGACAAAGGCGACCAGCGGCGTCCGCTCCCCCGGTTCCATATTGCCGAATCCGGGCATCTGCGAACCGGGCACGCCGGCGGAGATCACCTTTTCCAGGTCCGCCAATCCGCGTCCGTGGGTGGATTCGGCGGTGGTCAGATTGGGCCCCCGCCCGCCTTCGCCCTTCGCGCCATGACAGAACGAACAGTTGGCGACAAACAGGGCGCGGCCCTTCGCCAGGTCAGGAGTCCGCGCGCACAGCGCGAATGGTAAGAACGCCCAGATCAATCGCATTCGGGTATGCCCGCATTGTACCTGCTACCGGTGTTGCGGGTTGGGCGCGGCGGGGCGAAATGCGCCGATGTGCCGGATAGTGACGGCGCCGGGGATGTGCTTGAGCGCAGCCTCCACGATGGAGCGCAGAGCCGCGGGTTCGCCCTCGGCCCGCAGGTTGATGACAAGCTCATGGGCAGCGTCCGCGTCCGCCAGCAGATCCCCATCCGGCTCCGGCTCGACGCCGTTCCCGCAGACACTTGCTTTGACATAGCCCGCCGCCGATTCGTCGAACACTTTCAAGTGCGCGATCCGGATGCCGGCCGCGGTCAACTCCGCGTCCAACTCGTCCAAGAACGGCCCGGCCACCATCGCCGGGCTCAGTGCGTGTCGCAACTGCAACCCCGCATGGAGATTGAGCCAACCCAGCGCGGCTTCGGCCTCCGCGTACCTCCCGTAATCCACGGTGAGCCGCCGCGCACCCGACACGCGGCGTCCGGATAACACGTCCTCCAGCCACTCCTCCACCCCACCTCCGGTCCTAGCGCTCAGACGGTAGTCCACATCCATTTCCAGAGCAGGCCCGGCATCGCACTTGCCGGCGCACAGGATATCCGCCTCGTCGAGTTGATTCCGGAATAGATAGCCGATCTCCTCGCCCGCGCGTCCAGCGAGAACCTCAGCGGCCAGCCGCGGATCCACCAGCACTGTCAGCGGCGCCACGCGCAGTTGATCCCGGTGCAACGCCTTCAGGGGCCGGACCACGGTGGCCGATATGTCGATGCAACTGCCCACCGGCTCGGCGAAGATGACGTCCGGATTGTGCGCCCGCAGGCGCTCCGCCGCGTCCACCAGATCCGTGAACCGGCAGCAGAAACAGCCGCCCGCCACCTCTTCCGCCTCCACTGATTGCGCACTCGCAAAACGCGTATCCACAAGCCCCGCGTCCTGATCGTTGAGGATCGCCGCCACGCGCAGCCCGCGCGCCGATAGGAGCTGCGCCGCTTTCAGAATGAGCGTGGTCTTGCCCGCGCCCAGAAAGCCGCCCACCAGTACAAGAACCGGCACTCGCTGTTCTGCCATGTTGACACCAACCTTCACCAACGATACTATTCATCGGGGTGCAAGCGATTGCAGGTTGCGCCGCCACAGGAGATCCTCACCACCCATGTACCCCGCACTCCTCCTCGCCGCGGAGCCGTCCCGCCTCATTTCCCTCGGTGGCATTGACATCGCCATCATTGCAATCTACTTCGTCGTCGTCCTCATCATCGGCTTCTACCTGAAAGGGCAGTCGTCCACCGGCGAGGACTTCTTCATGGCCGGCCGCGAGATGACGGCCTGGATTGCGGGTCTCAGTTTTCTATCGGCAAACCTCGGCTCGCTGGAGTTGATGGGTTGGGCCGCCGCGGCCTACCAGTACGGCATTCTCGCCACTCACTGGTATTGGATCGGCGCCATCCCGGCCATGCTGTTCCTCGGCATTGTGATGATGCCGTTCTACTACATCTCCAAGACCCACTCCGTCCCAGGCTATCTGCAACTCCGCTTCGGCGAGCCTTCCCGCGCGTTGTCGGCCGTCAGCTTCGGCTTCATGACCGTTTTGATGTCCGGCATCAATATGTACTCCATGGCGCTGGTGATGAAGGTCGTGCTCGGCTGGGACATCAACTTCTCCATCTGGGTGAGTTCCATTACGGTTGCCATCTATGTGGCCCTGGGCGGCCTGCGCTCGGCCATCTTCAACGAGGTGCTCCAGTTCATCCTGATCTGGGTGGGCGCGCTTGTGATCCCGATCGTCGGCATGATCGAGGCCGGCGGCTGGGACGGTATGGTGGCCCGCATTCACCAGAACTTCCCCGGCGGCGATTACACCCATCTCTGGTCCACCATGGGCTCCTTCACCGACAATCCGATGGGCATCCACTGGACCGGCATCGTGCTCGGTCTCGGCTGGGTCATCAGCTTTGGCTACTGGACCACGGATTTCCTCGTGGTTCAGCGTGTCCTTGCCGCCAAGGATCTGCGCGCCGCCAAGATGGCGCCCATCATCGGCGCCACGTTCAAGATGTTTGTGCCCGCCATCGTCATCCTGCCCGGCCTGCTGGCTCTCGCGGTGCTGCCCTTCAAGCTCACCGGTGAAACCGCGGCGCTCGCCAGCGGCGGCCACAGCTACAACGAGGTGCTGCCCATCATGCTGGCCCGCTACTGCGGACCCGGCCTGCTGGGCCTGGGCATCACCGCCCTCATCGCCGGCTTCATGAGCGGCATGGCCGGCAACGTCAGCGCCTTCGCCACCGTCTGGACCTATGACATCTACCGCGCCTTCTGGCGGAAGAACGCACCGGACGCCCACTACGTCTTGATGGGCCGCTGGTGCACAGTCCTCGGCGTGTTGGTCTCCATCGGCACCGCCTACATGGTGATGGAGTTTAAGTCCATCATGGATTACGTCCAGGCCCTCTTCAGCTTCTTCATCGCGCCGCTGTTCGGCACCGTCATTCTCGGCATGCTGTGGAAGCGCGCCACCGGCCCCGGCGGCTTCTGGGGGTTGCTTAGTGGCACACTCGCCTCAGTAGCCATGTGGGCCTGGGTCAAGCTCGATCCCTCCGCCCTCCGCTACATAGCCCTCTCGCCCAACGCCAAGGACATGGCCGAAAACATGTACCGCGCGCTCTGGTCGTGGCTGATCTGCGTGATCGTCACGGTTGTGGTCAGCCTGCTCACTGAGCCCAGGCTGGAGAAGGAACTCGCCGGCCTGGTCTACGGCTGCACCGAGATCCCCTCTGAGGCGCAGGTGCCCATCTACCAACGGCCCATGTTCTGGGCCACCATCGTCATCGTTGTGTTCCTCGCTCTACAGATCAGGTTCTGGTAATTCACATGCCCAAACATATCTCCATCTGGTTTTTCACGGGCTCTCTCCTCCTCGTCTACGGCATCATGATTCTAGCCGCCGGCGTCTGGGGTCTCTCCCATCCGCCGGAGCATCCCGTGGTGCTCGCCAGTCTCCACATCGATATCTGGTGGGGCGTGCTCCTCACCCTCATCGGCATCCTCTACTGCTGGAAATTCGCTCCTGGAAAGGAATAGTTCTCATGGCTAATAAGCAGACCTTTGGCGTCATCGTCGGCAACCGCGGATTCTTCCCGGATCACCTGGCCAAGTCCGGCCGCGAAGAGATCATCCGCGTGCTGGAAGCCGCCGGCTACGGAGTAGTTGTTCTCTCTCCGGAAGACACGAAATACGGCGCGGTGGAGTCCCGTTCGGATTCCCGCAAGTGCGCGGAACTCTTTGACCGCCACCGCCACGAGATCGACGGCATCATCATCACGCTGCCCAATTTCGGCGAAGAGCGCGGCCAGGTGGAAGCTCTGCGCGCCGCCGGCCTCAACGTGCCCGTGCTCGTCCAGGCCACGCCCGATCGCGCCGACAACATGACAATCGCCGTGCGCCGCGATAGTTTCTGCGGCAAGATGAGCACCTGCAACAACCTCACGCAATACAAGATCCCCTACTCGCTCACCACGCTGCACACCGAGGCGCTCGATAGTCCCGAGTTCGCCAAAGATCTGGCGTGGTTCGCCGCCGTCTGCCGCGTCGTCAAAGGCCTGCGCAACTGCCGCGTCGGCGCCATCGGCGCGCGCCCCACGGCCTTCAATACCGTGCGCTACAGCGAGAAGCTCTTTGAAGGTTCCGGCATTGACGTCGATACGCTCGACCTCAGCGAGGTCTTCGGCCGCATCGGCCGGCTCAAGGATTCCGACGACGCCGTGCAGGCCAAGCTCGCCGAGATCAAGGCCTACGTCTCCACCCACGGCATCACCGAGGATGCGCTCGTCAAAATGGCGAAACTCGGTGCGGTGGTCGATGGCTGGATGAAGGACAACGAGATCACCGTCACTGCTGTGCAGTGCTGGACCTCGATGGAAGAATACTTCGGTGTCGTGCCCTGCACCATCATGAGCATGATGTCCAACAAGCTCCAGCCCAGCGGTTGCGAAGTGGACGTCCCCGGCGTGGTCGGCATGTACGCCCTGGCGCTCGCTTCGGATTCGCCCAGCGCGCTGCTCGATTGGAACAACAACTATGGCGACGACCCCGATAAGGCCGTGTGCTTCCACTGCTCCAATCTGCCCAAGCATTTCTTTGAGTCGGCGCGGATGGACTACCAGGAGATCATCGCCGGCACAGTAGGCAAGCTGAATACGTTCGGCACCATCGTAGGCAAGGTGCGCGCGTCGCCGATGACGTACTTCCGCGTGTCCACGACCGACAGCAAGGGCAAGATCAGCGGCTATCTGGGCGAGGGTGAGTTCACCAGCGATCCGCTGGAGACGTTCGGCGGCGCCGGTGTGGTGAAGATCCCGAACCTGCAAGGGCTGCTGCGCTATATCTGCGAGAACGGCTTCGAGCACCACGTGGCGGCCAACCTCTCGAACGTGGCAGGCGCCGTCTACGAGGCGGGCAAGAACTACCTCGGCTGGGATCTGCACTGGCATAAGTAGTCTGAGTTTTCGGGGGGCGGGCGCCCTCGCCCGCAGCCGGCCCCCCGGCCGGCTCGACTTCCGGGCGGACGAGGGCGTCCGCCGTGGTCCAGGGGGACCGCTCCACGATAGCAACGAGTTCAAGGACAATCAGACGATCATCCAGGAGTAGCCCATGGCCATCGTAGCCGGAGTTGATTTCGGGACGCTCAGCGTCCGCGTTTCCATCGTCGATAGCGCCCAGGGCCGCCTCGGCTCCGGCTCCGCCGAATACCCTCTGCACCGTAAGCGCGAGGACCCCGACCACGCTACGCAGAGCCACGCCGATCACATGCGCGCGCTCGCCGAGGCCATGGCCCGCGCCCTCGCCGCTGCCGGAGTCCCTGGCTCCTCCGTCGAGGCCATCGCACTGGACACCACCGGCTCCAGCGTCATCCCCGTTGATGCCCACATGGAGCCGCTCGACGACTACTACCTCTGGTGCGACCACCGCGCCTGGAAAGAGGCCGCCGAGATCACCGCCAAGGCGCATGAGCTGAACCTCGAAGCCATCGAGTGGTGCGGCGGCACCTATTCCAGCGAGTGGGGCTTCTCCAAGCTCCTCCACTGGCTCCGCCACAACCCCGAAAAGCGCGGCCGCATGGCCACCGCGCTGGAACACTGCGACATGGTGGCCGCCGTCCTCTGCGGCATCACCGATCCCGCCCAGGCACCGCGCTCCATCTGCGCCATGGGCCACAAGTGGATGTGGAACGCCTCGCTCGGCGGCTTCCCGCCCGAAGCGTTCCTCACTGCCGTCGATCCTCTCCTCGCCGGCATCCGCGAGAAACTCAACGGCCGCTACCACACCTCCGATCAGATCGCCGGCCATCTCTGCAACGAGTGGGCCGCCAAGCTCGGCCTGCCCGCTGGCATCCCCATCCCCGTCGGCGCGTTCGATGCCCATTGGGACGCTATCGGCGCCGGCTGCAACATCGGAGACGTGGTCAACGTCGTCGGCACCTCCACCTGCATGATGGCCATCTCGGACCAGGTCACGCTCGTCCCCGGCGTCTGTGGCGTGGTCCCCGGTTCCATCCATCCCTTCAAGACCGGCATCGAGGCCGGCCTCTCCGCCACTGGCGACATCTTCGACGCCATCGCCAAGCGCGCCGGTTCTTCCGTGGGCGCCCTTTCCGAGGGCCTGGAGGCCTATAAGGCGGGTCAAACCGGCCTGCTGCGGTTCTCCTGGGATAACGGCGATCGCACCGTCCTGGTCAATCCTGAGCTCAGTGGCATGACCCTTGGCTGGCGTTTGACCCACACCGCGCAGGACGAGCTTTTTGCCGCCATCGAGGGCACAGCCTTCCACAAACGCATCATCCTGGAGCGTATGGCCGAACACGGTGTCCCCGTCTCCCGCGTTATCAACGGCGGCGGCATCCCGCAGAAGAACGAAGTGCTCAACCGCGTCTACGCCAACGTCTTCGGCAAACCGGTGCTCGTGCCGTCCAGCGAGGTCACCAGCCTCGGCTCGGCCATCTTTGCCTTCCTCGCCGCCGGTACGTTCCAGAGCGTCGAACAAGCGCAGGCCGCTCTTTGCCCCAAGTTCCGTGTGGTGGAGCCGGATTCTGCCTCCAGCGCCGTCTACGAAGAACTCTTCGCCGTCTACCGCAAGCTCTACTTCTCCTTTGGCGCCGGTGACGAGTTGAAAACGTTACGCCGCGTCGCCGCCGAGTCGCGCTAAAATCAGGCTCACGGAGATCTCCGATGAGCCGATTTGTCATCCTAGTCGTCTGCCTGTTCACTGCCGCTACCGGCCTGTCCGCCCAGGCTGCGCCACCGTTGCTCGCCCGCGATCCGGCGCTCAGCCAAACTCAGATTGTCTTCGTCTTCGCCGGCGATCTGTGGATCGTCGCCCGCTCAGGCGGCGAGGCCAAACGGCTCACTGCCGGCGTGGGCGCCGAGTCCGCGCCGAGCTTCTCCCCGGACGGCAAGTGGGTGGCCTTCACCGGCCAGTACGACGGCAATACTGATGTCTTCGTCGTCAGCGCCGAGGGCGGCGTGCCGCGGCGCCTCACCTGGCACCCCGATGACGACATCGCCCTCGGCTGGACCCCGGACGGCAGGAAGGTACTTTTCACCTCCTCCCGCAACAGCTACTCCCGCTTCCAGGAGCTCTATCTCGTTTCCCTCGATGGCGGTCTCGAAGAGCGGCTCCCCCTGCCCATCGCCTATGAGGGCAGCTTCTCCCCCGATTCCTCCCGCATCGCCTACGTCCCCATGCGCCGTGCCTTCCAGGCCTGGAAGCGCTACCGTGGCGGCACCACCACGCCCATCTGGATCGCCTCCCTCGCCGATAGCAAAATCGAGCGGGTTCCGCGCGATAACTCCAACGACTACTGCCCCATGTGGGTCGGCGACAAGGTATATTTCCTCAGCGATCGCAACGGCCCCGTAGCGCTCTTCGTCTACGACACCAAATCGAAAAGAGTCACCCAGGCCGCCGCCAACTCCGGCTTCGATTTCAAGTCCGCCAAGGCCGGCCCTGGCGGCATTGTGGTCGAGCAGTTCGGCCAGTTGCATCTCTTCGATCTCAAGAGCGGCAAACTCGCCCCCGTCCGCGTCACCCTCAACGGCGACATGCCGGAGGTGCGGCCCAAACTCGTCAACGTGGCCCGCCGCCTCTCCAGCGCGCAGATCTCCCCCACCGGCGCGCGCGCCCTCTTTGAAGCGCGTGGCGAGATCCTCACGGTGCCCGCAGAGAAGGGCGATACGCGCAATCTCACAGGCACCCCCGGCGTGATGGAGCGCTTCCCGCGCTGGTCGCCCGATGGCAAATGGATCAGCTACTTCTCCGACGCCTCCGGCGAGTATGAACTCCACATCAAGGACTCGCTTGGCAAGGGCGAAGCTACAAAAATCCGCCTGGAAGACAAGCCGACATTCTACATGGCGCCAAACTGGTCGCCGGACAGCAAGAAGATCGCTTATCTGGACGCGCACCTCCAAACCTGGTACGTCGACATCGAGCAGAAGAGGCCCGTGTTAGTGGACAAGGATCGCTACCTGGGCAGCGACCGCATCCCCGTCTGGTCGCCGGATAGCAAGTGGCTCGCCTATTCCAAACGGCTGGAGAATTACCTCGGCGCCATCTTTGTCTACTCTCTCGAGACCGCCAAGGCCACTCAGCTCACCGACGGCATGAGCGATGCCCGCCATCCCGCTTTCGACAAGGATGGCAAGTACCTCTACTTCACGGCCAGCACCGACGCCGGGCCCACGATGGAGCCGGACATCCAAAGCGCCGCCCGGACCGCCACGCGCAGCGTCTACCTCGCTGTTCTCTCCAAATCCGACGAGTCGCCCTTCAAGCCGGAAAGCGATGAGGAGAAGACCCCCGATAAGAAGGAAGACAAAAAGGACGACAAGAAGCCAGAGGCCAAACCCGAGGCCAAGCCCGAGCCCAAGGCCGTCGAAGTCAAAATCGACTTCGACAACATCGGCCAGCGCATCCTCGCCATGCCGCTCCCCCCGCGCCGCTACGTCGCCCTCCGCACCGGCAAGGCCGGCATCCTGCTCGCCCTCGAACAAGGTCTCAACGTCCATCGCTACGATCTCAAGCTCCGTAAGGGCGACGTCGTCATCAGCGGCGTTCGCGCCTTCGACATCTCCGCCGACGGCGAGAAGTTCCTCTCCGCTCAGGCCGAACGCTGGTCCATCCAGCCCCTCAAGCCGCTCGTCGCCGGGCCCGCCCCGCCCACTCCGCCCCCGCCCGCTACTCCGCCCGCCGCCGCTCTCAAAACCGATTCCATCGAGGTCGCCACCGACCCCCGCGCCGAGTGGAAAGAGATGTTCTACGACGCCTGGCGCATCCAGCGCGAGTTCTTCTACGATCCCAAACTCCACGGACTCGATCTCGCCGCCACCATCCAGCGCTACGAGCCCTTCCTCGCCGGCGTCATGGCCCGCCGCGATCTCAACTATGTCTTCGCCGACATGATGGGCGAAATCACTGCCGGCCACCTCGGCGTGGGCGGTGGCGATCAACCCGACGTCAAGACAGTGCCCACGGGCCTGCTCGGCTGCGAATACAAAATCGAAAACGGCCGCTACCGCTTCGCCAGAATCTACGACGGCGAAAATTGGAATCCCGATCTGAAAGCCCCGCTCACGCAACCCGGTCTCAATGTGCTCGCAGGGGAATACCTCCTCGCCGTCAATGGCCGCGAGCTCCGCGCCGCTGATAACGTCTACAGCTTTTTTGAAGCCACCTCCGGCAAAAACACACTGCTCAAGGTCGGCCCCAACCCCGATGGCTCGGCCTCCCGCGACATCACCGTCGTACCCGTCCCCAACGAGTCCCGCCTCCGCAACCTCGCCTGGATCGAGGAAAACCGCCGCAAGGTGGACAAGCTCAGCAATGGCCGCGTCGCTTACGTCTACATGCCCGATACTTCATTTGGCGGCCTCACCTCCTTCAACCGCTACTTCTACGCCCAGGTGGGCAAGGAAGGCGTGATCATCGACGAGCGCTTCAACGGCGGCGGCGCCCTCGCCACCGACATCATCGAGGTGCTCAGCCGCAAGCGCATGAGTGCGGTCGCCACCCGCGACGGCGCCGATGAAGTGCAGCCGCAGGGTGCCATCTTCGGCCCCAAGGTCATGATCATCAACGAGTTCGCCGGCTCCGGCGGCGACGCTATGCCGAACTATTTCCGCCGGGCCAATGCCGGCAAGCTCGTCGGCAAGCGTACTTGGGGTGGGCTCATCGGCCGCGCCGGCGCGCCCCAGTTGATGGATGGCGGGTTTGTCACCGCGCCCAGTTCCGGCGTCTGGGGCCCCGATAGCCAGTGGGACGCCGAAAACGTCGGGATCCCCGCTGATGTCGAAATTGAACACGACCCCGAACTGGTCCGCCTCGGCCGGGATCCCCAGTTGGAAAAAGCTGTCGAGATGGTCCTCGCGGAGTTGGCCAGGAACCCGGTCGCGCAGCCCAAACGGCCCGCCTACCCGAACTACCACAAATAGCACGCGCGTCCTTCGTGGATTCAGTCCGAATCTGTCCGAAACTCCCCCCGAATGCGGGGGTGTTAGGATATGAGGGACGATTCCGCGATGAAGATTCTCGTGGCCGACGACAGCCTTGTTATGCGCAGGCTTCTCGAGTCCATCGTTGACGGCTGGGGGTACGAGGTCCTCAGCGCCAGGGATGGCGGAGAAGCGTGGGCCGTCCTCTCGCAGCCCGACGCCCCCCAGATCGCAATTCTGGACTGGATGATGCCCGTCTATACCGGCCTGGAACTTTGCGCCAAGGTGCGCGAACTACACCGCAAAAGCTACACGTACATCATTCTTCTAACTTCGCGCGGCCTCCGCCAGGACATCGTGGAAGGGCTCAGTGCCGGCGCCGACGATTACGTCGTCAAGCCTTTCGAAAAACAGGAACTGGAAGTCCGCCTCCGCGCCGGACGCCGCATTATCGATCTCCAGGCTGAACTGGTCGCCGCGCAGGCGGCGCTCATGGAACAGGCTACCCGCGATGCCCTGACCAAGATATGGAACCGCGCGTCCATTCTGGAGGCGCTCGATCGCGAGGTGATCCGGTCTCATCGCGAGAAAAGCGGCCTGGGCGTTCTCATGATCGATCTCGATCACTTCAAGCTCATCAACGATAGCTACGGACATCAGGCCGGAGACGAAGCCCTGCGCGAAACCGCCAGACGGATGCAGGCCGCCATCCGTCCCTATGATTCCCTCGGCCGCTATGGCGGCGAGGAGTTTCTCATGGTGGTGCCCGGATGTGACGATCTCTGTCTTTCCATCCACGCCGAGCGCCTCCGCCTCGTCATGGAGAGCGAGCCTTTCCTCGTCGCCGGCCGCGAGGTGTGTCTCACTGCCAGCTTCGGCGCCAGTTCTATCTCGTCCAACTCCGAAGTTTCGGCCGAAGAGCTCATTCGCTCGGCCGACGCCGCCCTCTACGAGGCCAAGCGAGCCGGCCGCAATCGCGTGGTCCTGGCCGGATCGCTCGCCCGGTAGCGCGGCGGGGCGGTTCGCCACCCCCGCCGCGCAATTCCGGCCCAGTCTACTTCGTCAAACCCGGCAGATGTCCACGCCCTGCTTCAGCGAAACCAGAGGCTCGCGCTTCGGCACAAATTCGTGCGCCATATAGCCCTGGAAGCCTGTCTCCACAATCGCCCGCGCAATCGCCGGATAGTACAGTTCCTGCGTGTCGTCGATCTCGTTCCTCCCCGGATTACCGCCAGTGTGGTAGTGCCCCAGCCACTGGTGGTTTTCGCGGATCGTGCGGATTACGTCGCCCTCCATGATCTGCATGTGATAGATGTCGTACAGCAGCTTCACCATCGGGCTGCCCACTGCCTTCACCACCTGCACGCCCCACGCCGTCTTGTCGCACATGTAATCCTTGTGATTGACCTTGGAGTTGAGCAATTCCATCACGATCATCACGCCGGACCCTTCCGCATACTTCTTCAGACGGTTCAGTCCGATGATGCAGTTCTCCGCGCCTTCCTGGTCATTCATCCCCTTGCGGTTGCCCGAAAATACAATGATCGAATGAGCCTTGGCCTTGGCCGCCGCCTCGATCATCGCGGGGAATTTCGCCTCGATGGCGTCGTGATCTTCCTTGCGGTTCAGCCCGTCCGGAATCGAGGTCGGCCCCGGCACCACCGTCAGCCGCAGGCCCGCTTTCCGCACCGCGTCCCACTCCGCCGGCACCACCAGGTCCATGGCGACGATTCCCATCTTGGCCGACGCCGCGGCCAATTCTTCAATCGGTGTCTTGGCGTAACACCAGCGGCAGACTGATTGCTGAATGCGGCCGGAGGTGGCTGTACTTGTCTGGGCGGCGGCTACGCTCAACGCGGCGATGCCGGCCCCGGAGGCAGGGAGGAATTGACGGCGGTTCATGCGTATCAGACTACCAAAGCAAGCGATACGATGAATAGGAAATGCCATCTTTTCTGGCCCGGATCCCTATGGACCGCATCGACGACTGGCTCCGCGCCGGAATGCACGCCTCGGTGTATCTGCTTGGCGCCGCGCTGCTCACCTTCTTCCTCGGCAAGCTCTTGCACCGCATGCGCAAGCTCTCCGCTCAATTGATCCGCGAGCGCGGCGGCCCGGAAGAACTGGAATGGGAAAAACAGTCCGCCACCATCGCCGATATCGTCCGCCGGTCTCTTCTGTTCGTCGTCTGGGCGCTGGCTCTAGTGCTGGCGCTGAAGGAGTTCCAGCTCGATGTCGGCCCCATCCTGGCCGGCGCCGGCGTCGCCGGTCTGGCCGTCGGTTTTGCCGCCCAGAGCATTCTCAAGGATTGGATCAGCGGCTTCTTCCTGCTTACCGAAGGCCAAATCCGTATCAACGACGTCATCAAGATCGGCGAACTCTCCGGATCGGTGGAGATGCTCACCATGCGGACCACCGTGTTGCGCGCCTACGATGGCACGGCCCACGTCTTCTCCAACGGCGCAATCCAGAATTTCTCGAACTTGACGATGGGCCATTCGTATTGTGTATTTGATGTCGCCGTCGAGTTCGAGGACGACCCTGAACGCCTCATGGCGCTTTTCGCCGAGGTTGGTGAGGAGTTGCGCGCCGAGCCGGAGTGGGGCGCCCTCGTGATGGAGCCCATGCAGGTGGCCGGCGTAGACCGCTTCACCGAGCAGGGTGTCGTCGTCAAAGCCCGCCTCAAAACCCTGCCTAGCCAGCAGTGGAAGGTGGGCCGTGAAGTTCTGCGCCGCCTTCGTAAGCACTGCGTCGAGCGCGGCATCACCATCGCCACGGCCCAGCGCGCCGTGCAGTTGTTCGAAAAAGGAGCCAGCCTTGATTCCCATCCGGCCCAACCAGCTCGCCGGCCTTGAATGGCGGCAGCCCTCCACGTTCTCCCGCGAATACGAACTGCGCAGCGGCGAGTCCCTCCTCGCCCGTATCGTCTGGATGAAGACCTTCGGGACGCTCGCCAGCGCCGAAACCGCTGAATCAAGCTGGACGTTCAAGCGGACCGGTTTTCTTACCGCGGTCGTCACTGCCCGCGATACCGGCGGCGACACCGATATCGTTACCTACCGGCCCAACTGGACTGGCGCCAAGGGGCAACTCCGCATCGGTGGCCAGGAACTCCAGATCCGTAGCGCCAACTTCTGGGCCAGCCGCTGGTTGGTGTTGCAGGACGATGCGCCCCTGATCGAATTTGGCGCTAAGGGTTTGTGCAAGGCCGGGGCTGAGTTGACCATCTCTGAGGCCGCGCGCGGCCGCGCCGATCTCCCTCTGTTGCTCTGCTTCGTCTGGTACATCCTGCTTTTGCACATGGAGGATAGCGCCGGCGCCGTAATTGCTGCCACTTGAGGCTCAAGCTGCGCTCTCAGCCTGCCGATAGATACTCGTGAGAGTATCGGCCGCCGCGCTGCTAGTGTGTTCGTTAGCCTTCGCGGCGGAGGTACGCGAAAGCCGCTTGGGCACGGCCGCCGACGAATCGGCCTGCGCCATCACGCGCACCGCCGTCACGGTCGATGCCTCCGATGCCCAGATGTTCATGCAACTAAATGTGCGGCGCGTCCGTTCCGGGGATCGCCTACACATTCAGTGGATCAATCCTCGCGGTGAGGTAGCCGCTTCCGCCGCTTACGACGATCTGCCCGCAGCACCCTCGCTCTGCTTCCTCAGCGCCCTCCCCGTCGGCGGGTTCGCGCCAGCCGGTCAGCCCGGCGCCTGGAGCGCTCGCGTTCTCATCAATGGCCAGTTGGCGCACGAACGCTCTTTTCAGGTGACAGGCTCCGCCAGCGGCCTTTCCGTCCGCGTGGCCAGCTTCGATGAAAAGCAGATCGTCCTCCAATCTACTGGCGCCGGCTCGGAGACCTCCGTCAATATCGCCCGCTACACCGCGGCCGGCGGCTGGGAGTACGTCATGCATGTTCTGCCGGAGACTCAGGACGGCAATCGCATCACTGTCAAATCACCCAGGCTCGATGCGGCCGAATATCTCATCATTCTGCGTAACCCCGATGGCGCCGTCAGCCCGCCCGCCCGCTTTGTCGTTGCCACCAATGCCGGTTACCAGATGCCTGTGCTCGCCGCCGAGCGCTGGCGTATCTCCCAGCGGCCCTACGGCTCCTACTCTCACTTCGGCCGCGCCCTCCACGCCTATGACATTGCGCCGCTCGACGCAAGATGGGTTGCCGCCATGCGCCCCGGCACGGTGCTCGCCTACGATTTCGGCTTCGGCCAGACGCCCGGCCACCGTATCTTTGGCAACTACATTACCCTTCGCCACGACGATGGCGAGTTTTCCCACTACGCTCACCTGCGCGCCGGCACTTTCCGGGTTCGCACCGGCGAACGCGTGGAGGCCGGCCAACCCCTGGCCGAGGTCGGCAACAGCGGCTACTCCTTTGGCCGCCACGTTCACGTCCATGTCACCCGCTCCGCGTCCATCTCGGCGCAAAGTGTACCCTTCCGGTTTAACGATTCGCATCTTCCGGGCCTCGTGTCGCGTCAAATAGAGAAGGCCCAGCCGGAGCGGAAACCGGACAGATGGACCGGCCAACTGGGATTCGCCCAGTGGTGGTCGCACCTTCTCACCGTTCCCCAGGGCGCTCGCAGTCTGGAGGTTAAACTGGGCTGGGAAAGTCAAGATTCCGGTTTTGACCTCTACCTGGTCAGCCCGAGTGGCCGGAACTATCGCCACGACGCCCAGTTGGTACGCGTGGATGCTCCGGAGGCGGGGCAGTGGCGGGTTTCGGTTCAGGCCATTCAGGGGCAAGGCAGTGCCCTGGCTTTCTGGGTGGAACCGCAGATCCAGTCCAGCCGACCCTGACTTGACTTGGGCGTATACTGAGAATTAAGGGTGAAGCATGAAAACGTATCTGCGGTTCGGAGTTCTCGTCGTTGCGATCGTCGGCACGCTGGCTTGGCTTGCCGCCAGCGGCATCAATGAGTCCAAGACTTATTACAAGACCATCTCCGAAGTAAAAGAGATGCAGAGCGCCGTGATGGGCAAACGCATTCGCGTTACCGGCGATGTCATGCCCGGCTCCATCAAGCGCGAAGGCGAACACGTCCACTTCAAGATTCATGAGAAGGAGCGCAATCTCCAACTCGACGTCGTCTACATCGGCAAGGATCCGCTGCCCGATACTTTCCGCGACAACGCCCAGGCCATGGCGGACGGCAAAATGCTCCAGGACGGCAGTTTCCACGCCAGCGCCATTGCCGCCAAGTGCCCCTCGAAATATGAAGCCGCGCCCGGCAAGCAACCCGCAACCCAGCCCTTGAACGCCGCCAAACCCGCCGCCACGTCCTAACGCCGCTCGACGGAGATAATTCATGGAGACTCTCGGCGCCTACGCCATCCTGCTTGCCTTCTGCCTTTCCATCTACGCGTTCGCCGCGTCGGTGGCCGGTAAGTTGAAGCACAAGCCTTTCCTGATCGTCAGCGGGGAACGGGCCGTTTATGGCGTCTGGGTGCTGCTTAGCACCGCCGCCGGAATCCTCATCTACTCCCTCCTCACCAGCGATTTCCGCCTGGCCTACGTCGCCGCGCGCTCTAACCGCGCGATGCCTCTGGTCTATAAGTTCGCCGCCTGGTGGGGCGGCCAGGAGGGGTCGCTCCTTCTCTGGTCATGGCTGCTTTCCACCTTCGCGGCTGTCGTGGTCTTTTCCAACCGCAAAAAGCACCGCGACATGATGCCCTATGTCATTGCGGTGTTGGCCTTTACGCAGATTTTCTTCTGCATCCTGAACGCCTTCGTCGAGCCGCCCTTCCAGGTTCTCGCTGTCGGCAAGGGCGTGCAGGCAGTGGCTGACGGCAACGGACTCAACCCGCTGCTTCAATACTGGCTGATGGCCATCCATCCGCCGGCCCTCTATCTCGGCTATGTCGGCTTCATTGTGCCGTTCGCCTTTGCCTTCGCGTCGCTGGTCACCAAGCAGCCCGGCGAGGCATGGATCGCCACCACGCGCCGCTGGTCGCTGATTACCTGGGGCTTCCAGTCCATCGGCATCATGCTCGGACAGGGCTGGGCCTATGCTGTCCTCGGCTGGGGCGGCTACTGGGGATGGGACCCGGTTGAGAATGCCTCGTTGCTGCCGTGGATCACTGCCACTGCCTTCCTCCACTCCGTCATCATGCAGGAGAAGAAGGGCATGATGAAGGTATGGAACATGGTGCTGATCTCCAGCACGTTCTTTCTCTGCATCTTCGGTACGTTCCTTACCCGATCCGGCGTCGTCTCCAGCGTTCATGCTTTTGCCCAGAGCTCTCTAGGCACATGGTTCCTCGGCTATCTCGCCATCGCAGTCGGTGTGACCACGTTCTTCATTCTCAAACGGCTCGATTACCTCAAGAGCGAAGCCCATCTGGAAAGCGTGCTAAGCCGCGAATCCAGCTTCCTTTTCAACAACCTGATCCTGCTCGCCTCCTGCTTCGCCGTGCTTTGGGGCACACTCTTCCCCGTGATCACGGAAGCCGTCATGGGCGAAAAGATCACGGTCGGCGCGCCGTTCTTCAACAAGGTGAATATTCCCATCGGGCTCTTCCTGCTCCTGCTCACCGGCGTCGGCCCGTTGATCGCCTGGCGCCGCAGTTCCTGGGACAGCCTGAAACGCGCCTTCCGCTGGCCAGCCGCCGCCTTTGTCCTGATCATCGCCGTCCTGGCCGGCTTCGGCGTCACCCACGTCTATGCGCTCGTCAGCTTTGGCCTGTGCGCATTCGTCACCGTTACCATCATCATGGAGTTCTTCAAGGGCGCCCGCGCCATCTCCATCAAGAACCAGATGAACATGGTGCGCGCCGCATTTGAGCTCACCCACCGCAACACTCGCCGCTATGGCGGCTACCTGGTGCACATGGGCATCGTCATCATGTTCATCGGCTACACCGGCGCGGCCTTCAATAAGGACACCACCAAGGAAGTCACCATTGGCGACCGGTTTGATATCGGCCGCTACAGCCTCCAGGTGAAGCAGGTCACCGATGGCGATACCGCCAACTATTCCTGGCAGAAGGCCCAGATCGGCATCTACGTCGGCAGCGAATATTTGGGCGAACTGACGCCCGAACGCCGCGTCTACGGTTCCAGCGGCCAGCCCACCTCCGAGGTCGCCATCCGCCGCCGCCTCAACGAGGATCTCTATCTCAACTTCGCCAGCATGAGCCAGACAGACGCCAACAAGGCCATCATCCAGGCTTACGTCTTCCCGCTCGTCAGCTGGATTTGGATCGGCTTCTACGCGCTACTCTTCGGAACGCTGGTTTGCCTGATCCCGAGCAAGGTCAAGTATTCATACGCGAAAACTGCTGTTGTGGGGGTCTATGCCAAGCAGACTGAAACTGCGAAGTAAATTGCTGCTCGCTCTGCTGCTCACCGGCGCCCTCATGCAGGGTACCGTGCCGCTTACCAACGAGCGCGTCCGCCGCCTCGGCGACATGTTGCGATGCAAGTGCGGTTGCCAGGCCAGCATCACCGGCTGCAACATGATCAACTGCCACTTTGCGGACCCGGTCCGCACGGAACTGCTCCGCCTGATCGACGCGGGCGCCAGCGACGACAACATCTTCGCCTCCATCCAGGCCCAATACGGCAAGGACATCATGCAGAAGCCGCCCTCCGAGGGCGCGTTCTATCTGATGGGCTGGTGGATGCCGTTCGCCGTCCTGGCTGGCGGCCTCGGTCTGCTCTATCTGGTTTTGCAGAGCTACCGCAAACGCCGGCCGCTCACTTCCACCGGCGCTGATGTTGTGCCCGAGGTTTCTCCGGACCTCGCCAAATACCAGTCCCGCATCGACAAAGACCTCTCTGACTTGGAATAATCGTTTCGGCTCATGATTTTCGCAGCCTCGATACTACTCACCGCGGGCGTACTCGCCTTCGTCCTCTTCGTCCGGTCCAGCGACCTCCCGGAAGCTGTGGCGGAATCGCCTATCCTCCATCTCGAAGAGCGCAAAGCCGTCATCTACGACAATCTCCGCGACCTCAATTTTGAATACCGCCTCGGCAAACTCAGCGACGCAGACTACAACAAGACCAAGCTGACGCTTCAAAACGAACTGGCCGCCGTCCTCGCCGCCATCGACGCGATTCTGCAAAAGAGCCCAACCGCAGCGCAGCCGAAGGCCGCCGCCAAGGCCGCCGCCAAAGTGGACCCGCTCAAGTGTCCCCATTGTGGCGCCAAGTTCGATAAGCCCATGAAGTTCTGTGGCGAGTGCGGCAAGACCATGCCGGAGGTGCAGGCATGAGACTCGCAGCCGTTCTACTCGCATTCGTACCCGCATTCGCAACGATGTTCGCCGCCGTCGATGGCACCGTCGTCAACAAGACCACGGGCAAGCCCCAGCCCGGCGTTAAGGTCAGCATGACCAAGCTCGGCCAGGGTGGCATGCAAGCCGCCGGCTCGGCCGTCTCCGGGGCCGATGGGAAGTTCAAGCTCGAATCCGATGCCGCCTCCGCGCACCTTTTGCAGGCTGTCTGGCAGGGTGTCGCCTACAACGTGCAATTGGCGCCCCAAACGCCCACTTCCGGCGTCGAAATTGCGGTTTTTGACACGCTAACTGCCCTTAGCGCGATCGATTTCACGCAGCACATGATCCTGGTGGAAACTGACGGCAAAGAACTTGTTGTGAACGAGACCGTCATCGTGTCCAACGACACCAAGACCACCTGGTACGATCCCAAGTCCGGCACGCTGCACTTCACTGTGCCAGCCGCCGCCGGCAGCAACGTCATGGTCCGTGTCACGGCTCCCGGCGGCATGCCGGTGGAGCGCGCGCCCAAGCCCGCCGGTAAAGGCGAGTTTGCCGTCGATGCGCCAGTGAAACCAGGCGAAAGCCGCTTTGACATCAGCTACAAGTTCCCCGTCACGGGCGACGCCGAACTGGCCGGCAAGATCCTCCACGCACCCGGCCCGGTGCGCCTGGTTGTGCCCAAGGGCATGACAGTTGCGGGCGACGGCCTGACGCCGCTTGGCAACGAACCGCGCTCCCAAGCGGCTATCTTCGATATCAAGGGCCTCAGCTACAAACTCAAATTCACGGGCGCCGGCACTCTCGCGGCGGGGCAAGCCGAGGCGGGCGGCGGCGCGGCAGCACCGGCCGAGGGCGGCGCTGCACAGGAAGAAGACGGTGCGCGGATCGAGCAGATCCAACCGCCTGGCTACGATCGTGTCTGGAAGTACGCCCTGGGCCTGATGCTCGGCATTCTGATCCTGAGCTTTGCTGCCCTGTGGCTGAAGCCCACGCCGGCGCCCGGGAGCAACACCAAGGCATGAGAGCGCTCGCCGTCGAGGGCGTCTGGAAGTTCTACGGCGACTACCCCGCACTGCGCGAGATCCGTTTCGATGTTGAGCCCGGCCAGTGCGTGGCGCTGCTGGGCCGCAATGGTGCCGGCAAGACCACGCTGCTTCGCATCCTCGCCGGCTTGGCGCGACCCTCGAAGGGCGCTGTGAAGGTCTTTGAGAAAGACTCGCTGGACCGCGCCACGCGCGGACAGATCGGGATTCTCGGCCACGGCATCGCCATCTACGACGAGCTTTCGGCTTACGAGAATCTGCGGTTGTTCGCCGGGCTCTACGGCATCGAGCAGCCCGACAAGTGGGCGATGCACTGGCTGGAGCGGACTGGCTTGGAGCGCGTCAAGGACGGCCTGGTGCGCGAGTTTTCGCGCGGCATGCGGCAGCGGCTTGCGGTGGCCCGTGCGTTTCTCCACAATCCGAAGCTTCTGTTGCTCGACGAGCCGTTTACGTCACTGGACGATCGCGCGATCGCTCTGCTTCAGGGCTTGCTGCGCGAATCGCTGGCGGCCGGCGGCACGGTCATCATGTCCACGCATCAACTGCGCGAGGCGTTGGAACTGGCCACCAACGTCGTGCTCATCAATCGTGGCAAGCTCGCCCATACCGGCGCGCGCACTCAGGAGATGCTCGAGGATCCGGGCTACCTGTACAGGACGCACGGCGAGGCGTGATGCTCTTTTTTCGACAGACTTTCACGATTGCAGCCAAGGACCTCCGCAGCGAGCTGCGCACGAAGGAGGCGATCAACGCCTCTCTCTCGTTTGCGCTGGTCATCCTGCTGCTGTTCAGCTTCGCTTTCGATCCCACAGCCGATACCACTCGCGAAATTTCCGGCGGCCTGCTCTGGCTGGTCTTTGCCTTTGCCGGAGCGTTGATCCTCAACCGCAGCTTCGCCCGCGAGCTCGAGAACGATTGCCTGGACGCGCTCATCGCCTCGCCCGTTCCGGGCCCCGCGCTGTTTCTCGGCAAAGTCCTGGCCAACTACGCTCTGCTGCTCGGTATCGAGATCGTCTGCCTGCCCATCTTCGGCATCTTCTACAACGTGCGATGGACCCAGCAACTACCTTCGCTGGCGCTGGTGCTGCTCCTGGCGAGTTGGGGCGTGTCCGTTGTGGGCACTGTGTTTTCCGCTCTCACGGTCAACATGCGCCTTCGCGAGTTGATGCTGCCGATGCTGGTCTATCCGATGCTGATTCCCTGCCTGATGGCCGCCATGCAACTCACCACGCCGTTGCTGGCCGGCGAGCCGATCCAGGGCGATCTCTACGCCTGGCTGCGCATGCTGGTGGGATTTGACATCATCTTCACAGCACTGGCCGTCATGCTGATAGACACCGTCCTCATCGGCTGACCGGGCCGGCAGGGAGATAGGCTGTGTTTGAAGACCTGGAGCGGATCCACGGACGGCCTGAGCCGTTCGAATTCTACACAGCAGCGGATCTATGGATCGATGAGTATACGTCCGCCCAAATGCTCTCGCTGCACCTCAATGGGGCGGTAGACGTTTCTTCGCGAAACACGCAGTTCATCCAGCGCTCGATCGAGTGGATCGTTTCCAGATTCAGAATCGGCAAAGAGACGAAGATCGCGGATTTTGGCTGTGGTCCAGGGCTGTACGCAAATGAACTGGCAAGGCGCGGCGCCCACGTGACCGGTATTGATTTCTCAAGGCGGTCTATCGAGTATGCAAAGGCTGTCGCAGCCAGAGAGCAGCTAGACGTCAGGTACGTGACCCAGAACTATCTGGACTTCGAGACTGACGATCGGTTCGACCTGGTTCTCCTGATCATGTGCGACTTCTGCGCGCTCAGCCCTGTCCAACGAAAGGTGCTTCTGAAGAAGTTCCATGGGATTCTGAAGCCGGGTGGTGCGGTACTCACCGATGTTTATTCGATGGTGGCATTTGACCAGCGGGAAGAAGGGTCGAAATACGAAGTCTCCGCGTCCGGTGGTTTCTGGGCGCCGGGCAAATACTTCTGCTTCCAGAGTACGTTCAAGTATGTCGCTGCGTCGGTCGTTCTGGACAAGTACACGATCGTAGAGCCGGAGCGCACCAGGACAGTGTTCAACTGGCTGCAGTACTTCTCGGCCGAAGAGCTGACGAGGGAGTTCCTGGAAAACGGCTTACTCGTCCAGGAGTTCCTATCCGACGTCGCAGGAGCCCCGCACGATCCCGGCGCGAGCGAATTTGCGGTCATCGCCACGCGGTGACCCGGTTTCACCGCAGCGGCTCGGTGCCCTCGTGCAGGATCGTGTGAGGCCGGCACGCGAGTCTGCCGGAGACGCAAAATCCTTTTGTTAACCAACTGTTAAGGAAAGGAACTGCTATTTTTGTTTCGTAAGCCTCACTTCCCATGCCCTCCTCACTCTTCCTCCGCCGTACCTTCCTGAAGCAGGCCGCCGCGGCGCCCTTCTTTCTCCCCAACCTTTTCTCCGCACCGCCCAGCAGCACTCTACGGCTCGCCAGTTTTGGCGCCGACGGCATGGCATACGCCACACTGCACGGCATCGCCACTCACCAGAAGGTGAAGCTGGTCTGCGTGGCGGAAGTGGACTCCACACGCCTGGGACCCCTCAAGGCGAAGTATCCCGAAGCTCGCATCTACGAGGATTGGCGCGTGATGCTCGCCAAGGAGCGCAAGAATCTCGATATCGCTTGCGTGGGCACGCCGGATCACATGCACGCCCCGATGGCCATGAGCGCCATGCGCCAGGGGCTGCACGTCTATCTGCAAAAGCCGCTGTGCCACGATCTGTACGAGACTCGCCGTGTGACGGAGTTCGCGCGCAAGAAGAAGCTCGTCACGCAGATGGGCATTCAGATCCACTCCGCGGCGGAGTACCGCACGGCAGTCGCGCTGATCCAGGGCGGCGCCATCGGCAAAGTGAAAGAAGTCCACGCCTGGAGCGGAAAGAAATGGGGAGACACCGCTCCGGTGCCTCAGCAGAGTGACCCGGTTCCGCCCGGTCTCAACTGGGACCTTTGGCTTGGCGTCTCAGCCGCCCGCCCTTACATCAAGGACTACTATCACCCCGGCAACTGGCGCAAACGGATCGATTTCGGTACTGCCACGTTTGGCGATATGGGGTGCCATATCTACGATCCGGTATTTGAGGCGCTGAAGCTCACCGCGCCCATTTCCGTGCGTTCCGAAGGTCCAGCGCCAGGCCCCGACAACTGGGCGATCAACGCGGTGATCCACTACACGTTCCCCGGCACGGAGTACTCGGCTGGAAAGACGATCAACATCACCTGGTATGACGGCGACGAGCGGCCGCCGCGCGAGATTCTGGAGCTGATCGCCGGCAATCGCGTGCCCGGCACCGGCTCGATCTTCGTCGGCGAAAAGGGCGTTATGCTGCTGCCTCACATTGCGGCTCCGGTGCTGCTGCCTCAGGCGCAGTACCGTGACTTCCCGATGCCGAAGGTGCAACCGGCAGACCACTACCACCAGTTTGTCGAGGCCGTTCTCGGTAACGGCAAGACCTCCACCTCGTTTGACTATTCCGGCGCGCTGACCGAAGCAGTGCTGCTGGGCCCCGTGGCCACGCGCTTTCCGAAGACCACGCTGGAGTGGAACGCCCGCAAGCTGAAGTTCACCAACTCACCGGAGGCCAACGCCCACGTGCGGCGCCGCTATCGTAGCGGCTGGAGCGTCAAGGGCCTGAGCTGACGATACAATGGAACATCTGGTATGCGAGAAAAGATCCTCTACGCTCTAGGCGCCGTCGCGGCCCTGATACTCGTCCGGAACATTCACACGATGCTCACCGGGTTGCCGGACTAGGTACTCCAGGGAGCCATCTTCCGCATAGTAGTTCAAAACATACGCTTCGCGATCGAACCTGAGCCAAGCACGCTTCAAACCGAGGATGAGGAATGGCGAGGCTAGATTCATTGGCCGATGAGCGCTGGCTTGCGAGGTGTATCTACTGCGGAGGTCGCTCCGAAACTCGCGATCACTGTCCATCGCGCATCCTCCTTGATGAGCCCTATCCTCTTCAACTTCCGGTCGTTCCAGCATGTATATCCTGCAACGCAGGGTTTTCGCTCGATGAGGAGTATTTCGCATGCCTGGTCGAATACGCCCGGAGCGGCTCGCTTTCTGCCGTCACTCGGCCGAAGATTCAGCGGATCCTTTTAGAGAAGCCCGCCCTAGCGGCGCGCCTTAGCCAGTCCAGAATGGTAACCGAGAGCGGAGAGACCACGATTGCCATTGAACATGAACGTGTGAAGAGAGTGGCTCTGAAGCTTGGGCGAGGCCACGCCGCATACGAACTAGCTGAACCGATTCGCAATGAGCCCACGCTTGTCAGGATCACGCCGATTCATATGTTGTCTTTCGACGCGCGGGATCACTTTGAATCGCCGCCAACGCCCGCTGTCTGGCCGGAACTGGGCAGTCGGGCCATGCAACGTATGGTAGTTTCCGATGAGGCGGTCTTTGGCCCCGATTGGATCCAGGTTCAATCAGGCCAATATCGATACCTCGCAATCACCGGCGGCCCAGTGATGATCCGCTTGGTTGTCGGAGAGTATTTGGCCTGCGAGGTTATCTGGGAATCGCGGGGCGCGGTCTGGACTGCCCCCTGATTTGCTCCTCGATCGGTGCAGAAAGTTAGTGGCCGTGAGGCTGCAGGCACCCACGGACTCTGTCACAAGCCATTGTGTGAGCTGCCGCAACCGCAACCAGGGACTGCGAGAGGAGGCTTTCCCATCGCTCGATCCACATCCTTGTCCCGGAGACGCAAAACCAGGACATCTCACGCCAAAGGTGTGGCCTCCCGACTACTGCAATCAGTTCGTGGACGCAGTTCGCGAAAAACGTACCCTGCCGCCAATACGACCGCGAAGTTTGGGTTCGATGTGCGTGCTAGATCCGAACATGATAGACTCCGGTCGACAGTAAGTCACAACATTATGTGCGCTTCAAACATCCGCTTTCTTGCTCTTTATTTCTGGATTGTCGCTGTTGTCTCGGCGACGACGCATTCAGTCTCATTTGGTGATGCCGGATCATTGGTAGTCGAGTCCCAGGTGACGACGAAGAAGAAGTTGGGGATGTTCCAGAACATCGTATTCGGCACGCTGACAAACACCACGAAAGCCCCTCTATTCTGCTTGAGCATCGAAGCGGTCGTTCCGGGACCTCTAACCCTTCCACCGAGCCTGTACGCCATAAAGATACCTGCCGGGCAGTCCGTTCCATTCGAAAAAGACGATGTTATTTCAAGCACAAACCTGAGCGCGATCGGGATTCAGGGCTGGCGAGCTGAGTGCCGGGTCAACGTGGTCTATAGTTTTGTCGCTGCGTCGGTAAAGAAGAAGTTCTCTGCCGGCGTTGCTCACGCGACGATCGGTCTCTCTCAGGTCGCCTTGACGGTGGAAAACGACTCCGAAGATGTCATCGAGCTTGCTTGGAACGACAGTTCCTTCATCGATCTGGAGCGATCGGCGAAGCGGGTATTCCATGCCGGGGTCAAATACACCGACCGTGAGCAGACCTTGCCGAATACCGTCATACCTCCGATGGCTAAGGCGGAGGATGCAGTCATCCCGACCTCGAATGTCTATTTTTCGGAAGGGCAGTACGGCGGGTGGCGAGAGACTTCTCTGTTGCCCAGCGATTTGGATCCTCAACGGGCGGGCAAAGCGATGGCAGAAATGAAAGGGAAGAAGGTCGCCGTATTTCTGCAAATCCTGATCCGGGGCAAGAAGGAGCCCGTGACGTTGATGTTTGAGATCGTTGATGTCAGATTCCAAGAGTGAATGTTCGGATGTCAGCGCCCCGCAGTTCGGTCAGTTTGGGGCTTCCGTCGCAACCTCATGAGGGTCGGGTGGATTGTCCGAACTCCGGCATCAAAGAAGTTGACATCAAGGAAGTCGACTGCGCTCTTTCACGACCAGTCCAGTCATCCTGCAACACTCCGGGACTACAGTTGGCGTAGCCAGGACCTCGGCAGTGCGGCTGCTAGCGTCCTAGTCTTCAACGAACTACGCCAATCAACTATCCGCTCGTGATGCAAAGTGAGCATTGTTGGCTACTCAGCGATTTGGTTCAGCGTTCCGAAGTGGGCCCCATCTTCGAGTTGGTCTGGCGCGCCTGCTCAATCGACTGTCAAGCTCCCGCTTGCCGCAAAGACCGGTACATTAAGGGCCTGAGCTGACGATACAATGGAACATCTGGTATGCGAGAAAAGATCCTCTACGCTCTAGGCGCCGTCGCGGCCCTGATACTCGTCCGGAACATTCACACGATGCTCACCGGGTTGCCGGACGAGGCGTTTCAGGGTGCGATCTTTCGCATCATCTTCTTCCACGTGCCTGCCGCCTTCACGTGCTTCCTGTGTTTCTTTGCGTCGCTGATCGCGGGCATTTCCTATCTCAAGACGAAGGACCTGAAATGGGACACCGTCGCCGTCTCGACGGTTGAAGTGGGCCTGGCCTTTGGCGCCGCGAACCTGATCACCGGGATGATCTGGGCGCGCATCATCTGGGGCATCTGGTGGACGTGGGATTGGCGCCTGACCTCCATGCTCATCTGCTGGCTGCTGTACGGCGGTTACCTGGTGTTGCGCAACGCCATCGAGGAGCCGACGGAGCGCGCGCGCCTATCTGCCGTGATGTCCATTCTCAGCTTCAGCGTGGTCCCCTTCGTCTTCTTCTCCATCAAATGGTTCCGCACGCAGCATCCTCAGCCCGTCCTCTATGGGGAAGGGAAAATGGATAGCGGCTATCGCGCGATGCTCTACGGCAACTGGGTGCCGATCCTGATGGTTGCCATTTGTCTTGTAGCGGTGCGCATGATGCAGGAAAAGCGCCAGCGCGAGATCGACGCCATGCGCCGCAGTGCCCACGCCTTCTGATTTTCTGTCTCCGGAGACAACTCACATGAACGACGCCGCCGCCCGCAATTTTGAATACCTTGCCTACGGCCTGATTGCCTGCTGGCTGATTCTGATAGGCTACGTGCTGACTCTCGTCAGCCGCGAGCGCCGGATCCGGCAGCAGATGGAGAGCCTCCAGAGAATGTTGGAAGACAAAGAAGGAAAGTAGTATCTCATGAATCGCCGCAGTATGCTCGGCCTTGTCGCCGCCGGTGCGCTTACACCGCGCCAGATCGCCGCTCAGCAACAGGTGGCCAAGGCCACGCGCGCCACGCCGTCTCCCAAGATCAAAGACGTGCAGGTGATCGCCACCGCGCCGGTCGGGCTCCGGTTGGTGGTCGTCAAGATCGTCACCGATCAGGACGGCCTCTATGGCTACGGCTGCGGCACTTTCACGCAGCGCGCCGATCTCGTTGTGGCGGCGGTGGAGCGGTATCTCAAGCCGTTCCTGATCGGGAAGCCGGCGGACCGCATCGACGACCTCTGGCAGGCCATGTACAACTCGTCGTACTGGCGCAACGGCCCGGTGCTCAACAACGCCATCAGCGGCGTGGATCAGGCACTGTGGGACGTCAAGGGCCGCCAGGCCAACATGCCGGTTTATCAGCTTCTGGGCGGCAAGTGCCGTGAGGCAGTGGATTGCTATGCGCACGCTTCCGGCGGCGACATCCCGCAGCTCATTGACAATGTCAGGAAGCACATGGCCAACGGCTTCCGCCACGTGCGTGTGCAGATCGGCGTCCCCGGCCAGGCGGGCTACGGCTCAGGCCGTTCCGATGTGAAGGTGGAGAAGCTGCACAACTCGCCGGTGTTCGAGCCGGAGGACTACATTCGCCGGGCGCTGAAGATGATGGAAGCGTGCCGCAAGGAACTCGGCGACGAGATCGAACTGCTCCACGATGTACACGAGCGTATCTCGCCGATCCAGGCGGTGCGACTGGCCAAGGAGATGGAGAAGTTCCGGCTGTTCTTTTTGGAGGACGCGCTCTCGCCCGAAGACATCGCCTGGTTCCGCCAGATCCGGCAGCAGTGCACCACGCCCATCGCCATGGGCGAGCTGTTCAACAGCCCGCACGAATGGACTCCGCTGATGGCCGAGCGGCTGATTGATTACATCCGCATTCACGTGACGCAGGCCGGCGGCCTCACTCCGTGCCGCAAGATCGCCGCGCTGGGCGAGATCTTCGGCGTCAAGACCGCGTGGCACGGGCCAGGCGACGTATCGCCCTTCGGCCACGCCGCCAACATCGCGCTGGACCTCGCCTGCTACAACTTCGGGATTCAGGAGAGCTACATCTTCCCCGAGCGCGTGAAGGAAGTCTTCCCCGGCTGTCCCGAACTGAAGAATGGCTACTACTACGCCAACGAGGCTCCGGGTTGGGGCATCGAGATCAACGAAGCGGCGGCGAAGAAGTATCCGTTCAACAACCAGCAGCCGCTCAACGGCGGTTGGGGTGAGATTCGTCGCAAAGACGGCACCATCATCAAGCAGTAGAATGGGCGCGTGAACCGCCGCCATTTTCTTTCCACAGTCGCTGCCGTGGCTGCGGGCCCCATGGTCCGCGTGCCCGGCAGCGTTCTTGTTCACGAGCACGTGCTGGTTGATTTCATCGGGGCGGAAAAGGCCAGCCGCGATCGCTATGCCCTGGATGAAGTTGTTCGGGTTGCGACACCCAAACTGCTTGAACTGAAGGCCCACGGGTGTGTGCGTCTGCTGGAATGCACGCCCAACGGATTGGGCCGCGACCCGCGTCTGCTGGCCCGGCTGGAAAAGGAAACCGGCCTCGAGCTCTGGACCAACACCGGTCTCTATGGCGCCGCCAAGCGCAGCGGGCTCTACGACTACGCCTGGAAGGAATCCGCGCGCGATCTCGCCAATCGCTGGGTGCGCGAATACAAGCAGGGCATTGACGGTGTGAAGCCGCGGTTCGTCAAGACCGCCGTCAACGGCTTCCCTCTCGAAGAGATCGACCGGAAGCTCATCGAGGCCGCCGCCATCACGTCGCTGGAGACTGGGCTTCCGATCGCGTCGCACACCAACGGCGGCGCGCCTGCCGCCGAGGCGCAACTGGAGATTCTGCGCCGCCTGCGCTGCCCTCTGGACAAGTTTATCTGGGTCCACGCACAGAGCGAGAAGTCGCTGGAAGCGCAGGAGGCCATCGCCCGCGCCGGAGCGTGGGTGGAGTTCGACGGCATCAGCGAAGCCTCCGCTGCCGGCCACCGCGAGTGCGTCCTGCACCTGCACTCCAAGGGCTTGCTCGGCCGCGTGCTGATCTCTCAGGATTCGGGCTGGTACCGCGTTGGCGAGCCCAACGGCGGCAACTACCGCGGCTATACCTACATTTACAGCGGCTTCCTCCCCACGCTCCCCGGCGATCTCTGGAAACCGCTGCTGGTTGACAACCCCCGCCGAGCCTTCGGCACATAGCAGTACCCATGAAGAAGAAAGCAGAACTCATCGAAGTCCCCAAGAGAAAGCTCCTCGCCGTCTCTGGCGAGGGGCAACCCGGATGTCCTTTGTTTCAGGACCTGATCGGCGCGCTCTACAGCATGACGTGGACCATCAAGATGACGCGGAAGTTCGCCGGCGAGGAGACGTTCAAGGTCGCTCCGCTGGAGGGCATCTACGAGACCATGACGAAGTGGACGCTGGCGATTGAGGTGCCGGACTACATCACCGCGGCGGAAGTGAAAAAGACGGCCGCCGGGCTGATCGCCAAGGGCAAGCCGGAGACGGTGCGCCAGGTCTCGCTGCTGACGGAGAAGAAGCAGAACTGCGTCCAGATGCTCCACGTTGGCCCGTGGAGCGCCGAGCGGCCCACGCTGGACGCGATGACCATGTTTGCCGCCGGACTCCACCTGGGCCTTGTGGGGCCTCACAGGGAGATCTACTATTCGGACCCGAACCGCGTCGCGCCGGAGAATTTGAAGACGGTGCTGCGGTACCCGGTGCGGAAGTTGTAGTCGCTGGGCTAGAAGCGGACCGGCGTGCTTAACTTGAGCTCAATCGATTGAGCCTGCCTTTCGGCTAACGTCAACTTCGGGGCGGAGCGAAGCAATTGTTCCAGGACGTTTGGGCGCTCCAATTCTCGCTTGGCCTCCATCGACACTGCGACCATACGATACTCCCCGGGGGCGAGGCCCAGAAAACTGAACCGGCCTTCATCGTCGCCCGCTATCGACATTGCACCTGAAAAGACGTCATTGCCCACGGGCCAGCGAGAGAGCACGACCCACGGCCTGGAGACTTGTTTCGTACCGGCCCGGACTGTTCCACCCACCGATGCGGGTTGGTCGTCCACGACGAGCTCCAATTTGTGTGCCAGAGCGTAAGAATTCAGCGACAACCGGTTACCCTCAAGTCGGGTGCCATTGTAGTGGATACTGCGGAGGTAATGGCTTGGCGGAATTCCCTGGTCCAGTAGTTGATAGTCCCGAAGCGTGACGCGTTCCAGCCTGAAGTGTCCCCCGGCATCAACCGTCACTGGCGCATTGAGAACCACCCAATCCACCGTTTTGAGAAGAAGGCGAATTTGCGTCAGGTCCAAAGGAGTCGAGCCAAGAGCTGTGACTTTGCCTTCGATCGTCACTCCCCGTTCCAAAGGCACCGAAAGCGCGATATTCGCCTTCGCAATCGTCATTTCTGCCGTGGCCCTCCCCCCGGCGCCGCCAACTTCGAGCCCATAACTGCCTGGAGGCAGGCCTCGCATGATGAAACTGGCGCCGCACGGCACTTGTCCTAAGCTGGTACCCGCGCCGGGGTTTGGCTGGTTGCGGATGTGTACGCCGAGTAAGTCATTCGGTTTGCAGGTGGCGTCCGGCATATCAACGCGGGCCCGGTACATCGTTGTCTTTCGGACCTCGAGTGTGCCCACGTCGACTTTCGCCCCCGAAGGCGCATTGATTGGAAACGCCTGGTCCCATTTGACGCCACCGGGCCAGAAGGTCCAGTCGTAGTCCAGATCCGTAGTGACCATGTCGCCGTCAGCGAATTTCGTCAACAGGCGATCCTGGCCGAAGGCACGAAGTTCAGGGTTGCGTTCCAGTTCCACTGCGGATTGCATTCGTGGCCCAAGGGCGATGACATAGTCGCCTGGAGGAAGCCCACTCACGACAAATCGACCCTGAGCATCGGTCACGGCAACCTCACTAAAACCCTGGGCGGCTTTTCCCCTCAGATATATATGATTGTGAGCGAATACGCGAAGACTGCGAATTGGCTCCTGCGTGTCTTTGTCCACGACAATGCCAGTGAGCAGCGCCGGCCGCGCGAGCGTGAAGCTCAACTCCTTGGAGGGATGAGATTTGTCCAGTGTCACTGTGACCGCGGTGGCAAATCCCTCTAAACCCGACCCTCCCGGACGCCAGCCCTCCTTCTGCACCCGGACTCGGTAGCTACCCGACTCAGCAATAGAGAACCTGAAGACGCCAGCACGATCGGTCTCGGTCTCAGCCTGTTTCGCTCTGGGCGTCAGTGATGAGGACGCATCGCCTTCGTAACGTTCCAGGACGACTTCGACTCCTTCGATTCCCCGATTGAAGCCAGATTCGACGACCTTTCCTGTAATCTCAAATTGATTTGTGGGCTTGTGGCCGCCGTCTTGTTGTCCGGCGCGGAGCGAGAGCGTCGAACAGAAGACGACAAGCCACCACGCGATTGCTGAGGACATCCTGGAACTCCTCGCTGCGCTGAAAACTCCAGCTTACCCCTTCAAATCCGCGAACGCCGCCTCGATTTCCGCCTTCGCCGCCGGCCCGATCGAGGTCAGCGGCAACCGCACCGGCCCGCCGTAGTAACCGTTCAAATCCATCGCGTGCTTCAACCCGGGCACGCCATACTTGGCCGTCACCAGCACGGCCGCCCTGGCGATACGCGCCTGCCAGTCCATCGCCGCGTCGAATTCGCGCTGGCGGTGCGCCTCATAGATCGCAATGGTGGAATAGGGCGCCGCATTCGCGTAGGCCAGCACCGCGCCCACCGCGCCCACAGCCAGAGACGGAGCCAGCGTTGGCGCTGAGCCCACGAGCACCTGGAAGCCCTGTTTCGTCTCGCGGATCATCTGCATCACTTTCTCGATGTTGCCGGAGCTCTCCTTGATGGCGATGATGTTCGGGTGCTCGCTGAGCTGGTTCACGACGTCCACGGGGATGTCGAGGCCCGTCACCTGCGGCCAGTTGTAGATCATCAGCGGAATCTTGGCCTGGTCCGCCACGCTACGGTAGTAGAGCAACTGCGCCGCCGGCGTATGGATCAGGCTCTTGTAGTAGTGCGGAGTGCGCACCATCACGCCCTTGTAGCCCATCTCCGCCGCGCGGTTGGTGAGCATCACCGTTTCCCGCACGCTCTCCACGCCGGTGCCCGCCAGCAGCAGCTTATCCGGGGCGGCGTGCTTCGCGACGAGCTCAAACATCTGGAGCTTCTCTTCCACCGTCAGGTAAACGCTCTCGCCGGTGGAGCCGCAGACCACGTAGCCCGCCAGCGTGGTCTTATTCCACTTCGAGACGTTGTGCTCCACCTTGGAGACATAGATGTCCCCGTTGTGATCGAACGGAGTGGCGATCGGCGGAAAGATTCCGTGCAGTTTCATTCGTGTGTCCCCCAAAAGGAAAGCGGCTCGGCGATTGCCGAGCCGCTTGGATTCCAACCAGACCCGGCTACTTGCCGACGTTGATCAGCGTGAACAGAGCCAGCGACTCGATGAACGCGAGGCCCAGGATCAGCAGGATGCGGATGGGGCCGGCGGCGCCGGGGTTGCGGGCGATGCCTTCCACCGAGGCCGAGATCGCCTTGCCCTGCGCCAGAGCGCAAAGGCCGGAAGCGATTGCCATGGCGAAGGCGCCGGGCAGGATGAACGGGCTGCCGGGGGCGCTGCTGCCCTGGGCGAAGCTGGGAACGGCGATCACGAAGAGCGCCATGAGGATGAGGATCGTGCGGACTTTCATTGTCTTTGCTCCTTACGAACGGGCCATCTCAGGAGGTGGTTGCTCACCGTGCGTTGGGACGCCGGGGCCTCACACTGGCGGCCGATAAAACTCTTTAGTGGTCCTCGTGCGCCACTACCTGGCCCACGTAAACCATGGTCAGCATCATGAAGATGAATGCCTGGACGAAGCTCACGAAAACGTGCAGCCCCATGAAGATCACCGGCACTACCCACGGCACCATGTTGAGGAACCCCACCGTCACCTGCTCACCCGCCAGCATGTTGGCGAAAAGACGAATGGTGAGCGAAACCGGCCGGATGCAGTGTGATAGCAACTCCAGAGGGCCGATGAACCAGGCGAGCAACCAGATGGGTCCGCAAAAGTGCTTCAGGTGGCCCAGGATCCCCTGTTCCTTGATGCCCTGGCCGTTGTAGTAGAGGAACGTGGCTATCGCCAGGCCGGCTGGCACGTAGTAATACATCGTCGGCGATTCAAACGTGGGCACGATGCCCAGCAGGTTTGACGACACCACAAACAGGAACACCATCGCGCAGTACGAAACGTACTTTTTGGCGCCGTGGCCGATAATCTCCTCGGCCTGCGTGCCGACAAACTCCCAGATGTTCTCGAACACCAGTTGCAATTTGCCGGGTTTGTCCACGGAAAGGCTGGCGCGTACGATCACGGCCACCGTCATCAGTAAGGCGATGATCAGCAACTCCATGGCCATGTAGTTCGACCAGGGCTTCAGCGGATCTTCCGTATGGTAGCCAACCAAGCCAAAGATCGCGTTCGGCAATGCTGCCAGATGGTTATTGAGGAATGCGGTAAACCAGAGTTCAGTCTCGTGCATGGGAAAGCTCTAAGAGTACTTCCAGGGTCGCTGCCATGACAGCCAGCATGAGGCCACCGGCGAGGGCTCGGCGCGACGCCCCGTAAGTAACAACGATAGCATAGGCGGCGCCCCCCAAGATCATGAGACGAAAGGTGTGGAGGAGCACGGAAAACGTCCGGACCGGTCGCCCTTCCGCGGCCGCGGTCATGTCGGAAACCAGGCGGTGGAGCAGCCAGAAACTGAGGCTGGAAATGGCGGCGCCGCCGAGGAAGCTGAGCGCCCCACCGGCGCCGTCCACCAGGGCGAAAACCGTGGTTCCGATGACCGCCAGGGCGGCCATCAGCTTGACGATGCGCCCGATGATCCTGCCGTAATCCAGCCCTCCGGTCACTTCTGCTTGTCCACCGGCTTGTTCAAGCCCTCGATCCGCACCGCCTGGCTGACTGTCTCGTACATGCCCAGCGCGCAGCCCAGGATCAGGCCCACGGTGCTCATCCAGCCTGTGCCGTAGCGCCGGTCCAGCCACAGCCCCACCTGGTAGCAGATCCAGCCGCTGATCGGAGTGACCAGCGCCAAACCGGCGTACGCGCCGGCCTTTGCATAAGAGCTCTTTTCGTTGTCGGCCACACCGGCAGTATTACACTGATCTGCATGGCGTTGAAACGGCTTTTCCTCATCACCCTGCTGGCCTTGACGGCGGTTGCCCAGAAACGGGCCATCACCCACGAGGATGTTTTCCTGCTCAAACGCACGGGCGACCCTGCCGTGAGCCCGGATGGCAAGACGCTGGTTTACTCCCTGATCGAGCCCGATTACGACGCCGCCAAGCAGATCAGCGACCTGTGGCTGGTGCCGGCCGACGGCACACATCCAGCGCGACGGCTGACCTCCACTAAGGCGCCGGAGTCCGCCGTGGCGTGGTCGCCCGACGGAACGCGCATCGCATTTGTCACGCGCCGCGACGGCGATGAGACGCCGCAAGTCTACGTGCTGCCGATGAACGGCGGGGAGGCGCAGCGCGTCACCAGCGCGCCGGCCGGCGCATCGAATCCGAAGTGGCGTCCCGACGGAAAAGCGCTGCTCTACGAATCTGATTTCGATCCCATGGCCACGGACCGCAAAGCCCGCAAGTGGAATGCCCGCGTGTACGACACGTTTCCCATCCGTTTCTGGAACGCGTGGCTCGACGAGAAGAAGCCCCATATTTACGTGCAGGAGTTGGCCGTGAACGCCAAGCCGGTGGACCTGCTGAAGGGCACCAGGCTCGCCGATTCCGCTGGTTTCGCCGGACAGTTCAACCCCACCGGCGGCGGCCAGGCCCTCGACGCCATCTGGACGCCTGACGGCCAATCCATCGTGTTCACGGCCTATACGAATCGCGACGAGACGATGTATGCTGAGACGGAGTCGCACCTCTTTGTCGTCTCCGCCGCGGGGGACGAGCCGCGCCGGCTGACCGAGCCGGGGCAGAGCTTCTCCAATCCTAAGTTCTCACCGAAAGGCGATGCGCTGTTTGCGCTGCACCAGAAGAATCCGGTGGCCGGCGGGCGTCTCTACTCCATCTCACGGCTGGTGCGTTTCTCCTGGCCTGCCGCCGCCAAGCCGCAGTTTCTCAGCACCCAATGGGACCGCAGCGTCTCCGCCTTCTCCATCGCCGCCGATGGCGCCACGCTCTATCTCGACGCGGAAGACGACGGCTTCGATCAGCTTTTCTCGCTGCCCGCTACGGGCGGGCAGCCCAAGCGTCTCTTCGAGGTGAAGGCCGGCAGCTACACGGGTGTGAAGCCAGTGGAGGGCGGGCTCATCGCCCGTTACCAGACCTCCGCGCAGCCGCCGGAGATCGTGCGTCTCAACCCCGAGCGGGCCATGCACGCCTACCTGACCATGTCGAATAACGACCGGCTGCCGCAGATTGAAACCACCGAGCCGGTGCACTTCTGGTTCACTGCTAAAAACGGCAAAAAGGTGCATAATCTGCTCGTTTTGCCACCGTTTTTCGATAAGGACAAGCGCTACCCAATAGTCGCGTTCCCGCATGGCGGGCCGAACGGTATGTCCAAGGACGTATTCTCCACGCGCTGGAACAATCACTTCCTGGCCGCCCCGGGCTACGTGGTGATCGAGACCAACTATACGGGCTCCACCGGCTTTGGCGAGAAGTTCGCCGACGACATCGAGCGCGACGTGCTGCGCGGCCCGGCGAACGAGATTCTCGAAGCGATCGAAGAGGCGGCCAAGCGCTTCCCGTTCATCGACAAGTCGCGGCAGGCGGCCATCGGTGCCAGCTACGGCGGCTACCTGATGAACTGGTTCAATGGCCACACGAATCAATTCAAGTGCATGGTGAACCACGCTGGCGCCATCAACAATGAATCACAGTACGGCGCCAATGACGGCGGCCTGGGCCGCGAGCTTCGCATGGGCGGGCCAATCTGGGAGAAGGCCGGCCAGTGGAACGATCAGAGCCCCATCCGTTATGCGGCTGCTTTCAAGACTCCGATGCTGATCACGCAGGGCGAACTGGATTTCCGCGTGCCGCTGAATGAGAGCATGACTACGTTCAAGCTCCTACAGCGATTGAAGGTGCCCACGCGGCTGGTGACGTTTCCGGACGAGGGCCACTGGATTCTCAAGGGTGAGAACAACCGTAAGCACATGGAAGAAGTTATGGGGTGGCTGAAGAAGTATCTGTGAGGTGCCCCGCCGCCGCCAGGGCGTTGAGTGCGTCGTCGAGCCGCGCGGCGGGGACCAGCACCCAGTCCGTGTCATAGGTGGAGAGCGCGAAGATCGGTACGCGCGCGGCTGCCAGCGGCGCGAGGAACGATGCCAGAACGCCGGTCAGCGTGAAGGCGAACGGCCCCTGCAATTGCAGGCACGCCCAGGCTCGCTCGGCCTGCACGTCTGCCGGCACGCCTTGCTCCGGGCAGACGATGGAGAGCTCGTGCGGAGTGCGGGTGACGGACACGAATCCCGTACCGAGCCACGCCGGCATCTCCGCATCCGGCGCCAGGCGGCACACAGCCCAACGCCCGTCGCACACGCGGAAGGTGAGCCCCATCAGCCCATCGCCTCGATCAACTTCGCCGCCACCTCTTCGCCGATGGCGAGACAGGCCGTGGCCGCCGGGCTGGGCGCATTGAGCACGTGGACTGCGTTGGCGCGCACGATCACGTCGAAGTCCTCCACCAGCGTGCCCTCCTGCCGCATGGCCTGCGCCCGCACGCCCGCGCCGCCGGGCTCCAGGTCTTCGGGCTGCACCTCCGGCACCAGTGTCCGCAGAGCCGCACAGAAGAGCTCCTTGCTGAACGCACGCCGTACCTCGGAGACGCACATGGAGGTGTGCTTGTCGAGGAATCGCCAGAGCCCGGGGAACGTGAGCGCATCCCAGGCGTCGGCGAGATCGAACGATGTCCGCGTGTAGCCCTCGCGCTTCAAGGCGAGTACGGCGTTGGGCCCCGCCTCCACGCCGCCCTCGATCATGCGCGTGAAGTGCACGCCGAGGAAGGGGAACTGCGGGTCTGCCACGGGGTAGATCAGATTCCGCACCAGATGCTGGCGCTCCGGTTTCAGCTTGTAGTAATCCCCGCGGAAGGGCACGATCTTCACGTCGGGCCGCTCGCCGGCCATGGCGGCTACGCGGTCGGCCTGCAGGCCGGCGCAGGTCACAATGTAGTCCGCGGCCACCTCGCCTTTGGGGGTTGTGGCTATCCAGCCGGCGCCGTCGCGTCGTAGCGCCACCAATGGTGCGCCGCACCATACCCGGCCGCCCGCCGCCTCAATGTCGGCCGCCAGCGAATCGCAGATCGCCGGATAATCGGTGATCCCCTCCTGCGGCACGCGCAGCGCCGCCAGGCCGCCCACATGCGGCTCGATCTCGCGCATCTGCTCAGGCGTCAGGATCTCCAGGCGATCCAGCCCGTTGGCGGTCCCGCGTTCCAGCAGGGCATGGAGGCGCGGCAGTTGATCCGGGCGCGACGCCACCACGAGCTTGCCGCAGACGTCGTGCCGGATGCCCTTGTCCACGCAGTATTGGGTTAATTGCTCGATGCCCCGCACCGCCAGTCGCGCCTTCGCCGTGCCGGGCCGGTATGCCAGGCCGCAGTGCATCACGCCGGAGTTGTTCCCCGTCTGATGCTGACCCACGGCGGCTTCTTTTTCGATGAGCGTGAGCCGTATGTCCGGGCTGCTGCGCAGAATCTGCGCGGCTGTTGCGAGCCCAACCGCCCCACCACCCACTACCAATACACATCTTTCAGCCATTTTTCTCCTATCCTGTCACGTTCCTTGCGCTCGCTGCATCGCGGTTGGCATGTGTGCTAATAACAGGCCTGTTTATCTGTTTTTGATTGCCGCGCTCGCCGCGCCTCTGGCGCTCGCCACCGACGGCTACTTCTCCAATGGCTACAGCCCGCAGTGCAAGGCCCTCGCCGGCGCTTGCTCGGCCGTCGCAGCCGATTCCATGTCCGCTTCCTCTAATCCGGCAGCGAACTTCTGGGCCGGCAAGCGATATGATCTTGGGCTCACCTTCTTCAATCCAAACCGCGATTTCACCGTCACGGGCAACCCCTCGATGGCTCCCGGCACGTTTGGCCTGGCCCCGGGCCAGGTGAAGAGCGACTCCACGCTCTTTCTGGTTCCCAACTTCGGCGCGAACTGGAAACTACGGGAGTCCTCCACATTCGGCATTGCCATGTACGGCAACGGCGGGATGAACACCAACTACAAGTCGCCGGTCTTCGGCCAGAGCCCCACGGGCGTCAACCTCATGCAGATGTTCGTCGCTCCCACTTTCGCGCAACGCTTTGCCCGCAATCATTCGGTTGGCGTGACAGCGATCCTTGCTTACCAGAGTTTCAAGGCTGAGGGTCTTGCCGCATTTGCACCGTTCTCTTCAGAGCCCACCAAGCTCTCAAATAATGGTACGGCCACCTCTCTCGGAATTGGCGCGAGCGTCGGCTATTTCGGCAATCTCTCCCAATACCTTTCAGTGGGCGGCTCCTACCAGTCGCGCATTGTCATGAGCAAGTTCGACAAGTACGCCGGACTCTACGCCGGCCAGGGCAGCTTCGACATACCGTCCGCGTTTCGCGGCGGCGTCAACATCAAGCCACTCGATAAGCTCTCGATCTCCGCCGACGTGGAGCGCATTCAGTATTCCAGCGTGAAAGCCATCGCCAATCCCATGCTGCCCAATCTGATGCAGACCAGGCTGGGGACAGATGGTGGCGCGGGCTTCGGTTGGAAGGACATCACCGTGGGCCGCTTTGGGGTGCAAGTCACACCGGTGCGGACGTGGACCTTGCGCGGCGGCTTCTCCACCGGGCAGCAGCCCATCGCGCCCAGCGAAGTAATGTTCAACCTGCTGGCGCCCGGTGTGATCACCAAGCACGCCACGTTTGGCTTCACGCACGTTTTGGGCAATGGCCGCGCCATCCATGCAGCGGTTGTGCGCGCCTTCTCTGAAAACGTCGGCGGCGTCAATCCGTTAGATCCGCCTGCCAACCAGCGCATCGCTCTGCACATGGACCAGTGGGAGTTTTCGCTGGGCTTTACCTTCGGCGCCAAGCGCTGATCTAGGGGAGTTCTTCGGCCAGCACCTTGGCGGCTTGCGCGGCGCGGAACTGCTCCAGTTTCTCCACCAGTGCAGGCCGCGAGTTGGCCAGAATCGCCACGGCCAGCAGCCCGGCGTTGGTCGCTCCAGCTTTGCCGATCGCCAGCGTGCCCACGGGGATGCCGGCCGGCATCTGCACGGTGGAGAGCAGCGAATCGTGCCCGCCCAGCGCCTTGCTCTGCATCGGTACGCCCAGCACAGGCAGGGTGGTAAACGCCGCCATTACGCCCGCCAGGTGGGCGGCGCCGCCCGCGCCGGCGATGATCACTTCCAAGCCGCGAGCCCGCGCGGTGCGCGAATACTCGGCCGCCTGATCCGGCGTGCGATGCGCCGAGAGGACCCGTTTCTCATGCGGCACTCCAAATTCGTCGAGAACGAGGCAGACGTGCTGCATCGTCTCCCAATCGGACTTCGAGCCCATCAGTACGCCAACCAGTGGTTTTTCCATCGTCTATCGCCCCTGCTTCGACGGGTATCCGGCACTGCCGCCGTCCGCGTCCAAGAGTTCAACTATCGTTTTCCGGCACCCAAACTTCTCAAGATACCGTAACGGCAAGGGCGGCGCGCGAGGCTCCAGGTTGCTCTATTTGCCGACGGCGGCTTGATTGACGAAAGCCGCCGTATCCGTCGATGCCTTGGTCTCTACCCCCGGCTTCCACAGGAACCCCAGATCGCGGAACCACTCGACGAAGCGGTACTGCCACGTGCCGAAAGGGATGCCGCCGCGATCCGTCAAGCCGCCAGTCATGCGGCTGCCATCGCTCAGCGGGTCGCCGGGATGGCGGCCGTTGCCGTAGATGTGCATCTCGATATTCGGTACGCCGATGGCCAGCATGGCGCTGAAGTACTCCATCGCCCAGATGGCGTGGCGGCGGTCTCCCGAGCCGCCGCAGATGAGAAAAGCCGGCGCGACGTTGCGGGGAATGGCAGGCGCGGTTCGGCCGGCGGCGAATGGCGAGGGACCGGGATAGATGATGCCCGCAAAATCCGGGCGCGCGCTGATGCCGGCCAGCGCGTCCGGGTTTCGTTTCTCGAAATCGTCAAACAGCACTGCCGCCGCGGCCGCCAGTTCGGCGCCGGCGGAGAAGCCCATGATCCCGATCTTGCTCGGATCGAGGTTCCACTCTCTGGCGTGCGCGCGCACCAGCCGGATCGCCTGTTGTGCATCGTTGACGCCGTCCACCTGCGGGTTGTAGCCGTCCGGCCGCAGGCGGTTGCGCAGGATGACCGTGTTGACGCCGTAGTTGTAAAAGAAGGGGACGAAATCCGCGCTCTCGCTGCCTACGTTGAGCGTGTTGTGCCCGCCGCCGGCGACGAGGATGATGGCGGCGCCGGTGTTGATGCCGCGGTCCACCACATGCACCTCAATCGACGGGTTGTGGATGTTGACGATGCTGTTGATGCGCCCCGGAACGGACTGGCTCATGTTGTACTTCTCCGGCTCGCGCACGCGCGCCGCGTTGAGAAAGGGCGAGCCGGGCGGATAGAGCGGAAGCACCACGCCGCCCGCAACGATGGGCTGCGGCGCGTACGGGGCGTCTGTGGCCGTGCCCGGCGCGGGCTGTGCGTGGGCCAGGGCGGCAGCCAGCGCCAGCAACAGCAGCGAGGCCAGAGGGTGAATGGGGCGGGTTTGCATGGGGATGGGTGGACCGAGCCTTTTATGATAGTGCGCCCGCCGAGTTCGGCAGATGCCCATGCAGCCCATGAGACTCTCGATTCGGATACACTGTGGCGATGCAGCGGAAAATATGCGCCATTATTGCCTTTCTCTTCTCCGCAGACCTGTACGCGCAGAGCCTGAATATGGATCAGATTCCGCTGAGGGAATCACCCGTGGTGAAGGGAATTCGGACTAATCCGGAGAGTTTGACGGCACGGCTCAAGCAAGGCCGCGTGCATCTGGTGGTGCAACTGCCGGCGCCGGCCGATTCCGTGGCAAGAGCGGCTCTGCGCGCAACCGGAATTGAGCTACAGGAATGGCTGGACGGCACCCGTTACTATGCGGTGATGGCGCCGGGCGCGGCCGGCCAGAGGGCAACTGCGGCGCCCGGCGTGACGGCGCTCTTTGATCTGCGCCCGGAGGACAAGATCTCTGCCTACCTGCGGGAGCCGGCCGGCGCGCCGTGGGCGCGTTCCGAATGGCGCGGACGCCAGGCGGTGGATGTGGCGGTGCTGCTGTTTTCCGATGCGTCCGTATCCGATGCTGCCGCCGAGGCGCGTGGCCGCGGCTGGGGCGTGCTGGCGGAGTCCGAATGGCAGAGCCGCATCACGGTGCGCCTGCAGTGGGATGAGCTGTACGAACTGGCGTCGCTGGACTCGGTCCGCCACCTCCAGCCCGTCATGCCTCCTCTGGTGGATTACGACAACGTCTGGTCCGCGCAGTTGATGGAGGCCGATAAAGTGATCGGCGCGCCCGATGGCGTAACGGGGAAAGGCGCGCAGATTGGCATCTGGGACTCCGGCACGGTGGCGCCGCACTCTGATTTCACCGGCAGGCTGTTGTTTCTGGAGCCGCAATACCGGTCTATCCATGCCACACACGTGGCGGGCACGATGGCCGGCGACGGGACGTCGGATCCAGCGCTCAAGGGGATCGCTCCGGCATCCAGCATTTTTAGCGGTACATATAACGACGATGTCTTCGAGAAGATGCGCAAAGCGGCGCAGGTGAACGGACTGCACGTTTCGCAGAATTCATGGGGCGCCGGGATCGGCGACAGCTACGGCAGTTGCGAGATGTTCGGAGAATATGGGCAGGAAGAGAGAGTGGTGGATGAGCTGGTGACCACTGAGAATCTGAGCATGGTGTTCGCCATGGGCAATCCGCGCGACTCCGGCATCTGTTCACTCACGGACCGTGCCGGCTACTACTCCGCGGGTATTCCCGCAGCCGGCAAGAACGTGATTGCCGTTGCCGCGGCCGATCGCCAATCCGCCATGACCACATTCAGCGGATTCGGACCCACGCGCGACGGCCGCCTCAAGCCGGATATCACCGCGCTGGGCGTTGACGTCCGGAGCGTGTCGCCGAACGGGCCGCTGACCGCCAGTGGGACGTCGATGGCGGCGCCGGCCGTCTCCGGGATGCTGGCATTGCTGGTCGAACGCTTTCGCGTCAAGCAGAACGAGCCCAAGCCCAAGGCTGCGCTGCTCAAGGCGATTCTATTGAACAGCGCGCGGGACGTGGGCAACCCCGGGCCGGACTATGTCTTTGGCTACGGAATACCCAACGCTCCCGCAGCCATTAAGGCCGTGGACGATCGCCGCTATGTCTTGAAGAAAGCATCGGCTGGTGAGGCCCGCCAGACGATCACGGTCCCCGCGGGGACCGGCACGCTGCGCGTGATGCTGGCGTGGTCCGATGCGCCGGGTTCGCCGGAGTCGGCCAGCAGCCTGGTGAACGATCTGGACCTGAGCGTCGCACCGGGTTCCGGCGCCGCCGTGCTGCCGCTGACGCTGAATCCAAGGAATCCGGCGGCCGATGCCGTGCCGGCGGTGAATCGCAGGGACAATGTCGAGCAGGTGGTGATTCAGAACCCCGAACCCGGTGATTTCACGGCCATCGTCACGCCCTTCCGGCTCGCCGAGGCCGAACAGGAATTCGCGCTCACCTGGACCTTTGAGCCGGTTGCCACGCCGCCGTGCACCGCCACACTATCGCAATCCGAGTTGTCCGCCCCGGAAACCGGCGGCACGTTCCCCATCGCCATCACCCGCGCCAATCAGTGCCCGCCGGGAGAGATCCAGAACCCGTCGGATTGGGTGGAGACCTCCGTGCCCGGCCCGGTGCAGGGCAGCGGCGTAGTCAAGATCCGCCTCCAACCCAACCAGACACAAATGACCCGCTCCACGCTGGTGCGAATTGCCGGGAAGGACCTGCGGATCAATCAATCGGGCCCTTGCACGGTGGAGCCGCTGGCGGTGAGCCGTGATGTGCCGGCCGTCGTCGAGGTGAAGGCGCGGCTCGGCATGCTGGATTGCCTCTATTCCGGCAGCCATGCCAAACTCTACACTTTTGAGGCAAAAGCGGGTCAAACAGTCTCGATTGAGCTGCGTTCCGGCGACTTTGATTCGTATCTGGAACTGCTGGGGCCCAACCTGAGTCTGGTGGACTATGACGACGACAGCCTCGGCGGCTCCGACGCCAGAATCCCAGGCGCCACCGGGATGCTCAAGTTGACGGATTCCGGGACGTATACCATTGTCGCCACGTCGTACTATCTGCTGGAGGGCGGTTTCACGCTCGTGGTTCAGTTCGGCGGGCCGCAGGAGGCGCCGCCGGCCGACGCGAATCCCAAACAGATCCTGGGCTGTCCGTATGCGGGCCAGGGCCAATTGACGGACTCGTCGCTGGCGAACGGACGCCGCGGGAGCCTCTACCATACGGACGCCTACACGCTGCAGGCCTTTGCCGGCCAGCGCCTGGACATATCTGTCAGCGACGCCGAGTTTGATTCGTACCTCTACCTGATCTCCCCCACCGGCGGGGTTCTGGCACTGAACGATGACGATCCCGCGGGACCCGGATCACGCATCACGGCCACCCTGCCGCTGGGCGGAATGTGGCGCATCGAGGTCACCTCGTTCGCGCCCTTTGTCAGCGGCACTTACCGGATGCAGGTGACGGGTTGTCCGCCTTCCCCGAAGTAGGCCGGGCCGCCGCCAGGCTCAGCCAGATACCGGCCATGCTGAGCAGAGCGAACAGCGCCGCAACGCCCAGATTGGGCGTAAACAGACTGCCCGCGAGGCGCGGATCGCGCTCAGCCGCGCCAGCCCACGACGTCGACCCTTCCAGCAGGGAGGTGATGTAAAAGAGCGGCGTCCAGAAGGACAACGAGAGCAGCGACGCAGTGCGCAGCGCTACCTCCGGCTCGCACGATTTCCTCCACATTTGCCAGATGGCAGTCGCCGATACGCCGGCCAGAAGGAAAAGCAACAAGGCGCCGTGGAATCTGGCGTGAGGATGCCACAACGGATTGAGAAGATGATTGGGGCTCCAGTCGAGGACGAATGACAGGGTGGTGCTGACGGTCAGTACGACTGTTATCAGGATTCTTCCAGCGGCGAGGCGAGTCATGCTGATAAGACGCGTCGTGGGGCGCTCTATTCGGGCGAATTCCGAAATCGTGGCTGGCGGTGCCGGGCACTTCCCGGGCGCAAGACGTTGCTTCGTGATCTACCGTTTCGGCGCCTGCGCCGCCGCGATCCTCTGCTTGAGCTCCTCCGCGAACGGGAAGCCGCTCTGCGGGCCTACGATCGCCAGCGCCCGGCTCGCGGCGTCCACCGCTTCCTGGGCGCGCCCGGATTCCGCATAGAGGCGGCTCAGCAGCGCCAGCATATTCGGGTCTTTGCTGCCGCTCAACTTCACGGCCTGCTCCGCCTCGGGCAGAGCCTCTTTCAACCGCCCGGTCATGTAGAGTGCCAGAGCAAGATTCCGCCGCCCGTTGGCGTCGTCCGGCTTGAACTCCACGGCTTTCTGCATATGCGGGATCGCCGGCTCCAGCCGCCCCTGCTGCGCCAGGGCGGCCCCCAGATTGGTGTGCGCCTCGGCGTAGTCCGGACTGTATTCGAGCGCCTTCTCAAATTCGTCGATCGCCTCGTTCACGTTCCCTTTGCTCAGCAGCACGCCGCCCAGGTTGTTGTGCGCGTCCGGGAAATCCGGACTGGCCGCGATTGCCTTCCGCCAGTGCTCCACGGCCTCGTCCACGCGGCCCGTACGCCCCAGGGCCACGCCGAGGCTATTGTGGACGAACGCCTCTTCCGGATCCTGCGCCAGCGCCTTGCGGAAGTTCGCAATGGCTGGCTCGTACTGCCCCTTCTTCAACTGATCCTCGGCCGTATCGATCACGCCGTAGAACTCCGTCACCGGCGCGTTGATCTTCATCGCGGCGTCCGGCGCGATGTTGACGAATTCCGGGATGTTGACAGCCCGATTGGCGGCCGTTGAATTGTCGATCAGGATCGCCGGGCTATCGTTGCCCTGCTCGTCTATGTGCGTCAGGAACAACTGCGTGTACGGCGACCGGCTCTTGGAAGAAAAGACCAGCCA
Source organism: Paludibaculum sp. (assembly GCA_036504135.1). GTDB lineage: Bacteria > Acidobacteriota > Terriglobia > Bryobacterales > Bryobacteraceae > Paludibaculum. The sequence goes on from DASXVP010000013.1 coordinate 162,959, forward strand.
GCGCCCGTTCGGCGAGAAGCTGTGCCACGAGTTCATCAGCGCCGTGTTGGCGTTCATCCGCCTTGGCGTCCCGCCGCCCGCCGGAACGATGTACAGCTTGCCGTCCGGGCGCATCAGCAACCCGTTGCGGCTCTGGACGTAGACCAGCCACCGGCCGTCCGGCGAGATTTTGGGGAAGCTGTTGCTCATCCCGTTTTGCGACGCGCCTGCGATTCGTTCCGCCTGCCCGCCCAGGCCGCCGTTGAACGGGATGCGGTAGAGGTCAAACTGCACCTGGGTCTCGTTGGGATCCATCGCCCTCGTGGCCAGCTTCACGCCGGCCGGATACGGGTCCTGCGCCGCGGCCCGCGCGAAGTACAGATACTTGCCGTCGGGGCTCCATACCGCGTTGGTATGGACGTAGCGCGGATCGTCCGCGCCTGGCAGCGGCTCCAGCTTGCCGGTGGCGCGGCTGTACCAGGCCAGGATGCCGCGGGTAGGATAGAAGACCTGCAGGAAACGGTAGTCCTTGAAATTGGCGACGTAGTAGTTGGAGTTGAAATCGCGCTTGTTGATCCGCCGCTGATACTCCGATTCCGCCTTGCCCGGATCGTTGATGGTGGTGACAATCTGGCTGCCATCCGGCGAGACCTGCGACATGAAGCCCACGCGCAACTTCCCGCCGAGCTTGCCGCGGAAGGCGCTCCACGCCACGACATTCTCTTTTTGAATCGACATTTGGGCCGCCACCGGCAGCACGGCGTAGAGTCCTTTGTCATTGCGCGGCCCGTCGAGATCCAGACCCAGAGTCTTGCCGTCGCCGGAAAACGAGTGGCAGTTGGCACAGGAGTGAATCCCCTCCATCACCACCTGGCTGCCGGTCTCGGCCACGTTGCGCAGCCGCCACGCGATCAGGGGCAGGGAAGCAGTGGCCAGCGGCTTGATGACGCCCCGCTCGGAATCAGAGGGCATCAGCGGCACATCGCGGTAAAAGATGGGCGCGCCCACCGGATCGCGGGAGGTCCGGATGGTGACACGGCCGCGCGACACCGCCTGCTTGGGGTCGGCCGCGCGATACCCGCTGATGGTGATGGTTGCGGCGCCATCGACGGAGCTCTTCTTGATTGCCGCCCAGGTGGCGGCATCCGGCTTCCACGTGTGGCCCACCGCCTGCTCCGGCGTCAGCGCGGGCGGCTTGTTGGTGGCCGAGACGCAGCGCGGATCGATCTTGCCCAGCACGTACCGCTCGCCCGCCGAACGCGCCGTCAGCGCCGGTTGCCCTCCTGCAAAGCTCACCTCGATGGTCCACGAGGTTGCGCCCATTGGACCCATCGCCCCGTCGCGCCACTCGAAGGTGGGCGCTGGAAACTCCGGGGGGAATACGGCGCCCTCCAGGGGATAGTCTACGGTGATGGCTGCCTGCGCGGCGCTGGGACGGTCCTGCGCCGCCAGCGTGAGCAGCAGCATTGCTCCAACGATAATGCGGGCAAAGGGCCAGAACATGAGGGTCGAGCGCCGAATCGGCTATCGCACAATCTTACCGTGTTTGCCTGGCGGGGTTGCTCCCCGCAGCCGCAGGGCTGCTCCCGACCTATCTTCGCCCTATTCCAACTCAAACGGCACGTAAATCAGCCGCCCTTCCCTCTCCACCAGCAGCGCGATGGCGGCGCCGGAGCGCCTCTGCGAGAGTTCCGAATGCAACTCCGCCAGAGAGGCCAGTGCCTTGCCATTCAGCTCGTAGATGACATCGCCGGGCGCCAGGCCCGGATTCAATCCGGCATATTCGGCAGGGATCGCCGCCACAGCTACGCCCGAGAGCCGCCGCAGGTCCGGCAGCACCGCAGTCACCTTTTCATCCAGCGTCATGGCCAGAACGCCGAGTTGGCGCACCAGGTTGTCGTCCCGATCCGCCATCTCCGCCAGGCTCGCCGGCGAGTTCTTCCGCTCCACAATCGCCACCTTCACCACCAGTTTCTCCGTGCCCCGCAGGATGTCAAAGGCGACCTCGTCACCCACTTTGTGCTGGAAGATCGCCCCCACCACCTCCTGCGCCTCCAGCGCCGGCTTGCCGTCCACGCCCGTAATGATGTCGCCCGTCCGCAGACCGGCCGCTTCGGCTGAGCCATGCGGCACCACGTCGGAGATGATGATGCCGGAATCGCGCGGCAGGCCCAGAGCCTTGGCCAGCAGCGGCGTCACGCCGTCACTCAGAATCCCCACCGCACCGCGCCGCACGCGCCCCTCCGCCCGCAACTGCTGATACACCTGCTTCACCATATTCGCCGGAATGCTGAAGCCGATCCCCTCGCTGCCGCCCGATTGCGACATGATCAGCGTGTTCAATCCCGCCACCCGGCCTTCCACGTCCAGCAGCGGACCGCCGCTGTTGCCGGGGTTGATCGGCGCGTCGGTCTGAATGTAGTGCATCGGCTGGTTCGGCCTCAGATGGCGGTGCGGCGCGCTGATGAAGCCCACGGTCAGCGAGTTGTCCAGTCCCAACGGGCTGCCTAGCGCCAGCACCACCTGGCCCTGCCGCAGCTTGTCGGAATCCACGAATTGCAGCGTGGGCAGGCCTGACCCGTCCACCTTCAACACCGCCAGATCGGTTTCCTTGTCGATGCCCACTAGCGCTGCCGCAAAATGCCGGTGTCCATCGTTTTCCTTTTGCGACGGGTCAATCACGCTCACGTCAATGCTCCGGGCGCCGTCCACCACATGCGCGTTGGTGACGATGTAGCCCGCCGCGTCCACCACCACTCCAGAGCCGGTCGATTGCTGCTGGGCCAGCAGGCTGGTCCGGCGGCCCTCAGCGGCATCCACCGGCGCCCGCGAGTGGACCGTGATCTGTACCACCGCAGGGCTCGCAACTCTCGCGATCTCCTCAATCTCGGAGCTGAAATCCGCCACCGCCCGCCTTGCCTTCTGCGGCATGGCGGGCCCGGCGGTCACGGGTGCGATTGCGAGCAGACAGACCAGAGAGCTCAGGGAGTGCATAACTGCTACCACTCTACTCCCAGGCGGCGAAGGCTCCATTGAGCCCGATCAGAAGATGAATTTCAGCCCGAGTTGCAGATCCCGATTGTCCGAGTTCGTCGACGTGATCTGCCCCACGGTGGGCGAACCGATACTTGCGTTCGGGAACCCGAAGTACGGCGTATTGGTCAGGTTGAACGCATCAACCTGGAACGTCACTCCAAATCGCTCCTTAAACTGCGTCCGTTTGATGAGCGACAGATCCCAGTTGATTAGCCCGGGCGAATAGAGGACGCCGCGGCCAACGTTCCCATACGTGTTCGGCGGAGGAGCAACGAATGCCGTCGGGTCGAACCACTTGGCGCGGTCCGGATTGTCCAGCTTGCCGCTCCCGATCCGGTTCGGCCAGCTCGCTGCGCCGTTGTTGACGCCGGAGGCCAGGCCCACGGAAAACGGCCGGCCCGTCGAGATGGTAGTAATGCCCGAAAGCGACCAGCCGCCGGCAATCCAAATCAGGGGACCACTGTTGGCCCAATGCTTGCCTTTGCCGAACGGCAGCTCGTAGATGTAATTGCCGATGAAGCGGTGGCGCACATCGAAGCCCGAAGGACCGTGCGCCGCCTTCAGGTTTGTGATGGTCTGCGGTCCCCCCGAGGAACCGCCGCCGCTGGCCGCTGAGCCGGCATAGTCCAGACTCTTCGCCCACGTATAGGATGCAAGGAACTGGAGCCCTGACGAGAACCGTTTCTCCAGCTTGCCGGACAGCCCGTGGTACGTCGAGGTGTTTCTCGGATCGAATACGGAAATGGTCGCCACGTTGGAGAGGGGTTGGATCAGGCGGCGTGACGCGTTTGATCCAATGCCCGGCTGCACCTCATTGGCGTTATAGCCCATCGTGATGTGGTTGCCAAGGCTGCCTCCGTAGGCGAGTTCGGCCATCATGGAAGTGGTCAACTGCCGCTCCACGTTGAATGTCCATGTATTCATGGATGGAGTCTGGTTCCTGAAGCCATGGCCGAGTACCACAGGGTTCGCCGCGTTCAACTCCGCGGTCGTTTGCGGCTTCACTACCGCCAGGGCAGGGAACGGGTTGGCGATTGTCGGGATCGTCGTCCAGATGGTCGGATTCGTCGGTATGTTGCCGAATGGGGCTTGCGAGATCGTGTACGGCACCTGCTCGCCCAGCATGTTGGAGCCGGAGGGATTCACCGGGAAGAAGGTGCGGCCGAATCCAGCGCGAATCACGGTCTTGGAATTCAGACTGTAGGCCATGCCAATCCGCGGGCCGATGTTGCCAGTGCGCGTCTCCTTGCCCACGGCTCGGGAGATGCCGCCCTCGCCTGCATAGGCCATCCTGAGATTGGTCTGATCGAAATTCACGAGACGATCGCGGATCTCCTTGTCGGGTAGGAAGATGTCGTAGCGGAGGCCCACGTTCAGAGTAAGCTTCGACGTAATCCGCCAGTCATCCTGGACGTAGAAGCTGTGGTCCTGAGCGGTGGCGTAGTAGGGCTCCAGAAGAATGCTGCGCCCGCCGCCCCCGCTGATGTAACCGAGAAGCAACGTCGCCAGGCCGGTGCCTTGCGTGTTGGTCACCGGGTCGTTGGTGAAGTTTCTGCCGAAGGTCATGTCGCCGCGCGGGCCGCCGCCGGGAGGCCCCGTGTACGTGGACGTCATGCGCCGCACATAGCGATAACCGAACTTGACCTGGTGTTTGCCAAGGGTCCAGGCGAGCCCATCCTCCGCCTGCCAGTGCGTCTCGCGTGGGTTGGCGGGCAGGAATCCCGGGCCGCCGCTCAAGCCCGTGAAGTCCGTGACGTTGATGTTTGGAATGCCCGACGAATAGGACGAGACGTTGATGCCCACGATGCCGAGCGAAGTGGCCGCATTGTGCCCATAATCGGATTGCCGCGTGAACGGATTCGTCCGGGCGAAGCCTCCACGAAATTCGTTCACCAGATTCGGTTTGAAGACGTGGATCTCGTTGAGCGCCATGCCTTGGGTTGTCAGGTTGGTCACCTGCAAGCCGGCTACGTAAGGGCCCAGGTCAAACTTCGAGGCCGACGTCGGAGTGGGCAGGCAGCAGTTGGCCTGGCCCTGCGGTGCGCTCAACCGGTACGTCTCGTAGCTGTAGCGCACGAAGATGTTGTCCTTGTCGGTGATCTGGTGGTCCACTCTCGCGTTGAAGCCATCGTCGTCCACCGAACGCGGAATGCTCGACGTGTAGTTGTTGAAATTGCCCGAGCCATTCGGCAGCGGGTAGATGCTCGCCACGTTCGCACTCACCGGATTAATGCGCCCGCCCGGAATCAGATTCCCCGCGAAGAGGTCCCGCAGATACTGTGGGTTCGACGCGCTCACCGGCCTGCTGGAGTCAAATGCCGGGTTGAGCCGCGTGGTCTGCGGATCGTAGATCCTGATCAGGTTGCCGCTCGCGTCCGTGAAGCCGCTGAAATCGCCAGTCCGGTTCGTTGCCGTCGGCACGGTGTTCACAAAGGTGAGACCCTTGCGCTCCTTCATGCCAAAGTAATCCATGAAGAAGAAGCTGCGGTTCTTGCCGTTGTAGAGCTTCGGCAGGACAATTGGCCCGCCCGCGGCCGCGCCGTATTGATTGCGCCGGTACGGCGGCTTGGCTTGGGATTTCGGGTTGAAGTAGTTGCGCGCGTCCAGTACATCGTTCCGCAGGAACTCGAATGCACTCCCGTGCAGTTCGTTCGTGCCGGACTTGGACGACACCGAGACCACGCCAGCCCCGCGGCCGAACTCGGCCGAGAAGCTCCCCGTCAGCACCTTGAACTCCCGCACCGCTTCAATGGACGGTTGCACGATCACCGTATTGAACGTGTACTCGTTGTTATCGATGCCGTCAATCAGCCAGGCATTCATGTTCGCCTGGCTGCCGAGCGCGTTGAAGTTCGACGATGCGCGCGGGTTGAATGAACTCGATCCCGACAGGTTCTCCCCCTGCTGGCCCGGCGTCACGTTCGGAACAAGATAGACGAGTTGGGCGAAGTTCCGTCCGTTCAAAGGCAGCTCCTTGATGGGCCGCTCTGTGATCACCTGGCCCAGTTCGGCGCTCTCGGATTTCACCAGCGGCGCCGCGGCCGTCACCTCCACCGTCGAACTGACGTCACCCACATTCAGGGCGAAATCCAGGCGCGTGCGCTGGTCCACCTGGAGTTCGAATGGCGGGCTGGCCTGTGGCTTGAATCCGGTCTTTTGCACAGAGACCTTGTAAGTGCCAGGGGAGAGGAATGGCGCTGTATACGATCCCTCTTCATTACTTTGATACTCCACCGAGGTGTTCTTCGAAACTTCCACGACGGTGACTGTTGCGTTAGGTACCGGAGCGCCCGATGAGTCGCGAATTGTGCCGGCAATCGTACCCGTTGTTACCTGCGCCAGAGCCGCACAACTGCTGAACAGCAGGCAGGCCGACAGAATCAATGGTGAGACTTGGATTGAGCTTCGCTTCATAGAGTGGTCCTCCCAGGAAGCATTGGATGTTGACAGGCCGTCTGGTCTGACGCGATCGAATCTAACAGCGAAAAGGAACGGTGTCAAGGGTCGGCGGGTGCGCAGTTTTCTCTATGTATCCAGAATAATAAGGCGAACTTACGCCATTACGCAGCCCCGAGCGGCGCAGGGCTGCGTCGCCCGGCGCCCCCTCTCAACAGGCTCCCACCGTCCTGCGCGCGTGGTATATGCTTGCACCATCCACGCTGCCGGAAAGGTTCAATGTGGATAAAGTTTGGAAGTATTGGAGGCTAATCACCATGCGATCTCTTGTCAACCGTGCGATGCAGCGGCGTTCATTTCTAACCGGCTCGGCTGGCGCTGCTGCCGCCTCGTTGTGGCCCGATGAGGCCCTGGCGTCCATCAATCAGAACGTCAATACCAACTCCAAGCCTTCTGAGCTGCGGATCACGGACCTCCGCGTCGCCGTGCTCGCCCGGGCCCCCATGACGTGTCCGATCATCCGCATCGATACCAACCAGGGCATCTCCGGCTATGGAGAGGTCCGCGACGGCGCCAGCAAGACCTATGCGCTGATGCTCAAGAGCCGCATCCTCGGCCAAAACCCGTGCAACATTGAGAAACTCTTCAAGCGCCTCAAGCAGTTCGGCGGCACCGGCCGCAAGGCGGGCGGCGTGGTGGCCATCGAGATGGCTCTGTGGGACCTGGCAGGCAAAGCCTACAACGTGCCCGTCTACCAGATGCTGGGCGGCAAGTATCGGGACACCGTCCGCTGCTACTGCGATACGCCGGATTCCAACGACCCCAAGGTTTTCGGCGAGCGCATGAAGAAGCGCATGGAGGATGGCTTCACCTGGCTCAAGATGGACATCGGGATCAACCGGTTGCGAAATACGCCCGGCACCCTCTCTGGTCCTCTTCCCATCGAGCGCGGCAAGGAGCACACCCTCACCGGCACCGAAGTGACTCAGAAGGGCGCGGCTATCCTCGCCGACTACCTCATGGCCGTCCGCGAAATCGTCGGCTGGCAGGTCCCCATCTCCGCCGATCACTTCGGCAGCATGGGCGTCAACTCCATCATCCGTCTCGGCAAGGCATTCGAGAAGTGCAATCTCGCGTGGATGGAAGATCCTCTCCCCTGGTTCCGCACCAGCCATCTGAAACAGATCGCCGATGCCATCGACGTCCCTATTTGTACGGGTGAAGATGCCTATCTCAAGGAGCCCTTCGAAGTCCTCTGCCGGGAACAGGCCGTCGACATCATTCAGCCCGATCTATCTACCTCCGGCGGCATCCTGGAAACCAAGCGGATCGGCGACATGGCGCAGGATTACGGTGTCCCCATGGCCATGCATATGGCCGGCACACCGATAGCCAACTTCGCCAACATCCATTGCGCCGCTGCCACGGAAAACTTTCTCGTCCTCGAAAACCACTCCGTGGACATTCCCTGGTGGGACAGCCTGGTGGACGGCGTAGAGAAGCCCATTCTCAACAAGGGTTTCATCAAGGTGCCCGAAGGACCCGGCCTCGGCTTCACGCTCAACGAGGAAGCCATCAAGCAGCACCTCCTCGAACCCGGTTACTTCGAGCCCACTCCGCAGTGGGACAAGGAGCGCTCCTCCGATAATCTCTGGACCTAGGCTCGATCCGGGGGCGGCCAGACCGGCCGCCGCCTGCCGTTCCAGCACCATGTCGCGATATCGGGGCTCGGCACCGGCAAGGCGATCTCCCTTGCCCGCACCCCGAAATCGCAGTATCCTCGGCTAAAGGGTGCATTCCCCCGAATCGGCGGGCCCACGCGTTTCACCCGCCCTGGAATTCCAGCCCCGCAGCCTCTCCGCATCCGAGGCGTGTCTGCTGACCACTTCCCACACTAAGAGGAGACGCCTATGATCCAATCCATTGATGACAGAGCCGTCCTCGACGCCATCTCAGGTGCACAGGCCGCGGCCTGTGCCCGCCGCACCAAGTCCATATCGCTCAACGGCCAGACCGTCAACATTTCCAGCCCCTATCCCTCGCCCACGGACTGGCGCGACACTTGGATCTACTTCCTCCTGCTCGATCGTTTCAACGCCGCCAATCCGCCCCGCCACCCCTGGGATCGCTACTGCGGCGTCCGTCAGGGCGGTACGTTCCAGGGCGTCCAGGCCCAACTCGGCTACCTGCAAAACCTCGGAGTGAAGGCCATCTGGCTGTCTCCTATTCAGAAGAACTCTCCGCCGGATTGGAACTATCACGGCTACGGCGCCCAGAACTTTCTCGATCTCGACCCCCGCTTCGCCTCTGACGGCACGCTGCCCACCGCCGAGCGCGAGCTCACCGCGCTGGTCGATGAGGCCCACGCCCGCGGCATCTACGTTATCGTCGATATCGTCCTCAATCACGCTGCCCACATCTTCGACTACGTTCGGCCATCCGGCGTCGTGGAGGACTTCGCCGATTCCGCAGTCATGGATGGCCCCCTCGGTAGCGAGCCCCCCATCCGCTGGCTGGATGCCGCCGGCGTCCCGCGCGGCAACTGGCAGGACCGCCTCGATCCGCCGCCCCAACTCGCTCCGGACGACGCCGTCTGGCCCGCCGATCTGCAGAATCATCTCTTCTTCCGCCGGCGCGGCGCCAAGCTCACAGACAAGCCGGATTGGCGCGGCTTCGTGCCGGGAGATTTCGCCAATATGCGCCAGCTCACCGTTGAATACGACGCCACCGCACCCGGTCAGGAGTCCGTTCCCGCTAAGCATGGCGCATCGCCCGTCCTCAATATCCTCATCCGCGCCTACGCCTACCTGATGGCTCGCTACGATCTCGATGGCTACCGCCTCGACACGGTGAAGTATGTCCACCCAAAGGCCATCGAAACGTTCGGCAACGCCATGCGTGAGTACGCCATGAGCATCGGCAAGGCGAACTTCTTCACCTTCGGCGAAGTCTACGACGACGAAGCCACCATCGCTAAATTCATCGGCCGCAACGGCGGCTCCGGCGACGGCTTCGGCATCGATGCCGCCCTGGATTTCCCGCTCTTCTTCAAGCTCCCCGCCATCGCCAAGGGCAACCTCGACGTCAGTGCATTCCGCAGCCTCTTCCAGGACCGCAAAGGCCAGGAAAAAGAGCTGCTCAGCTCCCACGGCGACGCCGGTCTCTACTTCGTCACCTTTCTCGACAACCACGATCAGCACGAGCGATTCAAGCACCCCAATACGCCCGTCGATCAGGTGAAGCTCGGCCTGGCGCTCCTCTTTACCCTGCAAGGTGTGCCTTCCCTCTACTACGGGACAGAGCAACTCCTGCAAGGCACGGTCGATAGCCAGGACCAGCCAGATCTGAACACAAACGAATCCGTGCGGGAAGCGCTCTGGGGCAAGCCCGATGCCTTCGCCACCACCGCTCCCCTCTTCACGGAAATCCAGACCCTCGCCCGGTTACGCCAGAACGAACCGGCGCTCCGCTACGGCCGCCAGTACTTCCGCGAAGTCTCCGGCAACGGCGTTGATTTTGGCCACTCCAGCGGCGCCGGCGGCATCGTGGCCTACTCCCGCGTTCTCGGCGACAGGGAGGTGCTCGTCGCCGCCAACACCGGGGAGCAGCCCTTCACAGGCATGATTCTGCTCGATCGGGACCTCAACGCAGCCGGGTCCACGCGGAACATCGTCTACAGCAGCAAAGGCGCCACTGGCGCGCCATCCGTCCAACTGCTCGACGCCCGCGTCTACGCTAATGGCATTGCGAGCGCCGCCACCATCGCCGCCGCGCCGGTTCACCTGGCGCCGCACGAAGTGCAAGTGCTTGCGCCCGGGGACTAAATCGCTGGCTTCACCCGCCGGATCCAGATGTTGCGGTACCGTACCGGCTGGTTGTGGTCCTGCAGCGTGAGCGATTGTTCTGCCGGATGCGCCTTGTAGGTGCCCACGGCCCGCCAGATCGTCGTGCCTAGAAACTCCTTGTGGTTCTGCACCAGCACGCCGTTGAAGAACACCGTGATCACTGCGGGCTTCACCAGCTTGTCGCCTTCAAAGCGCGGCGCCTCAAAGGAGATGTCGTACACATTCCACTCGCCCTGCGGGCGCGCCGGATTCACTAGCGGCGGCCACACGCCATAGATTGCCCCGGCGCCGCCATCGGCATAGGTCAGATGCTCGGCCGATTCCAGAACCTGAATCTCATAGCGCCCCATGAACTCGATCCCGCTATTGCCGATGCTCTGTCCGTTGCCCTTGGCCTCCAACGGAATCTGCCACTCCACGTGCAACTGGCAATCGCCAAACTCCTGCTTGGTCTTCAACCGGCCCGTGCGCGGGACAATCTCGATGTTGCCGTTCTCCACCTTCCACTTGGGCTCGCTGATCACGCCGCCCCGGCCTGCCTGCACCCACTGCGACAGATCCTTGCCATCGAACAACACAATCGCATCCGACGGCGGCGCCGCTGTCACCACAGGCCCCGGCTTCACCTTCTCCGGGCGCGGGCGCTCCAGATCATGCACCTTCCACTTCTGGCCGGTAATCTGCGGCGTATCGCTGTAGCCGCGAATGTCGTCGCCCGCGTACTCATGCGTGGGCTTCGGTGCGGCGGCTGGGGGTTGCTGGCCAAAAAGCGTGGCGGCCGCGGCAATGGCAATCAGATATTTCATCGTTGTCTCCTGGCCAAACCATTCTATCCGCATCCGCTCACAGCCATCCTTTGCCGCTCCACGTCTCCAGGCACAGCGCCATGAGCTGCTTCAATTCCGCCACCAGAGACGCCTCGGGCGCCGCCTTGAAGTTGAAACACGCCTTGCCCTGCATCCGCTTCTTCAGCGCCGGCGAAATGGTGTCTGTCAGCTTGGGACACATATACAGAGGCAGCAAGTGCAGGCTCACATACGCCTTGCCCGTCCGCGCCGAGGCGAAGAACAGCGGTTGGCCCTTGTGCTGCGGAAACGGCGAAGGCGACTTCGTTTCCAGCGTGTACTCGCCCGGAACATCGGTCTTTACCGAGAGCCGCTCGGCGCACCCTGCCAGCAGCGGTTTCAGCGCCCCAAATACAACCGCAAAATCGTCAGCCATGATGAACGAATTTAGCAGAACCCGTCTTTCCGCGCCCCTACTTCAAATATTTCCCAAACCAAGCCACCGTCCGGTCCTGGAAATCCACCTGGTTCTTCGTCTGCACAAACATATGCCCTTCGCCGCCATACACCACCATTTCAGTCGGCACGCCCAGAGTCCTCAGCGCGTGCCAAAACTCATACGATTGCGGCGCCGGACACTCCGCATCGCGCTCTCCCACAATGATCAGCGTGGGTGTCTTCACGTTTTTGATGAATTGGATCGGCGAGCTCTTCGCATACACCGCCGGGTCGTCATACACCGATGCGCCGAAAAACGGGATCATCCACTGATCGATCAGATTCTGCCCGTAGTAGCTCTGCCAGTTCGCGATCCCCGCACCTGCCATCGCCGCCTGGAACCGGCCCGTTTGCGTCACCGTCCACATCGTCATGTACCCGCCATAGCTCCAGCCGGTGACGCCCAGCCGCTTCGGATCGATCGGGAAGCGCGCAATCGCCGCGTCCACGCCCGCCAGAATGTCGCGTAGATCACCGCCGCCAAAATCCCTGATATTGGCGCGCGTGAACGCCTCGCCCTGACCGTAGCTGCCCCTCGGATTCGGCAGGAATACGTAGTATCCCTGCGACGCCAGCACGCCCGGCAGCGCAAAGCCCACCGGCCAATCCGATTTCTGCGAGCTCGACGGACCGCCGTGAATCACCGTGATCATCGCGTACTTCTTCCCCGGTTCCACCTTCGCCGGCGCCAACAGCCAGCCCTGCAATTGCAGTCCCTCGTTGTTCCACTCCACGCTCCGCGCCTCGCCCCACGCCGGACGCACCGCCGCGTTGTTCTTCGTCACCGCTCTCCACTGGCCAATCGGGCCGATTGCCACCTCCGGCGGATTCCGAAAGCTGGAGCGCACCACCGCGCTCAACCGGCCATCCCGCGATACGGCGAAGTTCGGGAAATTGCCAAAAGCATGGACATCCTCCGGGCCCTCCCACCACGTTGTTGCCGCCCGCGTCGCCAGCGAAATCTCCGCTACTGCTGATCCGCCCTTCTTCGCCTCCGTCACCAGCAGCCTGTCGTTGCCCAGCCAGAAAATGGCGTTTGGAGACGTCGACCGCTTGGCCGTGATATTCTCCGCCGCTCCGCCCGCCGCGCCTATCACCAGCCCGTCGCCGCCGTGAAAGCCCTCGTCGCTCATTAGCCCTTCCACAAAGGCGATCTTCGTCCCGTCCGGAGACCAGCGCGGCACCGCCAGTTGCCACGGCGTCTTATAAATCGACCGCGCCACGCCATCGCGGATCACGTAAAGCTGCGCAATCCACCAATTGTTGTCGCCTGGCCCCGGCGCGCCTGTCGTTACAAACGCCGCCGCATCCGGCGACCAGTCGAAGTCATAGATATGCAGGCCGGCCGGCGATGCCATCGAGAGCTGGCCCGAGCCCACATCCACCACCGCGATCCGCTGATTGTGAATCTCCTGATCGATCACGCCCGTCTGCACCGGCGCCGCGAGCAGCGGACCGCCTCCGCCCGCCCCTTCGATGTACAGAAAGGCGATCTTCTTCCCATCCGGCGACCAGCGCGGACGCCCCGCATAGCCCCGCAGCCGCGTCAGCTTTCTCGGCGCCGGCCCTTCGGAGATGATCCAAAGCTGAGCCTGCTCCGTCTCCCCGGCGGTCGAGAAAAACGCGAGCGTCTTGGAATCAGGCGACCACACCGGATCGGATTCCGTATGCGGTCCATCCATCGGCAGGAACGAGACAGTCCCGCCAACCGGGCCCACCCACAACTGCGGTTGAGACTCCGACGCCACCGCCTGCGTCCAGGCTACGTTTTTGCCGTCAGGCGAGAGCGCCAGCCCCGCGTACACCGTTGTTTTGCCCAGGTTGGAGGTGACTCGCTCAGTCTGCGCAAACGCCAGGGCAGGGAGGATCAGCAGAAGCCAGGAACGCATTGCGTCATTGTCGCAATAAACCGCCAGCCTCAGCGAAACAGCCGGACCCGCAACCGCCAGGCTCGCCGCCGGAAACCCGCCCGGCGAGCCTGGCTCACCAAATCCGTACCAATCTCTACGTGATTGTCGCCCGATGCGCTACCATCACTCCTGCGCGATGCCGCCACCCGCATCGGCGAAGGAGCTCAAAGCCCGATGGATCGTGTCACTGAGTCGCATCTCGTTCTCCTCGACGCATGGCAGGTGCTCAGCCATGCCAACCCCGCCTTCGAAAGCCGCCGTGGCGGCCTCATCGACGTCGCCTGGAACGGGTTCCCCAGCCCCTTCTTCAACCTCGCCGTCACGGCCCGCCCGCCCGCGTCCCTCGGCGAATTTGAAGCGGCTCTCACCGAAACCAGCGCCTGGGCCGCCGAACGACGCGCTCCCTGGATGCTCGCCGTCTGCCACGAGACCCTCGGCGCGCTTCTCCCCGAGGCCACGCGCGTTCTGGAGCGCCACGGCTTCGCACCCATGATGCCCCTTACCGGCATGGCTGCGGACTCGCTCACGCCGCCACGCCGTGAAAAGCCCGCCGGCATGTGGCTCACGGAAGCGGAGCCCGCCATCGGCGACCACGCCATCCGCCTCAACGAAGCCGCCTATCAGATGCCCATCGCCGAGCCCGGCTCCCTCCCGCTTCATCAGCCCGATTGGTGGAACGCGCCGGACCGCATGGTCACCGCCCTCGCCGTCGATGGCCAGCCCGTCAGTTGCGCCGCCGTCCTCGGCATCGCTGGTGTGCGTTACGTCGCCTTGGTCGCCACTCTGCCCGACGCCCGTCAGAAAGGCTACGCCGAGGCCGCCATGCGCGACGTTCTGGAGCGTGGTCTCGCTGCCGGGCTCCTCCCGCGCACCTACCTCCACGCCACGGCCGCCGGCCGCCCCGTCTACGAGCGCATGGGCTATCGGGTCACGGCCGAATACACCGTCTACGCCCAGGGCCACTAGCGCCGGCCCTACTGCGCCGCCGCGAGCGTCCTCACCGTCTCACATACAAAGCGCACGTACCGGTAGAGCTCCTTCTCCAGCAGCCTCTCCTGATCGCTGTGCCACCCGTAGCCCTTCGCCATGTCCTCCAGATCCACCAGCGGGCCGACGCCGTAACTCGGCACGCCCTTCGCCCTCAGGTACGACATGTCCGTCGCGCCGGTCACCATGTAGGGGATCGTGATCAGCTCCGGATAGATCCGCTTCTGCACCGCTTCGATGGCGCGAAACGCCTCCGAGTTCAACGGTGACGGCGGAGCCTTCGGCCGGTACATCGGCTGCTCGTCAATGACGATCGACGGATCCCCGATCACTCGCAGCAGTTCCTTCCGGAACGATTCCGCCTCCTCGTCCGGCAGCGCACGGATATCTACTGTCGCCTTTGCCGTGGAAGGGATCACATTCACGCGGTACCCGCCCTCGATCATGTTCGGCGAGAGCGACGTCCGCAGCATCGAATTGTGCGCCGGCTCGTACAACCGCAGATACTCCTGGCTCGCCGCCGTTTTCGCCGGGTCCAGCAATCCGTTGTACCGCGCCCGCTGTTCCGGCGTGCTGATGGCGCCCAGCCTCTCAAAATACGTGCGCGTCGTATCGTTCAGCCGCATCGGCGGCTGCCAGTCCGCCAGCCTCCCCACCGCCTTCGACAAGCGCCCGATCGCGTTATCCGCCAGCGGAATAGAACCATGCCCCGCCGTGCCCTTCACGCTCAGCACAATCGGCACAGGCACCTTCTCCGTCGTCGCCACGTTGAAACTCCGCCCCTTGGCGCCTTGCCGCGTCGCCTGCCCGCCCTCCGCAATGCAAAACTCCGCTTCAATCTCCGCCCAGTGGTTCTCCACCATGTATTTGATGCCCCACTCCACCTGGCCTTCCTCACCGCTCTCCGCCAGGAAGATCACATCGCGGTCCAGAGGCACGTTCAGCCGCTTCAGCGTCAGCATCAACACCAGGCCCGCCGCCACGTCCTGCTTATCGTCAATCACGCCCCGCCCGTAGATGTAGCCGCCATCGATAGTGGCCGAAAACGGCGGATGCGTCCACTTCTCCGGTTGCACCCCCACCGTATCCAGATGGCCCATGAACAGGATCGGCCGCTTCTTCCCATTACCCCGGATCCGCGCCACTACGTTGGGCCGCAACGGGTCCTTGGCAAACACCTTTACCGGAATCCCCGCCGCCTCCAGCGTGTTCTTCACATACGCCGCCACCTTGGATTCGTAGTTCGGCGGTCCGCTGCTGTCCAGCCGCACCATCGCCTGAAAGTGCCGCAGCGTCTCCGGCTCCATCGCGGTCCAGTCCTGTGCGGACGCCAGCGGAGCCAGCAATAGCAAAATGAGCAACCCAGAAAGAGCCATGCGCCATTCTAGCAGGCGGTCGTCTTACGCCCCTATGATTCTGGCGAACGCCCCCCGCAGCGGCGATACCGGTTCATGCCCGCTCCGCTTCAACAACTCCGCCTCATCGGTTCCCGCCCGCAGCAGCGCCAGCCAGACCTCTGGATCGTATTCCACGCCCAGCGGATTGATCTGGAAGTAGGTGTTCATGAACTCCGAGGCAGCCTCGCCCGAATCGAAACTGTCCACCTGAAACTCCATCTGATTCCCATCCGGATCGGTATAGTACATCGACACCGTCATGCCGTGATGGATGCACCAGTACGGCACGATGCCCTGTTCCTTCAACTGCGCATAGTTCTCAAACAGGTCATGCAGCGATCCATAGGTGTACCCAACGTGGTCCACGCCGATCGCGCCCTGCCGGTCCGCCTCCGTGCCGCCCGGCTGGAAAAGCTCCAGGTTCGCAAACGCAAACCGGTGATGCTCCCCGTCGAAGGTCAGAAACGCCAGCCCCGGGTTTTGGTATTGCACGGTGGTATCAAATACCAGCTCATACCACCGCAGCATCTCCGCGAACCGGCGCGTCCGGTACACCACATGAGCCATCTTTGTCGGTCGAACTCTCTGCATCCCAGTGCCTCCCTCAATTCCAAAGCCCCTACTTCAGTCCGTACACCCGCGCCGCGTTCCCGCGCAGCGCCAACTTCCCAATCTCCACCGCCCGCTCCCGCGTCACAGACCCAGCCCGCACCATCTCCGTCAATGCCATCCCCAGCGCCCGCCGCCCCGTCTGTGAAGATACGTACGCCGTCTCCTCCCAGCCCATGTGCGCCCCCGGCGCAAACGGATATGCGTCCGTCCCGAACAGCACCTTCTCCGGCGCCAGTTCCAGCCACGTCCGCAACCCTTCGGCGATCTCAGACGCCGGCAGGCTCAGGCCCTGCAACGAGAAATCGACATACACATTCGGCTTCACCAGCAGCGGCGCCACCGTCTTTGTATACGGCCACCCGCCATGCACCATCACGAACGTGGTCTTCCGCAGCGCCGGATCGTTGAATAGCGGCTCCAGCAGGCTCGGATTCGCCCCCGCCTGATCGTAATACCCGCCCGCGCCGAATCCCGTGTGGAAGTGAACAGCCATCCCCAACCGGCCGCACTCCAGCGCGATCTGCCGGAACAGATAGTCCTGCACATTGCGGTAATCCGCCACGCTCGCCGCTCCCGCCCGCCATGCCCTCTCCGCCTCGGCCTTCGCCGGATTCCCGATCGCCAGCGGCCGCAGATACGACATCTCAAACTTCTCCGCCACCGCGCCGTCACGCTTGTGCCGTTCCAGCGTGGCCGCCACCACCCGGCGCAGATATTCGTCCAGGCTCCCAGGCCGCCCGGCCACGCCGGACTCCTGGTAATAGTTCTCAAGCAGCTTCGCTTCCAGGGCGAAAAATGCGATCCGGTCGGAGTTCTCCGCGATGCCCCCGGTCGGAAACGGGTACATCAGCGCATCCGCGTAGGCCGCCCACAGAAACCGCTCCTTCGGCAGGCCCGGCCCCATCGCCACGCGGTTGGCGATCATGATGTCGATCCCTGCTTTGTCCAGCACCGTGGCGGCATAGTTGCCGCCCCATGCCTGCACCGCCGCCGCCCGCTCTCCGCCGAATACCGCCTGGCTCGCCTCGCCATACTCGGGCCGCCCCGGACGAAACCGCACCGGATCCGTTGCCGCCTCCAGGTTCTCCACCGGCAGCGCGTCAAATCTTAAATCCGCCGCCTCGCCCGCCCCCGTCGGCCGCACCGGGTGTGCATGGTTGTCAATCGCCTTGGTCTCAGCCAGCGCCTTGGCAATCACCGGATCCACCACGCCCTCCGGCGCGCGCGTGCATCCCGTCCCGGCCGCCACCAATAATGTCAGCCACCATAGCGTCATACTTGACGTCATAGGTGACAATGATAGCCCCTACGGAGCCAGCGCTGCGCGGATCGGCCCCACCCAGTCGTCCTTGCTCATGTCCCAGGCGAGGAAGTCGGAATCAAATTGCCAATATGTCCAGCACCACCCCAGCGCCTCGGCCGCACGGCATAGGTACGCCGTGTAGCGCACGCGCGATTCCATGTCCGCCTTGTCGTACGCCCCAAATTCGCCCAGCAGCATCGGCCGGCCCGCCGCCTTGGCCCACTGCTGCACGCCCGCGAAATCGGCGTCTACCTTGCGCTTGTCTTCCTCCGTGCCCCACGTCACGCCCGAGAGCTTCGCGCCCTCCTTCGACCACGGCGCGCCCTGGTGCGTAAACGTCATCGGTAAATAGTAGTGAACCGTCGCGATGATGTGCCGGTCGTCCTCCGGCAGTTCCAGTTGGCCCAGTCCGCGGATGCCATTCCACTCCGCCGGCCCGATCACCACATTGCGCGTCGGATTCGTCTTGCGGATGATCCCCAGCGCCTCCCGCACCCACACGTTCCAAACCGCCGGCGTCACCTGCCCGTTCGGCTCGTTCAGAATCTCAAACACCACGCTCGCCGGCGCGTCCATGTAGTGCTCGGAGACCTGCTCCCAAAATGCCATCAGCTTCGGCTTGCAGCCCTCGGCGTCTTTGCCGCACTCCGTGAAATTGTGCTCGTCGAGGATCACCGTCAGGTCGTTGGCCAGCGCGTTCTTCACCACCCAGTCCGCCGTCGTAAACCACGCCGCGCTCAACCGCCGGTTGGCGTCCATGTGAGCAAACGCGTGCAGGTTCACCCGCACCGTCTGAAAGCCGCCCTCGCGGATGCGGCGGAAATGGCGCTCCTGAAAACGCGCCTTCGCCGGGTCCTTCCACACCGGGTCGTACCCGATGATGTTCAGCCCCCGGTTCATCTTCTTCACCTGATCCATCGCGCCCACCCACGGGAACACCGCCGCCTGCGCCGCGCCCGCCGGCACAAACTCCAGATAGTCGAGGTTGAAGTTGCCTTCCTTGTGCAGGCTCAACCTCAGCACGTGCGTGCCTTTCTCCAGCTTCACCTGGACGAGATTGGGCACGGTCCGCCAGATGTGCCAGTGCGTCGTCGTCGGCAATCGCAGCCTGCCGGTGACATCCACGCCATCCACCGCCAGGCTGATCTCGGCCGCATCGGTCCGCGACGTCATATGGGCGTTCACCGCATACAGCCCGCTGCTCTGCACGTCCACCGTGTAGTTCACCCACTCGCCCGCCGCCGTCCAGCCGAGATACAAATCCCCGACCTTCTCCTGCGCGCCGTCCACGGTGGTATCGATCTTCGTCTTCGTGTACGAGAGGTCCACCGCCTCGTCCTGCCGGTACCGTTCCACAGCCGTGTTGCCCTTGTTCAACTTCCCGCTGCCGTTGTTGACGGCATCGGTGTCGTCATAGGCAACACCTTGTCCGCCAGCGTCGTAGAACTCCATCTCCACGCGTCCGGGGATCATCTGCGCCCGGCCCTGATAGGGCGTGCCTTTGTACGAATTCTGCGGCTGCGCCGCAACTGCGCAAAAAGTGGCAGTTACGAGTACAAAAACGCGCAAAAACGTGTCCGAACGTGCCACTTTTCTCATGCTAACGGGTGGATCACAACACAGCGGTGCGCGCAATCCGCGGGCGTCCTCACGCCGGCGTAATCGCGCCGTGCTGCCGCAGAGCTTTCAGAATCTCCGCGAGCGTGACACTCCCTTTCGCCGCCAGCGCACTCGCCGAGTTCGCCAGCCGGTCACTGCTGATGCAACGCCCGGCCACCATCACGTCGCGGCTGCCCTTCGGGATCAGCGCCCCCAGCGGGATCGTCGCCACCGTGCCCTGCTTCAGCGGCCATGGACGAATCCCTCGCTCGTCGTGCAGATCGATCGGATAGAACGAATAGCCGACGCCATCGGCAAACACGCGCCGGCTGGTGTAGTCGCCCACGCTCACCTTCGTCTCGCCCACAATGCGATACGTTTCGCGCACGCCGGCCTCGGGCTGGAGCCGCTCCAGGCGCAATCGCTCAAACCCCGGAAATTGCATTAGAAAACGCATCATCCGCAGCATCGAGAGACGCCCGCGAATATTAGGCTGCGTATGCGACTAGGACGTGGAGGAATCCGCCCCCGGCAGGTGCGTCGCGTTCTCTCCGCCGTTCGTCAGAAAGCCTCGCAGGTTGTGGCGGAAATCGGTGGATTCCAGCTTGCCCGTGGCCACAGCCTCCTCGGCCTTCCCCGCCATCATCGCCAGATCCAGACGCGCCATGTCATAGCCGCCCAGGCGGTAGATCAGCGAGCCCGGCTGATTTGTTCCTTCCCGCTCTCGCGGCAGCCCCATCATTCCGATCACCGCCGCATTGCCCGTGCAATCCACCATCTTCTTCGCCACTACCTCCGTGCGCGTGCCCTTGCCGCCAAGCTGCACGCGCGACGGTGGAGCGTGGCGCGTGATCGCGTGCGGCGATTCGTAATAGCGCAACTGCACACCGGCATTGACGCAAGCTTCCTCGGCCAGCGCCGCCTACAGGGCGCCGTTCAAACGCACCTGGTGCCTCCAGTGCTGCGTGCCTTAGGGGACAGAGAAATCGGGCAGTGCATCGCCATTCAATTTCACGGCCGCGGTGACCAGTTCCCACCGGATCCCGGCGATGACCTGCTTGCCCCACGCGTGAAAAAGGCCAGGAAAATCCACACCCGCCGTGGTCATCGTTCCGCCCAACTGGCGCCTGCCTCCACCAGCATAGTCCGTGCGCCTAAACGTCCCGCCTGAATCGCGGCGATCGTCCCCGCCGTGCCGGCGCCCAGCCGCAACAGCGCCTCTCTTCGCGATTTACCCGGACTGCCCATGCCTTCATCTTGCACGCCCGCCAGCATATACCGAATCGAAAAGGCCCTTCACTGCCTATGGTTCCTATTTCAGAGGCGCAGGTCTATAATCGCGTCATTGCCTTGAATTCGTCTGGCTGGAGGCGTCCATGGCTGCCCTTTGGAAGTATCTTCTCGTCGCGCTGCTACTCGCCGGCGCACTACTGTTCCTCTTCTACGCGGTGCGCAGCGCTTCCGCCGCCAGGGTGACCGCGGCACCGGGTATCACCGGGCTGGCCCGCTTTCCTTTTCTGTGGGATGCGTGGAATGAAACGATGGGCTACGCCATCCTCATCCTGGCGTGTCTGGCCGGCGCCTGGCTGGTGGGACAGGCGCAATGGGGCTGGAACGCGGTGTGGAATGGCGAATCCTGGATCAGGATGGCGGAAGCAATCGATGTAGCGCCGGAGTTCGTCGTCCGCGAGCCAAGCCAGTCCTGGAAAGCCAACGTCTTCTACGGCCTCGTGATGGGACTGTCCTTCGGGCTTTCGGCCCTCTTTGCCGATGGACCATGGACCGCCGCTCGCGGCTTCTGGGTTTCGGTGAGCTTCGGCTTCCTCTTGTGGATGGGGCAATCGGCCGTGGAGAACTACACGAAGACCGTACGGCTCTCCGTCCAGGGTCTGGAGGAGTGCTCCTACTTCGGCAGCCGGCGAATCCCGTGGGAGGAAATCGGCGGACTGGAGTTCCAGGACATTCGCGCGCAAATTGAGAAGTTCCAGGATTGGAAGACCCGGCGCTCCTCCACTCTCCCTCACATCGATATCTGGGCCGTGAGCGACCGGCGCGGACAGGAACTCCTGCGCCTCTCCGCGGAGATGGAGCCGGAGGATGTGTTCCGCAGGATGCGTGAGCAAATCACGAAGCGCAGGCCCGCGCACTTGCCCCATTCGACTTGATATCGTAAGTTCCACTCCAATGCGCCCCAGACTCCTGCTCCTCCTGGTGACGGCGGCCCTCCTGCGAGGCCAACAGCCGCGCGCCGAGTTCACCATCCACGTCACCACCCCGATGGTCCCGCCGGCCTGGGCGCTGCTCGAGCGCGACCTCCTCAAGTACAACTCACTCGCCGCCGAGGAGTTCGCCAGGAAGTTCGTCGATCAGCGCGGCTACCTTCTCCACACCCCGCGCTGGGGCACGCTCGACGGCCCCGACGACGCCATCGAGACCTTCTGGAACTGGACTCTCCTGCACGCCCTCGGCGGCTCCGATACGGTGCTCGATCTCTTCAAGAAGGCGCAGGAGGGCCACTGGAAGCAGTATGGCGAACTCCGCACCAAGCTCACGCCGCTCGCCGCCAACGGCGCTTACTCCAAGGAGTTCATCACGCAATCGGACTGGTTCCATACGGGCGAGGGCATGCGCGCATTTCTCCTCCAGGGCCTCTCCGAGCCGAACAACCCGCTCTATCGGGAACGGGTCAAGCGCTTTGCCGCCATGTACACCGGCGACGATCCCGAAGCCCCCAACTACGACAAGGACAAGAAGATCCTCAAGAGCATCTGGACCGGCAGCAAGGGTCCGATGCTCCGCAAGGCCACCACTTACGATTGGGTGGGCGATCCCGTTCCCGGCACGTTCCATCTGCTCCACAATCCCGCCGGCCGTGGCAAAATGCTGGACCTGGAATCGCACTACAAGAAGATGCTCGCGCATTGCGACGAGTACCTCGATAGCGCCGGCGACAACTTCCTGAACCTGGCCTCCACCGTGCTCGGCCTCAACGCCTACGCCCTCACCGGGGAAGAGAAGTACCGAGCGTGGGTGCTGGAATACATGAGCGCGTGGAAGCAGCGCGCCGCCGAAACCGGCGGTAACATTCCCAGCAACATCGGCCTCGATGGCAAGCTCGGCGGCGAATACAAAGGCCAATGGTGGAAGGGCACCTACGGCTGGAACTTCACTATCTTCGATGGCGAACTGGAGCAGATCGCCCACCGCAACTACTTCACCGATGGCTCGTGGCCGGGCTTCGGCAACGCGCTGCTGCTCAGTGGAGACCAGAGCTACGTAGACGTCCTCCGCAAGCAGATGGACAACCTCTATGCGCAGAAGAAGGTCGAAAAGGGCCAGACTCTGCTGCCCCAGATGTACGGCGACCCGCGCGGCTACAAGTACGACGGCCCGCCGCAATGGTACCAATACACCAACAAGCTCCACACTGATCGGCTGGCCGAAATCTACTTCTGGTCCATGGACCGCAAGGACCTGGAGCGAGTGCCGGTGGCCACGTCGTTCGATGTCCGCATCGGCCGCGGCGGCTACAGCGAGTCCGACCGCAGTGCTCCCTGGCTGGGCTTCCTGGAGGGCAAGGTTCCGGACTTCCCCGAGAAGGCTCTCCAGAGCGATCTCGGCCGAGTGCGCCAGCGCGTCGAGATGATCCACAACGACAACACCAGCGCCGATTCCCGCCTGGCCGACTATCTGCTGGATTTCAATCCCGTCACCACGAACGCACTCACCAATCTCACGCTCGGCGGCTACTTCTCCAACGGCCGCATCTGGGTTCTCCACAGCCGATTCCGCTACTTCGATCCGGTTCGCCGTCGCGCCGGGTTGCCGGAGGACGTCGGGGCGCTGGTGGAGAAACTCGGCGCGGATTCCGCCACGCTCACGCTCGTCAACACCAATCCGATTGAGCCCCGGGAAGTGGTGGTGCAGGCCGGAGGCTACGGCGAGCACCGCTTCGAATCCGTCACCGTGGCCGGCCGGAAGAGCGCGTATCAGGGCCCGGTGATCACGGTCCGCCTCGATCCCGGCGCTGGCGCCCGCCTGGAGTTTCAAATGACCCGCTACGCCAACCGGCCCACCTTCGCCTTCCCGTGGGATCGCGGCTGGTATCCGGCCAAGTAGCCGGCGCGCAGTTCATATAAGATGACGGAATGCCTTCGCGGAATGCTCGCTCGTTATGGCTTCTGGCGTCTATCGCGCTGCTGCCGTGTGCCGCCTTCAGTCAGATCCCCGATTCAGAGCCCGGCGTCGTCGCCGGGATCCCGGTCAACTATTCGGAGGCCAAGGCCGGCGCCTACACTCTGCCCGAACTCCTGAAGCTGAACAACGGGCAACCAGTCAAAGACGCCAAGGCCTGGACGAGCAAGCGCCGGCCGGAGATTCGCAAGCTGATCGAGGACAACTGGTACGGCCGCTCGCCCGGCCGGCCGAAGGACATGACGTTCGAGGTGGTGGAGTCAGGCGCGCCCGCCTTTGACGGCAAGGCCACCCGCCGGCAGGTCACCATCTACTTCACCAAGGACCGCACCGGTCCGCGGATGGAACTGCTCCTCTATCTGCCCGCCAACGCCAAGGGTCCGGTGCCAGTGATGCTTAACATGAGCTTCTTTGCGAACAATCTCGCCGTCACCGATACCGGCATCAAAGTCGGCAGACGTTGGGATAAGGACAAGCTCGCGCAGGTTCCCGCAGAGCCGCGCCCGCCCGCGCCCGGAGCCCCTCCCGGCCGCACATTTCGAGGGCTGCCGGTGGAGCAGTTCCTCGCGGACGGAATCGGCATCGCCACGTTTAACAAGGACGACCTGGCTCCGGACTTTGTCGGTAGCGAGGGCCTGGGCGTCAAGGCGCTCTATCTGAAACCGGGCCAAAGCAAGCCGGCCGATGACGAATGGGGCGCCATCGCGGCCTGGGCCTGGGGCGCCAGCCGCGCCCTCGATTACCTGGAGACGGACAAAGGCGTGGACGGCAAGCGCGTGGCCATCCACGGCGTCTCGCGCCTCGGTAAAACGGCCATGTGGGCGGGCGCCTCGGACACCCGCTTCGCCATGGTGATCGCCAGTTGTTCGGGAGAAGGCGGCGCCGCCATTGCCCGGCGCAACTACGGCGAGACCCTGGCCCACATGGCCGCGCCCAGCCGCTTCCCGTACCAGTTCGCAGGCAACTACGCCAACTATGCCACCAAGGTGAATGAATGGCCGGTGGACGCGAATATGCTGGTCGCCATGATCGCGCCCCGTCCGCTGCTGCTACAGACCGGCAACACCGACAAGTGGTCCGATCCCTATGGCGAGTTTCTGGCGGCCGTCGCCGCCGAGCCCGTTTACCAACTGATGGGCAAGCAGGGCATGGGCACCACGAAGTTTCCCGCCGCCGGTGAGCCGCTGCTCCACGATCTCAGCTACTACATGCACGACGGCGGGCACGGGACGATTCCCTCGGACTTCGACATCTACATCCGGTTCATGAAGATGCATCTGCTGAAGTAGGCCGAGCACGGAACTTCCTGCTGCAGGTACTCGTACATCGATCAGGGAGTACCAAATGGTCAAGATTCTACTGGCTCTATCTTTGGCCGCTATGACGTTGATGGCGGCAGACGCAACCGGTAAGTGGAGCGGGACGATCGTCCGTCTCGATTCAGATAGTGATGGGGAAGCCAAGCCCGCCTATATGGTCTTGAAGCAGGATGGGGCGAAGTTGACGGGCACGGCGGGTCCCAGTGCGAGTGAGCAGATGGAGATCCTGGACGGCAAAGCCGAAGAGGGCCGTCTCACTTTTCGACTCGAGGAGAACGGCATGATGTTCGACCTCAAGCAGGACGGCGACGAGATCACGGGCGAAATCACACGCGAACATGACGGTCAGAAACAGAAGGCGAAGCTGGCGCTCAAACGCCAGAACTAGCATCGTCGGGAATCTCGTCGTCCACTCCCTGACGGTCGTGGCTCGGTTCCGAGCCGGGCGCGTGAGCAAGCGGTGGTCGGGTTCCGCGCCGCGCGCGTGAACAAGCGGTGGTCGACAACAGTGGTGAAAGCGCCTTAGAGGGCTTTGCCGTAAAGCGCGAGCAACCGGCTCCAGGCCTTCTCGGCCAGCGCCTCGTTGTAGACGCGCGAATCCGGCGGACACCAGCCGTGCGCGGCGCTGTAGACTTCGATCTCCGCCTGCATGTTCGCGGCGGCGAATGTGTCTTTGAGAACAGTCTTGTCGTTGGGCAAGCGCTTGTCGTCGTTCTCCGCGATCGCGACCAGGAACTGCGCCTTGGTCTTCGATGCCTGAAGATGCGGGCTGTTGGGCGCATCGGTGACGAGCCCGCCGCCGTGGAAGGAAGCGACGGCGCCAACACGATCAGGCACTGCGGCCGCGGTACGAAATGCAATCGGCCCGCCCATGCAATAGCCCTGCGTGCCGATCTTCTTGTTCTTCGCGACCGACTTCTGCGCGTCCAGCCACGCGATGAACGCCTTCGCATCCGTCATGTGCGTGGTCTCATTGAGCGCTCGCGCCAGCGGCATTAAGTCCTGGATCGGTGTGGCGCCGCCGGCCTCCGCGGTTGGCGCTTTTTTGGTGCGGTAGAAAGGATTCACGACGAGCACCGAGTATCCCGATTCAGCCAGCCGCTTGCCCATCTGGCGGAAACTCGGCCGCAGCCCGAAGATGTCCGGCCACACGAGCACCCCCGGCGCCGTGCCGCTCGACGGATGGACAAAGTAGCAGTCCGCCGTGCCGTCCGGCGTCGTGATTGTCACGTCCGCCTCAGTCACAGCCGCGGCGTTGGCCACTTGCGGCAGCATCATGGTAACGCCCGCACCCAGCATGGCCCCGAACTGCTTGCGCGTGGTCAGGCCGCGAGCCTCGTACTCCTGCGCATCGTTCTCAAAATGGTCTTGATCACACATAGTCCCTCCAGATGGCGCCCAGTTGCGGGTAGTGCTACCCGTATCGAGACATTATAGCTGGACCTGCCCCAGAGGCTGCTAGCCTGGCCTTTGGGGATTCCGCAGCCGGAGACGCGGGGCTCAGTTGATGTTGACCAACACCGGCACCTTGGTGACCGCGTTCACTGGGAACTCGCCGCGGTCCCCATTGCCCCAGATCCACAGTGAGTTGTCACGACGAATCGCCAGTGAGTTATTGCCGCAGGCGAACACCGCCTTTACATCGGTGATCCGGGCGGGCCGCGGCGTGAGCTGGAAGTCACCCGTAATCCCCGAACCGGTCTGGCCCCAATCGGCATTGCCCCAGCCCATCACCGTCCCGTTCTTCAACAGCGCCAGGACATGCCGGCCGACGACAGAAGCGGCGACCGACACCGCGTTGGTTACCCCCGGTACCAACTGCGGCGTGAGCGTCCAGGCCCCGGCATCCGACCGCTCGGGTTGTTTCCCGTTGCCGAATTGACCCATGCCGTTCGAGCCCCATGCCCAGACGGTGCCATCCTTCTTCACCGCCAACGACACTTGTGTGCCCGTAGCGATCGAGACCACATCGCGCAATCCTTCGACGAAGCCCGCCTGCTCGATCTGGCGGCGCTGCGGATCTCGCCCCAGTTCGCCGCTCATGTTTGAGCCCCACGACATCACACGGCCGTCGCTGGTCAGAGCCAGCGCGTGACCGCTGGCCGCGATGCGAACGACGTTTGCGGCGCCTGGGATCTGCACCGGCGTCATCGCCGGAGACTGCGAGATCGCACCCCATCCCCACACGGTTCCGTCTTTCAAAATCGCGTACGCCGCGCGCCCGCCGGCCGCGATCGCCGCCACGTCGTGCAACCCGCGCACCGCCACCGGTTGGCTCGTTCCTTCCAGCAGGTTCTCCTGCTTCAGATCGAGAGCCGCCGTGCCAATCCCAAGCTCGCCATCGTGAGCCCGGCCCCAGGCCATCACTGTGCCGCCGTCAAGAAGCGCGTAAGATGTCTCTTCGCCGCCGGCAATATCGATCACCTTCCCCGGCAAGGGAATTCGAACCAACTGCCGCGTATACCGCGAGCGGGTAAGCGAGGCGCGCGGAACCGCGCCCAGTTGCCCGTAAGTGGCGTCTCCCCAACCGATCACCGTTCCGTCGGAGAGCTGGGCAATCTTACTTACGGTCCCGGCAACCTTCACCACATGAGGAGCCGTCTGTGCCATCGCAGTGACCAGGAGAATGCTAAGAACCGGGAGTCGCAAGATCATAGTTCATTCGAGTTTCTCATACGCATCGCGAGCAATGGCTCAGAGTCGGCGCTAGTCTCCAGG
Organism: Paludibaculum sp.; assembly: GCA_036504135.1. GTDB lineage: Bacteria > Acidobacteriota > Terriglobia > Bryobacterales > Bryobacteraceae > Paludibaculum. The sequence continues at coordinate 190,537 of DASXVP010000013.1, forward strand.
GGAGACTTCCGCGGCGTTCGAGGTTAACATGAGGCTATGTCCCTCCAGGAGCTGCGATTATGGAGCGCGAGAAGCCGTCCGACTATCCGCAGAAACCGCGTGATCTCTTTCACGCAGGTCGGCACGAACGCATCGACAGGCGAGCGTTCCTCGAAGGCGCGCGGAGGTTCACTGTGAGCGGGCTGACGGCCGGCGCCGTCTTCGGGATGGCGGGGAGCAACACGCACCCGGCCTCCGCCCGCGTCCTCGATGAGCTCAGATTACGCTACACGTTCCAGATCTCGGTGGACGTGGCCACCCTGCAACTGGGCCTGGAGGTTGCCGCCGCGGCTTTGAAGGGCGGAGTCCACATCGTCGAAATGGGGACGCCGCTGCTCAAGAATGAGGGCGTCTCGAACGTCGTGCCGGCCTTCCGCAAGCAGTTTCCCAAGGCGCTTCTCCTGGCCGACATGAAGACCATGGACGGCGGCGGCGGCGAGGCGCGGAGCGTCTATGCGGGCGGCGGCAACATCGTTGATTTCCTCGCACTCGCGGGTGTGGATACGGCGAAATCGGTTTGCGCCGTCCGTGACGAGTTCCGGCGCAGCGGCTCCGAGCTCCCGCGGCTCGCCTTTGCCGACATCCTCGTGCCGCACCAGGGCCCGGCCGCGCAGGCCGCCGAGGCCGCGCTTCGCATGCTGGAGGCCGGCGTGGACGGGGTCGGTGTGCACCTGCAGTTTGACGCGCGGCACGCGAACCCCAAGCTCATCGAGAGCGACGTTCTCGGTGACATAGCCCGCGCCATCTTCGAGCGGGTCGGCAAGACTGCCCCGGTGCAGGTCGTGGGCGGGCTGAGCATCGCGCAGGCGAAGAGACTCGCGCGCGCGGGCTTGCGCGCCTTCGTGATTAGCGGCAATCTCGGCCAGCCGGACGGCGTCGCTCGTTATGATTTGCCACCGGCCCAGATTGAACGGCTCATCGCCGGTTTCATCGCCGAGGTCTCGGGCGCGTAGGTAGCATCGCTTGGACAGGCGGTCGGTAGCGAGTTCTGGCTGACGGACAGAACCTACGTTCTCGGACCTGCTCTCGCGCACCTGCCCGGTAGGACACTGCGGCCGGATTTCCGACACGTCGACCAGCGTCGTTCCGGTTTCCGGCGATCCGGGTTTTCTGTCCATTTCGCTTGGATCTTGGATTTCGTGCGGTGATCAGCTGAGCTCGTGAGTGAGCGTCCGAACTACACCGGATAGCCCGGCACGAATGGGCAGCGTGATTCGTGAGGACTGACTCGGAGTACGGAGCCGAGACCTTGACACACCGAACTTCGCCTCCGCAAACAAGTCGCTCGCTCGGTAGTCGCGTTGGAGGCCGTCCTTCCTCCCTATCGAGCACCACACCGCCGCATATCGCTGCGGTGTGCCGAGCATTCCCGTGACCCGACGAGTCTCTCAACGCGCCTTCCAATCCAACGCATAGATCTGATCGATGTCGCGGCGGCGCAGGATCAGTGGCTCATCGTTGGGAGTCAAGCCGAAAAAGTAGCCGAATAGACCCGTTAGTTCCTCGAACTTTATCTGCAACGTCACTTCATGCCGGTTTTCGCGCACGTGGCACCGCACAATCTCGCCTCGGGAAACGTTGTAGTACCAGATCGACTGGCCGTCCCGCGACCAACTGGGCCAACTAGGCCCCCCCGGACCGGGGTGCGGGAGCGCCCTCCACTTCCGCTCAGCGAAATTATAGAGCATGATATGTCCACCCCCCGGGAAAGCTGACGCCGAGATCGCCGACCCGTCCGGGGACCAGCGCGGCGAGTGGAACCTGTCCGAACCCGGGAATCTCGTCACCTCGCCGGTTCCGAGATCCACCAACCGAAGATACTGCTCCTCTGTGAAAAAACTGCCCACGGGAGCGGCGAACAGGATCTTTTTCCCATCCGGCGCCCAGGTAAAATCCCCCTGCGGGCCGCAACCGCTTGGGCACGCCGGACGCGCAGTTCCGCCCGTTGCATCCAACAGGTAGATTCTCCAGGGCTGGTCGGACGTGCTCTTACCCATAAATGCGATGAGCTTGCCGTCAGGCGACCACTTCCCCTCTGCCGCCCTCATGGGAGCTTTGGTCAACTGGACAGGCTCGCTTCCATCAGCGCGGCGGGTCCATAATTCGCCTTCGGGAAAAGTGACGTAGGTGAGCCTTTGTCCATCCTTCGAGTAGTAAACCGCTTCGGCAGAGACCCCACCCAAGTGCGGTACCCAGATTCCCTGTCGAGCGTCGAAACGCTCCAGTTGGGCAAGCGGCGTCCTGCCAACGGCGTAGAAGGTCCGGCTATTGCGTAGTTGGAGGGGGAGCGGAAATAGAGGCTCGCCGGTCGAGAGTTGAAGCGGAGGAGGCTGGCTGCGCTGATAGAACAGCCGCTGCTGCGCTGTCCAGAGCTGGCCCTCCGAGCTGAGAATCAGGCGGCCGTCTGGAGTCCAACCGCCGGGCGAATGGTTCTGACGCCATTCGGGCAATAGGCGACGAATGCCGGTTCCGTCTTCCCTGATCTCCCAGGCATTTCGCTCCTGGGAAGCGCGGTTGCGTTGCTCGAAAGCGATCCGCCTTCCGTCGGTTGACCAGCAGGGAAAGTGGATGTCTAAACCCTTGACTTCCAGCAAGCTGCGCGCGTTTGAACCGTCGCTGGACGCCACCCAGAGAGAGCCCGGCGTACGTATCCCACCCAACGTGAAAGCAATCCTGCCGCCGTCCGGAGAATACCTGGCCTCCCATGCGTGCAGCTCGGCCACCCTTCGGGTCGAACCATCCGCGATTCTGAGCGTCCACAACTCTCCTGGGAGATAAGAGCCAGGCACTGCTCCAATCAGCAGTTCCTGCCCATCGGGTGTGATATCGAGCAGATAAGGGGACCGCGCCGGCGGGAGAACGCCAGGCAAACTCGTTGGCTCGCCACCGGACAAAGGGACCTGGAAGATCTTGCGGCTGGTTAACCATCCAGCCGCGAAGTAGAGCCGTGCGCCGTCGGAGAGTACGGGCGCCGATTTGGGCCTGAGATTATCGTTTGTTAGCCGATGCCATTGGAGCGCCGGCGGAGCAGGGGGCAACAGAAGCCACGCCGCACCCCCAGCAAGTGCAACCAGCCCTAAAGCGGCGCCACCAATTGGAATCCACTTTGGCCCCCGCACCTTGACCGGCGCCGCATTCGGCGTTGCCTCGGCCGGTGCCACTCCGCCCTCCACCGGTCCGACGAAGCGATAGCCCCGCCGCGGCAGCGTCTCCACAAACCGTGGGGTCTCCGCCGAGTCCCCCAACGCCTCGCGAATCCTGTTGATGGCGATGTTCAGGCTATGGTCGAAATCGCCGAATGCCGTCCCCGCCCAGACCCTTCGTTGCAGCTCTTCGCGGCTTACCGGCTCGCCCCGCTTTTCCAACAGCACGAGCAACACTTGAAACGGTTGTTCCTGAAGGCGGATGCGGACCCCATGCTTGCGCAGGACCCCGGCTTGCGGCTCCACTTCGAACGCCCCGAAGCGGATGATGCCCGTCAACTGCGATTGAGGCATCGGAGACCTCCCGATCCAGGCCAAATAATAGCACCGTTTACTCCGGAATTGAAGGCAATTGTCTCGAGACATGGTGCCGCAAGTTCATTTGGTTCAGTTGGTTGCCCAGAGACCTGCGCCTTCGGGCGCCGAGACACCGAGTTGCGTCACCCGGAATGGAGGTTCCAGTAGGTCCGGCCCAGCATCGGGCCATGAAAACGAACCTCCCGGCACGAACCGCCTCGATGATTCTGGGCCTGCTGCTCGCCACAGGCCTCGGCTTTTCCAAAACTCCGGCCAACGACGTTCGCGTCACCGTTCGCCTGTACAGCTACGTCAACCTACCCGCCGATGCCCCATCTGAGATGGCAGCCACCGCAAAGCGCGTTCTCCGGCAAGCCGGAGTGGCTGTAGAGTTCATCGAATGCTCCAGCGCTGGCGTCGCCATAGGGCGCACTGGATGCACCGGTTCGCTTGAGTCCGCTGTCCTAATGCTGCGCATCTTTGAACCCAAACGTGCCGGACACGCGAAGCAACTCGGGTACGCCGCCATGACGGATGAAGGAGGATCCTGCATCACGCTCTTCGTCGATCCAACGAAACGGATGGCGCGGATCGAAACCCTTAGCGACTGGGCACTTCTAGGCCATGCAGCCGCCCACGAGATTGGACATTTACTGCTAGGGTCAAACTCGCATACACCCACCGGAATCATGAGGCCCACGTGGCGGCGCGGCGATGAGGAGGGGATGGCAAAGGGCGCGCTCCGGTTTGACGGCAGACAGGCCAGGAAGATGCAGACGACGCTGCTCGCACTGTCGGCACATTAGAATTCCAGACCTTTGAGTGAAATGATGCTCCAGGACAACCTGGACGGCTCGACGCTGCGCCAGTTTGACGCTGGCGGGCGCGTCCCGACTAGCTTGGAGACTTCGGCCAAGCGGCAGACCTACTGGGCGAGTTAAACGGCCACCGCAGCTCGCCGCCGTACGCGACGGCTCTGCTTTCGTCCCTCTAAAGCCCCCACGGCGCCCGGTGCGCCCGGTCCAGCATGTCGTTGGCACCCGCATCATCCAGTATCTGCTCCGTCCTCGGATTCCACAGCAGGCTCCGCCCGGTCCGCAGCGCAATGTTGCCGAGATGCGCGATGGTCACCGAGCGGTGCGCCACTTCGATCGGCGCGGCCGTCGGCTTGCGGCTCAGGATGCAATCGATGAAGTTGCGGTTGTGCTCCTTACTTTCGTAGAGGTGCAACTCGCGCTCGCCGATCGGGGAATTGTAAATCTCCGGAGTGCTCGCCTGATGCCGCGTGCGCTCGCCCCACACCCACCCATCCGACCCTTCAAACTTCACGCCGCCCTTCTCCTTGCTGGAGACGATCAGCTTCACTCCGCTCTCGTACACGGCCTCGAAGGAAAACTCGGTGGCCGTGTTGTAGACCGGATGCTGCGCGAACACTCCGCGTGGATTGCGGATGGCCACCGGGCCGCTGTAATCCATGCCCAGCCCCCACTGTGCCATGTCGATATGGTGCGCGCCCCAATCGGTGACCTGCCCGCCCGAATAGTCAAAGTTCCAGCGGAAGTTCACGCCCACCCGCGCCGGACAGTAGGGCGCTTCCGGCGCCGCGCCCAGCCAGAAGGCGTAATCGAAGCCCTCGGGCACGGGCACGGTGGCGGTCTGGCTCGCCACCTTCCCAAAGTCCGGACAGCCGCCGGGCAGGCCCACGCGCACCGTATGCACCTTGCCGATCCGCCCATTGCGCACCAGTTCGCACATGCGCCGGAAACTGGGGTCGGAGCGCTGCTGGCTGCCGGTCTGCCACACCACGCCCGCCTTCTGCACGGCGTCGGACATCAGGCGGCCTTCGCGCACCGTCAGCGAAAGCGGCTTCTGGCAGAAGATCTGCTTGCCGGCCTGCGCTGCGTCGATGGCGATGCGCGCGTGCCAGTGGTCCGGCACGGAGATGCAGACGGCGTCGATATCGGCCCGCCGCAGAACTTCCCGGTAATCCGTGAACGCGGCGCAGCCCTTCCGCCCTGTCTTCTGCTCCACCAGGCGTTGCGCCGGCGCCCATCCGCGCACGGATCCATCCCAATATCCCGGCCCTTCCTTGTTCACGTCACAGACGGCAACCACCTGCACGCGCTCGTCCTTGAGAAACTCCTCGAGCATTCCGTAGCCGTTGTTGCCTGTGCCGATCACGGCCATCGTGATCTTGCCGCCGGGCGCCGCCTGCCCGAATACGCGCGCGGGCACAATCATCGGCGCCAGGGCACCGCTCAGCGCCTTCAGGACACCTCTCCGGCCAGGTTGCATCCGTTCGATCATGTGGCTTTGCCGTCCTTTCGACGTATCCAGCATACCGGGCGCGGCCTGCTTCGATATAATCCGCGTGGCGCGGCGAAAGAGGCGCGCAATCAAAATGCCCCAGGATCTTGAACTTGGCGAGAGCAAATCTCTGAGCGCCGACGCCTACACCGCGCTCCCGCCCGGCGCCACCTACCAGCCCATGATTCCTGCGTCCACGCAGCAACCGGAGCTCACATGGCGCTCGGTCCTGTGGGGGCTCTTCTTCTGCGTCGTGTTCAGCATCGCCTCGGCGTATTCCGGCCTCAAGGTGGGCCAGGTGATGGAGTCGGCGATTCCCGTCTCCATCCTCGCCATCGGGCTCGCGCGGATGTATCCACGCCGCAGTTCGCTCTTGGAAAACGTAATCATCTCCGGCCTGGGCGGCACAGCCGGGGCCGTGGCAGCGGGCGCCATCTTCACGCTGCCGGCGCTCTACATTCTGAACCTCAATCCGCATCCCCTCCAGACCGTCTTCATCGGCATCGCCGGGGGCGCCCTGGGCGTGCTGTTTCTCATTCCCTTGCGCCGCTACTTCGTGCGCGAGATGCACGGCAAGCTCCCCTATCCCGAGGCCACGGCCATCACCGAAGTCCTCGTCACCGGCGAGAAGGGCGGCTCTCAGGCGCGCCTGCTGTTGATGGCCACGGGGATCTCCGCCGTCTACGATTTCTTCGTCACCACGTTCCAAGTGTGGAAGGAGTATCTCGATTTTCAGTTCGTCGGCGTGGTGAGGGACCTGGCCACGCGGGCCCGCGTGGCCGTTAGCTTCGATGCCATCGGCTTCATCCTCGGGTTGGGCTATGTGATGGGGCTCCGCAGTTCGCTGATCCTCTGCGCAGGGGGCATGTTGTCGAACCTCGTGATGGTGCCGCTGATCTGGATGATCGGCAGCCACCTGGGGGAACTCACGGTGTATCCCGCCACCATGCCGATCTCTCAGATGACCGCGGTGCAGATCTTCCGCGGCTACGTGCGCTTCATCGGAGTGGGCGCCATTGCCACCGCGGGCATCTTCGGCATCATCAAGTCTCTGCGCATTGTCGCCGGCTCGTTTGGCATCGCGCTCAAAGCATTCCGCGCAGGCGAGGAGGCCGGCCAGGAACGCACGGATCGCGACGTGCCGGTGATGACCATCCTCATCGGCGTCATCGTCAGCGCAGTGGCCGTGGCCGTCTTCTTCGCGAGCCTCTCCACAGTGCCGGCCATCATCGCCGTGGGCCTCGTCATGAGCCTGGTGTTCGCGTTCTTCTTCACCTCCGTAGCGGCCAATGCCATCGCCACCACGGCGCGCAACCCGGTTTCCGGCATGACGATGCTGACCATCATCATCTCCTCCATCGTGCTGCTGAAGTTTGGGCTCTCCGGCTCCTCCGGCATGTTCTTCGTCATGGCCATTGCGGGTATGGTGTGTACGGCGCTGTCGGTTTCGGGCCAGTTCGTCACCGATCTCAAGACCGGCTACTGGCTCGGCTCCACTCCGGCGGCGCAACAGCGCGTGAAATTCCTGGGTGTGATGGCGGCCGCCGCTGCCGCGGGCCTCACCATTGCGATGCTCGCGCGGACCTTCCAGTTTGGCGAGGCAGTGCCCGGCGATCTGCGCACGGTGCTGCCGTCGCCGCAGGCCTCCATCATGAAGGCTCTGGTGGAGGGCTTCATGCGCCATCAGCCGGTGGCCTACATTCTGTTTGGCACGGGCGCCGTCATCGCGCTCATCATGGAGATGCTGGGTGTCCCGGCGCTCATCTTTGCGCTCGGCATGTACCTGCCGCTGGAGCTGAACACGCCCGCGCTCGTCGGAGGATTCCTCTCCCACTTCCTCGGCAAGCGCGGCGCGGGTGCGGGCGGCGCCGCCGGCTCGCGGATCCGTGAACGCGGTGTCATCATTGCCTCCGGGCTGATGGCCGGCGGGGCGCTGGGCGGCGTATTTGGCGCCTCGCTGCGCCTGATCCCCGGGTTTGCGGAATCGTGGGTGAAGACGCCTTTCTACGACAACGAGCCGGTGTCACAAATGGTCTCGGCCTCGCTCTTTATCGGGCTCTGCCTCTACGTCTGGTTCGGTGCGCTCAGCAAAGAGAAAGGATCACAGGCATGAGCCAGCGATTCAGTGAACTCGTCGGGAACGCCATTCTCGGCATCGATACGCTCTGGGGCGGCGACGTCCTCTGCGCGTCGGGCACGGGCCGTTTCATCGCGGATTCGTGGTTCTCCGATGAAGCGCTGCCCTTGGCCTACGCGCATCCATCGGCCGCAGCGGTCCGCAACAGCGGCGGCGTTGGCGGCCCGGCGGTGGACCGCGCCGCCATCGAGAGCTATCTCGCTGCGGTGGATGTGCGTGGCGCCATCGGCGGCCTCGCTGACGAAGCTCGGGCACTGTCTGGGCCGCGCGGCGAGTATGTGCGCGGCCTCGCTCTCTGCTTCGAAATCATGTGGGACCTCGCCATGGAGCTCATCGGCGCCGGGGCGCCCGTCCCCTACGCCCGCTGCGTGGAGGCCTCCACAGGGCGCGCGCCGGAGCCATCCCAGCCCCTGGCGAAACGCGAGCGCGTGGCCGAGTTGCTGTCCCGTGCCGGGTACCCGTCCAAAAGCAATGCCACGCTGCTGAGCGCAGTGGATGCCTGGCGCGCCGCGCGCATGATCCCGATGGCCGCCGTGCGCGCCCTCGGCGATGCCGTCATTGCCCGCTTCGATGCGCTCACCGCGCGGAACGTGCTGCCCCACCTGCCGCCGGAGTTTGCCGCGGTGCCGCGGGCCAATATCGAATTCCTCCCCATCCGCGATGCCTGGTTTTCCGGCTCGATGAACTACCTGGGCCGCGCGCGCGGCGCCGATGGCTCGCCGCTATACGAGGCGACCTATGAGATCAACGCCGCGCTCCAGATCTCCGTGCCGGAGTTCATGCAGTTGGTCAGCCACGAGGTTGTGCCCGGACACGTCACCACGTTCGCGTATCTCCAGAATCTCTACGCCCGTCACGCCGTCGGCTTCGAGGCCAGCGTGCTCACCATGAACACGCGCGCCGCGGCCTTGTTTGAAGGCATCGCCAATAACGCCATCCTGATGGCCTACGGCGTCACCGAGGTGGATCAACTGCCCGACGAGGATTTGCAGATCGGAGTGCTTCTCGCGCTGCTCCAGGACGATGCCAAGAACCAGTCGTCGTTCCTCACCTGGGGCGAAGGCGTGCCGCAGCCGGAAGTGGCGGCTGCGCTCCGTCGCGAATTCCTCGTTTCGGAAGAGCGCGCCGGCAAGCTCTCCGGCGCCTGGGGCCGCCACCCATTGCTGGGCCGGATGTATCTGCCGGCCTATCGCGCGGGCACGGAGAAGGTAGCCGAGCTGCGCCGCCGCCATGCAGCGTGCGACGTGATCCCGGCCCTCTACGGTTGCCATGGACTGGTCGATCTCACCACCGTGGAGGCGGCCATCTCTACCGCGCGATGAGCTCGCCGCAAGTGATGCGGTGGCCGTCAGGCGTCTTCAGAGAAAACTCCCGGAGGCCCCACGGCTTGTTTGATGGCTTGGGACCAACTAGCGCCCCGCGGGCCGCAATCTCCTGGTAGAACTCGTCGACATGGTCGATGTTCCAATAGGCGAAGTACGAATGATCTCCCAATTCGCCCGCCGGCTTTTCGTCCGGGCACTCGCCCAGCATCACGCGAAAGGTGTCCCGCGTCAGAAAACTCCAGCCCTCCGCATCGATCGGATCCTTGCTGAAGCCCAGAACCTCCACGTAGTAACGGGTGGACACTGCCAGGTCCCGCACTGCCAGGACACACCGCGAATTTACGATTTGCGCCACGTTGTGCTCCTCTCTCTGAAAGCCCCGCAATGTTCCTGAGGATAACAGGGGCCGGAATCCGATGTCTCCGCCAGTGCGGTATCGTGTAAAGTCTAACCATGCTGCGATTCGCCGTCCCCACCCTGCTCGCCCTCCTCGCCTTCCCCGTCGCCGCCCAGGACCGCGTCGGTACCATTCAGGTTCGCGTCTCCACCGATCACTCGGACTGGCGCTACATGCCGGGCCAGCCCGTCCGCTTTCGCATCGTCGCCGTGCAGGACGGCCAGCCGGTGAGCGGCGTCCAGGTGACCTACCGCATCGGCCTCGAGATGATGCCGCCGAGGATCGATCAGACCGTTGCTCTCCCCGCCGAGGGCCTCACCGTACAGGGCGGAACCTTGAACGAGCCCGGATTCCTCCGCTGCATCGCCACAGTGGAGCGCAACGGGAAGACCTACCGCGGCCTCGCCACGGCTGCATTTCAGCCGGAGTCCATCAAGCCCACCCAACAGGACCCAGCCGATTTCGACGAATTCTGGGCTGCCGGCAAGGCCGCCCTCGCCAAGCTGCCCATCGATGCGCGGGTCACCCTGCTGCCTGATTACGGCAACGCCTCCGCCGATTGCTACCACGTGAATCTGCAAAACGTCGGCGGAGTCAACGGAACCTCGCGCCTTTATGGGATCCTGTGCGAGCCCAAGGCGCCCGGCAAATATCCGGCGCTCCTCAGCGTGCCTGGCGCCGGTGTCCGCCCCTATCGCGGTCTCGCCGAGATGGCCGGACGCGGCTTCATTACCCTGCAGATCGGCATTCACGGCATCCCCGTCACCATGGAGCAGTCTGTCTACGATTCGCTGGGCGCCGGCGCGCTCGCCGGCTACAATGCATTTGGCCTCGATAACCGCGAGCGCTACTACTTCCGCCGCGTCTATCTCGGCTGTGTCCGCGCCAATGACTTTCTCACTAGCCATCCCAAATGGGACGGCGCGACGCTCGCCGTCACCGGCGGCAGTCAGGGCGGCGCCCTCTCCATCGTCACCGCCGCGCTGGACCCGCGCGTGCGTGGCCTCGCCGCCTACTACCCGGCCCTCTCCGATGTCACCGGGTATCTGAACAATCGCGCCGGCGGCTGGCCGCATATGTTCCGCGCCACCGAGGGGCCCATGTCTCATCGCTCGGCGGATAAAATCGAGACCTCGCGCTACTACGACGTGGTCAACTTCGCTCGCCGCGTCAAAGTGCCGGGACTCTACTCCTGGGGCTTCAACGACGAGACGTGCCCGCCGACGTCCATGTTCTCGGCCTACAACGTGATTCCCGGAAAGAAGAAGTTACTGCTGGCCCTTGAGACCGGCCACAACACCGTGCCCGAGCAGGTTGTCGAGGTCGAGGCCTGGCTGCGGACGTTCCTGCTAACGGCCGCCACGGGGAACTGAACGCCGGCCCGAACCAGCGCGGCCGCCCACCAGATCCTTCACCGTCGCGAACACCTGATCGACGGTGGAGGCGATGTCGTTCTGCCCGTCCGCAAACCATGATCGGAACGTCACGCTCAGCAGGGAAAGCGTCAAGCCGGCCATCACGCGCGCCATCATCTCATTCCCGCCACCGAGCCTGCACCGCTCGGCGAACGCCTCTGCCAACTGCTCCTGAACCTCCGCAACGCGCGCTATCTGCGCTTCCCGCGCCGCCGGGTACTTCGCGGCAATCTCCATGATCTGGCGGGTTCGCGGATGCGCCGCGGAAAGCTGCGCCGCCTGCAGCACCGTCCGCCGGAAGACCACCGGCAAGGAACAGGCCGGCGGACAACTGCGGATGGCGTCCGCCAGAGACGTCCCGTAGCTCACGATATCCTGCGCCATCAGGTCGCTCTTCGATTGGAAATAGCGGAAGAAAGATCGCCGTGACGTGCCTGCCGCTTCCGCAATATCGTCCACCGTCGTCTCGTCAAACCCCTTCTCCGCAAAGAGCTCGATCGCCGCGTCCCAGATGGCGTCCCGCACCAGTTGCTGCTTGCGCATCTTCAGCGTCGGCGGCGTCGGAGGGCTGGCGGATCGTGAGTTCGGCACGTTACCGGCGATGCTAGCACATCTCGCCAATTCATGCCAAGAGTGGCAGAAAGTGTTGACATGGCACTGAGTGCCACTTTATACTCGCTGCATGGCGCCAAGCGCCGTACATCTCCGAAGAGGCCGATCCATGAACAAACTACGCATCTCCATCCTGCTGCTATGCACCGCTGCTCTGGCGCTAGCCGCCGATACCAAGCTGACTGGCGAGTGGCAGATTCAGCGCAACGCTGGTGGCCGTGAAAGCACCGGCACCTGCACGTTCACGCAGCAGGATAATGACCTGGGCGGGACTTGCAGCGCGCCGAGCGGCGCGGTGAAACTCACCGGCAAGGTTGACGGCAAGAAGGTTACCTGGACCATCAAGACCGATAGCGAGGCCGGGCCAGTGACGGTCGTCTACGCAGGAACGCTGGAATCCGACAACGCGATGAGCGGCTCCGTCACCGCCGTGGAATTCAGCGTCGAGGGTGAGTTCAAGGCTACTCGCTCGAAATAGGCCGCGCTAGCGGGAGCTCCGGATGAAAGTCCAAAACAAGGTCATCCTCGTCACGGGCGCCGGCAGCGGCATCGGCCGCGAACTGGCGCTCTGCCTCCTGGCCCGGGGGGCGCGCGTGGCAGGCGTTGATATTGCGCCGGAATCTTTGGCGGAGACCGCCCGCCTCGCCGCCGCCCATCAGCAGGAATTCGAAGGCTTCACGGCCAGCGTGGCTGACAGGCTGGCCGTCGAAGCGCTCCCCGAACAGATCATCGCGCGCTTCGGAGCAATCGATGGCATCATCAACAATGCCGGCATCATTCAGCCATTCAGCCGGCTCAACGATCTGGATTACTCCACCATCGAGCGCGTACTGAACGTGAACCTCTTCGGCACGCTCTTCGTGACAAAGACCTTCCTCCCTCACCTGCTGGAGCGGCCCGACGCGCATATCGTCAACATCTCCAGCATGGGCGGATTTGCGCCCGTTCCCGGCCAGACGATCTACTGCGCCGCCAAAGCGGCAGTCAAGATGATGACCGAGGGCCTCGCGTCCGAACTGCTTCACACCAACGTCCGCGTTACCGTGGTCTTCCCGGGCGCCGTGGCCACCAATATCCGGTCGAATTCGGGGTTGGGTAGTCCTGGTTCCGCCGCCACCAGTGGAGCCAGAATGGCGCTCCCGGCCAGCCAGGCGGCGAGGATCATCGTCGACGGAATGGAGCGCGATGCGCCCCGCGTTTTCGTCGGCAAAGACTCCGCGCTGATGGATAAGCTCTACCGGCTGAATCCGACCTTTGCGGCACGTGCCATTGCCAAAAAAATGCGGGCTCTGCTGCCGGAGTGACCCCCGCTCAGCGCGGCGCGCCCCGCAGATGTTGGTACACGCGGGTCTCCACACCGCGCAGCACGCCCAGCGCCGCCTCGTCGTAAAACGGCAGCATCTGCATCAGCACGATTACCCCGATCTCCTCTTCCGGATCGATCCAGAAGAACGTGTTGTAGATGCCCGCCCAGCTCATACTCCCGGGCCGGCGCATCGCCGGATCTGGCTTCGCGGGTGCCGCTAGTTGAAACCCCAGCCCCCACACGTCCTCGCCAGCGCCCAGCGGAAAGGGCTTCGCATACTCGGTGATCACCACAGGCTGCAACCTCACTTTGACATCACCGGTCTGGTTGCGCCCCATCTCGCGGACTGTCTCTGCCTTCAGCAATCGCGCCCGGCCCAGTTGCCCGCCGTTGAGGATCATCTGCACGAAGCGGCAGTAATCGCCCGCGGTGGAGAGCAGGCCCCCATCGCCGCGCGGCTCGCCGCCGATCGCCGCCGGATTCGAAGTCTCGTTGAGCCGTCCGTCCTTCCTCTGATGGGCCGTCACGACACGCGCGTTCTGGGCCGGAGGGACTTGGAAGGCTGTGTCCTTCATCCCGAGTGGACGGAAGATCCGGCTCTCGAGAAACGCCTCGATGCCCTGGCCGGATAGCTTCCTCACCACATCGCCCAGAACCTTCGTGCTCGCGCCGTACGTCCACTTCTCGCCCGGCTCGTGGACCAGCGGCAGCTCCGCCGGACCCGTCTTGCCGGTCTGCTTCTCAATCAGCGCCAGCCCAGGGTCCGAAAACGTGTAACCAATGCCGGAGGTGTGCGTCAGCAACTGCCGGATGGTGATCGGGCGCGTGGCCGGCCGTGTCTCGTAGGTGCCCGCCGCCAGGTCCAGGCGGCTGATCACCTGCGGGTTTTTGAAGGCCGGCAGGTACTTCGACACCTCATCGTCCAGGCCCAGCTTGCCTTCCTCTACCAGCATCATCACGGCGGTTGAGGTCAATGCCTTGGTCATCGAGGCAATGCGGAAGATGGCGTCCTTCCGCATCGCCACGCCCTGCGCCGAGTTCATTTTGCCGAACGCCTCGTGGTACAGCACACGGTCCGGCGCGGTCACCAGCACCACTACACCGGGCACATCGCCGCGGCTCACGGCCTCGCCGAGAAAGCTCGAGAGCTCCCGGGCTCCCTGCGGGTCGAACGCCGGGGGCGCAGCGGCAGCACTGCAGCAAAGCACGGCTGGAATCAACATTCGCATCATGCAGGGCCTCCATCTATTCCACGATCTGGCGTTTCACCTTGAGCGTGTCGCCCGTATCTTCCATCTCAAACAGCTTGCCCCGCGCCTGCCGGAAGGGCTGATGCAACACCAGCATCAGCTTGCCCTCAAACGATTCAAACAGCATCCCGTGGCCGCTGTCGTTGCCCACGAGCACTTCGCCCTGCTTCCACGGGCCGCGCAGCTTGCCCGACGTCGAATACGCAAGCGTCTCCACATACAGTCCGTCGCGATAGCTGGACCACAGCATCAGCAGCTTGCCCTTTTTGGTCCGGTAGAAACACGGGCCGTCCGTCACGTAGGTCGGCAGTTCGCCGGGCTTCTTCGTCTGACCCGCCACCCACGGCGCCTCCGATGCCTTGAACAACAGGAATGGCGGGCCCGCCTGTGCCGAGAGGTCGGCCTTCAAAGGAACGGCCTCCATGGTCCCATCCAGCACCTGGATCCACTCGTGGGCGTACACCATGTACGGCACACCGTCCTCGACAAATAGCGTTCCATCCAGCGTCATCAGGTCCGCGGGCGGAGCCGGGCTGTTGCCCAACGGCACAAACGGGCCGTCCGGCGTGTCCGCCGCGAAGATCTGCGTCCCCCGCATATGCGGCTTCGCCTTCTTGCCGTTGTACATCGGCAGTTTCTCTTCATCGACGTACTTCAGCGGCGACTTGCTGTTGTGCAGCGTGGCCAGCAGGTAGTATTTGCCCCGGTACAGATGTACTTCCGGAGCCCAGACACCCTCGCCGGGAGCGGCCCACAATCCATCCGGCACCTCGAATACCTTGTAAGGGCCGTCCCAATGGAGCATGTCCTTGCTCTTGTACGTCACCACGCCCGCCCGCTGCCCGCCCAACTGGCGCGGCCCAGCGCCGTTGTAGAGGTAGTAGGTCTTGCTCTCCTTGTGCGCGAGGATGAACGGGTCGTGCAGGTAAAATTCGCTGAACTGCATCCCCGTCTTCACCGGCGCCTGCGCCAGCAGCGGCGCCGCTACCAAAATCAGCCACCATCTGTTTGTCATTTGCCCGTTACCTCCGCGCCTTGCCCGCAACCACGGCCTGTCCGTATGGCGTCAGCACCACCGGACCCACCAGCCCATAGGGCTGCACCAGTCCCCGCCTGGCCACGTCGTCATCGATCTTCGCCAGCCGGTTGTTCAACGTGGTGGCCACCCGCACGGCGATCGTATTGCGGCCCGCCTTGAGCTGCCCGCCAACATCCGCCACGGCGCTGATCTGGTCAATGGACACTGCCTGGTTGTTGACCGTCAAAGTGAAACTATCAAAGACCTCGCCGAGGCTCAACACTGCGCCATGCGCCGCCGTCCAGCTCGCGGGCAGGTCAAAGAACGTCGTATAGGTCGCCAGGCCGGATACGTTCTGCAGTTCGGGAATCTGCGGCCACGCCTTCAGCTCCTGGATATCGAGCTCCACTCGCGTCTTGCGTGTCTCCGCCGCCGCCGGTCCAAACGTCGTGTTGTAAGGATTCGCTGGCTGCCAATCTTCGGCCGCCACATGCCATTGCGCTTTGGTCAGGTCGATGACCGCCGGCACGTTCTGAATCGTCCTCCGCACCTTGCGGCCGTTGCTCAGCTCGGTGTCGTACGTCCCGGCCTTCTCCGCGCGGATCACCACCCCGTCCTTAGTGATGGCCGCCTCCGCCGCATCCGTCTTCACGACATGCGCGGCAGGCGCCGCCACGCCGAACCGTTTCGGATCGGCGGCCAGCGCGATCAGCACGCCGTTGTCGCGCGCCACGCGGATCCTGACCGTCACGCGGCCGCTGTTGGACGAATACTGCGCGATGGGCGTGACCTTGCCGGACCACGCGTCCAAGAAGTACGGACGGCCGCTCCCCTCCAGGCTCACCTCCCGATCCACGGGCTGCCCCGTAGCCGGCTCAAACAGCGTCATCGGCTCGTCCGGAGGGCTGACGACGCCCTGGTTGTAGAAAAAGTAGTAGGCGGTCTGAGTGGCCGCATCCACGCGGCGGATGCTGAGTAGCGGCGAAGGCTGCGCCGGCTCCGCGGCGGGCCGGATGCCCAGTGAGCGGAGCTTCGCTGGCACGTCGGCCTCGTGCGTCACGCGCGACACCGTGCGCTCCGCCAGCAACTGCCCGATGACGGTCTTCAGCGCGGCATCGGCTTCCGGCGTATTGCCCGGCGTGCGGTCCGGCGGCGTGCCAACCACGATCACAGGCAGGCCCGCGCGCGCATAGCCAAGGATCTTCTCGGCCACCGCCACCGGCATTGAAGTCTTCACCGGATCGGTGGGCGGCCCCTGTTCGCTGTCGATCACCAGAGCCTGATAAGCCGGCCCCTCGGCGGCCAGCCGGCGGCCCGTTACCTTGGCGTTGGGCAGGCGCAGCATCTCCGGGTTCAGAAAGTCGCGCGTGTATCCCGCCTCCGCGAGTTTCATGTCGCCCCAGTGGCGCATCTTCGTCCCCTGCGAGGGCGGGTAGAGATAGTTCTGCATATACACCGCCACATCGGTTTTCGCGTCTCCCTGTGTCAAGGCTTGTTGGACGCGCGCGAAGTAATCGTTGTACAGGCGGGCGTCCACCCAATACGGCTCGCGCGGACCCCACGCATTGGAAAAGCCCGCCTGCCCGAAATTGTGATACCCCGGCCACTTCCACGTGGCGCCGTCCCGGTACGGATACACGTGGTAGACCAGCTTCGTAATGCCGCCCACAAAGCTGCGGTGCATGCGGATCACGGTGTCCTGGAAGGTCTGCGCATAGCTTCTGTTCAGCGCCGCGCAGCACTCGGTGGAATACCACGGATTCCCGGTCATGTGGTTGGCCGAGGCCATCGGCAGGTAATTATCGATCTCGTCCCCGACGAAGAGATTCTCGTGCTCAGGCCGGTCCACGGCCGCGGTAGCCGTCAGCATGTCCGTGATGGGGATGGTCATGTTGGCCTCGCCCTCCACCTGCACGCGCAACACGTTGTTGTACTTCCGCACCCAGGCGCGCAGGGGTACAATCTGCTTTTCCAGCCACAGTTCGCCGCGCACGGCGTAGAGATCGTTGCGGACCCGCGCGGCGCTGCCGTCGTTGAAATCGAAGACCTCGCGAAACAGCGCCGGCAGATTGGGGATCAGCGCGTACTTGCGGCGCTGGCTGAACTCCTCCGCCATCCTGTTCGTCCACAGCTCATCCGGGCTGCCCCGGTCCACCGAATGGGAGTCCAGGAAGATGTCGCCCCCGTTCGCCTTCAGCAGTTCCTTCACCTCCGTGCTCAGACCGCTCTCCATACTTCGGATGATCTCTGCGTAGCCCTGGTCGCTGAAGGGATCAGGTTGCGCGAACACGCCGCGCGACCAGAATGCAATCACCTGCCACTGCGCGCCGGCCGGAGCCGCTGGCGCTGCCCATCGCAGTTGGCCCGCGGTGGTCCCGCCGAGCAAGCCTGCCGTGTTCCTGGCGGTCACCGTCGAGGTCAGATCGATCAGCGACCCGCGGTCCAGCGTGATCGCGCCGGCTTCCGGGCATGGCGACGCCGTGCAGCGGTACGCCAGCACCGCGATCAGGCTGGCCCGCGTGGGTTGAGGAGTGCCGCGGCCGCCCGGCCCGCCCGGTCCGCCGGGGCCAGGCCCAGCCCCAGCCGGCGCACGTCCCCCGGCGGGTGCACGGCCGCCAAATCCGCTCCGGCTGCCCTGCGTCAACGTGGGCGGCGGCAGCGGTCCCTCAAACGTCGAGCCCGCCGCCACCGTGGCCTTCCCCAGGAACAACGACTTCCGCGCGTGCTCTGCGTCGATCGAATACCCGGCCGGAATCTGCGTCGGCCCGTGGCTCAGGCTGATCTTGATGCCAAACTGATTCGCGGCCCGCAGCAACGCCACCAGTTGCTCATTATTGGGGAAGGCACCCTGGCCCACTTCCACGCCGGCGATGCCCTTTTCACGCAATTGCCGGATCTCCGCCTGGAGCTCAGCCGTGTCCGCCGTAGCCGGCATATTCATGCGCACCCACGGCTGATCGGCCGCTGTCGGGCGCGCAAACGATGCCGCCGTCAACGGAGTCACCGGATTGATCCGGATCCATTCGGCCCGCGTCGTCGCCACCACCGTGTTGGTCTGCCCCACCGCCGCGACAGAGAGCAGGACAATCGTGGGAACCGCCGCCATGCCAACGCGAATTCTTCTCATGGGCCTCCAGAGCCGGTCTTGGATGTCGAGTTGTGCCGTGTCGGAAGCACAGCCAGCTTCCGCGCCACGGACCGACACTCGGAAGATCGTTCTGAATGTATGCCAGTGCTGCGCCCAGGTGCAACCGGATAATTCAATTTGGGGTGGTTCCCGCCGGCACTCGCGCCCGCTCGGTGGCCGGCGCTCAGGCCGCCCAGGGCTCCGTTCCTCAATCCCGGTCTCGCCGTGCTCACCGATGGAAGTGGCATAGCCGTCCAACCACCCCGCGGTAACGGCGACTACCCGAGCATACCCCGCTTCGGTCGGCGCAAGTTGCCGGGCAAGTTGTTCGACAACCGTCTCCGATCGCTTAGCGCAAGACGACTCCGCTCAGATTCCCAAAGATCGGCTTCTCACCCTTCCGGACTTGGCTCGCTTTCCGAATTCCAAGTCGGCTGGACCGAGCCTCGGTGTCGGCTGGCGTTTTGCCGGGAATGTCCAGAATTCGGTGGTGCTTATCATCCGCAGGGAAGAGGTCACCGATCTTCGTTTTGAAAGCGTCGCGGTCCAACTCCAAGTGCTCATCACCGTGCGTGTTTTCGGCTCTCCCGTTGAGGCACTCACTTTCAGGAATAGCCAAAGTTCGTGTAGCGCCTACAACTCGTCTATAGAATGAATCGGTGAAACCGAGGTTTTTCGAGGGCCGTCACGAATGCCGCCCCCGGATGCCATAACGTACACTCAAACTAAATGCTCAACCGGGGCTATGCCTACACCACGTTCATCAGCGGCAAATCCCATGGCCAAACCCTGCTCTCCCACTTGGCAAGCCTCTACCCCCACTCAACCCCGCAAGCCTGGCAACAAAACCTGAACAACGGCGAGGTCACCCTCAACGGCATCACCGCCACCGGAAGCGAATCGCTCACTTCCGGCCAAACCCTGGTGTGGAACCGTCCGCCCTGGATCGAACCAGACTCCCCCCAGCACTTCGAAGTTCTGTGGGAAGACCCCCATCTGCTGGCCGTCAACAAACCCAGCGGGCTTCCCACCCTCCCCGGCGGCGGCTTCATGGAAAACACCCTCCTGCGCTTGGTGCAAAAACAAACCCCCAACGCAAACCCCGTCCACCGATTGGGCCGGGCCACCTCCGGCATCGTCCTCTTCGCCAAAACACCGCGGGCGGCCTCCAATCTGAACGCAAACTGGAATACACCCAAAATTCAGAAGATTTACCGGGCCCTGGCTCAAAGAATTGCACAGCACGACACCTACGAAATCCTCACGCCCATCGGCCTCGTACCCCACCCCCGCCTCGGTTCCGTCTGGGCCGCCAACCCGAGTGGCAAACCGTCAAAGTCATTGGCAAAGGTGATTTCACGCTCCACCAGCACCACAACATTTGAGGTAAGCCTGTGTTCGGGCCGCCCTCATCAAATCAGAATCCATCTGGCATCCATCGGCCACCCCCTGCTAGGCGATCCTCTCTACGGCCCAAACGGCCAGCCTCTTGAAAACCTCCCCGGTCTCCCCGGCGATGGAGGATACTTCCTGCACGCCCAATTTCTGAGATTCCGCCACCCCATCACCGGAGAGCAAATCAGTCTTGAGGCAGCTCTGCCGCCCGGAAACGGCCCAGACACGGCATTGAGGGCGGTGGAACACGACAACCCGGTGGCCCGGTTCTCACTCTGGCTGTCTGGTGGTATGGAGTTATAGCGACGAGGAAGATGATTTTCGGCATACCCGAAGAACTGGCTGCGCAGTTTCTGCTCAGGGTCATGTCACGCGACCGTTCGCGCTTTGTGAGTGAGGCTTTGGCTGCACCACTGGAAGAGGGCGACGCCGCATTGATTCGTGCCAGTGAGATTGCGAATCAGGACCTGGATGTGGCCGGGCTTGAGAAGGACTTCGACGGAAGCGGTGACGCAATGGCAGAACCGTGGAAGTGATTCCATAGCGCGGCAATATCTGGTGGATAGCGCAGGATCCGGCGGTCGGCTCGGAGATTCGCAAGACGCGCCTCTGCATGGTGATGTCGGTCAGAGTGGTCAACGAAAGGCGAAAGTGAGTGACCATATCCGGGCAGTAGCAAGGGAACGGCTGCTTAGCCGGTTGGGCGTAGTTAAATCGGAGGACATGACGGCATTGGAGGATGGGCTCAGGCAGATCATGCAACGCGGATCGCGCAGAGCCTTCGCACGCGCGTTTGCCCCTCCACACTGAACGACGTTCCAACCAAATCTCAACCACAATCCAAAGCTCAATATCATTCTAAGTCACGCAACAGCATTGAATTACGAGCCAGTCGCGGTGCGCAGGGCCTAGCGCCGGCTCCGTCACTTTCGGCGCACCGCATTTGAGCATCGGCGCCCTCGTCGGAAGAACACGGCCACCGGCGCTCGGCGTGAACGAAAAGCCTGGCCGGCGGCAATTTCAGAAAGGGTAGGGGCAATTCGGGCAGTGCTGGCCGGCTAATCCGAAGCGGGCACCCCGGAAACGCTCGCCGAAGAGTTCCGCCGCGCACTGGCGGCGGACCTGCGCGACATTCTGGTGACCCTCGTGTCCTTCGGCCAAGCCCGCCAGCAAGGGAAAGCGTTCCAGTTGTGACTCAGTTCGCTCGCCAGGCGGGCCGAGCCAGTACTGAACGTTCGCGAGACGCCAGCGAGCGGCCGATGCCTGGCACGCGCTCTCTGGGATGCTTCTTATTGGTCTCGCGCGGCACGCTGGCGGCGCACGTCATCAGCTTGCGCCGGACTTCCTCGCGAAAGCGGAACGAACCGGGCAATGCGTCCTGCGCGTGTGGGACGTCAAAGATCACGATGATTGCTGGATTCTGCACCGCGCCTGTTCAACCGCCCCAGAGGCGCCCTTCAACGCCGCCCTTGACAGCTTCGTTTCTCGAGTCATGGAGCGCCCTCCTGGACTCTAGCAACTGTATGTCTGGGTTCATGAATAGCACAGACTCGCCGCCCCCACCCATACGGCAAAGTCAATTTTCCGCTATCATCGATTGACTCAAAGGAGGGTCAAGGATGAAGAAAGCAACTTCCAGCATTCTGGGGATCTTGATGCTGGCTGGCTTCGCCGTTGCACCAACCAAGGCTGCGGCCGCTGAAGATGTGCCGGCCACGATCAAGGCTCTTGAGGAGAAGTGGGTGCAGGCTCAACTGAAAGGGGACGCGGCCGGATTAGCTGCCGTCCTAGCCGACGGTTTCGTGTCCACCGGTAACACCGGCGAAATCAGGACCAAGGCCGAGGTGGTGGGCAACTTGAAATCAGGGGCGTCGAAGTTCGAGACGGGCAAGCTCTTTGACTTGCGTGTCATGGTATATGGCGACGCCGCCGTTGCCATCGGACGCTGGGAAGGCAAGGGCATCGAGAAGGGCAAGCCCTTCAATGATGTCGAGCGTTTTACCGATACCTGGGTGAAGCAGGGCGGCCAGTGGCGCTGCGTGGCATCTCAAGGCTCGCTCGTCAAGAAGTAGCCGTTCGGGGGGCCGCGCCGAATGCGACCGGCCCCCAATTCATGGATTCATGAACCCGCGGCATTCCGCCGCGCCGCACCGGCAGACCTCCGGTCCGGATTCCCGGGAAAGGTCGTAGTTGACCGTCAATTCTTCACCTGCCGCGATTGCCCGCAAACTCACCAGCAACACCCTCCGCCGCCAGATTCGAAACCGCAGGTTCGGATCGCAACTGTGATTCACAAACTGCGCGCCGCTGCCGCCCACCATCCCGTCAATCACCCACTCGGAATCCCACTCAAACAGGTAGTTCCTCTGTCGCAGCGCCCGGTACTCCGCTTGTTCAAACGTGATCCACTCGCCCGTATACTCCATCACCACACGCCGCCGCAGGATCGCTTCGGCTGCAAATACACCCCAGCGGTCAATCGGGCTGGCGCCGGTTGAAAGCGCGAAGCGCGTGAACCGCGCGTCCACGGAGGGCTCCGTCCCGTAACCGCCCGGCAGCAGGATCTCCGTCACGAATCGGCTCCGGACCGCCCGGCCCTCATCGCCGGGCGTCACCTGCCGCCCTTCCTCCCGGACGGAGACTGGGGCACAAACGGAGGGTCATCGGGCGTCGGATCAAACTCGCGCAGGCGCTGTAAGGTGCGCCCTCCCACATCCACCCGCCCATCGCCGAAGCCGAACTTTCTGCGCTGAAATCGCTCGATGTGCACGATCAACTCGTCCAGAGTGGTCCTCTTTAGAATCACGTCCACCGGCCCCCCGTCCCCGACCGGAACCGTGTTGAGCAGGTACTCCACCACTTCCACGTCGTTGAGGTTGTTGCTCCCACCACGGCCCACTGCCCCCCCGATCTGCTTGCCCGCCACGGCCGATGGCTGCCCCCCCTTCTTGCCCACCCGCTTCTTCCCGGAGATTGTCGTCGGAACAAACGGCGGGTCGTTCGGTGTGGGGTCAAATTCGCGCAACTGCCGTAAGGTCCGGCCCTCCACGTCGACGCGCCCATCGGAGACGCCAAGTGCCTTCCTCTGGAACACCTCAATATGCCCGATCAATTCGTTCAACGGCGTACCCTCCAGAACCGCGCCTCGCGGGCCCCCTTCCTCTTCTGGAACGGTATTCAGCAAGTATTTGATGATCTTCACGTCGACGAAGAAATTGCTCCCACCTCGGCCCACCGCCCCCGTAATCCGTTTAGCAATGATTGGCATCCCGCACCTCCATTTCCAGGCACCCATAGTAACCCGGTTCTCTTTCAAACCTGCAAGAAAACTCCTGGAGGTCCCTG
This sequence comes from Paludibaculum sp., assembly GCA_036504135.1. Classification (GTDB taxonomy): domain Bacteria; phylum Acidobacteriota; class Terriglobia; order Bryobacterales; family Bryobacteraceae; genus Paludibaculum. The sequence goes on from DASXVP010000013.1 coordinate 213,710, forward strand.
CCTCTGCCGCAGGAGCCGGACTTCACCCGGCATCACGTGCTCCTCCTGACTGAGACTCAGGGACCCAGGGTTCGGGAGCGTGGTCCTACCTCCCCCCGGCCATCCCCGCCCGTCGGAACAGCACCCCCGCCACACCGAACAGCCCCACCAGCACGCCATGCCCCACGGCCATATTCCGCGCCATCTCCGGCGGCGCCCCCGCAGGCGCAATCACCGCAATCAACGCCAGCACCGCCGCCATCACAAACAGCGTCCGCGCCAAACCGGCCGCCGCACCCAGCGGGCGCCGAATCGTACCGGACTCCTGGTCTGCGCTCGTTGGCGCAGAGGTCGCAATGCCGCGTACCCAATTACCCACCCAATCCCGATAAACTATCTGCGTAGCGATCCATGTTTTCTCACCTTGATTTTCTAGGCCGCTGGGCCAAGTCCTAATCCGCCGAGCGAGCCAACTACCAACTGTTTCTTTCCGAACTCTGCGATTTTCTGGAAGTCCCACGGCCCGATCCCGCAGCCGCGGACGATTCAAAAAACCTCTACGTGTTCGAGCGTTCCGTCACGCGCCGCCATCGGGATGGATCTACCAGCATTGGCCGCATCGATCTCTATCGCCACAAATGCTTCGTGCTCGAAGCCAAGCAGGGCAGCGAACAACCCGCCCAGCAAGCCAGCCTCTTGGATCCAGCCCCCAGGCTCCGGCGCGGCACAGCGGTTCGCGGTACCGGCGGCTGGGACGAGGCCATGGTGCGCGCCCGCTTCCAGGCCGAGGCCTACGCCAAAGACCTCCCCGTGGCAGAGGGCTGGCCGCCCTTCCTCATCGTCGTGGACGTCGGCCATACCATCGAGCTCTACGCCGATTTCTCCCAGACCGGCAAGGCCTATGTCCCGTTCCCGGACGCCGGCACCCACCGCATCTATCTCGCCGATCTGAGCACCGCCCTCATCCGCGAGCGGCTCCGCAAAGTCTGGCTGGACCCCCTGGAATTGGACCCGGCGCGCGTCACGGCCCGCGTCACCCGCCGCGTCGCCGAGCAGTTGGCTGAGCTCGCCAAAGCGATGGAGGGCAACCACGAGCCCGAGCAGGTAGCCAGTTTCCTGATGCGCTGAATCTTCACGAGCTTCGCCGAGGACGTCCGCCTGCTGCCGGAACGAAGTTGGACCAAGCTCCTGGAGAGCCTGCGTGACGACCTCAAGCAGTTCAAGCCCATGGTGGAGGCGCTCTGGCGCACCATGAACGAAGGCGGCTATTCACCGATCTTCCGCGCACACCTGCTGCGGTTCAACGGCGGCCTCTTTGAGAGCGTCGAGGCGCTGCCGGTCACCGGGCCGCTGCTAGAGTTGCTGATCCGCGCAGCCCAGGCGCAGTGGCAGGACGTGGAGCCCGCCATCTTCGGCACGCTGCTGGAGCGGGCGCTCGACAAAAATGAGCGGCACCGCCTCGGTGCCCACTACACGCCACGCGCTTATGTCGAGCGTCTGGTATTCCCCACCGTCATCGCGCCGCTACGTGAGGAGTGGAAGAGCGTCCAGACGGCGGCTATCGGGTTGGAGCGGGCAGGGAAGACAGTGGCGGCGCTGGAAGAGGTCAGAGTTTCCGCAAGCGCCTTTGCGCCGTACGTGTGCTCGATCCGGCCTGCGGCTCCGGCAATTTTCTCTACGTCACACTGGAGCACCTCAAGCGGCTGGAGGGCGAGGTAATCGACGTCCTCGATAGCCTCGGCGACACGCAGCAGACCCTCGCGGAAACGGGGCTCACCGTGGACCCGCATCAGCTCCTCGGAATCGAGCTGAACCCCAGGGCGGCGGTGATTACAGATCTGGTGCTGTGGATCGGCTACTTGCAGTGGTACTTCCGTACATGGGGCGCCAGCGCCATGCCGCCGGAGCCGGTCATCAAGCGGTTCCACAATGTGGAGTGCCGTGACGCGATCCTGGCGTGGGATGCGATCGAGCCCGTGCAGGGCGCGGATGGGCAGCCGGAGACGCAATGGGATGACCGGACGATGCGGGCGCATCCGGTGACCGGCGAGCAGGTGCCGGACGAAAACGCGCGCCGGCAAGTGGTTTCTTATGTAAAGCCTCGGCGAGCGGAGTGGCCGGAGGCGGATTTCGTGGTGGCGAACCCGCCGTTTATTGGGAACTGGCGCATGCGGGGCGAATTGGGCGATGGCTATGTGGAGGCCCTGCGCGGGGTCTACTCAGAAATTCCGGAAAGCATCGAACTGGTCACGTATTGGTGGCACCGGGCGGCCGAACTGGCGGCGAATGGTAGGATTCGCCGATTCGGTTTCATCACCACGAACAGTATCCGGCAGACGCAGGGCCGCCAGGTAATCTCCCAACACCTGGAAGCGGCCAATCCGGTGTCTCTCATCTATGCGATTCCTGACCACCCATGGGTGGACTCGACCGATGGCGCGGCGGTGCGTATCGCGATGACCTCGGTTGTGGCTGGCAAGTTGGAGGGGTTGCTTTGCAGGGTGATCGAGGAGATCACGATGGGAGAGGACGGGGCGTTGGTGACGCTGACCGAGCGGACAGGAGTCATCAACAGCGACCTAACAATAGGTCCAAACGTCGCTCAGTCGTCCGCCCTGAAATCCAATCTGGGCCTGAGCAACACGGGTGTAAAACTCCATGGCGCGGGATTTATCGTTACACATGAGGAGGCAGAATCGCTAGGGCTCTCTCGCATCCAGGCGCTGATTAAACATATTCGCCATTACAGGAACGGCAGAGACATCACCCAACGTTCCCGCGGGGTCATGGTGATTGACTTAGAGGGCCTGGAAATCGATCACGTTCGCGCCCATTTCCCCGAGTTGTACCAACACGTGCTCACCCGCGTAAAACCTGAGCGCGACCAGAACCGCGAGACGTCTCGCCGCGAGAACTGGTGGCTGTTCGGGAGGCGAAACACGGAGCTCAGGCTCGCCCTGAAGGGGTTGCCTCGTTACATCGCCACAGTCGAAACGGCCAAGCACCGCTTCTTTGTCTTCCTGGACGCTTCGATCTTGCCGGATAACATGCTGGTGAACATCGCGAGCGCGGATGCCTACATCCTCGGAGTTCTCTCTAGTAGCATTCACGTTGCCTGGGCTCTCGCCGCCGGGGGCACACTGGAAGATCGTCCTCGCTACAACAAATCCCGCTGTTTCGAACCCTTCCCCTTCCCATCCGCCACCGAATCTCAGCAAGACCGCATCCGTGAACTCGGGGAAGTGTTAGACGCCCATCGAAAGCGGCAGCAGGAGTTGCACCCCACCTTGACGATGACCCAGATGTACAACGTCCTGGAAAAGCTCCGTTCGTGCGAGACCCTCAACGGAGAAGACCGCCGCATCCACGAGCAAGGGCTAATCTCCACGCTGCGCACGCTGCACGACGACCTGGACCGGGCCGTGTCAGAGGCGTACGGTTGGCCGGCCGCCGGGCAGACAGAGGAGATTCTCTTCCGCCTCGTCGCGTTGAATTCCGAACGCGCAGCCGAGGAGCGGCAGGGCAACATCCGCTATCTCAGGCCCGAATTTCAGAGCTCCGGTCCGGCGACGCAAACCGGATTCCTGGCGGGTGGCACGGCCGCCGCCACCGGCGCGCGCCGCGAACGAAGGGCCTGGCCGGTCTCGGTCTCAGAAAGGGTGCGCGCCATTCGCGAAGTGCTGGCCGGCCAGTCCGCACCGGTCACCCCGGAAACCCTCGCCAAGGAGTTCCACCGCGCGCGAGCGGCGGACCTCCGCGACATTTTGGAGACCCTCGTCTCCTTGGGCCAGGCCCGCCAGCAAGACAACGCATTTCCGCTTTGATTCAGTTCGTGAGGGCTTCACGTCAACAAATTTGCAGTCGGCTCCCAAAACCACAATCCCCCAGCACCGGCTCTCAACCCCCACCCCGCCTCCCCGACCCATTTCATGACCAAATCAACACGTTAAAATCCCTAAACGTCTTTACCGACGTTACTCGCCAGCTAACATAATGGTTTGGGAGCTTGTAGTATGTTCATCCGAAACTTGTTCTTTGCCGCCTTGGCTGTGTCTTCCTTGCCGGCCGCGGCTTTCTGCCAGGAGGCGCGCGCCAACCTCGAAGGTCGCGTCACTGACCCGCAGGGCGCCCTTGTCGCCGGCGCAGCTGTCGTCGTTACCGCGGAAGATACAAAGGTCCGCCAAACCACCACCGCAAACGACCAGGGTGCTTGGGTGGTTCGCTTTCTGAATCCCGGCCTCTACCGCATCAGTGTGAGCGCCCCCGGCTTCAAGACCACCGAACGCAAAGGCATCGCTCTCCAAACCGCCGACATCCGTCAGATCGACGTCTCCCTCGAAGTCGGCCAACTCAACGAAACCGTGACCGTCACCTCCGATGTGCCCCTCATCGACACCTCAGCCGCCACCGCCGGCACCGTCGTCAGTACTGAAGCCATCACCGAGATCCCGGTCATGTCCCGCATCCCCTTCCAACTCGCTACCCTCTCTCCCGGCGTCCAAGCCCTCGACCAGAACAACAACGTCGCTATGATGTGGTCCAAAAATGCCGCCTCGGAAATTCGCGTGAACGGCGGCCGCGACAACCGTTCCAACGAGTTCCTCCTCGACGGCATGCCGAACCAGAACGGCGACAAGGTTGCCTACATCCCCCCCGCCGACGCTGTTAGCGAATTCCGCATCATGTCCAACGCCTACGACGCCCAGTACGGCCGCCAGGCTGGAGGTACCCTCAGCGTCAGCCTCAAGAGCGGCGCCGGTTCCTATCACGGCAACCTCTACGAGTTCAACCGCAACGATTACTTCTCCGCCAATACCTTCCAGGCCAACCGCGCCGGCCAGTCCAAGTCCATCACCCGCTATAACCTCTACGGCGGCACCTTCGGCGGCCCCGTGCGCATCCCCAAACTCTACAACGGCAAGGAAAAGACCTTCTTCTTCACTACTTGGGAAGGCATCCGAAATAAGGATCCCCGCGCCGGCATCCGGACCGTCCCCGAATCCGCTGAGCGCCAGGGCGACTTTACCAACACCTGGAGCACACAGGTCGTCGCCGGCGTCACCCGGGTCATCCCCACCACCATCTTTGACCCCAATTCCGTCGACACGCGCCGCACTCTCGACGTCAACGGTGTCGCCACCACCAACCCCCAATTCGGCTATCGCCAGCCGTTCCCCGGAAACAAGATCCCCACCACCCGCCTCAGTCCCATCGGCCAGGGCATCCTCAAGTACATCCCGCTGCCCAACACCGCGCCTCAGTCCTCGTCCAATACCGCCAACAACTTCACTCCACAGTCCACCCGCCAGAACAAAATGGCCTCCAGCGTCACCCGCGTCGACCACAATTGGAGCCAGAACCACAAGACGTTCGGCTCCGTCCGCTGGAACCACATGGACGAGTTCACCGGAGACGACTTCAGCAACATTACCACCGGCAACTACCTCAGCCGCATCAACCGGGGCCTCGGCCTCGACCATGTCTGGACCCTCGGACCCGCCAAAATCCTGAACCTCCGCTTCAACGTCACCCGCTTCGAAGAACCAGGCTACGATAACGGCGCCGGCTTTAATCCCACCGCCCTCGGCTTTAGCGCCGCCTACGTCTCCCAGATGCAGAAACTCTCCTTCCCCCGCATCACCAACATCTTCGGCGATATCGGCGGCAGCGCAGGCAATTACACCAACACCACCTACTACAACTGGAACGCCAACCTCACTGACGTCCGCGGCAATATGACCCTCCACTACGGCGGCGAATACCGCGTCCTTCAGGAATCCACGGGCGATAACGGCTACCAGAGCGGACGCTTTGATTTCGATTCCGGTTGGACCCGCCGCCGCTACGACACCGGCGAAACCGGCTACGGCGCTACTCTCGGCAGCTTCCTACTCGGCTTGCCCCGAAATACCAACAGTTACTTCAACCGCAACGCCAATAGCTTCGATAGCCAGCGCTACCTCGGAGCCTTCTTCCAGGACGATTGGCGCGTCAGTGACCGTCTCACCGTCAACATCGGCATGCGTTGGGACTTCCAGCGCCCCTTCATCGAACGCTTCGGCCGCCGCGTCAGCGGCTACGATTCCGCCGCCGTCAACCCCATCAGCGACACCGCCCAGGCGTCCTACGCCTCCATCATGAAGACCGTCCTAGCCGACCCCGGACGCTACCCCTTCGGCCCCCAACTCGCCCAGCTCGTCCCCATCAGCTCCTTCAAGGTCTACGGCGCTCAGCTCTACTCCGGCGTCAGCGGCCAGCCCCGCACCGCCGTCAATAACAACTACGCTCAGTGGCAGCCCCGCCTCGGCGCCGCCTTCCGCCTCACCAAACTCACCGTCCTCCGGGGCGGCTTCGGTAAGTTCTTCCAGGGCACCGGCTCCAAACAGGGCCAGAACGGCTACAGCCGCACCACGAACTTCAACTACTCCATCGATACCGGCTTAACGCCCTACGACACCCTCGCCGACCCCTTCCGCAACGGCATCCTCGAACCCACCGGTAACTCCCTCGGCGCCATGACCAACCTCGGCAACGGCGTCAATTGGATGAATCGGGACGGCTCCCTCCCATATAGCTGGGAATATAGCCTTCACCTCCAGCACGAATGGAAGGGTTGGCTCTTCCAGGGCGGCTACACCCACAATCAGACCTCCGGCATCTTCTCGGACCTCCAGCAGAATGACATCGGCTTCGATAACTGGAAAACCTACCGTACCCCCCGCTTCGACTCCGCCGGCAAACCTCTCGCCAAGCCCTACCTCGCCGACGAACAGATCCCCAACCCCTTCTACCAGCTCCCCGGTGTCACCGGTAGCCGGGGAAACAGTACCCTCATCTCCATCTACGACCTCATGCGCCCCCTCAAAGTCTTCGGCGGCCAGGTTCGTACCGAAAACCCCTGGGGCAAAAACACCTACGACGCCTTCGAGGCCAAAGTCGAACGCCGCTTCAAGGGCGGCTATAGCCTCCTCGTCTCCTATACCCTCTCCAAACTCTTCGAAGACACCTCCTTCTGGGGCCCCGAAATCTCCGGTCCCATCACCGAACATAAACTCGGCGGCGAAGACCGCCCGCATAAGCTCTCCGTTGCCCCCATCGCCCAACTCCCCTTCGGACGCGGCAAAAAGTGGGGCTCCTCCATGCCCAAGTGGGCCGACGCCTTCGCCGGCGGCTGGCAACTCAGCGGTCAATACATCATCCAGTCCGGCGCCCCCATTGTCTTCAGTACTGACTCCTTCTTTGACGGCCAGGACTTCCACTACAACCGCTCCGAGCGCACCCTCGATAAGTGGTTCGATACCTCCCACTTTGTTAAGTTCCCCAACGCCCAGGACGACATCTCTCTCTGGCCCGCTTGGACCGGCGTCCAAAGCCTCCCCGGCGCATCCTTCAAACCCTCCTCCTCCTCCGACCCCAAAAATGGCGTCTACGCCGACTTCGGCACCTTCGTCCGCCGCTATCCCACCCGTTGGGCCAACGCCCGCTCCAGCCGCGTCAACGAATTCAACTTCGGTCTCTTCAAAAGCTTCCGCGTCACCGAACGCGTCAAAACCCAAGTTAGAGGTGAGTTCTTCAACCTCTTCAACCACCCCCGCTTCGGCGGTCCCAACGCCGACCCCGGCTCCTCCAGCTTCGGCCGTGTCACCCCTTCCCAGAACAATATGCCGCGAGTCATCCAACTCGCCCTGAAGCTCAGCTTCTAATATCGGGCAGCCCCGTCCAGCCGCACCAGGCATGACGGGGCACGCCTCAGGCCGGTTCGCCGCCCGCACCGCGCGAACCGGCCTATTCTTTTCTATGACTCTATCCCGCTCTACACTGCCCCCCGCCGCCCGTTCCCAATCGCCCCGCCCAATCCAACTACGACGGTGCCTCACCGTCCTCTCTCCAGCCCTCGCCAGCGAATCTGAAAAGGATCTGGATGCGCACCCCGGCTACGCCGCGCCGTCTCTAGACACGAGGTCGCAGATACCCCCGTTCCGCTCTTACTTCGCCCCCGCCAAACTCGCCTGCCGGAACAGCAGCCCTGCCCCAGCGAATAGCCCCACGAACAAGCCATGCATCGCCGCCACATTCCCCATCGGCCCCGAGGGCGCGTCCCACGGCAGCACCACCGCAACCACCCCCACCAATGCCAGCACCACCGCCATCGCGAACAACGCCCGCGACAGCCCCCGCGCCTCCAGCCGCGCCATCCACGCCCCCACCGCCCCCACCGCCAGCACCCCGAAATACACCAGGTTCGCCGGATTCTCCGACTCCGACATGTGCACCATGCTCCCCCACCCCATCACGAACCCGGTCGCCAGCGCCAAGCCCACCCCCGCCTTGTACGCCCACGCTCCCATATGCCTCGCGATCAGCGCATACGCCATACCCGTCCCGAAGAACATGACATAGGCGAAGACAAATCCCCCCACGCCCCAGTGCCAATCCGGTATGAAAAGCGATGCCACCAACGGCACCATCAACATCGCCAGCGCACCAAGCGCCACACGTAGCACCGTCCTCGTAAGTTGTGTCATATGATTTGAGTTCTCCCTGACGATTCCTGCCAACGTCTCGAAATAGACCCACACCGCCAGCCCCAACAGGCCTTTCCGGGCGCCCCGGCGCTCCCGGCACAGATCGCCAAACGTCTGCGCCATCCCTACGCCAAACTGCTCATGGAAAGGCCGCGGATACAGCCGCAGCAGCATCCCATACCACGCCCGGTAACGCCGGCCCACGACGTCACTGGCCATACGTCAACCGTCCTTCTGCCACCGCCACCACCCCGCGATACCGCTGCAACTCCGCGCCCAGTGCCGCCCGCCCCGCGCCCGTCAGCTCATAATAGATCCGCCGCTCGTCGTCCATCCCCGGATCCACTCGCTGATCGCTCTCCCGGATCAGCCCCGCCTCCATCATTCGCCCCATCGAGCCATACAGCGTCCCCGGACCCATCTTCACCTTGCCCTGCGAGTCCGCCTCCACCTGCTTCATGATCCCGTACCCGTGCCGCTCCCCCGTCGAAAGCGCCAGCAGAATATGCAACACCGCCGGAGTCAACGGAGCCTGCGCCGTTTCCTTCTTCACCATGCTTCGACTATATATCCGCGACGGATATATGTCAAGCCCAGCCAATCTTCTCAATTCAAGTTCATCTGAGTTGATCCGCGTTCCATCTCGATTCTCGCCCCCGTCAAAAGCGTCAGTCGCGTCGATTTTTCGATTTTCTTTCCCACCGTATCAACAACTTAGCCCCAACCCACCCTCCAAACCCGAACTTCCGTGCTTCATACTGTGGCAGGTCAAAAGACCGCGACACCATGACGAGAAGAGAGTCACAAGCCATGAAGAAGGCGAACGATCCACCGACCACAGAAACCAAGCCCCGAATCCTCAAACGCCAGGCCGATCCTTCCCTCCTCGCCAACCCCAACGGCGACTCCGGCCTCCTCCTCCACTTCGAGGACCCCAAACTCCTAGCCTTCGTCCGCGATGCCGTCGCCGCCAAACACCAGCCCGTCACCGATATCAACACCATCTACGTGAAATTCGCCGTACGCAACATCTGGCGCGCCATCCGCAGCGGCACCATCGAAACCGCCGCCTTCGATGTTGAAATGGGTGAACGCGACCCCTCCATCGAGGCCGCCTGGGGCAACATCGATCCCGTTGCCCGCTGCCACCTCTCCATGCGCGAAACCCAACCCGCCAGACTGTCCACTTCTATTCCAAGTGCGAAACTGAGGCCATCCGCGCCTTCAAGCAAATCGCCACCCTGGCCAAGTCCAAATAGGAGCCGCGCACTATGGCACTCACTCGCGTCACCGACAGGAAAATTGCCGCCAACCGCGCCAACGCCCAAAAATCCACCGGCCCTCGTGCCCCGGAACGCAAGGCCCGCTCCTCCCGCAGCGCCTGCCGCCACTGCGACAACGCCCGCACCCATTGCGTGACCGAATCCTGGGACCGCGGATTCCGCGACCATGCCATCTTTATTACCTGCGGTACCGCCAACCCCGCCCGCCGCGCCATCGAGCTCGACTTCGTCTTCCACCACCTCTGGGCCGAGCGCCTCGCCGCCCAGGAAAGCAATATCCTCGCCAATTGCCTCCAACGCTTCCTGGATGACCCCCAATGCGCCGCCCATCTCTTCGCCTTCAATCCCGGCTCCCGCGCCCTCCAGCACCACCTCCAACGCGTCGAGCGCAAAGCCACCCGCATCGCCTACGAGATCGAGCTCCACCTCAAGTCCCCCGTCCGCCGTCAGCGCCGCGGCCAGTTCGCCCAGCCTGCCTCCGGCCTCGCCCGCCCCAACCTCTTCGAGCTCATCGATTTCTTAAACGATTTATGCCGACCGAAGTCACATCGTCAACAAAACAAACACTCGTCAGCTCGCCCCGCGGCCCAGAATCACGGCCGGAACGGTCTTCACCATAATCCACCAATCTAAGCCCAGGCTCCACCGGTCGATGTAGTTCAGATCCAGCCGCATCCACTCGTCAAAGCTCAACCCGTCCCGCCCCGCCAGCGCCCACAGGCACGTCAAACCCGGCCGCATTCGCAGCCGCCGCCTCTGCCACCGCTCGTAGTGCGCCACCTCGTCTGGTACCGGAGGCCGCGGACCCACGATCGCCATCTCCCCACGCACCACATTCCACAACTGCGGCAGCTCGTCCAGAGAGAACTTACGCAGCCATCGCCCAACTCCTGTTAGGCGCGGATCGTTCGGGATCTTAAACGCCGTCTGCTTCACGTTCAAATGCGCCAGCTCCGCCTTGCGGGCCTCCGCGTCCTCCACCATCGTCCGGAACTTGTACAACGTAAAACGCCGGCCGTTCAAGCCGCATCGCTCCTGCCGGAACAGCGCAGGCCCTCGCGACGTCATCCGGATCACCACCCAGATCGCCGCAAAAACCGGTGCCAACACCGCCAAAGCCACGCCAGCCACCGCCACGTCCGTCAATCGCTTCATCAGCAGCCGGAACTCATCATGCGGAGCCCCGGAGAAGGTCAACATCGCCTCCCCCTCCAGCCGCTCCAGTCCCACCCGGCTGTGCATGTGCGGGAAAAAGTCGACGTGCAGCCGCGTGCGCACCCCCTCCTCTTCACAGAGAAGGAAAACGTCCTCCAGGTCCCCCAGCTTCTCGCTGTCCACTGCGAAAACGATTTCGTCTACCACCTGACGGCCCAGTATCTCCGGGAGCCCCGCCAGTTCGGTCACCGCGTACTCGCGCCCCAACTGCACACTCCCAGCGCCGTCGCCCAAAAAGCCCAGCAATCGGAGCCCATAGGCCTCGCTGCCTTCGATCAACGCCCCAATTCGTAACGCCGTGCTCCCCGTCCCCACTACATACAGGTAGCGCCGCGATGCGTCCCCACCCAGAATCCGCGGGGCCAGCCCTCGCACCGCCAGCCGGAATACGATCAACCCGCACACCGCAAACACCAGGAAAAGCCCAAGAAACGGCCGGCTCAGGTCAATCCGCTGGAAGTATTCAAAGAGGACCACTCCCGCCGCCGCCGCGAGGCTTTGCTGCACCGCCCGCAATACCAGAATCCGCCGCCGCACTCGCAGAACTTCGTCATAAACCGCCAGCCAGTATCCACTTAGAACCCAGGCGCCCACCGCGCCCAAGATCAGGATCCCCTTCACCGGGTCCAGGATGTAGAACGCCCGCTCTAGTGGTAGAATCGTCCGAATCGCATACGCAGCCTCAAAAGCTAGCCATATCAATAAGATATCGGCCAGCACCAAGAACGGCCTCGTCTTGCGATTTTGCCTGCTGAACACGGTTCGCCCATCAGAATATCACGCCCCCACCCACCCCACGCCCTAATCGCCCCACCCCTCGAACAACTGCCACTACATTTCTTCTTGCATTCATGTTGCAACTCCATCATCCGGGTGTTACTCTAGTTTTGTAGCCGCGACGGACGAACGGCAGCCAAACGGCAAGCACATCAAAAGGCTTGCGCAACTCGAAAGAGTCTGTTAGTCTGGTTGATGTGCGCCGACGAAAGGGCAGAAAGCGGAATGCCAAGCAGTAGCTGTTAACAGTGGAAGCAGGCAGAACGCACAGCCCGGTTGGAGCAGTCCGAAGCAGTTTTCAAGTTTCCCGATTTTTGGCAAACGAAACTTGTACGCCTCCTGGAAACGGGACGCAAGCAAGTGCGTGCCAAGACGCCATTCGAGGCCGGCATCAGACAGCTCTTCCTTTGGGATCGGTTGCTGATGTTCAGATCTTTGACAATCTGGTTGAACGCGAAGTTAATTC
>DASXVP010000014.1:0-626363 GCA_036504135.1 Paludibaculum sp.
GGCGGTAATTACCTACCCATTGGGTAAGGAATTCACCGCTTCCTATGCGGGCCGCCGTCTTTGACGGCGCGCAAACCGGTTTTTGTCCCGATCAGCTCGATCAAATACGGGGCCTTTTCGAAGGCCCCGGGCGAATATCAGATCCGAATCGCCTCGGCAATCAAATCAATCACCAACGGCGAGGGAGCAGTGCGCCCGCGCCCTACTCGTACCGCAGCGCATCAATCGGATTGATCCGCGCCGCCTTCATCGCCGGATAAATCCCGAACATCACGCCCACCACGAACGACACCCCAAACGCGATCACCACCGACGCCGTCGTCACAATCGTCTTCCACTCCGCAAACGTCGCAATCGAATGGGACAACCCAAACCCGAACGCAATCCCCAGCAGTCCGCCCCCCACCGAGATCAACACGGACTCCAGCAGAAACTGCCGCACGATATCCCGCCGCCGCGCCCCCGTCGCCCGCCGGATCCCGATCTCCCGCGTCCGCTCCAGCACGGTCGCCAGCACAATGTTCATGATCCCGATGCCGCCCACCAGCAGCGAGATCGCCGCAATCGCCACCATCACATACGTGAATACCTTCTGCGTCTGCTGCTGCTGCGCCAGCAGCGCCGCCGGAATCGTCACCGTGAAATCCTGCGTGTTGTGATGTGTCGAATTCAGAATCGCCGTCACGATCTTCGACGATTCGATGCTGTCCGCGCCCGCCTTCAACCGGATGTCGATCCCGTCCAGCTCATCCCGCATCTGGCTGGAGCGGTCCCAATAGCGGTACTGGAACGCATTCAGCGGCACATAGATCACGTTGTTTAAATCCAACTGCGTGCCGCTCACCCGCGGACCCAGCACGCCTACCACCTCCAGCCACGTATCGTTCACCTTCACAAACTGCCCCACCGCCTTCGTGTAGCCCAGCAGGTTCACCTTTGCCTTTTCGCCCAGCACACACACCGCCGCGCTCTGCTCGTCGTGCCGCTCGCCAAAGAACGCGCCCTCGGTCAGCTTCAAGCTGTGGATCACCGCGTACGGCGAGCTCACGCCATACAACTCCGGCACGTCCCCCGCCGGTTTCGGCACGATCCTCTGCGGATGCAGCACCCGCCTAGGCGAGAGCGCTTCCACGCCCTCCAGATTCGCCCGCACGATCCGCACGTCCCGCTCCGTCAGTCCCGGCGAGCTCCGTCGCCGCTGCTGCAACTCCTCCATGCTCGTCGCCGTCCGCGACTCCACCAGCACGTTCCGCACGCCCAGTTGCTCAATGAAGCGCAGTGATTCTTCCTTCGCCCCTTCCCCAATCGCCAGCATCCCGATCACCGACCCCACGCCGAACACAATCCCCAGCGCCGTCAAAAACGTGCGCGTCTTCTGCGCCCGCAGATTCGCCAGCGATTCGCCGACCTCCGTCAATATCCGCAACGTCATCAGGACCCCTTCAACGCCTTCAAAGCCCCGCCGCCCGGCGCCCCCGCGTCCTTCTTTTTCGACGATTGCTCCGGACTCGCCATCGCCACAATCTGCCCCTGCCGCAATCCCGTGATCACCACCTGGCTCTCGCTCCGCCGCACCAGTTGCACGTCTGCCGGTGTGAACGAATTCCCCGCCCGCACGTAGACAAACTTCTTCCCGTCGCTCTCAAACAGCGCCTGCGAGGGCAGCCACAGCGCGTCCTTCAATACCTGCGTCGTCACCACAATCCGCGTGCTCATGCCAGGCCGCAACTCCGGCACCGGCTGCTCCAGCGCAAACAGGCACTCAAATCGCCGGTCCCACGGCGGCCCGTCCGTCCCGCCCACCGATTTCACCCGCGCCACGAACTTCCTCTCCGGCATCGCCACCACCTTCACCTCCGCCGGCTGCCCCACCGCCAGATGCCCGCGGTCCAACTCAGCGATCTGCGCCCGGATCTCCCACGAATTCAGGTCCGGGATCTGCGCCACCGCCATCCCCGCCCGCGCCGTATCGCCCACCTTGAATACAGGCAGCGACATCCCCCAAAACATAAAGTTCCCGCTCTGGTTTTGCTGGATATTCACATACCCGCGCGACTTCGCCTTCAACGTCATCGCGTCGATGTTCTTCTTCGCCGTCGCCGATTTCACCTGCGCCTTGTTGCGAGACGCCTCCTGGATCATCACCGACGCCCGCGATGTCGCCTTGCGATTCGCCACGTCCTGCTCCAACTGCCGCAGCTTGTCCTTCGCCGCCTCCACCGCCAGCGTGTTCTGCCGCGCAATGATCTGCGCCAGCAACGGGTTCTTCCGCGCCTCCAACTCCGCCAGCTTCAAATCAGACCGCGCCTGCGCCAGCGACTCCTGCGTCTCCTCTTCCTTCGCCGCCGCCTCTGCCTCCGCCTGTGCCACCTGCTGATCGGCCTCGGCCAGATCCGCCTCCGCCTCGGCCAAAGCGAACTCCTGCTCCGTCGTATCGAACGCAGCCACCACGTCCCCCGGATTCACCAGTTCGCCCGGCTGCCGCAGCGTCGTGATGATCAACTCCCGCGCCCCCGTCATCGGCCCGATCATCATCTCCGAATTGCTCCCCTGCAACTCGCCCTTCGCCGACACCGTAAACGCCACGTCACCGCGCTTCACCATCGTCACCGGCAGGTCGAACGTTGCGCTCGCCGGCGCCGCTTTCTCGTCCTTCCCCGCCCGCACCGCCCACGCCACTCCGGCCACGGCGCCCAATGTGATCACCGCCGCCACGCCCGCACGACCTGCCCGCTTCATTTCTGCACCTCCGGCTCCACCAGCGCTACCGCCGTGCCCGCCGCCAACCCACTCACGGCCACCTCGTCCGGATTGCGCGCCTGCACCTCCACCTCGCGCGGCGCATAGCCCTTCGCGCTCTGCACATACACAACGGGCTTGCCGTTTTTCGTGAACACCGCCTTGGCCGGAACGCTGATGGCATCGGCGATCCGCCGGATCACTACGTCCATCGATCCGTTCATGTCCGGGCGAAACCGCGCATCGGCGTCCGCCAGCTTCGCATAGGCCCGGAAGTTGTAGGTGGGCGGCCAGTCAAATGACACCTGCGTCATCGACGACAACTCGTCCAGCTTTGCGGAGAGCGTCAGTTCCGGCAGCGCGTCCAGCCGGATCCGCACGTCGTTGCCAACGCTGATCCGCCCGCGATCGATCTCCTCCACCTTGCTCTCCATCTCCAGCGTCTTCAGATCCGGAATCACCGCCAGCGTCGCGCCCGGCCACGCCTGGTCCCCCACCTTGAAGGGCTTGGCGTTCATCCAACCGGCTGAGTAGTTCGGCATGTAGATGATCACGCCCGTCAGCGGCGTCTTCACTTCCATTTTCGAGAGCCGGTCCTTCGTCAGGTCCACCTCATACTGCGCCTGATCCCGCACCCGCGTCAGCGACGCCAGCTTCGATCGTCCTGACGCCTCGTGCAATCCCACCGTGGCCTTCTGCACCTTCAGCTTGTTCTCGGATAAGCCGAGGTTGATCTTCGCTTCCTCCCCCTGGATCGCGCTGAGAATCTCCTGCCGGCTCACCTCCAGCTTCGCCTTTTCCAAGTCGTACCCAGCCCCGGAGAGATCCCGCCGGTCCGCCTCCGCCGTGATCCGCGCCTCCGCCTCGGCCTGATCCAATGTCGCCTGCGCCTGCTTCAGCGCGGCCTCCTTTTCCTGCAACTGCTGCTTAGCCCCGCTGCCGTCGAAGCGGATCACCACGTCGCCCCCTTTCACCGCCGAATTCTGCGGCGCCAGCCACACCACGCGCAGATCCGGCACATTGGTCGGCGCGTTGATCTGCACGGAGCGCCTTGCGTGCAGCTCGCCGCGGCACCGCGTGATCACCAGAAACTCGCCCTTTTTCGCCGGCGCGGTTGGCAGACTCGTCGCCGCCTCCGCCTCCCGCAGCCGCATCACGCCAAACCCGGCGCCCACCAGCACCGCCACCGTCACCACAGCCTGCACCACGCGCCGCAGTGTCATGGCTTCTTCTCCGTCTGGCCCTGAATGATCACCGCCGCCGAAAGGTCCGGCAGCAGATGCGTGTCGTGCTTCTCAATCAAAAAGCGCGCCGCAAAGCGCTTGATCGGGCTCCCCAGATCCGACGTCGCCACCGGGCTCGCCGAGAGGAACTTTGCCGGCAAAACCAGATCCGGATATGCGTCCAGCCTCACCATCGCGTGCGAGCCCGGACCCAGGATCGCCCCATCCGGCTCGCCCACCGACGTGTGCACTTCCATCTCCGCCGGATCGAACAGCCGCAGCAGCGCCTGCCCCGGATACACCTTGTCGCCCTCCTGCGCGGGACCGCGCGAGTCGCCACGCCAGATCGATTCCAGCGCCACCATCCCCGTGTGCGGCGCTTTCACCACCAGCCTTGTCACATTCGTCGTCGCCCGCTTCAGCGCCACCGCCTGCCGGTCCCGCTTCAACTCCACAATGCGCAGCGCCGCCGCGTCCACCTTCGTCCGTTGCGCGTGGGATTTCTTCAGAGACTCAATGTGCAACTGCGCCGCGGCGGCCTTCTCCTCGTTCTTGGCCCGCTCGATTTCACTCAGCGTTTCGTTGCGCCGCAGTTGCAGACGCGCCTTCTCCAGGTCCGCCACCGACGTGCGGTACTCCGACGAGCGTGTCTCCTCATTGGCTTTGTTCTCGGCCTGCCGCTGCTCGATCTGATGATTCAGATCGTCGAGCTTGGCCTGCGCGTCTCGCGCATTATCCAGCTGCGCCGTGCGGTCAAACTCGGCCAGCACATCGCCCGGTTGCACGGAGGTTCCGCTGGGCAGCACCTTCACGATGGTGAGTTGCGAAAATCCCTGCCCCGAGATCTGCGGCACCTGCACCGTGAACTCGCGCACCGCCTTGATGGTGCCTGTCGCCCGCACCTGCCGCATCTGCACACCTGGCGTCGCCAAAGGCAGACTGGCCGGGGCGGTGGAGACAGCCAGAACGGGCTGCTGCTTCTGGCATCCCGCCAGAAACACAATGACACCAAGGATCAGGGCACACCTGGGCATCGGAAATTGTCCTTCCAACGATCAGACGATTAGACGCCTCGATTCGTTGAAACGTTCCTATGAAGAGAACAATTAAATCGGATGCTCGCCTACCGCAGCGAATTCAGCAGCGCCACGGCCTTGCTCAAAGTCACCCAGCGCTGCTCTTCGCCATGCACGCCGGATTCCACGCACACCGGACCCACGTAGCCCGTTTCCCGCAACACGCCCATGAATTTCGGGATATTCACCGAGCCTTCGCCTAGCAGCCGCTCCGTGCCCAGCGCCCCGGGAGTTGCCGCGTCCGGCCAGTCTCCGTCCTTGCCATGGACGCTGACCACATGCTGGCTCAGCAGCCGGAACGCCGCAATCGGCTCGCCCGATCCATACAGGATCATGTTCGCCGGATCGAAGTTGATCTTCACATTCGGGCGCGCCACGTCCTTGAAAAACTCCAGCAACTGCGCCGCCGGCTCCTGCCCAGTCTCCAGGCAGTACGTCATCCCGAAGGTCGCCGCGTAATCGGCAATCCGCCTCACCATATCGCGCACGGCGATGTACTCCGGATGCGCCGGATCGTGCGGGATATAGCCGACGTGGCACCCGAAGCTCTTCACGCCCAGTACCGCGCCGAAATCGATCACCGCCCGCGTCCGCAGCTCGCGCGCCGCCCGCGTGGCCGTCGGGATGAAGCCCACAGTGCGCTCCACCGTCGGAATATCGTTATAGCTTTCGCCCTCATAGGCGGCAAATACGGTGAAGATGTGGAAATCCTCCGCCGCCAGCGCGGCCTTCCACGCGGCTGCATTCGCCGGGCTCAAGTCAGCATGGCCGTCCAGAGCCAGTTGCCCCGAATTCACCCCGCACGCCTTCACGGTTCGCACCGTCGCCACGGCGTCCGGCTCCGCCCAGAAGAAGATCCCGATCTCACGGTCGTTTACAGTAGGCATGGCAAAATAATCCCTTTCCGCATACGCGCTTCTTCCATCAGGCGGGCCACCTTCACGGCCGCCGCGGACGATTCCGGGGTGCAGCGCTCCGGCCGCGCTCCCGTCCGGCAGCACTCCACAAAATACTCGATCTCGGCCTGATACCCATCCATATCGGGCAGCTCAACGACGTGATCCTCGCCCCGCCCATACCAGTGCGGCGGCCGCCCGGCGGAGCTGAACTCCATCACCGCGTCCTCGCCCACCACGGTGTACTCCATCGAGAACGGGTACGTCGAGGGCAAATGCCATCCGCCCGTTACGGTCACGGTAAAGCCGCCCTCGTAGTGCAACTGGGCCGTCATCATGTCGATGCCCGCCGCCAGATCTTCGCGCCCGGTGGCCGACACAGCTTTCGGCAGCCCGAAGCACACCAGGGCCATGTCGATGTCGTGAATCAGCAGATCGAACACGCCGCCGCCCGACGCGCTCTTGTTCGTCATCCAAATGCTCCACGCCGGAGCCGCGCACCGCCGCCGGAAAATCGCATGCCGCGGCGCGCCCAACGTCCCACCGTGGACTGCCTCAATCAACGGCAGATACGCCGGGAAGAACCGCAGCACCTGCGCGCTCATCAGCGTCTTGCCGGCCTTCTCCGCCTCCGCCATCATCTGGTCGCACTCCTGGCCGCTGAGCGCCATCGGCTTTTCCACCAGCACATGCTTGCCGGCCCGTAGCGCCGCAATCGCCACCGGAGCGTGCATCGAGGTGGGCAGACACAGGTCCACCGCGTCCACCCTGGCCTGCGTCACGCACGCCAGGGCGTCAGCATACTTCTCCGCGGTTGAGAAATCCACTGCCTCCCCGGCCACGTCGAGGTTGCCCCCCACGCCCGAAAGATCGCCCGCCAGCACCTTGGGATCATTGGAGCTGACCGCTCCAATTTCCATGCCGGGTATCCGCTTGTAGGCCTTCAAGTGAGTGAGGCCCATGAATCCGAGTCCAACTACTGCGATGCGCATAGACAATCGTCATGGTACCAAGCGCCACGACGGTCCGCGCCTGCCCCGCCGCGAAGACCGGCTAACTACTTCCGCTGCTTGGCGTAGTCCACCATGCCCTGGAAGTCCACCAGCACCACCCGCTCATTGCCAACCACCCAGGCGTCGTGTCCCGGCGGAATGTTGAGCACGTCACCGGCCCTCGAGGTTAGCTCGGTGCCGTCATCCATTCGCGTTGTTAGCGTCCCCGAGAGTTGCACTCCGTAGTGCGCGGCCTGACAACTGTTCGTCCCGGCCAGCGGCTTGACGCAAGTAGACCACGTCCAGCCAGGCTCAAAAGTCGCCCGGCCGACGGCCGCTCCGGCGACCTTCACCATCTCGACCATGCCGTGTTCAAACTTCCGCACTTCCTCTGGCGAATTGAAGCTCTTCAATTCAAGTGTCCCAGCATTCATTGTCGTAGCTCCTTTTTCACTCGGTCATCACGCCGCTGGAGTGACAGATCGGAACTTTGCCTCCAACTGCAATCGGGAAGTCCCCTGCCGGTCGTCCAGCCGGCAAGACAGTCTACCACCGTTCGCCGGAAAAATAGCCTGCAATTTCGCGGCTTCGAGCCCGTAGAACTTCACCAGCGCGTCGCGGTACTGGTTAGCCCCCGCGGCATACCGTCTTGCCAGACTTCGGCGAACCGCTTCATGGCACTTCTGCTTGCCGGCCGCACCGCCGCCGACGCATATCGCATCGCCATGACCAGCGGCGATTTCAACTGGGGCTCCAATTCGCAGGCCGCCCGCTGCTCCATGCTGCTGCTGGCGGCGAACGCCCTGGCGCCGGACCCGCGCTTCACCAACGCCAAGCTCGAAAACCCCACTATCTGCTGGACCGCAATCCCTTCTCAGTCTCGTGGTTCACGTCAATTGGAACAGAGTGGTTCAAGAATCCCCACCACCGCCCCAGCGCCGCCGGCGGGAACAAGGATCCGTGGCCCGGCCTGGCGCCCATGAAGGTCTGGTCCGACCGTCGGGACAGCTACGCCGGCAACGAGAACACCATCAACTGGAACGCCCCGTTGGTCGTCATTCTGCCTGGCTCGCCACCTGATCCGCCCACGCCGGAACCGCCCGCGGCGCCTGTCGCTGCCAGCGTTCGTAACGGCGGCCGTTGAGCACCACGCCCAGCGACGCCGGCCTCACGAACTGGTCGTAACTCCACAGAAGCACCGGCACCGCGAAGGCGATCCCGAGCACGAACTTCACCTCTGCCGGCCAGTTCAGTCCCATCATCGGCAACTGAGCCATCACCAGCGCCGGCGGATGCATCAGGTATAACCAGTAGGCCGAATCCGACAGGTAGCGCTGCCGCGCTGATGCCGCCGAGGCGTGCGTAAGAAACAGGCCGATTAATCCCAGGATCGCCAGCCACGCCGCGACGGCCATCAGGGCCGCTACGGTCAGGAATGCTGGCCACACCCGCGTCTCTCGCTGCGCCATCTGCGCATCGATTGCCGGTATCGCCGCCATCACCGCCACTACCGACAGGCCCAGGCAGGCCCACCCGCCGCGGCGCAGCACATCGAGCGAGGCGCGGTGTACGTAGACGCCCCAGCCAAAGGCAAAGAACACGGAGTAGGCGCAGACCACACGGAAGTTAGGAGCGAAGTTGTGCGGTGTGTCCAGGATTCCAAACTCGGTGAGCAGTAGCGTAAGAAAGGTGGCCGCGCCCCAGGCCAGCGGCGCCATCCGGCTGCCCATCAGGCGGGCGAACCACGGTCCGCCGAGCGCGCGGTTCAACCAGGGCGCCGCCCACGCCGCCCCCAGACAAACCAACATGAGGGTCTCCAGGAACCAGAGATGCATCGGCTCGATGGAGCGGTCCAGACGCCCCTCCCTGAGCCAGCCCAGCGTGGCCGCCAAAGCGTCGGGCCGCCGCGTCATGAAGTGGGCGAACACGCTGCTGATCTTCAGGAACGGATAGGCCACCAGCATGGTGAGCACGAACGGCAGCCCCAGCCGCGCGACTCGGTTTTCGAGGAATCCCTGCCACCCCCGCCGCGCCATGAGCAGGGCAGCAAAGAAGCCCGACATTACAAAGAACGCGGGTAGCCGGAAAGCATGAATGTAGAGCGCCAGCAGATCGGCGCCGCGCGACGTCTGCGGATCTTTCAGCCACCAGACATCGGGAAACGTGGAGTAGGCTGTGGCGCTGTGCAGCACAATGCCAAGCAACATCATGGAGGCGCGCAGGGCGTCGAAGGCGTGATAGCGTTCGGTCGTCATCGGCTGGTCTTTCATGAGCTCAGCTTGCGCGAGTTCCCGCGCTAAAACGAGTAGCGGTGGGTAGGATTAACGGTATACTCAACACGTAACCCATTGAAATGAAGGAGCAACCGCCCGAGCCGGAGGCTATTCGGCAGTCGCTGGCGCGCATCGTCGCGAGCCCCGGATTCTCAGAGGCCGGACGCCTGGCCGCGTTCCTCCAACACCTTGTGGAGCGCACGCTGGCCGGCGACACCGCCCGGCTGAAGGAATCCGTGCTGGGCGTCGAAGTCTTTCAGCGCGAGGCCGGCTACGATCCACGCATAGACCCCATCGTGCGGGTGGAGGCCCGCCGTCTCCGCGCGCGCCTCGAGGATTACTACAACAGTCACGGCAAAAATGAACCGCTCCGGATTAGCCTGCCGAAAGGGGCCTACCGCCCGTCGTTCGAGGCGATCGCCGAGGCGCCGGCGGCAGCCCCGGCGCTCCGCCGCTGGCGGATCTATGCGGGCGTGGCGGGCCTCTTGCTGGCGCTGATGGCGGTGTCGCTTTACATCCTCCGGCGGCCTGGGCCCGCCTCGCCCGCAACCGTTGCCGTGCTCCCCTTCACCAATGTCGGCGGCGACCCCCAGAACGCCTATTTCAGTGACGGCCTGAGCGAGGAGATCCTGGACCGGCTCGCCCGTCTCCCCGGCCTCAAGGTGGTGGCGCGCTCGGTGATGGCGCAGTTCCACAGCCAGCCGCCGCCGCTGGCCGCACTGGCCGCCCAGGTGAAGGCCACGCTGATCGTGGAGGGCAGCGTACGCCGCCAGGGCGACCGGCTGCGCGTGACCGCCCGGCTCACCAATCCGGCCGACGGCGCCGCGCTCTGGTCCCAGTCCTATGAGCGCGACGTGCGCGACGTCTTCGCGATTCAGGACGAGATCGCCCAATCCATCGCCAACGCGCTGCGCGTTAATCTGCGCGGCGGGGAGGGGCAACTCTCCGCACTCCGCTCCACTGCGAACATCGAGGCCTACAACGCGTACCTCAAGGGCCGCCACCAGGCGAATCTCTCGTCGATTGAGGGCATGAAACGGGCCGTTGATTACTTCGAGGAGGCCCTGCGGCTGGAGCCCGGCTACGCCCCTGCCCATGCCAACCTCTCGCTGACCTACTCGATGCTCGGCTACTACAACGCCCTTCCGGCCGAGACCGCCTGGCCCAGTGCGCGGCGCGCCGCCGACCGCGCCATCGAGCTCGCCCCGCAACTCCCCGATGCCCACGCCGCCCTGGGCCATCTGCTGGCGCTGCACGACTGGCAATGGAAGGAAGCCGAAGTCGAGTTTCGCCGGGCCATTCAGCTGGACGACTCCTCACCGGTGGCCCACGGGCTTTACGCCCTCTCCGTGCTGATGCCACAGGCGCGCTGGCCCGAGGCCCTGGCGGAGTTTCGCAAGGCCATCGAACTGGACCCGCTTGCCGCTTTCACCAACTTCGCCTATGGCTTCGCGCTCCTCGGGAGTGGCGACGCCGCCGAGGCGGTCAACCAGTATCGCCGCACTCTGGAGCTCAAGAACATCCACCCCGATATGTATTGGGATTACGGAATGGCCCTCAGCTTCGCCGGGCGCCCCAAGGAGGCGGGCGACGCACTACGCCAGGCACTCCGGGCGCGGGGCGCGGCGCGGGTGGAGTTGAGAGGATTCGACGCATTCCTGGCCGGCGATGCCACGCGGGCCCGCCGCGACATCCTGGAGATGGAACGAGAGGCCCTGGCCGGCCGGGAGCAGAAAGTGGACCTGGCGCGGTTTTACGCGATGCTGGGCGATCCTGAGATGGCCCTCACCTGGCTGGAACGAGCGCTGGCCGTGCGTGAAAGCCAGGTGGTGTGGGCCAAAGCCGATCCCCGCCTCCACTCACTCCAAGGCCTGCCCCGCCATCACCAAATCCTCGCCAAACTCGGCCTATAGACGAAAAACAGCCCGGCAGAGGAGGAGGTTCCGCCGGGCCGAGATATGTACGATCATTGCACTGGGGGAAGTCCGAGTCTTGGCTCAGATCAACCATCCACGGCCCAAATGCGTTTCCACTATTCGGACCTGCTGCTATTAAACAGTACTAGCTGCATGGAACGCAAGCAGAATCCGCACGTTCCGGCATGAAATTGTTTACACGTTTGTCACTTCCGGCGGCGCGCTGGACTCGCCGAGCCCACCCTGCCATCCTGGGACGGAGATGCCGATCCGCCCAGTTGCCATCCTGCCCGCAGTCTTGACCGCCATTATGACCCCAGCTCTCACCGCCCAGAACCTGCCGCCGACGGCCGCTATTCGCCCCAAAGTAATTGAAAACAATGGCGACAGCCGCACCGACAACTATTTTTGGCTGCGCGACAAGGCCAACCCCGAGGTGATCGCCCACCTGGAAGCGGAGAACCGTTACACCGAATCGCGGATGAAGGCCACAGAGGCGCTCCAATCCACCCTCTATCGAGAGATAGTGGGCCGCATCCAGGAAGACGACACATCCGCACCGACGCGTAATGGCGAATTCGAGTACTACACCCGAACGAAGAAGGGCCAGCAGTATCCACAATGGTGCCGGCGCCGGGGCGCGAGCGGGGCCGAGCAGATCCTGCTGGACGGCAACGAGTTGGCCAAAGGCCATAAATACTTCCAGGTGGGCGCATTCAGCGTCAGCCCCAATCAGAAACTGCTGGCCTATGGGACGGATACCGAGGGCGATGAGATCCTCACAGTCCGCGTGAAAGACCTGACAACCGGGCAACTCCTCCCCGACAAGATCGCCAACGCCAACTATTCGCTGGTGTGGGCGGAGGACGACAGGACGCTCTTCTACAACGTCCTGGATGCCGCCAAGCGTCCTTATAAGGTATTCCGCCACACGCTGGGCGAGGCGAAGGCGGACACCGAGGTCTACCACGAGACGGACGAGCGATTCACGGTGGAGGTGGCCAAGACGCGCAGCAAGGCGTTTCTGCTGCTGCAGATCAACAGCGCCATCACGAGTGAGGTGCGCTACCTGCCCGCCGCCAAACCCAGCGCCGCCTTCCAGGTGCTCTACCCGCGGGTGCAGGACATCGAATATGAGGCCACGCACCATGGCGACCACTGGTACATCCGGATCAACGACACGGGCCGCACGTTCCGCCTGATCCAGACGCCGCTGTCGGACCCTTCGCGGAAGAAGGAACTGATCCCGTCGCGCGGCGGTGTCACGCTGGAAGAGGTTAGCGCCTTTGCAGATCACCTGGTGATCACCGAGCGCGAGCAAGGTTTGCTCCAGTTGCGGATCCGCCGGCTATCGAGTGGCGCCGAGCACTTCGTCAGTCTCCCGGAGCCTGTCTACACGCTCGCCGCACAGGGCGGCCCGGAGTTTGATACAACGCTGCTGCGTTTCAACTACACGAGCCTGGTGACGCCGCCCTCCACCTTCGACTACGACATGAACGCCCGCACGCGGACGCTGCTCAAGCAGCAACCGGTGCTGAGCGGTTTTGACAGCAGGAACTACAGGAGCGAACGCATCTTCGCGACCGCCGCCGATGGCACGAAGATCCCGGTCTCGCTGGTGTATCGCAAGGGCTTGAAGAAGGATGGCAGCGCGCCGGCCCTGCTGTACGGGTATGGCAGCTACGGCATCCCGTCCGAGCCCAACTTCAGCTCGGAACGGCTCTCGCTGCTGGACCGCGGCTTCGTCTACGCCATCGCCCACATCCGGGGCGGATCTGACCTGGGCAAGACTTGGCACGATGCCGGCAAGATGCTGAACAAGCGCAACACGTTTACCGATTTCATCGCCGCCGCCGATTTGCTCTCGAAAGAGAAATACACGCAGCCCAAGCGCTTGGCCATCATGGGCGGGAGCGCCGGCGGCCTGCTGATGGGCGCCGTGGTCAACATGCGTCCGGATCTTTTCGGCGCCGTCATCGCCAAGGTTCCGTTCGTGGATGTGCTGAGCACGATGATGGACGCCACGCTGCCGCTGACGGTGGGTGAATACGAGGAGTGGGGCAACCCGGCCGACAAGAAGGCATACGGCTATATCAGGTCGTATTCGCCCTACGACAATGTGGAGAGCCAGTTTTTCCCGAACATGCTGGTGACAGCCGGGCTGAACGACCCGCGAGTGAGCTACTGGGAGCCGGCCAAGTGGGTGGCGAAGTTGCGCGCAGTGAAGAAGGACAGCAATCTGTTGCTGCTGAAGACCAACATGGGCGCAGGGCATTTTGGGGCGTCGGGCCGGTATGAGCGGTATAAAGAGACGGCGTTTGATTACGCGTTTCTGTTCCAGGCGCTGGGTGTGGAGGCGCGGTAGCCAGCGATAATACAGCAGGAGCCTCAACAATGACTACAAACCCAGAGCTCGATCTCGTTCTGGAGCGCATTATCGACGTGTCGCCGGAACTGGTGTGGCAGGCGTGGACGACGCCGGAGCAATTGAAGAAATGGTTCACGCCCGCGCCCTGGAAGACCGTGGGGTGCGAGATCGACTTGCGGCCCGGCGGGGCGTTCCGCACGGTCATGCAGTCGCCGGAGGGCGAGGACTTTCCTGTCGCGGGCTGCTACCTGGAGATTGTCGAGAACCGGAGGTTGGTGTGGACCAACGCCGTGGCACCGGGTTATCGGCCTGCCCGCGCCGCGGACCTGGCCTCAGGCGACCTGACGTTCACGGGCGTGATACTGATGGAACCCCATGGCGCGGGGACGAAATACACGGCGATTGCGATGCACGCCGATGTGGAGACGTGTCAGAAGCACGAGAGTATGGGATTTCACCAAGGGTGGGGCGCGGCGCTGGATCAGATGGTGGCGATGGTGAAGGCGCTGTAAGTTGAGGCTTGACAATGTACTAGTTAACTAGTACATTGGGCTATGCTGACTCGACTTGCAGTTCTGGTTTTGGCCGCTCCGACGTGGTCTGACCCGTCGCCGCATCAGGTCCGAATGGTGACAGTGGAACCGGGTGTGCAGTTGGAAGTGCTGGATTGGGGCGGGACGGGGCGGCCGGTCGTGTTGCTGGCGGGCTATCTCTCGGCGCACGCGTATGACGATCTGGCGCCCAGGCTGGCGGAGACGCATCACGTTTACGGGATATCGCGGCGGGGCTATGGCGGGTCGTCGCAGCCTGAGACGGGCTACACGGCGGCGCGCTCGGCCGATGACGTGCTGCGCGTGCTGGAGGAGTTGAACCTGCGGGGCGTGATCCTGGCGGGGCACTCGTGGGGCGGCCAGGATCTCTCGACCATTGGGGCCCGCGGGGCGGAGCGAGTGGCCGCTCTGGTGTACATCAACTCGGCGGAGGACCCCACGCTCACCATGGCGGACTACGCGATACCAAAGGGCCAGGTTGAGCCTGCGCCGCGCCCTCCGCAGCCGGCGCCGGACATGAGCTCACCGGCGGCCTACCGCGCGTGGCAGATGAGGGTGCACGGCATCGCGTTTCCAGAGGCGGAATTGCGGCAGACATTCGAGGTGAGGGAGGACGGCAGCCTGGGCGCGGGCCGGCCGCAGAAGCGCATCCGCGACGCGGTCTTTGCGGGCCGGGTGAAGCCGGAGTACGCCAAGATCCAGATGCCCGTGGTGGCGCTGTTCGCGACCGGGGGCGCCATGGATGACCCCGTGGGAAAACGGCACCGCGACGACCTGAAGAAAGGGGTGCCTCATGCGCGGATCGTGGATGTCCCTGGCGCCAACTTCTATCTCTTCGCATCGCACCCCGAAATCGTGATCCGCGAAATCCGGGCGCTCACGACGACGCTGCCGACGTTGCGATGACACAGCCCCCATTTTGTTATCATGCGGCTTCATGGCTGAAACCGGAAAGTACTCCATCGGCGTGGACCTTGGCGGCACGAACCTGCGTGCCGCGGCCGTAGATGCTTCTGGCCATATCCTGGGAAAGAGCAGCGGCCACACCGATTTACAGGATGGCCGGGATGCGGTGATCGAAGACATCGTTACCGCCATCCGCGCCCTACGCGACCAGTTCGGCCAGGCAGAACTTACTGGCGTTGGCGTTGCGGTCCCCGGCTTCATTGACATTGAGAAGGGCTTCATTGTCGGCTCGAACAACCTGCCGCAGTTCGACCAGTTTCCGGTGCGGGACGTGATCAGCCAGCGGCTGGGCACGCCGGTCATCTTGGAAAACGACGCCAACGCTGCCGCCATGGGCGAAAAGTGGCTCGGCGCCGGCCGCGATGTCGATGATCTGGTTCTGCTCACGCTCGGCACGGGCATCGGCGGGGGGATCATCGTCCACGGGCGCATCCTCCACGGCTTCGTCGGCATGGCCGGCGAGATCGGGCACATGACGGTCATTCCCAACGGCAACCCATGCGGCTGCGGCAGCCAGGGCTGCCTGGAGAAACACGCCTCCGCTACCGCGATTGCCGCCATGGCGCGCCTGCTGCAACTGGGCGACTGTATGACGTCCAAGCAAGTATACGAACTCGCGCTTGGCGAAGGAGACCGCGCCCGCAAGGCCCGCCAAATCTTCGAGGCCATGGGCACCGCACTCGGCATCGCCATTGCGAACCTCGTCAATGTCTTCAACGCGCCGCTTTACCTGCTGAGCGGCGGCCCGCTGCCGGCCTGGGACTTCTTCGCGCCCTCCATGTTCCGCGCGGTGGAGAAGCGCAGCTTCACCTACCGCAACACCAAAACCCGCATCGAGAAAGCCACCCTCGGTAACGAGGCCGGCCTCTACGGTGCCGCCTATCTGCCATTTTTTGAAGCGGGCAACGAATGACCGCCTCCCCCATCCGGAGAAAGTGAACTTATGTACTGGCTTGGAATTGATATTGGAACCGGCGGCAGCCGGGCTCTGCTGATCGACGCAGAGGGCAAAGTGGTGGCCGGCTTCACGGCACCCCACGAAGACATGAAGATGGAGCGCCCGATGTGGGCCGAGCAGCGGCCAGAGGACTGGTGGGACGCTGCGCAGAAGGCTGTGCAGGGTGTCCTGAAAGCCGCGGGGGTCAAAGGCGAGCAGGTGAAAGCCGTGGGCCTGTCGGGCCAGATGCACGGGCTGGTTTTGCTTGACTCCGCCAATCAGGTGATCCGTCCGTCGCTGATCTGGTGCGACCAGCGCAGCCAGCCGCAGGTGGATTTCATCAATCAGACTGTGGGCAAGGCGAACGTGGTGGCGCACACGGCGAACCCGATGCTAACGGGCTTTACGCTGCCCAAGCTGCTGTGGGTGCGCGACAACGAGCCGGCGAACTTCGAGAAGGCGCGCAAGATGCTGCTGCCCAAGGACTACGTTCGCTACATGCTGACCGGCGAGCATGTGACGGAGGTGAG
Organism: Paludibaculum sp.; assembly: GCA_036504135.1. Lineage (GTDB taxonomy): Bacteria > Acidobacteriota > Terriglobia > Bryobacterales > Bryobacteraceae > Paludibaculum. The sequence continues at coordinate 16,468 of DASXVP010000014.1, forward strand.
CGATGCCTCAGGCACGGGCCTGTTGGATGTGGTGACGCGCCGATGGTCTTCCCCGATGATGGAGCGGCTGAAGCTCGATTCCGGGTTGCTGCCTGATCTGAAAGAATCGGCCGACGTGACCGGAGTGATCACGAAGGCGGCGGCCAAGGCTACGGGCTTGAAAGAGGGCACGCCGGTTGTGGGCGGAGCGGGCGATCAGGCTGCCTCGGGCGTGGGCAATGGCATTGTGCAGCCGGGCGTGGCTTCGTGCACGATTGGGACGTCGGGTGTGGTGTTCGCGTCGCTGGACCGGCCGCAGTACGATCCCTCGGGGCGAGTCCACACTTTCTGCCACGCGGTGAAGGGCAAGTGGCACGTGATGGGAGTGACGCAAGGCGCGGGCCTGAGCCTGCAGTGGTTCCGCAACAATCTGGCTCCGGGCGGCGAATATGACGCCTTCATGGCGGAGGCACAGACGGCGCCGCCACTCTCGCACGGCCTGTTCTGGCTGCCCTATTTGATGGGCGAGCGGACGCCGCATCTCGACGCCATCGCGCGCGGCGGCTGGATTGGCCTGACGGCCAAGCACAACCGCGCCGACATGATCCGCGCCGTGGTGGAGGGTGTGAGCTACTCGTTGCGGGATTGCCTGGCCGTGATTGAAGGCATGGGTGTTGAAGCGCACAACGTGCGAGCCTCGGGCGGCGGTGCGAAGAGCCTCTTCTGGCGGCAGATGCTGGCCGACATTTTCCGGCGCGGGATCTCGACGCTGGAGAACACGGAAGGCTCCGCGTATGGCGCGGCATTGCTAGCGCTCTCGAGCGAATACGGGACGGTGGAGGCGACGTGCGAGGCGACGGTGCGCGAGGCGGATTGCCTGATCCCGAACGTGCATGAATCGGCGGCGTATGAGCGCGGGTACGAGGTGTTTAGTGTGTTGTATCCGACGCTGAAGCCGGTATTCGGCCTGATTCACCAACTGGCCTAAAGCGAGCGAGGACGGCCGGCGATGGCTTCCCGACGATCGTTCTTACGGACTCTACCGGCAGCGGCTAGCTTGGCGGCGGCAGCGCCGCAGCGGCGGCACAATGTGATGCTGCTGTTGAGCGACGAGCACAATCCGAAATTTAGCCAGCCGTACGGGCATCCGTTTGTGGAGACGCCGCATATGACGCGGCTGGCGCGGCGGGGCACGGTGTTCACGAACGCCTACTGCCCTTCCCCGCTGTGCATGCCGTCGCGCTCGGCGTTTCTGTCGGGGCGGCGCGTGTTCGACTTGCAGACTTACGGCAACTGCAATGTCTTCTCATCGGATACGCCGAGCTACGGCGAAGTGCTGGCCGGGCAGGGCGTGCACTCGGTGCATATCGGTAAGACGGACGTGTACAAAGAGGCCGCCAGGCTTGGCTTCAGCGAGATGATCCTGCCAGGCGACCGCAAGAGACCGGGCGACACGTTTGTTTCGCGGAACCCTCTGGATGTGCTGAAAGAGGGGGAGGGACGCGCGGGCGGAAGCGGGCCACGGCCTAATCCGTTCCAGGGCGACAACGAGAAGGTGGAGGCGGCGCTGGGCTGGCTGAGCAAGACGGCGCCGGGACTGGCGCAGCCGTGGACACTGACGGTGAATCTGCTGAAGCCTCATTTCCCCCATCTGGTGACGCCGGAGTTGTGGGCGCAGTACGCGGATCATGCGGACTGCCGGTGCATGGCGCCGAGGAGGAATCGGCCAACCATCCCTGCTCGCAGGATCTGCGGGCGTTCTTCGGCACGGCGGGATTTGGCGAGCAGCAGATCCGCGATCTGCGGCGCGGTTACTACGGCTGCGTGAGCTACGTGGATCAGCAGTTGGGGCGATTGATGGACGCGCTGGAGAAATCCGGGCAGTTGGACAATACGGTGATCGCCTACTCGTCCGATCACGGCGAGATGCTGGGCAAATTTGGCTTGTGGTGGAAGCGGAGCCTGTATGAGGACTCGGTGCGGGTGCCGATGATTGTGGCGGGGCCAGGGTTTGGCGCGGGGAAGCGTGTGCGGACTCCGGTGGATCTGCACGATTTGCAGGCAACGCTGTTTCAGGCGACGGGGGCGCGGCGGCCCGCGGAGTGGTGCGGGCAGGCGCTGCAAGGCATCGGCGTCAATGACGGCGAGCGGGTGGTGTTTTCTGAGTTTCAGGGCGGCGGCACGCGGGCGAGCGCGTTTCTGATCCGGCAGGGCCGGTGGAAGTTTGTGTTTCACTGCGCGGGTCCGCATCAGTTGTTTGATCTGGGAGCCGACCCCGAAGAGCTGGTCAACGTGGCGACGAAGCAGTCGGGGGTGGTTCAGCGGATGGATCGGGAGTTGCGGCGCATCTGCTCGCCGGAGCGCGAGAATCAGCGGGCCGAGGAGTATGCGCGGCGGCAGCTAGTGGCGTTGGGGCGAGCCCCGAAGTGAGGATCTGGAAGTGATGGATCGCAGACAGTTCATGCAATCGCTGCCGGCAGGCGCGCTGGCCCAGCGCGGAGCGGCGGCGCAGCCCAACATTGTGTTTGTGCTGGCGGATGATCTCGGCTATGGGGATCTGGGCTGCTACGGGCAGACACGGATCCAGACGCCGAACATCGACCGGCTGGCGGCCGAAGGGATGCGGTTCACTTCGACCTACGCGGGCAGTACGGTGTGCGCGCCTTCGCGATGCTGTCTGATGACGGGCAAGCACACGGGCCATGCGCGGACGCGCGGCAACAAGAGTCCGGATCTGCCGCTGCGGCCGGGCGACATCACGGTGGCGGAGGTGCTGAAGAGCGCCGGCTACCGCACGGGACTATTTGGGAAGTGGTCGCTGGGGGAACTGGGCTCGACCGGCTATCCGAACGCCAAAGGGTTCGATGAGTGGTTCGGCTATTTCAGCCAGTTGCACGCACACAACTATTATCCTGAGCATTTACTGCATAATTATGGATCGTATTTGTGCAAGGGGAACATGGGGACGCAGCGGAAGGAGTACGCGCCGGATCTCTTCACGAGCCGCGCGGTGGATTTCATCGGGCGGCAGCCGGCCGCGCAGCCGTTTTTCCTGCATGTTTGTTATACCGCGCCGCACGCCAACAATGAGATGGGGCGGGACACGGGGAACGGGATGGAGGTGCCGGGGGACGCGCCGTATTCGGGGATGGCGTGGCCGCAGCAGGAGAAGAATTTCGCGGCGATGATCACGCGGATGGATTCGGACGTGGGCAAGTTGATGGAGGCGCTGCGGGCGAAGGGCGTGGCGGACAACACGCTGGTGGTGTTTACGTCGGACAACGGGCCGCACCGGGAGGGCGGGCACAATCCGGCGTTCTTCGAGAGCAGCGGGCCGCTCCGCGGGATCAAGCGGGATCTGCACGAAGGCGGGATCCGGGTGCCGTGCGTGGCGCGGTGGCCCGGGCGGATCGGCGCGGGGCAGGTGAGCCGGCATCCGTGGGCGTTCTGGGATTTTCTGCCGACGGCGGCGGAGGTGGCGGGGGTCGAGGCGCCGGGTGGTCTGGATGGGGTGTCGATTGTGCCGACGCTGCTGGGCCAGAGACAGAAGGCGCACGACTATTTTTACTGGGAGTTTCACGAATCGGGCTTTGATCAGGCGGTGCGGACGGGCGACTGGAAGGGTGTGCGGAAAGGGCCGAGGGCGCCGGTGGAGTTGTACGATCTGGCGGCGGATGTGGGCGAGCGGACGAACGTAGCGGCGGCGCATCCGGAGGTGGTGCGGCAGATGGAGCAGTGGATGGCGACGGCGCGGGTGGATGATCCGGAGTGGCCGGTGCTGACGAAGGAGCAGGCGCAGCAGCGGGCGGTGCGTTAATTGGGAATTGAGTAGACCGTCCCCGAATTAAGTTCGTCAAGGACGGAGGCGACTAGTTCTTTGGCTTGGAGGATGCCCTGGAGGATGAGTTGGACGTCCATCGCGGGCTTGCCGGGCTGGCGGGCGCTCTGGCAGTACACGCCATGCTGGCCGACGAGGACGAGGGCGTCGGTAAGGACGTCCAGGGTGACGGCGAGGCGGCCGGCCTCGAGGCCGAATTGAAACTCGCTGCGCTCGAGCTCTTCTTTTCGATCAACGAATACTGAGGATGGAGGCATGGGAAGTTATGATGGAAGCAGCAATGAAACTCCTCGCTGCCCTACTCGTTTTGATGCTGCCCGCCGCCGCTCAGACTCCACAAACGGCGATCAGTAAACGCATGAAGAATGACGCCGCGCTGACGGCGGATCCGAACGACCCGATGTGGAAGAAGGCGCCGCTGGTGGTGGCGGTGAACAACGCCAAGGGCGAGCCTACGCCGGGCCACCGGACGGAGATCCGCTCGCGCTGGACGGAGAAGAACCTCTACTTCCTATTCAGTTGTCCCTACGAGCAGTTGTTTATGATTGCACCGCCGGTGAGGGACAAAGAGACCAACAAGCTGTGGGAGCACGACGCGGCCGAGATCTTCATTGGCTCCGACTTTGTCAACATCTGGCAGTACAAGGAATTCCAGGTCTCGCCGCAGGCAGAGTGGGTGGATCTGGATATCGACCGGAAGACTCCGAAGCCGGAGGGCGGGTGGAAATGGGACTCGGGCTTCATCGTGACGGCGAAGCTGGACCCGGCAAAGAAGATCTGGTATGGCGCGATGAAGATCCCGGTTTCGTCGGTGACGGACAAGGGCGTGAAGGAGGGGACGGAGTTCCGGGTGAACTACTACCGGTTCCAGGGGCCGCCGCCGAAGCGCGCCAACATCGCGTGGCAGCCCACGGGGCCTACGGGCAACCATCACATCCCTGAGAAGTTCGGCCTACTGAAACTGGAGAAGTAGCGGGTGGCCGAAGAGCGCAGTCTTCGCATCTCGCAGGTGGGCCTGCGCGGCATTGTGGGCAACGGGCTGACGGCGGCGCATGTGCTGGATTTCGCCGCGGCCTTTGGGACGTTTCTGCCCGATCACGGCAAGGTGGTGATCGGGCGGGATCCGCGCTCGTCGGGCGTGATGCTGCGCGAGGGCGTGGTGGCGGGATTGTTGGCCACGGGGCATGACGTGATCGATTTAGGGATTGTGTCGACGCCCGTGATCCAGCACTCTATCCAGCGACTGGACGCGGTGGGCGGCATCTCGATCGGGGCGAGCCACAACGCGGCGGAATGGAATGCGTTGAAGTTCTTTGGACCTAGGGGCACGTATCTCAACACGGCGGAAGCCGGAGAACTGCTGGATATCTATCATCTGAAGAAGTTTGGGTTCGAAGAGTGGCAGACGATCGGCCATCGGCATGAGGACCCCACTGCCACCGATCATTATCTGGATGACCTGGCGCGCGTATTCGACATGGACAGCCTGCGGCAGTTTCGGGTATTGGTGGACTGCACAAACGGCACGTCGGCGTTGATATTGAAGCAGATGAACGAGCGTTTTGGCACGCAGTTCATTCTGATCAACGAGCCGCTGGAGGGCCGCAATTTCGCGCACGAGCCCTCGACGACGAAGAAGATGGTGGGGTTGCAACTGGCGCCTCTGATTGAGCACGTGGGCGCCGACGCAGGGTTTCTCTTCGACATCGACAGCGACCGTGTGGCCTTTGCGACCGAGCAGGGTGAGGCGGTGAGCGAGGAGATGGTGCTGGTGCTGCTGGCCGATCTGTTCTTGCAGCACCGGCCGGGGCGGCTGATCATCACGAGTATCTCGACGACGGCGCTGCTGGACGACGTGGCGGCGCGGCACGGCGGCAAGGTGGTGCGTGTGGCGGTGGGGAGGCAGGCGGCGATCGACGCGCTGGCGAGCTACCGGCCGGAGCAGATCGCGGTGGCGGGCGAGGGGACGGGGGCGGTGATGATGCCGCAGTTCCGGTTTGTGTACGATGGCATCGCCTCGATGTTGGGCATCCTGAGCGGCATGGAAAAGCTGGGCTGTACGCTTTCGCAGATGGTGGGGCGATATCCGAAGTACTCGATTTTGAAGGGTCAGATTCCGCTGGAAACGCACCGCATTCCGGAGTTGCTGCTGGAGTTGGAGGAGCGGTTTCCGGACGGCGAGCGGACGACGCTGGACGGGCTGCGGATCGATTGGCCGGGCAAGTGGGTGCATGTGCGGGTATCGCAGACCGAGCCGCTGGTGCGCGTGATCTGCGAGCAATGTGGCGAGGCGCCGCGCGCGCTGTTTGATGAGGTTATGGACCTGGTGAGGGGCTACACGGCATGAAACGAGTCCATCAACTTAAGATCAGCGTCTCCGGGATTCGCGGGGTGGTGGGAGACTTTCTGACGCCGAATCTGGCGTGCGCGTTTGCGCAGGCGTTTGGCACGTACGTCGGGCCGGGGCCGGTGGTGTTGGGGCGGGACACGCGGGCGACGGGCGAGATGCTGGAGCACGCGGTAACGTGCGGGCTGTTGGCCGCGGGCTGCGAGGTGGTGAAGGTGGGGATCGCACCGACGCCGACGATCCAGGTGTATGTCTCGGAGATCCGCGCGCGGGGCGGCATCGCGGTGACGGCGTCGCACAATCCACCGGAGTACAACGCTCTGAAGCTCTTCAACCGGGAGGGGCTCTTTTTCAACCACTACGAAAGGAATGAGCTGCTGGATCTGTATCACCAGAGCGAGTTCCGCCAGGCGACGAACTCCGAGATCCGGCGCGTGGTGACCGACACGGATACGCCGGCGCGGCGGCACATCGCGCGGGTACTGGCTCATGTGGATGCGGAGCGCATCCGGGGCCGCGGATTCCGCGTGGCGTTGGATGGCGTGAACGGCGCGGGATCGCGGATGAGCGTCCAATTCCTGAAGGACATACTGGGCTGCGACCTGCACGCCATCTGGGTGGACCCGACGAAGGTTTTTCCGCGGGAGGCGGAGCCAACGCCGGCTGTGTTGGGTGAGTTGCAGAAGCTGATTGGACAGGTGGGCGCAGAGGCCGCGTTTGCGCAGGATCCGGATGGCGACCGTCTGGCCGTGGGCGACGAGACGGGCCGCATACTGGACAACGACGACGTACTGGCGCTGGCGGTGGATTGCGCTTTGCGGCGGAAGCAGGGTCCGGTGGTGGTGAACCTGACGACGTCTGCGGTGATCGACGATGTGGCGGCGCGGCACAACTGCCGGGTCTATCGGGCTCCGGTGGGCGAGGCGAACGTGGTGGAGCGGATGAAGGCGGTGGGTGCGGTGATTGGCGGCGAGGGCTCCAACGGCGGCATCATCTTCCCGGCGGTGCAATATTGCCGCGATTCGTACATGGGGATGGCGTTCATTCTCGACCGCATGGCGGAGACGGGGCAGACGCTGGGGGCGCTGGCGGCGACGCTGCCACGCTACTACCGGCGGTTGGGCAAGATGCCGTTTGAGCACGGGCGCCTGGGCCAGATGATGCAGGATCTGGAGACGATTTTCCCGGGCGCGCAGGTGGACCGTAGCGACGGATTGAAGCTGATGCTGGCGGAGGGATGGATTCACGTCCGAGCATCGAATACGGAACCGCTGTTGCGCGTGGCAGCCGAGGCGAAATCGCAGGAGGCGTTAGAGGAGTTGTACGGGAAGGCGACGGGCGTGGCGTAGGTTCTAACTGCGGCTACTGAGCCGCCTGCGGCTCGTTCAGAATAATGGTGGTGGACTTGCCCTTGGCCTTGTTGGTGATCTCCTGGATCGCCTTTTCGCGCTCGGCCTCGCTGGATTCCAGCTTGTCGATGTAGATGCGCCTGTCGCGGATCTGGGCCTTGAGCTTATTGTTCTCGTCCTTCATGCGCTGGATCTGCGCGCGGCTTTCGCGGTAGGCGGGGTATCCGTGGGGACCCTGGAAAACGGCGAAGCAATAGAAGCCCGCTACGCCGAAGGCGCCGAAGAAGGCGAGGTAGCGGAAGATAGAACCCATAGCCGAGTGGACAATCCTACCTACTGTTTATATCTTCTTTGGACGGATATGTAAAGAACGGTTTGGACGGGCCTGATCGCTCGATCAGCCGGCGGGCTAAACGGAGAAGCGAGGGAGTGGGTACCGCGCGATCTGGGGTACCGAAGACCGCCTGCTGGCCCTAAAACCACAAGGGGCGGCGGCCTTGACGGGCGACGCCCCTTGTGGCAAAGCTGGCGGACAGCAACCAGAGCGTCGAAATCAGAACACCAACTTCAGGCCCAACTGGAGTTGCCGCATGTTGTTGCGAGTACTGGTGAGACGGCCGAAGCTGCCTGATGACACGTTGGTGTCCGGGTTACCCCAGTTGGGGTGATTCGGGAAGTTGAACCACTCCGCTCTTAATTGCAGGAAGCGCTTATCGCTCTTCAGGTTGAAGTTCTTCAGCATCGAGAAGTCCCAACCAATGATTCCCGGCGAGTTTAGCGTATTGCGCCCCACGTTGCCAAACTGTCCGCGATTGTTGATCACGAAGGCAGCGGTGTTGAAGAATCGCTGCGGATCCTGCGCTCCACGGTCCAGATCTGGTTTCTGGCCGGTGGCGTTCGGCCGGTCGAAGAAGCCTCCGGTGTTGGACGTATCCTGACCGTTGGTGACGGTGAGCGGGAAGCCGGATTGCAGCGTGATGATTGTACTGGCCTGCCAACCGCCGGCGATGGCGTGAGCCACCGGATTGTCGATGGAATAGCGGCGGCCGTTGCCGAAGGGCAAGTCCCACAACGTGGAGGTTACCAGGCGATGACGGACATCATGGGCGGAGCGGGCGCGTTCGCAAGCCCGGCAGTAGCTATTCTGCGGGAATAGTGTGTCGCCGCCCTGGTTTCGAATGGCCGACGCCGTGTCGATGGACTTGGCCCAGGTGTAGCTCACCAGGTAGGTCAACCCGTTGGAGTAGCGCTTGGTAAGCTTGGTGCCCAACGAGTGATAGCTGCCATTGCCGGAGTTGTCCACCAACTGAATGCGCCCAAACGTCGGGAATGGGGAACGGTTGGGGACAGAGCGGCTGTCCACCGCCGGATCTGCCGGGAGCGCTTCGTTGACCGCGCGGAGAGCCTCGAGCCGATGACTGATGCTGCCCAGGTAGCCGGCCTCAATCGACACGTTTTTCGGCAGTTCGCGCTGGACATTGAGCATGAACTGATTCGAGTACGGTGTGCGCCGGTCGTAGGGGTTGGCAAAGGTGTACGGCCTGAAGACGTTGGCGACGCCGCCGGCGATGGAGGCCAGGGCGTTACCCCAATTCAGGTTGGGAAAATCGGTCTTGGAGTTATCGCGCAGGCGGCCGGCCAGATTGCGCGCCATGTCGAAGCGGGGGTTGCCACTATCCTGCGAGTAGAACGTGCCAGCACCAGCCCGGATAACCCATTTGGCGGTCGGCGCCCAGGAGATGCCCAGGCGAGGGGCGAAGTCGTTCCTGTCAATCCCCACCAGGCGGTTGCCCAGTGAGCCGTCGCAGCGCACCTGGATATCGGGCCAGCGGATGCCGATTCCGTCGTAGCAGTTCTGGCGCGAATCGCCCTGGCGCATGAAGTACGGGAAGAGGCTCTTGTCCGTCACATTGGCGTTGGCCAGAGTGAGGTGAGCGTCATAGGGAACGATGCCATTGAAGAGTTTCCCCGTGCTGTCTTCCCACGGCGGAGTCAATTCGTAGCGCAGGCCGAAATTCACAGTGAGCTTGCTGGAAATGCGCCATACGTCGTCGAAGTAGAGCGCATAGCCGACGGAGGAGAATTTGGCATCGGCGATGGAGACGGCGGCCTCCGCCTGGTAGGTCTCGCCCAGGAGGAAGTCGGCGAAGTTGTCGCCTGTGCGGCCGGTTGTAGCCAGGTTGAGAGTGGCGTTGTTGGTGAAGGTGAACTGGCCACGTGCGAATTGGTTTCCCACCTGGTTGTAGTGATCGTTGCGGACTTCGCCGCCAATCTTGATGGAGTGTTTGCCGCGGATGATGGAGAAGTTGTCCACTATCTGCCAGGAGGAGTTGGAGTTCTCATAGGGGCCTTCAGAGTCGTTGCCGAAGCCTGCGTAGACGCCCTGCAGCGAGACGTTTGGGATGCCCCACTGCACGGGGGGCCCTCCGGCCAGGCCCGGAATTTTCAGCCCGCCCACGACGTCGCGCGTGAAGGCCAGTTCGGTCCCGTTGGTGTTGTAGAAGCGCGTGTAACCGTAACGAGCCTCGTTCACCGTCGTCGGGGAAAGGACGCGGGTGTTGGAGACCATGTATTGGGAGAAGTTAGTGACCAGCTTGGTTCCGTTCAGCTTCAGTGCTTCGTTGCTCTGGTTCTCATCGCCCCAACTGTAGCGGCCGGACCATTGGGACTTCGAGCTTTCGACGAAATCGAAGCGGCCCACGAACTGGTCCCGATTGATCGGGCGGCCCTGTGATTGGACGAGATTGTTGCGGATATCGGCATTCGGTAGATTCGGAAGCGGCATGAACTCCAGCAGTTGCTTGGAAGTGGGATGGAGCCGCGTGGACGGAATCAGGTTGCCGGCGAACGGCTGCGCGGTATTGACGCCGCCGACGATAGCACGCGTTCTGGGGTCGTAAATCCCCAGTGTGCGAAGGCTGGCATTGGGCGTCGTGACGACCTCGGTGAAGTTGCCGCCCTGCATGGCGTCGGTGGGTACGCTGCTGACTGCCTGAACATTTCGGCGCTGGCGGAACCACTCATAGTTGGTCATGAAGAACAGGCGGTTCTTGCCATCGAACAGTTTTGGAACACTGATCGGACCACCGAGAGTGAATCCGAACTGGTTCCACTTGAAGGGATCCTTCGGAGGGCGGGCGGTGGTGAAGGCGTAGTTCCGCGCGTCGAGTTTGTCGTTGCGGAGGAAGTAGAACAGGGTGCCGTGGTAATTGTTGGCGCCCGCCTTGGTGGACATATTGATTTGGGTGGCGCCGCGGCCGAACTCAGCAGGGTAGACTCCGGACTGCACCTTGAACTCCTGCAGCGCATCCACCGATGGCAGCACTACGAAAGTATTGAAGTTCGGGTCTGTGTTCTCCACGCCGTCGAGGGTGTAGCGGTTGTACTGGGCGCGCTGCCCGCCCACGGAGATGGACTGGTCCGACCGGATGCCGCCCTGTCGCGACCCAGCCTGTCCGGCCGATGGGAATCCGAAACTGACGTTTGGCGCGAGCGCCACCAGGGAAAGCGGGTTCCGCCCGTTGAGCGGCAGTTCCAGGATGCGCTTGTTCTCGATGACGGTACCGACGGTGGCGTTCTCGCTCTGCAGTAGCGCCGCCTGGGCCGATACCTCGACTGTTTCGGACGTGGCTCCTATTTGCATATCGATGTCGACGCGGGCATTGAGCTGCACCTGGACCTCGATATCGGAGCGAGCGAAGCCCTTGAAGCCCTGCCTTTCCGCTTTCAGCCCATAGATACCCGGCTGCAGCGCCGGAAACGTGTACAGGCCAGAGCCGTTGGACTCCGTGGTGCGTGTCGCGTTGGTGGCCGCGTTGGTCAGCGTAACCTTGACACCAGCGATCAACGCACCCGAGGGGTCGTGAATCTCTCCGGAGATTCCGCCATAGGTCTGCGCGAATGCGGCGCTCGCGCAAAATACCGCCAGTAGTGAGCTGCGCACGGAGAGGCTCATTGGCATGGGTTCCCTTCCTCTATCTGAATTCGCTGCAAGCCGGATCGACTTCGATTCGGTGATGCATCTCGCCAGACTGTGCGAAACAGGTCGAGCTGCCTTCGCACTCCAGCCCAGGTGGCGTATATTGTACACCAGATTCGCGACGAATGAACTAAGGACTTCGGCTTGAGGCCGCCCCGGGCAGGTGGCGGAAGATGCGTCCCATTGTCAGAACGGACAGGAGGATGCGGCGCGACGCGTGTGTGATAATGGCGGGCTATGAAGCGGCCCTATCTGTTTCTGCTCGCAGTGGTCTTCTGTGCGACAGCCCCTGGCCAGAAGCGCAAGGTCATCATCGACCAGGATGGCTCGGGACCGGGGGGCTCCAACCAAATGGCGATGATGGTGCTGCTGCAATCGCCGGATGTTGACGTGCTGGGTCTGACGATGGTGAGCGGGAATGCGTGGCGGGATGAGGAGGTGCAGCACACGCTGAGGATGCTGGAGCTGATCGGCCGCACGGATGTTCCGGTGTCGCCAGGGGCGGTCTACCCGCTGGTGCGGGCGCAGGAGGAGACGCGGTTGGCATTCGCGCTATATGGCAAGCCGGTGTGGCTGGGGGCGTGGGGCAATCGTACCGCGGATGTGCCGTTGCCGGAGGGCAGCGTGCTGCCGGCACATATGAAGGCGGGCAGAGTGTTGGGTCCATACGAGATCCCGGCGATGCCGGAGGGCAAGCCGTCCACGGCACCGCTGAAGGAAGATGCAGCCCACTTCGTGGTGCGGCAGGTGCGCGCGCACCCCGGGGAGGTGACGATCTTCGCCGGTGGCCCGCTGACCAACATTGCGCTAGCGATTGCAATTGAGCCGCGATTCGCGGAGATGACGCGGGGCATCGTTTTGATGGGCGGCAGCTTGAATCCGCAGACGGAGGACCCGGAGTTCGCCACCTCACCGCGACATGAGTTTAACTTTTGGTTTGATCCGGAAGCGGCGCGCATCGTGCTGCGGGCAGCGTGGCCACGGATCGAAGTGACAACCGTGGACGTTTCGATCAAGGCGATGTTCACGGAACAGATGCTGGCGGAAATTTCAAAATCGCCTCATCCCGCGGCGCGGTACGTGGCGCAATACTCGCAGGAGCGCTACTACCTTTGGGACGAACTGGCGGCGTGCGCGTGGCTGGATCCGTCGATCATCACGCGGCGGCGGGAGTTGTACATGGACGTGGATCTCAGCCACGGTCCCAGCTATGGCTTTACGCTGACGTGGGTCAAAGATTTGAAGCCGGCGACGGGCGTGCGGCTGGTGCAGGCGCAGGTTGATCTGGATCTGCCGAAGTTCACCCGCCAGTTTGTGAGGTTGATGTCGGCACCGGCGCAGGGCAAAACGGCAAGGGGAATTCAATGACCGACAAGATTGTAGTGTTCAGCACATGCGGCACGGCGGAAGAAGCCGAGAGGTTGGCGCGGCATCTACTGGAGCAGCGCGTGGCAGCTTGCGTGCAGATCACGGCAGCGGTTCGCAGCTTTTATCACTGGCAGGGCAAGCTGGAAAGCGAGGAGGAGTTCCGGCTGACTATCAAGAGCCGGCGCGATCTTTTTGGCGCGCTGTGCGCGGAAATACGGCGGGTGCATAGCTACGAAGTTCCGGAGATTGTCGCGTTGGCGGTGGTGGAAGGCGGGGCGAGCTACCTGGAGTGGATGGACAAAGAGTTGCAGCCGCCACGAATCCTGTGATGGGATAGGTGCTCATGCCGACGCCTCAGGTTCCTACTCGCCAGCGCCACTGGGTAGTGGTCTTCGCCGTGACGCTGGCCGTGCTGTCATATATCGACCGCGTCTCGATCTCGAAGGCTGCGCCCTACATCATGCACGATCTGGGGCTGACGAAGACGGAGATGGGACGCATCTTCTCGGCCTTCGCGCTGGCCTACGCGCTGGCGGAGATCCCGAGCGGCTGGATGGGCGACAAGTATGGTGCGCGCGGCGTGCTGATGCGGATCGTGCTGTGGTGGAGCGCATTTACGGCATCGGTGACGGTGATGTGGAGCGCGACGTCGCTCATGATCAACCAGTTTCTCTTCGGGGCGGGCGAGGCCGGCTGCTTCCCGAATCTCACCAAGAGCTTCACCACCTGGCTACCCTCGAACGAACGTGTGCGTGCGCAGGGCATCATGTGGATGTCGGCACGGTGGGGCGGGGCGTTTACTCCGCTGATTTTTGCGCTGATCTTCTCCGTGCTGCCGTCGTGGCGATGGGCTTTTCTGGTCTTTGCCTGCCTGGGCCTGGTCTGGGCCTTCTTCTTCTTCCGTTGGTTCCGCGACGATCCGAAGGATCACCCGGGCGTGAATGCGGCGGAGTTGGAGCTGCTGAGCGAGAACCGGGGCCTAGTGGGTAGCCACGGCAACGTGCCATGGAAGAAACTGCTGGCCAACCGGAGTGTCCGCCTGCTGTGGCTGCAGTACTTCCTGATCACCTACCCTTGGTATTTCTACATCACGTGGCTCTCGACCTACCTGCGCGAGTATTACAAGATCAGCAACGAGATCACCAGCGCGTGGTACGCCATTTTCCCACTGCTCTTTGGCGGCATCGGCTGTCTCCTCAGCGGGATGATGCTGCCGCGCATCGCCGCCAGGCTGGGCGGCACCGTCAAGGCCCGCCGCACCGTGGCCACCTTCGGGTTCCTCGGCGCGGGCAGCTTCATCCTGCTCTGCATTCAGCAGAACAACCCGCTGTATGGAATGCTGGCCATGGGTATGGCCAGTTTCTGCAACGATCTGGTGATGCCTTGCGCATGGGGCTCGTGCATGGATATCGGCGGCAAGTATGCCGGCACGCTTTCCGGCTCGATGAACATGATGGGCAACATGGCCGGATTCGTCGCGCCGCAGGTGGGCGGTATCATCCTCGATGCCACGCGCGGGACTGCATTCCCCAACGGCGACTACAACCTTTTCCTCTATACCATGGCCGGCGCTTATTATCTCGGGGCGCTCTGCTGGCCGTTTATCGACCCCACAAAACCGCTCGAACAGGATTAATGCACTGTGCTGAAACTTGCTGCCCGAACCCTCATTGCGCTCATTCTCTGCCTGCCTGTCGCGACCGCGGCGAAGCCCGGCAAGCGCGCCAAAAACGTGATCATTTTTCTAGCCGACGCCGGCGGCCTCTCGACGTTGAACGCAGCCAGCATCCACGGCTATGACGAGGCGCAGAAGCTATACGTTCAAAGTTGGCCGAACATCGCGCTCTCGGACACGTCGACGGCCTCCAGTTGGGTGACCGATTCGGCCGCCGGAATGACCGCGATCGTCACCGGGGTCAAGTCCCACAACGGCGTCATCAGCCAGGGTCCGGACGCGGTCCGCGGCAAGCAGGAGGGTACGCCGCTGAAGACACTGCTGGAGTACGCGGAGGAGCATGGCCTTTCCACTGGCGTGCTCTCCAACGTCTCCATTGCGGACGCCACGCCGGCGGCATGCTATGCGCACGCCAGTGACCGTGCGCGGGCCGCCGACATTTTCCTGCAGGTTTTCACGCCGCGTTTTGGCGACGGCGTGGATGTGGTGCTGGGCATCGGCCGCAAGTCGATCTATGACAGCGTGACCAAACTGGGCAAGAACCTGGACGAGATCGCGGCTACCAATAAGCGCCCCATCTACTCGTCGCTGGCCGCGGTGCCCGCCGACAACCTGCGGCCCATCGCACTGCTCGATAGAGACATGAACCTGCCGCAGGCCTCACAGATCGCATTGAAGGCGCTGTCTCGCAATAAGAAGGGCTACTTCCTGATGATCGAGTGGGACGCCCATACGGACGATCCCAAGCGCGGCCTGGACAGCTTAGTGGGTTTTGACAAGTTGATCCGGGAGATCGCCGGGCAGGTGGATTTGAAAGATACGCTGCTCGTCTTTACGGCGGACCACTCGTTTGAGCTCCGCTCCGTCGGGGGCAAGCGCGGTGAGCCGATCCTGAAGGGTCTGGAGGAATGGAAGAAGACGCACGCCTCCAAGGAAGTGATCCAGATCCCGGCGATGCGGGTGGGCCACAGCCACACGGGTGAAGAGGTGGTGGTGGCGGCGCAGGGTCCGAGCGCCGATCAGGTGCGCGGCTTTCTGCCGAACACGCGGCTCTTCGATATTATGATGAGCGCCTATGGATGGAAACCCGACGCGAAGAAGAAGTAGGCCGTGAACCGCCGAACGTTTCTGGAAGCCGCGCTGCTGGCATCGCCGCCGATTGTCGACACGCATATCCACCTATTCGACACCACGCGGCCGCAGGGCGTCCCGTGGCCGGACAAAGGCAACGCCACGCTGTTCCAGCCTGCCTTGCCGCCGCGCCTGCGCCGGATGGCTACGCCTCACGGCGTGACCGGCGCTATCGCCATTGAGTGCAGCCCGTGGCTCGACGACAACCAGTGGCTGCTGGAGACGGCGGCGACGGACCCGTTTCTGCTGGGCGTGGTGGGCAATCTGGAACCGGGCAACCCGGCGTTCCGGGCGCAATTGAACAAGTACCAGCGCAATCCGCTGTTTCTGGGCATCCGGTATGGCAATCTGTGGGGCCGCGATCTTGCCGCCGCAGTGCAGCGGCCGGAGTTCATCGGGGACTTGAAGGCGCTGGCGCAGGCCGGGCTGGTGCTGGACACGGCGAATCCGAATCCGAAGCTGCTTGGCGGCGTGCTGGAGGTGGCCGGGCGGGTGCCGGAGCTGCGAATTGTGGTGGATCATCTGGCAGGGATGGCGCCCAACGAACAATGGCGTGAACTGGCCAAACACCGGCAGGTGTATGTGAAGGGCTCCGCGCTGCTGGGCCGGGCGGAGCGGCTGGACGTGTTGTTTGAGCTGTTTGGCCCGGACCGGCTGATCTATGGCAGCGACTGGCCGAACAGCGATCAGTTGGGCACGTACACGCAGGTGTTTACGCTGGTGCGCAACTACTTCACGGCGAAGGGGCCGGCGGTATCGGAACGGTTCTTCTGGAAGAATGCGGCCGCCGTCTATCGCTGGAAGGCGAAATAGCAGGGAACGCCGCGAGCATTGCGCTCGTTGTATGATTCAGGAGTCAGATGTCTGTTCCTAAGCACGGCCAAGCTGCGTTCGGTGAGGCTGTCAAAGTCGCCCTCTTTTCGCTCTACTCCAGCAAGTTGCGTAGCTTTCTGACCCTGCTCGGGATCATTCTGGCTACGGCGACGCTGATCGCCGTGATGGGTGTGATCCACGGCATGGACGTCTACATCGCCCAGCAGGTCTCCGACATGGGCGCCAGCGGGTTTCGTATCCGGCGGATCGGGATCCTGGGCCAGGTGGAGCCGAAGCGGCTGCTGGAGTTGCTGAAGAAGAACCCGGAGATCACGCGCGAGGAGTACGATTTTCTGCGGACGAAGGCGCGCTTCGCCAGCGAAATCGGCATGGAAACGGGCCGCAACGTACCCATCCGGTACGGCGACGACAATTTGAAGGACGTCTCACTGCAGGGTTACACGCCCAACATGGCGGTGATCTCGAATATCCAGACAGACGCGGGACGGTTTTTCCTCGATGGGGAGAACAACCGGCGGGCGGCGGTGGTGGTGATTGGCAACGACATTCGCGAGAAGTTTTTCACGGGCGTGGATCCGATCGGGAAGACGATCGCCATCGGGGGCGTGCCGTTTACGGTGGTGGGCGCGTCGAAGAAACTGGGCAGCGTCTTTGGGCAATCGCGGGACAACTTCGTGTGGATCCCGATCGAGACATATTTCAAGATCTACAGTTCGCGCCGGGGCATCGGGCTGAATGCGACTGCGCTGGATCCGTCGTTCATGAACAGCGCGCAGGACGAACTGCGTATGCTGCTGCGGGCCAAGCGCCATCTGAGGCCGGGCGAGGAGGACAACTTCGGCATCTTCGGCTCGGACTCGCTGGTGGCCATCTGGGATCAACTGACAGGCGTGATCGCGGCTACGGCGATCGCGATTGTCTCGATCTTCATGGTGGTGGGCGGAGTGGTGATCATGAACATCATGCTGGCCGTGGTGACGGAGCGGACACACGAGATAGGCATCCGCAAGTCAGTGGGCGCGCGCAACGCCGATATTATGAGCCAGTTTCTGGTGGAATCGTCGGTGTTGTCAGCGGTGGGCGGACTGGTGGGCGTGATACTGGCCTGGACGGCGGCGATGGTTGTGCGGATGACGACGCCGGTGCCGATGGAGCTGCCTGTATCGTCGATCTTCCTGGGCGTGGGTATCTCGGCCGCGGTCGGCTTGTTCTTTGGGGTGTTCCCTGCCCGGCAGGCGGCCAAGCTCGATCCCATTGAAGCGTTGAGGGCCGAAAAATGAGATTGAGCGAGATGAGATCGGCCGCCGGAATGGCGTTCTCGACCATCCGCGAGCACAAGACGCGGAGCCTGCTGACGGTGCTGGGCGTGATCATCGGGACGGGCTGTGTAATCGCGGTTGGCTCCGTGATTACGGGGGTGAATGGCGCCGTCACCAACATCACGAACAGCATGGGGCCGGACACGGGATTCACTTACAAGTTCAACCTGGGGCTGCGCGGCAACATCAGCGGCGACGAGTTCCGGCGCAAGCCGTACACGTGGGATACGGCGCAGTCTCTGCTGGCGCGCTGCCCGTCGGTGTTGCATGTCTCGCCGTACCTGTTCAGCCCGAACATGTTCAACAACTTTTTCGAGCGGATCAAATACAAGGGCAAGGAAGTGTTCCAGGTGGAGTTGGCGGGCACCACCGAATCGTACTCGGCGGGCAATGACCAGAAGATGCTCTTTGGGCGCTACTTCACGGACGACGAGAGCCGCCGCCGCCAGCCGGTGGTGGTGATCGGTGAGGGGATTTACAAGGGGCTAATGCCCGACAGCGACCCGGTGGGCAAGTGGGTGAATGTCAACGGGCAGGAGTTTGAAGTGGTGGGGGTGATGGCCAAGCCGACGGCATCGTTCCCGGGCCAGGAGGACAGACGGGTGCTGCTGCCCTTCTTCTCGATGAAGAAGATGTTCCCCAATGCGAAGGAGATCATGATCGTCTTCATCGCAAAGCCGGGCATGCTGCCGCAGGCGCAGGATGAAGTGGGCGTGGCGCTGAGAATCGAGCGGCGGGTGCCGCCGGGCAAGCCGGATGATTTCTGGATTTCGTCGGGCTCTCAGATGCTGGAGGATTTTCAGCGCATCACGTCGATGGTGGCGCTGGTGATGATTGTGCTGAGCTCGATCGGGCTGCTGGTGGGCGGGGTGGGCGTGATGAACATCATGCTGGTTTCGGTGACGGAGCGCACGCGCGAGATCGGCATCCGCAAGGCGCTGGGGGCCAAGCGCAGCGACATCATGTTCCAGTTTCTGACGGAAGCGGTTGTGCTGACGTGCCTGGGCGGAATGCTGGGGATGCTGGTGGGCTGGGGAATCTCGACGGCGGCCCGATTCGCGTTCCCGAGCCTGCCTACGTCGGTGCCGCTGTGGGCGGCCGTGCTGGGCGTGGGCGTGTCGGTAGGGGTGGGCCTGTTTTTTGGGCTATGGCCGGCCAGCCGGGCGGCGGCGCTGGATCCGGTGGAAGCGCTGCGTCACGAGTAGGAGAGGCATGCTCAAACGAATCGCCCCGCTTCTCCTCCTGCTGTGCCTGCGGGCCGGTGCACAAACGACCACGCCGATGCCCGCCGCCGAGCTCGCCGACAAGATCCGCGGCGGCCTGCTGGGCCAGATCCTCGGCGACTTGAACGGACTCAAACACGAGATGAAGTACATTGCCGAGCCGGGCAATGTGGAGAGTTACGTCCCTGCCCTGAGCGAGGGCGCATGGACTGACGACGACACCGACATCGAATGGGTCTATCTGTTCGGCATGGAGCGCTCCAAGCGGCTGTACCTGCCGAGGGAACGGATCAGCGAACTTTGGAGAGCGCACATCAACCGCAACATCTGGTGCTCGCACAAGTATCTGCGACAGCTCATGAATCTGGGCATTGATCCGCCGCTGACCGGCTCGGTCCATTTGAATCCATGGGCCGCCTTCAATCTCTCCGGCCAGTTTGTGAGCGAGAGCTGGGGGCTGATCTCGCCCGGCATGCCGCGGACGGCGGCGCGCCTAAGCACGTACTACCTGCACACCAGCGTGGACGGTGAGCCGATTCAGGCCGCGCAGATGTTCGCGACGATGATCGCAACTGCGTTTCTGACCAGCGACATGAACCGCATCCTCGATGCCGGGGCCGCCGCGCTGGACCCGAAGAGCGAGATGGCGCAGGTACTGGCAGACGTGCGGCGGTGGCATCGCGAGAATCCGCGGGACTGGCGGGCTGCGCGCGCGCAGATCAAAAAGAAATACACGCTCTTTCCGGGCGACGACATCCGGGACCGCAATGGCGTGCTGCTGAACGGCGCGGCCACCATCGCCGCGTTGCTGTACGGCCAAGGCGATTTCGCCGAGACGGTCCGCCATGCGTTTAATTTTGGCTGGGACGCCGACAATACGGCAGCCACGTCAGGGACGATCGTTGGCGTGATCCGGGGGCACAAGTGGATGATGGCCCAGGGCTGGGTGGTGCAGGACCGCTTCCGCAACACCAGCCGCGACGGCCTTCCCGATGAGACGATCACGCGCTTTGGTGATCGGCTGATCCGTGTGGCCGAACGCAATATCGTGGAGGCGGGCGGGACCATTGGCGATGGCGTTTGCCAGATCCGCACCGAGAGGCCAGCCAACGTCGAGCCACGGCAGGACCCCTCCGCGCAACTGGCGCAGATGAGAGTGAACCTCGGCGGTGAGATCGAGAGCGCGATTGCGGCACCCGATTCGGAACAGGCCGCGGCGCGGGCCGCGTATCTCGCCATTGCGCTGGACCTGGCTCCGGCAATCCGGCAGAAGGACGCGCGGGGCTGGCAGAGTGCGGTGACGGCGCTATCGGGCTACGCGGAGCTGATGCAGGT
This sequence comes from Paludibaculum sp., assembly GCA_036504135.1. Classification (GTDB taxonomy): domain Bacteria; phylum Acidobacteriota; class Terriglobia; order Bryobacterales; family Bryobacteraceae; genus Paludibaculum. The sequence goes on from DASXVP010000014.1 coordinate 36,845, forward strand.
GCTCTTCTACGATGCACCGGGCGCTGCCGGCGAGCGTCTGCGGACGGCTGCTGTGGCGGCGGGCCTGGAGAGGCCGGAGAAGAAGGCACAGAAGTAGACGGCCGGGCAGGGCCTGCTGCGCGCCGAGCCGGGATCTGGGTTGGGCCGTTCGTGTCACAGCGTTCCGTGGCCGGCCGGCGCAGTGATGTAGTATCGTGCTGATGCTTACCCTCGCTCTCGCGCTGCTTCTCGCACCATCAGACTACGGCGTCGCGCGTCTCAAACAGGTCATGCCGGGGAGTGTGCGGCTGGTGACGGCGATCGGCGCCGAGTGCCCGCAGGCCGTGCCGGGCGGGCCGGAGGCTCTCTCCATTGCCAGGACTGCGAAACAGCTCACGTTATGCGGCTCCGATTCCACCGGCCTCATGTATGCCGCGCTCGACACAGCCGAGCGGATATCTTGGGCCGCCGGCAAAGGCGATCCGCTGCAGTTCGTCCACGATACCGCCGAGAAGCCCGACATTGCCGAGCGCGCAATCTCGATGTACACCATGCAGCGCGCGCTCTTTGAGCAGCGCCTCCATGATCCGCGGCACTGGGAACGCTACTTCGATATGCTGGCCGCCAGCCGCATCAACTCATTCGTCGTCATCTTCGGTTACGAGAATGGCGGCTTTATGGCGCCGCTTTACCCGTTCTTCTTTGACACGCCGGGCTTCGCCGGAGTTCGCCTGACGGGCATCACGCCGGCTGAGCAGAAGCGCAATACGGAAGCGTTCCGCGCCATGATCCGCATCGCGCATGCGCGCGGCATCCGTGTCACGGCCGGCATCTGGGACCACATCTATCGGGGCGGCGTGCAGGGCGGCGGCATAGCCGGAGCGTCGGAGAATGCGGGGAAGGCCGTGCCCGGCCTGGTGACGGGCATTGACGCGGACAATCTCGCATCCTACACCAAGGCGGCGCTGCGCAGCTTCCTCGACGTCTTCCCCGATATCGACGCGATTCAATTCCGCATGCATGATGAATCCGGGCTGAAGCCTTCGGAGATGGAGACGTTCTGGCACGAGGTGTTCGCGCTGATCAAACAGAAGCGTCCCGGTTTGCAGCTCGATCTGCGCGCCAAGGGGCTGCCGGATTCCGTCATCGCCGACGCGCTCAGCCAGGGTCTGCGGGCGCGCGTGAATACGAAATACTGGATGGAGCAGACCGGCCTGCCCTACCATCCCACGCACGTCAACACGCAAAACCAGCACGACCGTCGCCACGGCTATGCCGACATGTTGCAGTACCCGCAGCGCTATCAGATGACGTGGCAGTTGTGGACGGCGGGCACGACGCGGCTGCTGCTGTGGGGCGACCCCGAGTACGTTCGGCGTTTCTCCGCCAGTGCGCACTTGTATGGGAGCAGCAGCATCGAGATCAACGAGATGCTGGCCACCTGGATGCTGGGCTCGCCGCATGACGAGAAGCCCGGCGAGATCCACACACCGGGCTACCGCTTCTACGACTATCCATTCGAGCGCTACTGGCTCTTCTACCGCCTGTGGGGCCGCGTCTCTTACAATCCGCAGTGCCCGCCCGACAGTTGGGAGCGCGAGTTCGTCCGCCGTTTCAACGCGAATTCGGCGCCGCATCTGATAAACGGCGTGCGTCTGGCGAGCCAGGTGCTGCCGCGAATTGTGGCCGCGGCCTACCGCTATCAGAACTTCCCGACGACGCGCGGCTGGGCCGAGATGATGAGGCAGGACGCGCTTCCGAAGTTCGCCGATCTGCAGGGCAGTGACATTGAGCAGTTCCTGAATCCGCGCGATGAGGCGCGTAGGATGCTGAGCGGCGGGCAGACGGCGATGCGCCGCCCGGCGGAGAGTGCGGCATGGTTTGCGCGGACGTCCGGGGCGATCCTCAAAGAGGTGGCCGCGGCGGAGAAAGCAATGGGCCGCACGGCGGGCAAGGAGTTCGCCACCACGGTGACGGATCTGCGGATACTGGCCGGCCTAGCCAGCTATTACGCGGCGCGTCTCCCGGCTGCCGTCAGTTACAACCTCTATCTGGAGACTGGCAACGTGACGGCGTTCGATGCCGCTATCGCCGGAGAGAAGAGTGCCATCGAGGCATGGCGCGGCATCGTCTCCGCCGCCGCTGAGGTGTACAGCGAAGACCTCGCTTTTGGCGTGCATCGCGTGGGCTTTCCGCGCCACTGGAAGGAAGAACTCGGCAAGCTGGAGCGGGAGTTGGCGGAGTTGGTCAGCGCGCGCGCCAAGGCACAGACGAGCGCCGCCGCGCGGGCGCTGCCGGCCGCTGCCGCCTACTCCGTCAACACGCCGCCGGCCGTGCAAATCCTCCCGCCCAGCCAGGCCACGGTGGGGCAGGATTACAGGGTCTCCGTGCGCGCAGCGGATCCGGCTGGCATACAGGCGCTGCGCCTCCGTTACCGCCACGTCACGCAGTATGAGGACTATGTTGCCGTGCCCATGGCGGCGGAGGCCGATGGACTGTATACGGCGCGCATTCCCGCGGCTTTCATCACGCAGAAATGGGACCTGATGTTCTTCATCGAGGCAATAGGGAGGAACGGCAGCGGGCGCATCTACCCCGATCTTGAGATCGAGACGCCCTGGGTGCTGGTGCCCGTGAAGCGTTAGCTACGGCAGCAGCTTCGCGCTGGCGGCCGCCACCTCCGCCGCCAGCGCCTGCGGCAGCGCTTGGTTGCCAGCCGCACGACGGGGGCTTTGCCTTTCGGTTTCGTCTCCACATGGCTGGCGTAGCCGCGCGTGATGGAGCCGACGATCAGCGGCACGCGGCGGTCCACGGCTATTCGTATTGGGGATCCAGACGTCCAGCCACTCGGTCTTTTCCCGCGCGAGCGGCATCGACGCGTTCGGCCCTGGCAACGGGCTTGCCGGACCAAGCCCGTAACTACTGGTTTCCAGCCGCAAACCTGAAGGAGGACCAGCAACACCCGCGCTTCCGCTACCCTGGTAGACGCTGTCCTTTAGGGGCGGCGCAACCATCCCATGAAACTTGGAACTTCGCCGGAGCGATTCCGGATCCTGCTATCGCTGTCCGCTATTTTTCTGGGCGCCTCCGCGTGGGCCCAGCCTTACCTGCACGCGCCAGCAGTGGATGCCTATGCGACACACGATCCGGCAGGGATCACCATACTGCCCAACGGCCGGCAATTGAGACCAGAGGGCAAGCACTTTCCGCTGGTGCGCTTTCCGCATGGGCTGGCCATGAGCCGCGACGGGCAGATGCTGTTTGTGCCCAGCGATGGTGTGGGGCAGTTTGTGAGGGAGTGGCAAACGGGTGCGCCGCGAATCACCGAACTGGCACTCCCTAAGCCCCCCGGAAAGAAGAAGTTCCATCTGAACGCCGGCGGGGCCGACTTCTCTCCGGACGGCAAACTGCTGTATTGGAGCAGCGGCGAGAGAGGCACGGTGTTCGTCTTTGAGACGAGCTCGCGGCAGTTGGTGGCCGAGATCCAGCTCAATGTCGAGGTGGCGGGGCAGAAGTTTGAGGACAGCTATGCCGCCGACCTGAAAGTCTCCGAGGACGGGCGGCATCTCTACTGCGCCGATGTGACCAACTTCCGCCTGGTGATCGTGGATACCGGTGAGCGTCGAGTGGCCGGCTCGACGGCGGTGGGGCGATATCCCTACACGCTGGCTGTCGCAGGCAACCGGGTGTTTGTGGCCAACATCGGCCTATTCGAATACAGCGTCGTGCCGCCGCCGGCCGACGGAAAGTCCGATCCGCGCGGGCTGACGCGGCCCGCCTACGGCTACCCGAGCAAAGCCGCGCGCGAGGGGATCACCTTCGAGGGCCGCAGGATTCCCGGCCTGGGCGATGACAACGGGCCGCAATCGTTTTCGATCACCGGCGTGGATGTCTCCGAGCCGCGGGCGCCGAAGGTGCTGAGCCGCTGGAAGACGGGGCTACTGATCCGCGCCCCGTCGGACAACGGCACGACGGTTGGGGGCAGCGCGCCCAATTTCCTGGTGGTGAGCGGCGACAGCCTGTATGTCTCGAACGGCAACAACGATCTGATTGAGCGAATCGAGATCAACACCGGCAAGCTGCTGGCCAAGCAGCGGATTGCGCCTTCGCCGCTGGTGGCCCGTCTGCGCGGCGTGGGTCCGTCCGGGATGGTGGTGTCGGGTGACGGCGCGCGGCTGTATGTGGCGGAGAGCGGCATCAATGCGATTGGCGTTCTGGACGCCCGCACGCTGGAGGTGCTGGGCCACATTCCCACCGCCTGGTACCCCTACCGCCTGGCCATCTCGCCCGACGGCCGGCGCCTGGCCTGCGTCAATTTCAAGGGCTTTGGCAACGGTCCGAACCTCGGCCCGCAGGCGCCGAAGACTGAGTTTCAGGGGATGCGCGGCGTGATCAGCATAGTGGACCGGCCAGACGGCGAGGCGCTGCGGGCGATGACGGGACGTGTGCTCGAATACAACGGCATGGTGGATCGCGAAGCCGACCGGGCCGCGATGTCGTCGCCCATTATCCCCGCCGTCGCGGGCCGGGCCTCACGGGAGATCAAGTACGTCGTGTTTATCACGAAGGAGAATCACACCTTCGACACCGTCTTCGACCGTGTGCCGGGCGCGCGGCACAACCCGGCGCTGTTGCGCTGGGGGCTCCATCAGACGATCACGGAAAAGGGCCAGCCCACGCTGGAGGATGCCGCCGTAATGGTCAACCACAATGCACTGGCGCGCGCGTTCACCGTGAGCGACAACTTCTACATGGAGCCGGAGGCCTCGGGCGTAGGGCATCGCTGGTTGGTGGGTGTGCAGCCCAACAATCTGATGCAGATGACGTATTCGCTCGGCTGGTCCTTCAAGAAGGACAGCACGGCTCCGGGACGGCGTTACTCGATGGGCTCGAACGGTTCGCTGATGCCGGAGGACTACCCGGAAGCCGGATCGATGTGGGAGCATCTCGGCCGCAACCGGATTCCTTTCCGCAACTACGGCGAGGGCTTTGAGTTTCCCGGAGTGGGTGAGGAGGCCGACGAGCATCCCACCGGCGCGCGCGAAGTGGTCAACGTCCCCATGCCGAAGGTGCTATTCGACAACACGGCCTTTGGGTTCCCGATCTTCAACATGAATATTCCGGATCAATACCGGGCGCACTGGTTCATGCGCGACGTCGAAGAGCGGTTCATCCGCGGCGGGAAGAAGTTCCCGTCCTTTATCAATATCGCTATCTGCAACGATCACGGCGCGGACCCGAAGCCGGAGAAGGGCTACCCCTACCTGGCTTCCTGGATGGCGGACAATGATCTGGCGCTGGGACGCATCGTCGAGTTTCTCTCCCACACGCCGTACTGGAAGAACATGGCGATCTTCGTCACCGAGGACGACTCGGGCGGCGAGCCGGATCATGTGGACGCGCAGCGCAGTGTCCTGCTGGTGATCAGCCCGTGGGCCAAACGCGGCTATGTGTCGCACCGGCACACGACCATCCTGAGCATGCACCGCACGTTGTACGGGATCTTGGGCCTGCCGCCCCTGAACATGTTTGACGCGCTGGCCAACGACTTTTCGGACAGCTTCACCACGACACCGGATTACCGGCCTTACATGGCAGTGCCGGTGGACCCGCGGATCTTCGATCCGGAGAAGGCGAAAGACCCGAAGGACCCGGACTACGGGCAGGCCCGGAAATTGCCATCGATCGCGTTGGATGACGAAGAGGAGATGGAGAAGATCCTGAAGCGGGGCGAGAAGGCGAACACGCCCCGGCGCAACTAACGGCCGCTGCCGCGGGTGGCGGCGGACCGTCTCGAGACGCCGCGTGTCCCCTTGGGCGTCCACCGGACCCGGATTCGCCCCTCAGCACCGCCATTTGGTATGGTTTCAGGCCGGGGCCCTTGGCGTCACAGCTTGTAGCAGTTTCAGAACGACCGTTTCATTTGCGTCCGGAGGCCCGTTTCGGCCCGCTCCGCGTTTCGCAGTACCATGGAACGCAAGCGCCGCCTCAGAATCCACTCACCAGCCATGAGCACTGCGGCCGAGTTCCAGAGTCTGAACACACGGAAGACCACAATCTGCCCATGAATTCCGTCCTAGTGTTGCTCTCCTACCTTCTTATGCAAGCCTCATTGGTCACCGCGCAAGTGGAGTTCAAGCTGATCGACCCGGAATCCGGGCTAGGACTCGCCGGCGTGCCCGTTCGCTTGGTGGTTGGCGGCGCGCCGGGCTGGCAGGCGCCCAACGCTGGCCACCGATTCGTGACAGACTCGAACGGAGAGGCCCGGTTCACGGCCGAAGGCCTCGTCGATCGCCGCTGGCGCATGGCGCCCTACTCGATGACCGGCGTCAAGAGGCCCCGGCGTTCCGATCACATCCTGCTGGCCGCCGAACTGGAGCAACTGGTCCCCACCGCCGGCGGCGAGCCCAACCGCCATCAATGGCTACACACGCTCGACATCGATTGCGACTCCCCCACTGAATGCTCGTCTTCCGGCATCACCGCCGTCCACTCCCGCGACGCGCAGGGCGCCTTCACACGCCTTGGGCAGATCGCCGGGGCCGGGCTAAAGGTGCCTGAGTTGGGCGGACTGGTCCTGAACGGCCCCGGCTACCGCGTCGAGAGCTTCTCGCTCAGTCCTGATCCGGAACAGACCGGCTGGCGGGTAAAATTGACGCTGCTTCGAAACGCGCCGCCCTTGCGGCACTAACGGGGCTTTCCGCCCGCCGCTGCGGCCTCACTCACCCTGGTACGCCAGGCACGCGCTGCGGTGGCAGTTCCGGCGGGAAGCGCTCTGAGTCTACCCGCTGTGTCACGATCTTCGCCTAGCGTCTTGGCACGGCATCCCCAGATTGAATCGGAAGACGGAATCGGGGTTCAGTCCGTCCCTTTGGGCATTCCTCAGTGTGAGGCCGACAATCGCCTACTTCGGGATTGTCCCCGTTCCGGGGTCCAGGCGGATACACGGGGCATGCCGCCATTCGCCTGTATCGTAGAGCGAACTCTGAACGAAATACCTCCAGGATCCGCCCGGCCGCCGCAACTGAACGCCGTACACGTCGACTGGCGCCGCGCCCACGGTCGAGCGGTGGGGATCAGGACCTCAGCCTTCGGGCTCTGCCGCTGCCCCTGCAATTGGCCCATGGCAGAAAGTACCGATGCTGCGATGCTAATAGCCCCGAACCGGAGCAGCGCCGGCGTTTTCATCTGTACTTCCAGTAGGCGTCCTTCGTGAAACAACGGCGGGACCGACGACGACAAGTGCCCAAACTGGCCGGGCAGTCTGTGGTTCCGAGGGAGGCGGACATCTGACTACCGCCAATCCTTAGACATTATGCCCTCTGGAACTAAGGGATTACACCGACAAGCTTAATTTGCAAACCAGACGATCCATAACTAACGGCGGGCTACGGTTGACTGAACAGTACTCCCGCGCGAAAGGTTGTCGCAGCAAAGGAAGGAACTATATGAAAGCTCTTAACACTGTTATCTGGAAACTTCGCATCCTGCGGGATACGCGTGGCCAGGACCTGATCGAATACGCGCTGATGGCCGGCTTCATCGCGGTGGCGGCTGGTGCGATAGTCCCCGGCGTGGCGGACAGCATCAAGACCATCTTCGGCAAGGTCAACAACGTCATGACCAGTGCGTCCACCCAGGGTTGAGACCGCGCGCCAGTTCGTGGTCATCACCTAGCTGAACATCCCGGCCATCCCGCTTGAGCATGCGATGAGTGAATTGCCTCTCCCCCTCCTGGTCTTCGCCCAAGCCGAGCCAGGCTCACCGAACAGATTCCCGAGCGTTGAGATGTGGTGATCGAACTGGGTGAGGTTGCGACCAGCCCGGGACATGACGAGCGAGCGATTGTGCGGTGCTATCCAGCGAGGTATGCCAATGGGAAATGGATCGAGGATTCAGAGGCGTCGAAGCCGGGGATTCGTCCTGGTGACGGCGGGCATCATGCTGCTGGTTCTTGTCGGGGCGCTGGGCCTGGTGTTCGACCTGGGGCGGCTCTACATCTTCAAGAGTGAAGCCCAAACCTGGGCGGACTCAGCGGCAATCCGCGCCGCACTGTGCCTCGACGGCACCAGAAACGGCCTGACGCTGGCGGCAACGTCGGCGTTGAGCACTCCTGGCAAGTGGGGGTTCAGCTCCACTGCGTTTACAACCGGGACAGCGGTGTTCTCGACCAGCCCGAATGGCCCGTGGGCCAACGCCGCAACAGCGCCGCTGCTGAGCATTTATGCGCGGGTGAACGTCACCGTGCCGGCACGGCTGATGTTCCTACCCGCGCTGGTGAGTACGCAGGTAGCCGACGTGGCTGCCCGATCCACGGCGGCTCAGGTGGCGAAAAACACCTTCACAGAGGGCCTTTTTCCGTTCTCCCCTTACGCTCATAACTCAACGGGGCCGAATTTCGGCCTGGATTCCGGTACCCTCTATACGCTGCGATGGCCAGCCAACCCGAAGCTGGGCAACGGCAGCAATATCTGTTCCGGGGACCGGATTGAAGCGGTCAAGTCACTGGCCGACGCAGCAGGCGGATCGGAACGAGGCTACATCGAAGACACCAGCGCCAGCCTCATTGCCACTACGATCATCGACGACTACCAGAGCATTACGCGGACCGTTGGCGATCTGGTGAATATGACGGGAGGCGCCAAACAGTCGCAACTGAACAGTTTGCAGACGCGCATCAGCCAGGACTCCGACACCACATCGATGACCTACGCTGAATACGTCGCCGGCAATCGAGGGAACGGCAGACGGATCGTCGCGGTACCGATCAACGACGGCGGAACGCCGGCAGGGATGAACAACCGAATCGTCGGCATCGGCTCGTTTTTCCTCTACCCCACGGGCGAGTATGGCACCGGCGGCGGCCAGGCATGGTGCGCCGAGTATATCGGCTCGTGGGTGCAGGGCACTAATCATCACGGAGTGCTGGGCGGCGGCGCCTACGTGGTCAGGCTTACGGAGTAGAAATGGTACTGCACACGAGGAAAAGGCAGCGCGGCAATGCATTGATTGAGGCGGCGCTCGCATTCACCGTTCTCTGCCCCATGTTTATCGGGACGTTTCAATTCGGGCTCGGCTTCCTCTACTACAACGAACTGGCAAACACAGTGCGTTCCGCGGCGCGGTACGCGGCGCTTCAGACATACACGTCCTCGACCTCAACACCGGCATCGTCGTTCTCGGACGCTGTGAAGAACATCGCCGTATACGGCAATCCGGCCGGAGGCACCACGCCGGTGGTTCCGGGACTTCAGACCTCGAACGCCAGTCTAGTGGTCACGTTCCTCAACGGGGTTCCCAGCACGATGGACGTCTCGATCACGAACTATCAGATGGACATGGTATTCACGAAGATCATGCTCAACAAACCGAAGGCGACCTTTGCGTACGTCGGCCACTACGCGCCGCCGGTCAATTAGGAGATCACAATGAGGAAGCGCAGAGGCTCTCGCCAGCGGGGGAGCACCATAGTGGAATCAGCACTCGTCCTCCTCACGGTAATCGTGGTGCTTCTCGGCATTCTTGATTTCTCACAGTTCCTCTTCCGCCAGCAATCGATCACGGAGAGGGTACGCGGGGTGACCAGGACTGCAAGCATCAAGGGGCTGTCGGCCGACCAGATTCAGAATCGGATCTGCTTCGGGACGGATACAGCACCGACCGACCAGACGGGCGGCTACATGGGATTGGCGCCTGCCAACGTCAACGCGGCGATTCAGGACGCGACCACGACGTCGAAGCGGGTGGTGGTGACGGTCTCCGGGCTGCGGTTGAAGACCGTCTCCCCTTACCTGCCGTCAACGTTGCTGATGCTGCCAATCCGGGTCACGTCCCCGCTAGAGACGCCGTAACGAACGGCCCGCCCTCTTCACGCCGATCAGGAATTTTTTCACGCCCCCTGAGCATTTCGACGGCTTCGCGTACTGGCAGATCGAGTCCACTTAGCCGGGTTCGTTCTATCTCTATGGAGTCCCCATTGCGCTCGGGCAGTTCGATCAATACTCCTCCACCTCTCTGAGCTTCGTGACGATCGCAACGCTTGGATTTGGGGACATCACGCCCCACAGTCAGGTAGCCCGCGGTATGGTAGTCACCGAGGCCGTGTTGGGGCAATTCTATCTGGCCGTATTGGTCGCGCGGCTGGTGCCCGGGTATGCGGGCAGGGACTTTGTCAGACGCGGTAACAGCCCAGCACCCGAAGCATATCCGCCAGTTCTTCCAGATGGCCCAGGGCCCTCCTGACCCGCTCCTCTTCCACGTTGCCCAAGAGGTCCAGGTAGAAAAGGTACTCCCAGGGACGCCCGCGCAACGGGCGGGATTCGATCTTGGCGAGCGAGATGTCGCGCAGCGCGAAAGCGCTCAACGCCTTGAACAGAGAGCCCGGCTGGTTGCGCGTCGTAAAAACCAGCGAGGTCTTCCAACCCTTCTTGTTGGGCTCGAGGAGCGGCAAGGGGCGCTGGTTGGTGCGGCGCAGAAGGACGAAACGGGTGTAGTTCTGGCGGTCGTCTTCGATGGAGCGCTTGAGGATGCGGGCTCCGTAGATACCGGCTGAGACGGAGGAAGCGATGGCGGCGGCGTCTTTGAGGCCCTCGGCCATCACCATCTTGACGCTGCCGGCGGTGTCGTAGAAAGGAGTGCGCGCCATCGCCGGATTGGCTGCGAGGAAATGGAGGCACTGATTGAGCGCGACTGGATGGGAATAGATGCGTTTGATGGCGGAGAACTTGACGCCGGGGGCGGCAATCAGATTGTGAACGATCCGCAGGTTGGTTTCGGCGACGATGCGATAGTCGAAATTGAGGAGGTGATCGTAGTTTTCGTGGACTGAACCGTGCAGGGTATTTTCAATGGGGATCACGGCCGCATCGACGCGGCCGTCGCGGAGCGCAACGAATGCCTCGTCAAATCGCTGGCACGGTTCGACGACCACGCCTGGGCCCAGCAGTTGAGTGGCGGCCTCGTGACTGAAGGCGCCCAACTCGCCCTGAAAAGCCGCTCGAACGGGTTTAGTTCTGGCAGACATGGTGGTTCACCACTAAGAAAGCGGTACTACGGCTCTTTCTGACTAATTGCAAATCCCCGCATTCACCTTGCAACTGTTCCGAATTCAGAACACAATCAATATAGCGGCGCCCTTTCCAGTCCCGGGGGCCTCCATATGTATATCGTTACATTCCACTTACGGGGCGCGCCAGCACTCTTGGAGCGATCCCGATCATATCATGGATGAGCCCGGTCAGAAACTGAAGCGAACTCGCGAAAGGCTCGGCCTGAAGTACAGAGACGTAGAGGAGTTCAGCCTGCAGATTGCGGATCGGCGCAAGAACAGTGAATTCAACATCGCCATCAGCCGCCTGTCGGACATCGAAAACCGCAATGTCGTACCTTCGGTTTTTAAGCTGTACTCGCTGTGCGCCATCTATCGTCTGGACATAGCGGAAGTGTTGCGCTGGTACGGCGTCGACGCGGGCCTGCTGGCTGCGGATTCGGCCCAGATTGCGCCGGCCAAGTCGCATCTGCTTTCGCTGGGCCGGGAACCGCTGGGCCTGGCCCAGAGCGGCCAGGTGCAGGTTCCGTTATCGCTCGATCCAGGGCTGGATCTCCGCCAGACCACATTTCTGAGCCGGTTCATTCAGAGCTGGGGCATGCTGCCGCTGATGCTCGTCTCCGGTCTTGACTTGAAGAACCATCGCTATGCTTTCGTGGGCATCGACGACTACTTCATGTACCCGTTGCTGCAACCCGGCAGCCTGCTGCTGATTGACGAATCGCGGCGCAAGATAGCGGCGGGAGGCTGGACCTGCGAGGCAGACCGGCCATTGTATTTCCTGGAGCATCGGGATGGTTGGCTCTGCGCGTGGTGCAACCTGAGTGGCGAGACGCTGGTGGCGATACCGCACCCGGCATCGACGGCGGCGCCAGCGATCTTCGCCTATCCCTCGGGGGTGGAGATCATTGGCCAGGTGTGCGGAGTGGCCAACCGGTTTGACCCGGCGCTGCGTCCCCACACTCGTTCCTGATGGCATCCAAAAGCAGTTCAAGATCGCCGAGATAGAGCTGCGTCTCGGGCGCCGAGGCGGAAATGGGCGGCAAGCTGCGGTAGGGCGCCAACCGCCGCCACGTTTCCACCATCGTGCGGCGATCAGTGGGCTGTTCGGCCAGGAACAGATCCAGATCCGCCTTTTGTTTCTCCAGATCCAAAGTCAGCCATTCCTGGAAGACCTGCACGTGGCTCTCCCGCATGGCCCGGTCCGCCTCATCCTCGCTGAAGACCGCCGCCAGGCCGTGATGTTCGTAGCGGCCTGAGTGGGGATTCCGAATGCGCGCCAGGTATTCCATGCGCCCAAAAACGGAGTGAATCATGGAGAGCGTGCGCCGCCATAGATCTTCGGCGGGGCGCCGATCCTGCTCGAGGTTGCCTAGTTTGATCACCAGCTTAGATCGTACCCCCAAATGGAGCTCTTGCCTAGATCCAAACTTGACACAACGCGCAGACAAGCTGGAAAACTCAAGATTTTCCGAAATTCGGACTCGCGGTGGCGGCTGTTCCGATTACGGAAAATCATAAGGCTGGCACCTTAAAACTAAAGTTCCGGCGATACGCTCGTTCTCACGAGCACCAGTTCGGTTCAAGCTCCAAAGGAAACCATTCACCATGACAAAACGACTCCTCCTCCTCGCCGCGATTCTGGCCATCCCCACGATCGGCACCACCAATCTGGCCGTGGCCGGGGTACCGATTCCGGGTTGCCTGCCTTGCCCGCCCGAGCCGTCGCCGGCTGCCGGCGTGGAGCTTCCGGCCGAGGCGCGCTGACGCTGGAATCCGGTCGGTTTGATATGATTGGGTGAATCGCCACCCGGCCCGGCGATTCACTCAGTGCCTGACATTTCGCAGTTGGAAACAGTTCTCTGGTATCTCGGTCTGCCGATCATGGCGGCCATTCTCTGGCGTTTGTACTCATTGGGACTGATCGGACGATACCCGGCGTTGTTCTGGTGCCTGGGTGCGCAACTCGTCCGAGCGGCGGGCTTGACCTTGCTGAAGGTCAACACCACCGCCTACGCTGTCACCTACATCGTCAGCCTGCCGGTCGTGCTGGTGGCTTTTGTCTGGGTGGCACTGGAGATCTACTCGCACGCGGTTGAGAGTTACCGCGGGCTGTTCATCGTGGGCAGACGAGTGATGGTGGGCGTGTTGGCTGGAAGCGCAGCGATCGCCATCCTGATTCACTTGGGGGAACTGCGCGGGCCGGGCGAGCAATTCCAGGCTCTTCGGGCGGTGCTGCTGGTGGAATCGGCGGTGTGCCTAATGCTGCTTATGTTTCTGCTGGCGATCGCGGCCTTCCTGGTCTGGTATCCCGCGAACGTACGGAAGAACGTCCTACTGTACAGCTTCTCATTCTCTTTCTATATGGGTGCGCAGTGCGCGACGCTGTTTCTGCGCAATTCTGATCCGACGACGATGACGCGGATCGCGAGCATGGCGCGGCTTCTGCTGGATAACCTCAGCCTGGTGGCGCTCGCCGTGTTCCTCCAGAGCGCCTGGGAGAGCGAGCGGCGGCCGAGCGCGGCGGGACTATCGGCGGAGCAGAGGCAGCGCTTGTTGTCCCAACTGAACCATCTGAATGTCACGCTGGAGCGCGGTGTAAAACCGTCGCACTCCGCGCGGTAGCTGTTCGCCTTAAACTAAATTCAGGTTCGAGTTGCGATTCCCGATTGCAACAAGTTCAAATTCGAGCTAGGATGAACTGAAATCAAACGGGAATCGGATGGGCTTCGCAATGACTCCAATTCTGAACTTGACGCTGTTATCGTTGATCACGCTGGGCGTGCTGCTATGGATGTACCGGCAGTTGGCCCTGCCTCGTGCGTGGCAGACGGATCTGGAATCGTGGTGGAAGGAGTTCACGCCTGGCCGCTACGATGCTATGGCGCGCCTACTGGCCACCAACGACCAACAGTTTCTCCGGACGCTGCCAGGATTTCGTCCGGGTATGGATCAGCGGCTGCGCCGCCAGCGCATCCAGGTTTTCGAAGCATACCTGCGCGAGCTCAGCATGGATTTTTACAGGCTCCACGCGTTGGGCTCGGAGTTGGCGCTTGCCTCGATGGCGCCGCAGTTGCATGACGAACTGTTTCGCCAGCGGGTGCGTTTTGGCCGGGCGATGTGGCGAATCCGGCTGGAACTGATCGCTTATCGACTGGGCGTCGGCGAGGTGGACCCGTCCGTGGTGGTGGACTCTCTGCGAATCACCAACCGTCTTTTCCAACCGGTTTTGGCTGGCGCGGCGATCTAGCCCGGCGGCTTGGGCCGACGGGTAATAGCCCGTGTCGGGAGCCCGCGCCGGGAGCGGGATGGGGCGCCAGGCGGCGCGAGCACTCACAGGCGCTTGAGCAGATCCTTGGCCTCTTTGAATCCCTCGAAGATCTTCTCTTCCGCCTTGAATTCGCGGGTGTGCACACAGCGCCGCACGCCTCGATGATCCACGGGGTGTTTCAAGTGGAGCATCTCGTGGTAGAGCACGTATTCCACGGCCAGGCGGGGGACGCATTCGCGATCCAGTATGCGGCTGAGAATGATGGCATTGTGCGTGTGGTCAAAGTGGCCGAGCAACCAGCGGGCGACGCCCTTGCTCCAGCCGAGCTGCGGCTTCTGCATGAGGCCGTCGAAGTACTTCAGACAGAGCTCGTCGAAGATGGGGTCCAGGTTGTAGACGTCGCCCTGGGGCCCGGAGACGTACTTGCGGCCTTTGGACTGCCGGACCAACTGGTGAGTGCGGCGCACTTCCTTGCGATTCATGTACTGGCGGTAGGAGGTGGCGTGGCCGGGCGGCAGTTTGCGGCGAAATAGTTTCGAGAGCAGGATCCAGGCCAGGGACTCGCGAACGGGCGCCGGCGCGCCGGCGATGAGGGAGTTGAGGCGCACCTCGAGTTTTCCGCCGGCGAGATTGATCTTACCCATGGTGTTGACGTAGGGCCGAACGATGCAAACGATGGCAGGCACGGACTTTCCGCGCGCGACCTGGCAATAGATCCGCGCGAAAATCTCCTCGTTGGTCTCTTCGGCCGTGAACGGCAATACGCCTTGGACTTGCATCCTACTCCTGAATAGCATATCAATGGAGTTTTGCTTCTGATTCACACGACTTTGTCCTGAACCGGCCGGCCGCGTCGCCGGGCGCTGATTTGTCTCAGCCCCGCCGCCACGGAGGCCGTCGCGGATGGGAGGTATTTTGCGGAACGTCAAGATTAGCGCGGTGGGTGCCTGGGTGCCGCCCCGCGTCCTTACCAATCAAGATCTCGAGAAGATCGTGGACACCACGAGCGACTGGATTCTCGAACGCACCGGCATCCAGCAGCGCCACATCGCCGACCCGGAGATCGCCACTTCCGACATGGCGATTGAGGCGGCGAAGCTCGCGCTGGCCGAGCGCGGCACTACCGCCGAAGATGTCGAGGCCATCATCGTCTGCACGGTGACCCCGGATCACATGTTCCCGTCGACGGCGTGCATCGTACAGCACAAGCTCGGCGCCAAGCACGCCTGGGGTTTCGACCTGATCGCCGCCTGCTCGAGTTTTGTCTACGGACTGACAACGGCCGCGCATCTCGTGGGCGCGGGCACGCACAAGAAAGTGCTGGTCATCGGCGCCGACACGATGAGCCGGATCATCGATTACCAGGACCGGGCCACGTGTGTCCTGTTTGGCGATGGCGCGGGCGCGTTTCTGATTGAGCCGGGCGATGAAGACGGCCTGGGTTTTGTCGGCTTCAAGAACGAGATCGACGGCTCCGGCTGCGACGTGCTGAAGATGCCGGCCGGCGGTTCGAGAATGCCGCCCACGCACGAGACCATCGACCAGCGGCTGCATTACGTTCACCAGGACGGGCAGCAGGTCTTTAAGTTTGCGGTCCGCCGAATGGGGGAGATTTCGGCCAGCCTGCTGGCGCAGCATGGCCTGAAGCCCTCGGACGTCAAGCTGATGGTGCCCCATCAGGCGAACCGGCGCATTATTCAAGCTTGCGCCGACCGGTTGGGCATGCCGATCGAGAACGTACTGATCAACATCGAGCGGTATGGCAACACGACGTCGGGCACGATCCCGATTGCCACGCGCGAGGCGCTGGACACGGGGCGGCTCAAGAAGGGCGACCTCGTGCTATTTGCAGCCGTGGGCGCGGGCTTCACGGTGGGCGCCAATCTCTGGCGCTGGGCCTACTAATTCACGGGGCCTCTCCTGTTATGCTGAAGGCAAAGAGGAGAGGCTGCCATGTCCACGCTCGCCCAGCGGTATCAGGAAGGCCGCAATCAGGAAGATTTCCGTCACTACGATGACGCCACGCCAGCCGTGGTGCGCGAGTTCTACCGCCTGAATCACGCTGGCCAGACCGTGGAGTTTAACCGGGTCAAGCGGGCGCAGTGGCTCCAGCTCAACCGCGTGGAGATGAGCGTGTGGGACCTCATGGTGGAGTTGAACAAGCTGGTGGACGACTCCGATCCGGACACGGACCTTTCGCAGACCGAGCACAACTTTCAGACGGCCGAGGCGATCCGCGCCGACGGGCATCCGCGCTGGTTTCAGTTGACGGGCCTGATTCACGATCTGGGCAAGGTGCTCTGGCTGTGGGGCGAGCCGCAGTGGGCCGTGGTGGGCGACACATTCCCGGTGGGTTGCAACTGGTCCGACAGGATTGTCTTTCCGGAGTTCTTTGCGGCCAACCCGGATGCGCAGGTGGCGGAGTATCAGACACAGCTCGGCATCTACGGGGCGAATTGCGGCCTGGACAATGTGATGATCTCGTGGGGCCATGACGAGTATCTGTACCAGGTGACAAAGAAGTACCTGCCGGTGGAAGCGCAGTACATGATCCGCTACCACTCGTGCTATTCGATCCACCGCGAGGGTCAGTACGGGCACCTGCTGAACGGGCAGGACCGGGAGATGTTGGAGTGGGTGCGGCGGTTCAACCCCTACGACCTGTACTCCAAGGGCCACACGAAGCCCGATGTGGAGGCGCTGACGCCGTACTATCAGGAACTCATCAACGAGTACTTCCCGCCCACGCTGCGCTGGTAGGGGAAGGCGGCGTACTTCCCTCAGAGCGGGGTCTGGCTCGGCAGGCCGGTTATGCAGCGTTTGCGGCGGGAACTGCTTCCGCGGGTGCCGCCAAAGGGACGCGAGAATAGCGGACATCAGGCTGGCCGACGGGCAGGGTGAGTGCGAAGCGGAACGTGGAGCCGATGCCAGGTGACGAGGTGACGGCGATGGCGCTGCCCATGATTTCGACGAGGCGGGATGAGATGGCCAAGCCGAGGCCGGTGCCGCCGCGGCGGCGGCGGAGCGAGCCATCGACCTGGACGAAGGAATCGAAGATGAGACGCTGCTTATCGGCAGGGATGCCAATGCCGGTGTCAGAGATAGTGAATTGCAGAGTGGCGGAAGCAGCATCGAGGTGCTGAAGACGCGCGTCCACGCACACCCGGCCGACTTCAGTGAACTTAACGGCGTTGCCCGCGAGGTTGAGAAGCACCTGGCGGAGGCGGATGGCGTCGCCGGTGAGCCGGGCGGGGATCGCCGGGTCCACGGAGACATCGAGATCCAGCCCGCGCCGTTGGACCTCCGGCAGGAACGCGATGCGGACGTGATCGAGCACAGTTTGCAGCTCGAACGGTTCGCTGACCAGGTCGAGATGACCGGCCTCGATGCGGGACAGATCCAATATCTGATTCAGCAGCACGAGCAGGGTCTGAGCGGAGCTTTGGGCCAGGTCGAGGTAGTCCCGCTGCTCGGCGGAGAGGTCCGTTTCTAGCGTGAGCGCGGTCATCCCGAGTACGCCATTCATCGGGGTGCGCAATTCGTGGCTGATATTGGCGAGGAACTCGCTTTTGGCCTGATTGGCGTGCTCGGCGGCGGCGCGCGCCTGCTCGAGTTCGCACATTTTGGATTGCAGCAGCAGGTTATCCTTGAGGCCGGACCAGTAGCTGCGGTTCAGGCTGCGGGCCTGAATCAGGCCAAATAACATGAAGCAGACGATGCCGAAGCCGAGGATGGTACTCTCGGCACCGCCGTTGCGGAATGTGCCGGCAGCCACGGGCAGCGCGCAGGCACACAGATTGAAGCTGAGCAGGTGGAGATCCGCGATGGTGGTGGCAATGGCGCCGGAACTGACCGCGAAGATGGCGATGATGGCGAGGTGGTAATTCCCGTGAGAAACCGGATGGCTGCTGACAACCACGGTGGCAAAGATGCCCCAGGACAGGGCGGCGGCGCCGATGTTCAGCCGCAGCGGGAAGTGAGGGTCCCACTGGAGGCGCCAGCGCCCGTCCGAAGATCCGGTGAGGATCCAGAATCGCGTCACGGCGAGAATGATGAGGCTGGCGGTCAGGCAGGTGAATGCCACGGGCACGGTGTGGCGAAAGGAGCCGCCGGCGTCGAGGATGACGACGAGCAACAGCTGGGCGAGAACCGCCGTGCGCCCGCGGTCGGCGAGGTGCTCGTCGGCCCTGCGCTGCAATTCGCGTTGCGCCGGGATCAAGCGCTCTACCGTCTTTGGGGGCGATGCCACGTCGCGCATATCGACATGGGAAGGCTCCGCATGAGGATTTCGACCTGCTTGAAGTTGGGATCTGGTTAGGGAAAGGCGAGTGAGCCGTCGGGCTCGCCCGTCAGGGCTTGGCGAGCATGGACTTCACGAGCGACTCGATCTCGGCCTTGAGCTTGCGGTGCTCCTCCGGATTGGCGGGTCCGGCGAAGCCGGCATGGATGGCGCGCACCTTGTGATCGCGGCCGAGGTAGAGCGCCGCCGGATAGGCAGCGAAGCTGGCGAGTTGCGGGAGTTTCCGCAACACCTCGCCGTCTTCTGTGGTGCCGGCGAGGAGCATCGGGTAGGTGATGGCGTGGAGCTTGGCAAAGGCGCGGAGTTGCTCGCGATCGCGCTCGATCTCGCCGGTGTACTCAAAGCCCAGGCCGATAATTTCCAAGCCCTTTGTGTGGTAGCGGCGATAGAGATCCATGAGGAACTCGGCCTCGTCGTGGCAGTTAGGGCACCAGGATCCCATGATAGTGGCGATGACGGCCTTACCGCGGAAGCGCTCGCTATCCAGGGAGACCCATTGGCCGTCCAGGTCCTGGAAGCGGAATTGGAAGGGCTCGGCGGGGTTTTTGACAGCCACGTAGCGGGTGGGATCAGGCGGCTCGGGGATGCCGGCGGCCTTGGCCTGATCCAGGGGGACGGCGCGGAAGCCGGTCTTGCCGTCGATACGACCCTTCAGAGTGCCATCGGCGGCCAGTTCCACTTCGAGGAGAGTGGCCCGGATGCCGTCAAAATGGGAGAGGGTGAGGCGGGCGCCGCGCACCGCGCCGGAGAGCGTACCGAAATCTCCATCCACGCGCTGGATGGTGCCGGTGACCTGATCGGCGGACTGGCGGAAGCGGCCATCCATGACGCGGACGCCTTTGGCGGCGTCGGTTTCGATGCGCCAGGCGCCGGAGAATTGGGCAAATTTGGCGCCCTCGGCGGGGGCGGGCGGGGCAGCGAAAGTCTTGGCGGAGAAGCCGCGCTGGATGAGGCCGGAGCGAGTGCGGCGGGTGTAGGCGCCGGTGAGGACGCCATTTTCCAGTTTCGCTTTCAGATCCGAATCGAAATAGGCCCAGCGCAGATGGAGGGCGTCGCCCTGGAAGGTGGCCGAGGTGCTCCAGATGCGCTGATCGCCGTCGAGGATGGCGCCCTTCAGGGCGGCTCCGGCGCCCTGGAGCTCCAGTTTGAACGGCACCTGGCGGTCTTCCACGGTCAGCACGGCGTCCCACAGTCCGCGGGGCAGTTGCTGGGCGGCGCAGACGGCGGCGGTCATGACGAGCAGTGGAAGAAGTCGCATGTTAGTCCTTGCTTTTATTGTAGGGATTCTCCGGCCACGCATGCCTGGGATAGCGGCGGGAGAGCTCTTTGCGGACCTGGGGATAGAGCCGCTCCCAGAAGCCGGCGAGATCCTGGGTCATCTGAACCGGGCGGCGGTTGGGGGCAAGCAGATGGACGGTGATGGACGTGGCGGCGGCGCCCACGCGCGGGGTCTCGCGGAGGCCGAAGAAATCCTGGAGGCGGGAGGCCACCCAGGGCGGCTGTCCGGGGGTGTAGTTGACCTTGGTCTTGCGGCCGGAGGGGAGAGTGAGCCACTCCGGGGCGAGGCGGTTGAGCCGCTGCTGGGCTCCGCCGCCGGCAAGTTCGAGCATGGCACGCTGGAGGCCGCCGTCGCGGGCGCAGGTCTCGAGCTCGGCGAAGCTGCGGAGGCCGGCAGAGAGTGTGCGCAAGGCGGCGGGCACGTCGAGCGGGTCGAGACCGGCAAATGCCGCCCGATTTTGCAGCGCTTCGATGGCATCAGGATCGGCGAAGCGGTGGAGGCCGGCTTCCACAGCCTTGGCCGCGAGCATTTCGGAGGCGAGCGCTGGATCCGGCATGGCGCCGCGGCTCTCCTCCAGAACGAGCTGATCGTAGACGAGGGCGCTGACGGCGTCGACGCGCTCGGCCGTACGGTTCCACTCAACAGATTCGCGGGCCGTCACCTGATCCGGGAAGAGCTCCAGGAGCCAATCCGGCTCAATCGGCGATGCCTGGCGGACGAGGGGGAGGCCCTGCTCGGGGCGCTCTTCGATATCGAGGGCGACGAGGAACTCGGCCTTCTCGACGCCGGCGTCGTTGGCCAGAATGGCGGAGGCGCCACCGGAGAGGAGTACTTCAGTGGCCTTGCGGCGGCGGCCCACACGATCGGGGAAGGCCAGCAGATAAGCCTTGTAGAGGTCCTGCGCGGGGCGGCGGGGGATCAGGCGGCGCAGTTGCGATTCGATCTGTGTCGAGTTGGGCCGGTTGCCTGAGGCGAGGCGGGCGGCGGCGGCGATGCCTTCCGCTCCGCCGTGGAGGGCGAGCGCAGCCAGGCGGGGATGGATCGGAAGCGTGGCGAGCTGGCGCCCGAACTTCGTGATGCCGCCATCGTGATCGAGCGCTCCGAGGCGGTGGAGGAGATCCTCGGCCGATTGGAGGGCGGCCTCGGGCGGGGCGTCGAGCCACGGCAGGGCGTGGGGGTCGCGGAGCCCTGCGGCGTGGAGATCGAGACAGAGCTGGGCGAGCTCGCGGCGGGCGATCTCTGGTTGGTCGTGTTCCGGCCGGCGGAGGAAGTCCTCCTCGGTGTAGAGGCGGATGACCAGGCCGGGGCCGGTGCGGGCGGCGCGGCCGGCACGCTGGACGGCGGAGGCGCGGGGGACGCGCTGGATTTCGACGCGCGGCAGACCGCTCCAGGGATTGTCCCGCGCAACGCGGGCGAGGCCGGAATCCACTACTGCGCAGACGCCCTCGATGGTGACGGAGGACTCGGCCACGTTAGTGGAGAGGATCACCTTGCGCTGGCCGGGCACGGAGGGCAGGACGGCGCGGTCCTGCTCCTCGGGCGGAAGGTCGCCGTAGAGGGGCAGGACGAGGGCGTTGGCGCGGATGGCGCGCTGGCAGCGGCGGATCTCGGCGGCGCCGGGGAGAAAGACCAGGACGTCTCCGGCGGGCTGATCCCGGAGTACTCGCTGCACGGCCGTGGCGACGCGCGTTTCCAGCGTTTCGGCCGAGTGGGGCGTATAGGCGACGTTGAGGGGAAACAGGCGGCCCTGGCTGCGCAG
The DNA here is from genome assembly GCA_036504135.1 of Paludibaculum sp. GTDB lineage: Bacteria > Acidobacteriota > Terriglobia > Bryobacterales > Bryobacteraceae > Paludibaculum. Next base: position 58,480 of record DASXVP010000014.1, read on the forward strand.
GACGGGGCACGAGCCGAGATGGCGGGCGATGGTTTCGCCCTCGAGTGTGGCCGACATGACAACGAGACGAAGATCGGGACGGCTGCTCTGTTGCAGGCGGCGGAGCAGGGCGAGCGCGAGATCGCCCTCCAGGTGGCGCTCGTGAAACTCGTCGAGGACGACGGCGCCGACGCCGCGCAGATCGGGATCGGCCAGCAGGCGGCGGGTGAGTACGCCCTCGGTGAGGAAGCGGAGGCGGGTCTTTGGACTGGCGAAGGATTCGAAGCGCACCTGATAGCCGGTAGTCTCGCCGACAGCTTCGCCCATTTCGAGAGCGACCCGTCGTGCGGCGAGGCGGGCGGCGAGGCGGCGAGGCTCCAGGACGAGGATCTCGCCAAATCCGGCGGCGAGGAGGGCGGGCGGGACGCGCGTGGTTTTGCCCGCGCCGGGCGGAGCTTCGAGGACCAGGTTGGGGTGGGCGCGCAGCGACTTCACCAGGCTGGGAAGAAGCGCATCGACTGGCAGGGTCAGCACTAGATACACTGTACCTATGATTTCGGCATTGCAGGCTCCCGTACGCCATCTTTTCGGACCCGGCCCGTCTCCGGTGCACCCGCGCGTTTATGAGGCAATGAGGCAGCCGATTGTGGGCCACCTCGACCCCTTCTTCTTCCAGGTGAATGAAGAGATCCGGGGCTGGCTGCAGGAGTGCTTCGGCACCAAGAACGAATTCACGATGGTGATCTCCGGCACCGGCAGCGCCGGCATGGAGTGCGCGGTCACCAATTTCGTGGAGCCGGGCATGAAGGTGGGCATCTTCGCCAACGGCTACTTCAGCGACAGGCTGACCGAGATGGCCAAGCGGCACGGGGCACTAGTGGCGCGGTTGGAGAAGCCATGGGGCCAGACCTACACGGACGCCGAGGCGCAGGCCTTCATTCAGGCAGAGAAGCCGAAGCTGGTGGCGTATGTACAGGCCGAGACCTCGACGGGCTGCTACACGCCCGGCGACGGCATCTGCAAGGCGGCGCATGAGGCCGGCGCGCTGGTGATCGCCGATTGCGTGACGAGCCTGGGAGGGATGCCGGTACGCGTGGATGAAGCGGGCATCGATATCGCCTACAGCGGCACGCAGAAGGCCCTGGGGTGCCCTCCTGGCCTCGCGCCGGTGACGTGCTCCCCGAGGGCGCTGGAGTATCTGCGGGCGCGTCCTACGCCCTCTGTAAGCTGGTATCTGGACCTCAAGCTGCTGCTCGACTACTACGAGAGTGCGCACCGCTATCACCACACGGCGCCCATCTCGATGTTCTATGCGCTGCGCGAGTCGCTGGCGATTATCGCGAGCGAGGGTTTGGAAAAGCGCTGGGCGCGGCACGAGGCCAATCACGAGGCGTTTGTGGCTGGGCTGGCGGAGTTAGGGATGGGGATGCTGGTGGCCAAGGGCGAGCGGCTATGGACACTGAACACGCCGCTAATCCCGGCGGGCGTGGATGACCTGAAGGTCCGCAAGCACCTGATGGCGAATCATGGGATTGAGATCGCCGGAGGGCTGGGCCCGCTGGCGGGGCGAGTTTTCCGGATTGGCACGATGGGGTATGGATCGAGCCCGGAGAATGTGGAGTTACTGCTTTCGTCGTTGAAAGAGGCCCTGGCGGCCTGAGGAATGCCCTCCGTCACACCGGAGTCCGAATACCGGCAGAGGCTAGCCCGGCGCAATACCGAGATCGCGGAGCTTGCCCGCAAGGACAACCTGATCGGCTATGTACGGCTGGGCGTGGCGCTGGGCGGTGTATTTCTCTTCTGGTTGGTTTTCGTGCACCACAGCGGGCATCCGTTGTGGATGCTGGCGCCGATCGCGGGCTTCGCGGCGCTGGTGGTGATGCATCAGCGGATTCTCCGCGGCCTGCACACCGCGCGGGCGGCGGCGGCGTTTTGCGAGCGGGGCCTGGCGCGGCTGGACGGAACTTGGCCGGGACAGGGCGAGGACGGGGCGCGGTTTGGAATCGCAGATCATCCTTACGCCGATTCGCTGGATCTGTTCGGGCGGGGGTCCCTGTTTCAATTGCTATGCACGGCGCGCACACACTCCGGCGAGGAGTGTCTGGCGCGGTGGCTGCTGGCGCCAGCGGAGCCCGGTGTGATTGCATCACGGCAAGGCGCGATTGCGGAGTTGCGCGGGCAATTGGACCTGCGCGAGGATCTGGCGCTGCTGGGGGAGACCGTGCGCTCCGGGATTCACCCGGATCATCTGGCGCGCTGGGCTGCCGCTCCGGCGTTGCTGCAGCGGCGGTGGTACCGGGTGGCCGCGTTTGTCTTGCCTACGTTCCTGCTGGCGGGGGCGGTGGTGTGGAGCGTGTGGGATATGCGCATCCCATTCCTGTTGGCGTTTCTGGTGCAAGCAGGCTTCGGCTTTCACGTGCGCCCGCTGGTGAACGAATCAGCGGAGGGACTGGACGAACCGGCGCATGAGCTGGGCCTGATTGCTGAGCTGCTGGAACGGATCGAAAAGGAAGAGTATCAATCGGCGCATCTCCAGAGCCTGCTGAGCGCGCTGGCGTCCGAGGGACTGCCGCCGTCACGGCAGATTGCGCGGCTGGCGCGGCTGTTCAATCAGCTCGAGTCGCGGCACAACCAGTTCTTTGCGCCCATCGCGGCGATGCTGTTGTGGGGCACGCATCACACCATCGCGATCGAGAAGTGGCGACTGGCACACGGGCCGTTCATTGGCCGGTGGATCGAGGCGCTGGGAGAATTTGAAGCGCTCAATTCGCTGGCGGGCTATGCGTACGAGCATCCGGCCGACCCGTTTCCGCAAGTGGTGGAGGGGCCGGCGCTATTCGATGGCACGCGACTGGCGCACCCGCTGCTGCCGGTGTCGCGGGCGGTGGCGAACAGTATCCGGCTGGGCGCGGAGCAACCGCTGGTGATCATCAGCGGATCGAACATGTCGGGCAAGAGCACGATGCTGCGGACCATCGGGGTGAACACCGTGCTGGCCATGGCGGGCGCGCCGGTGCGGGGTGGGGCGTTGACTTTATCGCGGCTCACGCTGGGGGCATCCATCCGGATTGTGGATTCGCTGCAGGAGGGACGGTCGCGCTTCTTTGCGGAGATCACGCGGCTGGAGAAACTGGTGGAACTGACGGGCGGCGAGGCGCCGCTGCTGTTTCTGCTGGACGAGTTGCTGAGCGGCACGAACTCGCACGACCGGCGAATTGGGGCGACGGCGGTGGTGCAGGGTCTTTTGAAGCGCGCCGCAGTTGGCGTGATCACGACGCACGATCTGGCGCTGACACAGATGGAGGGGCTGAACCTCCATTTTGAGGATCACTTCGAGGATGGGCGGATCACATTTGATTATCAGATCCGGCCGGGCGTGGTGACGAAGAGCAATGCGCTGGAGTTGATGAGGTCCATCGGGCTGGACGTCTGAGGACGATAGAATGGTGCGCGATGAAACCGAGTGGTCCGCGCCGATACCTGCCCTGGATTATCCCTCTGCTGTTGGGAGTGTGCTCGCCGCTGGCGGCGCAGACGAATGATCCAGCGCTGGTCCGCGAAGTGAAGTCTTTGCGGGAAGCGCTGGAGCGCAACACCGCGGTCACGACGCGCACGCAGATCACGCTGCAGAAACTGGTGATGCAGCATCAACGAGTGGAGCGGATCATGCGCGATCTGTTTGACGTGCGGCGGCAGATGGACGTAGCGACGGCCGATCGGGAGAAGGCGCTGGCGACGATCCGCACGAGTGAGGGCAAAATCGCTGAGAATGTAACGGCGTTGGCGACCTTGATGCGCCCCGTCTGGGAGGAAACGATCACCAAAGCCAAGCCCGACGTGGAGCGCGCCAACGCAGAGATGCAGGGGTGCCTGGCGCGGCACACGGAGTTGAGCAATTCGCTGCGGACGGAAGAGGCGAAACTGGCCGTCCTGACGAGCCAACTGGAAGAGATCGAGCGTAGTCTGCCCGCCTGGAAGTAACCCCATGCACTGGACCAACCGGATCATGAGCGAGACCGCTGTCGCGCTGCGAATTGAGCGCGCATGATCGCGCCGAACCTGGGCTTGGGCGTGGGCTTCCACTCGGTGGGCGCCATGCTCTCGGCAAACTGCTACGCGCCGCAGAAGTACGTCAAACAGTGGCCGTGGGAGATCTTCTGGATGACGCAGGCGGCGTGGTGCTGGCTGCTGCTGCCGATTGTGGGTGCAATGGCCACCATCCCGCATCTGGGCCGGGTGCTGGCGGAGGCGCCGCGGGATCTGATGGTGATGGCGTTCCTGATGGGCATCTTCTATGGCGTCGGGGGCACGACGTTCAACATCTCGATCCGCTACATCGGCTTCTCGTTGACGTATGCGATTGCGGTGGGTCTCTCGGCCATTCTCGGCACGCTGACTCCGCCGCTGGTGCGGGGCGATCTGGGGCGGCTGATGCGGAGCGCCGGCGCGCCGTGGCTGATGGCGGGCATAGCGGCCGGCGCCGCGGGCATCGCCCTGTGCGGCCTGGCCGGGCGCTGGAAGGAGCAGGATCTGGAGAGGGGCGGCACGCTGGCAGGATTCTCGATGGTGCGCGGCCTGGCGCTGTCTCTGGTCGCGGGTGTGTCCTCGGCCGTTTACGGCATCTCGCTGGACGTGGCGGCGCCCATCGCCGAGCTCGCTGAACGTTACGGCGCCGGCATCTGGAAGGGCAATGTGCTTTATCTGTTCTGCAACAGCGGCGCGTTTGTCACCGCGTTGGCGTACAGCGCCTACCTGGCCCGGCGCAGCGGGTCTTTCGCGCTCTTGCGGACCTCACCGCGGAATCACCTGCTCGCGCTGGCGACGGGGACACTGTGGTACGGACAGTTCTTCTTCTACAATCTGGGGCACGTGCGGCTGGCCGGCGACTACGCGTTTTCGAGCTGGGCGATCCACATGATCCTGCTGGTGCTGTTCAGCAATCTGGCGGCGCTGGTGTTTCGGGAATGGGCCGGGTGCCACACGCGGACTCGGCTGGCAGTGGCCGGTGGCTTGGTGGTGTTGTGCGCGGCCGTGATGTTGCTGACCTACGGCAACTCGATTACGGGTTGACTCCGAGCAATCAGTCTTCCTCGCGATCGTCCCGCCAACGGCCGCGAGCGCGCAGTTCGCGAACCTCATCATCGGCCATCTGTTTGAGCCGCAGGGAATCGACCTTGGCCACACGGTTCAGCGGGAGCTGACCGGGCTCGACGATGACGTAGTGAAGGGGCCTCATATAGCTGGTGAGCGAGCGCGCATGACGCCGCACCTCAGCCTCAGTGAGCTCCACGCCGGGACGCCTTTCGACAAAGGCGACAATGGCCTCTACCCAAATGGGGTGCTCCACGCCCACCACGCCACAGGCCGCCACCTTCTCCGAAAGCGCGCAGATGTGATTTTCCACATCGCCAGGGAACACCTGGTAGCCGGCGGGCTTGATGACCCACTTGGCGCGGCCGGCGAAGTGAAGGCCGGCTGAGTCCACGTGGCCCATATCGCCGGTGTAGAGATAGCCGTCGGTGGAGATGGTGCGGGCTGTCTCCACCGGATCGTTCACATAGCCGGCGAAAGTCTGTGGGCCCTTGAAGCAGACGTGGCCGATCTGTCCATCGGGCACCTCCTCGCCGGCGTGGCCGTCTCCGTGGATCGGCTGTCGAATCGTCATCGGGTAGAGCTCCATGGCGTAGCCGATACCCGCAGCAAGCTCGTCCATGTCCCCGGTGGGCGAAGTGTAGGTGCAGAAGCCGGACGCCTCCGTAAGGCCGAGGCCAGTGGCGATGCGCGGGGCCATGGTCTTGAGCTTTTCGAGGAAGGGACGAGGTACGGACTGTCCGCCGTAGACAACGATATCGAGGCTCGAGAGATCCCGCTTGCCATAGTCGGAGTGGCGCCACTCCATGAGGAACATCGCAGGGATCTGGCCTAGGAGACGCACCTTGTACTTCTCGATGGCCTCCAGGGTTTTGCCCGGATCGAAGATTTCCAGAAGGACGGCCGTGCCGCCGTGGAAGAGCGCTGTCATTAGCAGTTCGGCTTGTCCGCCAACATGCGAGGATGGCAAATTCACCATGACGCGCGAGGCCTGAAACTCGAACGCCAGGCCGAGGCAGAGGTTTTGCGCGGTGATGGAGCCGTGGGTCAGCAGCCCAGCCTTGGGGCGTCCCGTGGATCCGGTGGTGAAGATCACCTGCGCGCCATCGGCGGGGGTCACCTCCGGCCATTCCACGGGCGCGGTGTTGGCGGCGGCAGAGCGGCACAGGCCGGCGAAGGCCGCGCCATCCCACAGGTGCTCAATCCACGGGCAATCCTCGCACGGGTCCTGGCCGAGCGCGGTGACGTAGCCGCGGGGGCGCACGACGGAGAGGCAGCGGACCACGTCGTCCTTGGAGAGGCGCAGATCCAGCGGCACGTGAATCACGCCGATGCGGAAGCAGGCGTATTCGAGGAAGATGTGCTCGGTGAGGAGCGGCAGGCTGGTGGCCAGGAAGTCGCCTTTGCGGAAGCCCAGGCGGAGCAGTTCCGCCGCCAGCGCCAGCGACATCTGTTGCAGCGTGGCCCAAGTTGCCATGGTGTCGCGCGTGGCATTGATCAATGCCGGAGCGCCGGGTGTGCGCGCGGCCCAATAATCAACGGCGCCGTGAATCAGGTGGCGGTCCCGGTATTCGATTTCGTACAGGGCCGGGGTGCAATTCGGCAGAGGCATCTACAGTATCTTCGTAAGATGAAGCTGTCTGGCGCAATCGCTTTTTTGCTGCCGGCCCTGGCCATGGGCGCGGAGCACTATCTGTTTTCCTCGTTTCGCGGAAACGGAGAGACGGGCGTCTACTTCGCGCATTCCACCGACGGCTATCAATGGACGCCGCTGAATGGCGACCAGCCGGTAGTGAAGCCGCAGCACGCGGGCATGCTGATGCGCGACCCGCATCTGGCCAAGGGGCCCGATGGGTGGCACATGGTTTGGACGACAGGGTGGACGCGTGGCAAGGAGGCCGGAGCAAAGCTGACGATCGGTCATGCGGCGTCGGCGGATCTGATCACGTGGGGCGCGCAGCAACTGATCGAGATTTCGCTGGAGGGCGCGCGGAACGCGTGGGCGCCGGAATCCGTGTGGGACGCCAAGGCGAAGCAGTGGATCATCTTCTGGTCCAGCACGATTCCGGGGCGGTTTCCGGATACGGAAGGCACCGGGGATACCGGCTACAACCACCGTGTGTATGCCATCACGACGAAGGATTTCAAGACGTTCACGGAGCCGCGGTTGTGGTTTGACCCCGGGTTCAACTGCATCGACGCGACGCTGATCCAGACCGGCGCAAAGTGGACGATGGTGTTCAAGGACGAGCGCAAGAATCCGCTGCAGAAGCGGCTGCGGCTGGCCACGGCCGCCTCGCCGATGGGGCCGTGGAGCGGCGCGGCGGAGCCCTTCACGAGCGATTGGGTCGAAGGCCCCTCGGTGTTGAAAGTGGGCGGCGAGTGGCTGATCTACTTTGACCACTACGCCAAGCCGAACTACTACGGGGCGTACCGCACAACAGACTGGAAGACGTTCGAGGACGTGTCGGCGAAGATCAAGTTCCCCATCGGGCAAAGGCACGGCACGGCCGTCGCGCTTTCCGATTCCGACCGGCTGGTTCAGGAGTTGGGGAAGAACCGCCCGCGGTAGGCCCACAGGCCGAGGGCGGGATTGGAGATGTAGAAGACCTCTTCGCCATCGACGTCGTTGAAGCCATCGACGAGCTTCGCGGGATCGTACTTGCGGGTCATCTCGTCGAGCGGCGCATAACGGAAGTTCACGCCCTCCACCTCTTCGCGCGTCAGATGGCCGGGACAGTAGGTGATGGAGAAGCGGCCCTCGGAGGAGCCGTGAATGAGGTGCGCCGCGGCGCCGAGGCTGGCGGCCAGATCGGCATTCGCCTTGACAAGCTCCAGCACGCGCGGCGAGCCGACGTAGCCGTACTTGCGGATAAGCTTGTCGATGGTGGGGTCTTCGCCGAACTCCTTCACGCCGGGGGCGAGCACGATGAGTTCGGAGTCATCCGCCAGCGCCATGCGCGTGCGGTAGACGCTCTTGTTGCCCAGCCAGGTGCTACGGAACTCGGAAGGATCGAGGAAGACGACGGCCTTCTTGATCTCGCGCTCCATCATCACGAAATTGACTTCCAGGCTGAGCGCCGATGCTTTCTCAAAGCACTCCACATCGTCGCCGATATACATGCCGCGCATGACCAGCTCGCCGTTGTCGTTCTTGCCCATGACGGTCTGGACGTAAACGATGGGCAGGTGCTTGGCGAAGTGATCCGAGGCGTAGTTGAGCACGCGGCGCACAGGCGTATCGGCGCGGCCCATGATGCGCTCCATGCCATAAACGGCGCCCAGGAAGTGGCTCTTGTTGATGCCCTCGCTACCCCCGGTGCCGACGAACACATTCTTGTTGTAGTTGGCCATGCCGATGACTTCGTGGGGCACTACCTGGCCGAGCGAGAGGATGAGATCGAAGCCGCCCTCGACCAGAAGATTATCCACCTGCGCAGGCCATGTGAAATCGAGCAGCCCTTCGGAGACCTCGCTCATGTAAGAGCCGGGCACCTCGCCGAGCGTGGTGATGCCGCTCTTCCAATCGTGGACTCGGAAGAGAGAGGCCGGCACGCCGCCGAACATATGCTCGATCTCCGGCACGGACATGGGCACATGCGTTCCAATGGCGGGCAGCACGTCGGTGAGGCGCTCGCCGTAGTAATCCCAGGCGTAACGGGTGAGCTCGCCGGCGCGGGAGTGGAAGCGGGTGATGTCGGGGGGAAGGGCCAGCACTTTGCGGCGCGGCCCCAGCTTTTCCAGTGCGCTATAGAGACCCTGGCGGATGTCGGCGGGCGAGAGCTCAGTTGTCTTGGAACCGGCGGCGAAAAGCAGACTCATACGCTGATTATATCGGTTCGCCTTTGACGTACTCCGCGACGCTGCCGTAGGTGCGGTCTTTGTAGAGGCGGCCGCCATCCTCAACGGGCGCGGTCCAGTTGTTGGCCCAGGAGTCGCCGGTGTGCTGCATCCAGATCTTCAGGCCCTCGTCGAGCTGGGTCATGGTGGAGGCGGCGGAACGATCATCCACCAGATTACGTCGCTGGTAGGGATCGGCTTCCATGTCATAAAACAGCCAGGGCTTGTTCTCATAGCGGGCGTAGAGGTATCGCTCGGTGCGGACGCCGCGCCAGCCCGCCGCGGTCCGGTCGCCCTGATAGGGGCCGAAGATCTGGAGGAACGCCGAGACTGGCGATTGGGATGACTTGCCCTTCATGACCTCGGAGAGATCCGCGCCCTGCATGGACTTCGGCGTGGGCACGTCGCAAAACGGCAGGAGCGTGGGGGCGAAATCCACATGCGTGAATAGCGCCTTGGAGACGTGACCGGGCTTGATGCGCTGCGGATAGCGGACAATGCCGGGGACGCGGATGGATTCGTCCCACGGCTTGCGCTTGAGGATTTCACCCTGCGAGCCGAGCATGTCGCCATGATCGGACGAGAGCAGCACCAGCGTGTTTTCTTCCAGGCCGAACTGGCGGAGCCCGCGCATCATGCGGCCCACCTGATCGTCCACCGCGGTGATGGCGGCGTAGTAGGCGGCGATGTCCCGGCGGCCGGCGTTGGGCGTATCTTTCCAGTTGGGGCGCATGGTCAGCGCGTTCGGGAGATAACGTCGCATGTAGCGATCGGGCGCGCCGTAGGGATCGTGCGGCGGGCCCATAAAGACGGAGAGGAAGAAGGGGCGGTCATCCGTCTTGGACGCTTCCATAAACTCAAGCGCGAGGTTCGTCCAGCCTTCCGGCTCGAAGGTCTTCAGGCGGCGAGGCTCGGGCGTGTCACGGAAATAGGTGTTGTCGAAATGGCGGTGGGAGCACTCGTTGGCGGCCCAGAAATCGAAGCCGTGGCGGCGGGGGCCTGGCGGCACGAAGCCGGGCTCGCGAGGGCCGCCGTCCAGGTGCCACTTGCCGATGAAGCCGGTGCGATAGCCGCCCTCTTTCAAGGCGGAAGACAGCGTGACGGACGACTCGCGAAAGCGCAGGTCGTTGGCGGTCATCCCGTTGGTATGGCAATACTGCCCTGTGAGGATGGCGGCGCGCGCCGGGCAGCAGACGGGCGTGTTGGCGATGGTGTTGGTGAAGGTCATCCCCTCACGGGCGAGCTGATCGATGTTCGGCGTCTGCACGTCCTCGTTACCCAGGCAACCCACCGACTGTGCGCGCAACTGATCCGGCAGGATCATCAGGATGTTCGGACGGCGCGGGCGTCCGAGAAGCGTGGGGGCGGCCAGAAATGCGCGGCGGGTCACCATGGTTCACACTGTATCGTATGACTCGCCTGTTATTGGCCCTCTCTTTTGGAGTCGCGTTGTGCGCGCAGACGTTCCAGGCAGGCTATGCGCGCCGCGACATAACACCGGGCGAGGCGGTGCCGATGTGGGGCTATGGCTCGCGCCACGACGCGCTCTCGCAAGGCACGATGGATCCTCTGTATGCGGACGCCGTTGTGATCCAGGCGGGCGATACGAAGATGGCAGTCGTGGGGCTGGACCTGGGCCGCTCGCCAACGGACGCTTCGCTGGAACGGATCGCCGAGCGCGTGAAAAAAGAGACGGGCATCGTTCATTCGTTCATCGCAGGCTCGCATACGCACCACGGACCGGTGCTGGAGCTGACGGACCGCGAGAAGCGCGGCAAAGGTCGCTTTGACGCCGCCATCCGCTACTACGCGCAGATGGAAGAGGGCATAGCCGCCGCCATCATCGAGGCAAACTCGCGTCTCGCGCCAGCCCGTTTGGCGGCCGGCTCCGTGGCGCTAACGGGCTTCAACACCAATCGCCACACCAAGCTCGCGGTGAAGCCGAGCGACCGCGACTTGGCTGTGCTGCGGCTCGATACGGCCGATGGCAAGCCTCTGGCGATCATCGTCAACTTCGCCGCGCATCCCACCACGCTGCCGGACACGACGTTGCAGTTCTCAGCCGATTACGTGGGCGCAATGAAAAACGCGGTCAGCGCCGAGCTGCACGCGCCCGTTGTGTTCATGCAGGGCGCGGCAGGAGATCAATCCGTGAATCGGGAGAAGGGCGTCTATACGGAGTACGGGCAGGCTCTGGCGGCGGAGGTGATCCGGCTGGCGCGAGAGCTGCACCCGGTGGAGCCGCCCGCACCCACGCTGGTGGTGAAGGATCAGCGTTTCCAGTTCCCTGCCCGCATCGACCTGAGCAATCCGCTGATCCTGCAGATGTACGGCAAAGCATTCTTCCCGGAGCTGGTGGAGAACTTCGCGGATGAATACACCGGCGGCGTGCGGCCGCGGCTCGGCGTGGCGTTGCTCAACAAGGAGATCGCGTTTGTGGCGGGGTCGGGTGAATTCTTCAGCAATCACGCCATCCGGCTGAAGGAGCGCGCGCGTCTGAAGACCCTGTTCTTCCTCGGCTACTGCAACGGCTACCACCAGTATTTCCCGACCATCGAGGCGATCGCGGAGGGCGGCTACGGCGCCGATGCCACGGTGTCGCCAGTGGCGCCCGGCGCGGGCGAGCAGATGATGGACACGGCGCTACTGTGGATCTACCAGCTACTGGGCAAGATCCGGTAGGTTTCAACGCACGCGGAGCAGCACGACGCCGTGGCGCGGGACCTCCGTCTCGTATCCCCCATCGAGCTTGCCCAGATCCTTGTGCTGCCACAGATCGCGCACGCGCTTGCTGCCCAAAAACGCGTAGCTCATTTTGGCCGCGGCCTCGCCGCGATTGAAAAGCGCTACGGCGGTGGCGCCGTCGGCCAGCGGCTTGGTCCAGACTTCCAGTCGCCCGTCCTTCAGCAGCGGCGCGGCCTGGCGGCCCAACTCATCCTGGTTGACGTCGATGGCTTCGTCGTTGGTGAGAATGGCAAGCGTTTCCGCGTCGAGCTTCGTGAGGTCACTGCCGAGCACGAGCGGCGCGGAGAGCATGCACCACAGGGAGAAGTAGGTCTTCTGTTCGTCGCGCGTGAGCGGCGTGGGGCCCAGGGTCTGGCCCACCAGGACTTCACCGATCAGGATGTTGTCGGGATCGTTCCAGCCGCCGGGGCCGGCCCATTTCTCCTTCCCCGCCTGGCCGAAGCCGATCTTATCGACGGAGGACCAAAAGGAACTGGTCTTAGTGCTGCCCAGCGAGATGTCGCCGGTGGTGCGCCAGTAGTTGCCGCCCACCTGCCTGCCCCATTCGTGAACATCGCCCATACCGTACTGGCAGAGGTTGAAGACGATGTCGCGCGGGGCTTTCCTTACGAGGCCGCCCATCAGAATATAGGGCTTCTGGAAGGTGACGAGCGTCTTATCGGGCGCCACGCGCGTGTAGGAGCACCAGTCGTACTTTAGAAAATCGAAGCCCCACGCCACGAATTGCTTGAGGTCCTGCTCTTCGTGCTGCCAGCTGCCTTCGTACTTGGCGCAGGTGAGCGGGCCGGGGCCGATGTAGATGCCGGCCTTGAGCCCGCGAGCGTGCACGAAATCAACCAGGCCCTTCATATCCGGAAAGTCGGCGTTGGTGCGAAGGCTGCCATCGGGGTTGCGCGCGGGATCGGTGCGGCGCGGATCGGGGGATCCGGGCTTGATGTTCCAGCCGTCGTCGAGATTGATGTAGGTGTAGCCGTGATCGGCGAGGCCCGATGACACCATGGCCTCTGTCTGCTTTCGGACAAGCTCAGCCGTGATGTTTTCGTAAGCCATGTACCACGTGGACCAGTCCATCGGCGGCGTCAGGGCGATGGTGTCTCCGGCGGTGATTTTGAGTTTTCGTTCGGCTTTGCCTTCGGCATTGGAGACACGCAGGGTGACGGTATATGTGCCGGCGCGCGCAATGGTGCCGCTGATGATGCCCTGCACCGGGTCAATGGCCAGGCCCGCGGGCAGGCCCTTCGCCTCAAAGCGCATGGGCCGCACACCGGTGGCGGGCACGCGAAAGAGAACGGGGTTGCCGGGCCGGACGCCGTGGATGTTCGGACCGTGAATTCCCGGTTGCTGCGCGAGCGCAGCCAGCGTGATGAAAAGCAATACGGCAAGGCGCATGATGTTACTCCTGAGGCTCCAATGCCTGCGTAATGAGGGTGTGCCAGGTGGACGGATCGGGATCGCCGCCCGGATCAGTGATGTAGGCCTCCCAGCGGTAGCCCGCAGGCCTGCGGCCGGTAGTCTCGAACCATTCATCCAACTGCGCGTGACACGCCGGCAGCGCGTCGTAGGTGCCAGCGTGCAGAAGAGTGACGCACGGTCCGCCATCGAGGACGATAGAGGTCACTTCCGAGGACGACGGCAGGGCGTCGAGCGTCGGCACGCCCACCTCGATGATCATCAGCCCGCCGGCGGCAAAGCCGAGGAAGCGCGTGAACGGCGCGCCTCCGGGTGTGCCGCCCAGCTGCTGGATGTGCGCGAAGACCGCAGGCAGCAACCGGTCCAGCGCCGCGCCCACTCCGCCCGGCGGCGCCTCGGTCCGCATCACCACTGCGGGCTGAGCGTCGCGCTGCTGGATCTGCGGCACGCTCATGCAATCATGCTCCGCTTGGCGTATTCGAGGCTCCGCTCCAGATCGAGCTTCTGCTGCTGCTTGAGCGCCGCCTGATACTCCGGCACCTTGGCGCCTCCGGCATCCTCCACCACCATCGCGCCCATCAGCGGGCCGCCCTTTTTGACAAGCGAAACAAAGCGGGCAAACTCGCTGGCGCGGGCCTTGGGGAACGCCTTCCAGAAGCTGTCCTCCAGGTAAGGCACGATGCGGGGCGGCCGCCCTGTGATGATCTCCAGATGGAGCGGGGCCTGCGGGCAGAGCTTCTTCTGCAACTCGGCCAACCGCTTCAGATCCACCGAGCCGTCGCCGCAGGCGGTCCACATGGCGGCGCAACCGCGCGGGTGCTCAAAAAGGGCTGTGTCGCGAACGTGCGTCGTCACGGTGACGGGGCCCAGCACTTCGAGAGTGACCTCGGGGTGCTCGGCGCACCAGATGGGGTTGCCGGTATCCAGACAGGCTGCCACGGCATCAGTGCCGGCCGTTTCGATCAACTGGCGCAGCTCCCAGGCCTGGAGATCGCCGGAGTGGTTCTCTATGGCGATCTTCACGCCGGTTTCCAGGGCCACGGGACGCGCGCCGCGCAGCACCTTTAAGAGGCTCTCCATGTGGTATTCGATGCCGTTGGGGTGGAGACGATCGACCGAGTCGCCAAGGTAGCAGCGCAGGGATCTGGCGCCCACTGCGTGCGCGGCGCGGAGGGCTTTGTTGAGATTCTCCACCGGATCGCCGAAGCTCGCGCGCCACGCCTTCGCAGTGGGGCAGACGCAGCCCGTGCCGCCGTCGATGGTGATCCCCAGTTCAGCGGCCCTAGCCTTCACCCTGGCCAGGTGGGCGGGTTCCAGCGACTCGAAATCGCCGAGAGACGAGATCTGAATCGCGGTCAGGCCATGCGCCGCCGCGAAGTCCAGATGCTCCATCGCCTTCAAGCCCCAGGCGCGGATGGAGTAGGTGTCGTAGCCGAGCTTGAGCCCTGGCGCCGCCGCACGCAAATTGCGAACCGTGGCAGCCAGCGAGGTGAGTAGGAAGTTACGGCGCAGCATATTGAAATCGAATTATCCTACATGTAGATGCTGAGCTTTTTGGGATTCCTCCTCCTCGCCGCGGCGCCGCCCACCGGGCCGGCTGTCGGCCAACCGGTTCCGGCGTTTTCGGCGCCAGACCAGACCGGCCGCACGCGCACTCTCGCAGACCTGACGGGCAGGAAAGGGCTGGTGCTCCTATTCGTCCGCTCCGCCGATTGGTGACCGTGGTGTAAAACGCAACTCGTGGAGTTGCAGGAACAACGCGCTGCCTTTGAGAAGCAGGGCTTAAACGTCGCGGCGGTCAGCTACGACAGCATCGCCATCATGCGCGATTTTGCGGAGCGCAAGGGGATCACCTATCCGCTGCTGTCGGATTCGGAATCGAAGATGATCCGCGATTTTGGCATCCTGAACGAGGGCATGACCAAGGGGACGCCGTTCTACGGAGTGCCGCACCCGGGGACGTACATTATCGACCCGCGCGGCATCGTCACCAAAAAGTTCTTCGAAAACGATTATCGCGAGCGGTACAGCTCCGGCACAATTCTCTGGCAAACCTCGCCGGAGGCGGTGCGCGAGGGCTGGCAGCAGGCGGAGACGAATCATCTCAAGCTGCGCTGGCGGGCGAGCGACCCCAAGGCCCGCGGCGGCAACGTCACCGAGTTGCGCGTGGAAGTGACCATGAAGCCAAAGATGCACGTCTATGCGCCGGGGGTGCAATCCGGCTACATTCCGGTGCAGTGGACTCTGCCGGACACCGAGGTAGGCAAAGTGGCGGAGGCCGCCTGGCCACAGGCGAAGATCCTCGATCTGAAGGCGATCAAGGAAAAGGCGCCCGTGTATGAGAAGCAGTTTGCAGTGGAGCGCGACGTTACGTTCGCGCAACAGAAACCGCTGCAGGCCATCGCGAAGGACGGCAAGGTAGCCATTGAAAGCACATTCAAGTACCAGGCGTGCGACGACAAGGTCTGCTATCCGCCGGTGACCATCCCACTGAAGTGGGAGTTCGTCTTTGAGCCGCATGACCCAACACGCGTGCCGCCAGAGCTGAGAAGGAAATAGAAATGCGCTTGTCTCTCATGGCCGTGTTCGGCATCGCTCTAATACTGTCCGCCCAGACTCCGGAGCGGCCCTTGCGTGCCGTGGTGGATCCGGGCGTGGTCACTACGCGGCAAGGGATCACACCGGCCGGCGTGCCCACTGTCTTCACAGGCAAGGTGCACGGCGTGACATTCGGCGCCACCGCGGAGGAGGTGATCGTGCTGGGCGCAACACACCTCTACCGCATGGATTGGAAGACGAACCGCGTGCTCGCCCAGACGCCGCTGGATGGCGGCCCGGGCCTGCAGAGCGTGCGCTGGGATAGCACCGCCAGGCGCGTGCTGGCGGGCGTGCTGCGCAAGGGCTCCAGCCGGGCCGACGGCAAGGCGCGGGTGCAGTTGCTCTCGTTCAGCGAAGGCGGGAAGACGGTGGCGGGTGACGACCTCGGCACGAGCATTGCCGGCAGCCTGGACGTGGCATCGCGTCCGAACTCCAAAGGCCAGCGCCTGGCCGTGCTGGCACTGACCGCCGGCAACCGGATGGCCGTCATCGACGTGGAGAAGAACGTACGGCTCGGCGAAGTGGCCACGGGCATCGCACCGTTTGGGGCCGTGATCGCGCGCGACGGCTCAGCGGCATACGTGTCCAACTGGGGCGGTCGCGTGCCGAAGAGTGGCGACCTCACCGCGCCCACCGGCGAATCGCCCAACGCGGACAAGGTGGTGATCGACGAGCGTGGCGTGGCCTCCACCGGCACCATCACACGCATCGACCTGAACACCATGACAGCCACGCACACCATCCCGGCGGAGTTGCACCCCACTGCCATCGTGTGGGATGAGCCGCGCCACCGGCTCTACGTGGCCAACGGCAACAAGGATTCCGTCACAGTGATCGATACAGAACGGCAGAGTGTGGTGCGGACCATCGCTGTGCAGCCATTTGCGGTGAAGGCGGCTGGCATCGCGCCCTCGGCGCTGGCCGTCTCCGGCGATGGACAAACGCTGTACGTGGCCTGCGCCGGCATCAACGCCGTGGCCGTGGTGCGCACCGCCAGCGGGCAGTTGGAGGGTATGATTCCGACGGCCTGGTTTCCCAACGCGCTCGCGCTGAGCGGCGACGGCACGAAGCTGGCCGTGGGGTCCATGCTCGGGGCCGGCTCCGGCTGGCGCGACGCCCCGGCGCAGCGCTTCGTCCACGCCTACCGCGGCATAGTCAGCGTGGTGGAACTGCCCGATTCGGCGCAACTCGCCGGATACACAACGGCCGTGGCGGAGAACAACCACCTGCGGCTCGCATCCGCTGGCGCCGCGCCCGCCCCGGTGAAGCCGGCGTCCCAGGCCGTTGCCATCCCGGCGCGGGCCGGCGATCCGTCCCTGATCGAGCACGTCGTCTACATCATCAAGGAGAACCGCACCTACGATCAGGTTCTGGGCGATATGCCGCAGGGCAACGGAGATCCTTCGCTCGTCATGTTCGGCCGCGATGTCACACCCAACCAGCACCGGCTCTCCGAACAGTTCGTTTTGCTCGACAACTTCTACGCCACCGGCGGCAACAGCGCCAACGGTCATCAGTGGGTGACCCAGGCCGCGGAGACGGCCTACACGCTGTGGCCCGGATACGCCGGCCGCAGCTATCCCTTCGATGGCAATGACCCCATCGCCTACGCCTCCGGCGGGTTCCTGTGGGACTACGCCCTGGCGCGCAACAAGACCGTTCGGGTCTACGGCGAGTTCCTCCCCACCCAACGCCTGCCCAACTCCATCCGCCAGTCCCTGCTGGAGGGCTGGAAAAATGGCGAGGATTTCACCGGACGCTGGACCGCATCGTCGCCGCTGCCCAAGCTCAACTCCGTTGTCGCGCACGGCTTTCCGGCCTACACCACCAGCATCCCCGACGTGGTCCGCGCCGGCCTCTTCCTCTCCGAGTTCCGGCAGATGGAAAAGGACGGCCGCATGCCCAATCTGATGCTGCTGCAACTCTGCTCCAACCACACTAACGGCGCCACGCCCGGCGTCTCCAGCGCCAAAGCGATGGTGGCCGATAACGATCTCGCGCTGGGCCAGATTGTGGAGGCTATCTCCAAAAGCAGGTTCTGGGCCAAGACGGCGATCTTCGTGGTAGAAGACGACGCACAGAACGGCGTGGATCACGTGGACGGCCATCGTACGGTTGCGCTCGCCGTCAGTCCCTACACACGGCGCGGCCATGTCGATTCCACGTTCTACTCCACGCAAAGCATGGTGAAGACCATCGAGCTGATCCTGGGGCTGCCCACCATGTCGCTGTTCGACCTCATCGCGAACGACATGCGCAACAGCTTCACCGGCGCGCCGGACCTGACGGCGTACCAGACAGAGACTCCGAAGCAATCGCTGTTTGAACAGAACCCAAAGCTCCAGGCGCTGAAAGGAAAGGCACGCGAGGCGGCGCTGGATTCGATGCGCATGCGGTTCGACGTGCCGGACGCGGCCCCCACCGAAAGGCTCAACCGGATCCTATGGCACCAGGTGCGCGGTTGGAACACTCCGTATCCCGGCGCGCGCAACGCGGTGTTCGCCCCGCTCAGCCTGGACCTCGACGACGATGAGCGACGTTAGCTACCGAGTTACCGCGTAATAGACGACGTATAGCCAGCCGAACAAACCATGGATGATGGCCCACAGGATGGACTTGTGGATAGACCAGGAGATGGCGACGGCGATGGCGGAGCCGAGACCGATCCCACCTTTGGCCGCGTCTGATGTGTTCATCAGCAATTTCCTCCAACGGACAGTGCGGACTCGAGTGAAGAGTACCATGGGCAGGTGACGAGCAAGTACCGCTAACTCTGGGTTATAGGCCGAAGCCCCTCGGTTCTAGGACCGCTGAACTATGGACACAACGTCTCCTGGCAGTCACGCTTTAGCTATACGAGGGCCTGCATGACTGAAAAACGAAGACATCCCCGATGCCCGGTCAGCGAGGACACTCATGTATTCTGGACGGACCCACAAGGGCGCTACTGGCAGGAAAAAGCGAAGGTCGTTGATATGTCGGCCTCCGGTCTTGGTTTGGCGATGAAAAAACGGGTGGAGGTGAGGACACAGGTTGGGCTGAGGTCCGTCATTGGCAGGGTGACCGTCAGCGCCTACGTTCGCCACATCCGGCAACGCGGATTACTCTACATCACCGGCCTGGAGCTACCTAGGCCGGAATAGCTTTCGCGCGAATGATCTTCTCCATCACCTCGGCAAACGTATCCACCTCTTCCAGAGTGGTGTAGACGTTGGGCGTGATGCGCAGCCCCTCGTACTCGCCCTTGGTCACAATCGCCACGGTCCAGATACGGTGCTTGTCCCACAGGTGCTTGGCGAGCTTCTGCGAGTCGAATCCATCGATGCTGATGAACCCGATGGCGCAGGATTGCTCGGGGTCCTCGCTGTTGAGGATCTTGACGCCGGGGAGATCCCGGAGCCGGTTGGACCAGCGTTTGCGCAGATAGCGGAAGCGCTCCGCCTTGCGTTCGCCGCCGATGCTGTCGTGAAAATTGAGCGCCTCGGTGATGGCCCCGCGCTGCGAGGCGGGATGTGTGCCGATCTCCTCGAACTTGCGGATATTATCGTTCATGGACTCCGGCGCAGGCATCAGCGGCCAGGTCGTGGCGATCTTGTTGCGCCGCACGTACAGCATGCCCGTGCCGATGGGGGCCAGCACCCACTTGTGCAAGGACGTCCCGTAGTAATCGCAATCCAGATCGGCGTGTTTGAACGGAAACTGGGCAAAAGCATGGGCGCCATCCACGACGACCTCGATGCCTCGCGCACGGCCCATCTGGCAGATCTGCTTCACCGGGAAGATCTGGCCGGTGCGGTTAGTGATATGGCAGATGTGAATCACCTTGGTCCTGGGCGTGATGTTCTCTTCAATCCGGCGGGCCAGGTAATCCAGGCTGGGCGCGGGAACGGTGAAGGGGATCTGGCGCAGGACGATGCCTTCGCGCCGCTCCCTCTGTTGCCAGGTGGTGATCATGCGCGGGTAGTCCTGGTTGGTGGTCAGCACTTCGTCGCCGCGCTTGAGGTCCAAGCTGAGTTGGACAATCTCCAGCGCCTCGCTAGCGTTGCGCGTGATGGCGATCTCTTCGGGGTCGCAGCCAAACTCGCGGGCCAGGCGGCGGCGCACCGTTTCCATGCCGGGATCGAGCACGTTCCACATCCAGTAGGACGGGCTCATGTTCTCGATCTCCAGATAGCGTTTCTCGGTGTCGCTGACGATCTTCGGCGACGGCGATACCCCGCCGTTGTTCAGGTTGATCATATTCCGGTCCACCGTAAAGGCGTGCCGGATGTTGAGCCAGAAATCCTCGTCCCTCGCCACAGTATCGGCCGGGCGGCCGGCCACGGAAGCAACGGCGGACTGGGCCCGTGCTACGGAATCTGACTGCAGGAGGGCGAGAGCACCGGCGGAAGAGGAAAAGAAGCGGCGTCTGTCCATGAATCAGAGTAGACTCAACCGCCCGCGAGGGTCAACGGGCCGGGGCGCGCTGCATCTTCATCAGAGCGTCGATGAAATCGAACGGCGCGTCGATCTTCACCTGAATGTGGTTCTCGCGGGCCTCCACACGGATACCGTCGTAGACTTTGAGCATGGCCGCCTCGGAATCCGGCGTGCGCAACCGCAGAATGCCGATGCCCGCGCGAATGGTGTCCTGCACCTGCCGGGCAAGTTCGGGGTTCGGGTATTCGCCTTCGGCTTCCAACCGGATTGAGCTGGCAAGCTCGGCGTGGAGCGTGGTGCGGCCGAGGGTCTTGGCGAGGCGTGCAAAGTTGCCGGCGTTGCCTTCGTCCGGCAGTTTCTGCGCCATTACGCCGGCCTGGCGCGACACCAGCCAGGCGTGATCTGCCGGCAGGGTCTTGACCAGATTCAGCAGTTCCACGGGCGGCGTCTCCGCGTTCTTGTCGCGGTTGTCCACAACCGCCTGCAGATCCGTAATCTTGCCCGCGACAGCCACGCCAGAGTTGAGGAACAGCACGCCGTCATCGCCTTTGTAGAGGATGTAGTAACCCTTGTGGCTCATACGCTGCAAGCCGGGCAGCGCGAAGTTGGGTTCCAGGCCGAACTCGCCGCCGAACTTACCGCGGATGAAAAGCAGAGTCCGCCCCGGACTCGCCGCGTAGACCAGTTCCCAGATGTCCTTCGTGGGATCGATCCCGGTCTTGGCCTTGAAGTCGTCCAGCGCCGGAATGCGCCGGCCAATCACGTATTTCTGGTAAAAGGGTGTGTCTTTCAGCCGGTCGAGCCGCAGGCCGGCCAGCACCACGCTGTCGCCGGGGATCAGCGGCGCGATGGCGGCATCAACGCGCGCCTGCGTGGGCAACAGGCGCTGGCAGGCTGGCAGCACCAGCAGCGCGGCGGCGGCAAGGAGCGTGGGAGCGCGCATCGGCGTGCCCACGCGTCAGGGCAGCGGCTTGACGCTGACTTCCTTGAAGTACACCGTCGAGCTCTTGTCGTGGTTCTGCAAGCCAATGTAGCCCGCGTCGGCCCGCGGTCCCCGCACGGGCTCATACCATTGCTTGCGCTCCGGCACGGGCTGGCCGTCCTGATAGGTGTTCACCAGCGTGCCGTTGAGTGAGATCTTCGTGGTCTTGCCCTTGATCTCAATCTCCATGGTGTTCCATTCGCCCTGGGCTTTCTGCTGGCGCGAAGTAACCTTCGAAAGCGAGTAGATGGCGCCGGTGGAGTGCCACTCGTCGCCGCCGGCGTCGATCTGCACCTCAAAGCCGTTGTGCACTCCGTACCACGGGTCCGGGGGCGGCTCCGGCAGGCGGATGATGACGCCGGAGTTGGCGTGCTCGGAGGCCGTTTTGAAGACCACTTTGACAACGCAGTTGCCGAGCTTCTCTTTCTCGTAGAAGAGCAGACCCATGCCGCCTTCCGTCTTGAGCAGGCCGTCCTCAACAACAAACCGGCCGGGGCCAGTCATCTTCCAGCCGGCGGTGTCCTTGCCGTTAAAGAGCGGCCGAAATTCGCCAGCCATTAACAGAGAGGGCGCGATCATCAGCGCGAGCGCGAGAGTCTTCATAGATTTTCCGGTGCCTGTCCGAGCGTTACATTCAGCGTGGTCTTCTTGCCGTTGCGGAATAGCGTGAGTTCTACTTTATCGCCCGGACGCTTGCGGGACAATGAGCGGGACAGCGAGTCGATCCGGTCCACCTTCACGCCGTCGATGGCCATGATTAGGTCGCCGCCGATGCCGATCTCGGCGTTGCCCGCCACCAGCACTCGGCGCGGCCCGCGAATTCCTGCCTGCTCCGCGGCCGAGCCCTCGGCCACGCCCTGCACCAGCAACCCGCCGGCTTCCGGCAGTCCGAGCTCCACCGCCAGGTCGCCATAGACGTACATCACGTCAACGCCGAGCCGCGGACGGGCCATGCTCTTGTTGTTCTGAAAATCCTCGATCATGAGCTTGGCGCGGTTGATTGGCATGGCGAAGCCTATACCGATGTTGCCGCCCTGTCCGAGGATGGCAGTGTTGATCCCGATGACGTTGCCCATGGAGTCCAGTAGCGGGCCGCCGGAGTTGCCGGGGTTGATCGCGGCGTCGGTCTGGATCATACCCTCCAGCTTGCGGCCGTTTTCATCCCCGATGTCACGGCCCAACGAACTGACGATGCCGGTGGTGAGGGTGCCTTCCAAGCCGAAGGGATTGCCGATGGCCAGCACCTTCTGCCCCACCTGGAGCTTCTCGGAATCGCCCAGAGGCAGATACGTGCTCAGTTGGTTCCTGGGCTGGATTTCGATCAGGGCCAGGTCGTTGGCCTGGTCGCGGTAGATGACGCGCGCCTTGTATTTCTGTCCGCCGGTGAGCGTCACCTGAACCTCCGGCGCCCGGCCGCTCACCACGTGATTATTGGTGAGGATGCGGCCCTTGCGGTCGATCAGGAATCCGGATCCGGACTCGGCGGCGGGGTAGATGCGGAGGAACCAGTCGCGTTGATAAACGGTGGAGGTGATGTTGACGGTCGCCTCGTGGGCGCGTTTGTAGATGTCGATATTGTTGACTTCGTCGCTACTCAGGCCCGCGCCGTGAGTGACATCGGGTCCGCTCCAGGCAGGCATGTCGCGATTAGAGATCAGATTGGTCAGCGCGCCCCACTTCTTCCATGAGGTGCCCACGACAAAAGCGGCAACCATCAGGCCGGCGATGATGAGAATTCTCGATTTCATTGTGGCAGCCCGCGCAGCACCGCATACAGTCGGCTGGTCTGCACGAGCGTCATCTCCTTTTCCCCTGAAGTATCGATGACATAATCGGCGTACTTGCGTTTCTCTTCAAGCGGCATCTGGCGCTCAAGGCGCTCCAGAACTTCCGGGCGGGAAAGGCCGTCGCGCTTGATCGCCCGCTCAATCTGCTGCTCGTCGGAGCAAACAGTGAGCACGAGCTTGTCAAATCGCTGATAGCTCCCCGTTTCTATCAGAATAGCGGCTTCCACCACGGCAATGGCGCGTGGGTGCCGCAGGGCGATACCGCGCATCCACTCCTCCTCAAGAGCAATGACGGCCGGGTGCACTAATTTGTTCAACCTTTCCAGCGCCTGCGCCTCTCCAAAGACGAGCGAGCCCAGCGCTCGCCGGTCGATGTGGCCCGTTTCATCCAGCACTCCGCCCCCAAAGGCCGCCACGACACTGGCAAAGGCCGCGCCGCCTGGCTGCATCACCTGGTGGCCCAGTTCATCCGCCTTGAGCAGATGGCAGCCGAGATCGGCCAGGCACTTTCCGACAAAGCTCTTGCCCGTCGCCAGGCCGCCCGTGAGTCCAACCCTCAGCATGACAGCGTTAGCCGAGCCTCGACTCGGCGCATTGCACGGTATTGGCCATGAGCATCGCGATGGTCAGCGGACCCACTCCGCCGGGGACGGGCGTGTACGCCGAGGCCACCTCGGCAACATCGAGCGGGTGGACATCGCCCACCAGCAGGCTCCCCTTGGCTTGAAATGCTTCAAATCGGGCGGCATTACCGCGCAGGATGCTATGGGCCACGGCGGAATCGGTCACCCGGTTGATGCCGACGTCAATCACCACGGCGCCCGGCCGGATGAACTCCCTGGTCAGAAAAGCAGGCCGCCCGATGGCGCCCACCAGAATGTCTGCCTCGCGGCAGACGGCGGCCAGATCGCGGGTCTTGGAGTGACAGATGGTCACCGTGGCGTGGGCGTGCAACAGCAGCATGGCCATCGGCTTGCCAACAATGTCGGAGCGCCCCACCACCACAGCCTTGGCGCCGGCCGCGGCAATGCCGGAACGCTTTAAAATCTCCATCACTCCGGCCGGCGTACAGGGCCGTGGCGCGGGCGCATTGGCTACCAGTTGGCCGACGTTGAAGGGATGAAATCCATCCACGTCCTTGTCCGGATGGATGGCCAGCAGCACGGCCCGAGCGTCCACCTGCGGCGGCAACGGCATCTGGACCAGAATCCCGTCGATCTCCCCCCGGCCGTTCAGGATTTCTATTTCACCCAGCAATTCCGCAGTGGAGATGGTGGCCGGCAGCCGAATCTCCTCGCTCAACATCCCAAGCTCGCGGCAGGTCCTCACCTTGTTGCGGACGTAGATTTCGCTCGCCGGATCTTCGCCCACCCGGATCACCGTCAATCCGGGCGCCCGCCGCCGCGCGGCTAGTGCGTCAATCCGGGGGCGGAGTTCCGCGGTGATCTGCTGCCCCATCGCTTTGCCATCGAGAATGCGCGCCATGCTCTCTCCAACTTAGCAGAGGCGCGGGTGCCGGACGATGCTCATCTCACTGGAAAACCCCAGCGTTCCGGCCCGGCGGCGATTCTCCTTTCTGGTGGACAAATCGCACTTGCGGCGCTGGGCGCCGGCATCTGGTTGGAGTACGAGCCTTACGGCAACGCCCGTCCGGCTACCGGCAAGCCGCCGTCTTGACATTCCAACTGAGGATCGCCGGAAATCCACTGTCGAAACCCAGTACCGAGACGGCAGCCGTCGCCAGCGCAAAATGCTTCGCCGCGCGTGGATCCAAATCGAGAAAACGCGCCGTCAAAATGCGTAGGAAATGGCCGTGCGAGAAAATGGCGAACGTTCCGCCCGCGCTCAGAATCTCATCCAGCACGATGTCGGCGCGCTGCGCAACGTCCTCAATAGTCTCCCCGCCGGGCACGGGCCCGCGCCAGACCGACCAGCCCGGAAACTCCACACGGATGTCTTCCAACGTCCGGCCGTTCAGCCGGCCGTAGTCCCACTCCTGCACCATCGGCTCCAGCCGCGCCTGCGCCAGAAGGCCGGTGATCTCCGCCGTCCGCCGGGCGCGCTGCAGCGTGCTCACCAACACGCCATCAAACCCGGCGCCGGACAGCAATGCGGCGGCCTCATGCGCCTCGGCCTCGCCTCGCTCCGTCAGCGGCAGATCCTCCCGGCCCGTGTGCTGGCCGGTCTTGGTCCACTCCGTTTCACCGTGGCGAATCAGCCAGATCTGCGATGGTTTCGACATTCAGTCTCGATGGTCTCACGCCACCGGGCTGAATTTCTCCTGGCGGGCGCCGCAGATCGGGCACTTCTCGGGCGGCGCTCCAAACTCGATGTGGCCACAGATTGGACAGACGTAGAATCCCGTCTCCGTCAGGTCGCCGCCCTGCTCCAGCGCCTGCAAGGCGATTTTGTAGAGCTCGGCATGCACCGTCTCCGCCTTCATCGCAAAGCCGAACATGATCCTGGCGCGATGCCCGCTGGCCTGCGCCTCCGCCAGCATCGGCGGATACATCGTGGTGTATTCGTAGGTCTCGCCCTCGATGGCAGCCTTCAGATTGCCGGCGGTCGTGGCTACTCCGTCCATCGCCCTCAGATGGCCCTCCGCATGGACGCACTCCGCCGCCGACGCGGCGCGGAACAGGCGGGCGATGTTCGGCAGGCCGTCCTGGTCCGCCTGCCGTGCAAAGGCGCGGTACTTCTGGCTGGCCTGGCTCTCGCCGCCAAAGGCTTCTTTCAAGTTCTCGATCGTGCTCATGAGGCTGGTTCCTTACTCCCGGCTTTCAGCTTATCAGGCTGGAAACTCCTCAATTCCCGCTCCCGCCCGCACCCCAGGGTGACACCGGGGTTCAATGGGATTACCATGACAGGACATAGCGGGCCAGTCAGTCCCGCCATCCGGACCGGCAATAGGAGTTCAACATGCCATTCTGCGCCAACTGCGGCACAAACATGACGGGGACGTTCTGCCCCAACTGCGGTACACCGGCGGGCGCGCCGCCCGCTGCCACGCCCAATCCCCCTTCGGGCTTTGCCCCTCCTCCGCCCACACCGCAAGACGCCCCTTCTGGCGCGCAGTCCGCCGGGCTCTCCGAGAACGCGGCCTGCACCCTCTGTTACATTGTTGGCTTCGTCACCGGCATCGTGTTCCTCGTCATGGCGCCCTACAACGCCAACCCGCGCGTGAAATTCCACGCCTGGCAGTCCATCTTCTTCAACATCGCCTGGATCGCTTTCTGGATGGCAATCAACGTCCTCACCTCCATGGCGCACATCTTCGCCCTGGTGCTGCTGCCCATCTACGCTCTGATCTCGTTTGCGGGCTTCCTCTTCTGGCTGTTCCTGATGTGGAAGGCTTACTCCGGCGAGAACTTCGAAATCCCGGTGGTTGGTCCGCTGGCCCGCCAACAGGCAGCCAAGTAGACTTATCATCGAATCTGTATGAGCTACCTGCTGGCCCTGGATCAGGGCACTACCTCGAGCCGCGCCATTGTGTTCGATGAGCGCGGCGCCACCATCTCAGTCGCGCAGAAAGAGTTCACACAGATCTACCCCCAACCGGGCTGGGTGGAGCACCGCGCCGGCGAGATCTGGTCCACCCAGCTCTCGGTCACCGTCGAGGCGCTCGCCCAGGCCAACCTCACGCCCAATAGAATCGCCGCCATCGGCATCACCAACCAGCGCGAGACCACCGTCGTGTGGGACCGCGCCACCGGCGAGCCCATCCACAATGCCATCGTCTGGCAGGACCGCCGCACGGCCGCCTTCTGCGATCAACTGCGCCGCGACGGACTTGAGAAAGAGATCCAGCAGCTCACCGGCCTGATGCTGGACCCCTACTTCTCCGGCACCAAGCTGCGCTGGCTGCTCAACAACGTACCCGGCGCCCGCGCCCGCGCCGAAAAGGGCGAGCTCGCGTTTGGCACCATCGACTCGTGGCTGATCTGGAATCTCACGGGCGGCAAGGTCCACGCGACCGACCCATCCAATGCCAGCCGCACGATGCTCTACAACATCCACACCGGCGCCTGGGATGACGAGTTGCTGCGCATCCTCGAAATCCCGCGCTCCGTCCTGCCGGAGGTGCGCCCGTCCAGCGGCATTTTTGGCGAAACCTCGCCCGACATCTTCTCGCGGCCGCTGCCCATCGCCGGTGTCGCCGGGGATCAGCAGGCGGCCCTCTTCGGCCAGGCGTGTTTCGCTCCGGGCCTCACCAAGAACACCTACGGGACGGGCTGCTTCATGCTGATGCAGACCGGCACAAAGCCCGTAGCCTCCACCAATCGCCTGCTCACCACCGTCGCCTGGGACACCGGCGCGGGCCTGAACTACGCGCTGGAAGGCGCCGTCTTCATCGGCGGCGCGGTCGTACAGTGGCTGCGCGACGGACTCCAGATCATCCGCAATTCCTCGGAAGTGGAAGCTCTGGCGGCCAGCGTACCCGACTCCGGCGGCGTCGTTCTCGTGCCCGCATTCACCGGCCTCGGCGCGCCGCATTGGGATGCGTACGCCCGCGGCACCATGCTCGGCATCACACGCGGCACGACCTCCGCCCACATCGCCCGCGCGGCTTTGGAGGCGATCGCGTTCCAGGTGGCGGACCTGCTCTCGGCCATGCAGGCCGATTCCAGCATCGAGCTGAAAGAGCTTCGCGTGGATGGCGGCGCCTCCCAGAACAATCTGCTCGCCCAGTTCCAGGCTGATCTTCTGGGCGTGCCCGTGGTGCGCGCAGGCGTGACTGAAACCACGGCGCTCGGCGCGGCCTATCTCGCCGGACTCTCCTCCGGAGTCTTCCCCAATCAGGAGGCCATCGCGCAGCAGTGGAGCGAGGGCCGCCGCTTTGAGCCCGCCATGGATCGCGACCATGTCGCGGCCTTGCGGGCCAAGTGGACCCGCGCCGTCGCTCGCTCCCGCGATTGGGAAACTGAATGAATCGCACGGAGCTCCTGGACAGGCTACGGGATCACGGCGAGTCGTGGGATCTGCTGGTCATCGGCGGCGGCGCCACCGGTGTGGGCTGCGCGCTCGATGCAGCCTCGCGCGGTTACCATGTCGCGCTGATCGAGCAGGACGACTTCGGCAAAGGCACGTCATCGCGTTCCACCAAACTCGTCCACGGCGGCGTGCGCTACCTGGAGCAAGGCAATGTCTCGCTCGTGATGGAGGCGCTGAAGGAGCGAGGCATCATGCGCGACAACGCCCCGCATCTGGTTTCCGACCTCGCCTTCATCGTGCCCAACTATGAATGGTGGGAGGCGCCCTTCTACGGAGTGGGCCTGCGCCTCTACGACCTGCTGGCTGGCAAGTACGGCTTCGGCGCGTCCCGCAACGTCACCAAGGAAGAGACGCTGGAATCGATCCCCACGCTCAAGCCCGAGGGTCTGCGCGGCGGCGTGGTGTACTACGACGGACAGTTCGACGACTCGCGCCTGCTGGTGCATCTCGCCGTAACGGCGGTGGAGCAGGGCGCCACTCTGGTGAACTACTGCCCGGCTACGGCGCTGCTGAAATCCGAAGACGGCATGATCCGCGGCGCCGTCGCCAGAGATCTGGAAACGGGCGCCGAGTTCGAGCTCCCGGCCCGCGTCGTCATCAATGCCACCGGCTGTTTCTCCGATGCAGTACGCCATCTGGCCGACCCGCAGGCCCCGCCGATGGTGGCGCCGTCCCAGGGCGTCCACCTTGTTTTCGATTCGTCATTCCTGCGCGGCGACACCGCCATCATGGTGCCGCACACCTCCGACGGCCGCGTGATGTTCGCCATCCCGTGGCACGGCCACACGCTGGTGGGCACCACCGATACCGCGCTCGATAGCGTCTGCCTGGAGCCGGCGCCCTTCGAGCAGGAAGTGCAGTTCATCCTGGAGACCGCCGGCCTGTATCTGGATCACCCGCCCACGCGCGCCGACATTCTCTCCGCCTGGGCCGGCATCCGCCCGCTGGTGAAATCCGCCCCCGGCGCCTCCACCGCGTCGCTCTCGCGCGACCACTCCATCCACATCGACCCCAACGGCCTGCTCACCATAGCCGGCGGCAAATGGACCACCTACCGCCACATGGCAGAGGACTGTGTAAATCAGGCGGCGCTGCTGGCCGGCTTGGAAGAGCGCGATTGCGTCACCCGCAAGCTGCGCATCCACGGCTACCATCACCACGCCGCGAAATTCGGCCACCTGGAAGTCTACGGCTCCGATGCCATCGCCATCCAGGACATGATCCGCAACCACGCCGAGCGTGGCCGCCAGATGCATCCCGCGCTACCCTACGTGGAGGCCGAGGTGATCTGGGCCGCCCGTTGGGAGATGGCCCGCACCGTGGAAGACATCCTCTCCCGCCGCACCCGCGCGCTCCTGCTCAATGCCCGCGCCGCCATAGAGATGGCCCCGCGCGTGGCCGAGATCCTCGCCGTCGAGTTTGGCCACGACGCTGCCTGGCAGTCCGCGCAGGTCGAGGCCTTTACGACCCTCGCCGCCCGCTACCTGCCTTAATTCGGGGACGGTCTACTCAATCACCTATTTCCGCCCGTAAAATCCCCGTGCCCGCCCCCGAAAGCCCCCGCACTGGCGCATGCGCGCCTAATTCGGGGACGGTCTACTCAATCACTTTATTCCGCCCGTGAAATCCACGCGGTCCATCGCCAAAAACTCCCGCACGTGCGGATGCGTGCAAGCGTCCAACTCGCTAACCGGCCCGAAAAATATCACCTGCCCGTCGAAGAGAAACACCACGCGGTCCGCCACGCGCCGCATCAGGTCCAGATCGTGCGTCACCACCACCGAGGTCAGCGACAACTGTTGCTTGAGCCGCAGCATCAGCGTGGCCATCTGATCCGACATGATCGGATCCACCATCGTTGTCGGCTCGTCGTACAGAATGCACTCAGGTTGAGCTGCCAGCGCCCGCGCAATCGCCACCGCGCGCCGGTAGCCGGTCGAGAGATCGGCGGGGTAGGCATCCTCGAACTCACTCAGATCCACCATCGCCAGCAACCCTCGCACCACCTCCAGCTTGTTGGATTCGTCATAATCCTCGCGCAGCTCCAGCGAGAACAAAATATTCTCACCCACCGTCAGCGAATCAAACAGCGCGCCGCTCTGGAACACCATCGTCACCTTGCGGCGGATCAGGCGCAGCTCGGCCTCACTGTAGTCGGTGATGTCCTGATGCGCGACAATCACGCGCCCCGCGTCCGGCTTGAGAAACCCCATCACATGACCCAGGCTGACGCTCTTGCCAACTCCGCTTCGCCCGATGATCGCCAGGGTCTCGCCCGGCGCCACATGAAAATTGCAGTCGACTAAAACGGGGTAGTCAAACGTCTTATAGACGTGGCGGAACTCGATGTAATGCGGATAGCGGTCCATCACCGGATCCATGCGGCCCACTCCTCGTCTGTATTGACGTTGCGAATCAGCCCCTTGGCCGGCGCCGCCACGCGCCGCACCCGCAGGGCCGCCAGCACGTCCCGCGCCCGGTACAACCCCGCCGCCAGTGCCTGCTGCACCGCAGGCAGCGCCTGGGCGCCATACACGGCGCACAACGGCTCGTCCTGCCCCGAATCATTCACCGCCACCACCACGTCCACGTCCGGCCCCACGCCAGCCACCAACTCGTTCAGAAACGGCACGTCCACACCCGGCATGTCGCAGGCCAGCACCAGGCTCCACGCCGCGCCGCCCTCGCGCAGCGCCGCTTCTATGCCGCTCAGCGGGCCGCTCCCGGCGTATCGCTCCGCAATGCAGGGGATCTCCAAGTGACGATACCGCTCCGGCGCGCCCACCAGGTGCACCTCGCCCGCGACCTCGCGTGCCTGCTCCGCCACCCATTCCACCAGGGTCCGCCCGCGGTACGGCAGCAAGGCCTTGTCGCGCCCCATCCGGGTGCTCCGGCCCCCGGTGAGCACGAATCCGCCTGTCCGCATGAGACAATCTTAGCAGCGGCCCCGGCCCTACTGAGCACCGCCCTCAGGCAAATTACCGTTTGTATTCGTCCCATGGCCCGTTATAATCAAGAAAACAAATTCATGACGATCTGTTTCAGCCTCCTGCTGGGCGCTTCGCTGTCGTACGCTGCGGAGCAGGCTACCCGTGTGGCCAGCACGGTGCGTGCCGACGCGCGCACGGGCAGGCTGGTGCGCACCACTGTCGTCGCACCCAAGGTGATCCAGCCCAAAGCGGTGAGCGCGGCGCCGGCCGCTCCCGAAACGCCGGGCGGCACCGTTCAGGAGATCGTCGACCAGGCCGCCAGGGACCACAACGTGGATCCGCTGCTGGTCCATTCCGTCATCCGCGCCGAGAGCAACTACAACCCCTACGCCGTCTCGCCCAAGGGCGCCGAGGGGCTGATGCAACTGATCCCCGCCACCGCGCGCCGCTTCGGCGCCGCCAACAGCTTCGACGCGCGCGAAAACATCACCGCCGGCGTCAAATACCTGAAGTATCTGCAGGACATGTTCAAGGACGATCGTCTGGCGCTCGCCGCCTACAACGCCGGCGAAGGCGCCGTTATCAAGTACGGCAACGTCCCGCCCTATCGCGAAACCGAGCAGTACGTGTCCAAGGTGGGCAAGAGTTACGGCGATGCGCGAAAGCAGCAGCAGGCAGTGAAGGCTGCCAATCCAGCGCCTGCCGCCGCACCCGCCGCTCCGGTCGCCGAGCCGCTCCGCCATCTCGATGTAGCCACCGACGCCGACGGCCGCATCATCCTGAGGACCCGTTAAGGAGACGATCTGACCACCACGCCAATCGGATCTCTGCTCGGCCTGCTGGCGCTCTGGAGCGCATCGGCCGCGCCGCCGCCCACCCCGGCCCAGCCCGCATTGGTTTCGGTCACATCCGTTCGCTTCTGGTCCCTGGGCAACACCACTCGCGTCGCGGTGGAGCTTACCGGCGAGGCGAAGTTCAAGTTCGAAAAGCTCACCAACCCGGACCGCCTCTTCATCGACATTGCCGACGCCCGCATGAACCTCGGGCCCAAAGGTCTACACATCGTCAAAGTGGGCGATAAGCTCATCCGGCAGGTTCGGGTGGCGCAAAAAGACGCCCGCGTCACTCGCATCGTGCTCGACCTCGAGGGCCACTTCGAGCAGGACATTTCCCAGCTCTCCAGCCCCAATCGCATCATGATCGAGGTGCGCGGACCGGGATCGAAACCCGCTGAGACCGTCGTCACCCAAAGCCGCACCGCGTTTGAGAGGATCCCCGACAGGCCCGCCGCTTCAGCACCCGCCCCTGCACCCTCCGAACCGGTGAAGCCGGAGCCCGCCAGGCGCGAGCCGGAGCCGGCCAAGGTCGAGACCGCCAAATCAGAGCCGGCGCCCACCAGGCCGCCCCCCGTCATCCCGCCATCGTCCAATGAGCCCAATAATCCGCCCACGCCCGCGCGCCCCAACGACACCGGCAACCGGTCCCTCATCCGCGCCCTCGGGCTGAAGCTCGGCAGGGTGGTGCTCGACCCCGGCCATGGCGGCAACGACCACGGCACCACCGGGCCCACCGGCCTCACCGAGAAAGAACTGGTCCTCGACGTCACGCTTCGCCTCGGCGCGCTGATCGAGCAGCGTCTGGGCAGCCAGGTGGTGTACACTCGCTCCACCGACGTCTACGTCCCGCTGGAAGAGCGCTCCGCCATCGCCAACAAAAACCACGCCGATCTCTTCCTCTCCATCCACGCCAATGCTACGCCCCTGCGCGGTATCTCCGGCGCGGAGGTCTACTACCTGAACTTCACCAATTCGAAGGATGCCATGGAGACGGCCGCCCGCGAGAATG
Organism: Paludibaculum sp.; assembly: GCA_036504135.1. Taxonomy (GTDB): domain Bacteria; phylum Acidobacteriota; class Terriglobia; order Bryobacterales; family Bryobacteraceae; genus Paludibaculum. The sequence continues at coordinate 91,098 of DASXVP010000014.1, forward strand.
CCTCCCACGGCAAGTCGATCTTCGAACTGCGCGAGCTCATCCAAAAAATCGCCCTGAAAGACCGCCTCGACGAATCGCGGGAGTTCGCCGGATTCCTCCAAACCTCTCTCGCCGCCACGTGGACCAAAATGAATGCCACAGCCCACAACCGCGGCGTGAAGAAGGCGCCTTTTGTGGTACTGATCGGCGCGTCCATGCCGGCCGTACTATCGGAGATCGGCTTCATCAGCAATCCGCGCGACGAGGCCATGTTGAAGAAGCCCGAACATCGCCAGCGTCTGGCTGAGGCTCTCTTCAGTGGGATTCAGAGCTACGCGGCGTCTCTGAGCCAGGTTCACACGGCCGCCGCACCCACCAAAGATTGATCAGCAGCAGCGCCGCCCCCACCGTGATGGCGCTATCGGCCACGTTGAAAATCGGGAAGTGGCTCTGGCCGAGGAAGAAGTCCAGGAAATCGGTCACGCTGCCGAAAGCCACCCGGTCATAGAGGTTGCCCATCGCGCCGCCCAGCACCAGCCCGAGCGCCGCGCGCATGGTCCAGTGCTCCTGCGCCGGGGTACGGCACGCCGTCCACAGCATCCAGCTCACCATCGCCAGCACCGCCACCGAGAAACCGATCAGCAGCTTGTTGCTGCCCGTATCGGCGAAGAGACTGAAGGCGATCCCCTCGTTGCGCGCGTGAACAATCTGAAAGAGGCCCGGGATCACCTTGTAGGTCTCCCACGCCCCCACACGGGTCTCAATCAGATGCTTGCTGCCACGGTCCAGCAGCGCGATCGCCGCCGTCACCGCAAAGGGCCACCAGCGCGTCATGATCAGGCGCCCACAATCTCGTGGACGGCCGAGGCGCAAGGGGCGCACACCGTGGCGAAAGTGGCATCGGAGCCGACGTCCTGCGTGTACTTCCAGCAGCGTTCGCACTTCACGCCGTCAGCGCGCAGCACCGTCACCGCCAACTCGTCACCCTCGCTCTCCACCAGCTCCACCTGAGACGTGATAAAGAGGCCTGGCAGCTCCGCCTGATACTTCAGCAGCAGCGGATAGATGCCCGCCGGGGCGGCCACGCGGACCTTGGCCTCCAGCGGTGCGCCAATCAGTTTCTCTGCGCGCGCCGTTTCCAGTGACTTCAGCACGATGGGGCGCACCTCCATCAGCCTGTCCCAGTTGGCGCTCAGTTCGCCATGCTCATCCGGCAGCCCCGCCGTCAGCTCGGCCCCCGTCGGCAGCTCCGAAAGATGCACGCTCTCCGGCGCGCCCGCCGGCCGGCGCATGTGCGACCACACCTCGTCCGTGGTAAACGCCAGCAGCGGCGCGGCCAGCCGCGCCAGCGCGTAGTTCACACGGTACAGCGCCGTCTGCGCGCTGCGCCTCGCCTTCGATTTTGGCGCCGACGTGTACAGCCGGTCTTTCAAAACGTCGAAGTACACGGCGCTCAGATCCGTGGTCGCAAAGTTGTAGACAGCCTGATACACACGGTGGAAGGAGAACTCGTCATACGACGTCCGGCACTGATCCACCAGCGCCGCGGCGCGGTACAGAATCCATTGATCGATCTCCGTCAGTTCCTCCGCCGGCACCGCATCCACCGCCGGATCAAAGTCCTGCAGATTGCCCAGCGTGTAGCGGAACGTGTTGCGCAACTTGCGGTAGGCGTCCGTTAGCCGCTGCAGGATCAGCTCCGACATTCGCACGTCTTCGTGGAAGTCCACCGACGCTACCCACAGCCGCAACACATCGGCGCCGTATTGTTTGATGATCTGTTCCGGCTCGATCACGTTGCCCAGCGATTTTGACATCGCCTTGCCCTCGCCGTCCAGCGCCCACCCATTGGTGGCGCACTCCTTGTAAGGAGCCTCCCCCTTCAGGCCCACGCCCACCAGCAGCGACGAGTGGAACCACCCGCGATACTGATCGCCGCCCTCGAAGTACATCGACGACGGCCACGGCAACCCGTTCTCTTCGCGCAGCACTGCCAGGTGGCTGGATCCGGAATCAAACCAAACGTCCAGGATGTCGTTTTCTTTGCGGAATTCGCCGCTGCCGCACTTGCCGCAGCGCGCCTCCGGCCCCAGCAACTCACCCGCCGTCTTCTCGTACCAGATGTCGGCCGTATGCTCACGGAACAACGCCACCACATGGTCCAAATATTTGCGATCCGTGAACGTTTCGCCGCACTTTTCGCAATAAAACACCGTGATCGGCACGCCCCACACACGTTGCCGCGAGATGCACCAGTCGGGCCGCGTCGCAATCATGTTCGAGATGCGTTCCTGGCCCCACTCCGGGTGCCACGTCACCTTCTTGATCGCTTCCAGAGCCTTCTCACGCAGTCCATTCAGCTCCATGCCGATGAACCACTGCTCCGTCGCCCGGAAAATCGTGGGCTTGTGGCAGCGCCAGCAGTGCGGGTAGCTGTGGTCCAGCTTCTTCTCACCCAGCAGCGCCCCCGCCTCGGCCATGATCGCACTGACAATCGGGTTGGCCTCCCAGATCGTCTTGCCGATGATCGCTTCCGGCAGACGCCCTGGCGCGCCCTCGGCGTGGAAGAATCGTCCGCCCGCATCCACAGGGCAGAAGGTTGGCAGGCCATACTTCTGACCCGTCGCGTAGTCCTCACCGCCATGGCCGGGCGCGGTGTGCACGGCGCCAGTGCCCTGCTCCAGCGTGACGTAATCGGCCAGGACACCCTTCGACTCGCGTTCGAGGAATGGATGTTGGAAAACCGTACCCTCCAGCTCCGAGCCCGGGAAGCGCACCAGTTCCGAATAGTCCGTCCAACCGCAATTCTCGGCCGTAACCTTCACCAGATCCGTGGCGACGATGTAGATCACGCCATCGGCCTGCACGGCCGAATACGAAAACGTCGGGTGGAAGGCGATGCCCACGTTTGCCGGGATCGTCCACGGGGTCGTCGTCCAGATCAGCCCGTAGACGCTGCGTCCGGCCAGCACGGGGCTCAACTTCGCCGCATCGCTGAGCATGGCAAAACGGACCCAGATCGAAGGGCTGGCGTGGTTCTCGTACTCCACCTCCGCCTCGGCCAGCGCGGTCCGGCAACTGATGCACCAGTTCACCGGCTTCAGCCCCTTGTAGACGGAGCCCTGCGAAAGAAAATCGACAAACGCCCCGGCGATCACCGATTCATAGCCGGCGCTCATCGTCGTATACGGCGCGTCCCAACGGCCCAGCACGCCCAGCCGCTGGAACGACTGGCTCTGCAAGTCCACGAACTTCTGAGCGTACTTGCGGCACTCGCGCCGGATCTCGGCGACGCTCATCTTCGCCTTCTTGCTTCCAAGCTGGCCATCCACCTTGATCTCAATCGGCAGGCCGTGGCAATCCCAGCCGGGCACATACGGGGAATCATGGCCCGCCATCGTCTTGGACTTGATCACGAAGTCCTTCAGAATCTTGTTGAAGGCGTGGCCCAGGTGAATGTTGCCGTTCGCATACGGCGGTCCGTCATGCAGCACATACATCGGCTGCCCGGCGTGCGTCTCGCGGATGCGGTCGTAGAGCTTGGTCTCGGCCCACTGCGCGAGCAACTTCGGCTCCATGACAGGCAGATTTGCCTTCATCGAGAAGCCGGTATTCGGCAGGTTCACGGTCTTTTTCAGGTCAACACTGCTGGGATCCATGGGGGTTACACTCCTATGGTACAAAATGGGTGCAACGCGCCGTCAGAAAGGCGCGTCAGGACAAACGATGAAGCTGTCTCTCTGTGCGGCCGCGCTGGTGGTGTGTTCCCTGCACGCCGAGACCGTGTTGCTCACGCACGACTCAAAAGGCACCCTCCTGAAAACTGCCCACGCCGTGCTGCGCAAGGGTGGCTACGTACTGGCGCCGCGCGAGGCGCTCTTCGGAGCCGTATCGGCCCAAGTCATCGACGACAAGGGAGCCATGCACGCGGTGCTCTGGATCTCAGCCGAGGATGCCGATTCCGGAGTCGTGGAGCTCTTCGTCGGCGCACAGGCCCCAGCCGGGCCCGACGCCGCCTCCGCCATGGGCGCCCGCGTCCAGATGGCGGACCACCAGGCCAAGGTGCTCAAGACTCGCGAGGCCGGCGGCTTTGGCGTGATCTCCCGGCTCGATTGTGGGGGAGCCAAGGACTCCGGCAGCGGACCTATGTACGACGAACACGGCCTGCTGGCCGGCTGGCACGTCACCCGCACCATCGACGGCCAGGTGCTCGCCTTCGCCGTCCCCCTCGCCCGCCTGGAGTCCATTCGGCAGACCCTGCATGTCTCGCTCGCCGAGTGGAACGCCAAGAACGATAGCACCCGCGAGGCGTACTACCAGCGAGCGCTCGGCCATCTCTTCATCGAGGACTTCGACGGCGCCCTCTACTACTTCAGGAAGGCCACTGAGGCCGAGCCGATCAACGCCCGCGCCTGGTACCACCTGGCCTTCGCAGAGGGCAAGAACGGTCACGGCATCGCCAAGACAGCCTGCTACCGCAAGGCCATCGAGCTCGACCCGTCCTTCGCCCCGGCCCACTACTATCTCGGCTTTTCGCTCATCATGTCGGGCGACCAGAAGGGCGCCGTGAAGGAGTACGAAACGCTGCGCCAGCTCGATACCGCCTGGGCCGTCCGGCTGAAGCTCTTCCTCGACGCCGCCCACGTCGACGTTCTGGAAAAAGGCAAACCCGGCGCCTCCGCTCACGCCGGCCACTAAAACGGCATAATCGTATGGATGCCAGGCCCGCTTGAATCCGTCATTAAGGAAAAAGTCCTGCAACGCCTGGCCGGCGAACGCGCCTACCAGCGCGGCTGCGAGCTCCACCAGCACGCCCATGTCCAGCCCTCGGAGTTCGCCGCGGATCTCGCCGCCGCCGACGTACTCGACGGCGCCACCCGCTCCGTGACGCTAACCTCCGAGGCCGGCGAACTTGATCCCGCCTGTCCCTGCCCGGAGGCCGAGGGCGGCCTACTCTGCGAGCACGGAGTGGCCACCGCGCTGGCCTGGCTGGCCTGGCGCAAGTCCGGCATTAAGGTCAAGCCCGTTCGCAAAAAGAAGCTCACCATTGAGGAGTCGCTGGCTCTGCTGCCGCCCGAGCGCCTGGTGCGGATCATTCTAGATGTAGCCGCCGCCCACCCTCTGGCCAACGCCGCGCTCCAGCGCTGCGTTGCCATGCACTCGACTCAGGGACTCGATGTCGCCGCGCTGCGCAAGAGCATCTCCACACAACTCGCAGCCGGAGGAAAGACGGCGATTCGCAAGGTGCCCGAGTTGCAGGCGCGGGTGGTGCAGGTGGAACGCGACATCCGGCAGGTGATGGCCGGCGGCAATCCGTACGCCGCGCTCGACCTCTGCGAGGTGGCCCTCGCCCAGCTCATCAAGCTGACACGTTCGATGGATCGCTACTGGAACGACATGATCCAGTGCCAGGCCCGGTTCGAGCAACTCCACGCCGATGCCGCCGAGGCCGCGCACCCGCCGCCGGTGGAACTGGCGGAGCGCATTGCGCGGCTGATGGCGCTGGCGGCTCCGGCTGCGGCTTTCGCAAACGTGGGCCAGACTCATGGCGCGGCGCTGGGCGAGGCTGGCCTGCGCGAGTTACAGTCCCTGCTCCCTCATAATCCGCTCGCCATCAATCTCAACGTCTCCATCTGCGAATCGTTGGGCGACACGGCGTTGATGCGCCGGGCCATCGAGGCGCATCCGAATCCGGGCGCATCCCACTACACGGCGCTCGCTGAACTGCACTTCGCCCAGGGCAATCTGCCCGCCGCCATCCAGGCGGCTGAGGACGGCATGGCCAAGGTCCGTTGGGACAGGCATCTGTTGCAGAAGGTTCTCCTGCCTTGGATCGCCGCCGCGCAAGGCGCTCCAGCTGCCCTGGAACGGGCGCTCACCTGGTTCCGCAAATCGCCTTCTGTCTTGGCCTATCGCCAGCTCCGCGAAACCGCCGCCGGCCTGAATTGCTGGCCGGAATGGCGGGCTCATATGTGGGAGATCCTGAAGGACGGCAAGACCGTGCCCCCCTGGGTGGCCGTCTCCGTCGTACATGCCATCCTGATCGACGACGACAATCCCGGCGGCGCGCTCCAGCTCTACCGGGACCGGCCCAACGGCGAGCCCGACCGGCTCCTCGACATCGCCACCGCCTACGAGCCCGTGAACCCGCATCTGGCCACCGATCTTCGCTTCGAGCACGCCACCCAACTGGTCCTCGAAGGCCGCTATCCGGACGCCGTCGCCTCGCTCTGCTCCGCGGCCCGGCGCGCCGAGGCCTGCGACGACTCGGCCTATTTTCATGAGGAGATGCGCCGCTTCGCAGCCCTGCACAACCGCAAGTCCACGCTGGTGAAACTTCTCCGCCTCAACGCAAACGCCCTGGGCCTACCGGGCGCCCAGCTCGCCTAACAACCCATCGGCCTTCTCCACGTCGCGCAACAGCCACAGCAGGAACCGCACATCCACGTTCACGTTGCGCGCCACCTCCGGGTTGTAGCCGAAATCGTTGGCGACGTTTTCCCATACGCGATCGAAGTTCAGCCCCACCAGTTCGCCGCGCCCATTCACTACCGGGCTGCCGGAGTTGCCGCCCGTGGTGTCGGCATCGGCCAGGAAGTTGAGCGGCATCTTCGATGCGTCCAGCCGCGCCGCCGCGTTCAGCACGGCCGGCGGCACGGCAAAGGGCTCCTCGCCCGTGTGCTTCTCCAGCATCCCGGCCAGCGTGGTCTGCGGCGTGTAGATCACTCCGTCGCGCGGCGCGTAGCCTTTGACGTGCGCGAAGCTCACGCGCAGAGTGGAGTTCGCATCCGGCGCCACCGGCTTGCCCGCTTGCGCGATCACCGCTTTGCGCCACGCCGGACGCAGCCGCGCCACGGCGCCATCGTGGGTCTTGGTCGCAGTCTGGAACGCGCGCAGCTCCGGCTCCAGCCGGAACGCGAGCTCCAGCATCGGATCATGCCTCGCCTTCAACTGCTCCGTCGATTCCCCAAACATTTTCAGCCGTTCCTGTAGATCTGTCACTCGCGTCTGTTCATACGCCGTTTTGACCCCAAAATTGTCAAAAAATGTCGCATTCTGCGCTCTTAAACGCGTCATCCAATCCGTGAACACGGCTTCGTCCGCCGGACGGTAGAAACTCTTCTGTTCTCGCTCCATGCGATCCCGCAACCGGGGCAGCTCGCGCTCCATGTAGTCCGTATCGCGCTCCATGTCCGGCTTCACGCGCTCACTCGCCAGCCGCACCAGCGTCGTCGCCTGCTTCAACGCCAGCGGCCCGTTCTGGATGGCCTGATAGAGAAAATCACGCATCGCCGTTTTGCGCCTCGCCGCCGCGCGCCGGTCCAGGTCCCGCTTGGCCTCCACCGCCGCGGCGAACTCGGGCCGCGATGCCGCCCACGTCATCACCAGATCCTCGTGCGCTTTCTGCTTCTCGATGGTGCGCCCGCGCTTCAAACCGGCCAGTTGCCCCTGCCCGTTCTTGGCCGCGTTGTTGAGGCTCTTGAGCGTGGCCGCCACCGCGATCTGCCCGGCCGGGCTGTCCTTGGTGGCCTCTTCCATCAGCCGGATCCATTCGCCGTAGACCGTGGCGCGCGGCGAATAAAAGTAGTCGCGCTGATCCGCCATCTCGTCGGCCGTGAGCGCCCTCACGGTGCGGCCCGGATAGCCCAGCACCATGACAAAATCGCCCGTCTTCACACCGTCGCGGGCGATGGGGAAATAGAACTCCGGCACGTACGGCTTGCCGTCTTTGTAGGCGCGCGCCATGGCGAAGTCGCCGGTGTGCCGCGGCCACATCCAATTATCGATCTCGCCGCCAAATTCACCAATGGCCCGCGGCGGCGCGTACACCAGCCGGATGTCACTCAACTCGAAATTCTCGATCAACACGTATTGCAGGCCGCCATCGAATGCAGCCACACGGCAGCGCGCGCTGGCGGTCTTTTCGCACTCCGCCACCAGCGCCTTCTGCTTCGCATCCATCGCCTGGTTACGCGCCAGATCGTCGCCGCCCGCGGGCGCGGCCGCTTCCACCTGCTTCGTCACGTCGGTGAACTTGCGCGGCACCGTGACGCGCGTGGTCTTGCTGGGCAGCTCTTCCTCCCTCGTTCTGGCAAGAAAGCCGTTGGTAATGAGATCGCGATGTGGCCGGCTGTGCTCCTGCAAAACACCGAACAGGCAGTGATGATTCGTGAGGATCAGGCCGCTGGCCGAGACGAAGCCGGCGGAGCACCCGCCGATGTTCACGGCGGCCGCCAGCAGGCCGGTGCCGCGCCTGGGATCCCACAGTCGCGAGACCGGCAGCGCCAGCCCTTCCCTCTTCAGCCAGGCCGGATCCAACTCCAGCACCTGCTGCGGAGTCCACTTCCCTTCTCCACCTGCCAATGCCATGCAGCCCGCCGCGGCAAGCGCCGCCCACTTCACCCAAATGCGCGTCGACATAAAATTCCTTTTCACCGGCTCTTCACAAACGCTCGCCCACAGCATATAGTAGTTGCGCTAAGTGCGGAAACCTGGTGCGGCATGACACGTGACATGATCCAGTGCGCCGAAGACATTCAGAAGTGCTGGCGCGACAGCGACGTCGCCCTCGAGGTAGGGGACGCCGAGGGCGCCAATGCCGCGTTCACCCACGCCTTCGAGGTAGTGGACAACTTCCCCGCCTTGCACGAAGAGGACATCCGCGCCCTGCGATTTCTCTGCATTCTGACGTGGGTGAAGGTTTCGGCGGCGCTGGAGACCACCGGCCAGGAAGAGGAGTCCAGCGAGGCCCGCCGCCAGATTTTCACGCTGGTCGACGAAATGCTCGGCCCTACGGCGCAGGGCATCGGCGCTCCGTGGATCTCACTGGATTTCACCAAGGGACTGGAATCGAAGGAGTCCGCCGATCTGGTCGGCCGGCTCTACCTGCTGTGCAACAAATGCGGACGCCGCGACACGTTGCTGTGGGGCCGTTGCTTCATGGACATCGATCTCAAGGTCCAGGGCGCCGGCAAGACGGCCGTCAACTAACCTCGGACGCTCAGAAGGCCGCGTGCAAACTCCACAAACCGGCGCACATCCTCGAAGTTGCTGGCCACGCCCAGGGAGACCCGCACCGCGCCCGTGCTCTTGCCGTCGATGCAAAGCCGGAAATCATCGACGGTGAATGCGTGCTTTTCCTCCACCACCGGCTGGTTGAAGCAGCCCAGCAGTTCGGTGCGCGACAACTCCAGCGCCACCTCGCCGCCGCCGGGATTGCAGAAGCAGCCGGTACGCAACGAAATGCCATGCAGGCTGGCGTTTTCTTCCACCGAGCGGTGATCGATGACGCGTCCGGCGGCGTCATAAAAATTCATCGTCAACGTGCCGCCGCGGTGCTCCATATTCGCCGGACCGTAGAGCCGCACTAGCGGCTGGCCGGCGGCATGACGCAACGCCAGCAACTGCTCGATCAACCAGCCGGTGAGACAGCGGCAGCGGGTATGGATCGTGTCGAGCCCGGCGCGCTCCAGATGCCGCAGCCCGATCTCGACGCCCGGGATGCTCAGATAATCCAGCGTGCCATCCTCAAAGCCCGGCGCGCCGTCGGCCATGAAGTAGCGGTCGCCCTGCACACTGGCCACCGTGATGGTGCCGCCGGCAAACCACGGCCGGTGCAGCTTCCGCAGGGCCTCGCGCCGCGCCAGCAGACAGCCGATGCCGGTGGGATAGCCGAACATCTTGTAGAACGACAGCGTGACGTAATCCGGCTTGTGAATACTGAGATCCAGCCGGTTGGTGGCGACAAACGCCGCGGCGTCCAGGAGCACGTCCCACCCCGCCTGCTGCGCCCGTGCGATCCAGTTGAGCGGGTGCTGCACGCCGGAGAAATTCGATTGCGCCGGATACGCGAAGAGATTGTGGCCGCCCGCGCGGGCCAGCTTCCACTGCGTCTCCAGCACTTGCTCGTCCACGCGCATCTCAGGCAGATTCACCGGCACATAAGAGATCCCGGCCTGGCGCGCCCGCGCATATTCGCGAATGCCATTCACCGAGTTGTGATTGTCGAAGGTCAGTAGATAATGGTCGCCCGCCGTGAAGGGGTAAGACTCGCCCACCAGCTTCAGCGCCGTGGACGCATTGGCCGTGAAGATCGCCACATACTCATCCGGCGAGGCGTGGAAGAACTCCAGCACCTTGGCTCTCGCGCGCTCCACTAAATCCGTGGTGGCCTGCGACGTGGGGTTGCGCGAGTGCGGATTGCCAAAGAGCCCTTGCCGGAGCAGAAGGTTGTGCTCGCTCACCTGGCACTCGGCGTAAAGACCGCCGCCTGTGTAGTCCAGGTAGGCGTGCCCTGTGGCATCCAAACGGCTATATTCCTGCGCGCGCAGCTCGTCCAATGAAGCGGTCTGCGCGTACTCCGGATACCTCTCAAGCACGCTCGAATCGGCTGGCACTTCCATCTCTCTACTAAATCACACCGGATGTTCAGGTATGCAGCTCAGATTCTTGCGTTTGGAGTTATACTTGGGCCGATCGAGGATCAAGCCATGCAAGACCCACAAGTTCTCGTCGCCGGTGCGGGGCCGGTTGGACAGTTCGCGGCTCTGGCGCTTGCCCGCCGCGGAGTGTCCGTGGAGATCGCCGACACAGGCATCTGGCCATGCAAACACAGCTATGCGCTGGCCCTGCATCCCCAGACGATCCGCCTGCTCGAAGGCTACGGCCTGCAGAATGAGATCCTGGCGGAGGCCTACCCGGTCCGCACGATCGGCCTCTACGACAAGTCCGGCAGACGCGGGGGCATCAGGCTGGGCGATCCGGCCGATCCCACGGCGTGCCTGGCCGTCGTGCGGCAGGATTTCATCGAAAATATGCTCGAACGGGCGCTGGCGGCCCGCGATGTCAAAATCCAATGGCGTCATGAAGTAGCCGAGCTCACTCCGGGTGCCGGCTCCGTCACGGTATTCCTGAACAAGCTGGAAAAAGAGAGCCGCGGCTACGTCGTGGCCCACAACGAATGGGTGGTCGCCAAAACCACTGAGTCTCAGGTTCCTTACGTGATCGGCGCCGACGGGTACAATTCGCGGGTTCGCCGCAGACTGGGCATCGAGTTTCCCGAGGTCGGTCCGGCACAGTATTTCGCTGTATTCGAGTTCCAGACGAAAGCCGATCTGGGCCATGAGATGCGGCTCGTCTTCGACGAGGACGGCATGAGCGTGCTGTGGCCGCTGCCCAATGGCTACTGCCGCTGGAGCTTTGAGCTGCCCGACTATCACGACACCGACTCCGAGATGATCAAGGACCGCCTCTTCACCGCCGGACTGGGTTACTTCCCGACCGAGCGCCCGAAGGAGCGGGAGGCGCCTTCCGAACTCGGCCATCCCGCCGTTCTCAGCGAGACGAGCCTGCGGAATCTGCTGGCCGAGCGCGCGCCGTGGTTCCTCTCGACGGTGGATCACATCACGTGGCGGACCATAGTCCGCTTCGAGCGCCGGCTGACTTCCAGTTTCGGAATGGGCCACTGTTGGCTGGCCGGCGACGCCGCGCACACCACGGGCCCGGCCGGGATTCAGAGCATGAACATCGGAATGTTTGAAGCAGACGAGTTGGCTGCCGCGCTCGCCACCGGCGCACCGGGCGCGCTCGATGCCTACAACGCCCGCTGGACGCAGGCCTGGAGGCAACTGCACGGGCTGGAGAGTCCGCTGCACCCCGGCCCCACCGCCGATCCCTGGATCGCGCAACACGCCGCCGCGCTGACGTCGTGCCTGCCGGCGCACGGGGAGGACTTAGCGACGCTGGCCGGCCAACTGGGGCTGCGGTTTTAGCGCAGCTTCGGATATTCGGTAGCCCACTCCCTGACGGTCGCGGCTCGGTTCCGAGCCGCGCGCGTGAGCAAGCGGTGGTCAACGCCAGTGGTGAAAGCGCTCTAGCTTCTACTTCTCAGACGCCCAGCGCCTTCCGCCCAGCCGCCAGCACGGCCAGAATCCGGTCCACATCATAGACGCACCCGGACCACGCGCCGCCGCTCACAGCCTGCAACGCCGCCCACAGCCTCGTGTCGTCCGGCAAGTCCTGATCCGCGCGTAAATCCTCGCGCACCGCCCGCGCGTCCAGATCCACGCCGATCACGTTTAGCGTGCCCTCCAGCCGGTTCCGATCGATCACGATCTCGATCACGTCGCCATCGCGCACCTTGCCGATCGGCCCGCCGGCCAGCGCTTCCGGTGAAACGTGCCCGATGCAGGCGCCGGTGGACACGCCGCTAAACCGCGCATCCGTGATCAGCGCCACGTGCTTGCCAAACGGCAGGTATTTCAGCGCGCTGGTCAACTGATACGTCTCTTCCATGCCCGAGCCCATCGGCCCGCGGCAGGCCAGCACCAGCACGTCGCCGGCCTGAACGCCGCCGCTCTTGATGGCCTCGATGGCGTCCGGCTCGGTGAGGAACACACGCGCCGGGCCGCGCTTGCGGTAGATGCCATCGGCGTCCACTACGCTGGGATCAATCGAAGTCGCCTTGATCACCGAGCCCTCCGGCGCCAGGTTGCCGGTAGGGAAGCAGACCGTGGAGGTGAGCCCGCGCGTGGCGGCCTGCTCCGGGCTCATGATGACGTCATCAGGATCGATGCCGTCGCGCTCCTTGAGGGTTTTGCGCAGCGCAGCGCGCCGCTCGCTCTGCGCCCACCAATCCAGCGCCTCGTCGAGCGTCTGGCCGCTGGCCACCAACGCCTTGGTTTGCAGCAGGCCCTGTTTGCGCAGATGCAGCATCACCTCCGGCACGCCGCCGGCCAGGAACACCTGCACGGTGGCGAAGTGGCGCGGCCCGTTGGGTAGAGCGTCCACCAGGCGCGGCACGCTGCGATTGACCCGCGCCCAATCGTCCACTACCGGCCGCCGCAGCCCAGCGTGATAGGCCACCGCCGTGAGATGCAGGATTAGATTCGTGGATCCGCCAAAGGCCGCGTGCAGCACCATTGCGTTTTCCAGCGCGGCGGCGGTGAGCACGTCCTTCGTCGTCACGCCGCGCGCCTCCATCGCAAGCACGGCCCGCGCCGAGCGGCGCGCCATGTCGCTCCAGATCGGCTGGCCGGAAGGCGCCAGCGCCGAATGAGTCAACGACAAGCCCAGCGCCTCGGCCACCACCTGCGCCGTCGCGGCCGTGCCCAGAAACTGGCAGCCGCCGCCCGGCGAGGCGCAGGCGCGGCAGCCCATCTCCGCCGCGTACTCGCGCGTGATCTGGCCGTGTGCAAAGCGCGCCCCGATGCTCTGCACCACGGCGGCATCTTCGCCATCTTCCGGCAGCAGCGTGACGCCGCCGGGGATCAGCACCGTGGCCAGGTCGCGCTGTGCCGCCAGGGCCATCATCATCGCCGGCAGACCCTTGTCGCACGTAGCCACGCCCAGCACGCCGCTGCGCCGCGGCAGCGAACGGATCAGGCGGCGGAACACCATGGAGGCGTCGTTGCGGAACGGCAGCGAATCGAACATGCCCGTGGTGCCCTGCGAGCGGCCGTCACACGGGTCCGAACAGTAGCCGGCAAAAGGCACTGCGTCCAGCGCCTTCAGCTCGCGCGCCGCCGCCTCCACCAGCAGGCTCACCTCCCAGTGGCCGCTGTGATAGCCGAGCGCCACCGGCGTGCCATCGGGCGCGCGCAGACCGCCGTGGGTGCTGAGCAGCAGGATCTCCTTGCCGCCCATCTTGGCCGGGTCCCAGCCCATGCCGGCGTTCATCGTCCAGCCGAAGAGATCGCCGCTGGGCGCGTTGCGCAGCATCTCGTCAGTAAATGGTAACGAGCCAGCCGGACCTCGCGCCTTGCTGCGCACGTCGAAAAGCCCGGCGTCGCCGGAATTGAGTATGGACGTCAAACTGGGTACCTGGGTCTGGGCTGCCATGCTTCCAATCTTATTTCATGCGAAAATCGCGCAATGCCCTTCAGTCGTGTCTTTTGCGCCGCGCTACTGGCCTGGACTCTGCCCGCCGCCACCCGTCCGATCGCCGCCGACGACATCTACGCATTCCGCTGGGCCGCCGATCCGCAGATCTCGGCCGACGGCACGCGCGTCGTTTTCACCCAGGTCAGCGTGAACGCCAAGCACGATGGCTACGACACCGCCCTGTGGCTGGTGCCCACCGCCGGCGGCCCGCCCCGCGCGCTCACCGCCGGGCCGCGCGATTCCAGCCCGCGCTGGTCGCCCGACGGCACGCGCCTGGCGTTTCTCCGCGCCATCGAGAAAGACGGCAAGCCGCAGCCCGCGCAGATCTGGATTCTGCCCATGGAGGGCGGCGAGGCTCGGCAGCTCACCACTCTGGCCAAGGGCGCCTCCGCACCGGTCTGGTCGCCCGACGGCGCGCGTATCGCCTTCAACTCCACCACCAAACCGGAGGATCACAAGAAGAAGGACGATCCGCCCTCCGACGTGCGTGTGATCACCCGCGCCGTCTACCGCGCCAACGGCGGCGGCTACGTGGATTTCGACAGGCCCACGCACATCTGGACCGTAGCGGTGCAGCCGGGCCAGACCGCCACGCAGATCACTTCCGGCACAAGCAGCGAAGGGACGCCGGCGTGGTCCCCCGACGGCGCGCGGCTCTACTTCACAGCCGAGCGCGATCCCGAGCCTTACTACCGGCCCCAGGATGGCGATCTCTACTCCGTCCCCTCCGCGGGCGGAGCAGTCACGCCGGCGCTGCACGTCGATAGCGCGCTCCGCGTCGTCACCCTCAGCCCCGATGGCAAGTCTGTCGCCTTCGTCTCCGCCGTCAACGGCAACCCGATCCGCTCCTACTCTCAGCCTGATCTCTGGACCGCCACGCTGACGAATCCGCAGCCGCGCAATCTCACTACCGCTTATGACTTCGACATCGGCGGCGGTCCCGGCGGCGACCAGGGCCCCCCGCGCGCCGGCGGCGGCTCGCGCCCTGTCTGGAGCGCCGACGGCCGCACGTTGTTCGTCGTAGCCGAGGAACGCGGCGCGGCCAACCTGAAGCGTGTCCATACGGATACGGGCAAGCTGGAGTCCCTCACCGAGGGCAACCACGCCGTCTATGCTTACAGCGCCACGCCCGACGCCGCACGCATGGTGGTGGCCATCTCCACCCCCACCAACATCGGCGACCTCTATCTCCTCAACACCGACACCAAGGCGTTGACCCGCCTGACAAACATCAACGAGGCTCTCTTCTCTCAACTCAAACTGACTGAGCCGGAGATGATCTGGTACGACTCCTTCGACGGCAAGAAGATCCAGGCCTGGGTCCAACGCCCGCCCGATTTCCAGCCCGGCGTGAAATACCCTCTGATCCTCAACATCCACGGAGGCCCCCACGCCGCCTATGGCTACGTCTTCGATCACGAGTTTCAGTGGATGGCCGCCAAGGGCTACGTGGTGCTGTATCCCAATCCGCGAGGCTCCACCAGCTACGGCCAGGATTTCGGCAACGTTATCCAATACGCCTATCCGGGCGACGACTACAAGGACCTGATGGCCGGCGTGGACGAACTGCTGCGGCGCGGATGGATCGATCCGGCCCGCCTCGGCGTCACCGGCGGCTCCGGCGGCGGTGTGCTCACCAACTGGACCATCGGCCACACGGACCGCTTCAAGGCCGCGGTCAGCCAGCGCTCCATCGCCGACTGGCGGGACTTCTGGTACACCGCCGATTTCGCGCTCTTCCAGCCCACCTGGTTCCGCGACGCGCCATGGAAAGAGGAGGTCGATTTCAAGGCCCGCTCGCCCATCACGTACATCGAGAAGATCACCACGCCCACCATGTTCATCGAAGGCGAAGCGGACCTGCGCACTCCGCCCACGGCCGGCGGCGAACAGATGTTCCGCGCACTGAAGTACCGGCGCATTCCAACGGTGATGGTACAGTTCCCGGGAGAGTCCCATGAGCTATCGCGCTCCGGCAAGCCCAGCCACCGCGTGGAACGGCTCCAGCACATCGTCGCATGGTTTGATAAGTTCATCCTTGGGCAGGTGATCCGGACTTACGATCTGCCCAGCATTCCGCAATGATCCCCACCGCCCACCTCATCATCCGCAACGGGCCGCACGCCGGCGCTGCGTATGCCCTTGGCATCGGGGAAGTGCCCGTGGCGGAGGGTGTGTGCATCCGGTGGGAAGACGGCCGGCACGTGGCTCAGCAGGGCGCTGGCCCGGCCAAGCCGCTCACCCCGGGAGAGGAGTTTCTGATCGGGGAAACGCGCTTCGCCTACCAGCCCGCATCGCTCACCGAGGACCGCCACACGCTTCTGCGCGCCACCACTCTGCTCTACCTCTTCCGCAGTTGGGAGCAGATGCGCGGCGACACGTCCGTGAAGATCGTCGAGGGCCACATCATCCAGATCATTGCGGACCTGCTAGGCCATTCCGGCCCGCTCAGCGGCGAGGTGGTCGATTCGCCGGATCCGCCCGTCACCAGTAACGCCGTGACCCTGCCTCTGTTTCTCCAGGGCAAGCTGGACGCAACGGTGGTCCTGCACCTGCCCCCGTCCGATCGGTATGTGGATACGCTCAGTTCCATCGCCAGCCTGGCCTCGATTGCACTCGAGAGCGCGCGCGAGACCGCGACGCTGCGCAACGAGGTGGCGCTGCTGGCCGAGCAGCTCTTCACCAGCGGCATCGTGGGCGACAGCCCACCCGTGCGGCGCCTGCTCCAGATGATCGAGCGCGTGGCCGCCAGCGAATCCACGGTCCTGGTCCTCGGCGAAAGCGGCACTGGCAAGGAGCTCGTGGCCCGCGCCATCCATCAGCGCAGCGCGCGCCGGGCGCGGTCTTTCGTGCCCATCAACTGCGCCGCCATTACCGATACGCTGCTGGAAAGCGAGCTCTTCGGCCATGAGAAAGGCGCCTTCACCGGCGCGGCTGCCCAGAAGAAAGGTCGCCTGGAGATGGCCCAGGGCGGCACCGTGTTTCTCGACGAGGTGGGCGAGCTGGCGCCCGGCCTCCAGGCCAAGCTCCTGCGGGTTCTGCAGGAGCGGGAACTGGTGCGCGTGGGCGGCACCCAGGCCGTGAGGCTCGATGTCCGCGTACTGGCCGCCACCAACCGCGACCTCGCCGCAGACGTGCGCAGCGGCGCCTTCCGCGAGGATCTCTACCACCGCCTCAACGTCATCGCCCTGCGCACTCCGCCGCTGCGGGAGCGCAAGGACGATATTCCGGCCCTGGCACGCCACTTTCTGGCTAAGATCTGCCACCAGTGCCGCCGCCGCATGACCGGATTCTCACCCGAAGCCGAGCGCGCCCTGCTCGCCTATGACTGGCCTGGCAATATCCGCGAACTGGAAAACGCCATCGAGCGGGCCGTCGTGCTGGCCGAGACGGACACCGTGCTGGCGGAAGACCTGCCGGACGCTATCTCCGAAGCGGCGGCAACAACGGCGCCGGCCAGCGGGGCGTATCAGCACACAGTGGGCGAAGCAAAGAAGGAGAGTATTCTGCGCGCCTACGAACAGGGCGGCGGCGATTACTAGGCCGCGGCGCGCCTGCTGGGCATCCACCCCAACTACCTCTTGCGGCTGGTGCGAAACCTCGGGCTGAAGGAAGAAGTGGCGCGCCGCGTGTCCAAATAATCCGTTTGGTTCACCGATTATCCGATCGGTGAACACTTCGCAGGCCACCCCCCGACGCGCGTCTCCTGTTTTCAGCCTCTTAGGGCCGTACCGAAGAATGGCCGTTCAACTGCAAGCTCGATTGCAGAGCTCAGTGACAGATCACGAGCTCGGCGTTTCTGCCGCGCCGCCGCCCGGCGCGCGTTTCAGTTTCGGGTACGCTCACCCGAAGGGCCGTCTGCTATCTCGGAGGAGGAGTCAGGCCGGCCCCGCCGCTTGCATCTCCCCGCGAGCGGTGCTCGCTGGAGGCGGTTTTCATGCCGCCTCCGGCTTATCTCACGCCCGCCCCCCATGAGGATCCGAAACCATTTAAAATCGTTTCTAAGGATCCTGTTTTGCCAAATCACCACCACCTTGTCGTCGCGGTCTATCCAGGCAGCTTTGATCCCATCACCAACGGGCATCTGGACCTCATCCAGCGCTGCGCGCCGCTGGTAGACAAGCTCGTCGTCGCCGTCCTCCGCAATGAGCACAAGAATCCGCTTTTCAGCCTCGATGAGCGGGTGGCGATGATGCGCGAGGTGCTGGCGGAGTTCCCCAATGTCGAGGTGGATTCCTTCGACGGGTTGCTCGTCGACTACGCCCGCGACAAGCAGGCGCAATTGCTTCTGCGCGGCATCCGCGCCATCTCGGACTACGAGTATGAGCTCCAGATGGCGCTCATGAATCGCCGCCTCGCCCCCGAGATTGAAACGATGTTTATGATGGCGGGTGAAGCATACTCGTTCATTAGTTCTAAACTGGTTAAAGAGGTGGTCGGGCTCGGAGGCAACATCAAAGGCCTGGTCCCTCTCTCCGTCGAAGAGAAACTCAAACAGCGTTTCCTGAGCCGGGTCTAATTCCATCCACGTCAGAGCAGCTCAAGAATGCAACAAACGACTACCCAACTCGCAGATCGCGTCTCTCTTATCAGTGTCTCTTCCACCGCCAAGGTTTCGGCCGACGCGGAAAAGCTGCGCCGCGCCGGCGTCGACGTCGTCGACTTCGGTGTCGGTGAGCCGGATTTCCCAACACCGGACAACATCAAGGCCGCCACGGTCCGCGCCCTGGAGCAGAACTTCACGCGCTACACCGCCATGGCCGGAGTCCAGGAACTGCGCCAGGCCATCTGCGACCGCCATCGCGCTGATTTTGGCACCAGTTACACCGTGCCCGAATGCGTGGCCAGCGTCGGCGGCAAGCACGCCATCTTCAATCTCACCCAGGTTCTCATCAATCCGGGCGACGAAGTCATCATCCCCATTCCGTATTGGGTCACCTACTACGACGTCGTCAACTTCGCCGGCGGCAAACCGGTGCTGGTGGAGACGCGCGAGGAAGAGAACTTCGCCCTCACCGCGGCGCAGGTGGAGCGTGCCATCACGCCGAAGACCAAGCTGATCATGGTCAACTCGCCCTGCAATCCCTCCGGCGCGCTGGTGGAGCGGGAGGAGTTTGAAAAGATCGCCCACCTCGCCAAAAAGCGCGGCATCTGGCTCATGACCGACGAGTGCTATTGCCGCTTCCTCTACGACAGCGAGCCTTACTCCGTCGCCTCGCTGCCGGACATGAAGAACACCATCATCGTCGCCGGCTCGCTCTCCAAGACCTACGCGATGACCGGCTGGCGCATCGGCTTTACGCTCGGGCCGGTGGCCGTCTGCAACGCCATCATCAAGCTGCAGTCTCATTCCACTTCAAACCCCACCTCCATCGCGCAGAAGGGCGCTATCGAGGCCCTCAACGCCGATCAGGGTTCCGTGGATATCATGCTCGCCGAATACCGCAAACGCCGGGACTACGTGCTGGGCCGGCTGCGGTCCATGTCGGGCGTACAGTGCGCAGAGCCGCGCGGCGCCTTCTACGTCTATCCCAATATCAGTTGCGCGCTCAGCCCCAATGGCATCCGCACTCCGCTGGAGTTCGCCGACAAACTGCTGGCCGATTCGCACGTCGCCGTGGTCCCCGGCGAGGCGTTTGGCACGGAAAAGCACGTCCGCATCTCTTACGCCAGTTCGCTCGAGAACATTCAGAAGGGTCTCGACCGCTTCGAGCAGTTCCTGCGCGCCCACACCGCGTAAGCATGCCGTATCGCATCCCTCCTGCTTTCCTGGATAAGCTCTGGGGCTCGAAAGGAATCGAGCCCTGGTTCGCCCCCAGGCCGGGACTCCTCGGCGAAGTCTGGTTTCAAACCGAGCCGCCGCTCAGTCTGTTGACTAAGTTCATCTTCACCTCAGACCGCCTGTCGGTGCAGGTGCATCCCGACGACGCCCAGGCCCGCCAGCGCGGCCTGGAGAACGGCAAGACCGAGATGTGGCACGTCCTCCGCGCCGATCCCGGCACCACCATCGCGCTCGGTTTCCGCCATGAGATCACGCTCGATCACGCCCGCGCCGCCGCCCTCTCCGGCGAGATCGTGGATCTGCTGGATTGGATCCCGGTCCACGCCGGCGACACGTTCTTCGTCAACGCCGGCACCGTCCACGCCATCGGCGCCGGCATCGCCCTCTGCGAGATCCAGCAGAACTCAGACACCACCTACCGGCTCTACGACTATGGACGGGACCGCAAGCTCCATCTCACCGACGGCTTCGCCGTCTCCCACCTGTACCCGTGGAGGCCCCAGGCTGCCCCACAGGCGCTCGATGAGGCCTGGACCCGCCTGGTGACCTCCCAATATTTCGAGACCGACCTCGGCCTGCTGAGCGTCACCCACCAGCTCCCGCCTGCTGGCGCCTACCGCCTTCTGGTCATCCTGGAAGGCGCCGGCCTGATCGCCGGCCAGCCCTACAACCTGGGCGAGTGCTGGCTGATTGACGCCGCCGAGCCCTCTGTCGCGCTCTCGCCCTCCGCGCCCACCCGCATCCTGCGCACGGGTCCGCCCTCCCCGTTGCTATCCTGAAATAGCTCTCAGCGGCATGCGTCGCCTTCACTTTTCTCTGATTGCGCTCCTCACCCTGGCCGGTTGTTCCACCGCGCCGGACCGCGACCCCGTCCTCGGTGAAGCGTACGTCGGCCCGTCCACCCTGCAGATTCGGGAAGAGCTGACGGCCCGCGCCGAACTGGTCGCTATGGTGAAGCATGGCGAAAAGGTCGAGCTCATCGGTCGCCGCCGCCGGTTTTATAGGGTGCGTGTCGCCGCCGGCGGCGAGGGTTGGGTGGATGGCCGCCAATTGCTTTCCCGCGCCGACATGGACTACCTCAGCCGAACAGCCGAGCGCGCCCGCGAGGCGCCCACCCAGGGCAGGGCCTCCGTTTTCGAGGCCCTCAACGTCCATACCGTGCCCAACCGCCAGGCTCCCAGCTTCTTCCAGATCACACACGACGGTCAGGTGGATGTGATCGCCCACGAACTCGCGCCCCGCGTTCCCTTCGACCCGCCCGATTTCATCCAATTGAGCCCGGTCACCCAGATTGTGCGCAAAGCCAGAAAGCCCAAGGCGCCACCCCCGGTAGAGCCGCCGCCCCTGCCCAAGCCACCCCCGGTCCCCTCCAACTGGCTGGAGCTCTCGCACAACCCGCAGGGCATCATTGCCGAAAAGAAGGAACCGGAGGACACCCCGGCCCCGCCCAATGCTATCCCGCTCGACCCCTGGACGCTCGTTCGCGCCAAGGACGGCCGCGCCGGTTGGGTACTCACCCGCATGATACTGATGGCCATCCCCGACGAGATCGCCCAGCACGCCGAGCGCGCCCACATCTCCGCCTATTTCAGCCTCGGCCAGACGCTCGACAAAGGGGAAGCCAAGACTGCCTGGCTTTGGGCGACCCTGGCAAAACCGGGCTCCGACTACGAGTTCGATTCCATGCGGATCTTCGTCTGGAGCGCCCGCCGTCATCGATACGAGACGTCGTACATTGAGCGCAACCTGAAGGGCTGGCTCCCCATTCAGGTGAAGAAGGAGGGCGGCTTCACCGTCGTGGTCGAGGAAAAAGACGGACGCGTGGTGGAGCGCACCTACGGCCTCACCAACTACCGCGCCAGGGTGGTTTCCCGCCAACCCGCGCAGTTGCCCGCCCCCTGGGCGCCGGCCGCGACGACGCCCACTAAAAACCCCAAGGCCCCAGCAGTCAACGATCCTGCCTGGCAGGACAAGGCAAAAGGCATCATCGACGATCTCAAAGGCAAGCTGAAGCGCTGAGGGCCTCCAGACGCCACACGCACCTGCCGCAAAAAACTGGCGGTCACAGCCGCGAGGCCATGACCGCCAGAGTGTTTTAGCGAGGACTGGAACTAGTCGCCGTGCGCGGCCGACGTCTCTTCCGTCTTGGCCGGAGCCGCGCCGATGCCGCCGATCTGCACCAATCCCGTCTCGGGCTCCTGCATGACATGCTTCTTGTAGAGCGCCATCATGCGGGCGTTTTCCGCATCCTGGGCGATCTTCAACTTGCCGTCGCGAGCGCGGATCTTTTCTTCCCGCGCGGTCTTGGCGATACCAAGATTGTCGAGATCCTTCTGGGTCTCCTGCGCAACGAGCTCCTCGCGCAGCACCAGGCGGTGATCCTTGTTGGTCATGTTGACGGCCTTGCCGCCCGCGAAGATCTCGTGCCGGCCGTGCTCTTCGTACCACTTGGTGAGGGTGGCCGTCATGTGCATCTTCTCCACGATATTGCGCCAGCCCACGCCCGTGTTGTAGGCGCAGAAGCTGATCTCGCCTTCCTGCGTGGCGTACGGAATGATGCACTGTTCGGTGCGGCGGAAATCGTAGTTGAACAGATCCTGGAACCACATGCCCGCGATGAACAGGAAGTTCCATCGGTCTTTGCGGCGCTGCTCGATGTCAGTGAGCGTACGCTCGCCGTCCACCTTGCCATACTTGCGGCCCGTTGCGCCGAACGTCTTATCGAACTTCTGCAGCAGGTCGCCCATCTTGAAGTGAGTGGGGGATTGGAAGGGGTCGTAGTTGCGCATCAGCGCCAGCGCCATGCCGGCCACCGAGAGGAACCGGCCACGGGCGGCGTCGTTCACCCGCGCGATGTCGCGAGAGAGACGGTCGCCGTTCAGGAACTTCGTCACCGGGACGGCTTCCTTGGTTTCCTTGTCCACCATGATGGCCATGCCGGTGCCGCAGTTGGGGTGGCAGCCGCAGCTGAGAGCACCCCAATCGGCGTTCGGCCCATGGACCAGATCGGCCCAATCGGAAAACGTGGACATGAACGAGATCGGATACCAGTCGCGCGTCGGCTCGCCGAGGCCGGTCTGGTTCTTCACGTCATGCGCCAGGTGCGAAAGTGTGTAGCGCTGTGCCGCGCGCCGTTCGTCGGTCACCGCTTCGTCGCGGCCCGTGAACGACACCGGCTGGAAGCTCAGGAACGAGATCTTCTTGGGGTTGTCCAGCGCGAACTGAATGATGCGGCCCACCTGCTCGTTGTTGATTCCGTTGATGATCGTGATCACCGGCACGATATCCACACCCGCTGTGTGCAGGTTCTCAATGGCGCGCAGCTTCACGTCAAACAGGTTGCCCACCGCGCGATGCGAGTTGGCTGCATTGCCGATGCCGTCAAACTGGAGGTAGGCGTAGCGCAGGCCGGCTTCGGCCGCCTGCTGAGCAAATTCCTTGCTCTTCGCAAACTCGATTCCGTTGGTGGCCGCCTGCACGGAGTTGTAGCCAACCTTCTTGCAGTACCGCACCGCGTCGAGGAAGAAGGGAGAAAGCGTCGGCTCGCCGCCGGAAAACTGCACCGACATCTGGCGCCGGGGCTTGATCTTCAGGGCGTTGTCGAGCATCGTCTTGATGTCTTCCCAGTTCAACTCGTGGACGAAACCAACCTGGTTGGCGTCCATGAAGCAGGGGTCGCACATCATGTTGCAGCGGTTCGTCAGGTCGATGGTCAGCACTGAGCCGCGCCCGTGCGTAATCGTAGACGAGCCGTGATGGTGCATATCCGCATCGTTGTGCGCTCGGATGTCGCGGCCGGGGAAGACCTCTTCCAGGTGCTTGAAGAAGGCGGCGTCCATCGCCATCACGTCTTCGAACTTGCCGTGGATCGGGCATTCCTTCGTCATCAGGATCTTGCCGTCGCGCTCGATGATCTGCGCCTTGATCTCGCCAGGGCGCTCGTTCACCAGCACGCTCACGTCCCGCTTGCCGTCAATGATTTCCTGACGGACTTCCGGGATGCACTTGGGGCACAGCGAATCGGTCGTGCGAGGCCAGCCCAGCTTCGGCTTCATTTTCTCGTACGACTTCAGCAGGGGCTTGTCCGACCACTTCGGCGTGAAGCCGGGGTTCGGGCTGATCTGGTTCAGCGTGTCGAAAATCTGCCAAACGGCTTTCGCCGCTACGGTAGCTGCCTTTTCCACGTACTTGATCGGCTTGTGCATTTTTCCTCGTGGACTCCTGTGATGGTTCTGCCTGTTCTGTGGGAGAGCAGACAACTGTTCATTACAATTCTATTCAGCTCACTGAAAGGGGCTACAGTTGTTTGTCGAACTGCACCCTTTCGCCTCTGAATGGAACAATCCGGGGTTAAACGGAGCGCCGGCATAGTAGCATGATTCCAGAGGAGATACGCCAGATTCCGTCCATTGCCAGCCGTGCCGGCTTCTTCGATGCCGCCCGCGCCCAGGGGTTTCAACTTTCGGGCGTCGCCCCGGCTGTGCCCGTGGCCGACTTTCCCCTGTACCACCAATGGGTTGCGGCCGGCATGGCGGGCCCGATGGGCTACCTTGCGGATCGCCGTGCCGCCCTCCGCCACGATCCGCGTTCGCTGCTCCCCTCCGCCCGCTCAGTGCTCTGCCTTGGGCTGCTCTACAACGCGCCCGGCCCTCACCAACATTCCGTTTCCCGTTACGCCTGGGGGCCATCGGACTATCACGATACGCTCCGCAATGCCCTTCAGGCCCTTGCCAATCAACTACTTGCCGCCTGGGGGCCGTTCGAATACAAGCTCTGCGTCGATACCGCGCCTATCCTCGAACGCTCCCTCGCTCGCGCCGCCGGGCTCGGCTGGATCGGCCGCAACACCTGCCTCATCAACGAGCCTCTCGGCTCCTGGTTTTTCCTCGGCGAGATCCTCATCTCCCTGGAGCTCCCCCCGGATACTCCACCGCCCGATCGCTGCGGCACCTGCCGAGCCTGCATCGACGCCTGCCCCACCCAGGCCCTGGTCCCCGCCCCCGACGGCCGCTACCGTCTCGACGCCCGCCTCTGCATCTCCACCTGGACCATCGAGCAAAAGGGCGCGCTCGCCGAGGAACACCGCGCCCCATCTGGCAACCATCTCTTCGGCTGCGATATTTGCCAGGACGTCTGCCCGTGGAATCGCCGCGCACCACTCACCACGGATCCCGCATTCCAACCCGTCCACGCCCACCCCAACCTCACCGAGCTCGCCGCCCTAACGCCGGACACCTTCCGCGCCCGCTTTCGCCATACCCCGCTCTGGCGCACCAAGCATGCCGGCTTACTGCGCAACGTCGCCACCGCCATGGCGAACTCCGGAGATCCCGGCTATCTCCCCGATTTACAGCAACTTGTCACCCACGACGACGAGGCCGTCCGCGAACACGCCGCCTGGGCCATCCGGCGCCTGGAGGACATCCCCCGGTGATACTCCTGGCTACGTTACTCGTTCTCCAAACGGCATCCAACCCGCTGGTCTTAACGGGATATGACCACTTCTACAACATCGAGTTCCCCCAAGCCATCGCCGCCTTCCAGCAGGCCGTAAACGAGGACCCCTCCAACCCCCTCCTCCATAACCACCTCGCCCAAGCCGTCCTCTTCTCTATGATGTTCCGCGCCGGAGCGCTCGAAACAGAAATGGTCACCGGCGGCAACGCCTTCGCCCGCCAACCCGGCATGGAGCCCACGCCAGCCGAACAGAGGCTCTTCGACGACGCCATCGGCGAATCGATTCGCCTCTCCAAAGCGGCACTGGAAAAGAACCCCAACGACACCGCCGCGCTCTACGCCCAGGGCGCCGCCCTCAGCTTCCGAGGCACCTACAACTATCTGGTCCGCAAGGCTTGGCTCGACGCCCTGCGCGACTCTACCGCCGCCCGGAAACTGCACAATCGCGTCGTGGAACTGGACCCCGGCAACATCGACGCCATGCTGATGCAGGGCGCCCACGACTATATGGTGGGCTCGCTGCCAGCCGCCACTCGCGCGCTCGTCATCCTCCTCGGCTTCCACGGCGATCGCGAAGGCGGCATCCGCACCCTCCAACTGGTTGCCGAAAAGGGCGCCGATAACAAAGTGGACGCCGAAATCCTCCTTGGCATCATCGCCCGCCGCGAGCGCCGCCCCCAGGACGCCATCCCCATTTGCCTCAGCCTCCACGAGCGCTACCCCCGCAACTGGCTCGTCCTCTTCGAACTCTCCCAGATGTACGCCGATCTCGGCGACAAAGAGAAAGCACTTCAGGCGCTGGACCGCGTAGAGACGCTTAAACTGGACGGATCACCCGGCTTCGACACTCTCTCCCTGGAACGCATCGAATACGCCCGCGGCAATCTCCTCTTCTGGTACGACGATGTCGGCGCCGCCATTCGCCACCTCCGCCGCGCTACCAGCAATGCCCAGCTACTGGACCCCAATTCCGCTGCCAGCGCCTGGCTCCGCCTCGGGCAGTGCCTGGACCTGAAGGGCCTCCGCGACGACGCCCGCGCGGCCTACCGTGCCGCTGCCCGCGACTGGCCCAACTCCGACGAGGCCAAGTCCGCCCGGCGCTACCTGATCCGCCCGTTTACTGAAAAAGAAAAAACCTCAATCTCCCGCACGAAGTGATAAAATCCTAACCCATGGGAATGATCTCTGAGTTCAAAGAATTCGCCCTCAAGGGTAACGTCATGGATCTGGCTGTCGGCGTCATCATCGGCGGCGCCTTCGGCAAGATCACCACCTCGCTCGTGGAGGACATCATCAACCCGGTACTCGGCCTCGTGCTGGGCAGAGTCGACCTCACGCAACTCTACGTTTCCCTCGACGGCAAGACCTATGAAAACCTCGCCGCCGCCAAGAAAGCCGGCGCCGCCGTCGTCGCCTACGGCAATTTCATCAACATCATCATCCAGTTTCTGATCGTCGCTTTTGCGATCTTCCTCGTCATCAAGCAGATCAACCGCTTCACGCGCCTCTCCGGCGACAATCTGCCCAAGTAGGCGCTGCCACGCACCCGGCCGGACCGCTACACTGAAAGGACATGTTCCTGTTCGGTCCGGCCGTGGTGCTGAGCGCCTTTCTGCTCTTCCTCGTCCAGCCACTCGCCGGGAAACACCTTCTGCCTCACCTCGGAGGCTCGGCGGCGGTCTGGTCGGCGTGCCTGCTTTTCTTCCAAACCGCGCTGCTCGCCGGATACCTCTACGCCCACGCAATCACCCGCTGGCTGCGCCCCCGCCAGCAGGCCATCGCCCACTCCGCCGCCCTGCTGACCTGTCTCCTGCTGCCCCGCTCCGCCATTGAAACCGGCCCGGGAGCCTCCCACCTCATCGCCTCCCTCGTCCGCTCCATCGGCCTGCCCTACCTGGTCCTTTCCGCCACCAGCCCGCTCCTGATGCACTGGTACTCGCTCACCCGTCCCACCGGCCGGCCCTATCGCCTCTCCGCCTGGTCCAACGCTGCCTGTGCGGCCGCCCTCCTCAGCTTTCCCTTCTTTTGGGAGGCCCGCTTCGGGCTGCGTCAGCTCGATCAAATCTGGTTCTGGGCCTTCGTCGTCGAGGCGCTCCTGCTCATCGCCACCGCCGCCGGGCTCTATCAGACCAACCCTGCCATCCCCCCGCGCCCTCTGATTAGCGGCACACCCTGGCAGGACCGCCTCCGCTGGCTCGCTTGGCCCGCCCTCGGCGCCGGCTTCCTCATGGCCACCTCCACCCATCTCTGCCAGGTGGTGGCCCCGGCGCCGCTCCTGTGGGTTCTTCCGCTCCTCGTCTACCTCCTCAGCTTCGTCTGGGTCTTCGAGCGCGATCGCTACCGCCCCATCCCCGGCGCCGCCACGGCCCTCGGCGGCCTACTGCTCATGACCGGCGCCCTGCTCTACTTTGACCTCCAGGCCGAGCTCATCGTCAAAGTGATCCTCTACACTACCGGCCTCTTCCTGATCTGCGTTTTTGCTCACGGTGAGCTCGCCCGCCGCAAGCCCGAGCCCGCCCGTCTCACCAGCTTCTGGAGCCATGTCGCCGCCGGCAGCGCCCTCGGCTCTTTCGCCGCCGGCTCTCTCTCGCCTCTGATCTTCAAAGGCTACTTTGAGCTTCCTCTCCTAATGGCCGCCACTGCGGCGCTCTGCCTGTGGCGGCTGCGCGCCGTCTCGCGGTATGCGCGCCAGGCCGCCGCCTTCACCGCCATCCTCGCCGCCACCCCCGCCCTCGCTCACGTCACCGGCTACTACTCCGGCCTCATCGCTTCCGGCCGCAATTTCTACGGCACGTTGCGCGTGCTCGACGAGGGCCGCACGCGCAAGCTGCTGCACGGCCAGGTCACCCACGGCTCGCAGTTCCTCGACACCCCCCGCGATCGCCAACCCACCGCCTATTACGGCCCACAGAGCGGCGTCGGGCTCCTGCTCGGCCGTCCGGGCGCCAACCGCCGCATCGGCGTCATCGGCCTCGGCACAGGCACCCTCGCCACCTACGGGCGCCCCGGCGACGTCATGCGCTTCTACGAGATCAACCCCCTCGTCATCCAGATGGCCCGACTCGATTTCCGCTACCTGCGCCAATCCGAGGCGCGCATCGAGATCGTCGAGGGCGACGCCCGCCTGCGTCTCTATCAGGAGCCCCCGCAGCACTTCGATTCGCTCATTGTAGACGCCTTCTCAGGCGATTCCATCCCCATGCACTTGCTCACCCGCGAGGCCATGGCGCTCTACTTCCGCCACCTCACGCCAGACGGGACACTCGCGCTCCACATCTCCAATCAGTTCCTCAATCTCGAACCCGCCGTCCACGCGCTCGCCGCCGATTCCGGCCGCATGGCCACCACCATCGCCGGTAAGGCAAACCCCGCGAGCGCCGTGCTGGCCTCCACCTGGATTCTGATTCCCAACCCGTTGCCGCCAGCCCCGCCGCCCTCCGCCGCCCGCGTCTGGACCGACGACTGGAATTCCCTCCTGCCTGCGTTACGCTAGTCAAGGATTCTCATGCTGGAACAGAACATCTTTCGTGAATACGACATCCGCGGCGTCGCCGATCGCGACATGCCCACAGAGGGAATTGTCGGCCTCGGCCGCGCCCTCGGCTCCTACCTGCGCCGCCAGGGAGCCCCCAAGGTCAACGTCGCCCGCGATGTCCGCCTCAGCGGCCAGCGCCTGCGTGACGCGCTGGTGGAGGGCCTGCTCGCCGCCGGATGCCAGGTCACCGATATCGGCGTCGTCCCCACACCGCTCCTCTACTTCTCCGTGGAACACCTCGGCGCCCAGGCCGGCGTCATGATCACCGGCTCGCACAATCCCGCCGATTACAACGGCTTCAAGACCATGCTTGGCAAGGGGACCATCTACGGCGCCGCCATCCAGGAGGTCTATCGCATCCTCGCCGCCGGCGATTTCGAAACCGGAGAGGGCACTCTCGCCACTGCCGACGTCATGCCCGCCTACGTCGATGAGGTCGCCGCGTCGTTCCACTTCTCCCGCCGAGTCAAGGTCGTTTTCGATGCCGGCAATGGCGTCGGCGGCCCCACCATGCACGCCCTGCTTGAACATCTCAACGTCGACGCCATCGAGACCTACTTTGAGATGGACGGCCGTTTCCCGAACCATCACCCCGACCCCACGGTGGAAGAGAACCTCGAACTCCTCAAATCCGCCGTCCGCAAATCCGGCGCCGAGCTCGGCATCGCCTACGACGGAGACGCAGATCGCATTGGCGCCATTGACGAGCAGGGTCGCGTCGTCTGGGGCGACATCCTCATGCTTATCTACGGCCGCGAGATCCTCACCCGCAAGCCCGGCGCCACATTCATCAGCGAGGTGAAGTGCTCCCAGACCATGTACGACGAGCTCACCCGCCTGGGCGGCAACCCCATCATGTACAAGACCGGCCACTCTCTCATCAAGGCCAAAATGAAGGAGGAGCACGCCGAACTCGCCGGCGAAATGTCCGGCCACATGTTCTTCGCCGATCGCTACCACGGCTTCGACGATGCTCTCTACGCCGCCTGCCGCCTCATCGAGATCGTCGCCAACTCCGGCAAGCCGCTCTCCGCGCAGACCGATGGTCTGCCCACCACCGTCACCACCCCCGAACTCCGCGTCGATTGCGCCGACGATCTCAAGTTCGCCATCGTCGAAAAGGTAAAGGCCCACTTCCAAGCCATCCGCCCCTGCAACGACATTGACGGCGTGCGCGTGCAGTTCGATCACGGCTGGGGTCTGGTCCGCGCCTCCAATACGCAGCCCATTCTCGTCCTCCGCTTCGAGGCCGACACCGAGGAGCACCTCTCGGCCTACCGTGCCGAAGTGGAAGCCGCGGTGGAAACCGCCAAGCGAGCCTAGCCTTCCATGCGCGCACTTTTCATCGGCGGCACCGGCATCATCAGTACAGCCTGCACACGCCTGGCAGCCGATTCCGGCATCGAGATGACGCTCCTCACGCGCGGCCTCCGGAAATCGGACCTCCCTGACGGTGTGCGCACTCTGCATTGCGACATCGACGACCCAGCCTCTACCCGCGCCGCCCTCCAAAACGAGTCCTTCGATGTCGTCGTCGATTGGATCGCCTTCACGTCCGGCCACATCGAGCGCGACCTTGAACTCTTCGCAGGCAAGACCGCCCAGTACATCTTCATCAGTTCCGCCAGCGCCTATCAGAAGCCTCCGGCCCACTACCTCATCACCGAGTCCACGCCTCTGGCCAATCCGTTCTGGGACTACGCCCGCAACAAGATAGCCTGCGAAGACCGCCTGTTCCGCGCCTACCGCGAGACCGGTTTTCCCATCACCATCGTCCGCCCCTCGCTCACCTACGGCGACACCCAGGTCGCGCTCGTCATGAACAGTTGGACCCGCTCCTACACCGCCATCGCCCGCATGAGGCAGGGCCGCAAACTCGTCGTGCCCGGCGACGGCACCTCTCTCTGGACCAT
Source organism: Paludibaculum sp. (assembly GCA_036504135.1). Taxonomy (GTDB): domain Bacteria; phylum Acidobacteriota; class Terriglobia; order Bryobacterales; family Bryobacteraceae; genus Paludibaculum. Next base: position 121,645 of record DASXVP010000014.1, read on the forward strand.
CACCCACAACACCGATTTTGCGAAAGGCCTCGTTGGCCTCATGGGCCATCCCCAGGCCATCGGCCACGCGTTCCACATCACCACCGACGAGGTTCTCACCTGGGACCAGATCTTTCGCATCACCGCCGAAGCTGCCGGCGTCGAGCCCAACCTCGTTCACATCCCCTCGGACTTCATCGGCGCCTGTCTCCCCGATCGTCTCGGTGGCCTGCTCGGCGACAAAGCCGTCAGCGCCGTCTTCGACAACACCAAAATCAAGCGCTTCGTCCCTGATTTCCGCGCCACCACCCCGTACGCCCAGGGCATTCGCCAAACACTCGCATGGTTCCACGCCGACCCAGCCCGCCAGTTGATTGATACCGAGGCAGACGCGGCGCTCGATCGCCTCATCGATGCCTACGAATCCGGCACCGGCGACGCCCTCCGCAGGTTTCAGTCTCTAAAATAGAGACAGGTGCTTCTCCTCCTCGCCCTGGCTCTCTCGCCACTCACTATCGACTACCCCGCCGAGGGCGCCCTCTTTCCGCCCGGCTTTGCCCCGCCCACCATCCTGTGGCGCGACACAACCACGGCCAACACTTGGACCATCCAGATCACCTTCGCCAGCGGCGCGCCACCCATCCGGCTCGCCTCCAGCGGCCCCCGGCCAGCCCTCGGCGAGATCGATCCGGATTGTGTCTCCACTTCCAACAAGCCGCCCACCGTAGACCCCCGCCAGCACGCCTGGAAACCCGGCCCGGCCACCTGGGCGCTTGTCCAGCGCTACTCCACGACCGCGGGCGCCACCCTCACCATCACCGGCCAGGTGGAAGCCCGCGCCATCTCCAAAGCTGAGGTTCGCATCCGCACTTCCATCGATCCCGTTGGCGCCCCGATCTTCTATCGCGACGTCCCGCTCATGCCCAGCCAAACCGCCACGGGCGCCATCCAACCACTCGCGCCCTACGCCGTGCGCCTCGTCAAATGGCGTCTGCGCGACATCAGCCAGCCGCAGAGCCGAGTCGTGATGCAGGACCTCCCCGTCTGTGCCAACTGCCACTCCTTCTCGCGCGACGGCCAAGCCATGGGCATGGATCTCGACGGCCTCCAAAACAACAAGGGCCAGTACTTCCGCGCCAAGCTCCAGCCCAATGTGAACGTGAGCGCCGCTGACGTCATCCAATGGAGCACGGCCCAGGGCCGCCTCAAGAGCCCCATCCGTGTGGGCTTCATGTCCCAGATCTCGCCCAATGGCGACGCCGTCGCTACCACCATCGACACGCCCGGATCGTCCTCCAGCAACTACTACGTCGCCAACTTCGCCGATTACCGCTTCCTCCAGGTCTTCTTCCCCACGCGCGGCCTCCTCGCCTGGTTCCGCCCCGATACCGGCATCCTCCAGCCGCTCCCCGGCGCTGACGACCCCGCCTACGTTCAATTCGGCGCCGTTTGGAGCCCCGACGGCCAGTCGCTTGTCTTTGCCCGCGCCAAGGCGCAGGACCCCAATCCGCCCGGCCGCCCGCCGGCCAAGTTTTCAAACGATCCCAACGAACTCCAAGTCCAGTACGACCTCTATCGCATCCCCTTCAATAACGGCCGCGGCGGCCAGGCCACGCCCATCGCCGGCGCCTCACAAAACGGCATGAGCAATACCTTCCCCAAGCTCTCCCCCGACGGCCGCTGGCTGGTCTACGTGCAGGCCCGCAACGGCCAGTTGATGCGTCCCGATAGCCAGCTCTATATCGTCCCCGCCGCCGGCGGCGAGGCCCGCCGCATGACCTGCAATACGCCCCGCATGAACTCCTGGCACAGCTTCTCCCCTAACGGCCGCTGGCTCGTCTTCTCTTCCAAAGCCCGCTCGCCTTACACGCAGATGTACCTCACCCACATCGACGAAAACGGCAACGACACCCCGCCCATCCTCATCGAAAACTCAACCGCCGCCAACCGCGCAGTCAACCTCCCGGAGTTCGTCAACGTCCAGCCCGGCGGCCTCCAATCCATCGGCGGTCCCGCCTTCGATTACTACCGCCTGTACGACCGCGCCCTCTACCTGGAGAAGGAGAAACGCTTCGAGGAATCGGCCGCCCAATGGAAGGACCTCCTCGATATCGCTCCCGGAGATCAGGCGGCGCAACGTCATCGGGACCTGACGCTCCTGCTCGCCGGACGGCGCACCGATGCCGCCCTCGCCCACTGGCGCGAATCCCTTCGCCTCAATCCCAACGACGCCGCCGCGCTCCGGGGCGCCGCTTGGATTCTGGCCACCCATCCCGCCCTGCACAACCCCGCCGAATCGCTCGCTCTGGCCACACGGGCAGTCGCCGTCGCCGGTCCCAACGACGGAGCCGCGCTCGACACTCTGGCCGCCGCCTACGCCGAAAACGGCCGCTTCGACGAAGCCATCGCTACCGCCCGCCGCGCCATCGCCGCCGCGCCCGCCCGCGCCCAGATTATCCAGCGCCGCATCGAGCGCTATCAGGCGGCCATGCCTTGGCGCGAATAGGGGGTACAATGCCCTCGTGATCTGCCGCACCCTCTCCCTCCTTCTCCTCGCCGCCACCGCCCTTCCCGCCCAGGCGCCGCTCACCGCTCGCGCTGTCATTGAGCGCATCCAGAAACAGGCCGGCGTCCCGTGGCGCGCCGACACCGTGGATACATTCAAAGCTGGAGATCCCGGCACCGTCGTGACCGGCGTGGCCACCACCATGATGGCCACCTACGACGTGCTCCAGCGCGCCGCGGCCGAGGGCAAGAACCTGGTCATCACACACGAGCCGGTCTTCTACAGCCACCTGGATCAGACCGCCGCGCTGGCTGCGGACGGCGACAAAGTGTGGGCCGAAAAGGACAAGTTCATCCGCGAACACAAGATGGTGGTCTGGCGCTTCCACGACCACTGGCACATGATGAAACCCGATGGCATCATGCTCGGCGTCACGCGCAAGCTCGCCTGGCAGTCCTACGAGGACGAGACGTCCAAGGGCCTCTTCACAGTCCCGAAGACTACGGTGAAGCAACTGGCGCTAGAGATCCAAAACAAGCTCGGCCCCAAGGCCCTGCGCGTCGTCGGCCCGCCGGAGATGGCCGTACAGCGCGTGGCGTTGATGCCCGGAGCAGGCGGCCCCGCCGGCCACATGAAGGCACTCCGGCGTGACGACGTCGATGTCGCCGTCATCGGAGAGGTGCCCGAATGGGAGACCATCGAATACGTCGCCGACGCCGCGGCCCAGGGCAAAAAGAAGGCGCTCATCCTCATCGGCCACATCGAATCCGAGCAACCCGGCATGGAGTACTGCGCCACATGGCTCAAGGGCTTCGTCAAGGAAGTCCCCGTCGGCTTCGTGGCCGCCAAGGACCCCTTCTGGCAGGTGCGTTGAGTGGAGAAGGTCAACCTCCAGGCGAAACTCGCCCTCTTCACCGACCACTGGGCCCCTCGCATCGTCGGAGAGCTAAACGGCCAGCAGGTCAAACTGGTCAAGTTCCAGGGTGAGTTCGTCTGGCACAAGCACGATTCCGAGGACGAGATGTTCCTCGTCCTCCACGGCGCGTTCCAAATGGAATTCCGCAACCGCACTGTCTCCCTGGCCGAGGGCGAATTCCTCATCGTCCCCCGAGGCGTCGAGCACCGCCCCGTCGCAGCCGAAGAGGTCCACGTCCTCCTCTTCGAACCCGCCGGCACGCTCAACACCGGCGACGCCACCGACGCCCGCACTGTCGCATCTCCTGATCGTCTCTGAGTTGCCTCTTGACACCAGGTGTAACAAGATACATAGTACACTTGTGGTTCCATTCCAGCTCACGCTGAAGTCCGGAGTCCCCATCCACGAGCAGGTCGCCTTCGCTGCCAAGAAGGCCATCATCTCCGGCCGCCTCCGGCCCGGCGACCCGTTCCCTTCGGTCCGTAGCCTCAGCACGGCCATGAAGATCCACGCCAATACCGCACAGCGAGTCATCGCCCAATTGAAGCAGGATGGCCTGCTGGAGGTGCGCCCGGGCATCGGCACCGTAGTCGCGCAGCCGCCGCCGTCCGCCCGCCGCGAGCGCGCCCGCATCCTCGGCGGCGACATCGAAGCGCTCACGGTCGAGGCGATGAAGATGGGCGTAACGCTCGAAGAGTTGCAGGACTTCATCGCCGAGCAATGGCGCAAACTCCAGTCCGGCAGAGAGGTTCGGGAGAAATCGAAATGATCCAGATGCAGGCGCTCACCAGAAATTTCGGCACGCTGCACGCGCTCCAGGGCGTCAACCTCGAAGTCCCGGCCGGTTCCGTCTTCGCGATCGTCGGCCCAAACGGCGCAGGCAAAACCACGGCGCTCAAGCTGTGCGTCAATCTGCTCCGTGCCACCACCGGCCGCGTCACCGTGATGGGCGTGGACTCCCGCCGCCTCGGCCCCAGCGAACTCGCGCGAATCGGCTACATGGCCGAGAGCCGCCAACTCCCCGAGTGGATGTCCACAGGCTACTTCCTCTCCTACTGCAAGGAGTTCTACCCGAACTGGAGCGACGACGATGCCGCGGAGCTCATCCGCCGCTTCGAATTGCCGCTCGATCGCCCCCTGAAATCGCTCTCCCGCGGCATGCGCATGAAAGCAGCGCTGGCCGCCACTCTCAGCTATCGCCCGCAACTCCTACTCCTCGACGAACCGTTCAGCGGCCTCGACGTGCTCGTCCGCGAACAGTTGATCGAGAGCATCCTGGAGCGAACGCCCGAGGCAACGGTGTTGCTCGCCTCGCACGACCTGGCGGAGATTGAAAGCTTCGCCACGCACATCGCCTATCTCGACGAGGGCCGCATTCGATTCGCGGAGGAGATGAGCACGCTCACCGAGCGCTTCCGCGAAATCGAAGTGCTGCTCGAAAGCCCCTCCGATCCGCCGCCAAGCCCGCCGCCCGGCTGGTTGAATCTGCAGCAATCGGGAGTGACGCTGCGCTTTACCCACGCCCGTTATGACCCCGATTCGACCGATGGCGAAATCCGCCGTCACTACCCCGCTCTACGCGAGATCACCGCAAGCCCCATGCCCCTGCGCGCCATCGTCTATGCCCTCGCAAAGTCATCAGGGAGGACCGCCGCATGAGAATCGCACAGCACATCTTCCGCAAGGACATTCGTCGTCTCTGGTGGGAATCCACCGTGACTCTGGCGATACTCGCCGCGCTCACCTGGGCGGATCGATGGCGAAATGACTACACCCCGGGCACCATGGAGGGCTGGCTCAATCTCCTGCTGCCGTTCGCCTGGGCCTACCTCATCGCGCTGGTAGTCCTCGAAGACCCACTCGTCGGCGACCGTCAATTCTGGGTCACGCTCCCCTGTCGTTGGCCGTCGATCTTTGCGGCGAAAGCGCTATTCATCCTTGCCTTGATCCACATCCCCTACCTGGTCTCTTGCTCAGTCATCCTCGGCGCCCGCGGATTTCCGCCGATCAACTATCTCCCTCAACTATTCGGGAAACAGCTAGCGCTAGTGGTGTGCCTGACTTTGCCTGCCGCTGCGCTCGCCACCGTCGTCAGAAACGTGGTTCAGTTCCTGCTCGCCATCATACTGCTCGGCGTCGCGGCCACCCTGATGTCCCACGGTCAGGGCATGCTTGATGCCCTTTGGATCCCGGTGAATTACGTGCACAACGCTGTCACGCTGGTGGTGCTCACCGCCGGCACACTCACCGTCGTCTGCCTCCAGTACGTCCGGCGGGCAACCTCACTCGCCCGCGCCGCCGGTGCCGCGGCTGTAATAGCCACGGCCATGACTTACGCCTGGCTGCCCCAGCCACGCACTCTCGAACTCCAGTGCGCCCTGGATTCAAGAAAGACAGTTGGAGAACCGCTCTCCATCCATTTCTCCGCGGGACAGGGTCAACCTGCCGACCTCGGCAGGCGGATGCCGGCTACCCCATCACGAGTCACCCTGGCAATTCCCGTCGCGCTCTCTGGCTTGACGGATCAGACTCGCGTATATCTCAATCAACTCGCCCTTCAAGTGGATACGACCGAAGGGAAACACTATAGTGCCACACTTGCTACCTCGCGCAGTGAGTACGAAACACTTCCGCTGGTAGCGTTCCTTGAACTGGCCGGTCCGGGCCATGCCAGGCAGATCCTCCGCATGGAGCGTGCCCTGTTCGACCAGATCAAAGACTCCACCACCACAATCCGAGGCACCGTAAAGGCGGACTCCCACCGAGCGGACGCCGCCGTCACGGTCCCCATTGGCGGACGTGTTCTCGCACCCGGCCTGGGCGTGTGCTCCAGTGCTATCGTCCAGCTGCGTCCCGGCGAGGATGGCTTAAAGGTAGTCTGCGAATCGCCAACCGACATACCCTCCGGCGGAGCCGTCACGTTGATGGCGGCCAATCGAAACTCATGGGGCGAGCGGCTCGGCAGCGCGATGACTTTCGTTGGGTACCCGCGAAACACATGGCTCTCGCCGATGAACCGGCGCGACGCGTTCTTCCACCTGACCGCTGAGGATGTCTCAGGTCGAGCAGGCAGCCGCTGGCTGGTGCCCGTCAGCGCCGTGAGCGGAGGACACATTCTCGTCACACCTGAAAGGACCGCCTGCGATATGATCACTTACGAACTCAAAGGCATTCGACTCAGCGACTATCTCGTCAGATAGCTCACCCGCCGCTCTTCTTCAACCGAACCCCAGCCTTGCGGCCCGGTGCGAACTTCAGCTCCAAAATCCCGCCGGAGTCTGTCTTGGCCTCGTACATCTCCTCGTCGTCCACCTCGACGTCATAGTGGGCATCCGGCGCCAGACCGACAATGAACCCGACCTCCTCCACCGGCTTGACACCCTCCTCCGGCGGAGGCAGCCAACCGGACTCCACCTTGAGCCCCGCGGACGCGAAAAACACCTTGACCGGACCGAGGTTCACCGGCGCCGGACGCCCGTCCAGCTTCACCGCCACGCGGGCCCCGTTCGTGAACGCCTGCGCCTGTCCGCCCCAATATCCAAACCAGGTGGCGTCCTCATCCCAGCCGCCTCGCGCCAACAGCTGCCCGTGTCCGTGGAACAGATCCGGCATGTAGGAGAAGCTCAAGCCCGGCTGATACGGATTTGCCCAGAGGAACTCGTAGGCGACGCCGAACTCGCTCCGCATCAGAAACCGGTCTTGCATCAGCCAGCCTTGCAGAAATTGGTGCGGCACGGCGTTGACGTCAAAGCTCACCATCGCCAGTTCCGCCACGCGGGAGTAAGCCGCCTCGCGCAGATCCGGATCGCCCTTGCCCACATACGCCGGCACCCGGTATTCGTTTTCCGCCGCCGGCCAGGGCCGTGGGTAGTAGGAGAGCATCTGCATCGGCGCCAGATCCTCAAACCACTGCCCTGCCCCCTCGCGCAGGTCCGCCCGCAGGTTGTCGCGCACTACGTGCAGGAATTCCATCATGGCGTAGAGATCTTCGCGCCTGGCAAAGACGCCCGGCTCGGTCTTCAGGCGCGGCACGATCTTCGCCTTCCACCAACCCTCCACGGCCCATTTCAGGTACGCCTGCGACACCTGCGGCTCCACATCGGCCACCGCCAGCGCGGCCATCGTCCGAGACCGTACCGCCCCCATCTGCTCCGTCCGGTCCGACAGCGCACCTACCAGCTTCCGCGCCAGCATCGACGATTGCGCTTCGCCCGCCGCCGCCTGGCACCAGTCGTAGACCAGAGCCATCTGGCGGAGTTCCGCCACCGCCGCCGGGTTTGCCTTCACGGCCCACTCCGCCGCGGCCTTGCAGGGCGCGCCCTGGCCAGTGACTGTGCTCCAGAGGGCCAGCGTGAAGCCCGGCTCCGTCATGCGCGCCTTGCCCGCCATCAGCGCGTCAAACTGCTGCCAGCGCATGGACTCGCGCTCGCGCTCCCGCTTCACCAGTTTCAGCCGCCGTGCGTTCAGCAGCAGCCGTGGCGGCTCGCTATAGACTTGGTAGTCGATGTCCTGGGCCATCGCCGGGGCCATCCACACCCACATCGCGGCCAAGCTGAGTCCAACCTGTGTCACCATGCCACACCTCCTGCGTCCACTCACCCCGCCGGCCCACCCGGCCATTGTCACGACTGTTGATAACAAAGGACTTTTTTCTCCAGCATCGATGGCCATCAGTTTGCTACACTCATAATCGAATTGATGATCTCTCTTTAAACCTGCCCTCTGCTGTAACGGGCTTATCGGGAGAGCGAAATGGAGTTGGAAACGTCGTGCTTGCGGGAGCCGGTGTTAGAGTTCTCTTCCATTCGTTCTACCGGTTGCAAGTTGCAACAGAGGGTAATTTTTTTGATCAGCGAGGTCGTCATCAGGATTTTGATCTCCCCCTGAGATGGCGGGTATCGGTGGTCCCCGGGTTCGCTTGGTGAAGGGTAGTTGAACGCGGCATCTTCACTAGGAGTTTAGGGAACACAGGCTCAAGGATCCGGTTTCGCCGTGGCCCCATCTCAAAGCCCTGACAAGGGCAGGCCGCATTGGATTGACTCACCCCGAGTGACTCCTCCCCAGAGGCGATCCAATGCGGCCTCCTAATTTCTAGTAGCTGAGCGTCCCGCTCCGCGACTCTTCCTCTTCATTCGGCAGATACACCGCTTTGCACTTTTCGCAACGATAGAGCTCGGCGTCGGCGCCAAACTTCTCCTTCAGTTCCTCGCCAAAGAAGAACCAGCGCTTCAGGTGCCCGGCGCAGAGCTTGTCCTTGGCGTCTTTCAGACCGCAGGACCGGATGCGCGGCGCCCGCCGCATGATCTTCGTGCCATCGCTCAACGCTCCGACTTCCACGGCCTGCGGTACGGGCCGGGTCGCTTCCGCATACTTGGGATTCGCCATAAACTCCTCTGAAACAGCAATTATGTCACACGGGCGGTGATGACACCGCGCGCCACGCGGGCGCGGACCATAGTGGCGGCCGGGGCGTCGGCCAGCGACTTCACTACCTGGCCTTGCTCGTTGGTCACGATGACGTAGCCGCGATCTTGCCTCGCCAAGGGCCTCAAGGCGCCGATTCCACACGGGCGGTGATGACACCGCGCGCCAGGCGCGCTTGGACGAGGGTGGTGGCCGGCGCGTCGGCCGGAGACTTCACCACCTGGCCGTGCTCGTTGGTCACGATGGCATAGCCACGATCGAGAATCGCTACCGGGCTGAGTGCGCCCACTCTGGCGGCCAGCGGCTCCAGCCGGAGTTGTGCGGCGTGCAGGCGCGCGTTCATGCCAGCCGATAATCCGTGCTCCAGGGCCTGCACACGGCTGCGGCCAGCCGCAATGGCTGCGGCTGGGCCAGCGGCAGCCAGCCTTTGGGATGCCTCTTCCAAGCGCTTTCTCATGCGCATCAGGCGCGCCCTGGGGTCGGCCGCGCGGAGGCGCCCGTCGAGCTCGTCGAACGCCTGCCAGCCGCGGCCGATCTGACGCGTGACCAGATTGGCGGCGCGCTCGACACCCTGTTTTTGAAGACGCCGGGCGACCCGGCTGATGAGGAACCGGACGGCCCGAGCCGCGCGTTGGCGGCCCTCGTGGATGGCGCCGAGGATCACGGCCTGATCGCGAACGACCATTTCGGCGGCGGCCGAGGGAGTGGGCGCGCGGAGGTCGGCGACAAAGTCAGCAATAGTGAAGTCCACTTCGTGGCCGACGGCCGAGATTACAGGCACTGCCGAGGCTGCGATGGCCCTCGCGACGGCCTCTTCGTTGAAAGTCCAGAGGTCTTCCAAGGACCCGCCACCGCGCCCCACGATGACGACATCGGCCCAACCCGACGAGCTGAAGTGCCGCAGGCCGGCGCAGACGCCTTCCACCGCGCCAGTGCCCTGCACCTGGGTGGGCCATAGCCGGATCTCCAGCCCCGGCCAGCGCCGGCCAAGCACGGTGAGCATGTCACGGATCACCGCGCCTTTGGGCGAGGTGACGATGCCGATGCGGCGGGGGAACATGGGCAGCGGGCGCTTTCGCTCCGGTGCGAAGAGCCCATCGGCCGCCAGTTTCTGTTTCAGCAGTTCGAGGGCGGCCTGGAGCGCGCCGACTCCATCGGGCGCCATTGACGAGACGATCAACTGGTACTCGCCCCGTTCCTGACGGACCTCCACCGTGCCGCGCGCCACCACGGCCAAGCCATCGGCAGGAGAAAAGCGCAGATAGCGGAGGGAGCCCCGGAACAGCACGCAGCGGATCTGGGCGCCGGCATCCTTGAGTGTGAAGTAAGCGTGCCCGGAAGACCACACCTTGTAGCCCGAGATCTCGCCGGCCACCCGCACATCGTCGAACTGCCCGCGCAGCAGTTTGTGGATGGCGCCGGTGAGTGTGGAGACGGTGTATTGATCCATCGTTGCTCCCCTCAGAGTCTCACAAACGCGCGACGCCCCGGCTTCCACGGCCGGGGCGTCGCGCGTTCGAACGAGGTGTTCTCAGAGAGGCTTAGAACATGTTCCAGAGGAACTGGTTGTAGACCTCGTGGTGGTACTGCACTTCGGGCGCCTTGACGAAGGTGCCCAGGAGGCGCGGGCAGCGGTCGGCCGAGGCCTGCTTGAGGTCGGCGTAACGGCCCTTCACGTCCGCGCCCAGGAGCTTGGTGGTCCACTCGGCGTTGCGGAAGTTGGCCATGGCGTCGTAAACGTTATCGGGCAGGTAGCGCTCTGCCTGGCGCAGATTCTTGACCTTGGAGATCTCGCCTTCGAGGCCGGTCTTGAAGACGGAGAGCATGACGAGGTAGGGGTTGGCATCGGGGCCGACCGAGCGGACTTCGACGCGCGCGCTGCGCTCGTTGCCGATCGGGATGCGGACCATCGAGCCACGATCGGTGGCCGAAGCCTTTATCTGGTTGGGCGCCTCGAAGTGCGGATCGAGGCGGCGGTAGGCGTTGACGCTGGCGTTCAGCGCGAGGCAGATGTCGTTGCCGTGGGTGAGGATGCGATCGACGAACTGCCAAGCGAATTTGCTCATCTTCTCTTCGCCCTTGGGATCCCAGAAGATGTTCTTGCCGGCCTTGGTGATGGAGACGTTGGTGTGCATACCGCTGCCGTTGACGCCGACAACCGGCTTGGGCAGGAAGGAGGCGGTGAGGCCCATCTTGGTGGCGACCTGGCGGCAAATCAGCTTGTAGATCTGGATCTGATCGGCGGCGGCGACCACGTCGGCATAGCTGTAGTTGATTTCGAACTGCGAGGGCGCGACCTCGGGGTGATCCTTCTCGTTTTCGAAGCCCATGGCGCGCTGCACTTCTGCCGTGGTGTCGATGAAGAGGCGGAGGAGATCGCCGGGCAGCGAGTGGTAGTAGCCGCCGGTGTTGACGTATTCGAACTTGCCGGTATCGTGATAGTTGCGCTCGGCGTCGGTGCCCTTGAAGAGGAAGCCTTCGATCTCGTTGGCCGCGTTGAGGGTATAGCCATTTTTGGCGAACTGCTCATTGGCGTAGTTCTTGAGAACGCCGCGCAGGTCGCCGGAGTAGGCCGAGCCGTCCTTGTCGATCACTTCGCTGAAAACGAGAGCCTTGCCCGCGCCGAAGATGTCGGAGGGCGCCCAGTAGAAGGACGACCAATCCATGGCGAGACGGAGATCGCTCTCGCGCTGGGCTGTGAAACCGCGAATCGAGGAGCCGTCGAAGGTCAGGTTGTCGAAGCTCTTGACCAGGAACTTCTTGTCATAGTCGAGCATGTGGAGGCGGCCTTCGAGGTCGCTGAACATGACGGTGACGGCCTTGATCTGCTTGTTGTCGGCCAGGTACTTGACCCGCTCCTCCTGGATCTGGTGGGCCGGCACGCGATTCTTACGCTGTTCCTTGGCTTGTAGATTGAGGTCTTCCAGTTCCGCGTAGGAAAGGGTCAGAAAGTCTTGCAGTTGGTTCGGCATCGGTCTCCTCGAGCTAGAAAGTCTTACATGGGCGGAAAGCGTTGCCAGGGCAACCGGAGCTTTGGGCCTTCCGACTATGACTCAATTATCGAATGCATCCCCGGCTGTCCAGCAATCGGATTTTTTTATGGGCCTCGTTCATGGAATTGATGGGAGGGGCGTCACACTGACATGGACAGCCCCCGGACACTCTGCTATCGTGGCCCTAGTTCTACGGAGACTTCACGACGATGACCCCCAAGGAAGCAATCCAGTACGGCCTTGATAACGGCGCCCGGCAGATTGACGTCCGCTTCACGGACATCCCCGGCCTCGCCCAGCACATCAGCTACCCGATCAGCCAACTGACAGAGGATTCCTTTGAAGAGGGATTCGGCATTGACGGCTCCAGCATCCGTGGCTGGGCGGCGATCAATGAGAGCGACATGCTGCTGATCCCTGACCCGAAGACGGCGTACATGGATCCGTTTTTCCAGACGCCCACGCTATGCATGATTGGCGACATTCTGGACCCGATCACGCGGCAGCGCTATGATCGGGACCCGCGCTGGATTGCTAAGAAGGCAGAGCTGTTCCTCCAGAACAGTGGGCTGGCCGACACGGTATTTTTCGGGGCCGAGGCCGAGTTTTTCATCTTCGACAACATTCGTTTCGACCAAAACCAACATTCGGGCTACTACTTCATCGACGCCGAGGAGGGCCGCTGGAACTCGGGGCGGGCGGAGAACAACCTGGGCTACCGGCCGCGCTACAAGGAAGGCTACTTCCCGCTGCCGCCGACCGACCACTACCAGGACCTGCGGGCGGAGATGGTGGAGGTGATGCTGAAGGCGGGCCTCAATATTGAGTGCCACCACCATGAAGTAGCAACGGGCGGGCAGTGTGAGATCGACCAGAAGTTTGACACGATGGTCAAATCGGCCGACAACATGATGCTGTACAAGTACTGCATCCGGAACGTGGCGCAGAAACATGGCAAGACGGTGACGTTCATGCCGAAGCCGCTGTTTGGCGACAACGGCAGCGGGATGCACTGCCATCAATCGCTGTGGCGCAACGGCCAGCCGCTGTTTGCCGGCGACGGATATGCGGGTTTGAGCCAGATGGCGTTGTGGTACATCGGCGGGTTGCTGAAGCACTCGCGGGCGCTTTCGGCGATCATCGCGCCGACGACGAACTCATACAAGCGGCTGGTGCCGGGCTACGAGGCTCCGGTGAATCTGGCGTACTCGCGGCGGAACCGGTCGGCTGCGGTGCGAATTCCGATGTATTCGTCGAGCCCGAAATCCAAACGCGTGGAGTACCGTCCGCCGGATCCGTCGGCGAATCCTTACCTGTGCTTTGCCGCGCTGCTGATGGCGGGTCTGGACGGGGTGATGAACCGGATCGATCCGGGGGAACCGCTGGACAAGGACATCTACGATCTGTCGCCCGAGGAGTTGAAGGCTGTTCCTTCGATGCCGGCTTCGCTGGACGAGGCTCTGGCGTGCCTGCAGGACGATCACGACTTCCTGCTGAAGGGTGACGTGTTTACAGAGGAATTGCTGGAGACTTTCATCAGCTATAAGCAAAAGAACGAAGCGGATGCCGTGCGGTTGCGGCCGCATCCGTACGAGTTCGCGATGTATTACGACATTTAGGGGCCCGCGCGGGCGGTAGAAACTGGCTGCGGGCGGATGCACCCGCGGCGGCGGCCATCGTAAGCGGCTTCTTTTCAACGACATTTGGGGTCGTTTGCCTCTGGGCGCGTTTCCACTCGAGACGGGCGCGGTTGGCCTGGATGTGGAGTGCGTGCATGCGGGCGCCGATAACGAGGAACAGCGGGCTGGTGGTGGCGAAGTGGTGGACGCCACGGTAGAAATCGCCGCGGTGGCGCGCGATGGACTGGTTCAGGAGACGCGTCTCGAAGGCGGCGAGTTCCTCTATCCACTGCATGAGGAAGAGGTAGCGGGTGAGCGGGAGGCGCTCGGCCGGATTTTCTACGGATTCGACGGCGGGACCGATGGCGGCGGCTATGCGCTGCTGCCAAACGGGGTGGATGGTGAACTTGCGGGCATAGAGATGGTGTGAGCAGGCGTTGCGGCTGGAGCGGACCTTGCCGGCCGGCGTGGACGGCCCCTGCGATTTCCGGCCATTGGCGCGATTGGCGGCGATCTTCTTCTCCGAGACGCGAATGAGTGACATGGCTTAGCTCCCGGTGCGGTTCGTGGGTGGGCGAACGATCTGGAGAAGTGCGCGCTGGCAATCGTTCTGGGTCTTGTGGAACACACGCAGAACCTGGGTGATTTCGGGGTTGTGGTAGATGAGCGCGGTGCGGCTGATGTCGTCGATTAGCTCGTATTCCCGATCGACGGCTTCGCGCTGGGCGGCTACTTCGGTGTCCACGGTGGCGGAGTCGAGTTTGGCGGCGCGGAGGGCCTGCCAGGCGTTGGAGGTGGCGAGTTCGACGAAGACCAGGTCGACGGCGGACTGGCAGTTGAGGCGATCCAGAATGGACTGGCGGATCGCCTGGATGGCGGCTGGATCCTCGAAGGAGAGGAGGGAGCCGGGTCCTTTGCCGGTGATGAGATTGTGATCGAGCTGGCGGCGGATGCGGCGCCTGGGAGGCGGGGCGGCCGGGGTGGTGTTGTTGGTCGGCGGAACGAGTTCGGGTTTCATTGGGTGTGGTTGTCCTTTCGGCAAGGATTGTAGACTACGCCGAGGCGATCAAATAGCGAAGATGGGATTTTGTATTGGAAACACAGGAGATCGATTTGAAAATCGATGTGAACGGGACTTGCGGGGGGTGGTCTTAGAGTACCTGGAGGGAGTCCCGCAGACATTTGGTGTCTGAAATGTTCTGGCCAGGTAATTTGGTCTGGCAATCGGGGCGGTGGGTGAGCGTGGAAGGGACTTTTCGGATGACAGCATACTGCTGTTCAACGCACTCAGCCGCGCTGAGGCTGACACAGCTTGCGAAATGGAACGCTGACCAACGTTGATGAACTTCGACTAATCGATGCGAGTGATGGTGGGTATGAGAACATGATGCGGCGGGGACGAACGCCCCATCCGCTTTCGTACGACTAACAGAAAGCAAGGATCTGCTTGGATCGGGGCGGGGAGAGTTTTGTCCAGGAAGGAAAGTCCCCATGATCCAGTCAGAGAGCCAAACACGGGGAAACGGGCCGCCCGAAGGGGTGACCCGTTTTGCGTGAACCGGATGTGCGACCGCGTTAGAAGACGATGCGGGCGGACATCTGGATGGTGCGGGCGGTGTTCCCGGCTGCGGTGATCATGCCGAAGTACCGGTTACCGATGGTGGTGTTGTAGGTACCGAAACCACGAATGTTGAAGAAGTTGGCGGCCTCCATGCGGAACTGGAGATAGGACCGGTTTTCCGCAGCGAAGTAGAACGACTTCATGAGCGACATATCGTAGTTGACGTTCATCGGGTGACGGGTATTCGGGAAGATGGGCGGGAGGGTGCCGTAAGTGAATTGCTGAGCGTCGGCGGCGTTGAAGAACCGGCGCGTCGGATCAGTTGGCACTACGTCGCGAGTGGAGTAGAAGACTTGGCTCTTGCCGCCAAACCGTGGATTGTCGATCGTGGGGTTGGACGGGTCGATGAAGTTGCCATAGGTCCATTCGGCCCTGATGTTGTTGTTGATGTTGGGAGTCGTGGCTGTAAGGACGACGGGTCTGCCGGACCGGTAGGTGCCGATTCCCGCGAGTTCCCAACCGCCCACGGCGCCGTCGAGAATCTTCGCCCCGATGCTCTGCGGGGTGCTGAGCCAAGCCTTGCCTCGTCCAACTGGGAGTTGGTAGTTGGCCGCGAAGCGGAGCACATGAGTTTCGTCGAGCGGACTGATGCCGTAAACCTGCTTCAGGGAGTCCACGTTTTGCTGGCGTTTGCCGCCGAGCACGGTGTTGTTGGCTCCGACGGCGCCGTCCGGTCCGCCAACGTCATCGAGCGACTTGCTAAACGTGTAGTTGGCCAGGAAGAACAGGCCGTGGCTCATTCGCTTTTCCAGGCGGAGGTTGGCCGCATGGAAGTTGGAACGGCCGAAGTTGACGCCCTGCACACCGATGGCGCCGAAGTAGGGGTAGGCCATTTCGAGGATCGCGAGATTCTGCTTGGGGCCGACCACGCTGTTGTTTTGGGTCTGGCCGGACGTCGGCGAGACGATCTGGGTGGTATAGGTCCGGACGTTCTGGCCGGCAGGTCCGCCGTTGAACAGTTCCGCTGGGAACCGGCCGACATAGTCCGGTCCGACGAGATCGCGGCCGAGGTTGCCGTTATAGGTGGCTTCCACCACCATGTTGCCCTTGAGCTCGCGTTGCACGGCGAAGCTCATGGTGTATTCCTTGGACATGTGCGACGTACGGCTAAAGCCGGCGGGGCTGGTGGGGCCGGTGGCTCCGTAATTGGCAGCCGTGTTGGTGCGCTGGTACTGAACGAACTGGCCGGGGAGGAACGGATTGGTCCAGTTGGAATAGAGATGGACCATGTTGTCAGTGCTGGCGTGCCAGCCGGCGCTGGCGGTATCGGCCAGCGGCAGTCCGCCGCCGGAGTAGGCGCCTTCAGCGCCGGTGGCGGGGATGTACATCATGGCGAAGGAGCCGCGAACCACTGTCTTGGAATCGAGTTGATAGGCCGCACCGATGCGCGGGGCGAACTGGCCCTTGCGGTAGCTGGTACCGGTTCTGGAGGGGAACTCCGGCGTATTGGCGATCCGCATCGCACCGTTGGGGAAGCCATTCTTCACCCATTCAGGCGTGCGAATAGCAGCCGGATCGAGACCCGCAGCGCGGACGCTGGCGGCAAAGTCATAGCCGGCGTTGACCTTGAAAGGCGCTGGGGCATCCGGATCCCAGAAATAGAGTTTGTCGAAGCGCTCTGTGATGGGCGAATCCATATCCCAGCGAAGGCCGAGATTGAGAGTCAACTTGGAGTTAACGCGGAAGTCGTCCTGGATGAAGCTGGCATAGTAGTTGAAGTTATTGGCGCGAGTGGTGCCGCCGGACATATCAGCCTGATTGTTGGTGCCCACCATGAAGGCGGCCATGCCGTAGGCGAAGGAGATGTCGGAACCGAATCCGAAATCGACGCCGGCGATCTGGTGAACCGGGGCCGCCTGGAAGCTATAGGTGCCGCCGCCGCTGCGCTGGAAGTTATCGAAGAAGCGGTACATCTGGAAGCCGGCCTTCAGCGTGTGGCGGTTGAGGATCTTGGTGAAGCTGACGCTATTGTCATAGGTGGTGTAGTTGCTGACGCTCAGCGATGCGCTATCGGAGAGGGTGACGCTGGGTGTCCGAATCAACGGCAGATTCTCGGTGCCGATGAGGGCGCGGGTGGCGGAATCCAGCGGAATGTCGGCGCTGGAGAACCCGGGAGGCAGCAGGTTGCCAGCGGAGTTGGGGAAGTGGTTGAGGCCGCCGCGGACGTCGGCGATCAGGGTGGGCGAGAGCATCCAGCTGTAGTTCAACGTGACGTTCAGAGAGCCCTTGTTGCGGGTCTGGCTGGCAGTGGAGGCCGGGCCGCGCCAGTTGGTGGAACCGCTATCGGCATCCCGGCGGGTGAACCGGCCAAAGAAGCGGTGCTTGTCGTTGAAGTTGTGGTCGATGCGCAGGCCGTACATGTCGCGGTTGCCGAAGCTGCTGGCAGGGGCGACATAGTTGTTCAGGGCGCTGGTACCCGGTGTGGGCGCTGTGTTCGGCAGTGGTACGTTCTTCAGCAGCGCGAGGCTCACGGGATGGATCTGGCTCTGGGGGAGCACCTTACCATTGCCGATGAGGTTCTGGCGGATGTACTGATTCTTGACGGAGTCGAACACCACGGGGCCGTTCTGATCGAACAATACGGGGGAGATGCCGTTGTAGAGGGTTTGAGAGAAGTCGCCCTTCCGTTCCAGTTCTGTGGGCACGGAGGTCTGCTGCAACGAGCCGGCCTGGCGGCGGCGCATACCCTCGTAGTTAAAGAAGAAGAAGGACTTGTTCTGCCCCTTATAGACTTTGGGAATAGACACGGGACCGCCAACGGTGCCGCCATAGATGTTCTGGGAGAACTTTACCTTTTTGCCGCCCAACGAGTTTTGCTGCCAGGAGTTGGCATTCAGATTGTCGTTCTGGAAGTACTCAAACAGCTGGCCGTGCCATTGGTTGGAGCCGCTCTTGGTGACCACCTCGATGGCGCCGCCGGAAAGGCGGCCGTACTCGGCAGAGATGCCGTTGGTGATGACCTTGAACTCTGCTACGGTTTCCATCGAGGGCGTAGTATCGACGACCTTGTGGCCCATGCCGGTGCCGGCTGTGACACCGTCCACGCGGTATTCCAGACCGACCGTGCGTCCGCCGTTGATGCGGGTATCGCTGCCGGGTTCGGCGCGAGCGCCACTGCCCTGGACATTGCCAGAGAGGACCAGCAGCCGGAGAGGATCCCGCGACAACTGGGGAATGTTGGAGATCATCGTATTGGTAATGACCTCGCCGGACTGCGCATCGGCGGTGCGGAGAAGAGGCGCTTCCCCGGTCACCGTGACGGTTTCATTCAGTCCGCCGATCTCCAGAATGAGGTCCAGTGTGAGGTTGTCGGACACCCGAAGCTCAATCCCTTTGCGGTCGAGCTTTTTGAATCCGGCCGCTTCGGCCGTGATTTGATAAATGCTGGGTTTGAGCCTGGGAAAGTGAAAATTCCCATCGGCGTCGGTCAGACTGTCGTTCGTGGTGCCGGTGGAAATTTCAACAGCGTTGATCTTTGCGCCGGGTACGATCGCACCTGAACTATCTTTAATAGAGCCGCGAATGGCGCCGAAGCCACCCTGGGCGTACCCTGCCGGCGCCAGCAGTAGCAAGGCACTCAGCCATAAGATACAACGACCTGATCGAGTAAACATTTGAGAACTCCCTGAATCGAGACGTGGAAACAATTTCACGGTCGGACCACAAGGTTCGAGCTAGTGTCATTGTGCTAAAGCCCTCGGTTGCGGAGGAGGGGAATTTACGGTAAGTTAACGGTGGGTGAACACAGCGAACACCAATGTTTGTAAGGGAACACAGCGGTGGCGAAGGCATCTCCGCAAGAGATCAGAACAGTCTCGTGGAGCGGATCCTGGCGAGCAACCACTTCGTTCGCTCGGTCAAGTTACAGGGGTTTCTGACCTACGTTTGCGCCAAAGCGATGGCCGGCCGGCCGAATGAGATATCCGAACAACAGATCGGGCATCTGGTCTTTGGCCGGGAGGCGGGCTACAATCCCAGCGACGACAACATTGTCAGAGTCCAGGCGCGGGACCTAAGAAGACGGCTGGCTGCGTACTTTGCCGAAGAAGGCGCGGATGAGCCGGTGGTGATAGAGATCCCCAAGGGCGGCTACGTGCCGCACTTCCTACCTCGCTCGCAGGCGGGCCTGATGGAAGCCGGGCGGCTGGCTCCGGTTCCGGTTACCCGCCACGAGGGCTGGCCGAAGTGGATCTCCCTGGCGTTGGGCGTATTGTGTCTCTGCCTTATCGTTGCAGTCGGGTGGCTTTCGACCCGCACCACGGCCGTGCCGGCTGAACAGAGTTCGGTGGCCCGGCAGTTCTGGTCGCGTTTGTTCCGCCCCGGCCATCAGACCGTGATTGCCGTGGCGGACTCCAGCTTCGCTCTACTTCAAGATATTGATAGGGTTTCCGTGCCGTTCCAGGACTATGCGAACGGCCGTTACTTCTCCGGGTTGCGCGCCAGAGCCCCGGTCTCGGAAAAGGACAAGTTGCTGGCCGAGGTCGCATCGCGTCACCACACCAGCCTGGCCGACGCATCGATGGCGGCCCGTCTGACGCAGATGATGCCCCCGCAGGGTGCCGCAGTTGTCCGATTCGCGCGCGACCTGAGGGCCGAGGATTTGAAGACGCAGGATGTGATTCTGCTCGGAAGCGAGCGCGCCAACCCGTGGGTGAACCTGATCGAATCGTGGCGTGGACTGCGCTTCAGCTATGATCCGGCACTGCACCGGGCCGTCGTCATCAACAAACGGCCGGCGGCCGGCGAACCCCCTTCGTTTGTCGGCGAGGCGGTGGGCGAGAAGCCCTACAATTCCTTCGGCACCGTTACGTTCCTGCCCAATCTTGACCGGACTGGGTCCATTCTCCTGATCGCAGGTACGAATATGCAGGGCACTTCGGCCGCCGGCGAGTACCTCGCCAATCCGGACAGATTCGAAGAGTTGATGAAACTGTTGAAGGTACCGCAGAATGGCCGGGTACCGTATTTTGAACTGGTCGTGAAGCTGGTGGCCGTAGAAGGGACGTCGGTGTCCACGCAGCCGGTACTCCATCGCATTGTGGACGAGAAGTCGCTGCAATCGATGGGATATACTGGCCGCTGAGTTGTCTGTCTCTCCACCAGCGGCCCTCGGGCCGGCGTTGATCCTCCTGCTACTCCCGTCGCTATTCTCCGGCGAGGGGGTGGGCTTCATCCGTTTCGAGGAAACCGCCGCGAAAGCAGGGCTGAGCTTCCGGCTTCAAAACGGGCAGAGCGGCCAGCGGCACCAGATTGAGACCATGGTGGGCGGTGTCGCGGCACTGGACTATGACCGAGACGGACGAATTGATCTATTCTTCGTCAATGGCGCGCGGATTCCTTCGCTTTTGAAGGAAAGACAGGGTTTTGAGAACCGGCTCTACCACAACGAGGGCAACGGACGATTTCTCGATGTGACGGTGCGGGCGGGCGTGGCAGGAGAGGGCTACGGCATGGGTGTGGCGGTGGGGGACTTCGACAACGATGGATTTCCCGATCTATACGTGGCTGGGGTCAACCGCAATCAACTACTCCGCAACCGCGGCGATGGAACATTTGAAGACGTAACGGCAAAGAGCGGCGCAACCGGCATTGCGCCGGGCGATCGGAAGCGCTGGGCGGTTGGAGCGGGTTTCTTCGACTACGATAACGACGGCGATCTGGACCTATTCGTGCTCCAATACGTGGACTGGCAACTGGAGAAAGAGCCGGTGTGTGTATCCAACGGCGTTCGCGCCTTTTGCCATCCGAACAGCTATCGTCCCCTGCCGAATCTGCTCTATCGAAACAACGGCGACGGCACGTTTAGCGACGTCTCCGAGACCTCCGGCATCGGCAGACTACCCGGCAAGGGCATGGGCGTGGCCTTTGCCGACTACGATGGAGATGGCTGGACGGATATCTTCGTCTCAAATGACACGTTTCGAAACTTCCTGTTCAGGAACAAGGGCGACGGTACGTTTGCGGAGGCGGCTGTGTTAATGGGCGTGGCCTTCAACGAGCATGGCAAGTCGATGGCCGGCATGGGCGTGGATTTTCGGGATGTGGACAACGACGGGCGGCCCGATATCGTGCAGACGGGAATGGTGGGCGACACCTTCCCGCTCTATCGGAATGGCGTCTCGGGTTTTGAGGACCACACCAGCGCCAGCGGGTTGGCCGCACTGACCGCGAGGTTAACCGCCTGGGGCGTGGGGCTGTGTGACTTCGACAACGACGGCTGGAAGGACCTGTTCACGGCAAATGGCTCCATCCTCGACAATGCACGGGAGGTGGAGAACCTGCCGGACCGCTTGCCGTTGAAGGTCTTCAGGAATCAAGCTGGCCGGTTCACGGATGCAGGCGCGCCCGGCATGGGCGAGGCGCGTGTGCACCGCGGAGCGGCTTTCGCCGATTTTGACGGCGACGGCCGGATTGACGTGGCGGTGAGCGCATTGAACGACGTACCGAAACTGCTACTGAACCGCACGACCGGCGGCGGGCACTGGCTGCTGGTGGATCTGGAGGGCACGCGCAGCAATCGGGACGGGCTTGGCGCGGTAGTGACCGTGACTGCCGGGGGCCGGAAGTTCACCAACCACGCCACCACGAGCGTCGGTTACCTCAGCGCCAGCGACCGGCGCGTTCATTTCGGATTGGGTACGGCGGCACGGGCGGAACGAGTGGAGATCCGATGGCCCGGCGGCGGGCGGCAAACGCTCGAAAATGTTGCCGCGGACCGCGTGCTGAAAGTGAAGCAGCAGCCATGAATTGGCCTGGAATCGTCTATGCGTTGATTCTGATGCAGTCGCCACAGGTGGCGGAAACCCAGGCCCTGCAAGCGGCGCGCGACGCGGAGCAGAGGGGCGAAGCCGCGCGGGCGGTGGAGATTGTTCGCCAGGCGCTGGTGGTAAACCCGAAGTCAGTGGAACTGCTGAAGACCGAGGGACGGCTATTGTTGCGGGATCCGGGCAGAAGCGCCCAGGCGCGCGATCCGCTGACGAAGGCGGTAGCCCTGGCGCCGGCAGATGGAGAGGCTCACTACTACCTGAGCCAGTGGGCGTGTCTGCACAATATGGACGCCCAGTGCATCAGCGAGGCGCGGCACGCTCTGCGGCTAGCACCCGGCAATGTGCAAGCCCAGTTGCAGTTGAATACGCTCATCGGGTTGGCGTCCGAAAGGACAGGTGATGCGGCCGCGGCGGATGCGGCATTCCGCGCGTCCCTGGTGGCGAATCAGAAGCTGGGGCTGCCGGACCCTTTGTCAGCCTACCAGTATGTGTCATTCTTGCTGAATCGCGCCAAGGATGCAGAGGCGCAGGCCATCGTACTGTTGCTGATGCAGAAAGCGCCCGGCTTCGGCCCGGCGTGGCTGGAGAGAGCCAAGTGGGCGGCGCGAAAAGGGCAAGCAGCCGAGACGGCGCGGATGGCCGAGCAGGCACTAGCTCTGGCCGGCATGCAGAAAGAGCAACTGCGCGCGGCGCACATGCTACTGGCGCGCACCTACTTTCAACTCGGCAGGGAAGACGAGGCGTCAAAGCATCAGGCATGGATCGAAGAACATCTCAACTAGCGGCAGTGCTGCTGTGCGCCGCCATGGCCGCCGGCCAGCAGCGGCCAGTACCCGGCCCGAAGCGGTTTCGTGACGTGGCCGGTGCCGTCCAATCGCCGTATCGCAGCAACAACGGCTACACAGGCCGAAAGTACTTCCCCCAGCCGATGTGTGGCGGCGTGGCATTGCTGGACTACGACGGCGACGGTCTGCTCGACATCTACTTCACCAACGGCGCGAAGCTACCGGAGCTAAAGAAGACCGGACCGGAGTTTCACAATGCGCTTTGGCGCAACAAGGGCAGCGGTGAGTTCGAGGATGTGACCGCGAAAGCAGGGTTGGCGGGAGAGGATCTGGGTTTCAGTTTTGGCGCCGCCGCGGGCGACTACGACAACGACGGCCGCCCGGATCTGTTTGTCGCCAATGCCGGGCGCAACGCGCTCTATCACAACAATGGCGACGGGACGTTTCGTGACGTCACTGCGACATCCGGTCTCGACAACAAGCCGCCGGATCTGCTTAGCGTGCAGGGCGCGTGGGTGGACTACGACAACGACGGCAGGCTGGATCTTGTGGTCTCGAACTACACGTACTGGACGCCGCAGAAAGACAAGATCTGCGTATCGCTCGGGGTGGAGGTCTACTGCAATCCGAAGGTCTATCCACCCGTGCCACACAGGCTCTACCGGAATCTGGGAGGCGGCCGGTTTGAAGACCGGACGGAGGCGGCAGGCTTCAGCAAAGCGCTCGGCAAGGGAATGGGCATCGGCATCGCGGACGTGAACCGCGACGGTTGGGCCGACATATTCATCGCGAACGACACGGAGCGGAACTTCCTCTATGTGAACCAGAAGAACGGCACGTTCAAAGAGATGGGTATCCTCTACGGGGTGGCATACAACGATAGCGGGGCGACGGTCTCTGCCATGGGCTGCGACGTGAAAGACTACGACAACGACGGTTGGCCGGATATCTTCTACAACAATCTGATGAACCAGATCCACGGCCTGTTCCGGAACAGCGGAGGCACGGGATTTTCCTACGTCTCGCCGGAACTGGGCGTGGAGCCGGGCAGCCGCGCGGCTTCGGGCTGGAGTTGCGGCTTCTTCGACTTCGATAACGACGGGTGGAAGGACGTATTCTCCGCCAACGGCCATGTGGACGATGTGGGCGAGGGGACACGGCAGCACGACACTCTGCTGCGCAATCTCGGGGGGCGCAAATTTGTAGATGTCTCGGCGGAGTTGGGCGCCGATTTCAACCGGCAAGGCTACAAGAGGGGATCGGCGATTGGTGATCTGGACAACGACGGGTCACTGGATCTGGTGGTCACCGCATTGAACGAGCGGCCCAGGATTCTGCTCAATAGCGGGAATGCCGGGCGGCATTGGTTGGGGATCGAACTGACGGGCACTCATAGCAATCGGGATGCAACCAGCGCGGTGGTAAAGGTCACTACGCGCTCGGGCCGCATGCTGTGGAATCACGTCAGCGCCAGCGTGGGCTTTCTGTCCTCCAGCGACAAGCGGGTGCACTTCGGGCTCGGCGTGGAGGCGGAGGTCGAGAAGGTGGAGGTCCGGTGGCCATCAGGGCAAACGCAGACTCTGCTGAAGCCGGCAGTGGATCGCTATTTGAAAGTGCGGGAGCCGGCGCGGGCTAATTCAGCTCTGCCTGGTGATCTTCCCAAGTGAATCCGTTAGAGTCGTGCTCCGCGGGAAATCGTCAGGCCCGCGTCGTCTGCCCGCTGTAGGCGAAAGCGGTACTTCTACCGTGGACTGCTAGTCACGCCCTGCCCCGAACAACGAGGGCGCCTCGTGCCGGCTGAAGCGACGGATCAAGACCGCAACGAGCAATCCGGCAAGCGCGAGGACGAGAAGCACCAACAGTATCTCTGGATTTTCGACAAGTGCCGCGATAATTGTCATTGCCAACATTGCGCCAGCGCGAGTGCCAAAAGGCCCGAGTCGATCCCCCTTGCTGGGCCGCCGCCACCACGATCGCCGCTTGCCGCTCTTCGCAGATTTCATCTTGGGATATTTGATCTTCGCAGATACATGCCGTGCGGGACTCGCTCATGGCGTAAAAGGTACTCGCGGTGGCGGAAAGCTGTTCGGGAGAGTGCGAGGGTTCGTGCGGCACGGTCTATCCACTCCGCGCGACGCTCTGCCAGACGCTCTCCCGGAGGTGGCGATCGCCCGCGGCCTGGGATAGACTTCAGGTCTGAATCTGTCGAACGGTTGAGCGGAGTCACGCAATGCAACTTCCGAACGTCAAGCAAATGGTGCCCGTTTGCATCAGCGTTGCAATCACGGCTATGTGCCTTTTCGGGGCCGCCGGGCGCCTGGATTGGCCAAAGGCATGGGTTCTGCTGGGACTCTCGCTGGCCACGGGGCTGGCATTCACGGCCGGGCGTGATCCGGAGTTGGCGGCCGAGCGGAGAAACGTCCATGCCGGCAAGAGCTGGGACAAGGTGTTGGTGGGCATCTCGGTCTTGCTCGGGCCGATGGCGGTGTGGATTACGGCCGGACTGGACGAGCGGTTTCATTGGACCGGCGGCGTGTCTGCCATTGCGTTTCCCGCGGGTCTGGCGGCGGCGGTGCTGGGCGCAGCTCTGATGGCCTGGGCGATGGGCTCCAACCGGTTTTTTTCCTCCGTGGTTCGCATCCAAAAGGACCGCGGGCACACGGTGGCGGAGGGCGGGCCGTATCGAGTGATCCGGCACCCGGGCTATGCCGGCGCTTCCGTGTTTATTCTGGCGACACCGCTGATCCTGGGCTCCTATTGGGCGCTGGCGCCGGCTGCGGTGACTGTGGCGTTTACCGTGATCCGGACCGTGCTGGAAGACGCGACCCTGCATCAGGAGCTCGACGGCTACGCCGATTACGCGCGCAGGGTGAGATGCAGACTGGTGCCGGCAATCTGGTAGGCTAGACCGCCATGCCCAGCCCCACGATGTTGGCGGCGATGATGATGATGATCATGCCCACCCACAAAATAGCGACGGGGCGTTTGTCCACTTTGGCCCACTCCTTCAGCGCCAATCCGACTAGGCCGCCGAAGAGGACGTAGCCGCTCATGTGGAGCATCCAGTTGACGTAGGAGAGGGGCTGCGGAATGTTGGCGGCGCCCCACGCGTAGAAGAAGAACTGCAGGTACCACATGGTGCCGCCGGTGGCGGCGAGGGCGGCATTGCGTAGATTGATGGCGAGGGGCTGGGAGTAATCCGCCTTGAAGGAGAGCTCGCGCTTGAAGGCGAGGCGGGCGATGCAGTACGCAAAATTGACCAGAGCCCCGCCGCCCATGATGATGACGTAGCTCGGCAGCGCGGCATAGAGCGGGTCCACTCCGAGTTGCAGCGCGGAGGCTTCGATGGGTTTGGCGGCGTCAATGGCGAACGACATGCCGCTGGAGAAGACGCCACACATCAGGGCGAGCATCAGGCCCTTTTTCAGGTCGAACTGCTCGGCGGTGAGGCCGAGTTGTTTCTCCTTCTGGTGGCCTGCGTAGGTGACGACCGCTACGCCGAGCACGGCGACCAGGATGCCGGCCAGGGTGATGAGCCCGCTATTGGTGGTGAAAAGAAACAGGAACTGTCCATGCAGGACGGGCGGAATGAGCGTACCGATGACCAGCGTTGTGCCGATGGCGATGCCAATGCCGAGGGACATACCGAGATAGCGCATGGTGAGCCCGTAGTTCACGTTGCCGATGCCCCACATGCAGCCGAAGAGAAACGCCTTGGTGACGACATCGGAATCCAGTGCCGCGTAGAAGGTGCGGAAATCGGGCAGGAGGAAGAGACTGACAGCGATGGGCAAAAGGACCCATGAAAAGATGCCGGCGACGGCCCAGGTTGTCTCCCAGGACCACTTTTTCACTTTGCCGATCGGTGCGTAGAACGATGCGGCTGAGGCCGCGCCAACCATGTGCCAGCCGATGGCGCCAATAATGGAATTCACTCGAGCTCCTTGTGTGGGCTCACGATGTGGGGCGTGAGGTTTGCCACGTGCATCCGATTTCGACGGATTGGAGACACTGTATCACGAGGGCGGCGCGGCGGCGCTTTTCGAGGGGTGCGCGACATGAATGTGATGGATTCGAGAAGATCCTGTCCAACTGTCGAAATCCGCGACTACCCGGTACGCTTGGCCGAACGGCAACCGTCAGGGAGCGGTGTGCCCAGGTTGATCCGCACGAGACTGAGGAGATACTTCATTCCGTTTCCGCGCTACGGCGGGCGCCTCCACGGCGATGAAACGGGCGCTGCCGACCGGCGCCACAATCTTCCCGGAAGGCGATGATTGGAAACCGGCCCGGAACGGGTTTCAACGGAACGTCAAGCCATGGATCGGGCGCCGTATTTGATCGACCGGGACAGCCGGGCGGTTGTCCTGCGGGCCCCGCGAGAGGTCTGTTTGTGCCGCGATTGGGGTCTGTTGGCCGCCCATTTGCGAACCAATCCTGTGCATTACTCGTGGAGGCTGCGGTACGTCCGGAGAAGATCATGAACGATTTCAAGTCGTATGCCACCCGAGCCTTGAACGGCTTGGGGCACGATGGATCTGATCGAAAGCGACGGGCGCGCCAGGGAGGCACGCGATGGCTATGGAAGGACTAGGATGTGCGGGATGCGATCCAGTATGTCGTCGAGGTGCAGGGCGTACCGTTGGTAGTCTTCGTCACCAGGCAGCGAGAACGGCTGCTCTCCGCTTCGTTGAAGAGGCACCTCAAATCCACGTCCGCTCTGAACGGCCGCGGCTCGGCCAGGCGTACCGGCTTTGCGCGGATTTCGCCACCTGGACAGGGTCTTCTCCAATCCACCACCTCTCTGTCGCGCGCCCCGCCGGGCGCCTGCCACCGGGCGAGCGCCGGACACCGTGATAAACTTGAGTTTCTCCCATGAAAATTGCCATTGGCGCTGACCACGCGGGGTTTGCCCTCAAGGAAGAGTTGATCACTTCTCTCCAGGCCAAGGGTCTGGAGGTGGTGGACTTCGGAACTCATTCCAGCGAATCCACCGACTATCCGGATTACGCTTCCGCCGTCGCTCACGCAGTGGCCAAAGGCGAAGCGGATCGCGGCCTGCTCGTCTGCTCTACAGGCGTCGGCATGTCCATGGCAGCCAATAAGGTGGAGGGCGTGCGGGCGGCGCTGGCGTTCAATACCGACGAAGTGGAGCTCACCCGACGCCACAACGATGCGAACGTTTTGACCATGGGGGCGCGTTACAACAATCTGCAGCAGGCTGAAGAACTCGTCGACGTCTTCCTCAAGACGCCGTTCGAGGGCGGCCGGCATCAGAGACGTGTGGACAAGATTGCCAGCCTGGAGAAATCAAACTAATGAACGCACAGCAGCGCATGAGGCGGCCCCTGGCCGAAGTGGACCCGCAGATCGCAGCGGCGGTCCAGCACGAAGTGGAGCGGCAGCACTCGCGGCTAGAGCTGATCGCCAGCGAGAACTTCACGTCGGAAGCCGTCCTGGAAGCCACCGCCAGCGTCTTCACGAACAAATACGCCGAGGGCTACCCGGGACGCCGCTACTACGGCGGCTGCGAATGGACCGACGTCGTCGAGAACCTCGCGCGTGACCGCGCCAAAGAGCTTTTCAAAGCCGAGTACGCCAATGTCCAGCCGCACTCCGGCTCGTCAGCCAACCAGGCTGCCTACGCGGCCGTATTGAACCCCGGCGATACAATCCTGGGGATGAACCTCTCGCACGGCGGCCATCTCACGCACGGCCACCCGCTGAACTTCTCCGGCAAAACCTACAACATCGTGCCGTACGGCGTGAAGCAGAGCGACGAGACCATCGATTATGAAGAACTCGCCCGCCTCGCCGAGGAACACAAGCCGAAACTGATTGTCGGCGGCGCCAGCGCCTACTCCCGCATTATCGACTTCAAGAAATTTCGCGAGATCGCCGATTCCGTTGGCGCGCTGTTCCTGGTGGACATGGCGCACTTTTCGGGCCTCGTGGCTGCCGGCATTTATCCCAACCCTTGCGAATATGCCGATATCGTCACCTCCACCACGCACAAGACGCTGCGGGGGCCGCGCTCCGGCATAATTTTGGCACGGGCTCAGTTCGGCCCGTCGATCGACAAGGTAGTGTTCCCTGGATTCCAGGGCGGCCCGCTGGTCCACGTGATGGCGGCCAAGGCGACCTGCTTTTTGGAGGCGATGACGCCCGAGTTCGTCGAGTACCAGATGCAGGTGGTGAAAAACGCCCAGGCCCTCTCTACCGGCATGCAGGCAGCCGGGTTCCGAGTGGTCTCCGGCGGCACCGATTCCCATGTTCTGCTGGTGGATATCTTCGCCAAGGGTTTGCGCGGCAAGGAAGCCGAAAAGGCACTCGACGAGGCGTTCATCACGGTGAACAAGAACGGCATTCCGTTCGACCCAAACCCGCCGCTGAACCCGAGTGGCATCCGCCTGGGCAGCCCGGCGGTGACCACGCGAGGCTTCGGCGAGGCCGAGATGACGCAGGTGGCGGCGCTGATCGCGCAGGTGCTGGAAGCGCCCGCTTCGGAAGATAACCTGGCCGCGGTGCGGAAGGGCGTGCAGGCCTTGACGGACCGCTTCCCCCTCTATGCCTGGAAGATGGCGCCGGTCGGGGCCTGAGCGCGGATCGTCCACTATGCCTCTCCGCATCCTACTCGACGCCAGACACGTCAGGGATTTCGGATTTGGCACCTATATTCGCAACCTCCTGCGGGGCTTTGCCACCCTCAACGCCCCGCATCATTTCCTGCTCGTCGCCCACCAGAACGAAGCCCATGAGTTCGACGGCCTACCCGCCAACTTCGAGAAGATCTTCTATGAGCGCAATGACAACGAACCGTTCGATCAGATCGCTTTCCCGTTCTTCGCCCGCTCGTTGAAGCCGGATCTCACTCACATCCCCCTCAACGCCGTGCCCGTCATGCTACCCAGGCCTTTCGTGGTGACGGTACACGATCTCTCCACCATCGTGTTTGACTCGCCCACGGGCTGGCAGCACGAGGTGCGCCGCTTTCAGGCGCGCCGCGGCATGATGCGCGCCGAAACCGTCATCGCCGTCAGCGAGGCCACGCGGCACGATGTCATCCACCTGCTCGGCATCCCGCCCGAGCGCGTGCAGCGAATCTACGGTGCGGCAGATCCGCGCTACACCCATCACGTTCCCGGCGCTACCACTCGCGCCGCCGGTCCGGAAGCTTGGGCGCACGAGCGCCGCCGCATCCTGGAGCGCTATCAGGTCCACTATCCTTTCCTGCTTTATGCCGGCACTATCCGCCCGCAGAAGAATATCCCGCGCCTGGTGGAGGCATTCTCGCTTTTGAAGGGAGAGTTGCAGGACGACCCGCAGTGGAAGGAGCTCCGGCTCATCATCATCGGCGATGAAATCTCCCGCTTCCCTGCTGTGCGCCAGGCCGTGATCCAGTCCCGCATCGAGCAGCACGTCCGTTTCCTGGGCTTCGTACCGCTCGACACGCTGCGCGTCTTTTACGAGGCGGCCGAGTCCTTCGTCTTCCCCTCCCTCTACGAAGGATTTGGCCTGCCCCCGCTGGAAGCAATGGCCTCCGGAACACCCGTGGTCTGCTCCAGTTCCACTTCTCTGCCCGAGGTTGTCGGCGACGCCGCCATGATCGTCAGTCCCGATAACGTCTTCGATATCGCCCGCGGGATGAGAGAAGTGCTGCTGGACCACGGGCTGCGGGCCGAGTTGGTGCGCCGAGGCGCCGAACGGTGCCGGCACTTCCGTTGGGAAGATACAGCCCGCGAGGTC
Organism: Paludibaculum sp.; assembly: GCA_036504135.1. Lineage (GTDB taxonomy): Bacteria > Acidobacteriota > Terriglobia > Bryobacterales > Bryobacteraceae > Paludibaculum. Next base: position 152,001 of record DASXVP010000014.1, read on the forward strand.
CTCGAGGTCTACGCACGCGCCGCCCGCGGCAACCAAAGGCCTGCCTGAGGCAGCCATCCCGCTGAAGTTGGGTCCATTCCCACCCAAACCAATCGAGCCCTAACCGTCTGCAGAAGCGAGACCTCCCCAACTTCGATGAACTCAGGATCTCCAGGTCCCTCCAGGGTCCTCTGCCCAAGCACCTCCAGCCTCCGCCCTTGGAGGCGAACCTGGCGCAGGTAGCCGGCGCCGCGCCACCGCAGTGCATACCAAGCTGGCAGGCCGGGATCGGCCCTGCTGGTTTCGTCAAAATCGAGCAGGCCAAAGCCATAGTTCTCCCACACCGGAGAGATCTCTGCGTCCGCCCCCAACCGCACAAACGCCGGACGGCGCAGCGCCGGGATTGCCGGCTGCCGCGCCACCACCCACTCCGCAACCGTCCGCCAAACGGGAAACGGATCCTCCGGGCCGATCCGCCCGGGCAGCACGGGCACCGCCTGGGCGCCCAGCCGGCGCGCCTGCTTGGAGAGCAGGGCGTCCGCCAGTTCCTCGGCGCCCAACAACTCAACCAGCGAAAGATCCAATCCCGCTATGAGCATGTCGCTCAGGTCCGGACTGAGTACCCTGACTCCTTTCAACACGTTGTGGATGTGCGGCTGAGAGATCCCGGCCACCCGGCCCAGCCCCCGCTCCGTGAAATCGCCATTGCGCAAACGATACCGGAGCAATTCCAGAAGCCGTTTCTGGATGAGAGCGAACGTGACTCTTCGAGATTCCAGGAGCATATTTCTCCTAGAAATAGGATAGTACTAGGACTGGTCCTGGTACTCACCCTCTTTTCTAATTTATAGATTTTAATATTTCCGCAAGATTCCCCATATCCTATTGATTCCAAAACAATTACCACCCCCCACAACGAGGGGACCACCAATGCCCGCGTTTGCGGGGGCGCCCGGATTGGCGGATTGACGAATTTCGAGGCTGTGATGAAATCGAGCTAGTGAAAAACGGGGTCCGGTGTGAGGCCGGGTTCCCGCCAAATGAAGAGGAAAACAGACCCATGGAGTGGACCCAATCCGATACTCTCGCCCTGGCCGCCGTCAATTGCGCGCACTGCAATGGCACAGGCCTGCTCTTTAGAAAAACGGGTCGCGAGTGTCCCTGCAAATGCGTGTTCCGCGCAATCTTCCGTGCCTGTTACGCACGGTTCGTCGAGTGTGCCACCAAGGAGAAACATCTCTGCCACGTCCGTCTGGATCGCTCACCCAGCGGCGGCAAGTGCACCTGGGGCCGCAAAGACGAAGAGTACGCCGCCGATTTCTACCTGGTGACGAAACGGACGTTGACGCCGGAGGAGTGGCGCATCTTCTCGTGGCATTATTTGTTGGGCGCGGACTATATACTTTGTTGCCGCCGGCTGAAGATGGATCGTGGTCTCTACTTCCACTCGATGTACCGGATTCAGCAGAAGCTGGGCCGGGTCTACCGGGAGTTGAAGCCCTATGCGCTGTTCCCGCTGGATGAGTACTTCAGCGGCCAGCAGGAGACCGAAAGCGCATGGCAAGTGCGCAAGGTGGTGGAGATTCGCAGAACCTCGCTCCACGAGGTGCTCAAAGTGCCGGTGCGCCTGGCGGCCTGATCCCCTACCCTGATCGGTTACGTTATGCCAAAGGAGGCCGGGCTGGTCCGCCCGGCCTCCTTCTATTTACTCTGGCGCTGTCATCGCCTGCCCCGAAAGAACTTCTCCAGCAACTCCACGCAATCGGCTGCCAGCACACCCTCCGCGACCTCAATCCGGTGATTGAGAATATCGCTGTCGGCCAGGCGGAACTTGCTGCGCACACCACCAAACCTCAGATCCCGCGCACCAAAGACCAGCCGCCCCACCCGCGCCTGCACCAGCGCCCCGGCGCACATCACACACGGCTCCAGCGTGCAGTATAACGTCGCGCCCTCCAGCCGGTAGTTACCCGTCGCCGCGGCCGCCGCACGCACGGCCTCGATTTCGGCATGAGCCGTGGGGTCGCAGGCCGCAATGGGCTGGTTGAACCCGCGCCCCAGCAGGACGCCTTCGCGCACCAGCACCGCCCCCACCGGCACCTCGCCCCTGGCGCCGGCCTCGCGCGCCAGCGCCAACGCCTCCCGCATCCACCGTTCATCGGCGGAATCCGCCGCTCCATCCGCGCTACCTTGAGTCTTATCCATTCGTTACACGCGCCGCTGACAGCGACCCTCTAGAATATGAAGAAGCCATGAGATTCCTGACCTTGATTGTAAAGAACTGCCTGCGCAACCGCCGGCGCAGTTTTCTGACGATCTTCAGCCTATCCATCTCACTTTGCCTGCTCGGCGTGATGGCGGCGCTCTATTACGCGCTTTTCTTCGGCGCCCCGCCCAAGGCCCAGGCGCGCCGCGCTGTCACTCGCCACAAGGTTTCCATCGTCTTTCAGATGCCCATCTACTACCGCGAGCAGATCCGCAAAGTCCGCGGTGTCGAGGAAGTCGCCATCTGGCAGTGGTACGGCGGAGCCTATAAAGACTCGCGCGACCAGCGCAATTTCTTCCCCAGGCTTGCAGTCGAAGCCGACCGTCTTTTCAAGATCTATCTCGATTATCAGATCCCCGACGAGCAGAAACAGGCATTTATCCGCGACCCCGCCGGCTGCATCATCGGCAAACAACTCGCGGACCGCTTCAACTTCAAAGTGGGCGACAAGATCCTCATCAAGGGCGATATCTTTCCTTTCGATCTCGACCTCACAGTGCGGGGCATCTACACCTCAGAGGAGAGCAACGAAGATACGCTGTGGTTCAACTTCAAGTACCTGGAGAATGCCCTGCGCAACTCCTCGCGCCTCGCCGCCGGCACCTTCACAATCCTCGCCGCTGACGCCGCCGACATTCCACGCATTTCGAAAGAGGTGGACGAGCTCTTCGCCAACGCCCCCGCCCCCACGCGCACCGAGAGTGAGTATTCATTCGGCCTTTCCTTCCTCTCGTTCCTCGGCAATATCAAGGTCATTCTGATGAGCATCTGCGGAGCCGTCACCTTCACCATCCTGCTGATCAGCGCCAACACCATGGCCATGAGCGTCCGCGAGCGTGTGAGGGAGGTGGGCGTGCTGAAGACGCTCGGCTTCCAGAACAGCACGATTATGGGAATGATTCTCGCCGAGTCCGCGGTCATCGCCCTCCTCGGCGGAGTTATTGGCCTCTCCGTCGCGCAGATCCTCTGCATCGGCATCCGCCAGGGACCAGCCATTGTCGATCAGACCAAGACGCTCACCATTCAGCCGCCCGTACTGCTGGCGCTGCTGGCGCTCTCCGTGTTCATCGGCATCTGTAGCGCCATCGTGCCGGCCTGGAACGCTTCGCGCACCAACATCATCGACGCACTACGGTTTACGGACTGACTTCCGAGGAATCCCCATGGCTATACCGCTCTCCTACAACATCCGGAACCTGGCGGTTCGCAAGACCACCACGGCCATGACCGCGCTCGGCATCGCGCTCACCGTAGCCGTTCTGCTGGCCGCCTTCGCGCTGGTGGACGGCCTACGCGTGGCCTTCGAATCATCCGGCCATCCCCTGCAAATCCTGCTGACACGCAAAGGCTCGGATTCGGAGTTGAGCTCAAACTTCGCGCGCACGGTCTTCAACGAGCTCAAGTTCAAGCAGGGCATCGCCAGAAACGCCAAGGGCGAGCCGCTCGCCTCGTTGGAGATGGTGACGGTGATCAACCTCGTCAGCCAGGAGTTCCCGGAGGGCTCCAACATCAACGTGCGCGGCCTCACGCCCATCGGCCTGGAAATGCGCGAGGACATGACTCTCAAGCAGGGACGCTGGTTCACCCCAGGCCGCCGCGAGGTCACCATCGGCCACTCCGTCGCCAAACGCTTTCCCGATGCGCAGATCGGCAAGAAGCTCAAATTCGGGCGCGGCGAATGGGACGTGGTGGGGGTGTTCGAAAGCCCCCAACTGGCGCGCAATTCCGAGATCCTCGCCGATCTCAATCAGGCCGCCAGCGACTTTGAAAGAGTAGACGTGCTCAGCTCGGGTCTGATCCGGGCCACCGACGCCGTGACGCACCAGGCGCTGATCAACGACCTCGGCTACGACACACGCCTCAACGTGCTGGCGCGATCGGAAAAGGACTACTTCGCGATGCAGACCTCGTCGGGCGATCTCGTGCGCTACCTCGGCACGTTCGTGGCGCTCATCATGGCCATCGGATCCTGCTTCGCAGCCATGAACACGATGTACGCAGCCGTGGCCCGGCGCTCGAAGGAGATCGGCACGCTGCGGATTCTCGGATTCTCCCGCCGCGCTATCCTGGCGAGCTTTCTGCTGGAATCCATTCTGCTCTCGCTGCTGGGCGGTCTGTTGGGGATTCTGCTGGTGCTCCCGCTCAGCGGCCTCACCACCGGCATCGGCAGCAACATGACGTTCTCGGAGGTTGCCTTCCAACTGAACATCTCGCCGCAGATCATGCTAAAAGGGATGCTTTTTGCGCTCCTAATGGGCGCTTTTGGTGGGTTTTTGCCGGCGTTCAGCGCGGCCCGGAAACAGATCCTGACAGCGCTCCGCCAGGTTTGAGCAAGACACTTTTATGGATCAGGAACTCAAAGGACTACGGATCGACAGAGGCGCCCCCCTCACCGGCGGCGGCGGCTCCAAGTGGGCCACGCGCTGGATCATCGGCGGCATCCTCTTCTTCGTCCTTGCCGGCGTGGGCTGGCAGACGTATCAGAAACTGACGCAACTGCCAGAGGTCACCACCGTGCGCGCCCGGGCACAGCAAAGCAGCGGCGCAGCCGGAGAAGCGGTGGTGCTCAACGCCACGGGCTACGTCATCGCGGCGCACAAGATTCAGGTGGCCTCCAAGGTCGTCGGCAAGGTGGAATGGATCGGCGTCGAAAAGGGCGACAAGGTGAAAGAGGGCCAGGTGATCGTGCGTCTGGAAAACGACGAATACCGGGCGCAGGTGCAGCAGGCGAATGGCCAGTTGCTCAACCTCCAGGCGCGCCTGGCCGAGTTGGAAAACGGATCGCGGCCGGAGGAGATCGCGGCCGCCAAGTCGAACGTCGAACAGGCGCAGGCCGATCTCGTCAACGCGAGGATCGCGCTGGAGCGTACCCGCCAACTGGCGCAGGAGAAGATCTTCTCCAAGTCATCGCTCGACGACGCGCAGGCGCGCTACGACGCGGCACAGGCGCGCGTGAACTCGCTGCAGAAGACCGCCGATCTCATACGCATCGGCCCGCGCCGGGAAGTGATCGACGCGCTGAAGGGCCAGATCGAGCAGATCAAGGGCATCGTCGCCTTCACGCAGACGCAGTTGAACAACACCGTGATCAAGGCCCCCGTCAGCGGCACCATCCTGGAGCGCGGCGTCGAGCGCGGCGAGTTCGTCACCACCAGTTTCGTGGGTGAGCGGGGCGCCAAGGGCTATGTCGTCTCCCTGGCCGATCTCAACGATCTGCGCGTGGAGCTCGATATCTCACAGAACGACTTCAACAAGCTGGGCCCCAAGCAGAAGGGCATCATCACCGTGGACGCCTACCCGGATCGCAAGTGGCAGGGCGCAATCGACGAGATCTCGCCGGAGGCCAACCGGCAGAAGGCCACAGTGCAGGTTAAGGTGAGAGTGTTGAACCCAGATGAGTTTTTGCGGCCGGAGATGAACGCCTCCGTGGCGTTTCTCTCGGATGAAAAGAAGACCACCGGCGGCGTGGTAACGGGAGGCAAGCCCGTGGTCTTCATCCCCACCTCGACGGTGCGCAACGACAAGGTGCTGATCGTAGTGGGCGGCAAGCTGGTGGAGCGCACCATCCAGACCAGCGGCAACACACAGCAGGGGCTGCGCGTGGAGAGCGGCCTCATCGGCGGCGAGGATCTGGTGATCAACCCCGCGCCGGAGCTGAAGGACGGCATGAAGGTGGCGTTGAAAAAGTGAGGGAGGCAGGCATGGACGACGTTGTGATCCGCACCCGGAATCTCAGTAAGGAATACGTCCGCGATGAGTTTCGGGTTGTCGCATTGAAGAACGCCAACATCGAGATTCATCGCGGCGAGTTCGTTGCGCTGATGGGCCCGTCGGGATCCGGAAAATCGACACTCCTGCATCTGGCGGCGGCGATGGACCGTCCCTCCGGCGGCGACCTGGAGGTGATGGGCTCGCAGCTCAACAGCCTCTCTGACAGCGAGATCGCGCGCTGGCGCAATCGCCACGTCGGCTTCGTCTTCCAGAGCTTCAATCTGATCCCCGTGCTCACCGCGTTCGAGAACGTGGAACTGCCTCTCAAGCTCACCCACCTCAAAAAGGGCGAGCGAATGCAGCACGCCGCCACGGCCCTGAAACTGGTGGGCCTCGATGACCGCATGGGCCACTTCCCGCGCCAACTCTCCGGCGGGCAGGAGCAGCGCGTGGCCATCGCGCGCGCCATCGTGACGGACCCCGACATCCTGCTCTGCGACGAGCCCACCGGCAACCTGGATGCCAGATCGGCATCGGAGGTTCTCACGCTGCTCTCGCGCCTGAACAAAGAGTTCGGCAAGACCATCGTAATGGTCACCCACGACCCGCATGCGGCGCATTTTGCCAGCAAGGTCCGCTACATTGATAAGGGAGAGCTTCTACCCGAGGGCCAGGCGCCGGAGGACTGGAAAGCTCTGCCCAATTGATGACTGCACGCCTCGCCATCCTCTACGAGCATCCCGAGTGGTTCCGCCCACTGTTTGCGGAGCTGCGCCGCCGCGGGATTGCGTTCGTCGAATGGCCTGCTGACGCGATCAGTTACGATCTCGACGAAAGCGAGTTCCCCAGCCTGGTGCTCAACCGCATGAGCCCTTCGGCGGCATCGCGCCACCACGGGCACGGCCAGTTCGCGGTACGCGATTTCCTGGCATTTCTCGAATCCCGCAGGGTGGCAGTGATCAACGGCGCAACGGCTTATGAGTACGAGATCTCCAAGGTCCGGCAGCACGAACTGTTTCGCCGCGTGGGCGCACGCACGCCTCGCACCAGGGTGGTGAATCACGCTTCGCTGCTTGCCAGCGCCGCCGAGGGTCTCACGTTCCCGGTCCTCGTGAAGCCCAACTGCGGTGGCGCGGGCATGGGGATCCGGCGTTTTGAGAACGCCGCCGATCTGGCGGCGGCGGCGGATTCCGTCAACTTCGGCTGCGACCACACGGCCCACGTCCAGGAAGTGATCCCCACGCGCGACGGCAGTTGCTACCGCATCGAGGTACTGGACGGCGAGATCCTCTACTGCGTGCGAATCCAACTCGCCGGCCAAGGCTTCAACCTCTGCCCGGCGGACATTTGCAGTTCGGCCGCCAAGCCTGTATTCACGCGTTGCGAACCGCTGCCGCCGGCCGCGGCCATTGCGCTTTCCGTGGCGCGCCTGGGCAAGCTCGACGTATGCGGTGTGGAGTACATGGTGGATCACCGCAGCGGCGAACCGGTCTTCTACGATCTGAACGCTCTCTCGAACTTCGTGGCCAACGCGGCGGAGATTCTGCCGTTCGACCCCACGGAGTGCTTCGTCGATTATCTAGAGCGCCGCCTGGTTGCCCTCTCTCGCCTGTACTAGGCGCTTGACCCCAAACCTGCAAATCACTACTCTGGGGTCAGAGGTCCATTTCCATGGCTGACGTCAAAATCCGAAACCTCCCGGACTGGCTGGTGGACTGGCACAAGCGCCGCGCCGAGGCGGCAGGCATCAGCCTGGAAGAACGCCTGCGTCAGATCCTCGAACAAACGCACGCGGACACCATCGCCAGACTCGCGGTAATGCTCCAGGAAAACCAGGATCGCATTGAGAAGATCACAGGGCTTTTGAAGGACAGCACGCCGCTCATTCGCGAATCCCGGCTCGAACTGGAGGCCAAGTTTGACTCTCGTCCTGGACGCAAGCGTGGTGGTCAAGTGGCTCGTCCCAGAAGAAAAACGGCTTGAGGCCAAGGCGCTGTTTATATCGGCGACGCCGCTGGTAGCGCCACAACTGATTGCCTCTGAGGTCGCAACAGCACTTTCGAAGAAAGTCCGCCTGGAGGCGATGCCTCTCAGCGAAGCCAAGAGATCTTTGACTCTGTGGCTGGAGCATTTCATTCCCGAGGGCCGCCCGATTCTGCACCCCGATGAGGATCTCTTACTTGACGCGCTGAACCTGTCCGCAAAGCTCAACCACCAACTCTCGGATTGCATCTATCTGGCGTTGGCCCAGAAGCTCGACGCCCGCCTTGTGACGGCCGACGAGAAATTCGTGAGCAAGGCGAAACTCTCGGGTGAGAGCAGAGTAATCGCCCTCGGCGACGATCCTAGTGCCGGAAGTGCCGCACGCCGGTAAATACCATCGCCACGCCCAGCCGGTTCGCGGCCGCGATCACGTCCGCATCCTTCACCGATCCGCCGGGTTGCACAATTGCAGTCGCGCCGTTGGCCACCGCAGCCTCCAACCCGTCCGGGAACGGGAAGAACGCATCCGACGCCACAGCGCAGCCCTCCAGCGGCAGCACTGATTTCTTCGCCCCGATCTCCACCGAAAATACGCGGCTCATCTGACCCGCTCCCGAGCTCAGCAACTGCCCGGCGCGCGCGTAGACAATCGCGTTGGACTTCACGTGCTTGACCACTTTCCAGCCAAACTCCAGCGCGGCCCACTCCTCGGAAGTCGGCTGTCGCTCCGTGACGACACGCGCCGCCGCCTGGTTGAGAGTCTCGAGATCGGCCGTCTGCGCCAGGAACCCGCCCGTGATCGATTTCACCACCGGCTCGGCGGACGCTTTTCCCTCCACCGTAACCAGACGTAGGTTCTTCTTCGCGGTGAGGATGGAGAGAGACTTCTCTGTAAAGCCCGGCGCGGCGATCGCCTCCACGAATAACTTGGAGACCTCCAGAGCCGTGTCTTCGTCCACATCGCGGTTGAACGCCAGCACGCCGCCGAACGCGGAAACAGTGTCTGCCTCGAATGCCTTGCGATATGCCTCCACCAGCGTAGGCTGCTCGGCGCAGCCGCAAGGATTGGTGTGCTTGATGATGGCGGCGGCCGGGCCCGAGAATTCGCAGATCAACTGCCACGCGGCGTCGAGATCCACCAGATTGTTGTAGGAGAGCTCCTTGCCATGCAACTGCGTGCAGCCCGCAATGCCCTGCGTGCTTGCCGCATATAACGCCGCGGCCTGATGCGGATTCTCGCCATAGCGCAGCTCCTGCCGGCGCGGCACGTGGAGATTCAGAACCAACGGCAGAGCCGCCGGCACATCCGTGAACGCATCATCGGAAACCTCGATGGAAGCGAGCCGCGCGGTGATGGCGGCATCGTATTTCGCGGTGGTCGCAAATGCCTTGCGCGCCAGATCCCAGTGGGACTTTTTCGAGAGCGCCCCGCCGTTGGCGTTGAGCTCCGCCAGCAGCGCGGGGTAATCCGCCGCAGAGGTCACCACGGCCACGTCGCCATAGTTCTTGGCCGCCGCGCGGATCATGGTCGGCCCGCCAATGTCGATATTTTCGATCAGCTCGTCGATGGGCGCGTCTTTCTTGGCCGCCACTTTCTCGAACTCATAGAGATTCACCACCACCATGTCTATGGTGGGAATGCCGTGCTCGGCCAGCGCCGCCATGTGATCCGGCAGCGCCCGCCGCGCCAGAACGCCGGCCGCAATGCGCGGATGGATCGTCTTCACCCGGCCGTCGAGCATCTCGGGAAAGCCCGTCAACTCGCTGACGTCCATGACGTTCAGGCCGCCGTCGCGCAACGCGCGCGCCGTGCCGCCGGTGGAGATCAGCTCCACTCCCAGCGCGGCCAGGCCGCGGGCGAATTCCAGAAGACCGGTCTTGTCGGTGACGCTAAGGAGGGCTCGTTTGACTGCTGGCATAAACACTCATTCTCCCACCATCCGCGCGGTTGTTACCATAGTGAGGTGGCCCACAAAATCACACTCATTCCCGGGGACGGCATCGGTCCTGAAGTTGCCGATGCAACGGTTCGCGCACTGGAGGCGACCGGGGTTGCCATAGAGTGGGAGCTGGCAGAGCTCTCCGCCAGCATCATCGAGAAAGCGGGCACCAGCCTGCCGCCGCATGTGCTGGAGTCCCTTGAAAAGACCGGGGTGGGCCTGAAAGGGCCTGTCACGACGCCCATCGCCGGCGGGTTCAAGAGCGTCAATGTGGCCATTCGCAAGCAGCTCGATCTCTTCGCCAACGTGCGCCCCGTCTTCACGCTGCCCGGCTTGAAAACCCGTTTCCAGGACGTCAACATCAACATGGTGATCTTCCGCGAGAACACCGAGGATCTCTACTCCGGCCTGGAACACGAAGTGGTGAAGGACGTGGTGGAGAGCCTCAAGATCATCACGCGCTACGCCTCCATGCGAATCGCCAAGTACGCGTTCGCCTACTCGCAGAAGAACGGGCGCCGCAAGGTGACGGCCATCCACAAGGCCAATATCATGAAGCTCTCCGACGGGCTCTTCATCCGCTGCTGCCGGGAGGTGGCCGCCGAATATCCGGATATCGACTACAACGAGATGATCGTGGATAACGCCTCCATGCAGTTAGTGATGCGGCCCGAGACATTTGACGTGCTGCTGCTGCCCAATCTTTACGGCGACATCGTGTCGGATCTGGCGGCCGGCCTGGTGGGCGGTCTCGGCGTGGTACCGGGCGCCAACATGGGCGAGAAACAGGCCGTGTTTGAAGCCGTGCACGGCTCCGCGCCGGACATCGCCGGCAAGGGCGTGGCCAATCCCACGGCCCTGATGTCGTCGGCCATACTGATGCTGCGCCACCTCGGCGAGAGCGTGGCGGCGGACCGGCTCCAGGCCGCGCTTGCCAAGACGTTCCGCGACGGCGCCCATCTGACGCGCGACCTCGGCGGTAGAGCCGGCACGCGCGAGTTCACCGACGCCGTGATCGGCAACCTGGCATGACGGCTGGCCCGCGAAAACTGATCGAGTTTGAGAACGTCACCGTGCACCGCGAGGGTCACCCAGCCCTCCAGGAGGTCACATTCTCCATCGAAGAGGGTCAGCACACGGCGCTGCTCGGGCCCAACGGCAGCGGTAAATCCACGCTGATTCACGCCATCACACGCGAATGCTATCCGCGCTATGCCTCGCCGCGCTGCAAGCTGCGCATCTGGGGTCAGGAGCGCTGGAAACTCTTTGACCTGCGCGCGCTGTTCGGCATCGTCACCAACGACCTCGTGGAGAAGTGCGTGAAACCCTACCCGGCCCTGGAGACGGCGCTCAGCGGCTTCTTCGGCAGCATCGGAATCTGGCCCAACCACATTGTCACGCCGCAGATGGAAGTGCGCGCCCGCCAGGCGTTGGAGTTCTTTGACATTGGCCATCTGGCCGAGCGCCCACTCACGGAGATGTCCAGCGGCGAGGTGCGCCGAGCCGTGTTTGCGCGGGCGCTGGTGCATGACCCCAAGGCGCTGATCCTCGATGAGCCTACAAACAGCCTGGACGTTCGCGCCCAGCGCGAGGTGCGGGATGCCATGCGCAAACTCGCGGCCAACGGAGTGACTGTCATCCTGGTGACGCATCATCTGCCGGACATCATTCCGGAGATCGGCCGGATCATCACCCTGCGTGAGGGCCGCCTCTTTCACGACGGACCCAAGCAACAGGCGCTGCAACCTGAGCCGCTGAGCGAACTCTTCGGCGTGGATGTCCGCGTGTCGGAATCCGGCGGCTACTACCACATGTGGTAGGCGCCGCAAGCGCCCTCTACATCCCGCTCGCCTCCAACAAAACGTCCTGCACCAGCAGATCCTCGTCCATCGTCACGTTCAAGGCCTGCCCCGCCGTAATGCAGCGGTACAACTCGGAGAAATCCCCCTCATACCGGCGGAACGGCGCCAGCTCCACCTTCACCCGATCGATCTCCAACACTGGCGGCTCTATCGGCCGCAACACCGCAGTGCCCTTGGTCCCAAAAACCTCCAGTGCCCGATAGGCATTGGCGTTCGGCTGCAACACCGACGAGCTCACCACGGCCATCGCCCGCGGATATTCCAGCACGGCCAGCGTATTGTCCTTGAGCGTGTCGTTGAACTGCCCGTGCGTGCGCAGCGTGGATTGTATTCTCACGGGCTTGCCCATCATGCGCACGATCGGATCCAGTAGATGGCAGCCCTGCTCGAACATCTGCCCGCCGGGAAAGAGATTCCATTGCTTGCGGCCCGCGGCATCGATCAAAGTGTTCATTGTGCCGCGCACCAAATAGACATCCCCGAGCGCGCCGCTGCGCGCCACCTCCAGCAACCGTTGAATCCCCGGATGATGCCGCCACATATACCCAAGCTGCATCAGTCGCCCGCTCCGCCGCGCCGCCGCCACCAGCGCCCGCATTCCGTCGCGGTTGTCCGAAGGCGGCTTCTCCAGATGCACGTGCTTGCCGGCGTTCAGTGCATCCAGCCCGTCTCTTTCATGCCGCGGGACCTCTGATTCGACGACGACAAGTTCGACATCGGCGCGGGCCAGCAACTCCCCCCGCCCCAGGATCGGCGCACCAAGCTGCGCGTAGGTAGAGCGAAGTTGGGGATTATCCTCCGCCACACCCAGCAGACGGTAGCGCGAATCGGCCCGCACGAGATCGAACTTCGCCCGTGCGTGGGAATGCGCGACACCAAGAAAGGCTACCCCCAGGGTGCGGGCGGGCGGCTGAAGAAGAGCGGCCAGGACGGAGCGGCGAGTGAGGTCAGGCACGTTGTAATTGTAGACTGAGTGGCTATGGACGCCAAGATCGCCGCAGTCGCCCGCCTCGGAGAGGCAAAGATCAGTTCGCCCATCCATTCACGGGACGCGGACCCGCAGCACCCGAGTGTCTTCATCCGCGAGAGCGAGTATGTCCCGCTGCACATCACCGTGGATGTCGATCGGGAGCGCCCCGGCAACATGCTCTTTGAAAAGGCGGGGCCTCGCGAGAAGCTGTTCTTCAATCCGGCGCAGACGCGCGCCGCGGTGGTTACCTGCGGGGGGCTCTGCCCAGGCCTGAACAACGTGATCCGTTCGCTGGTGCAAAGCCTGCATTACGCCTACGGCATCCAAGGCGTGCTCGGCATCCGCTACGGCTATCACGGCATGAACCCGGCGCACATGCTCCCGCCCGTGGAGCTCGATCCGGAGATGGTGAGCGACATCCACGAAATCGGAGGCACTATCCTGGGCACATCGCGGGGCCCGGAAGACCCCAAGGTGATGTTGGGATTCCTGAAGGCCCACAGGGTGGGGATCCTGTTCCCAGTGGGCGGTGACGGCACCCAGCGCGCCGCGCTGGCCATCCACGAGGAGGCCCAACGGCAGGGTTACCCGCTGGCCGTGGTGGGCGTGCCAAAGACCATCGACAACGACATCCAATACGTCGCGCGCACGTTCGGCTACACCACTTCGGTGGATTCCGCGCGTGGCGTGATCGACGTAGCGCACACCGAAGCTCGCGCCGTCATCAATGGCGTGGGCCTGGTGAAGCTGATGGGCCGCGATTCGGGCTTTATCGCCGCCGGCGCCACGCTGGCCAGCGGCGAGGTGAACTACTGCCTGATCCCTGAGCAGGATTTCGAACTCGATGGCAGCCGCGGCCTTCTGGCCGTACTGCAGCGGCGGTTGGAACGCAAGCAACACGCCGTTATCGTGGTGGCCGAAGGCGCCGGCCAGCATCTCATGCCGAAGGACAACTCCGATATCGATGCTTCCGGCAATGTCCGCAAAGCCGACATTGGGATTTTTCTCAAAGAATGCATTGGGGCGCATTTCAAACAGGCCGGGCTGCCTGTCAACGTCCGCTACATCGATCCGAGTTACGCCATCCGCGGCCTGCCCGCCAACACGGAAGATGCCGTACTTTGCGACATGCTGGCGCGGAATGCGGCCCACGCCGGGATGGCCGGCTGCACCGGGCTCATTATCGGCCTGCTCCACAACCGCATGATCCATGTCCCCATAACTATGGCGACGGACGGGCGGAAGAAGGTGGAGTTGAGTGGCGTGCTGTGGAAAGCCGTCCTCGCCGGCACCGGCCAGCCTGCCGTTTGGAAGTAAGCGGCGGCGCTCAGACGGGTTGGGGGATGGCGGCCCAGGCGCGGCCCAGACGAAAGACGCCGCCTCAATGAGAGACGGCGTCTTTCGAGCCTGTCATGATCCGGGACACACCTGCGATGCGACCCGGCGTCAGCCGTTGGTGGTGGAGTGGGCGCGGGCCTTCCAGACAAACACAACCAGGGCCAAGGCCCCCACGCCGAAGAGCGTATCGCCCGGAGCGCGGAGCCAGCGCAGGTTCTGCATGAGCGGGGTCTGGAGGAACTCCGTGGAGCGGGCGTACCAGTAGCCATGCTCCACGCTGGCGTAGGTCTGGAGGAGACCAACGGGCAGCAGGCTCCCGACGCACATCGCGAACAGGCCGATGTTCATCGACCAGAACGCAAACTTCATCCACTTGTCGCTCCATTCGCCGTCGGTCATGGCGCGCAGGCAGACGAGCATCAGACCGATGCCGAGCATGCCGTAGACACCGAAGAGCGCGGCGTGGCCGTGCAGCGGCGTGGTGTTGAGGCCCTGCATGTAAAAGAGGGCGATTGGCGGATTAATCATGAAGCCGAACAATCCGGCGCCGATCATGTTCCAGAAGGCAACGGAGACGAAGTAGTTGACAGGCCACTTGTAGCGGCGGGCCCACTCGGTAGCGCGGCCGCGGCGGATGTCGTCCATGGCGGCGTAGGCAACCAGTACCAGCGGCACGACTTCAAGCGCGCTGAACACCGAGCCCCAAGCCAGGGCGACGGTGGGCGTGCCGGAGAAGTAGAGGTGGTGCATCGTGCCGATGATGCCGCCGGACAGGTAGATGGTGGCCGACAGCAGTGCTGCCTTCGCGGCCAGGCCCGGACGGACTAAACCGAGACGCGTGAAGAAGAAGGCGATGATGGTGGTGGCGAAGACTTCGAAGAAGCCCTCCACCCACAGGTGGACCACCCACCAGCGCCAGTATTCGACGATGGAGAGATGCGTGTGCTGGCCCCAGGTGAGACCCGCTCCATAGAAGAGGCCGATGGCGGCGCTGGATATGAGGAAAAGCCAGAGGAGGTGCCGCTGTTCTCCGGCGGTTTTCAAGGCGGGCCAGACACTGCGGACGACGAGCGCGAGCCAGATGAGCAGGCCGGCGAAGAGGAAGATCTGCCAGGCGCGTCCGAGCTCGACATACTCGTAGCCCTGATGGCCAAAGTAGAAGGACTGCGCATCGGTGAGGCGGTTCTTCACGCTCAGCCATTCGCCAGTGAGCGAGCCAGCGACGATGACGAGCAGGGCGCCGAAGAGGACGTTGACGCCGAGGCGCTGGAACTTCGGTTCCTTGCCGCTGACGAGCGGGCCAATGTAGAGGCCGGCGGCGAGCCACGCGGTGGCGATCCAGAAGATGCCGATCTGCACGTGCCAGGTGCGGGTGACACTGTAGGGTAGCCACTTAGAGAGCGGGATGCCGTAGAAGCCATCACCTTCCACACCGTAGTGGGCGGTGACGATGCCCATGATCATCTGCACTAGAATCAGCGCGGCAACGATCCAGAAATACTTCAGCGTCGCAATCTGCGAGGCAGTGGAGCGCCAGCCCGCCAGCGGATCCACCTTCGGCAGCTCGCCGATCGGCTCCTCCTTCTGCGCCGCATACCACCAGACCAGAGCCGAGATGCCGGCCAGGAGCATGATGATGCTGACGCCGGTCCACATGACCATCTCACCGCTGGGCTTGTTGCCCACCAGGGGCTCGTGCGGCCAGTTGTGGGTGTAGCTGATGGTGTCGCCCACGCGATTGGTGGAGGCGGCCCACGAGGTCCACCAGAAGAAAGCGGCCATTTTGCGGGCGCGCTCGGGATCGGGCACGGCGCCGGCCGGGATCGCATAGGCCGCGCGACCGTTGGCGAAGATCTCGGTGTAATAGGCGGTGTTTGCGGCCATGGCCTCGGCGCGGGCCGGATCGATCGTGATCGTGCCAGTGGAGGCGTCGTAGGTATTCAGACGGAATATTCCCTCCAGGCGGCCACGGAGCTGGCCTTGCTGTTCGGAATTGAGTTGGGCATACGAGTGCCCGTGATCGGCCTGCGCCCATTTGTCGAGCACAAATACCAGCTCCTTGTGGAGCGATTCTGCGGTCCAGTCCGGCGCAACATAGCTGCCGTGGCCCCAGACCGAACCCACCTGCATGCCTCCCATGGACTGCCAGACATTCTGCCCGGCGGCGATATCGCCGGGACCGATCACAGTCCTGCCATCGGTGGTGACCACGCGATCGGGCAGCGGCGGCGCCTCCTGATAGATCCTGGTTCCAATCCAACCGAGAACCGAGAAGGATATTACGAGGACGGCGGCGAAAGCGATCCAGAGCTTCTTCATTCACACACTCCTTGCCCCGAACTGGGGGGTACAGGTTCTACAATCGCGCAAAAGGGGGCCCAACCGATATGACTCAAGTCACAAAGTGGACAAAAATATCCATCAACCTCTCCGCGGCGGGCTGAAGTTGGCATACGATAGGCGACATGCTCAAACTCGTATCCCTGTTCCTCTTCTCCTCGATCGTGCTGATGGCCGTCGAGTTGCCGTCCAAGAAATATCTCAACCTTGCCGCCATCAAGACGATGGTTACCGCCGCGGAGGCCGAGGCGCAGAAGCGCAACGTGCAGGTGACCATCTGCATCGTGGATGAGAGCGGCAACCTGCTGTTCCTGCAGAAAGGCGATGGCGCATCGCTCAACACGATTCTGTTCGCGCAGAAGAAGGCACGCCATTCCGCCGCGTTTCGCAGCCCCTCCAAGAGCGGCGCCGATCAGTTGAAGCGCGGCGAACTGGGCATACTGGCTTATCCGGACGGCTTCCCGAACCAGGGCGGACTGCCGATCAAGGTAGATGGCGTGACCATCGGCGGCATCGCCATCAGCGGCGCGGCGTCGGAGGTGGATGAGGCCATCGCGCAGGTTGCGCTCGACGTGCTGGCGGCCAAATAGCCAGGCGGCGGGGGCGCCTCCCGCAGTGGGAGAGCGCCGGATTCCGTCAAATGGACGGCACATGAAGTCGCTGCGCCGTCTTTAGATGAGCGCGCTGGACCGCCGGGTCCAGGCTTTGCCCGAAGCCGTGGCGATGGTCTCCATGTCCTTCACATAGGCTCCAGCCTGAGTGAGGACATGGTGGAGATCGTTGCCGATGCTGATGAAAGTGAACCCCTTTTCGAGGAACTCGCCGACGCGCGAGGTGCCGAAAAGGAAGAGGCCGAGGATCACCTTGTTCCGGCGCGCCTCGTCGATCAGCTTCTGGGTGGCGGCGCCGAGTTCCGGCGAGGTGTACATGTGGGGAAACTCATACTTCTCGTAGAGCCCCATGGACATGCACAGGTCGTTCTGGCCCAGAAAGAGCATATCGACGCCGGGCACGGCCGCGATCTCCGTCATGTTGTCGATGCAGGCGGCGGTTTCCACCTGGAGTGCGATGATGACGTTGTCGTTGGCGGCGCCGGCATAGCCGAGCAGGCCGGCCTTGTTCATGCTGCGCTGCGGGAAGTAGACGGAGCGCGTGCCGGCGGTGGGATACCTGGCGCAGCTCACGGCCTGGCGCGCCTCTTCGGCTGTGTTGATGTAGGGCACCAGGATGCCGTCGGCGCCAAGATCGAGGGCCTGCTGGATGCCGCCGCGATCGTGATAGCCGGCGACACGAACCATGGACTTGGCGCCGCCGCTGGCGACTGCACAGAGCATGGCGGAGAGGGTCTCGCTGGACATCGGCCCATGCTGCGTATCGATCAGAAGCCAGTCGTAGCCGCTGTGCGCGAGCTGCTCGGCGATGGTGGTGCTATGGGAGTTGACGAAAAGGCCCATCTTGGGCTGCCCGTCGCGCAGTTGTTGCTTGAATTCCGCCCCAGTGGGAATGGCGTTAGTCATCTGCGCACTATAGCGGACGGTAGCGGCTCGCGTCAAAAACCGGGCAGGACCGGGCGAGGGGAATACAATGGAGACGGCCATGCGACTATTTCTCTCCCTCTGGATCGCCGCGATCTGCGCGGTTGCGCCTGTCTGCCCGCAGGCTCCGCCAGACACGGTGATCCGGACCACTGCACAGGAAGTGCTCCTGGATCTGGTGGTGCGGGACAAGCGCGCCAACCTGATCCGCGACCTCAAGCCCGAAGAGGTGGAGGTCTACGAAGACGGCGTCAAGCAGACCATCCGCGTGTTCCACAGCTTCACTGACAAGGCGCAACTGAACGAAGAGGTGACCGCCGGACAGGCGATGGCCGCCGGACAGACGGCCAGGACGCGGACATTGAATCCGATGCGGCAGGTGAACCTGGTATCGCTGGTGTTTAACTCGATGGGGCCGCGCAGCCGGGACTTTGCCCGAAACGCGGCGGTGGAGTTGCTGCAAAAGGAGATCGGGCCGAACACGTATATGGCGGTATTCAGCCTGGATACACGGCTGAACGTTCTGCAGCAGTTCACGGCGGACAAGGACCTGATCCGCAAGGCGGTGGACCGCATCGCTACTGGGACGTATTCGCAGTTTGCGCAGGAGTCGTCGAAGATCCTGAACCAGATCCAATCGGCCCTGATCCTCACCGAGGGCGGCATCGCCACCACGGTGGACCCGGTGGCCGTCATGCTGGCCGGCCCGTCCGCGTCGATCGCAGGCGCCGAGACCGGGGTGGGCGAGGCGAACCAGATGATCGCGCGCATGCTGTACGGCCAATCGTTGATGGGCGTGGCGGACGTGGAAGGGATGCGCGTGGTGGAGGCGCTGAAGCTGATGGTGACGCGCCATGAGCCGCTGCCGGGGCGCAAGACGGTACTCTTCTTTTCGGAAGGGCTGGTGCTGCCAACGACCAACCTGCAAATGTTCCAGAACACGATCGCGGCGGCCAACCGCGCCAACGTGAGCATCTACGGCATGGACGTGCGGGGCCTGACGACGCAGCTATCCAGCGCCGGCAGCGCCAGCCAGTTACAGAACGCGGCGCGCCTGTCGCAGCGGCGGCAACTGGAGAGCAACGGGGACAACTTCCGGCCGGAGGACTTCAAGCAGGAGGAGATGATCTCGGCCGGATTCAAATCGAACTACCAGCAGAACCTGGCCGAACTGGCCGAGGGAACGGGCGGGTTTCTGATCGCCAATACCAACGACCTGCGCAAACCACTGGCGCAGTTGATGGAAGACGTGCGGACGCACTATGAGTTGAGCTATGCGCCGGTGTCCTCCAATTACGACGGGAAGTTCCGCAAGATCGAGGTGAAGCTGACGCGACCGGGTTTAAAGGTGCAGACGCGCAGTGGCTACTACGCTCTGCCAAAGCTGGCAGGGGCGACCATTGAGCCGTTTGAAATGGCGGCACTCTCGGCGCTCAACGCGCGGCCGCGTCCGGCGGCACGGCCCTTCCGAGCCTCCGCGCTGCGGCTGCGGGGCGATGCGCAGTTCAGCCGCTATGCCGTCAACTTCGAAGTGCCGATGGCGGATCTGATGGTGACCAACAGCGCGGATGGCAAGTCGGCCCGAATTCACGTCTCCATGCTCGCGTTGATCAAGGACGAGACCGGGCAGGTGGTCCGCAAGGTGAGCCGCGATGTATACGTGGATGTGCCGCAGGACCGGCTGGCGGGCTACCGCAAAGGCAACGTGACCTATGGGCAGCAGATCTACCTGGCGGGCGGACGGTACACGATGGAAACGGCCGTGGTGGATCACGAAGGAAACGCCGCCTCGGCGCGGCAATCGGTCCTGCTGGTACCGCAATCCATGCAGCTACTCAGCCACCTGACGCTGGTGCGGCGCGTGGAACCGCCCACGGCGGAACGCGACGCGGCAGACCCGCTGCAATACTCGGCCGGCAAGGTGATCCCGGCTCTCTCCGATCACCTCAAGGCGGGCGCCCCGGTATCGCTGTACATGCTTCTGAACCCGGAGAAGGACGGGGGCCCCGCGGTGCTACAAATCCAGATGATGAAGGATGGCGTGGAGGTGGCCAACGAGACGCCGGTGCTGGACAAGCCGGACGCCAACGGCATCATCCCGTTCATGATGTCGGCCAATCTGAATCCGGGGACGTATGACGTGCGGGCGGTGGTGCGGCAGGGCAACAAGATCGCCGAAGAGCGCACGGCATTTACTGTCGAGCCTTAGCCTCGTAGGCGGCAACGCGGGCGCGCAGGCCCTCGGCCGTGCGGGTGTCGTTCTCCCTGACCGCGATCTCCAGGGCGCGGCGGGCCACCTGGGCGGCATCGGCGAAGCGGCCCACCTCGCCGTACATGGCGGAGAGCATACCCAGGCTCTGCGGCTCGGCGCCGCTGGAGAGCTTGACGGCCTCTTCGAAGTGGGGGATGGCGTCGGCAAAGCGCCGCTTGGCGGCCAGGACGCGGCCCAGATTGTACCTGTATTCCAGCGAATCGGGGACTGCGGCGACGGCAGTCTCGAGGTGAGGAATGGCCTCATCCACCTTGCCGCGCATGGCGAGGCCGATGCCGAGGCTGTTGTGGGCGTCGGGGTGCGCCGGATCAACGGCCAGCGCCTTGCGGCAGTGCTCGATGGCCTCGTCCACTCGGCCCTTTTGAATGAGAGCGGCGCCGAGGTTACTTTCGGCCTTGGCGTTATCGGGCTCGATGGCCAGGGACTTGGCGAAACGGTCTATTGCGTCGTCGAGGCGGCCTTTGCGGAGGAGGGCGACGGCGAGATTGGTGAAGGCAGCGGCGTTATCGGGCTCCACCTCGACGGCCTTTTGATAGTGAGTGATCGCCTCGTCCATCTGGCCGCGCTGATCGAGCGAAAGGGCGAGGTTGAAGCGGGCCTTGCCGTCCTCGGGATTGAGGGAAACGGCCTTGCGCCACTCGGCCTCGGCGGCCTCCGTCTCGTTCTTTTTTGTCAGATCGAGGGCGCGGTCGAAGACGCGGAAGAAGTCGGTAGCGGGGGCCTCGATCTTCTGGAGGCCGTCGGGCGGGATATTGACGAACTCGGGGATGTTGACGGCGCGGTTGGCTGCGGTGGCGTTCTCGATCAAGATGGGCGGGCTGTCGGTGCCGTCCTCATTGATGTGGGTGAGGAACATTTGGGTGTAGGGCGAGCGGCTCTTGGAAGAGAAGACGAGCCAGCGGCCATTGGGCGAGAAGCTGTGCCAGGAGTTCATGAGCGAGGTGTTGCAGGTCATCAGGCGCGCGTTTCCGCCGGCGAAGGGGACGATGAAAAGCTGGCTATCGGGCCGCATCAGCTGGCCGTTGCGGCAGCGCACAAAGACGATCCACTTTCCGTCGGGCGAGACCTTGGGAAAGTTGTTGCTCATCCCGTTTTGGGAGGCGCCCTCGATGCGTTCGGGGGCGCCGCCCTTGCCGTTGTTGAAGGGGACTCGGTAGAGTTCGTAGCGGATCTCGGTTTCGAGGGGGTCGTTGGCGTACTGGGCGAGTTTGCCGGAGGGCGGATAGGGGGATTTGGCCTCGGCGCGGGCGAAGACCACCCACTTGCCATCGGGACTCCAGACGCCGTCGGTCTGGACGAAGCGCGGGTCGTCGGCGCCGGGCAAAGGCTGAAGCATGGCCGTCTCGCGGCTGTACCAGGCGAGGATGCCGCGGGTGGGGTAGAAGACCTGAAGGAAGCGGTAGTCCTTGAAGTTGGTGCCGTAGAACTTGTCGTCGAGGGGGTCCCGGCCCTTGATGGACTGGTTGGCGGGGTCGTCGATGGTGGTGACCACGAAGCGGCCGTCGGGCGAGACCTGAGACATGGAGGCGGCGCGGATTTTGGCGCCGAGCTTGCCCTTGAAAGAGCTCCACTGGATGACGTTTTCGTTGCGGATGGAGGTCTGCTGGCGAAGGGGGACCAGGGCATAGAGTCCCTTGTCGTTGGAAGGGCCATCGACGTCCATGCCCATCGTTTTGCCATCCATGGAGAATGAGTGGCAGTTGACGCAAGTGGGCAAGCCCTCGATGAGGGTGCGGCTCTGCGTATCGGCGATGTGGCGGAGGCGGAGCTTGATCAGGCCGATGGCGTCGGGCGGGAGGGGCCGGATGACGCCTTTATCGGACTCGTTCGGCATGAGGGGGACATCGCGGAAGAAGATGGGAGCACCGGCGGGATCGGATGACGTGTGAATGGTGACCTGGCCTCGGGAGACCTGCTTTTTGCGGGCCCGGTCACTGTAGCCAATGATCTGGACGCTGGCCGGGCGCGTGACGGAGTGCTGCTTGATGGCGGCCCAGGTGGCGGCGTCGGGAATCCAGGTGCGGGCGGCGGCCTGCTCCGGCGTGAGCTTGGGGAGTTCGTTGGTAGGAGCGATGGCGCGGGGGTCGATCTCGCCAATTTGGAGGCGCTCTGCGGGGGTGGTGGTGTGGATGGCCGGAGATTTATCGAAGAAGGTGATTTCGATGGACCAAGCGATGGCTTTGGAGTCCGCGTCGCGAAAGAGGAAGGTGGGCGGCGCGATTTCCGGGGGGAAGATCGAATTCTGGATGGGGTAGTCAATGACGATGGAGGTCGGCCGGGAGGCGGCCAGCACCGTGGCGACGGCTAGGGCGGCGATAGTGGTGAGTTTCAGCAATGGTGGACCCGCTTCCCCGTGGTTTCTCGATTATATCGCTCTGGCGGCGGCCGCCTTCCGTTGCCATGGGTGGGCCGCGGTTTACCATGGAGGTTACTCTCTCATGGCTGAACTCAAGTCCCTTTCCCCGGAGATCCTGCTCCACGTTGCCAAGACCCTGAATGTTCCGATGCGCGGTATGATGGCCACCATCGAACTACTGGACGAGGGCGGCACGGTCCCGTTCATTGCGCGTTACAGAAAAGAAGCGACCGGCAACCTGGACGAGGTGCAGATCCGCGACATCGAAGAAAAGCTCGGCTACTTCCGCGAGCTGGAAGACCGGCGGAAGACCATTCTGGCGTCCATCGAAGACCAGGGCAAGCTGACGCCCGAGTTGAAGGCGCGTATCGAGGCCACGCTCGAAAAGAGCGAACTGGAAGACCTGTATCTGCCCTACCGCCCCAAGCGGCGCACCAAGGCCACCATCGCGCGGGAGAAGGGTCTGGAGCCGATCGCCACCTATCTGTGGGCGCAGGCGCCGGCTGAGACTACGCTGCTGGAACTGGCGGCGAGCCTGGTGAACGCGGAGAAGGGCGTCAATGGCGCCGAAGAGGCGTTGGAAGGCGGACGGCACATCGTGGCCGAAATGGTGAGCGAGGACGCCGATCTGCGCAAGGCGCTGCGCCAGATGATGTACGACGAGGGCGTCGTGGTGAGCCGCAAAGCGATGGACGCGGTGGATGAGCAGGACAAGTTCAAGATGTACTACGAATACCGCGAGCCGGTGTCGAAGATCCCGTCGCACCGCATGCTGGCCATCCGGCGGGGCGAGACGGAAAACGTCCTGTACTTCCTGATTGAGCTGGAAGAGTTGCGGGCGCTCAGCTTGTTGAAGGGCCGCGTGCTGCGGGAGAAGGGCGACTGGACGGCGGATCTGGAGAAAGCGATTGAGGACAGCTACTCGCGGCTGCTGAATTCTTCGATTCAGACGGAGATCCGGCTGGAGTTGAAGAAGCGCTCCGATACCGAGGCCATTAGCGTGTTCCGCGAGAATCTGCAAAACGTGCTGTTGGCGCCGCCGGCGGGGCAGTTAGCCGTGCTGGGGCTCGACCCGGGGATTCGCACGGGGTGCAAGATCGCGGTGGTGGATGAGACGGGCAAATTCCTGGAGCACAGCGTCATCTATCCGCATCAGCCAAAGAACGACCACATCGGTTCGGCGAAGATCCTGAAGGGGCTGATGGAGAAGTTCCAGGTCAAAGCCATCGCCATTGGAAACGGCACGGCATCGCGCGAAACGGATGCATTTGTGCGCGATTTTCTGCGCGAATCGGGCTTTGAAGGGGTGTTTAGCGTCACAGTGAACGAATCTGGCGCTTCCATCTACAGCGCGTCTGATATCGCACGGCAGGAGTTCCCGGATCTGGATCTGACGGTGCGCGGCGCCATCTCGATTGCGCGGCGGTTGCAGGATCCGTTGGCGGAACTGGTAAAGATCGATCCGAAGTCGATTGGCGTGGGGCAGTACCAGCACGACGTGGATCAGCGGCAGTTGCAGCAATCTTTGGAGACGACGATTGAAAGCTGCGTGAACCGCGTGGGCGTGGAGTTGAATACGGCGTCGTGGGCGCTGCTGCGGTACGTGGCGGGGATCAGCGAGCGGACGGCTTTGAAGATCGTCGAATTCCGTAATGAACACGGGCGTTTCCGCTCGCGGGTGCAGTTGAACGCAGTGCCGGGGATCGGACCGAAGACGTTCGAGCAGGCGGCTGGATTTTTGCGGATTCGCGGCGGGGACAACCCGCTGGACATGACAGGCGTGCATCCGGAATCGTATGCCGTGGTGGAGCAGATTGCGAAGACGCTGGGCGTGGAGACGGCCGCGCTGATCCAGGATCCGAAACTGCTGGAGCAGGTGAATAAGAGCGAGTTAACGGCGGGCGTCTACACGCTGAACGACATTCTCGAAGAACTGAAGAAGCCGGGTCGCGATCCGCGTGACAAATTCGTGGCGCCGAGTTTCAAGGACGATGTGAAAGAGATCGCAGACGTGCAGCCGGGCATGGTGCTGGAAGGCGTGGTGACGAACGTGACGAAGTTTGGCGCGTTTGTGGATGTTGGGGTGCATCAGGATGGGCTGGTGCATGTGAGCGAGCTCTCGAACAAGTTTGTGACGGAGCCGGCGGAGGTAGTGAAGGCCGGGCAGATCGTCAAGGTGAAGGTGCTGAGCGTCGATACGAAGACAAAACGGATTGCGCTCTCGATGAAGGCACTGATGGGGCCAGCGCCGCAGCGCGGGCCACGACCGCAGGCGGTGGCGCCGAAAGCTCCTCCGTCGATGGACGATAAGATCGCGATGCTCGCCAATAAGTGGAAGATCCGCTAGCGGGCGGAGGTTCCGGCGAGGTCGTCCCAGAACGAGCGGGAGTCCTGAAACTCGCGATGCCAGCGGGTCTCGGTGAGCGTGCCGTGGCCCTGGAGGCAGACGGACTCCGTTTCGGGCGGGTCAATCAGCAGGCTATCGAGATGGCCGCGCTCCATGGGCATGCGGAGCGACTCCAGGCAGGAGGGGCAGCGGCTGTTCACATCCAGCCGCCAGCGGCGATACATGTAGGCAACGGCTAGCGTGTGGGCCAAAGTGTAGGAGACGTAGGCGGCCACGCGCAGGCCCCAGTGCGGGTAGGCGACCAGTGAATGGTACTGCATGGCGGTGACGAAGAGCGTGGTGGCGATGCCGGCCAGCAGGAGCAAAGTGGAAACCCCGTAGAGCATGAGACGCCAGGTGACGCGGTTACTCCACCAGAAGCGAAGGAGCGGCCAGCCGCCGACGAGCACGATGATCCAGGAAGCAGCCTTACCGAAGGCGGCCGGGATGGCGGCGGGCTGGACCCAGGGGGCGCGCTCGACGCAGGGATCGGCAGTGCGCCAGACGAGCGAGATGTCGGCGGGGGGGGTGCGCGGCGTACAACCGTGGGTGCGGGAGGGATCCACCTCGGCGGCAAAGTTGGTGCCAGCGACGGTCTGCCAGACCTGCTGGCGGCCGGGGTTGACGAAGTAGAGCAGGCCGAGCGACGCCGCCAGGGCCAGGGGCAGCATGCAGGCGTTGTGGAGGCTGCGCTGGGGCAGCAGGAGGTGCAGCAGGCCGCCGAGGTCACAGCCCGCCTCGTGCAGAGCGTTGCGGCGGTAGCGGGAGTGGCTGCCCATGCGGGCGGCGGCCATGGCAACGGCTTCCTGACGGTTGAGACCCAACGATTCCAGCTCGACGGCGGCCCGCTCGCAGTGAAAGGCCCACTCCTCTTCGAAGCGGCGGCGCTTTTCGAGCCATTTCCGGATGTCAGCAGGGATGTAGAGCACAGTGAATCTCACTTTCCTCTGCAACATAGTACGCGCGAGCCGCCCGGATGGTTCCGGGCTGCTCGCGGTAATTGGGACCCGATCGGTGCTAGAAGGTGAAGCGGGCCTGAATTTCCAACCAACGATTGGTGGCGGCCGTTTGGGACAGCACGCGGCCGAAGTTGGTGTTGTAGGGGTCGGTGGACGGCGAATCCATCTGCGACCGGTTCTGGACGTTGAGGACGTTCAGGCGGAGTTGCAGGTTGAGCCGGTCATCCGGGCCGAAGCGCATATTCTTGACGGCGTTGGCGTTCCACTGGTTAGTCCAGTCACGGCGGAGGCCGTCGATGCGGGTGGGGAAGACGCGGCTGTGGAAGGAGTTGGGGCCTTTGGCGGCGGCACGTTCGAAATCCGCCGTGTTGAACCACGTGTCGAAGGTACGGTTGACGTTTTTGATGTTGTTCAAATCAGAGCCGTAGTAGAAGACGTTGGAGCCGAAGTCGAGCAGGGGGCCGGGTTGGAGCTCATATGTCGCGGCGAACTGCCAACCACCGAGCAGGAGGTCCACACCCTTGTTGGCGCCGCCGAGGAAGCGTTTGCCTTTGCCGACGGGCATCTCCCAGATGCCACTGCCCACGATGCGATAGGGGCGGCCATCGTTGGAGGCGCGCTCGGTGGGCTTGGCATCCCACTCGTTGTAGTAAAAATCGGCTTCGCGGAGCTTCATGGCGGTGTAGCCGAAGTTGAGGTTGAAGCCCTGGGAGAAGCGCTTTTCGACATTGAGTTGGAACTCGTGGGTTTTGGTGTAGGAGTCGGGGGTGCTGTTGCGGCGCAGTCCGTTACCGGAACTGACATGGGGCATGGGCCGCAGCAACTGGTGTTTGCGAATGGTGGTGGAATTGTAGAAGCCCTGGGTGCTCATATCTTGATAGATCACCGGGTTGGTGGTTGCCAGGCCGGCGAAGTTCTTGAGCTGGAAGGGGTTGGTGACGTTGGAGTTCAGATTGTTGGCCAGCGCGTCGTTGCGCACAGTGCCAGTGGCCCAATACTGCTGGGGCAGAGTAGTTTCACGTCGTTGGATGGAGATGTTGTCGGAGTAAGAACCGGCGTAAGCGGCATCGACGACGATGCTCCTGCCGACCTGGCGCTGGAACCCGGCGCGCCAGCGCTGCTGGCGGGCGTGGGGCTGATCGAAGGAAGTATAGTCGTAACCGCGGCCGGCCTTGGCCATGGAGCCGAGGGCGGCGCCGGTGGGGACGTCGAAGCGGGTGCCATCGGCGCGAATGGGGAAGGGATCGTTGAGCGGGCTGTTGCCATTGCCGGGGTTGGCATTGGCGGGGAAATTCCAGGTGGCGCCGAAATCGTTGGTGATATTGGTGCCGGTGCCGCGGCTGAAGCCCGACTGATCCGGGCCAAAGTTCATGACGTTTAGCGTGTCGTAGAAGATGCCGTAGCCGACTCGGATGACGGTCTTGTCGTTCCACTGGTAGGCGGCGCCGATACGGGGGAGCCACAGCAGCTCATTCTGGAACCAGTTGCGTGGCTGTCCATTGGCGTTGACGTAGTTGGTGCCGCCAAGGACTTTGAAGTTGGCGGCGGCCAATTCGGGGATGGGGTTGGCGGCGTAGGCGGCCTGAGCGCCGGCGGTGATGGGCAGCGTGAGGGTTGGATCGAAGCCGGCGATCATGCGGTTGTAACGTTCGGTGGCGCCGCCTTCCCATTCGGTGCGCAGACCGAAGTTGAGGGTCAGTTTGGGGGTGAGGCGCCAGTTGTCCTGAACGAAACCGGCGTAGTAGGGGGTGTACATCGCGTAGTTGTCGTTGGTGGCGACGCTGATGCTGTTGGGCGTACCGAGGACAAAAGCAGCCCATGCCAGGCCGAGGTTCTGGGACGGAGCCAAGTCGTCGTCGTACTTCTTGGTATAGCTATTAGCGAAGGCGAAGTTGCCACTGGTATTGCCGCCGCCGCCGCCGGTGCGGAACATGCCGCGGGTATCGAAGGCAGCCCGAATGGTGTGGTTGCCGCGGACATGGCTGACCTCGGCTTTAAAGGTCTGGCTGCGGGTGCGGGTCCAGTTGGTGATGCCGCCGGGGCCCATGGTGGAGTAGCCGTTCACATTCATCTGGGGCAGGATTGTCTGGCCAGCAGCTTTGGCGTCCATGTAAGCGGGCAGGCCAAGGTCGCTGGGTTTGTATTCGAGCGCCTTGGGCTGGATGTTGCCTTCGCGGAATTGATTGATGGCGACGTTGAAGTCCCAGATGGTGCTGCCGCTCTGGGTGTAGACGAGATCGACGTTGCCGCCCTTGTTATTGCGGACGAGGCCGCCGAGGTTGAGGCCGCGCGCGGATTCATAGGTCCAATCGCCGCGGTCCTCCGGTCCGAAGTTGTTGAATGACCAGCGGCCGTACATACGGAACTTGTCATTGATCTGGTAGTCAACGCGATTGGAGTAGGCCTTGTAGTCCCAGTTGTAGGGGGTCATGGAGGCAAGGTAGTTGTTGTTGGGGTCCTGGCCGGCGATCGTGTTGTTGGGCAGGGGGTAGAAGTCCCGGATTTTGTTGTAGGCCGGGTTGACGAAGCGGCTCTTGGGGATCACGTTACCGGCGAACGGGGTGCGGATGAAGTGGGTGGGGCGGGCGGGATCGGGAACCGTAGAGGCTGGGTCGTAGACCTGATTGCGGGCACCGTTGGGCAGAGTCAGCATGTCCGCGAAATTTCCCTCGCGGGCACCTAGGGTGGGAACGGTGCGATTGAACTGTGTGGAATCCTCGACCTTGATGTCCTTGAATCCGTTATAGGTGAAGAACCAGAAGAGCTTGTTCTTGCCGTTGTAAATTTTGGGGATGATGACGGGACCGCCTCCGGAGGCGCCCCAGTTGTTGGAGCGGCCGGTGGGCTGTTTGTCAGTGTTGCGCAACTGATTGGCGAGTGTGGTGTTGCCGGCGGCGTCGGCGGCGGCGATGCGGCTGTAGTATGCCTTCTTGGTAAAGAAGGGCGAGCCCTGCCAGCGCTGCTGCCAGTGCTGCCAGGTAGCCGTGCCGTGGAATTCGTTGGAGCCGGACTTGGAGATCATCTGGATGGCCGCGCCAGAGGTCTGGCCGATGGAGGCGTCGAAATTGTTGGTCTCCACCTTGAACTCACTGACGGCGTCGGTATAGGGCAGATAGGCGGCGCGGCGGCCGGGGCCCTGGTTGGGGGAGCCGTCCATGGACCATGAGTTGCCGCCGATGTTGCCGCCGACCGAGTAATCGGAACCGCCGGCGTTGGAGTGGAGGGCGAGGTAGTTGTTGACGCCGCCGGTCTGAATGCCGGGCGTCAGTTTGACGAGCAGCATCGCGCTGTTGCCCATTACTGGTAGTTCCATGACGGTCTTGTTATCGAGGACGCGGCCGGAGCTGACGGCATTGGTTTCGAGGAGCGGGGCTTCGGCAGTGACGGAGACGGTCTCACTGATCCCGCCGATTTCGAGGGGGAGCGCGATCTCGAGCCGGGACGATACCGGGAGATTGATGCCTTTGCGGATGTGCTTCTTAAAGCCGGCGTGCTCGGCGGTGAGTTCGTAGTTGCCGGGAAGGAGTAGGTTGGCTTCGTAGTAGCCGGTATCGTTGGTCTTGAAATTGAGCGAAACACCGGTATCGGCATTGCGCACTGTGACGGTGGCGCCAACCACGGCGCTGCCTTGGGGATCAAGAACGCGTCCGAACATCATGGAGCGCGTCTCCTGGGCGAACGCCGAGGAGTGGGACAGGACCGCCAGGAACGCGGCGCCCAGCAGGGAACGAGTCATCATCAGACGTGGACCTCCTGGAACTGACACTCGCAGTATTATATTGCAAACTTTGCCAACTTTGGAATTGTTTGTAAACTCACCTTCGGGGCTTGGTACGACAGTAGGGGAGACTCGATGAACAAGGCACTTGCGGGATTGGCGTTGGCGTTGACGGTTGCGTTGACAGAGGCATGGGCGGGGATTGGCGACCTGCGGTTCATGTGCGGGGCATGGCGCGGGACGCAGGGCGGGAGTGTGATTGAAGAGACTTGGATGGAGCCGGAGGGGGACGGGATGGTTGGGATGGCGCGGGTGGTGAGTGGCGGGAAGACGAGGCAGACCGAAATCGGTCTGGTGGAGCAGCGGGCAGAGAACGTTGTGCTGCTGCTGCGGCATTTCGGCAGGGGGCAGGTGGCGAGGGAGGAGAAGGAGGCTCCATTGCTGTTTGTGTTGAAGGACCTGGTGAGGCGGCGGGCGGAGTTCGTAGAGGAGCGGACGGGGACGCGGCTGGTGTATGAACGGACGGCGGAGGACCGGCTGACGGTGACGCTGATCAAGACGGTGAACGGGAAAGAGGTACGGGCGCCATTTGAGTACCGGCGGCGATGAGGGTGGGGGGTGCCTATGCAAAACAATTGGGGATTGAGTCCCCGAATTAGTTGCGGGCGCCGTTTGAGTACCGGCGGCGGTGAGGGCGGGGGTGTCTAGGCAATACAATTGGGGATTGAGTAGACCGTCCCCGAATTGTCCCCGAATTAATGGAGGGAGTAGGTCAGGCCGATGGAGAAGTGGTGGTCGGGCTGGGGGGTGTTGAGGGCGTAGTGCTGGCCTCCCAAATCGATGGAAAAGCGGGGGTTGAGTTGCCATTCGACGCCCTCGAAGATCGAATACTGGGTGGCTACTCCGCTGGCACGTTCGAGTTGGACGTTGGCGTAGGGGGTCAGGCGGCCGAACTTGCAGGCGTAGCCGGTGGTGAGGTCGAAAATACCGGCGGGATTGGTGGGTGAGTTGACGGTGGCGCCGGACCACGTGGTGGCGCTGCTAAACGTGTTGGTGCCGTGATCGTAGCGGGCCAGCAGTGCGCCGCCCAGACGGAGACCTTCGTCGCCGCGCAGGAATACGGCCATGGTGGGCGCGACGGCCCAACTGAAGTTGTCGGTCACACGAAATGCCGTGGTGGCCGCGAAATTGACGTGATCGCTGAAATGAGTGGTGCGGTTTCCGTCGTCGTCGAACATGCTGGCGACGGTATCGACGCCCACGCTGAACTCGGTTTGCCAGGTGGCCGGCGTGTACTTCAGGGTGGTGGGGAGGGTGAAGCCGCCCTGGGGGTCGAAGATGGAGCCGAATTCGAGATCGACACCGCCGGGATTGGTGATGAGCGGACTGGTGAAGAGGCGGTGGCGAAGGGCCTGGCCGGAGGTGCGGCGAAAGGCGCGGCGAAAGACGCTCGCCTGGGCGAATGCGGTGCAGATCAGTAACAGCGCGAGGACCTGGCGCATGGGGATCAGTAAGCCAGCAGGCGCTCGGCTTCGCGCTGGATGTCTTCCGTTTGCGGCAGGATTTCGTCTTCAAGATCGGGGTGATAGCCGACCCAGGTGTCCAGGGCAGCCACGCGGCCGATGGGGGCGTCGAGATGATCGAACAGCTCTCCGGCGATGCGGGCGGCGATTTCGGCGCCGTAGCCAAAGCTGAGGGTGTCCTCGTGGACGATGAGGACGCGGCTAGTCTTTTGGACGGAGTGGCTGATGGCCGCCCAATCGTAGGGGGCGAGGGAGCGGAGATCGATCACCTCGATGGACTTACCGGGGTGGGACTGCTCCAGAAATGTGGACGCGAGCAGCGATTTCTGCACGGTCATGCCGTAGGTGAGGATCGTCAGGTGGTGGCCGGGCTTGACGATGCGCGCCTTGCCGAAGGGGATGGTGAAATCGGGGCCGGGGTGGGGAGAGCGATTGTAAGGCTCGCGATAGAGGCGCTTGTGTTCGAGGAAGAGGACGGGGTCGTCACAGCGGATGGCGGTGCGAAGCAGGCCGCAGGCGTCGATGGCGCTGGAGGGCATGACAACCCGCAGGCCGGGGATGTGGGTGAAGGCCACCTCGCCGCACTGGCTGTGGTAGATGGCGCCGCCGTTGAGGTAACCGCCGATGGCGGCGCGGATGACCACAGGGCAGGACCAGCCGTTGTGCGAGCGCCAGCGGATGTTGGCCATCTCATCGCGGATCTGCATCATGGCGGGCCAGATGTAATCGAAGAACTGAATCTCGCAAACGGGCTTCATGCCGCGCGAGGCCATGCCGATGGCGCGTCCGACGATGGCGGCCTCGGCGATGGGGGTATTGAAGACGCGGCGGGAGCCGAACTGGCTCTGCAGGCCGTGGGTGGCCTTGAAGACGCCGCCTTTGCCCTTCACTTCGCGGAGATTTTCCTCGCGACTGCAATCGGCCACGTCCTCACCAAAGACGACAATGTTTGGGTTGGCCCGCATCTCCTCGGCGAGTGTGCGGTTGATCTCGTCGATCATGGTTCGGGGCGCGCCGGTGAGGTGGGGCTCGGCGTCGAATTCGGACGAGCAGGGGTCGATGACGGGCGAGTACAGGAAATCGGTAGCGGTCGACTTGGCGGGCGGCGCGGCCTTGAGGACACGATCCGTGATCTCGGCCAGCTCGACATCCACCTCGTGGCAGATGCGCTTATACGTCTGCTCTTCGAGAAGGCCCTCGCGAATGAGGTAGCGGGGGAAGACGATGATGGGATCGCGCTCAGATTCGGCGTCGCGCTCGGCCTGGGTTTTGTAGAGGCGCTCGTCATCGGAAAGCGAGTGGGAGTAGGGGCGCGTGCAGTGGGCGTGGACGAAGGCGGGGCCCTGGCGGGAGCGGACGTATTCGGCGGCCTGGGTGACAGCGCGGTAGGAATCGAGAAAGTCGTTGCCGTCGCATTGTAGGATGAGCAGGCCGGGGAAGCCGGAGAGGAGACCGGAGATGCTGCCGCCGGGCGTCTGGCGTTCCACAGGGGTGGAGATGGCGTAGCCGTTATCCTCAACGAGGTAGATAACGGGCAGGCGATTGAGGCAGGCGGCGTTGAGCGATTCCCAGAACTCGCCTTCACTAGTGGCGCCCTCGCCGGTGGTGACCAGGGTGAGTTCATCGGAGCCGGGGTTAAGGTAGCGGCCAGCCTCTGCGCAACCGATAGAGTGTACGAACTGGGTGCCGGTGGGTGATGATCCGGTGAAGATGTGAAGATCGGGCGCGCTCCAATGGGAGGGCATCTGGCGGCCGCCGGAGGCGGGATCGGCGGCGGCGCCGACGCTCTGGAGAAGCATCATTTCCGGCGTGACGCCAAGGGTGAGGGCGAGCGCGCGATCGCGATAGTAGAGATGGAACCAATCGTGGCCGGGGCGAAGAGCGAGCCCGGCGGCGCACTGGATGGCCTCGTGTCCGGCGCCGGAGATCTGAAAGTAGATGCGGTTTTGCCGTTTGAGCATCACTTCGCGGTCATCGAGACGGCGGGCGGTGTGCATCAGGCGGAAGGCGCGCTGCATGGTTTCGCGGTCGAGACCGCAATAGCGGGCTATGAGTTCCGGCGAGGATACGGCGGGACTGTTCGCGGTTGCCATCCAACTTGCCTCCTCTGACAAGTTTAACCGATGAAGGGAGGGGTACAATTGGAGTTTGTATGCATGACCTAGGTACATTTCGAGCCAATCTGGAGAGCGTCGCGGAGCGATTGGCGCAGCGCGGGTACGCGCTAGACGTGGAGCAGTTCCGGGAGATCGACACGCGGCGGCGGGCCGCGCTGACGGAAGCGGAGCAGTTGAAGGCGCAGCGCAACGCCGAGAGCATGGAAATCGGCAAGCTGAAAAAGGCAGGTCAGGACACGGCGGAGTTGCAGGCGAAAGTGCGGGCGATGGGCGACCGCGTGGCCGAGCTCGACGAGGTGGTAAAGGGGATCGACGAGGAGTTTCGCCTGCAGTTGGCGAGCATTCCGAACCTGCCGGGCGAGGGTGTGCCGGTGGGCAAGAGCGGCGACGACAACGTGGAAGTGAGCGAGTGGGGCACGCCGCGGGCGTTTGATTTTCCGGTGAAGGCGCATTGGGACCTGGGCGTGGATCTGGGAATACTGGATTTCGAGCGGGCGGCCAAGATCACGGGTGCGCGGTTTGCCATATACTTTGGCGCGGGCGCGAAGCTTGAGCGGGCGCTGATCAATTTCATGCTGGATCTGCACACGCGCGAGCACGGCTACACCGAGGTGTTGCCGCCTTTCATGGTGAACTCGGCGAGCTTGTTTGGGACCGGGCAACTGCCGAAGTTTGCAGACGATCTCTTCAAGTTGGAGCGGTCTGACTTCTGGCTGATCCCGACGGCGGAAGTACCGGTCACCAATATCTACCGGGACGAGACGCTGGATGGCGATTCGCTGCCGATCCGGTACTGCGCGTTCACGCCGTGTTTCCGCAGCGAGGCGGGCAGCCACGGGCGCGACGTGCGCGGCATCATCCGGCAGCATCAGTTCCAGAAGGTGGAGCTGGTGAATTTTGCCAGGCCGGACCAGAGCTATGCCGAGCTTGAAAATCTGACGCGGAGCGCGGAGCAGGTGCTGGAAAAGCTCGGTTTGCCGTACCGGCGCATGGCGTTGTGCACGGGGGACATGGGGTTTTCGTCGGCAAAGACGTATGACCTGGAAGTGTGGATGCCGGGTCAGGATGCGTACCGCGAGATCTCGTCGTGCTCGAACGTTGAGAGCTTCCAGGCGCGGCGGGCGGGCATCCGCTGCAAGATGGCAAAGGGCAAGAGCGAGTTCGCGCACACGCTGAACGGAAGCGGGCTGGCGGTGGGCCGGACGTGGGTGGCGATTGTCGAAAACTACCAGCAGGCCGACGGGAGCGTGGTGCTGCCGGAGGCGCTACGGCCGTACCTGAATGCTGAGCGGATCGAGAAAAGCGGACAGCTCGTTTAGGCCGTTCACAACAATTTTCAGAAATTTTCCGGGAAGCAAGTGGACTGAAATCAGTTACTTGCGAAACGCGAGCGATTGGCGCGGCGCCGGTTTCTGAAATCTCTGTGCCTATTGTACTGGCGGGAGGTTTTCAGTAACCAAATGTTCCAGCTTCGCCAGATTCTCTATTTTTTCATGATTTCCTTGGCATGGCTTGCCAGGCCGGCCTTGGCGGCGCCGCCGCTGACGCAGATTCAGGATGTGCTCTACCGCGCCGACGGCGTGCCGTTCTCGGGAGCAGTGACGATCACGTGGCGCTCGTTTGTGGCGTCGGATACGACCAGCATCCCGGCCAACGTGCTGACCGTTCAGGTGACGGATGGTGTGCTGCGTCTGCAATTGGTGCCGACGACGAACGCCTCGGCGGGGGCGTACTATGCGGTGCGGTTTACGGTGGATGGGCGGACGCAGTTCAGCGAGACGTGGGCCGTACCGCCCTCGGCGGCGCCAGTGGGGTTGAAGGACATCCGGGTTGCCGCGGTGCCCGGCGGTGGCACGACGGTGGGCGGCGGGGGCGGCTCGACGGGCACGGTGCTGCTGGGCGATGTGGTAGGCCTGGCGGAGGCGCTGAATGATCGGCCGCAGAAGGGCCCGGCGTTCGCCATCAACCGGATTGCGCTGATCAACAATCTAGGGCGGCTGGTGGGCGTGGGCGGCCTTGCGACGGATTGCGTGCGGGTGGACGGGAGTACGGGGGCGTGCGGGAGCGGTGGAGGGACCGCAATTGGTTTTATCGACATGGAGACGCCGGCGGGGGTGATCAACGGCGTCAATAGCGTGTTTACGCTGGGGCAGGCGCCATCGCCGGCGGGGAGTCTGCATCTATTCCGAAACGGGATCCTGCAGAAGGCGGGGACAGACTATTCGTTGAGCGGCAACGGGGTGACGTTCCTGGCTGTGTCGATTCCGCAGGCGGGGGACGCGCTGACAGCAAGTTACCGGATGGGCGGGCTGTGACGGATTGAGAGGAGTCGGTATAATAGAGGGGATCGGGTGAGCCAGCGTAGCTCAGATGGTAGAGCATCTGATTTGTAATCAGAGGGTCGTGGGTTCGATCCCCTCCGCTGGCTCCATAGGAATTTTGGTGAGATGCGGGCTACGGCAAAGTATCCCTCTTCATTTCTGCAGTGCATTCCGTAACGTTCCCGGATGGTGCAACGGTTCGGCACCCACTCGCATCATGATCAAGTCCGTTGCGGCGTTGCCCCTCGGCTCTTTCATCTCCGCCACCGCCTCCACCATCGTCCCTTCCAAACCCTTCACCTCACCGGCCGCCATGCTCCTCGAACTCCCGGCCCAGCAGTGGATGAGCAGATGATCTGGTAGATGCCGGTCCTGCAGGAAATCCAGCAACTGCCGGTGGTGCGCCTCGATAGTGGGACAGAACCCGGCGTAACGCGGTGGATGTCGTCGGTCTCCAGACGGGGCATGCCGGTCACGGCGGGGCACACTGCGTTGTCGTGCGGACCGAAGATCGAGATCAGGCAGTCTGGCCGGACCGTCTCGATGTGCGGTCAGAGTGATGGGTGGCCGCGGACCAACAGGGTGTCGGACGAGGGATGAGCGTTGCTTGACGCGGCGCGGGGTTATTGACTGGTGAGTTAAACGGTGGACGTGCAGCGCAGGGACGCAGCCGGTGGACTCTCGCCGCAACTGTCCGTGGGGAATATCGTGACCGTAGAAGGTGCGTCGGTAGCCTCGATGTCGAATCTGTGCGAATTTCCGTTGAATGACTCGAACGATGATCGTCGCCGTTCTGGCCTGTTTTACCTTGCAGGCCCAATTCAAGCCGAGCAAGACGTGTTAGTTTCTGGCAGCCGAGGAAGCGGCTGAGTTGATTGGCGCCGGGGTGAAACTGGAGAGGGCTATCGAGGATGGCGGCTGCACCTACTCGCATGGGCGATTGACACTGGAGATCCAGCAACCCGTGATGATGTCTGACCGGGCGGTCTTTCAGCAAGCCTTTGAAGCCTCCTCGGCGAAGGGCTCTGCGAAGCATGTCGCCGGAATTGGAGATCGAGCCCACATCAAGAAGCGGAACTCAGGCTACTCAATCATGTTCATGAAGGGAAACGGGATGGGCGGGATTTCAGTGTACGGCGAGGGGTCAGACAGCACCGTCATGGCGGACAAGTTGGTGGATGCGGCGAAGAAGGTGGCGTCGCGGTACTAGGGCCAGGTGCAGGCGGGCCGCCGCCCTCCATCGCGGTGGCTATGTCCTTGCGCTAGCTACCAGACCCGCTCTCTCCGCTCACCGGACCTCGCTGAACCAGTTCCTTCGGGTCCAGCAGATGCATAGGCTCGAAGTCCGTCCTGGACCATTTGCAGCCAGGTTCGAATTGCACACCGACGAAGTGACCGATCTCCTTAAACTGGCAGTACCGCACGACGCCCCTATATTCCCCCGACGGGTAGGTGATCCGCACCGTTGAATACACCGGGATCTCCACGTCCACCTGGAGGCAGACTCCGGACACGGAGATATCCTCCAGATTGGCCGTGCACT
Organism: Paludibaculum sp.; assembly: GCA_036504135.1. GTDB lineage: Bacteria > Acidobacteriota > Terriglobia > Bryobacterales > Bryobacteraceae > Paludibaculum. The sequence goes on from DASXVP010000014.1 coordinate 189,120, forward strand.
GGTGACGGCGGCCTGATTGATCCTCCCAGTGGAGTTCAACCAGATCCGCACACAGCATTCTCGGTTCGGATCGCTGCTCTTCCATACGAGTAGTCAGGCGGCTATACGCCCCCTCCTCAGAATGAGAATCCACGGCTGGAGTGTACCGTACATCGGCGTAAAGAAAAAGCCCACCTCCAGGCCCGCGTCCCCTCTCACCGGCATCCCGCTGCCGGCCTCGAGCCCTCCACCGTCGGTCTAACCTCTAATGACGCCGTTCACCGGCGCAGAGGGTACACGCCGCTGTCACCAATCCATATCTTTAGGTAGGTATTGGAGAAAAGGAGGCACTTTTCCATTGACGTTCAAGGTTGTTCCGCTATACTAGACCGACTCGCCAAACGGGATCGCCGTACTTTGCGCAACCCTCGAAGGCTGAACCAAAGGAGACGAATGAACCGACTAGTACTTACGACTCTAGCCGCCACTGCGGCTATCACACTGACCTTGTCGGCGCAGCAGAGTAATCCGGCTCCGCCTGCCTTCTATTCAACCACCAGCTATCACGTCGCTGACGAAAACCGGGCCGCATACGAAGCTTGGATGAAGGACAAATATCGCCGGTTCGCCGAGGCGCTGATCAAGGAGGAACCGTCGTTGACCGCAATCTCGGTGACCCGCGTCATCTACGGTGGCGTGATCGAACCGGAGGCCAACTTCTTCCTTACCATGATCCGCCAAGGCTACCCGAAACCAATGACGGAGTTGCAGAACAAAGTCGCGAAGCAGCTTTTTGGAAAGACCTACTCGGAGTTCGTCGCCGAGGGGCGGCCTCTCAGCAAGCGACTCGGCCAGACCCTCTCCCGCCGAATGGTCGGAACGACCTCCGCTCTGGAAGAAGGAGATCTGTTAAGGTTCGACTTCAAGAAGGTCACTCAGGGCCGAATGGGTGACTACGTTCAACTGGAACGTGACTACGAACGCCTTCGTTTGGCACAGGTGAAGGCCGGAAGCATGACCGGGTGGGGCATGAATACGTTCACGCTGCCGGGGGGATCGGGGAACGAATACGACGCCTACACCGTCCACACCGGCAAGAGCCTCGAACAGGTTATGACGTGGGGGCAGAAGACCGCTCCGATCGCTGCCACACTCGACCCGCCGTTCAACGTGACGGGGCTTGCCATGCGCGGGGCTGAACTCCAGAAGATCGTCCGGTCTGAAGTCCGCGTCGCCGTTCTGGTGGTGCGGCGGAAATGATTCTCGGCCGGTAGGCTGCCCCTTCGAGGGGCGGGCGGCTCACGGCTTCCCGCCCCGTTTCCTCATCCATTCCACATCGCGTTCAGACAGTCCCTGATACTCCCCAATAGCGCACCCCTCCCGATCCAGGTGGGTAGGGCAAGCAGGCGTACGGGTTCCGCAACTTCGAAAACTACCGGCAACGCGTGCAGGTGCTATGTTCTTAGGAAGGTCCGGAATTGGGGTCTGCCCCCGTTGTTGGCGTAGAGCCTGGGGTCTGCCCCCGTTGTTGGCGTAGAGCCGCCGCGCTCAGTATGACCGCAACTTATTGACTTGGTTGGTTGCGGGGGTAGGATTTGAACCTACGACCTTTGGGTTATGAGCCCAACGAGCTACCAGGCTGCTCCACCCCGCACTCTGATAGTAGCGACTCAATCACAGCCCCGTCAAGACTTTGCGAAAATTCGCCGCACTTCCTCGCACGGCACCGCTCCATTCCTGGATAGAATGACAAGGATGCAATTCCACCTGACTCTGGGACTCGGGGTGGCTCTGGGCGCCGCTTCTCTGTCCGCCATCGCCGCTGATCCGCCCAAGCTGCCCCAGCCCTACCATACGCCCTCGGCGGCCAATGCCCCCAAGGTCATCCCCCAGCCCAGCGGCGTCGCCCTCAAGGTCCCCGCCGGCTTCACTGCCTCCGAGTTCGCCTCCGGCTTCGCCAAGCCGCGTTACCTGCTCGAAGGACCTTCCGGCGAGATCCTGCTCTCCGATAGCGTCAAGAACGGCACTGTCTTCGTCCTCTCCGATGCCAATCACGACGGGCGCATCAGCGACGATGAGAAGTCCGCCCTCGTCTCCGGGCTCGATCGTCCCTTCGGCCTGGCGTTCTGGAAGAACTACCTCTATATCGCCGAGGCCACCTCGGTGAAGCGCTATCCCTACGATTCCGCCAAACGGACCGTCGGCCCCGCCGAGGAGATCATTCCGCTCAAGGGTGAGGACCAGGGCCATTGGACCCGCGTCATTCTCTTCAACGCCAAGGGCGACAAGCTCTATCTCGGCATTGGCTCCCGCTCCAACATCGCGCCCGGCGATCCGGAATACCGCGCAGCGGTCCTGCGCTACAACCCCGACGGCTCCGGCCGCGAGGTGGTGGCCGGCGGCATTCGCAACCCCGTCGGACTCGCGCTGAGCCCCGAGAACGGCCAACTCTGGGCCACCGTTCAGGAGCGTGACGGCCTGGGCGATGACCTCGTGCCGGACTTCTTTACCCAGGTCAAGGAGGGCGCCTTCTATGGATGGCCCTATGCCTATATCGGACCGAATGAGGAGCCGCGCAACAAAGGCCAACGGCCTGATCTCGTGGCCAAGACGATCGTCCCTGACGTGATCCTGACACCTTCGCACGTGGCTGCCATGGACGTCCGCTTTTACACGGGGAAGCAGTTCCCTGCCCACTATCGCAACGGCGCCTTCATCGCCCTGCGCGGCTCGTCAAACCGCGCGCAGCGCACCGGCTACTCGCTGGTCTTCATCCCGTTTAAGAACGGCAAGCCGTCCGGGCCGCAGGAGGACTTCCTCACCGGATTCATGCTCAACCCGGCCGAGAAAGAGGTTTGGGGCCGGCCCGTCGGCGTGTTGGCGCGCAAGGATGGCTCCCTGCTCTTCACCGAAGACGCGGGCAACAAACTCTACCTGGTCCGCTACAAGCGCTAGCGAATCAGGCCTTGACGCCGAAGACCTTCTCGACGTATTCGCGGCTGCGCTTCATGTTCTCGTCGAGCGAACGCGTCGGCTCGGTGGCTTTGTCCCACGCCAGTTCCACCACCAGATAGCCCTTGTAGCCGATGCTCTTCAGGTGCTCGGCTACGGGGCGGTAATCCAGATCGCCGTCGCCCAGGTCCTCCGTCCACACGCCGTTCTTCGAGTTGCGCAGATGCAGGCTGGCCAGGCGCGAGGAGCACTCTTTCAGCAGCGTCATCGGGTTCTGGCCGCCGCGCAAAACCCAGTGCACGTCCAGGCAGATGTCCACCAGCTTGGCATCGGTATTGGCCAGCACATGACGCCATTCCTTGGCGTTGTTGGCCATCTCCGGCGCGTGCTGATGGATCATCAGTCGCACACTCAACTTCTTCAGTTCCTTGGCGAGCTTGTTCAGATTCTCGGCCTGCACGCCCAGCTCGGCGTCCGTCTTGGCCTCGCCGTCCGGCTTCGGATTGGCGTTGAAGTTCAGCCCCGTAATGGGATGCGCCGCCTTTACGCGCTTAGCCAGTTCCACTGTCTGCTGGATCGTCTGCTTGGCGCCGTCCGCCGTGTGCATGATGCCGCCGTTGTACACCACCGGGCACTTCAGCCGGCCCAGCATCAGAGCCTGCGCCGTGTTGGAGGCGTTGTCGGTGGTGAAGAACTGGTTGGTCAGTTCCAGCGTCTTGTATCCGCTGGTGGAGAGAATCTCCAGGACTTCGGAGATGCGATCTTCCATGCGCTGGTTCAGCCGTGCATACGCCTGGCTGAAGACATAGGCCTGGGCGGCCAGGACCGGTTCGTAGGACGGCGCGGCCACTGCCGTCGAGACGGCAGCCAGTGTGGTCAGAAATTCGCGGCGTTGCATCATATCGGTTAGGTCTCCAGAAGGATTTCAAAGATATCAAAACTGCGGTTCCGGCGAATCGTCGCAGCCTGCGCCCGCGTCTCGCCGCTGGTCATTCATGGCACTCGTCCCCATTGATCTTACGCCCCAATCGTCCCGCGCGGACGGCCAAATTACAGGCAGTCACGGCACGGCGTGCGATTGTCCCGGTTCCATGCGGGCAAACTATCACCACCGGACCACGCTTCGCAAGTTGTGGTAACCGTGGAAGTGTGGTTCGCGTATTCAGTCCAGGCATTTCGATGCGAAATCTTCTATTCCTGATACCGGCGGTCATTCTTGCCCAGGCTGATGCCGATGTACGCAAGTGTACTGTCGCCGGTACGGTGGTCCAGGAAACCAGCGGCGAGCCCATGCGCCAGGTGGAGATTGGCCTAATGCCGGTGCGCGAGCCCAAGCCCGGCCAGCCCACCCCGGCGGCCATCGGAGTCTACTCGGATTCAAACGGCCAGTTCCGCATTCCGGAGTTGGAGCCCGGCGTCTACCGCGTGCGGCTTCGCAAAGAGGGCTTCTCGCCCACGCTGCCTTCCGGTTCCATCATCCTGCCCAAACTCGAGCCCGGCCAGGAGCTAGCGGATCTGAAATTCACCATGGCGCCCCAATCGGTGCTGGCCGGCAGGGTTTTGGACGACAATGGCGATCCGGTGGCCAACGCCAACGTGATGCTGTTCCGCGCCAGCGCAATCCGGGGCCGGCGGACCTTTGGGTTCGGCGGCGGCTTCGCGAATACCGATGATCGAGGCCTCTTCCATATGGCTGGGATTGACCCGGGCCGCTACGTTCTCGCCGCCGACGAAATAGATGCACGCGACATCGTATTTCCCGCCGGCGGCGGCGCGCTCACAGCCTACGTCACCACCTATTACCCCGGAGTCTCGGACGACTCTCAGGCTCAGGTGATCGAGGTGCAACGAGGCACGGTCGAAACCGGACTCGAGATCCGCATGCGGCGGGAGCCTGTCTTTTCGGTTCGCGGCCACGCACTCGATTCGAACGGCCAGCCGCTCCCGCGCTTCACCGTGAATGCCCGGCGTTCCGGCGCGGGCCAAGGCATGTACCTGGGCGGCCCGCCCGCGCTCTTCACCAACGGTGAGTTTGCGCTGCCTGGTCTCCGCTCCGGCGCCTGGATTCTCACAGCCTTCGTCATTAACGGAACAAACACGTCGTCGAGCGCCGAGATTCAGGTGGGCAGCGGTCCGGTTGAGGGCATCGTCTTGCGCCCAGTGCCCACGCAACTGATCGCCGGAAATGCCGTCCTGGAGGGCGCCGGAAACATCGCGTCCGATTGGACCCGTATTGGCATCTCCATGGCCGCGGCGGACCTCCAGTCCGGTGCCCGCGTACCTGCAACCGACCCGAGTGGGCAGTTTTCCATGAGCTTCCATGGGACCGGCAAGGCTTACCTCAACGTCGTCGGCACCCCGGCGCCCGGCACCTATCTGGCCCGGGTTCTGCTGGGCGCGGACGACGTCACAGGCAAAGAACTGAACGTGACCGCGGGCGGCCTGCCACCGCTGAAGCTGGTTTTCCGGCCGGGCGCGGCGACCCTAAAAGGCCGGGCCGAAAGCGCGGACATCAATGTGCTGGCCGGACGGCCGGCGATCTCGCTCTGGCCCGCCGATCCGGCGCAGCGGGACGCGCGCGCAACCATCTCCGGTACCTTCCAGCCAGACGGCACATTCACCATCACCGATATCCGTCCCGGCGAGTATCTGGCCTACGTGGGGCTCGGCTTCGAACCAGGCCCGTACGTCCAGGCCGAGCCGCCGGAGGACCTGGAGGCGCTCTCCACCCGCGTGAGGCTGGAACCCGGCGCCACGCAGACCATTGTGGTCAAACTGCCCAGGCAGAGGAGCGCGCAGTGAGACGCCTCCTCCTGCTCGTTGTGACCGCCAGCGCCCTGGCTCAAACCGGCCCCTGCACCGCCGAGGGCACGGTCCGGCAGGACGGCAACGGTGCCCCTGTGGCCCGCGCCCGCGTCCTTTTCCGCAAGTCCGGCGCCGGCTCACAACTGGCGCTCGGCTACTTCACCGATGACAACGGCCGCTTTCGCGCGGAAGGGCTGGATCAGGCCACCTACGGCGTCAGCGTTCACAAGGTGGGCTTCCTGCCGCCCGTGGCAGCGCGCCGCCCTCGCTCCGGCGCGCGGCTGGAGCTTACCAATGCCTGCCAGCAAACCGGGCTGCAGTACCTGCTGATCCCTTCCGCCATTCTCTCGGGGCGCCTCACCGACACCAACGGCCAGCCTGCCGCCCGAGCCGGCGTGGAGGCCCAACGGCGCGCCTGGCTGAACGGCCGCTGGCAGTTTCGCACCGTCTCCACAGCGTCCGCCAACGCCCAGGGCGAGTTCCGCATCAGTCGTCTGCCCGCCGGTCAATACGTGCTCCGCGCCCAGCCTGGCGGCCCCATGACGGTCTCGTTCCGCGATCCATCGGGTCCCACCCACTACGCCGCCCCGGCCTACTACCCCGGCGTCTACGAGGCGGCCAAAGCACAGATCATCACCGTCGATACGGGCGTGGAGTTGGGCGGCTTCGATTTCGGCCCCATGCTGGTCCCATTCTTCACCGTCTCCGGCCGGGTGCTCGATGCCGAGGGCCAGGGCGCGCCCTCCCGTTGCCAGGTGCTGCTGCGTCCCGCAATCGGCGGCGGCGAGGAACGCATCGCCCGCTATTCGGCGCAGACTGGCGAGTTCATCTTCCCGGAGGTCGCGCCCGGCAAATACCAACTGCTGGCCTACGCGGCCGGAGCCACCACCATCGGCACTGCATCGCGCGAGTTGGAGCTCACCGAGAACAACGCCGCCGGCCTGCAACTGCAACTGGAGCCGCCGTTCGCCGTGCAAGGCCGGGCCACGCTGCAGGGCGGCGCTCTTCCTCTCGGCGCTATTCAGGTGATTCTGCTGCCCACGACGCCCAAGGCTGCCGCCGCGTCCCCCGCTCTGGTGGAGGACGATGGCACGTTTACCGTCCCGCTGGTGAGCCATGATCGCTACCGGATCCTTGTCACCAGCAATCAGCCGAACATTTATCTCAAGTCCGTCTCCGAAGGCGGCAAACCGCAGCCGGGGCATTGGATCGATTGGACATTCGGCGGCCCGCGCCAGATCAGCGTCCTGTTGGCCAATGACGGCGGCCGCCTGGAGGCCGAGTTCAACGGCGACTCCGGCCCAGCCGAGAACATCTACGTGGTACTGGTGCCCGCGGATATGGACAAACTGGCCGGCTCCACGCTGATGGTCGGACAAGCCGGCATAGTCCGGCGGAGTAGCTTGGTTCAGTCCGGCGGCGTGGTCCGGCTGGGCGCTTTTCGCATGGCCAATATTCCCCCAGGCGACTACCTAGCCTACGCGTTCGGCATGGGCATCAGCGACGGCGACAGCGATCCGGCCATGCTGGCCGATCCCGCCTGGGTCCCGTACTACAAAGGACCCGGCACGCCGGTCCGCATCGAGCCCAATGCTCAGGCGCGCATCGCCCTCGACATCCTGCCGCTGCCCTAACATTTCCCTTCCCCGCTACCGGACAACCGTGTATAGTTTCATCCATGCCAATCGCGTTGGGTGCTTCCATCCTGCTGTGCAGCAGTCTGCTGTTCGCGCAATCGCCTGCCCAAACCATGACACGGGCCGAACAGGAGCATTTTCTGTTAACAGCCAGGATCACGAACATCCGCGCCGGCAAGGGCGGCATCACCGGCACCCGCCGGGCCACGCTGGTCAACGGAGCCATCACGCACGACGCGCACATTCAAACGATCGACGAATCCAAGGTCCGCTTCGAGGGCGCCAACGGCACGGAAATGAACTTCCGGGACACCTACAAGTTCAATATCGCGGCATACCGACTGGACAAGTTGCTTGATTTGCAGATGATCCCTCCATCGGTGGAGCGCAACGTGGAAGGCATGACTGGCGCCGTCACCTGGTGGGTCGATGATGTGCTGATGGAAGAGACGCAGCGGGCGAAAAAGGGCATTGAACCACCGGACGGCGACCGCTGGAACAACCAGATGTACATCGTGCGGGTCTTCGATCAGCTCATCTTCAACACGGACCGCAACCTCGGAAACCTGCTGATCACGAAGGATTGGAAGCTCTGGATGATCGACCATACACGCGCGTTCCGCACCCGGACCACGCTCCTGGCGCCGAAAAACCTCACCCGCTGCGACCGCGATCTGCTGGCCGCCATGATGCGGCTGAACGAGAAGGAACTCCACCAGGAGTTGGACCCGTTCCTGAGAAGAGCGGAGATTACGGCGCTGCTCAAGCGCCGCGACCAGATCGTAGCCTTGTTCGAGAAAGCTCCGCCCGCCGCCATTTATTCGTCGCAGCGGCGCCGGTAACGCTACCATCGAGTAGACACCGATGGCTATTCGTCTCTACTTAGTCCAATGGAACCAGGCCAAGGCTGAAGACCGCGCCGCCGAACTGCGCGAGGCCGGCTATGAGGTCACAGTCGAATTCGAAGACGGCGCCCGCGCCACTCGCCGCATTCTGAACAACCCGCCGGACCTTGTCCTGTTCGATCTCGATTACCACGGCTCCGACTCTCGCGAGACAGCCGCCGCGCTCCGCGGCTTCAAGGCCACGCGCCGCCTGCCGATGCTGTTCATCGACGGTGACGAGGTGGACATCGACAAAACGCGGTCCCGCGTCTTCCAGGCGATGTTTGCCAGCTCGGATCTGCTGCTGCACTACTTGCAGAAATTCGAGCCCTAGAGATCGAGAATCAGATTGACCCGCATGTAGAACAGATCAAAGCCGCAGCGCTCGTAGTTGCGGTGCGATCCGCTCCCGGGCAGCACGCAGGCCATCGCCCATTCGCACCCTCCCTGCGCGGCCATCTTCAGGCGCTCGCGGATCAACGCCTGCTGCACGCCGCGGCCGCGCGCCTCGGGCAGTGTCGAATCCGCAAACAGCAGAGCCACGCGTCCGTGCATCGACATGCCGGCGGTCCCGACCGCATCGCCGATCACGTGCGCGAAAAAGCTCTGCCCGCCTGAAGGCAGGCTCATCACCATCTCCACCATCTCCGCGGAAGGCTCCGCGCCATGGTTGAATCCCCTCACCAGCAGTTCGCACCACTCGCGCGGCTCGCCTTCTTCCACGGGCGTGATCTCCACCTCTTCCGGGCACACCCATGCGGTGTCGGCGGGTGCGACACGATGCAGCATCAGGTTGTTGAACTCCAGCACCTTGTACCCGCGTTCGGTGACGTGTTGTAGCACGGTCGCGTCGGCCATCGGGCAGAGGTCGATCATCGACGGGCTGCCCCGCTCGCGAAAAAACTCCTCCAGCCGGTCGAAGTCCTCATCGGAAACCTCGCCGGCCATGCCGATACCCATCGCGTGAGTGAGCGGGGAGCCGACGCCGGCGAACATAGCACACCCGTCGCAGATCGGTTCCACCTCCACCTTGCCGCCCGGCGACGCCCGCCCGATGTGAAACGCGTTGGCCGCCTCGGCCTCTTCCAGGCGCCGCGCAAGCGCCAGATCCGCGGTGGAGAAGCCTAGTTTCATGGCTTCTACTTCCGCACAGCGCTCACAGTGAAGTCAAACGGCTGGGGCACGCGACATTGAGGTGGTGGATTGGAGAGGATCCTGTCCAAATGGCGAAATCTGCGTGTACCCGGTACGCTTGGCCGAGCCGGCAGAGTAGGAAGGGACCCACGTCACTCCCCAGAGTTTCTGGCGCTCCAGACCCGGCCTCCGCCTGGTCTGGGGCGTCTATGCCGCGCTCCCCTTTTCGAGCTTGGGATCCAGTCTGTCCGAGCTACTCGAAGCGAACCAGTTGCACCTTCAGCACGCCAATCTTCGCGGTTGGCAGCGCGGGTTGAAAGTGCTCGTCTCCGTTGATGCGGCGGCCCGGCAGCCACTTGCCCTTTTCGTAGCGGCCCTCGTCTTTTGACGCGATGGCGACATGCGGGAGCCCGGGCGAATCGACTACGAACGCGGGGTCGCCATTGGCGCCGATCAGCAGGAACTCGTCGGGGGCGGTGTTGACGACAAGAGCGAAGGGCCGCATGTCGTTGCCCATGGCTCGGGAGGCGGAGGTGACGTTGCCGGGGAGCTCATTGGCGGCGGCGGTTGGGGCTGGCGCGCCGAAGCCTCGGCCTTTGGCGAGCGTGATCTTGTAGCCGCCCAACGAGACGGCCTGGGGCTGTGCGCCATCGACGTTGAGGATGGCCGCCACTTTGCCCGCGGCCTGCCACTCGGCCAATTGGGGCAGCAGGGGGGCGAGGGCTTTGTATGCCTGAGCGACCTGACCTTCGGGCGGGAGGTCTTCGATGCCGAAGGGAGACCAGCCCCAGGCGGCGTGGCGGCCGAGCGCCCAGAACAGATTGCCGACCTGATCCCGGGCCTCGGGGATGAACAGCGGGTTGCCGGACCGGGCATACTGGGCGCAGACGCCTTTGAAATCCTCGACGTAGATATCCGGGGCGATGACGTCGATGGAGGGGGCGGCGGCGCGATAGATGTCGATGACGCGGGCGACGGGGCCGCCGCTGGGATACTGACCGGGCAGATCCTGACCGGGTTGAGGACCGAGCCAGGCGTTGGCGTACATGGGGATGTCCAGCTCCGCCTTGCCGGCCTTGGCGACGTCGCCAATATAGCGGCCGATGTGATAGGCCATGAAGGCCTCGCCGGCCCATTCGCTGTCGCCAAAGACCTGGGACCAGGTTCCGCTGGTTTTGGAGCCGTTGCGCGCCCAGAGCACACGGGTTTCGGGTAGGAGAGACGCCGTGTTTTTCGCGAGGTAGCTGAGCAGAGTGGCGGGCACGGGTTCGGCCCAGGCGGCCTGCGCGAGCGGGGAACGGTCGCGGCTGTCGCCGAGGCTGCCGGCCTCGTTCTGCACCTGCATCATGATGACGGTGTGCTGGGGGTCTACTTGCCGGATGTGGCGCATGAGGGCGCGAAAGGCGCGGGCATCGGCGTTGAGGGTCTCGGCGGCAAACGGGCTGAGGGGGCCGGTGCCCTGTTGCTCCATGTAGGTGGCGAGATAGGAGGACATTCCGGCGTTCGGGCGGATGTTCAGAACCATGGGCGGGAAGCGCTTGCGATCTGCCTTGACCCAGCGCGGCACATAGGAGGAGCCTGCATTTTTCCAGGTGGCAAACCAGATGAGAACGAGCCTCATATTTTTGGTGCGGGCGCTGGTGATCTGGGCGTCGACGAGGGAGAAATCGAATTTGCCCTCCTCAGGCTCGAGCAGTTCCCAATTGACAGTGCCGATGACGGTGTTGAGGTGCATGGCGCCGAGCTTGTCCCAGATGGGCTTCATGTATTCGACGCTGGAGGCGCTGGAGTTGTGCAGCTCGCCGGCCAGCATGATGAAGGGCTTGTTGTCAACGAAGAGCTGCCGGACGGCGCCGTTCTGGCGGATCTGGGGCAGGGGCGCCGACTGGGCCATACACGCGCCCGCGGATAGCAGAGCGGCGGGTATGACGAGGAGAGCGAGACGGACCGACATCGAGAATCTGGTGTGCATTTTCGTTCCTTTGCGCGGCGTGGGGCTGCGCTAATACTTCATCAGTTTGACCTTGATCACGGCCCCGCCGGCGGGAATCCGGAGGCCGAAGAAAATCTCGTCACCACTCAATTGGCGGCGCGGTTTCCATTTGCCGCCTTCGAAAGAACCCTGCTCGGCGCTGACAAAGTCCGCGCGAGGAGTGCCCGATCCGTAGCGGGGCCGGAAACTGATGGTTGCATCGAAGCCGGCCACGACGAACTCCTCCGGTCCGGTCTGACCGATGAGGACGCGGCCGGACTTCTTCTCGGTACCTGCGGCGCGGGCACCGCCGTAACCGTAGTTCATGCGGCCGAACTGGGCCATGGCCTCATAGCCGCCGAAGTCCATCACGAGCGTGGCGGCGCCATCCTGCTCCACGGCGGCACGCAGTTTCCCGAAGCGTCTGGCCTCGGCCAGCAGCGGCGTCGCCTCCGAGATGACGCGGTAGGTGGCGGCGAGGTCCTGGAGGTTTTCGGGAATGGCCGGGGCGCCGCCGCTGGATTCGCGGCCTTCGACGCCGAAGACCGCGACTCCGATTGCCTTCAGCTCGCCGATGACGCTAAACATGCTTTTGCAGAAACCGAGGTCCCGGCCGGTTTCGGGAATAAGCAGCGGATTGTCGGGGCGGCTGTAGGGCGCGGCCTCTTCGAGGAACTGGATGTAGTTCTGTTTGTAGATATCCGGGGAAATCCAGTCGATTGCGGGCGCGAGCGCCTTGTAGAGGGGGAGCATGCGCGTGGTGGCGCCACCGCTGGGGTGAGAGAAACCGGGCTCGTAGAATCCGTCCTGAATGTCGGACCAGACATTGATGAACAGTGGCAGCGGGAACTCCTTTTTGCCGGCCTCGGCCACACGGTTTAAGTAGCGCATCTGGTAGGAGGCGGCGAAGGTCTCGGCTGCATGGGGGCCGAAGGCTTCGCTCCAGGAGCCGGAGCTGTGCTGGCCCAGCGCCTTGAGGACGGGCTCGGGCACGCGGCCGGCGAAGAGGCGATCAGCTGATGGGGAGTGGTCGCGATCTGTGCCAAGGACACCGGCCTCGTTTTCGACCTGCACCACGATGACGGTGTGCTGATCGCCATCGATTTCCTTGAGATGGCGCATGAAGGCGGCGAAGGCGCGGGCATCGGCATCAATGGTGGCGTCGATGTGGGTGGCCAGGGTGCGCATGGGTTGGCCGGCCTGGTCGATCATACGAGGGTATTTCTGCATGTCCTGCTTCACCCAGGCGGGGGCGAAGTGCATGGCTGCGTTTTTGAAACCGCCGAACCAGAGCAGGATCAGGCGGAGATCGTGCTTCCGCGCGCCGGCGACGAGGCCATCAACGAGGGAGAAATCGAACTTCCCTTCGGCGGGCTCAACGGATTGCCACTGGACAGGAATCTCGACGGTGTTGACGTTGATGCGTTTGGCCAGCGGCCAGGTGCGCTCGAGCTCGCCGGGATAGCCGCTGGAGTTGCCGGTTTGGATACCGAGCACGATGAAGGGCTGCCCGTCGACGAGGAATTGAAAGCGGCCGTTCTCTTGTGTCAACCGCGGCATGGGGGCGCCGGAGAGCAGGGCGGCAAGTGGGAGAGCGAGCAGAACGTGCTTGAGTGCCATGGGTAAGACTCCGAGAGCCGATTAAATCGGGTTCCAGCATCCGAAGCATATCAATTTCACGCCCAGGCAGAGGTCGTGGACGGTGACCGGCAGCGGGACGCGGCGGAGAAGTCGCATTCGTAGTGCGGTTGTTATATGGTGTTGCCATGACCACTCCGAACCCGACCCGGCGGTCCGTTTTCAAGACGATGCTTGCGGCGACGGCCGCTGGCGTGGTTCGTGGCGAAGAGCCGCGGAAAGCCCGCATCCGCCTGGATGTGGAGTACCAGACTATCGAGAACTTCGGCGCATCCGATTGCTGGACCATGCAGAAGGTGGGCACGTGGTCGATGGCGGGCCGCGCGCGGGTGGCTGATTTGCTGTTCTCGACGACCAGCGGGATCGGGCTCTCCTGCTGGCGGTTCAACATCGGAGGCGGCATCACGGACCAGATCACGACGCCGTGGCGCGCGGTGGAGACGTTCGAGGTGGCCGAGGGCCGCTATGACTGGACGCGGCAGGCGCCGGAGCGCTGGTTCCTGGCGGCGGCGAAGGCGCGGGGCGTGCCGCAGTTTCTTGCTTTTGTGAACAGCCCTCCGGGACGGATGACGCGGACCGGCATCACCTACGGGCGGCCCGGAAAAGACACAACCAATCTGAAGCCGGGCTTTGAAACCCAGTTCGCCCGCTACCTGGTGGACGTCGTGGAGCATTTCCGGACGAACCCGGAGCAGAGCGAACGCATTGCGTTTGACTATGTCAGTCCGATCAACGAACCGAATGTGGACTGGAACGGAAAGAGCCAGGAGGGCTGCCGGGCCAGCAACGAGGACATCAAAGTTATTCTGCGGGCGCTCGACGCGGAACTCCGGAAACGCAAGTGCCCAACCAAGATCGCGGGGATCGAGGTCTCCGGACTGGCTCCGCTCTATTCGGCGGCGGACAAGATGTCGAAGACGTACGGGGCTCCGTACGGCAACTACGTGGATGAATTTGCCGGAGACCAGAGCATCGCCGGCATGCTCAATCATCGCTTCCTCTATCACGACTATGGCTCCGATCTGCTCAAAGGCCAGTTGGTTGAGGACCGTCAGGCTGCGCGCCGGAAGTTCGACCAGTACCCAGGCTGGAAGCCGTGGATGTCGGAATACTGCGTCATGACGGGGTCGGAGGGGAAGGGCGGAGGGCGCCGTGACCTGACGATGAGCACCGCGCTGGACGTGGCCCGCATTATGCACCTGGACCTGACGGTGGTAGGCGTGACTGCCTGGCAGTGGTGGACGGCGATGTCCGGCGTGGACTACAAGGACGGCTTGATTTACACAGACTGGAAGAAGCCTGGAGACGCGGAATCGGTGATCCCGAGCCGGCTGCTATGGGCATTTGGCAACTACAGCCGGTTTGTCCGTCCGGGGATGCGGCGGGTAGGTTTGGATGGGGCTGGACACGAGGTGACGGGGCTGATGGGTTCGGCCTACAAAGACGAAAAGGCAAAGCGGGTGATCGCGGTGTACGTCAACATGGCCGCACAGGCGAAGCGGGTTCAACCGGAGTTCGAGACTGGAAAGCGCTCCTGGCGGCTGAGGAGCCTCACGACTTATGTCACGTCGGATCGCGCAGGCGACGAGCTGAAGGCGTATCTGGCGGCCGCGCCTGGTGGGGTGATTGAGATTCCCGCGCGTTCGGTGGTTACGCTGGTGGCGCAATTCGAGTAGTCGGGGACCGAGTGGGTGAGAGTGGCTGCGGCTGGATCGCCCAAGCGGATGCGTCACGTCCCGAGGTTCCAAGAGGGCCGCGGATGCGTTCCACGTTTGGCTTCCCGGAGCCGTGGGCATTCGCCGGCTAGTCACCGCCGGAGGATGCGGCGGCCTGGAGACGAGCAGGCTCTGGTCGTGGGTGTCGATCCGCAATTGGGAATTGAGTAGACCGTCCCCGAATTAATTGGATACCGTACGCGCTGGTAATGTATTCTTTCCTAAGGAGTGAGACGGTCGATGGGCCGGAGACAGATTGTGATGCAGCGTTCACGCCACTGTGACAGTCGATTGTTACCCTCGACAATATTCACGCTTTCCTCGGTGGTCCGAACTTCTCAATCCTTATGAATCAACCAAAGAGCTTCGCCTTAGTCTCCCTGCGGATGGTACTTCCCATCCTGCTTCTGACACCTGCCATCCAGGCCCAGTTTGATAGCGCGACCGTGCTCGGCACCGTTCGCGACACGTCGAAGGCGGCGCTGGCGGGCAGCATCGTCACGCTCGTCAATACACAAACTGGCGTCAGCAAGACAACGACTGCCGCGGATGCGGGCAATTTCCAGTTCGTGAATGTTCAGATCGGACGGTACACCGTCAGCGCGGAGGCCAAGGGTTTCAAGAAGGTTTCGGCCGAGGAATTCACCGTGACGGTGAATGCGCGCCAGAGGGTGGATCTGGACCTGCCCGTCGGCGACGTGACAGAAGTGGTCAACGTAACGGCGGCGGCTGCTCAGCTCGAGACAGACAGCAGTTCGCGCGGTCAGGTGGTGGGTAATCAGCAGATCGTGAACCTGCCGCTGAACGGCCGGGCCTATGCCGATCTGGCGCTGCTGGTGCCAGGCGTTCGAAAGTCTGATCTTGCCTACGGCACCAGCCCGCGCGATGCCTCGTTCAATGTTAACGGCATGCGCAGTTCCCAGAACAACTTCGTCATCGACGGCGTGGACAACAACGCCTACGGCACGTCGAACCAGGGTTTCTCAAATCAGGTAGTGCAACTCTCTCCCGACGCTGCGCAGGAGTTTCGCGTGGAGACCAGCAGCTACAGCGCCGAGTACGGGCGGGCCGGCGGGGCCATCGTCAACGTCAGCGTGCGCAGCGGCACCAATCAGTTTCACGGCTCTGCCTGGGAGTTTCTGCGGAATACGGAACTGAACGCGGTTGGCTTCTTCAAGCCGGTTCAGAACCAGAAGCCGGTGCTGATCCAGAATCAGTATGGCGGCGCGTTCGGCGGCGCAATCGTGAAAGACAAGTCGTTCTTCTTCGCCGACTACGAGGGACTGCGCCGCGTAGAGAAGACAATTGCGTTTGCGACGATCCCCACGCTCGACCAGCGGAACGGCGTCTTCGCCGGTCCGATCATGAACCCCTTCACGGGCGAGAATTTCATGGACGGCAAGGTGCCCGCCGCGCAAATCACGCGCTTTGGCCGTGAGGTACTGGCGGACTTGCCCGCGCCGAACCTGCCTGGCCTCTCGAACAATTATCAGTCGCTGCCCAAGCAGCCGACCAACGTGGACAAGGGCGACGTGCGCTACGACCAGTATTTCGGCGCCAAACTGACGGCGTTCGCGCGTTACAGCCACCGCCTTTCCGAAATCGTCGCTCCGCCCGCCATCCCCGGGCCCTCTGGCGGCAACAGCAACGGCCAGGTGCGGGTGATGAGCTGGCAGATCGCCGGCGGAGCAACCTACACGTTGAGCCCGCAATCGGTGATCGAATTCCGGCTGGGAGCCTCGGTTTTCGAGGGCGGCAAGACGCCGTGGTTCGTCGGCACGCAGAGCATGGGCGACCGGTTCAAGCTCGCCAACTTCCCCAACGACCCGCGCTACACGGGCGGCATCAACGGTCAGGGCATCAGTGGCTACACCGGCCTGGGCGTACAGGGCAGCAATCCGCAGTTTCAGAACCCGACGGTGATCAACCCGAAGGTGAACTACTCGCG
This sequence comes from Paludibaculum sp., assembly GCA_036504135.1. GTDB lineage: Bacteria > Acidobacteriota > Terriglobia > Bryobacterales > Bryobacteraceae > Paludibaculum. Next base: position 205,784 of record DASXVP010000014.1, read on the forward strand.
CCTGATGGGGGTCCACAGCCTGAAGGCTGGGTACGAATACCAGTCCATCAACACGCAGATTGACGACTTCAATCCGAAGTACGGGTCCGACAGCTACTCCGGCCGTTTCAGCAAGGTGCCCGGCACGGCGAATAACAACGAGCAGTATGTGGCGGACTTCCTTTTCGGAGCGCGCAGCAACTACCAGCTCAACAATGCGGCCGTGGTGGATTACCGCCAGCGTATGCACTTCTTCTACCTTCAGGATGACTGGAAGGTGAACCGGAAGTTGACGCTGAACCTGGGCCTGCGCTACGAATACGCCACACCGCAGTGGCTGGATGGTAACAAGCTCTCAAACTTCGATCCGGCCACAAACGCGCTGATTCAGGCCAAAGACGGCGGCATCTACGAGCGATCGCTGGTGCACCCTGACCGTAACAACTTCGCCCCGCGCATCGGAATGGCCTACACCTTGACGCCGAAGACCGTGATCCGTTCGGCTTACGGAGTGAGCTACGTCCACTTCAACCGCATGGGCGGCGAAAACCTCCTGGCCTATAACCTGCCCAACATCCTGAACCCGAGCATCGACCAGCTCGCCCCAACCACAGGGGCCAGCGGCCTGCCGCTCTGCACCAGCACGGCACAGGCGCCGGGCACCTGCTTCCGCACGACGGAGATGGGCTTCCCCGACGGATTCCTCTCGCTGGCTAACGTCAAGCAGGTGAACGTCCGCGCCAACTACATCCCATCCGACTACAAGACGAGCTATATCCAGACTTGGCACTTCACGATCCAGCGTGAGCTGGCGAAGGACGTGGTTCTGGACGTGGGCTACGTGGGTACGCGCGGAGTGGGCCTGATGATTCTCGGCGACTATAATCAGGCGCGGCCGAATGCGGCCACCGAGAATTCCAGCCTGCAATCGCGGCGGCCCATCTCGAACTTCGGCCTGATCCAGATCGCCACCGGCAGCGGCTATCTCAACTATCACGCCCTTCAGACGAAGATCGAAAAGCGCTTTACTAAGGGCCTTTATCTGTTGAACTCGTTTACCTGGTCCAAGGCGATTGACAACGCCAGCGGCCACCTGGAAGCGAACAACGGAGACAACTCGCGGGTGAACTATCGGGACCTGCGCAATGAGCGCGGACTCTCCGGCTACGACCAGCCCTTCAACAACACCACCACCGTGGTGTACGACACGCCCTTCGGCAGAGGACGCAAGTTCGGCGGTAGCTGGAACAAGCCCACCGATCTGCTGCTGGGCGGCTGGCGCCTCACCGGCATCAACACGATGAACTCGGGCAATCCGGTGAATCTCTCCTATAGCCCTTCCTCGGAATTTCAGGTCAGCGGATCGCCCACCTACCGGCCCAACCTGGTGGGACCGGCACTGCTGCCTGAGGGCCAGCGGACCGTCCAGCTTTGGCTCAATCCGGCGAACGTTGTCGTGCCGACCGACCGTTCCATGCCCTTCGGCAACGCCGGCCGCAACTCGGTGCGGGCGCCCTCCCTGTACCAGTTGGACTTGGGCCTGCACAAAGACTTCGGCTTGACCGAGCGCGTCAAGCTTTCGTTCCGATCGGAGGCCTTCAACCTTCTGAACAAGACCAACCTTGGCCCGCCGAACGGGAACCGCTCCAGCGGTGGTTTCGGCTCCATCACCAGCGCCTACCCGGCGCGGCAGTTGCAGTTTGGCTTGAAGCTGTTGTTCTGAGCGGGAAACCACCGTGAACAGAAAGAACTTTCTGACAGCGGCCAGCGGGGGACTTCTGTCCCTCGCCGGTCCGCGGATTCTCACCGCCCAGCCGGACTCCAGCACGTTTCGCGTCGGCGTCATCGCGGATACCCACATCATTGACGCCTTCTATCGCGGCCCCGAGGGTAACCCCGAGGACACCGCCAACATTTTCAAGACCACCGAGAGCCTATCCAGGACCCGCGAGTTCTTGAACGCTCTGCGGCCCAAACTGGACATGGTGTTCATCGCCGGCGATTTCTTCCACAACTACCCGTCCCCGGACCTGGATTTCTACTTCCAGAACAAGACGCGCATCGACAACGCCAAAGCGCTGATCGATGGCTTTCAGATGCCCGTGCACGTCGGGTTTGGCAACCACGACTACGGCATGCCCAAGGTCTCGCGCGAGATGTCGCACGAGCTATTCCGCCGCAAGCTCGGCGTCAAGCCATACTACGCGGTGGATCACAAAGGCTTCAAGTTCATCCACCTGAACAACTTCCTCGGCGAGACCTACTCGCCCAACCTGACCGGCCGCCGGAAAGAAGAGGGCAGCTTCGGCGAGGAGCAGCTCAACTGGCTGGAGAATGAGCTGCGGCAGCACAGGCCCACTTTTCTCTTTCTCCACTTTCCCCTGCTGATGGTGGTCCCCACGGAGGTGGCGGATTACGGCCTGTTGCCTTTGCTCAGGAAGTACAAGAGCACGCTGCAACTGGTGGTGGCCGGACACTGGCACAAGTGGGTCGAATTTGGCCGGACGTTCGGCCCGCCGCATCAGGTTGTCTCGTCCACGCGCTACGATTCGAACGCGTACCTGATTCTGGAGCTCGACTCCAGACAGGGCAGCCACCGGATGCTGAACATCGAGCAAGTGGAGTGGAACACGCACTTTAGCCGGCCGTGGCGGGGCGTGTAGCAAGACTCACGCAGGGTGGGCGGGCGCTATCGCTCCCCAAACGTGAGGGTAGCCCACGAGCTTTCCCAATCGGCCTTGGTGCCGCCGCGCTGGTGGAAGACCAGGGGACGGTCGGTTGGTTGTAGCGGAGCCGCCGCTCTGGCCGAGCTACCTGCTCTGCCAGTACGCCCTCTGACCGATGTAGTCCGGATCGGGCAGATTGGCAAGGATGGTACGCCGCAGTTCCAGCAGTTCCACTTCGCCCTGCTTCTGGTAGAGCACTTTGCCGTCCGGCGCAATCAGCATCGTGAACGGCACACCGGTCTCCCATTTGGCGTCGAAGGCGGCCTGCAGGGCGTAGGTGTCGTCGGCGGCGAAGTAGTAGTTGCGCATCGTGGCTTTCTGCTTTTCCAGCGTCTTGAGAACACCCGGCCTCTCGTCCGGCAGGTTGGCGGCAACGGTCACCATGTCGAAATCGCGGCCGCGGTACATGCGGTAGGTGGTGTTAAGCCCGGGGAACTCCATCAGGCAGGGACCGCACCAGGTGGCCCAGAAGTTGACCAGCAGAACCTTGCCGGTCGGATTGGCGCGGAGTTTCTTCAGATCGGCCGCCGTCGCTGGCTCCAGCCGGACCGGCTCGGCCTCAATTTTCCGAAGCTCGTCGAGCTGGCTGGCCTGCTTGGAGCGCCACTTCGTGGAGCAGCCAAAGACCGGCGTGTGGGGGGTGGCCACGGGCTTGCCGGCGAGGAGGGAGTCCATGGCGAGGCGGGCATCCTGGATCTTGACGAGCGACTCGCGCTGACTGTTGTCAATGCGGCCCTCGTAGCGGAGTTTGCGCTCCTTGTCGAAGATGAAGATGTGGGGCGTTGCCTGAGGGCCGTAGGCTTGAGCCACGGCCTGGGTGGGACCGTCGTCGAGGTAGGGGAAGTTGAACTTGCGATAGGCGGCGCGGATCTTCATGTCTTCGAAGCCGTCGCTGACGTCGGTGTAGCCCAACTCGCCGAGGCGGATGCCATCGGGCGCGTTGGGCTGGATGGCGACAAAGGCGACACCCTTGCCGCTGTAGTCTTCCACCAGCTTTTTGATGCGCCCTTCATAGAGCTGCGCGGTGGGGCAGTGGTTGCAGGTGAAGACGATGGCCAGGACGGGCGCCGTGTACTCACCGAGGGAATGGGTCTTGCCGTCGACTCCAGGGAGTGAGAACGGCGGAGCCTGGGCGCCGATGGCAAGGGTGGGATGTGGGTCGTCGGCGCCGAATACGGCCATTGCGGCCAGGGCGAGCAGCACGGTTCTGGAAGTCATTTCACTCTCCAGTCAAATTCTACCCGCAACTCGGCCTCCGGACTTGGTGTTTTCATTCACGCTAATCTCAAAGAGGACAATTCGCGCGCACCGCATGGGCATTCTTTCTCGCACGATCTTTCTCGAAATCACCGGCAGTGCTCTCCTCGGCGCTCTCCTTTTCGTGTTCGTGCTGTTCCTGCAGAAGGCCGGACAGTTGTTCTCGATCCTGGTATCGGCAACGACGACGCCAGAAACGGTCGGCTATCTCTTTCTGCTTCTACTGCCGGCGACGATGCCGTTGACAATCCCCTTGGGCTCCCTGGTGGGCGTGTTGATCAGCCTGAGCCGGATGTCGTCCGACGGCGAGATCACGGCGATGCGGGCCTCTGGTATTCCGGCGCGGCGGGTAACCTTGCCAGTGACAGTATTTGCGTTGCTGGCCGTCGCGATCACTGGCTTCTGCTCGCTGCGGCTGACGCCATGGTGCAACGCGGAACTGATCCGCGTGGTGAACCAGATGGGTGCGGCCCAACTGACGGCCGAGATCCAGCCGCGCGTATTTGACGAGTCATTCCCCAACACGGTGCTGTATGTGGGCGACGTGTTGCCGGGTCAACCGGTGCGGTGGCGGAATGTGTTCATGGCTGATCTGACACCGCCGGCGCAGCGTAAATCCGCGGGACCCGGCGAGAAGAGCGACGCGCCGCGAGTGACTATCGCATCGGAGGCCATCGTTACCGCCGATTCGACGCGCAACCGGCTGCAACTTTCGCTCCTGCGCGGCTCCACCTACGAAACCGCTCCGGATCCCAGCGAGTACCACAAGATCACCTTCCCGGTTGGCGAGCAGGTACTGGAAGCGAGGCAGCGCGGCGAGGTAAAGGCCAAGAACTACACGGCCACACCGACCCTGGAGTTGCTGGGGGAGACGCGGAAATCGCTGGAGGCGCGCATCGAGTTCCACCAGCGGCTGGCCCTGCCCCTTGCGTGTCTGCTGCTGGCGCTGACCGGCATCCCACTGGGTGTCTCATCGCGCAAGGGCGGCAAATCAGCCGCTTTCGTCATCACTGTGATTTTCGCGTTCCTCTACTACATGGCGCTGATCTCGCTGATCAGCCTGGCGCGGGAGGGCAAGATCCCGGCAGAACTCGCCGTGTGGCTGCCGAACGGGCTATTTGCGCTGGCCGCCGCCATCATGCTGATCCGGTTGGAACTGCCTGGCGACAAGGACTATTTCGCCGGGCCGCGGCACTTCGTGCGCGAGCGTTGGCAGGGTCTGCGCCACTACTTTTCCAAGGACCAGGGACCACTGGCCGGCGGGCTGAGCGGGTTCTCGAAAACCCGGTTCTTCCTGCTGCCGCAGGTGATCGACACCTATGTGGTGACCAGCTTCCTCTTCTATTTCGGCCTGCTGCTCTTTTCGCTGGTACTGCTGACCGAGATCTTCAACTTCTTTGAGTTACTGGGAGACGTGTTCAAGAACGAGATCGCCATCGGCGACCTGTTGCGCTACCTGTTCTTCCTGGCGCCCAAGCTGATCTACGACGCCGCCCCAGTGAGCGTGCTGGTGGCGGTATTGGTGGCATTTGGCGTGATGTCAAAAAACAATGAGATCACGGCGATGAAGGCGTGCGGCGTGAGCCTCTACCGGCTGGCGCTGCCCGTGCTGGTGACGAGCCTCGCACTGAGCGGCGCGCTGTTTGGATTCGACCACTATGTCGTCACCAATGCCAACCTGATCCAGGACGCTCTGCGCAACAAGATCAAGGGCAAGCCGGTGCAGACATATCTGGACCCGGGGCGGCAGTGGATCTTCGGCCGCGGCTCGCGCATTTTCTACTATAAGTACTTGAATGACACGGAGGGAGTGCTGGGTGGCGTGAGCGTCTATGAGCTGGAGCCGAAGACCTTCCGGTTGCACAGGCACATCTCGGCCGCGCGCGCGCGTTGGGAGCCGACGTTGAAGACGTGGATCTTCCAGAACGGCTGGGTGCGCGACGTGCGGCAGAAGGAAGACGTCTTTAGAGCGTTCCAGGGCGAGACGGCGACCTTTGCCGAGCTGGACGAGTCGCCGGCGTGGTTCACCAAAGAGGTGAAAACCTACAAGCAGATGAACTACTTGCAGTTGGACAATTACATCGCGGAACTGCGGCAATCCGGCTTCAACACGCTGCCGCTGCAGGTGCAGTACCACAAGAAATTCAGCGTGCCGCTGTTCGCTCTGGTGATGGCGTTGCTGAGTGTGCCCTTCGCCTTCCTGACGGGCAACCGCGGGGCGATGACCGGCGTGGGTATCAGCCTGGGCGTGGCGATCGCCTACTTCGCATTGAACTATCTGTTTGAGCAGCTGGGCAACGTGGCGCAACTCCCTCCGGAGATGGCGGCGTGGAGTCCGGACGCGCTGTTTGCGCTGGCCGGCATCTACCTGATGACACGGATGCGGACGTAGACTGGCCGCTTACCGGCTGGGAGTCGGCTTTTCCGCACCCGTCAGATTCCAACCCGGCCAGTCCGGATCGGCGGCCGGGTTCTTCCTCGGCATCACAGCCCCGGTTTCGCGCCGCCAGGCTCGCAGTCGCGCCCCAAGCAACTGAGCCACTTCCGGATGCCGGCCGATCAGGTTGACCTGCTCGCCTGGATCGTCCTTCAGGTTGAACAGCTCCATGCGCCCGTCGGCGAGGAACTCGATCAACTTCCAATCGGCCTCGCGAATCGCGCTGCCCGGCTCCCCGCCCTGATTGGAGTAGTGCGGATAGTGCCAGTACAGCGGCCGGGGCGCGAGTTTGCCGCCGCGCAGCAGCGGCATCAGGCTCACTCCATCTACCTTTCCGGCCGCCGTCCCCGCCAAGTCACAGAATGTCGGCAGGAAATCGACGCTGCACACCGGCGTGTCAATCACGGCACCGGCCTGGATCGTGCCCGGCAGCCGCATCAGCAGCGGCTCGCGAATGCCGCCTTCGTACAAATGCCCTTTGCCGGCGCGCAGAGGCGCGTTATCGGTGACCGCGCTCTGCGCCGTCCCCTCGTAACGCAGCCCGCCGTTGTCTGAGAAGAAAACGACCAACGTATTCTCCGCCAGCCCGTTCTGATCCAGCGCGCGCAGGACGCTGCCCACGCTGGCGTCGAGATTCTCCAGCATGGCGGCGTAAGTAGGGTTGTAGCGGCCGCCGCCCGCCGCTCGATGGCGGGCGATCTCCGATTCACGCGCCTGGAGCGGAATATGCGGCGTGTAGTGCGATAGATAGAGAAAGAACGGATTCGCCTTGTTCCGTTCGATGAACCCCGTGGCCGCCTCTGTCAGCTTTTCGGTGAGCGATTCGCCGGCTGCCAGCTTGAGATTCGGCAGTTTGGCCGGACCGAAATAACTGGATCCCAGCTTCCCGCTGGGCGGCGGGCTCCCCCGGTGGGTGCCGCCGACATTCAGGTTGAAGCCCTGATCGGTGGGCAGAAAACCCTTGCCGCCGAGATGCCACTTGCCCACGGCTGCGCTGCGGTATCCGCCCGCCTTGAGCCGCTCCGCGATCGTCTGCTCCTCCAGCTTCAGATGATCCGCCGTTCGCGGAGTCACTACCGGCCCGGCCTCATGCGATTGCCTTCCGGGAATCCAATCCGTGACGCCGGTACGAACCGGATAACGGCCGGTGAGGATGCTGGCACGGGTGGGCGAGCACACCGGGCAGGCCGCGTAGGCTTGCGTGAAGCGGGCGCCCTCGCGGGCCAGGCGGTCCAGGTTTGGCATGGCCACGTTGGAATTGCCGTAGCAGGCGAGATCCTTCCAGCCGAGATCGTCGGCCAGGATCAAAACCACGTTCGCGGAGGGACGCGCGGCAGCGGCGGCCAGCATCGAGCTAAGAAAACTACGGCGTTGCATGGGGAAATTCTATGATAGGCGCAGGAGGTAGCCGCCGGATGGACAAGCCGTCAAAAGCGGGAGTGCGGGAGATCGCCCGGCGGGCCGGAGTTTCTCTGGGCACGGTGGACCGCGCGCTGCACGGCCGGCAGGAGGTGAGCAAGGCCACCCGCGAGCGCGTGCTGGCGGTGGCGCAGGAGCTCGGCTACCAGCCCAACCTGACGGCGCGGGCGCTGGCGGCCGGCAAATCCACCATCCGGATCGGCATTTGCATTCCCCGGGAGATCCGGTTCTTCTACGATCAGGTGCGCGACGGCATCCTGGAGGAGCTCCAGCGCTACTCCCACCTGGGCCTGGAGGCCCTGTACGAACCGGTCCCCAGCCTCGGACTGGGGGAGGCCGCGGCCTTGCGCCGCATGATGAAGCGGGATGTGCGGGCCATCCTGGTGACACCCGGCCATCCGGCGCAACTGGCGCCGCTGATCGACGAGGCGGAAACGAAGTACAACATCCGCGTGGTCTGCCTGGCGAGTGACGATTCCACCAGCGCCCGTTCGACGGCCATCTCCGTGGAGCCGCGGCTGAACGGCACACTGGCAGCGGAGTTGATGGCCCGCATCACTCCGCACGCCGCGCGCGTGGCGGTATTCACCGGCATGTTGGCGACAGAGGATCACGCCCGCAAGGTGCAAGGATTTGTGTCGGGATTCCAGCGCGAGTCACCGGCCGGCCAGATCGTCGCCGTCATCGAAGATCATCAGGAGGAGCGCCAGACGCGCCGCAAATGCGCCCAGCTTCTCAAAGCGCAGCCAGACCTGGCGGGCATCTACATCAGCACCGCCAATTGTCTGCCGGTGTGCGAGGCCATCGAAGCGCACGGCGCCGCGGGACGCGTGCGGGTGATTGCGACGGATCTCTTCGTGGACGCAGTCCCTTACTTTCAGCGCGGCGTGATAGCCGCCTCCATCTACCAGCATCCCTATCTGCAGGGCCAGACGGCGGTGCGGCTGCTGGTGGATCACTTCCTCCAGGGTGCGCCCATGCCCAACGCCCACTATCTGAACCCGTCGATCGTTCTAAAAGCCAACCTGCCCCTCTTTCGTGAGATGGCCGGTTGAGCCCATCGGCCGGACGATCACGCGGACAGTTCTGGTTTCGACGCCGTTGTCGAATTCCAACAGGTATTGACCCAGGAAGCCCGGGCCGACCTGCCACACAAAGACGCCGGTTTCCGATTCCAGCGTGGATCCAACCGGCAGCGGCACACGGTCTTCGTTGTGTACCATCCGGCCGCGCCAAGGCGATCCGCGAGGCAGCTGCATTACGACATGGCCCAACTCCTCGATCTCGATATCACCACCCTCGGCCGCCCCCGGCGGGAGCACTAGCGCGGCGCGAGCGGCAACCGCGGAGCGCTCCGGCGCAGTTCGCTCCAACGCCTCGGCAGTGGCAGTACCAGCCAACGTCGGCGGCGCTTGCGTAGCCACGACGGCGTTTCGCACAAAGAAGAAGCGGCTTCCGATCCCATCGGCGCGCCCTGCCACATCCGTCACCGCCCAGGCGATACTGTGCATCCCATTGGCGAGCTTGGTCGTGTCGAGAGAGTAGTTCCCCGCGCTTCCGTTGGCATTTGCGTAACTGGGGAAGAGAGTCGCTATGTCGCTGCGAAACGAGTTGTAATTCACGTTGGCCAGCCAGACGCCGTCAATGGCGATCCAGATGTCTTTGCCGGACTCGTCCACTCTGTAGGGCTGCGGCGTCAGCGCCCACCCGGTGACCCCGTAGGACGCGCCGGAGACTACTTCGCCGGGCCCAGGCGCATCAATAGTGCCAAAGGGCTTGGTGGCCTTGGCGTTGTTCACCGTAATGGTCTTGATGCCCAACTCCGTTTGCTTGCCCTCCTCGTCCACGGCTATCGCATGGAGCTTGTACGTTCCATTGCCCGCAGGACCGCCAGTGGGGTTCGGCAGGAAATTGGTAAGCATCAGATAGCCCCATCCGGCGCGGTAGTTGTTCGGCTTGTCCCCAAACAGAGATGCGACGTCGGGCCGGGCGTCCGGAACGAAAATCGCATCACCGATATACACCAGCCCATTCGGATAGACGCCCTCCCGCCCGACAGGCTCGCGCCACACCTGCACCTTCTTGACGCCCACGTCGTCCAGCGCCCATCCCGTTACCGGGACGCTGGAGCTAAGAACGGCTGTTCCGCCCGCAGGCGTCTCGAACGCCCCGAACGGCACCCCCGTGGCGGGCGATACCGCGAGGTAGACCTGAATGACGACCTTTGCGCTGGTGGAGGTATTCGTGCTCAAGGTGAGAGTCCCAGGCCAGATTCCGGACGTGGGCAGAGCGGCCTGATTCAGCGAGACGCTGAATGTGCCGGACCCTGTTCCAGTCGCAGGCGTAACCCGCAGCCATGCTTTATCCGGGACCACAGTCCAACTGACAGGCAGATTGTCGCTGATATCGACGACGATCTCCTGCGTCGTGGTCGCCGCTGCCCCGCCGAGAGTGGCGCCGAAACGCAGCACGGACCGGCTCACACCCACCGTGCCGGTCACCTGGGCCACGCTGAAATTCACCGTCCTGTTGCCGGCCAGTGTGAGCGCGGATGATGCCGGTGCAAACGTAAAATTGGTCCGCGCCGCGGCAACCGTGTAGACGCCGGCCGGGAGCCCGGCAAAAGCATAGGCGCCGTCGCTGGCCGTCACAACACTCCCCGTTCGCAGCCCGGAGAGCGAAACGGTCACCTTGGCGAGCGGCGCGCCGCTGAGCGTAACTTTGCCGGAGATCGTGAAGACGGGATCGACAACGATCTGCCGGAGCACCTGTGCAGCCTCCAGATTTGGCCAGCAGAAGTAGGGGCGCTCCGCGCCGCTGGCATCGCTGAAATCCGCGGCCTCGTACGCGACCTGGTAATAGAGAATCAAGCCGCTGGCGCCCGGCAGGACGACAGGTGACGTGAGCGCCCATGCCCCGTTGCCGCTATCGGTCAACTGCCCAGCCATTGGGGCGGCAGCGAGGTTTTGGGTGGCAGCCGTGGTGGCGCCATAAAGTGTGGGGTTGATCGCGCCGAACGCCGTGTCGCCCGGATCGATCAGATTGGCGATGACGTTGACCGTCGTGCCGGCCGGGGCGGACGAAGGGGTGGCTGGGTCCAGGGTGACCGCGTAGTCTGCCAAGGGGACCGCCGCATCCGTTGTCACATTCGCCGCCACGCTGACACCAACCGCCTTGCCCGATCGCAGAATCGACGGCGTCGCCGCTCCGGCGCGGATCGCAATCACACGGACCCGGTATCCACTCCCGATCGGCGCCCCCACCGTGACGCTGCCCGGCGCCTGGCCCGCCGCGAAACTCACCACCGTCCGCACAGCCTGCGCCAGCGCCCCCTGATCCACCACCGCGATCAGCCGCGTCGCCGACGCCGGCACTCCGGAAACCAGGATCCGGATGGCCGTCGGCAGCGTGCCCGCAATCTGCCGCAGCGCTTGGCCCGCCTGCACGTCCGGCCAGACATAGTATGGCGACTCAGTACCCGAAGGCTCGTTGAAATCGAAAGCGTTCGTGGCGAACTGGTAGTACGTCGTGACAGCCGTACCCGGCAATACCAGCGGCACCGTGATGCGGTAACTGCCCGCGCCCGTGCTCTGCAAGACACCCGGCGCTTCCGCCCCGCTCAGATTGGCAGTGAACGGCTGCGCTTGTCCATACACGCTGCCCACGACCACACCCGTCACGGCATTGCCCGGATCCCCAATCGTCATCTCCAGACTCACCGTGGAGCCAGCCGCCGCCGAAACCGGCGTACCCGCCAGCGGCGTAAACGTCGGATCGGCCAGCGCCACCGCGGTGCTCGATGGCGCGGCCACTCCGCTCACCTGGCCCGCCCGCAGGATCGCAGGTCGCCCCCCCCCGCCGGCAAACGCCACCACGCGAATCCGGTAACCGCCCACAGCCGGCACATCGACATTCACCACCGCCGATGTCTGCCCGGCCACATAGCCTTGCGCCACCCGCAAAGGAACTGCCAGCGCCCCGCCATCCACCACAGCCACGATCCGGTTGCCCGCCGCTGGCAGCCCCGACACCGTGACATCAATGCTCCCGGCAATCTGCACCGCCGTGAAGTTCACCGTCTGATTGCCGGCCAGCGTCACCGCGGACGCCGCCGGAGAGATCGTGAAATTCGAGCGCACCGCGCTTACCGCATAGCTGCCCGCCGGCAGAAACGCAAACGAGTACGCCCCGTCGGCCCCGGTCACCACACTCCCCGTCCGCGTCCCGCTCAGCGACACCGTCACCCCGCTCAACGCCGCACCATTCAGCGTCACCTTGCCCGATAGCGTGTACAAACTGGGATTCGCGTTGGCCGTGATCTGCTTCAGCGCCTGCGCCGCCTCGAGATTCGGCCAGCAAAAGTGAGGGCGCTCCACCCCATCGGCGTCGCTGAAATCCGCGGCCTCGTACGCCACCTGATAGTAGAAGACCCCTCCCCCACCGGGCAGAACCACGGGATTACTCAATTTCATCGTCACGTCGGGGCTTTTCTCCAACAGCCCGATGATGGGAGCCACTGATAGATTCTGAGCAAAAGGGGAAGAGGCGCCGTAGAGCCGTGTGGCGCCCGCGCCCGACGCAGTCTCACCAGGGTCCGTCACATTGACGATCACCGTCACTATTCCGCCCGCCGTTCCGGCCACCGGCGTGGCGGCGTCCAGCGTGGCCGTGTAGTCCGCCAACGTCACCGCCGCCGCTGCCGTGGTGGAGGCAGCCACCGTCACCCCGGCCGCCTTTCCGGACCGCAGGATGGTTGGCGTGGATAGGCCGGACTTGAGCGCGATCAACCGCACCCGGAAGGGGCCGCCGGGCGGGACGCCCACCGTGATGCTGGCCGGTGGCAGACCGGCGGTGAAGCTCGCCGCCGCCCGGACCGGCTTGGTCAGTCCGCCCTGATCGACCACCGCGATGAGCCGCGTGGCGCTCGCCGGAGTGCCGGTGAACGTGATGCGAATCGAGGACGTTAGCGTCGATGCGATCTGGCGGAGCGCCTGGCCAGCCTGCACGTTCGGCCAGCAAAGTTGAGGCGACTCGCGTCCCGAGGGGTCATTGAACTCATACGCGTTGGTCGCGAACTGATAGTAAGTGGTGGCCGCGCTTGCGGGTAGCGCCACGGGAGCGGAGAGGCGATATACGCCTCCGCCCAGCCCCTCCAGGAAGCCGCGCCACTCGGTTCCGTCCAGGTTAGCTGTGAACGCCGCAGTGCGGCTGTGCACACTGGCCACCGGCATCCCCGCCGCGACATCGCCGGGATCGGCCAGTGATGCCTCCAGCGAAACCGTGGAGCCAGCGGGCGCCGATGCCGGGGTGCCCGATGACAGAGTGAACGCTGGGTCGGCCAGCGTCACGGCAGCCGTGCCCGGTGCCGCCAATCCGATAGCCTTACCCGTCCTCAGGATGGCTGGCATCACGCTGCCCGGGGTGAACGCCACCACGCGTACACGGTAGCCGGCGCCGGCCGGCACCTCGGCGGTCAGCGTCGACGAGGTCTGCCCTGCTGCATAGTCCTTCACCACTCGGACCGGACGCTGTAGAGCCGTTCCGTCCACGACAGCGACAATGCGCCGCCCCGCCGCCGGCAGGTTCGAGATCGTAACGCTGATCGAGGACGACCCTTGCGACGCCAGAGTGAGCGGCACTCCGCCCGCGCTCAGGTTCGGCCAGAACCAGTACGGTTGCTCCACATTGTTGGCATCGTTGAAGTCCCATGCGTTGTAGGCAAACTGGTAGGAGAGAGTGGTCCCTACCGGCGGCGTGGCCATCGCCGCGGAGAGCCGGTAGACACCTTCAGACAATCGCTCCAACGGGCCAACCCGTTCGTCGCCCAATTGATTGCCGGCCAGCGCACTCGTCAGGCTGTAGACCCGCGCCCCGGAGGCTCCGGCGCCACTGTCGCCCGGATCAGCAACGCTCGCGGCGAGCGTGACTGTGGATCCGGCCGGCGCCGACAACGGCGTGGATACCTCCAGGGCCGCGTTCAATCCGGCGAGTGCGATCTGCGCGGAAACCGCCGTCAGATTCGGAACATACAGCCCCGCGGACTTGCCGGATCGCAAGATCGCCGGATACGCCAGGCCCGCAGTGAAGGCTATGGCGCGCACGCGGTACGGCCCGCCCGCCGGCACCGCCATCGACATTGTGCAAGTCAGCGCGCCCGCGGTGACGTCCTTGGAGAACCGGATCGGCGCGGCCAACCCACCCTGATCCACCACGGCAACGACACGCGTGGCGGTGCTGGGGATGGCGGAAACCTGGAGATTGATGGTCTGGGCACACATCCAGCCGTGCAGTAGCGTCACCAGCGTTGACAGCAACAAGGAACGGGCGGTCAACGAGTGCGCTCCCGAACACGGCACGAGGGCACAAAGCGGCGCGGGTTACGGCGAATCGGCGGCGCGATCCAGAGACCCGGTGGATCTCTGATCTATTTCTATCACAGTTCAGCGCCCGTGTCAGGCCCCATCTCTCGATCCCGCACGCCGATCAGATACAGAATGCCATCCAGCCCCAGGGTCGAAAGCGATTGCCGCGCGATGGCCCGCACCAGCGGTTTGGCTCGAAACGCGATGCCCAGACCCGCCAGCCGCAGCATCGGCAGATCGTTGGCGCCGTCGCCCACGGCGATCACCTGTTCCAGGCTCAGGTTCTGTTCCGCGGCGAGTTGCCGCAGCAGCGCGGCCTTGCGCGCGCCATCGACAATCTCGCCGGTTACCTCACCTGTCACGCGCCCGTCCCGGATCTCCAGTTGGTTGGCGTGCAGGTAATCAATGCCCAGCCGCTCCTGCAACACGCGCCCGAAAAACGTGAAGCCCCCCGAAAGGATCGCCGTCCTGTAACCCAACCGCCGTAGCGTGCCCGCCAGCCGCTCGGCGCCGTCGGTCAATGGGATCCGCCGCAGCACGGTATCGAGCGCCGCCTCCGGCAGTCCCTTCAACAACCCCACGCGCCGCCGGAAGCTCGCCTGAAAATCGAGCTCGCCGCGCATCGCGGCTTCCGTGATGGCCGCCACCTGCTCGCCCACGCCGGCCTCGCGCGCCAGTTCGTCGATCACCTCGCCCTGGATCAGAGTAGAGTCCATGTCGAACGCAACCAGCCGCCGGTTCCGCCGCCAGATGGAGTCGTGCTGGAACGAGATGTCGATCTCCCCGCCGGCCGTCAATTCGGCCAGGCTCGTGCGCAGCCCGTCCTCGTCCACGCCCGCGCCGCTGGCGCTGAACTCCGCGCAAAATCGCGGCGGCAGTGCGGCTGCGTGCAACGGAGAGCGCGACGAAAGCCTGTCGATGCGATCGATGTTGACCTTGGCGCCGGCCAGCACGCCGCTCACCGCCGCAATGTGCGCCGCGTCAATCACCGGCCCCAGCAGCGTGATGATGAAGCGCTGCTTGGATTGCGACTCCACCCATGCGTCATACTCCTCCGCTGAAGACGCGGAGAATTTTATGGTGACGCCGAGCGAGTGCGCCTCCAGCAGCAGATCGGTCAGCAGCGCCGACGAGCGCATCTCGTCCGTGAGCTCAATGAGGATCCCCAGCGCCAGACCGTCGTGGATGACCGCCTGGCCGATATCGAGCACGCGCACATTATGCCGGCCGAGGATGGACGTCAGCGCGTGAGTGAGGCCCGGCTTGTCATGGCCGGAGACGTGGATCAGCAGGGCGCTGGATGCGCCGGAGGTGGGCATATATTTCCAGTGTAGCTACACCCGCAAAAACCACCCCTTGCGGTACAGCCCCCACGCTACCCCGAACATCAGCAGCGTATAACTCAGCGCATACAGCAGCGACGCATTCACAGGCGAGGCCACGGCCAGGAACACATTCGAATACAGCCACTTCTGCCAGCCCAGCATGTTGAACGTCTCCGCCAGGATTTCCGACACCATATAAATCGCGATCGCGTTGCTGCCTAGAATCACGAACGGCCGCGCGATCCGCTTCCATCCCAGATAATCGATGAACCACACGCAGATCGCGAATGCGACGAAATCCAGGCCCGCCATGAACAGCGTGAACGAACTGGTCCATAGCTTCTTGTTGATGGGCAGCCACACGTTGCAGATCAGCCCTGCCGCGATCAGCAGATTGCCGGTGAAGAACAGCCACGCCGTCCGCTCGGCCAGTGTCTTCTTCAGCCGTAGAATATGCGCCGCCATCACCCCCAGCAGCGCGGTCGCTATCGCCGGCAGCGTGCTGACAAGGCCCTCCGGATCCCACGTCTTCGTATGCCTGTAGTTGTGTACGCCCAGCACGATGCTGTCGATGTAGTGCGCGAAGTTCCGCTCCACATCCAGGAACCCGGCGCCCACTCCGGGCACCGGCGCGTAGAACATGATCAGCCAGTACGAAGTCAGCAGCCCAACGATCCACAGGATCTGCGCGCGGATCGACGTCGTCAGCCAGATCGCCGTCGTCACCAGATAGCAGATGGCGATGCGCTGCAGCACGCCGAGGAATCGCTGCGTGGAGAGATCAAAGTGCGGATAGGCGTAGACCAGCAGCCCCAGCGCAAAGAGAATCGCCGCCCGGCGCACGGCCTGCATCATCAACTGGCCGCGCCCTACCCCAGCCGCCGAACGCTTGGAAAGCGCCAGCGTCATGGCCACGCCCACGATCCACAGGAACGACGGAAACACCGTATCGGTCAATGTCCAGCCGTGCCACTCCGCATGTTCCAGCGGGCCATACGACACCGGCCCGCCCGCATCGTTGACCAGCACCATCAGCGCCATCGTCAGGCCGCGGAAGGCGTCCAGCGAGATCAGCCGTTCCGAGGCGATCGTCCGTTCACTCATAGCGCAGGGTCTCCACAGGCGTAATCTTCGTCGCTGCGCGTGCCGGATACAGCGTCGCCGCCAGTGACACCAACAGCGCGGTGCCGATGATCCACAGAGCGTCCCAAGGGTTCGGCTCAAAGGGGACATAGGAGAGCGAGTAGATCTCCTCGTCCAGCGCAATCCATTGATAATGGCCGGCCAGGAACGAGAGGCCATAGCCGAGCACCAGGCCCAGCACGATACCGGCAGTCGCGATCATCAGACCCTGGCTGATAAAGATCCGCGCAATCTGCGAGCGCCGCGCACCCATCGAGATGAGCACGGCGATGTCCCGCCGCTTCTCCATCACCATCATGAAGAGCGCGGTGAGAATGTTCAGCGCGGCCACCAGTTGGATCAGAGAAATGGTGATCACCGAGACGCGCTTCTCCATCTTCAGTGCGCTGAGCAACTGGCGGTTCTGCTCCATCCAGTTCGTGGCGCCCAGCGTCTTTGGCACTACGCTTTCCGCCAACTTCGCCGTGGCCGGTGCCTGCTCCAGATCCGTCAATCTCAGCTCGATGGAGTTCACCATATCTCCCAGCGAGAAGATCCGCTGCGCCTCGGCCACCGTGGTGAACGCAAACTGATTGTCCAGATCGTAGAAGCCCGATTCAAAGATCGCCGCCACACGAAACCGCATCTGCCGCGCCCTCATGCCGAAGGGCGTCAACGAGCCCTGCGGGCTCAGCAGCGTCACCATGTCGCCGGGGTGCATGCCGATCCGCTTCGCCAGTTGCGAGCCCAGGATCAATCCCGCCTTGGCCGCATCCCCTTGCCGGATATGCGCGCGGAATTCTGGCGAATCCAGCGGCATCCCTTTCACCGTAGCCTCGGCCGATTGCATCGGGCCGCTCAGCATCACCTTGCCGTAGAGCGCCGGCTCGGCCGCCCGCACGTTCTCCAGCTTGCCCAGCTTCGCGCACAGCGCCCGCCAATCCGCAATGCCTTCCGAGGGCTCCTTCTCCAGCAGCACCACGTGGGGCGTCGCGCCCAGCAAGCTACGCTGCAACGAACTACGAAACCCGTTATTGATCGCCAGCGCGATCACCAGCGCCATCACGCCCGCTGCCACACCCAGCACGGACACCACCGTGATCAACGAAATGATCGCCTGCCGGCGTTTCGCCTTCAGGTAGCGGGCCGCGATGAATGTCTCGAAAGATGAGGTCACTTTGCCGATGCTTCACGCAGCCAGTCCGCGATGCCGATCTCGCCCTCCGGCCGCAACAGCGGGAACAGAATCACGTCGCGGATCGATTTCGAATTCGTCATCAGCATCGTCACGCGGTCAATGCCGATCCCCTCACCGCCCGTCGGCGGCATGCCATAGCACAGCGCCCGCAGATAATCCTCGTCCATCTGGTGCGCTTCTTCATCGCCCTTTTCCTTCATCGCGAGCTGCATCTCAAATCGCCGCCGCTGCTCGTTCGGATCGTTCAACTCCGTGAACGCGTTGCCGATCTCCATTCCCGCCGCGAAGATCTCAAAGCGGTCCGTCATCGTGGGATCGTCCGCATTCTGCTTCGCCAGCGGCGATACCTCCACAGGATATTCGTGGATGATCGTCGGCTGGATAAGAGCCTCTTCGCAGTGCCTCTCAAAGATGTCCACCAGGCACTCGCCAGAGGTCGACTTCTGCGAGTGCGATTGCAGCCACGCCGGATCCTTCACCTCGTCCATCGTGGGCTTCACCGGCCCCTTCCAGAATTCGCACACTGCCTCGCGCATCGTGTAGCGCCGCATCTTGCCGAAGTCCAGCTCCAACTCGCCAAACGGCACCACCGTGCTGCCCGTCGCGTCGATGGCAACCTGCCGCAGCAGCTCCGCTGTCAGGTCCATCAGGTCGCGGTAATCCGCATACGATTGGTAAAACTCCAGCATCGTGAACTCCGGATTGTGCCGCGTCGAAACGCCCTCGTTCCGGAAATTGCGATTGATTTCGAAGACCCTCTCCATGCCGCCCGCGATCAGCCGCTTCAGATACAGCTCCGGCGCGATGCGCAGATACAGATCCACGTCCAGCGTGTTGTGATGCGTCACAAACGGCCGCGCCGCCGCGCCGCCATACAGCGATTGCATCATCGGCGTCTCCACCTCGGTGAAGCCCTTCGCCTCCAACTGCCGCCGGAACGAGCGCACCACCGCCGCCCGCGTCTGGAACACTTTCTGCACGTCCGGATTGGCGATCAGATCCAGATACCGCTGCCGGTAGCGGATCTCCACATCTTCCAAGCCGTGATACTTCTCCGGAAGCCCCATCAGGTTCTTCGAAAGAAACGTCAGCGAATCCACATGCACGGAGAGCTCGCCCGTTCGCGTGCGAAAGAGATAACCATCTGCGCCAATCACGTCGCCCAGGTCCAGCAACTGGTAGAGCTGAAACTCCGTCTCGCTGATGGCGTCTTTCTTGATATACACCTGCAACCGCTCACCCGATTGCTGCAAGTGCATGAAGCCGGCCTTGCCCATCCGCCGCACCGTCATAATGCGGCCCGCAATCCGCACGCGCGGCTTCTCCGCCTCCAGTTCTTCCCCTGTCTTCGGGGTGTAGCCTGCGAGGATCTCGGGGATGGTCAGAGACGCCTCAAAACGCTGGCCGTACGGCCGATAGCCGAGCGCTTCGATTTCGCGGATGCGCGAGAAGCGCTGGTCAAACAGTTCCTGTTCAACGGACAAGAGAGAACTCCTTGGGAAACTCTTATTATAATGGGCGGTTGCGGTCTCTTTCTATCATCATTCCGGCGTACAACGAAGAGCAGCGGCTCCCGGCCTCTCTCGACACCGTGCGCAGCTACCTCGAAACAAAGTCCTTTGATTTTGTGGAGGTCCTCGTCGTCAACGATGGCTCGCGCGACGGCACCGCCGCCATCGTCAGAGACTTCGCAGCCCACGACTCCCGCATCCGCCTGATTGAGAACCCAGGCAATCGCGGCAAGGGCTACACCGTTCGCCACGGCATGACCGAAGCCATGGGCGATTGGGTGCTGTTCACCGACGCCGATCTCTCCGCCCCCATTGAAGAGCTCGACAAGCTCGCCGCCGCCATTGCCAGCACCGGCGCCGACGGCGCCATCGGCTCCCGCGCGCTCAACCGCAAGCTCGTCGGCCGTCACCAGTCTCTCGCCCGCGAGCTCAGCGGCCGCACATTCAATCTGGTTATGCGTCTTGCCACCGGCCTGCCCTATCGCGATACGCAGTGCGGCTTCAAGGTGCTCAGCCGCGCCGCCGCCCGCGCCGTCTCCGCACGCCAGCAGAGCGACGGCTTCGGCTTCGACGTCGAGATCCTCTATATCGCCAAGAAGCACGGCTTCCGCGTCCTGGAAGTGCCCGTCCGCTGGTTCAACGCCGAGGGCAGCAAGGTCTCGCTCTGGAACGGCATGCAGGCGTTCCTCGATCCGTGGAAGGTCCGCTGGAACGATCTCAAAGGCCTGTACAAATAGGAGTCTCTTCATGAATAGACGCTCGGCGATCCAGATCCTCGCGGGCGCAGCCGTCACCGCGTGGCGGGCGGACGGGGAGACCGATCAACGCTGCCTGCGCTTCACCACGCCGGCCACGCGCTTCACTGAGTCGCTCCCGCTGGGCAACGGCCGCCTCGGCGCAATGCTCTTCGGCGGTGTGGATCACGAGCGCATCGTCCTAAACGAAAGCTCCATGTGGTCCGGCTCGCGCCAAAACGCCGATCGCGAAGGCGCCGCCCAGCACCTGCCCGAGATCCGCAGCCTCCTGCTCGCCGGCAAAAACGCCGAAGCCGAGCGCCTCGTCAATCAGCACTTCATCTGCGCCGGCAAAGGCTCCGGCAACGGCAGGGGCAAGGAGGTACCCTTCGGCTGCTATCAGACGCTCGGTGATCTGCTGCTGGATTTCTCACCCGGCGGCGCGCCCACCGAATACGTCCGCGAGCTCGACATCACCCGAGCCGTCGCCAGAATGGAATACCAGCGCGATGGCATCCGTTTCACGCGCGAAGCCTTCGTCAGCGCACCCGCCGAGTCCATCGTGCTCCGCCTCACCGCCTCCCGCAAAGGCGCCATCACTTTTGACGCCCGCCTGAGCCGCGCCGAGCGGGGCGCCGTCACCGCGGATGGAAGCAACGCGCTGCGCCTCTTCGGCCAGCTCCACAACGGTACGGACGGCAAGGGCACGAAGTACGACGCCCGCCTCACCGTGCGCGCCACGGGCGGCAAAGTCTCCACCTCCGGCGATACCCTGCACGTGGAGGCCGCCGACGAGGTCCTGCTCTTCGTCACCGCCGCCACCACCTACACCGGCTTCGCCGGCCGTCCCCGCCAGCAGGCCGACCCCGCCCCCACCGCCAGCTACGCCGCACTGCTAGCCGCCCACACCGCCGATTACCAAAAGTACTTCAACCGCGTCTCCCTCGATCTCGGCACCGCGCCCGGCCCAGCGCTCGCCGCCTTCTACTTCCAGTACGGCCGCTATCTGTTGATCTCGTCTTCCCGCCCCGGCGGCCTGCCCGCCAACCTGCAGGGCATCTGGTCCGAGGAGATCCAGACTCCCTGGAACGGCGATTGGCACCTCGATGTCAACGTGCAGATGAACTACTGGCACGCCGAATCCGGCGCGCTCTCTGATCTGCACAGCCCCCTCTTCGCGCTGATCGATTCCCTCGTCGAGCCCGGCTCGAAGACTGCCCAAACCTACTATGGCGCACGAGGCTGGGTAGCCCATGTCGTCACCAATCCCTGGGGCTTCACCTCGCCCGGCGAGAGCGCGTCGTGGGGCGCCACCACCAGCGGCTCCGCCTGGCTCTGCCAGCACATCTGGGATCACTTCCTCTTCACCGGCGACAAGGCTTTCCTGCGCAAAGCCTACCCCGCCCTCA
Source organism: Paludibaculum sp. (assembly GCA_036504135.1). Taxonomy (GTDB): domain Bacteria; phylum Acidobacteriota; class Terriglobia; order Bryobacterales; family Bryobacteraceae; genus Paludibaculum. The sequence goes on from DASXVP010000014.1 coordinate 227,263, forward strand.
GCGGCTCGGCCCGTTTCTACGCCGACATGCTCATCGAAGAGCCCTCCCACAAATGGCTCGTCACCGCCCCGGCAAACTCACCCGAAAACTCATTCCTTACTCCAGCCGGCGAGCGGGTCCACGTCTGCATGGGCCCCGCCGTTGATATGCAACTGCTCCGCTATCTCTTCGCCGCCACCATCGAGGCCTCCCGCATCCTCGGCGTCGATCCCGCCTTCCGCGCCGAGCTCGAAACCAAGCGCGCCCGCCTCGCCCCCTCCCGCGCCGGCGCCGACGGCCGCCTCATGGAATGGCTGGAACCATACCCGGAGCCCGAACCCACCCACCGCCACGTCTCCCACCTCTGGGGTCTCTACCCCGGTTCCGAGATCACGCCCGAGGAAACTCCGCAGCTCGCCGCCGCCGCCCGCAGGTCGCTGGAACGCCGCGGCGACGCCTCTACCGGTTGGTCGCTCGCCTACAAAATCAACCTCTGGGCCCGCCTCGGCGATGGCGACCGCGCCCACAAACTGCTCACCATGCTCCTCGCCCCGGTTGGCGCCAACTCGCTCAAAACCAACATGACCTCCGGCGGCGGCAGCTACCCCAACCTCTTCGACGCCCACCCGCCCTTCCAGATCGACGGCAACTTCGGCGGCGCGGCAGGCATCGCCGAAATGCTCCTCCAGAGCCACAGCGGCCTCATCCGCCTGCTCCCTGCCCTGCCCGCCGCCTGGCCCGACGGCAAGGTCGCCGGCCTCCGCGCCCGCGGTGGCTTCACCGTCGATCTCGCCTGGCAAGCCGGCAAGCTCACCACCGCCACCATCCGCTCCACCCTCGGCGGCCCCTGCCGCGTCAGCCATCACGGCAAAATCACTCAACGCGTCACCAGGCCAGGCGAGACCGTACTAATTAGCAAAGATTCATGAGAGACTAAGGATATGCCCTATCCGGAGCCGTTGATTATCCCCATGCGGGAAGACCTGACCAAGTTCGGCGTGAAAGAAGCCCGCACCGCCGCCGATGTGGACAACCTCATTAGCGGTAGCGGCACTGTGCTGATGATCACCAACTCCGTCTGCGGTTGCGCCGCCGGCAAGGCCCGGCCAGCCGTCGGCATGGCGCTGCAAAATGCCGTGAAGCCCGACACCGCCGCCACCGTTTTCGCCGGCGCCGATGTGGAAGCCGTGGCCCGCCTGCGCGCCCAACACCTTCAGGGCGTACCCCCGTCGTCCCCCTCCATGGCGCTGTTCCGCGACGGCAAGCTCGTCTGGGCGCTCCACCGGTTTGAGATCGAGAGCCGCCAGGCCCCCGAGATCTCAGCGCTCCTTACGGACGCCTTCGATCGCTTCTGCGCCAAGACCAGCGCGTAACAGGACCATTTACCGGTTCAACGCCGGCCGGCTGCGGCCCTCCCGCTGATAGGTCTCCAGCAGCTCCGTCAGGCTCGCCACCACGCCCGGCTTCTCCGCCCACTGGTTGCGCGTCTCCCCCGGATCGTCGCCCAGATGATAGAGTTCGCCCGCCGGTTCGCCCGGCTTTACATCAATCGTCACCGGCTTCGTGAAGCCGCCCGAACCCCGCCCCAGAGCCAGCTTCCACGGCCCCTGCCGGATCGCGAACATCCCTTGTGATGAGTGATGCACGATTGCATCGCGAAGCGCCGTGCGGCCAGGGCCCCCGGGACCCAGCAGTGCCGGAACCAGCGAGAAGCTGTCCTCCGCCGCGTCGCGCGGCAACACCTGCCCCGTCAACTCCGCCGCTGTCGCCGCCAGGTCCGTCAAACAACCGAGCTGCGCGGATTGCGTGCCCGCCTTGATCCGCCCCGGCCAGCGCGCGATAAACGGAATCCGGTGCCCGCCCTCGTAGACATCCGCCTTCATCCCGCGCCACGCCGCGTTCGCCCGGTGACCCGTCTCGTCGATATCCACCTGATGCCAGTACGCGCCGTTGTCAGATGTGAAACAGACTAGCGTGTTGGCCGCCAGACGGGTCTCCTCCAGCGTCTTCAATACCCGCCCCACGCTCTCGTCCACCTGCGTCACGAAGTCGCCGTAGAGCGCCGCCTTAGACCGGCCCTTATACGCCGCCAGCGGCGCCCACGGCGTGTGCGGCGCCGTCAGCGGCAGGTATAGAAAGAACGGCTTCGCCGCCGTCTGAGCCTTCAGAAACTGCTCCGCCTTGCCGGTGATCGTCGGCAGCACGTCCTCCACTTCAAACCCCGGCGCGGTCGCTCCGCCGCGATAGAATCGTCCGCGGCTCCCGCCAAATCCCACATCCCCCGCAGTTTCGGCCGAGGGCGCCTTCACCACATGGTCGTTCTCCACCCAGACATACGGCGGCATGTCGAGCGACGCCGGAATGCCGTAGAACGTATCGAATCCGTGATCGGTGGGACACGGATGCAGCGCCTGCAAATAGTCGGTCTTCGGCCTGTCTCCCAAGCCCAGATGCCACTTCCCAAACGCGCCCGTCGCGTACCCGCGCCCCTTCAGCAACGACGCCACCGTCGGCCGCCCCCGCTCAATCAGGTTCGGCGAGTACCCCTGCAACACACCCTTCTTCAATTCGGATCGCCAGCAATAGCGCCCCGTCATGATGCCATACCGCGTCGGCGTACACACCGCCGAGGGCGAATGCATGTCCGTGAAACGCACCCCCTGCCCGGCCAGACGGTCCAGATTCGGCGTGGGAATCTTCGAATCCGCGTTGTAGCAGCCCAGATCGCCCCACCCTAAGTCGTCGGCCAGAATGTACAGGATATTGGGAGAGGGCGGGCGCACAATCGGCGCGGCGGCAAACGGCAGGGTGGAGAGAAAATCGCGTCGTAGCATGGCAGATATCTCGATTCAGACGAGGCAGTCCGGAACGGGTAGAATATCAGTATGCGCACTCCTCTGATGGCCGGCAACTGGAAGATGTTCAAGACGCCGGCGGAAACCACTGCATTCTTCGAGAAATTCCTGCCGCTCGTGGAGAAGTCCACCCACGCGGATGTCGCCATTTGCCCCCCGTTCGTCAACATCGCTGCGGCCGTGGAAGCCGCCAAGGGCAGCCGCGTCGGCATCGGCGGCCAGAACTGCTATTGGCAGAATAAGGAAGGCGCCTTCACCGGTGAAGTCACGCCCGCCATGCTCAAGGCAGCCGGCTGCCACTACGTCATCATCGGCCACAGCGAGCGCCGCCAGTACTTCGGCGAGACCGACGCCACCGTGCTCGCCCGCACCAAGGCAGCCCTCGAAGCCGGGCTCACCCCCATGGTCTGCGTCGGTGAGTTGCTCGCGGATCGCGAATCCGGTAAGACCAACGAAGTGCTGACCACCCAGTTCACCGGCGGCATCGCTGGCCTGACTCCCGAAGAGTTCGCCAAGATCGTCATCGCCTATGAGCCCGTCTGGGCCATCGGCACCGGCAAGGTGGCCACGCCCGAGATCGCCCAGGACACCCACAAGGCCATTCGCGATCTGGTGGAAGCCAAGTTCGGCAAGGACGCAGCGGCGGCCGTGCGCATCCTCTACGGCGGCAGCGTCAAGCCCGACAACGTCACCGGCCTAATGGCCAAGCCCGACATCGACGGCGCCCTGGTGGGCGGCGCGGCGCTCAAGGCGGAAGACTTCGCCGGCGTCGTGAACTTCTAACCGATCAACGCTGAGATACGCTGGCGGGCGCCAGGATCGCCTCAATCAGGCACGGTCCTGGCCGCCCGCAGGCCTCCGCAAACGCACTCGAAAACTCCTCCGCCGTCCGCGCCGCCACGGCCCTGACTCCCATCGATTCGCCAATCCTCACCCAGTCAATCTCCGGCCGCCCGATGTCCACCATCTCTTCCGCCCTAGGACCGATCACCGCCGCCCCCGTCCGCTTCATCTCCACATCCAGAATCCGGTAGCGCCGGTTGGCGAAGATCACCACCACCACGTCAAGCCCTTCGCGCGCCATCGTCCACAGCGCCTGCAACGTGTACATGCCGCTGCCGTCGGCCTCCAGTGCGATCACTTTACGCCCCGGACACGCCACCGCCGCCCCCACCGCCACTGGCAGTCCCTGCCCAATCGAGCCGCCCGTCACCGGCAGCAGATCGTGCGCCGCCGCACTGCCTAGCCACGCGTTCACCGGCTCGCCGGAAGAGACCATCTCGTCGCACACGATCGCGTCATACGGCAACAGCGCCGCAATCGTCTGCCCCATCGTCTCCGGTGTCAGCGCGCCATCCGGCGGCAGCTCAACCGCCTCTCCGGCCCTCATCCGAACATCCGCAAACCCCGCCGCCAGCGCCGCCAGCGCACTCGCCCCGTCCTCATCCTGCTTCGCCAGCACGTGCATCCGGCAATCCAACGGCGCCAGCGTGCTCCGCCGGTTCGGATAGCCGAAAAACGAAACCGGCGCCTCGGCCTCCACCAGAATCAGGTCCGTCAATCCCGCCAGCATCTCCTCGGCCGGCTCCGGAAAATAGGCCACGCGCGGTACGCCAAATACGCCACGCCCGCGCCGGATCCGCCCTGCGTACCGGTTGGCAAACACACGCGTACCGGTCGCCTCGCTGATCCGCCACGCCCACCCCAGGGCATCCTCGGAGAGTGCGCTGCCACTCAGCAACAAACCCGTCGCCGGCCCCAACAAACTCCGTGCCTGCCGCACGTCCGGTACAATCCGGGCTGCCACCTCGGCCCGCCCGCCCAACGCACCACCCCCATTCCACGAATGATCCGCCGGAATGATCAAGGTCGCCACCTGCCCCGGCGCCGACCTCGCCGCGCCCACACACTCGCTGGCCGCCTCGCCCATCCGCTCCGCGCTCTCCAGCGTCCGCACCCAGCCCGATACCGGTTGCGCAAACGCCGCCACATCCGCCGTCAGAGGCGCGTCATAGCGCAGATGCTCGGTGGAATGTTCCCCGACGATATTGACTATCGCCGAACGCGCTTTCCGTGCATTGTGGAAGTTCGCCAGCCCGTTCGCCAGCCCCGGCCCCAGATGCAGCAGCGTCGCCGCCGGCCGCCCCGTCATCCGCGCATAGCCATCAGCCGCGCCCGCGCATACGCCCTCAAACAGGCACAGCACCCCGCGCATCGCCGGCACACGGTCCAGCGCCGCCACAAACTGCATTTCCGACGTGCCCGGATTCATGAAGCATGTGTCAACACCGTTCGCCGTCAGGGTCCGCAGCAGAACCTCGGCGCCGTTCACTTCTGTCTCTTCTCTGGCGGCAGCACCACGGCTTCCCCGGCCCGAACGCCATACGCCGGCCCCATCGTGTGGTAGTCCACGCCCGTCCTCCCGTTCCAATCCCACATCACCTTGCCGCCCAGCAAAGTCATCTCGCAGAACAACCGCCGCCGCCCGCCGTACAGCCCCTTATCCGAATCGGCAAACTGAAAATCACCCTCCATCATCCGGAACACCGCGATGTCGGCGTCCGCCCCCACGCTCAGGTGCCCGTGCTGCACCTTCGAGATGATCTGCGCCGGCTTCCACGTCGAGCGCAGAACTACTTCCCGCAATGGCATCCCCATCGCCAGAAACTTCGACATCGTGGTCGGCATGTCTATCATCGGGCCGTTCATCGATCCCGTGTGCAGATCAGTGGAGATGGAGTCCGGAAAGAACCCCTGCGCAATCGCCGGCACGGCGTTCCGCCACGAGAAGCTGCCGCCGCCGTGGCCCACGTCAAACACCACGCCGCGCGCCCGCGCCTCTCTCAAATAGTCGTAGAGCTTTCCCTGTCCGTCCACCCACGGCGTCGCTGGCCGGTAGGCGTGCGTGCTGATGTCTCCCGGCCTCAGCTTCTCCGTCACCAGTTGCCAGTACGGCCGCTCCGGCTTGAAGTATCCGAAATCCGCCATTACCGGCTTGCCCGCCAGTGTCCCGGCCGCCACTGCCCTCTCCACCGCAATCCACGACGGCCCCTCGAAATGCGCCGTCTTCACCCCCACAACGATATCGGCGTGCTTCTTCGCCAGCCGCGCCACTTCTTCGGGCTTCATGTCTTCCGGGTGCTGCTCCGCGATGTTTGTCATCATGCCGAGCCCCGCGATATTGATGAACGCATAGGTGTGCGTCTGTGCCCGGTCCAGCACCGTCTGGCGAAAATTCTCGAAGTTCCGCCACCCCGAACTGCCCGCGTCCGCCATCGTCGTCACGCCGCTGCGAAAGCTGAAATCGTCGGGCCTCACACTGCTGTCGCCCGCCCACGCGTTGGCCAGACCGGTCGTGTGGTACAGGTGAACGTGAATGTCCACCAGCCCCGGCGTCACCACCATGCCCTTGACGTCGAGGACCTGCTTCGCCAGCGCGGCATCCAAAGCCGGCCCAATCGCCGCCACCTTGCCATCGCTCACCGCCACGTCCATCACACCATCGATCCCGTTCTTCGGGTCGATCACCCGCCCGCCCCTCAGCAACACGTCGTAACGCATCTGCGCGCTCACTCCAAACAGACACAGTAGCAGGAGGCAGACGGTTCTCATTCCGACCATTATGGTCGGCCCGCCGGGTCCTAGTCGAGGCCCCGCCGGTCTTTCATCTCCCGCGCGATCTCCGCCAGTTGCTCCGGCGTCAGATGGACACGCGCATATTCCTGCAAAACCTCGTCCTCCGACGCGATATGCGCCCGGTACAGGGCGCACAGCCGCTCCACCAGATGACGCGCCTGCGCCGGACGGTCCAGGCTCAGCTTCAGCTCCGTGTAGATGCGGTGCGCCTCCGTGTGGTCGTGCTCCAACCCCGCCAGGTAGGCCCGCTCACCGCGCTCCAGCGCAGCCATCAACCGCGGAAACAGACTCTCTTCTTCATCCGCTGTATGCAGTGCCCCGCTGGAATCCAGAAACGCGAATGCCGAACGGAACGCGCCCAGCGCCTCTTCCGTGCGGTCTTCCAGATGCGCCGCCGCACGCTCCAGCGTCTCCAGACGCTCTTCGATCCTCCGGTGACACGCCATCAGATGCTCCAGCGGTGCATCAATGGTCGTCCGTCGGGCTGGGTTGGCAAACAGCGCTTCCGGCTTGATCATGCCTCCATTCTCCGCCAGAACAGTCGTGCCGGCAGTGATCGCAGTCACCGACACCCGTTCTACATCGGTGCCGCCGCCAGCAGCGTCTCAATTTGCGCCTTCGCCCCTTCGGCCGATGCACCCACCCACGAGTCGCCTGCGTTAGGTATAAAGGCAATCAACTCCTCGTACGTCCACTGACGATCCGGCGAAAATGCCGCATAGCCCAGCGTATCGGTCAACCGCCAGCTCACCTGAATGATCGTCTCCAGACTCGCCTCACCCACAATCGGCTCGTCATGGTGCGTCGCAATCGCCGCCGCCAACTCGTCCGGGAAGTTCCAGTCCTGCGCCAGATACGCCCCCGCCGCACAGTGGTCGATCTCGAATAGATCACGCTCCGTCTGCAAAAGGTCAAACCCGAAATCGTTCGAGACCTCCAGCATCCGCGTGTACTCGTCCGGATAAGCCGACATCAACCCCAACGTCCCCAAATTGTGCAGAAGGCCCGTCGTGTATGCCGAATCCCTCGCGGTCCTCGCCACCCGCGACGCTTCCTCCGCGATGAACGCCGTCACCAGGCTGTGGATCCACACTTTCCTTAGCGCCTGAATCCGCACCGACGAGCGCACCATATTATGCAGCGCCACAAACGTCGCCATCGATTTCGCCCGGTCCATGCCCAGCAGAATGATCGCCTGCGACAGGCTCGTCACCTCCCGCCGCGCCCCAAACAGCGCCGAGTTTGCAAACCTCAGCAACTCCGCTGAAAACGACGGGTCCAGCTTGATCAGCTCGCCCACCTGCCGCGTGCTGGCATCCTCCTGGCTCGCCAGCGCGAGTATCCGATGCGCAATTGCCGGGAACGGCGGCAACAGGCGAAGCGCCCAAGGGGCTTGCGGACGGGCGAAGGTTTCAGTCATTGGTCGATCCCTCTCCGTACTTAACGGCGCAAAACGGCGGAACTTGAATAAGTGTGATGGATGGAATGTTACAGCCTCCCCCTCGCCGGCCCCGCGTAGACTCTCCAAGGACCCCGCTACCAGGCATCGCCCAACGTCTACAGCCTTAAGGACTTGGCCCTAACATGGTCCGGCGGCTCTCCCCCCAGCCGGGTGCAGGCCTGCGGCGCCGCGCGCGGCTACGTCCGGGACAATCCAGCTCAGAGGTCAAACTACACGGCGTGCTGAACCACGCCCCCGGCCAACGTCGTCTAGCTCAGATTCACCGCATTCGACGGACTCCGCAATCCTTTCATACCCGGCCCTGCGCTGGTGGCCGCCGCCCATTTCTGGAACATCAAATTAAACCTGTTCCGCTTCCGCGCCTCAGCCATCTCAGTTCTCTAGAGATCCACTGGGAGGATACATATGAATCGAAAACTAGGATGGAGCCTTTGGGCTCTTCTGACCACCGCGGGAATGGCCTTTGCCTTCAGCAGCGGACCCCGTCCGCGGTACACCGGCGCTCCTGGCGACAATCAAGCGGCCTGTACAGCCTGCCATGCCGGCACGCTGAATTCCGGCAAAGGGTCGGTCCGGATTGTATTCCCCGGAGCGCTCCAATACAAAGGTGGCGCGACCTACCGGCTGCGGGTTGAGGTCCGCGATCCCGAGCAGCAACGCTGGGGATTTGAACTGACGGCTCGTCTCGCCTCCAATCTGGAAAAAGGTCAAGCCGGCGATCTGACATCCAGCGACGGCAATACGCGAGTAATCTGCGAAAGCAACACCCCGAAGCCCTGCTCAGCCGACCTACCCGTTCAATTCGTCGAACACGTGGCAGCCGGTACGCGCAACGGCACTCCGAACGGAGTCGATTTCGAATTCGACTGGACCGCTCCCGCGAACGGCTCCGGCCCTGTCACTTTCTACGTCGCCGGCAATGCCGCCAATGGCAACGGCAACCCCACTGGCGACCACATCTATACGAGCAGCCTGAGCATCACGGAAGCCAACGACGCCCCAGCACTGGTGGTACCTCCCACCGCTTACGCAGTCCGCGGCCTCACCACCGATCTGACCCCCGATTGGGCTGACCATTTCGATGGCAAACTCGTCAATCCGTGGGGCATCTCCATGTCGGCTACAAGCCCCTTCTGGATCTCCAACAATGGCTCCGGCACGACGACGCTCTACAACACCGCGGGCGAGCCGTTCCCCGTCGCCGCTCCGCTCATCGTGAAGATACCCGCCGGCCCTGGTCGCTCTGGCCCCTCCAAGCCCACCGGCCAGGTCCAGAACGGCACCACCGGCTTTGAAGTCGCCAAAGGCAAACCTGCCGCCTTCATCTTCGCCACCGAGACCGGCACGATCTCCGGCTGGAACCGCGACGTCGATGCCACCAACGCCGTAGTCATGGCGGATTCGCCGGGCGCCATCTATAAGGGTTTGGCCCTGGCAAACTCCGACTCCGGCCCGATGCTCTATGCCGCCAACTTCGCCCAGGCTCGCGTCGACGTCTTTGACTATATGTACCAACCGTTCACAACGGCCGGCGGCTTCCGCGATCCCAACATTCCTGCCGGCTTCGCACCCTTCAACGTGCAACGATTCGGCAAGCGTCTGTATGTCACCTACGCCAAGCAGGATGCCGACAAGGAAGACGACGTCGACGGCGACGGCAACGGCTTCATCAACGTCTTCGACTTCGACGGCAACCTCAAACAGCGGTTGGTCAGCGGCGGCGCTCTGAATTCCCCGTGGGGCATGGCGATGGCGCCCGCCTTCTTCGGCGACTTCAGCAACACCCTGCTGGTCGGCAACTTCGGCAACGGCCGCATCAACGCCTACGACCTCGCCAGCGGCCAGTGGGTCGGTGTTCTCTCCTATAAGGACGGCACCCCGATCGGCCTCGAAGGACTCTGGGCCATCACGTTCGGCAACGGCCGCAGCGGCGGAGATGCCAACGTGCTCTACTTCACGGCCGGCGTCTCCGGCGGCGGAGCCAAGGAAGACCACGGCGTCTTCGGCAGCGTCGCTGTTCAGTAGTACTCTCCAGCCTTCGCTGGATCAAAAAAGGGGGTGGGCGCCAACCTGCCCCCTTTCGCTGATTTACGGGAACTTCCACCGCATTTTCGCGTATCTTGGATGCAAGGAGTTCCCTGCATGCGTGCTACGATTTTGGCATCTTCTCTCATCTGCTCCCTCGCCGCCTTCGGCCAGGATGCCGCCAAACCGGACCTCACCGCCGAAGACATCATCGAGAAATCCATCCAGGCCAGCGGCGGCCGCGACGCGATGATGAAGATGACCAGCCTGGCAGCTAAAGGCTCCATGGAGATCGTCGCCATGGGCGGCACCGCGGCCACCGAGATGTACGCCAAGGCCCCGGACAAGCGCCTCAACATCACCACCGTCGAAGGCTACGGCGAAGTGAAGCAGGGTTACGACGGTAAAATCGCCTGGAGCTCCGAACCACAGAACGGCCTCGTCGATATCAGCGGCGATCAGTTGTCCGCCACCCGCCGCGAGTCCCAATTCAACGCCGAGTTGCGCTGGAAGGACCTCTACAAGTCCGCCGCTGTCACCGGCAAGGAAAAGGCAGGCGACCGTGATTGCTGGGCCGTCAAGTTCACTCCCGCCGAAGGTAAGCCCATCAACCGCTGCTACGATGCCGAGACCTTCCTCGTCGACAAAGTCATAACCAGTGTCGTATCCCCGGAGGGCCCCGCCGAGGTCTCCGTGCTCCTCTCCGATTACCGCGATATCGGCAACGGCACAAAGCAGCCCTACACTCTCAAAATCACAATGCCCGGCATCGGCGACCTCATCACCAAGTACAAGGAATACCTGTACAACGTGGACCTCGACGACGCTAAGTTCGCCAAGCCGAAAAACTAGCGCCCGTTACCGAGCCGCGACCGTCAGGGAGCGGGCTACCAAATCCCCTAATCTGCCTTAGCGCCTCGCTCGCTGGCCCGGCGCCGGGAAGTTCCGGCTCGCATCGTCCAGCACCAGTGTCCAATCGCTGCCAAACCCCTCCGACGGGCACACAAACTCGCGCGGAGCCGCGTTGCCATACTCGCCCGCGGCGTGACTGGATCCCGTGCGCGGGTTGTACCACCAGCCCTTCAGCTTCGCCGGCAGCTTCGGCAGGTTCACTGTGAACTTCCGCCCCTGCCCGCTGTAAATCATTGCGTATCCGTCGCCGCGCGTGGCCGCAATGTGGTCCGCATCCACCAGTGCATCCACCACCAGCGATTGATCCGGCACCCGCGATAAATAGGGCCGCGATTCCATCAGAAACCGCAAGTGCTGCATCTGCGCCGCGCCCGGCCGCAGCATCGCCTGGTCCCAGTACAGCAGCGGACCGTTGATCGGCTTCCGCCCCGGCGCAAACATCTGCCAAACCGAATGGTTGCCGTACGTGTGCCCCGCCCCGCCGGAAAACACATCCCACCACGCATACTGCCGCACGTGCGCGTCAAACGAATACCCGTTCAACTTCGCATTGAACCCCAGCGGATGATCCTCATACAACGGCTCGCCATCAATCGCCGGCTTCACCGGCGTCAAATCGTAATCCTTCGTCATCCGCGCCCAAGGAGCCGCCTTGCCCGGAATTCCGTGCCCGTTCTGCTGCATGTTGAAGTCCAGCCATTCATCGCCATGAAACTGCGTGGACGAGGTCTGCCCGCCCCGCGGATGAAAGCTCATAAGCACCGCCGAGTAGTCCTCTTTGCCCGATACGCCAATCGCAATCCCTTTCGCCATCGCCCGCCATACCGGCTCAACGCCGGTCGGCGTCCGGTCCCCGCCCAGGATCCAGATGATCCCCTTGTCCCTGTACCGTTTACCAATGAACTCACCGTAAACCTGCGCGTTGGCCGCCGTGAACAGCGTGCTTCCTTTGTCACTCACCGCCGAGCCCCACGTCGGCAGCATCGCAATGTACAAACCGCGCGCATTCGCCTGGTCGACGATATAGTCCACGTGATCCCAATAGCTGGAGCCCCGCGGCGTCACTTCCGGCCTCGCCGGGTCTCTCGCAATCAGCGGCGACTTCCCATAGGCGTTCGGCTCGTTCACCCCATCCAGTTCCGCCAGCGCCACCGCCTGAATCGCCGTGTACCCCTGCGCCGCCCGCACATCCAGATAGTGCGCCGCTTGCGCCCGGTCCAGCCGGTGAAACAGCTCCCACGCCGTGTCAGCTAGGTAGAAGAACGGCTGACCATCCGCCGTCACGATAAATCGCTGGTTGTCGCTGACTTTGAGCTTAGGCAGCGGCTTGGCCGCCATCAGCGAGACGGCAACGAAGAGGAAAATGAATGTCCGCATCATAAACGCCTCAATTGTATGCCTTCCGCCACCAACCCTACGCAAAGCCAAAGGCCGCCACCCCATCCCCGTAGTAACATCAGGTTGTATGGATCTGCTCCGGCATGCCCTGGCAACCGTCGCCTACCGTGGCGCTAAAACGCTGCGCGGCGCCCCCGAGGGCTTCCCCGATTTCTCCGCCGGCGCCGGCACCAGAACCCCCGTTCAAATCCTCGCCCATCTCGGAGATCTCTTCGATTGGGCGCTCCTCCTGGCGCAAGGCAACCCAGCCTGGAAAAGCTCCAATCCTCTCCCCTGGCCACAGGAGGTTCAACGCTTCTTCGCCTCCATCCAGGCTCTGGATAACCGTCTACTAGCGCCCCTGGCCTGCCCGCCCGAACGCCTCCTCCAGGGCCCCATCGCCGACGCCCTCACTCACGTCGGCCAGCTCGCCCTCCTTCGCCGCATGGCCGCCTCGCCCGTACGCGGCGAAAACTACTTCGTCGCCGAAATCGTCGCCGGCAAATTCGAGATTGAGCATCCGCCCAAAAATCCATGCGCACCGTAATCACCGAACAGGATGTGCCGCGCACCGGTGCGCTCCACGTCACGCCAGGCGCCATCATCACGCCCTCCGCACGGGATCTCGCCCGCGAACGCGGCGTCCAGATCATCGAGACCGCAGCGGAACAGACCATCGCCGTCGGCTCAGATCACGGCGGCTTCCAGCTCAAGGAGGCCCTCAAACCCATCCTCGCCGCGCTCGGCTGGAACATCCGCGATGTTGGCGTTTTTGAAGAGAAACCAGCCGATTATCCCGACATCGCACACGCCGTCGCGCGCCTCGTTGCCGACGGTGCCGCATCCCTCGGCATCATCGTGGACGGAGCCGGCATCGGCAGTTGCATGGCCGCCAACAAGGTGCCCGGCATCCGCGCAGCCCTATGCTATGATAAGGCTTCCGCGCGGAATAGCCGCGAGCACAACCACGCCAACGTGCTCACGCTCGGCGGACGTATGCTCACCGCCAGCCAGGCCGAAGACGTGCTCCGCACGTGGCTCGCAACTCCCTTCGGCGGTGGACGGCATCAGAATCGAATCGATAAAATTACTGAAATCGAGCGGCGATACTCAAATTGGACTCCTTAGAAATCGATAGACTAGCCTCCGAAATCAGCGACGCCATCCTGCGGCAATTCTGCTCGCAAAAGGCGCGCACTATCGTCGACGCCGGCGCCGATCGCGTCGCCACCAACGCCGACATGTCCAAGGTCGACCCCGCTATCGCCTCGCTCATCGATCACACCATCCTCAAGCCCGATGCCTCCCGCGAAGAGGTCCTCAAAGTCTGCGCCGAGGCCCGCCAGTACAACTTCGCCAGCGTCTGCGTGAATCCCTACTGGATCCCCCTCGTCGCCTCCGAGTTGCACGGCACGCCCGTAAAGGTCTGCACCGTCGTAGGCTTCCCGCTCGGCGCCACCTCTACCGCCGCCAAGGTCTGCGAGACCGAAAACACCGTCCGCGCCGGCGCTCAGGAAGTCGACATGGTCATCAACGTCGGCGCGCTGAAAAGCTGCGATCACGAGACCGTCCGCAACGACATTCAAAGCGTCGCCGAGGCCGCCCACCGCGGCGGAGCCATCCTCAAGGTCATCCTCGAAACCGCCCTCCTCACCGACGAGGAAAAGGCCATCGCCTGCACGCTCTGCAAGATGGCCGGCGCCGATTTCGTCAAAACCTCCACCGGCTTCGCCAAGCACGGAGCCACCGCCCATGACATCGCCCTCATGCGCAAAATCGTCGGCCCCGAGATGGGCGTCAAAGCCTCCGGCGGTATCCGCACCTTCGAGGACCTCAAGACCATGACCGAGGCCGGAGCCAGCCGCATCGGCGCCAGCGCCAGCGTCAAGATCGTCGAGGCGGCAAACCGCTAATCCCATGGCCGTCCAACGCAAGACCCGGGTCCGCTTCCGGGAGCGGGCAGAACTGCTCGATTTCCTGCTCGAAGTCTCGGCCGTCACCACCGAGACGCTCGATCTCGATCGCCTCCTCGAAAACGTCGCCACCATCATCCGCCAGGTCATCCCCCATAACCTCTTCGCCATCCTCCTCTATAGCGAGGCCCGCAAGGGTATGCGCATCCGTTACGCGCTCGGCCACCGCCAGGAGATCGTTCAGAATCTCATCGTTAAGATGAACGAGGGCATCACCGGCGCCGCCGCCGCCACCCGCCTGCCCGTCATGGTCGGCAACGTGCTCAATGACCCTCGCTACCTAAACGCCCTCGACGCCGTCCAAAGCGAGCTCGCCGTGCCCATGCTCGCCCGCCAGAAACTCGTCGGCGTCCTCGATCTCCAGTCCACCACCGCCAACGCCTTCTCCGCCCAGGATCGCGCTCTCCTCCAGCTCATCGCCGCCCGCGTTGGCGCCGCCATTGAGAACGCCCGCCTCCATCGCCGCGTCGAGCGCCAGAACAAAACCCAGCGCACCCTCGGCAACATGGCCCAGGAGTTCTCCTCCATTCTGAAACTCGACGACCTCCTCGAAAAGGTCGCCCGCAGCGTTCACAGGCTCATCAGCTACGACGCCTTCATGGTGCTCCGCGTCGACGAGCAGGGCCGCCACCTGCGCAGCGTCTTCAGCCAGCGCTTCGATCAGAAACTCCAGCTCGATAGCTTCCCCATGGACCAGGGCATCACCGGAGCCGCCGCCGCCGGCCGCAAGCCCGTCCTCGCCCGCGATACCTCCGCCGATCCCCGCTACATCGAATCCCATCCCGATATCCGCAGCGAGGTCGCCGTGCCCCTCGTCGCCAAGGGCCGCGTCATCGGCGTCATGGATCTCGAAAGTGCGCGCGTCGGCTACTTCACCGAAGACCACGTCCGTACCCTCTCCCTGATCGCTCCGTCCATCGCCACCGCCATGGAAAATGCCCGCCTCTATCAGGAGCTCGAACAGCGTGAACACCTCATTCAGGGCGACCTCGAAGCCGCCCACCGCCTCCAGTCCATCATGATGCCCCAGGAGGCCCCGCCCCTCGCCGGCCTCGACGTCGGCATCAGGATGAAGGCCGCACGCCTCGTCACCGGCGACCTCTTCGATTTCTTCGAATACGACGACGAGCACGCCATGCTCGCCTTCGGCGACTCCAGCGGCAAAGGCGCCGCCGCCGCTCTCTACGGCGCCCTCTTCAGCGGGCTCCTCCGCGCCGCCGCCCCCCGCCGCCGTAGCCCCGCCCAGCTCCTCCGCTCTCTCAACGAAACCCTCATGGAGCGCCAGGTTCCCGCCCGCTACGTCACCCTCCTCGTCATGCTCTGGCAGGCCAGCGAGCGCCAGTTCCTCATGGCCAACGCCGGCTCCACCACACCCCTCGTCTGCCGCGGCGGCGAGATCCTCCAGCCCCAGGCCTCCGGCGTCCCCGTCGGCCTCCTCGAAAACATCGAGTACGACGAGACCATCTTCTCCGCCGAGCCCGACGACGTCGTCGTCCTCTTCAGCGATGGCGTCCAGGATCAGATGAACCCCGCCGGCGAAGAGTACGGCAAACGCCAGCTCCGCCGCTTCCTCGAATCCAGCTGCAACCTGCCCGCGCAACAGATCGCGGACCGCCTCCTCGAAGATGTCGAACGCTACCGCGAATCCACGCCCGTTCACGACGACCAGAGCGTCATCGTCCTGAAAGTCAACTGAGAGTTCTCACCATGCCGAACCCGTTTGAATACCGTGATGCCGTCCTCTATTGCGAAGACGTCGAGCTAGCCAAAATCGCTGAACAGGCCGGCACGCCCTGCTATGTCTATTCCGCCAGCGCCATCCTCTCCCGCTATCTCGCTTACGACGACGGCCTCACCGGCCTGCCCCACCGCGTCTGCTACGCTGTCAAGGCCAACTCCAATCTCAGCATCCTCCGCCTCCTCGCCCAGGCCGGCGCAGGCTTCGATATCGTCTCGGGCGGCGAGCTCCACCGCGTCCTCCAGGCCGGCGGCGACCCCGCTTCCGTAGTCTTTTCCGGCGTCGGTAAAACTCGCGCCGAAATCGACTACGCCCTCGAACACGGCATCCACAACTTCAACTGCGAGAGCGAGGCCGAGATCGCCCTCATCAGCTCCCTCGCCACCCGCCTCGGCAAAACCGCATCCATCGCCATCCGCGTCAATCCCGACGTCGACGCCGCCACCCACCCTTACATCTCCACCGGCCTCAAGGAACACAAGTTCGGCATCGACATCACCGAGGTGGAATCCGTCTACCAGCGCGCCGCCGCCCTGCCCGGCATCTCGCTAGACGGCGTGAGCTGCCACATCGGGTCCCAACTCCTCGCCGCCGCACCGCTCGTCGAGGCGGCACGCAAGCTCCTCGCGCTCGTCGAAAGACTCCGCGCCGGCGGCATCGCCATCAAGGAGCTCGATCTCGGCGGCGGCCTCGGAGTCCCCTACCAGCCCGGCGACGACAAGCCCGATATCGCTGCCTTCCTCGCCGAAATCCGCACCCTCGTCGCCGGCGCCGGCCTCTTCCTGCTCTTCGAGCCCGGACGTTCCATCGTTGCCGAAGCAGGCGCCCTTCTCTCCCGCGTCCTTTACCGCAAAAAGAATGGCGAGAAGGAGTTCATCATCATCGACGCGTCGATGACGGAGCTGATCCGCCCCGCCCTCTACGATGCACACCACCAGATTCTGCCGCTGCGCCAGTCCAGCTTCGGCACGGTGAAAGCCGATGTCGTCGGGCCCGTCTGTGAAAGCGGTGACTTCCTCGCCGTCGATCGCACGGTAGCCAATGTGCTCTCCGGTGACACGGTGGCCGTTATGACCGCCGGCGCCTACGGCTTCGTCATGGCGTCCAACTACAACTCGCGCCCCCGCCCCTGCGAGGTTCTCGTCGAAGGCGCCGCCTGGCGCGTCGTGCGATCCCGCGAATCCTACGCCGATCTCACCCGCGGCGAGTAGGCGCGCTCACAGCAGCTTCTGAATCGCCGCTTCCAGCTCAGCCACTTTGACCTCGCCGAAGAACGCCCGCACTTTCTTCCCGGTCTTGTCGTACAGAAATGACGCCGGCAGCGCGCCGGACCATTTGGCGTCGATCGCCGCCACGAACTTGTCGTCGTCCTTGGCCTTGCGCACATACACCGGCGCCGGCACTTTCAACTTGTCCAGATACTCCGCCGCGGCCTTCACCTGTTCCGGTTCGTCGGCCGAGATTGTGACAAACTGAAACCCCTTCGCTCGCAGCTTCGCCTCCAGCGCCACCAGTTGCGGCATCTCTTTGCGGCACGGTACACAGTAGGTCGCCCAGAAGTTGACGAGCACCACCTTGCCCTTCGCACCGGCCACCAGCTTGCCGTACCCGGCCTCGTCCACCGGCTTCAAATCAGCCGCCATTAGCGAACCCGCCAACACTGCCAGCAATGCAAATATCCGTTTCACGTTGATTTCCTCGGTCTCTTGATCACACAGCCAAACGATTTCGTCTCGGCCACTGGCGCTGCCCGCCCGGCCAACACCGCATCCAGCGCCTCTCGCGTGTAATGTCTGGTCACCCGCGCCGGATTCCGCGCGTTATCCACCGCGCCCCGGTAAGCCACCTTGCCGTCACGCCCCAATATCACCACCGAAGGCGTGGATTCCGCTGCCAGCACATCGGCCACCGCCGCACCCCCGTCCTTGTACACCGGGAACGGAAACTGCACTTCCTTCGCGTGCTTCGCCACCATGTCCGCCGGCTCGTTGATGTTGGAGTTGACGAAGAGCAGTTGCACCCCTCGCCCCTGATACTCGCGATACAGCGCGCTGAAGCGGTCGCTGTAGTCATTGCCGATCGGACAGATCGTCGAAATGAAGAATACCGCCGTCACACGGCCCGCCGTCTCAAACTGCGCCGCCCTGCCGTCGGGCGCTCTCAGATGCAACACCGGCGCCAGCACGGCCGCCATCAGCAGCGCCGGCAGGAACACTACTTCTTTTCCTCGGCCGCCTTCGGTTCCAGCTTGAGGTTCACAATCGCATCCAGACGCTTGTCGAACACCGTCAAGCTACGGGTCCCGCTCGAATACTGCTTATAGTCCGCCCGCAGTTCGAAATCAATGCTCGTCGGCAGATTCTGAAACTGATACGAGCCCTTCTCCTGCGTGATGAAAGACCGCACCTGCAGTGTCTTCAAATTCTTCAATTGCACCACCGCCCCGTCTACGGGTACCCCATCCGGCAGTGTCACAATCCCTTGCACGTTGCGGATGTTCGGGTCGCGGGCCTTGTCTTTTTTCTGGTTGGTCCACTGCAACGCCATCACTAGCGTCGTGGTCAGGGTCAGGAGCAGGATCAATCGGCGTGCCATGGTTATTTGCCTTTGGGAGCTTCGGGCTTCAATGTGAAATAGATTTCCAGTCGTTCCGCTTCGCCGCTCAGCACGGCGGACTTCTCTTCGGGGATCAGGCCCGCCGCCGTCACACTTACGACGTACTCGGCCTTGGCCGCCGGTACACGGAAGCTGTACTCGCCCCGGAAATTGGACGTAGTCTTTTGCACCTTCTGTGCCTTGACGCCCACCGGCGGCATCTTCACGGTTAACGTCACTTCGGCGTTCGCCAGCGCGAACCCAGGGTCGCGAAATACCGTGCCCGCCACAATGGACGGTTCCGGCGGCGCTTTCTTGTCCGCTGCGCCCGCCGCGAGTCCAGAAAGTGCAACGAGAAGGGCCAGCCTAGCGCCAATCATCCTCGTCGTCTTCTTCATCCTCGTCTTCTTCTTCCTCGTCCTCATCGTCCTCATCGAGCTCTTCGTCGAGGTCGTCCTCGTCATTGGACTCACCCTCGTCCTCGACTAGTTCGAGTGGATCCACCGACGCGACAGTGAAGTTCCGGCCGCACTCCTCGCAGAGGATGCTTTCCCCTTCGTCAAGCTCGTCCTCTTCGACGTCGATGTCGGAACTGCATTCAGGGCATTCAATCATGGTTGAGTCACCTCAAGGGAAGGGCTGAACAGAAAACGGTCAGTCCGAATTGTCGCCAAACACACCAGCGATTTGCAACGGTCCCCTAATGCGCGTTTGCCGCGCGCTCTCGCTCCTGCCTGGTCAAGGTTTCTATCTCGCTAGCATACTGGGCCAGCGCCGCTGGAACAACCACCGCAATCGCCTGCTCCATGTCCTCCCACGTGGCGATCATGTGCCGCAAGTGCAGGCCCGCCAGACCCATGCACCACGGGTCCGTCAGCTCGCGCCCTTCAGCGCTCGCCACCGCCATCAGATCGGCGTGCAGCAGCGCCACCACCATCTCGCGCTTCTCCTCGCCGCTCGTCAGATAGTACTTGCAGTCCACCGCGTCGCAGTGCCGGATTGAGATCGCATTCTGCTGCCAGCGGAACTCCGCCTGCCACACACGCCCAAACGGGTCGGTCACTTCAAATTGCCGGAGGTTCACCATCATTCCTTTCCATCCTAACCTACTGTGCGCAGATCTCAATACCGCGCCGCCCACAAAGAAAAGCGGGCCCGCAGGCCCGCCGTTCCAACATCGCTTTCTCGCTCCGCCCGACGCTCGTCTTACCAGTTCTGCAAGCCGTTGTGCCGCACGTGGGAGAGAAATTCGTCCCGGCTGTCTTTCCTGTGACGGAACGCACCCAGCATCGCCGAAGACGTCGTCGACGAATGCTGCTTCTCCACGCCCCGCATCATCATGCAGAAATGCCGCGCCTCCGTGATCACACCCACCCCCACAGGATCCAGCACCTCCCGGATGCACTCAGCAATCTGCTGCGTCATCCGTTCCTGCACCTGCAGCCGCCGCGCGAACACATCCACCAGCCGCGGAATCTTGCTCAGCCCGATGATCTTGTTCTTCGGAATGTAGGCCACGTGCACCTTGCCGTAGAACGGCAACATGTGGTGCTCGCACATCGAGAAAAACTCAATGTCCTTCACCACCACCATCTCATCGCACTTCTCGTTGAACACCGCGCCGTTCACAATCTTGTCGATGTCCGCCGCGTACCCGCTCGTCAGAAACTTCAACGCCTTTTCGGAACGCTCCGGCGTCGAGAGCAACCCCTCCCGCGCCGGGTCTTCCCCCAGCCCGCGCAGTACTTCCCTCATGTGCGACGCAATCATCCCGTCGTGGCTGATCGCCTCCGCACGTTTCGGTTCCAGAATCTTAACTACGGCTTTCGCTGATTTCATCAAGTTGATCTTCCCGTTCCACTGGCGCCGGCGCCAACACCTCAAAGATGTTGTTCCGCGTCTCCCGGATTCTTAGCTTTTCCAGACGCGCCCCACTCCCGCCAAACGCGATTGGCCACGCCTCGCTCATCCTCCGCGCAATCACCTGCGACAATACCTCCGTCGTCGGCGGCAGCGTCGCAAACTCAGTCACTTCCACATTCAGATTCCGCCGGTCGAAGCTCTTCAACACCACTACCTGCACAAATTGGTCCAGCGCATCGATGCTGATCAGCCGCCCGCGCGCCTCGTTCACATCCCCGCGGATCGTGACATCCATCACATAGTCATGCCCGTGCCCGTACGGGTTGTTGCACTTCCCATACACCGCACGGTTCTCTTCCGCGCTCAACTGCTCGCTATTCAGCCTGTGCGAGGCCGAAAACCGGTAGCGCCGCGTCAGCCGCACGTCCGCCATCGCTATCGCCCCTCGTAGTCGACAAACAGATCGTCCGTCTCGTACAACCGGATGTTCCGCAATCGCGCCGGCCCCGCCGCAAACCGCGGCGCCAGCCGCCGCCACAACTCCACCGCCAGGTTCTCCGCCGTCGGAGCCACCGTGTCAAACGGCGCCACTTCCAAATTCAGATGCCGGTGATCCATTGGGACCAGCACGGCCTCTTCCAGAATGAGCTTCACTTCCTTCAGATCCACCACCATCCCCGTCACCGGGTGCGGCTCGCCCTCCAGCGTCACTTCCAGCCCGTAGTTGTGCCCATGGCCGTGCGGATTGGCATCCGCTCCAAACAGCGCGTCATTCTCCGCTTCGCTCAGCGCCGGGTTGTAGCAGGTGTGGGATGCCGAGAATTCCACTCGTCGTGTGATCCACATGAACAGTCTGTGCCCTCTTTTCTCAGATGCGGGAACGAGAGCCACCGATACAATTATAGGCCGTCACGCTAGAATGGACTTGTCGATGAAGAACCAAGAAAAGACCGTTCGCATCCTGCAGACCGCCGCGCTCGTCCTCCTGGCAGGACTCTGCTACCTGATTGCCGATTCCCACCGCGAGCGTCTCGTCTCTCTGGGCGACAAAGCACCCTCCTTCCAGGTCACCACCGACAAGGGCACAAAAATCTCCCGCGCCGATTTCGGCGGCAAGCTCCTCGTCGTCAACTTCTGGGCCACCTGGTGCCCGCCCTGCGTGGACGAAATGCCCTCTCTGCAGGCCATGGCCAGCCAACTCGCTCCCAAGGGCGTCGTGGTCCTCGGCGTCAGCGTCGACAAGAACGAGGCATCCTACAAACGCTTCCTCCAACAGGCCCGCATTCAGTTTGAAACCGCCCGCGACCCGGAAGCCAACATCAGCGCCGAATACGGCACCTTCAAGTACCCCGAAACCTACGTCATTAATCGCGAGGGCAAGGTAGTCCAGAAACTCATCGGCCCCCAAAACTGGATGGAACCCGAGCTCCTCAAGAGCCTAGAGTCCTTCCTCTAGCCAGCCTGTCACAGCCCCAAGAGCGGCCTCAATCGCTCCCGGACCTCGGCGACCACGGCGGCGGGAGCCTTGGATTCAAATGCCGCCTTGCTAGCTTGCCAGTCCAAGTTCTTGACGTGATCGGCGAGCACTACGCCATCGATACTCTGGCCGGGTGGAATCGCCACCTCGAATGGATAACCCTTCCTTTGACTGGTGATGGGGCAGGCCAACGCCAGTCGCGCCTTGGCATTGTACTCGCGCGGTGAGAGGATCAGCGCAGGGCGGCGGCCACCCTGCTCGTGACCGGCCTGGGGATCAAAGGTGAGCCAGACCAAATCGCCAGCGTCGGGTACGTACGGCCTGTTTACCATTGCTCATGTCCCACGGGGCTTCCCCATTCGGCTTCACCATGCCGGTTGCGTGGTGTGATCTTGCTCACAAGTTCATGGAGCGTGTAAGTGGCCTGCGCCGGACGCACTATGATCGCGCCATCCTGGACTGACACCTCCACAGTGTCCCCCTCACCGATCCGGGCTTCCAAGGCCACGGCCTTTGTCAACCGCAAACCGAGACTGTTTCCCCAACGGGCAATTTGCGTCGATGTTCGCATGTATCTACAGTGAGTATACCGCCACGGTCCCACCCTGGGGGCTGCGTTTGGCGCCTGGCGAGGATTGCGGTCATTCAATCCAGCCCCCACTCACCGGTAGCCCCCTGCACCCGGCTGTAGTAGATTGGGGAAGTCCATGTGGAAAGATGACCTGATCCGCATCGTCGGTCCGCGCGGCTACCTGGACCGCCAGGAAGACCTCCGCCTCTACGAATACGACGGCGGCGTCGATAAAGCCCGACCCGATATCGTCGTCCTCCCCCGCACCACCGCCGAGGTCAGCGCCATCGCCCGCCTCGCCTCCACCCACGGCATCCCCGTCGTCGGCCGCGGCGCCGGCACAGGGCTCAGCGGCGGCGCCATCCCCGAACACGGCGGCATCATGATCGGCTTCGCCCGCATGAACCGCATCCTCGAACTCGATTACGCCAACGAACGCGCCGTCGTCGAGCCCGGTGTTGTCAACTTCGAGCTCAATCAGGCCATCGACCCCGCCGGCTACTTCTACGCCCCCGATCCCTCCAGCCAGCGCGCCTGCACCATCGGCGGCAATGTCGCCGAAAACGCCGGCGGCCCACACACCCTCGCCTATGGCGTCACCACCAATCACGTCCTCGGCCTAGAGGTCGTCCTCCCCGACGGCCGCGTCATCAACACCGGAGCGTATTGGCCCGACACCCCCGGCTACGACCTCACCGGCCTCCTCACCGGTAGCGAAGGCACCATGGCCCTCGTCACCAAGGCCACCGTGCGCATCATGCGCAAACCCGAGGCCGTCAAAACCCTCCTCGCCATCTACAACACCGCCGACGATTGCGGCACTACTGTCAGCGAAATCACTGCCCGCGCCATCACCCCCGCCGCCCTCGAAATGCTCGATGGCTCCATGCTCCAGATGGTCGAGGAAGCCGTCCACGCCGGCTACCCCCTCGACGCCGCCGGGGTCCTCCTCATCGAGCTCGAAGGCCTCAAGGAAGCCGTCGAAGAACAGGCCGAGGAGGTCCGCAAAGCGTGCCTAGCCTGCGGAGCCCGCGAAGTCCGCGAGGCCAGGTCCGAATCCGAACGCCAGCTCCTCTGGAAAGGCCGCAAGAACGCCTTCGGCGCCATCGGCCGCGTCAGCCCGTTCTTCTACGTCCACGACGGCGTCGTCCCTCGCACCCAAATCGCCCCCACCCTCCGCCGCATCGATCGCATCTCCGCCCTCTGCGGCCTCACCATCGGCAACATCTTCCACGCCGGCGACGGCAACCTCCACCCCATCATCCTCTTCGACGCCCGCAAGCCCGGCGACATCGGCAAGGCCCAGAAAGCCGGTTTCGACATCCTCGAATACTGCATCGAGGTCGGCGGCTCCATCACCGGCGAGCACGGTATCGGTATGGAGAAAATCCATCTGATGAACAAGCAATATCCCGAAGAGACACTAGCGATGATGCGCCGCATCAAGGAGCTCTTCGATCCCGCCCGCCTCTTCAATCCCGGCAAGCTTCTCCCAGCCGGCCGCGGCTGCGCCGAGATCCGCCAGGCCCCGCTCACCCACGGCAACATGCTCTAGGCTCCACCATGAACCGGCGCCACTTTCTCCTCACCACGGCGGCCCTCTCCACCTCCGCCCGCGCCCAGTCCAAGCTCACCCCCAAGGATCGCGTCAACCTCATCCTCGCCGGCAAAAAGCCCGACCGCGCCCCCTTCACCTTCTGGCGCGACTTCGGCGACGCCGCTCTCCCCGGCCTCAAGCACGCCGCCGCCACCCTGGAATTCCAACGCAAATACCACCTCGATATCGTCAAGGTGATGAGCGATTATCCCTACCCCAAGGGCGCCGGCGCCCCGTGGTACCAGCTCAAAGTCGAGGCCACTCCCTTCCCCGAACAGCTCATCGCACTCGAGCTCATCCGCGACGGCCTCAACGGCCAGAAACACTTCCTCGAAACGCTCTTCAACCCCTGGAAAGTCGCCGAAAACCTCTCCTCCAAAGAGGCAGTCCTCCAGCTCATGCGGGATAAACCCCAGGCCCTCCTCGACGCCCTCGAAGCCATCTCCCAATCGGAAGCCAGCCACGCCCGCGCTGCCCTCGAGCGCGGCGCCTCCGGCGTCTTCCTCGCCATCGCCAACGCCCAGCAGGGACACCTCACCCGCGACGAATACCGCAAGTTCAGCGAGCCATTCGACCGCATCGTCCTCGCCGCCGGCAAAGACGCCCCCATGAACACGCTCCACCTCCATGGCGACAAGGTCTTCCTCGATCACTTCTGGAAGGGCTGGCCCGCGCAGATCATCAACTACGATCCCTTCGGCACAAAGACCAGCCTCGCCGCCGCCCGCAGGCAATTCAGTGGCATCCTCATGGGCGGCCTCGATCACAACACCCTCGCCACCGCCGCTCCCGCCTCTCTCGCCGCCGTCGCACCCAAGTGGATCTGTGCCCCAGGCTGCTCCGTCCCGGACGACTCCTCCCCCGCCAGCCTCCTCAAACTCTCCAGAACCCTGCAGGCCCACCCGTGAACTGGAACGAGCGCCGCTGGGACCTCTACGCCCCCTACTACGATCGCTTCATCGGCTTCCTCCCCCAACGCCAACGCTCCCTCGCCCTCGCCCAAATTCAGCCCGGCGACCGCGTCCTCATCGACGGCTGCGGCACCGGCCTCGACATTCCCCTCCTGCCCCCAGGCATCCAGATCGACGCCGTCGATCTCAGCCCCCGCATGATCGATCAGGCCCGCCTCAAGTCCGCCGGCCTCAACATCCACCTCCAGACGATGGACGCGCAGAACCTCCAGTTCCCCGACGCCACCTTCGACGTCGTCATCCTCCACCTCATCATCGCCATCGTCCCCGATCCCCTCCGCGCCCTCCAGGAATCCGTCCGCGTCCTCAAGCCCAACGGCCGCATCGCCCTCTTCGATAAGTACTACGACGGCCCCGGCACGCCCCGCCTGATCCGCCGCATCCTCAACCCCCTCATGCGCGCCATCGCCACCGACATCAACACCCCCACCCTCCGACTCGCCCGCCAGGCCGGCCTCCGCGTCACCCACGAAGAGTCCGTCCTCCTCGCCGGCCTCTTCCGCGTAGCTACGCTACAACGTCAAACTCAATCACCTTCCGCAACGGCGTAAAACCGCAGAGGTAGACGCCCGTCCCCGCCAGCTTCGCTTCCGCCCCCCGCACCTGCGTATAGGCGTGCTCCCCAAACCCCGGCCCAAAACGGATCGCATCCCGCCCCACCCGCGCCGTCGCAAACCCGCTCTTCAACAACACCCCATCCACCCCCTCCACGCGCGTCCCCTCCCGCAGCGTGATCTCCACAGCCAGCGGCACCTTGGGCGTACCCTCCGCGACGATCTCCACCGTGAACCCCTTCGCTCGCTCTCGCACCACCACCGTGTACGTCATGGTCTGAACTTCGCTCTGCCGCCGCTGCCCCCGCAGACTCCCCCACGCCGCCGCATCCACAACCCGCGGCGGTTCCAATGGCTGGTAGTAAGGCGCCGTCATCGTCTGCGTCATCCGGTACCCGCCTTCCACCTGCTCAAACCGCTCCGGCAGAAACTGCCCCTTCCCGAAAAACGCGCTGGCAAACCGCACAGCCTCAATCACACAATCACCGTTGCGCATCGTGAAAAACCGCGAGTTTCCGTTCATCATCACGCTGGCGCTCATCTTGCCCCGCCGGACCCGCGCAATCGCCAGCACGGGCATCAACTTGTGAAAATCCTCCGGCAAAGCGCTCGATGCCGGCAAGCGCTTCAGCAACTCCGGATACCGCAGATACGCCGAGAGCGACGCGCCCTTCCCCTCGATCCGCCGCACCATCTCTGCAAACTGCCCATCCCCATCCAAAATCGCCAGATACCGCAATGGCAACCAATACCGCTCCATCCCCCCGCGGTTGTACTGATCCTGCCGCCGCGAGATCTCCGTCACCACCTCGCCGCCAGGATGCAGTAAATACAGCATCGATCGCAGATTACGCCGCACCGGCTCCAGCAACTCCGGCCGCCCCGTCTTCATGGCCACCACCACCAGCGCCCTGTCCGTCACCGGGTTGTATACCGTCGTCGAGCGCTCGTTGTACTGCCCGTCCGCGTCGATATCGATCCCCTCCGCCAGCCACTGCGCAATTCGCGCCGTATACTTCGCGTCCGGATACAACTCATTCACCTGCGCCAGAGCCTCGCAAACCACCCACCGGTGATTCGGCGTATGCACCCCGCCCCGCGCCAGCGCCTCCCCCGCCCTCTTTACAAACGGAGCCAAAGCCGCCGCCACCGCCTCGTTCTTAAACTCGCGAGCCAGCCACGCAGCCTCCGCCACCCCATGAATCACAAACGCCACATCCGGAGTCGAATGAAAATTCGTCACCAGCAGATCAATCGTCCCATCCTCATGCTGCTTCCCCATCAGATATTGAGCAGCCAGCAGCATCCGCTCCTGCAGCACCGCCGAATGGTAATGCCGCGACCCTTTGTAACCCCACGCCGCAATAAACGCATCCACCAGCCCCCCGCCCGTCCCCGCGCCATACAGCCCAAACTCATCTCCATACCCGCCGCACTCCGGATGCGCCTTGTCCACAATCTGCAGCTTCAACAAGCGGTCCACCGCCGCATCATGCCGCTCCACCAGCTCCCGGTCAATCCCACCCTCCGCCAGCAATGCAGGCGCGGCCAGCGCCGCGGCAAACTCTCGTCGCGAAACAGAAAAAGGCACCATCCCTAAATTATGCCTCCGTTGAACTGCCTCTTCGGGGGGCGGTCCCCCTGGACCGCAACCGGCCCCCTGGCCGGTTCAAACTCAAACCCAAACTCCCCCGCCCCACCACCCCTCGTGCTACGATCCGAGAAACGCTCTGCCTCTGGGATCGCCGCATGAGCATCTACTGCATCAGGACGCCTCTCCTCCATGACCACCCAAGCCGCCCGCGAACAACTCGACGCCTGGACTCGCGAAATCGTCGCCTGGCACTTCTCCCCCGAAACCGGCGCCCCCTTCTGGCTCGATTACGCCGCCCGCCTCGGCTGGGACCCCCGCCGCGAAATACACGCCTACAACGACCTCGATAAACTCGGCGAGTTCCAGGACGATTGGCTCCGCGGCGGCCCCGTCCAGCGCTGGATTCCCCGCGGCTACGCCGGCAAACCCGTCTACGTCTTCGAAACCGGCGGCTCCACCGGAGTCCCCAAATCCCGCATCTCCATCGACGACTTCCGCATCGATTACGAGCACTTCTCCACCACCCTCCCCGACGACGCCTTCCCCAAAGGCGCCGATTGGGCCCACATCGGCCCCTCCGGCCCACGCCGCCTCCGCCTCGCCATCGAGCACCTCTGCCAGCACCGCGGCGGCATCTGCTTCTGCGTCGATCTCGACCCCCGCTGGGTCATCAAGCTCATCAAACGTGGCGCCATGCAGGAAGTCGAATTCTACAAGCAGCACGTCATAGATCAGACCCTCACCATCCTCAAGGCCAACCCCAACGTAAAGTGTCTCTTCATCACCCCCAAGCTCCTCGAAGCCCTCTGCGAAAAGGTCTCCCTCCGCAAACTCGGCATCACCGGCATCTTCTGCGGCGGCACCGAAATGACACCCCAGTGGTGCCGCTTCGCCGTCGAAGAGCTCCTTGATGGCATCGCCTTCCATCCCACTTACGGCAACACCCTAATGGGCCTAGCCGTTAGCCGCCCCCTCCGCGCCGAGGAAAACTACGCCATCGTTTACTATCCGCCCAGCCCCCGCGCCATGATCGAGATCGTCGATCCCGACAACACCACGCAGGTCGTCGATTACGGCCAGACCGGCCGCGTCCGCCTCACCACACTCACCAAGGAATTCTTCATGCCTCGCTTCCTCGAACGCGACGAAGCCGAGCGCGAACTGCCCTACGAGAAGTACCCCTGGGACGGAGTCAAAAACGTCCGCCCCTTCCGCCAGCTCGAAAAGTCCGTCGTCGAAGGGGTCTACTAAATGCGCCACGTCCCCATCCTGCGCCACGGCCGCGAGTACCGCAGCATGGACCTCGCGCCCGCCATCCACTTCAAAACCCGCCAGCCCATCGCCCAGATCAGCCAGGCCAACGTCGGCCTCATCCGCCGCGATCTCCTGCTCCATCAACAGCGCGCCGCCGACGCCCTCGCCGCCTTCACTACCCGTGAATTGATCGCCCTCTGCGCCCGCGCCGGCGACCTCTTCCTCAACGGCGATCTCGACAACGAGACGCCCCAGCAGTACGTCGAAAACGTCTCCGCCACCACCGGCATGCCCCACGCCCTCGCCCGTGGCAATATGGCCAAGATCCACTCCATGTGCGCCAACATGGAAACCGTCCTCGCCGGCCTCACTCGCAACGTCCCCCTCGACGTCCTCGATCAGGGCTACGTCAACGGCGATCAGCCCGTCAGCTTCTACCCCCGAGGCCAGTCCCTCGGTGTCGTCCTCCCCTCCAACTCCCCAGGAGTCCACTCCCTCTGGATCCCCAGCATCGCTCTCAAAACCCCGCTCGTCCTCAAGCCCGGCTCAGCCGAGCCTTGGACTCCGCGCCGCATCATCAACGCCTTCCTCCAGGCCGGAGCCCCGCCCGAGGCCTTCTGCTACTACCCCACCGATCACGCCGGAGCCAACGAGATCCTGCGCCTCACCGGCCGCGGCATGCTCTTCGGAGACATCGGCGCAGTCAAAATCTGGGCCGCCGATCCCCGCATCGAGCTCCACGGCCCCGGCTATTCCAAGGTAATCATCGGTGAGGACTGTATCGACAACTGGCCCCAGTACATCGACATCATCGCCGCCTCCATCGCCGCCAATGGTGGCCGCTCCTGCGTCAACGCCTCCGGCGTCTGGGTGCCCCGCCACGCCGACGCAATCGCAGCCGCCCTCTCCCAAAAACTCGCCCAAATCGTCCCCCGTGCCTCCGACGACCCCCAAGCCACACTCGCCCCTTTCGCCACCCCCGCCACCGCCCACCGCATCGATGCCACTCTCCAGGCCGGCGGCCTCCCCACCCGCATCGCCGAGCACGAAGGCTGCACCTATCTCCTGCCCACCATCGTCCGCTGCGACTCCCCGGATCACCCGCTCGCCAACAAGGAATTCCTCTTCCCCTTCGCCAGCGTCCTGGAGGTCCCCCAGGACTCTATCCCAAACATCCTCGGCCCCACCCTGGTCGTCTCCGCCATCACCAGCGACAAAGCCCTCATCCGCCGTCTGCTATCATCGCCCCTGGTTGGCCGTCTGAACATCGGTGCGCTGCCCACCAACGCCATCCGTTGGGACCAGCCCCACGAAGGAAACCTGTTCGACCATCTCTACGCCCGCCGCGCCTTCGAGATGGCCTTAGCGTAAAGGAGCGCCGTGCAACCTCCGACCACTCCCAAACCATCAACCGCACCCCAACCATCAACCACCCGCCAACCACCCACCACTCACAAACCATCAACCACCCACAAATCGCCGCCCGTTTCTGAGCCGCGACCGTCAGGGAGCGGTACCCCATGAAAACCCTCTCCCCCACCCCCAAATTCCTCGTCGAAACGACACCCCCCGGGGGGCGGACCCCCTGGTCCGCGGCCGGCGCCCTCCCCGGCCCACACAAGCCGGCAACCCGCCCCGCACCGGCCACCCCATGAAAATCCTCTCCCTCACCGCCGGCGCCGCTAGCATGTACTGCGGCTCCTGCCTCCGCGACAACTCCCTCGCCGCCGAGCTCCGCCGCATGGGCGAAGAAATCACCCTAGTCCCCGTCTACACCCCCACCAAAACCGACGAACCCTCCGAAAGCACAAACTCTCCCATCCTATTCGGAGGCATCTCAGTCTACCTCCAACAGTCCTCCGCCCTCTTCCGCCACACCCCCCGCTTCCTCGACCGCCTCTGGGACTCCCGCTGGGCCCTCAACGCCGCCGCCAAACGCTCCCTCTCCGTCAACCCCAAATTCCTCGGCGAAATGACCGTCGCCATGCTCGAAGGCGCCGACGGCCCCATCGCCCGCGAATTCTCCAAGCTCGAATACTGGTTCTCCCACGAACACCGCCCCGACGTCGTCAACGTCCCCAATACCCTTCTCATCGCCATGGCCCGCGCCATACGCCGCGTCTACACCGGCCCCATCGTCTGCACCATGCAGGGCGAGGATCTCTTCCTCGATCACCTTCAGGAGCCCTACCGCGCCCAGGCCCTCGCCCTCATCCGCGAGCAAATCCACCATGTCGACGCCTTCGTCTCCATCAGCGCCGAATATGCCGCCGTCATGGCAGCGCTCCTCGAAATCCCCCGCGCCAAAATCCACGTCATCCCCGTCGGCGTAGACCCCTCCCACTTCCAAATCGCCCAGCCCGCCGCCCCACCCGCTACCTTCCGCACCGGATACCTCGCCCGCATCGCCCCCGAAAAAGGCCTCCAGCTACTCTGCGAAGCCTGGCGCCTCTTCCTTCCCGCCTACGGCCAGCCCGCCGAGCTCCACGCCGCCGGCTACATCGCCCCCGAACACGAAGCCTACCTGAACCCCCTCCGCAAAACGCCCAATTTCACCTTTCACGGCGAACTCGACCTCGCAGCCAAGCAGAGCTACCTGGCCTCCCTCAACGCCTTCTGCGTCCCCCCCATCTACGACGACCCCAAGGGCCTCTACGTCCTCGAAGCCCTGGCCTCCGCCGTCCCCGTCATCGCCCCATCCCGCATGGCCCCTCGCGAACACCTCGATGCCTGCGGCGGCGGCATCCTGGTTCATCCAGACTCCCCCCAAGCCATCGCCGCCGCTCTGCTCACCCTCGCCCGCGACCCCGCAGCCGCTCGCCAACTCGGTCACCAGGGCCGCGCCGGGGTCACCGAATACCGCTCTCTCCGCCGCATGGCCGAGCGCACCCTCGACCTCTACCGCGCCCTATGATTCTCCTACTGCTCTGGTTCACCCTCACCGCCGCGCCCCTCATGCCTGATCGCCTGCCCCCGCTCAAAGGCGAGTTCCTCTCAGGCCGCCTTGCACTCCTCCCCGATGCCGCTTCCGGCCGCGTCGCCCTGCTTGCACTCGGTTTCACCTATGACTCCCGCTTCGCGGTCGAAGCCTGGGTCAAGCGGTTTCGGGCCGATTACGGTGAGAATCCGCAAACCACGTTCTACGAGATCCCCATGATCGGGGGCATGGCGCAGTTGGGCAAATGGTTCATCGACGGCGGCATGCGCCGCGGCACCCCGAAGGCGGACCACGAGCACGTCATCACCGTCTACGGCAACACGAGACCCTGGAAAGAGAGGGTCGGCTTCCAGGCGCCCGATGTCGCCTACCTGCTTCTTCTGGACAAGGACGGTTCCGTGCGTTGGCGTCACAGCGGCCCGTTCACGGAGGCGGAATACCAGCGCATGTCCGCCGCCGTCAAGCCGCTGCTCTCCACCTCGGCCCAGTAGCCGGCAAAGCCGGCCTATCGCAGTTGCGCCGCCGTCGAGGTCGGAGCCGTCTCCCCCGTCAGCGCCAGCGCCATCGTCGCCCAGTTCGTCCCAGCCGACGAAATCCACTGGTCGAAGCCATGCGGGAACCCCGCATCAAAATACGGCTGGAACGTCAGTGCCCGCGACTTCACATACCACGAGCCATCCTGCTCCTGCGTCCGCAACAGATACCGCACCCCTCGCTGATAGGCTGCGTCCGACACCCCCAGCCCCGCCGTCCGCAACGCAACCAGCGCCTTCCCCGTCGCATACGCATTGCTCCCCATCGTTTCCAGATCAGACCACCCGCCGTCGGAGCGTTGCAAAGCCAGCAGTGCCTGCACTGCCTTTTGAATCGCGACTTGGTCCTTACCGGCCCACGCCAGCCCCATCGCCCGCCACGCGTAGTCCTCGTACGTCATCGCCGGCGCGTTGGCAATCCACTTCGCCGCCAGATCAATCGACTTCTCATACCCGGCCCGGTCCACCTTCGGCGCATACAACTGCAGCCCGCGCATCGCCAGCGCCGTCTGCCCAATGTATGCCGAGCAGATCGGAGGCCGCGTATCGGTGATCGGATACGCCCACTGCCCATCGGGCGATTGACGCATCTTCAAATACATCGCCACTGCGTCCGTATTGAGATCCGCCGGGTACTGCTCCGCCCCCATTCCCACCAGGATGTAGCCCAGAACGCCGCTCGCGAAAAAATCCCCAACCGGAGTGAAGAAGCCCTGGTGCAGACGGTCGCGCAGCTTCTCCAGCACCCCCACGTTGGCCTTCAACTGTTGCGCCGCCAGTTGTTCGTCCACCCGGAATCCATTCTTCCTCGCGGCGCCCATCGTCATCGCGGCCAGGCTGTCGTTATGACATGAAATGCACCCCGCCTTCGGGATGAAATTCGCGTCCGCCTTTTGCAGCAGCGGAAGGCTCCCCTCCACTGCTTGCCGGATCGTGTTCTCCAACCTCGGCCGGAGCATTGCTGCAGCCGGAGCCGATGCCTTCGCTCCGGCCTTCACCAGCATTTGCACAACCGGCGTGTCGCCCCGCAATTTCGCAATGTCCAGCACCGTCATCCCTGAATCGCCGCCTCGCTCATGCCGGTCCTTCGCGTTGACGTCTGCCCCGCGCTCGATCAGCAGCTTCACCATCTCCACCGGCGCCAGATCCGAACCCGCCGCATACATCAGCGCTGTGCGCCCCAGCGGGTCAAACGCATTCACGTCCGCGCCGCGGTCGAGCATCAGCTTCACCGCCTGCGCGTTCGCCAGCCCTGCCGTATCGGGCAGCGCTCCCGTAAATACCGCACCGTCCGGCATCTTCGCGGCCAGCAACTCCAGGCACTTCGCGCACCGGCTGATCGCAGCCAGCACCAGCACCGGCGGCCCGCCCGCCTTCACATCCGCCCCGCGCTCCACTAGCAGTTGCAGCGTGGGCAGATCGCCCGTCATCGCCGCCTCCATGAGTGGCGACGATTCGGTCGGCGGTATCGCATTGGGATTGACCTTCGCCCCGCGATCCAGCAACAGCTTCACAATCGCCACCCCGCCCGGTCGCCGCGCCGCAATCATCAACGGTGTGCGCAACTCCTCAGACCGTGCATTCACATTCGCCCCGCCGTCCAGCAGTAGACGCGTCTTTTCCAGATCCGTCGCCGCCCACATCAACGCTGTCGCGCCGGCATCGTTAGGCCGGTTCACATCCGCCCCCTGCTTCAGCAGCCGCTTCAACGTCGCCCCATCCGCGTACAGCACGGCATACATAAAGGGCGTCGAGCCCTCCGGCCCGCGCGCATTTAGTAGTTTCGGATCGGCCGCGACTTGCTTCACAAAGCTCTCGAGATCACCCGCCCGCAGCGACTCCACCAGCGCCACAGCCTTCGGATCCACCGGCGGCAGCTCCACTTCATTCGAAAGCGAGGCCGGCCACTCCGCGCCCTGTTCGATCCACTTCCGGATCACGCTGATCTGCTCCGGACGCAACGCCCCTGTCGGCGGCATCTGCGTCCCAAACTCTGTCCCGGTCAGCTTGTGCAGCAGGATACTGTTCTCAGTATTGCCGGGCACGATGCGGCGTTGCTTGAGAGCAGAGCTCTTCCGATCCAGCCTCAATCCGTTAATCTGCTGCGCCGGTCCGTGACAAGGCAAGCAGTTCTGCCGAAAGATCGGCTGTACGTCTTTTCCGAAATCAACCCGCTCAGCCGTCTGCGCCGGCAGCAACCCGGCACCCAAACAGAAACCCAGCAACACCTGCACAACTTTGCGATGTTTCATCCAAGCCTCCGCGGCCGGGCCGCCAGATCAAAGTTTTTGAACTGAGAAATCCCAGATCCTCGTGAGTATAGCTCCAAACCATACCACTTAGTCAAGAACCTGCTGACGACCAGGCTGGACCCGCTCGTCTTGCCGCGCCCCGTGCTCCGCCTGTTGCAGCGCGGCGAGCGGCTTGCCCCCACAAGAATGGAACCCAAGCGCGGCGCCAGCTCACGGTTCTGCTCGGCAAGAAGGCGGATCTCGCGACGATCCGCGGTTCGTTCCACACCGAGCACTCGCAGCCAGAGCACTTCCGGCTCCGCCGGCGCCAGGTCGCCAAGTCCGAAGCAGAACGTTAGCAAACCACCCTCCGCCCCACGGCCCCATCCCACGGCGTACGATGGAGTCTACCGTGACCCTCGCACTCCTTCTCCTGGCCGCCGCCCCGGCCCTGCAATGGACCGCCACCATCGGCGAGGGCTACTCCCCTCCCGCCGTCAACGATCAGCTCATCTGCACCCTCAGCCGCCAGGCCGCCAGCGAAGTCGTCTCCTGCTTCCACCGCTCTACCGGCAAACCAGCGTGGCGCGATACCTACAGCGCGCCATTTCACAAGAACGCCGCCGCCCAGCAGATGGCCTCCGCACCCTTCTCCACGCCCGTCATCCAGGGCGACACGCTCTTCACCCTTGGCGGCATGGCACACCTGCGCGCCTACTCGCTCACCACCGGCAAACTGAAGTGGCGGCGCACGCCATCGAAACCCATCTCCACCTCCAAGCTCTTCTGCGGTACAGCCATGACTCCGCTCCTCGACCAAGGCCGCCTCATCGTTTTCTGGGGCGACGATTCCGCCGGCGAGCTCATCGCCCTCGATCCCGCCACCGGCCGGACCCTCTGGTCCAATACCACCGAGCACCCCGTCTACGCCTCTCTCGCCATCGCCGATATCGCCGGTGTCCGCCAGTACGTCACACTCTCCGAACAAAACCTCTTCGGCGTGGAAGCTGCCACCGGGAAGACCCTCTGGCGCATCCCCTTCCAGGACCAGTGGAACGAGAACATCATCACCCCCGTCGTCACCGGCAACACCGTAATCGTTTCCGGCGTTCGCAAGCCCACGTCCGCCTACGTCATCCTCAAGGCATCCTCAGGCTGGATTACCCGCCAGAACTGGTCGCAGGCCGAGCTGCCTATGTACATCTCCAACCCGGTCCTGGACGGCACCACTCTCTACGGCCTTACTAGCCGCGGCAAGGGACGCCTCTTCGCCTTGGACTCCACCACCGGCAAACAGCTCTGGGCCTCCGAGGGCCGCTATGCCAACAACGTCCAACTGCGTGTCACCGGCCGCACCCTCTACGCACTCACCGATACCGGCGAGCTGATCGTCAATGACATCTCCTCCGGCCGCCCCGTCGAAAAGAAACGTTACGAGGTCGCCAAGACCGCCGTTTGGGCCGCCCCCGTCATCGCCGGACGCCAGCTCTTCATCCGCGACGAAACCACCATCCGCGCCTTCGCGTTACCCTAAGCAAGATACCCGTGCTCGAAGTAACCGATCTCAGCAAGAGCTACCAGTCACCCGCCGGCCCGCTCCCAGTCCTCCGCGCCGTTACCTTTTCCATGCAGCCCGGCGATGCTCTCGCCGTCATGGGTCCCAGCGGCTGCGGCAAATCCACGCTCCTCCAGATCCTCGGAGCCCTCGATCCGCCCACCTCCGGCATCGTCCGCCTGGAAGGCATCGATCCCTATACGCTGGCCGAGCCGGAGCAGGCCCAGTTCCGAAACAAATCCGTCGGTTTTGTTTTTCAGGATCACAGCCTGTTGCCCCAGCTCACCGTGCTCGAAAACGTGTTGGTCCCGCTCATGGTCGGCGCGGAGGACACTCTCGCCCCACAGCGCGCCCGGAAACTCCTCGACGACGTCGGCCTCTCCGCCCGCCTCGACCATCTCCCCCATCAGCTCTCCGGCGGCGAGAAGCAACGCGTCGCCATCGCCCGCGCCATGGTCAGGGAACCGCGCCTTCTCCTCTGCGACGAGCCCACCGGCAACCTCGACCGCGCCAACGCCGCCGCCGTGGCCGAGCTTCTCGAAAGCGTCCGCGCCTCGCACAAAACAATCCTCATCGTCGCCACGCACAGCCCGGAAATTGCCGCGCACTTCTCGCGCCGCACCCAACTCAATGACGGAGTGTTGAAGGAGAGCTAACGGTCGCGGTCCGCCACCAGATCGGTGGCCGCAAACAACGCCGTGCGCGCCGGCGTGTCCGCGAAGCGGCCCAGCAGTTCGCGCGACTTCGCCGTAAACTCATGCGCTCTGGCCCGCGCCCGCTCGATGCCCTGATGACGGTTCACCAATGCCCTGATTTCTTCAAAGGCAACCCGGCCGTAGTTGTTGTCTTCCAGCACCGTCTGCACCATCGCCCGCTCCTGCGGCGTGGCGCTCTGCAAAGCGTAGATCAGCGGCAGCGTGACCTTGCCCTCGCGCAGGTCGTTGCCCACGGGCTTGCCCAGCACGCTCTCGCGCGATGTGAAGTCCAGGATGTCATCCACCAGTTGGAAGGCCATCCCCAGATTCCAGCCAAACTCGCCCAGCATCGTCTGCTGCTGTTCTGTGGCTGTGGCCGCGATCGCACCCAGCCTGGTACACGCCGAGAACAGGCACGCTGTCTTGCGGTCGCTCAGCTCCATCGAGTCCGCTTCGGTGATGTCGATCTTGCCAATCCGCTCCAACTGTAGAAGCTCGCCGTCCACCATCTGCTGGGTCAGCGTGATCAGCAGATCGAGAATCTCAAAACTGCGCTGGCGCAGCGCGATCTGGAACGCTTGCATATACAACCAGTCGCCGGCCAGCACCGTCGTCTGGTTGCCCCAGATGATATTGGCCGATGCCTTGCCACGCCGCGTCCGCGCTTCGTCAATCACGTCGTCGTGCACCAGCGTGGCCGTATGAATCAGCTCCACCACCGCGGCCAAGCGGATCGCCTCCGGCGACGGAGCCTGAAACAACCGGCATGAGATCAGCAACAGGATCGGCCGGAGCCGCTTGCCGCCATTGGCTTGCAGGTATTGCGCGATCTGGCTGACCGCTTCCACCGAGCCAACCGCCTCCAGACGGAACTCCTGCTCCACGCGCTCGAGGTCCTTCGAGACGAGGCTCATGATTTCGCGGGTGGTGAGGGCCAGGCCCAGCTTGCCGATTGGCATTGACTGGAACAAGTTTATCCTTTGCCTCCCGTCTGCCGCAAACAGAGCTTTCTCCAGTTGGCGGTAGTGAG
Source organism: Paludibaculum sp. (assembly GCA_036504135.1). GTDB lineage: Bacteria > Acidobacteriota > Terriglobia > Bryobacterales > Bryobacteraceae > Paludibaculum. The sequence goes on from DASXVP010000014.1 coordinate 264,678, forward strand.
CGCTGCAATATCGGCCAGCGGCGCCCCCCGCAGTTCTGAGATGCGCGCCGCCGTGTATTGGACGTAGGCAGGTTCATTCCGTTTACCGCGGAATGGGATCGGCGCCAGGTACGGCGCATCGGTCTCAATCAATAGCCGGTCGTCCGGGACCATGCGCGCTGCTTCATGAATATCGGTGGCCTTGGGGAACGTGACGATCCCCGAAAAACTGATATGAAAGCCCAGGTCCAGCGCCTGCCGCGCCTCCGCCGGGCCGCCGGAAAAGCAATGAAAGATACCGCCCAGCGCCGGGTCCCAATGCTCGCCGATCAACGCGATGGTGTCGTCCCAAGCCTCGCGGGTGTGGATCACAATCGGCTGGGCGGCGTCTCGCGCGATCTGCATCTGCCGCACGAAGGCGGCCTTCTGCGTCTCACGCGGCGAGAAGTCGTAATGATAGTCGAGCCCGATCTCGCCAACTGCCACGCACTTGGGATGCGCGGTCAGCGCAAGCAACTCCACCCACGTCGCCTCGGTCGCTTTGGCCGCCTCGTGGGGATGCACCCCCGCCGTCGCATAGATGAACGGATACGCGTCGGCCAGACGGATGCCCGCTTCCAAGTCGGGCGGGCCGTCGCCGGTGCCGATGGCCACCATCCACTCCACGCCGGCGGCGCGGGCGCGTGCGATGACGGCCTCGCGGTCAGAGTCGAAACGTTCGCCATCGAGATGGCAGTGCGTATCAACGAGCTGCATTACTTCAGCCGCGCGCCCACAGGCACGTCTTCCAGGAACGCAGCCAGCACCGGAGGCGTGTCCTCCAACGAGGCAGCCACGATCATGCCGCGCGATTCGATGCCGCGCAGCTTGCGCGGAGCGAGATTCGCCACGATCACCACCTTGCGGCCAATGAGCTGTTCCGGCGAATAGGCCTTGGCGATGCCGGCCACGATAGTGCGCGGTTTTTCTTCAGCTAGGTCCACCGTCAGATGCAGCAGCTTATCCGCGCCCTTCACCGGCTCGGCCGTGATTACCTGCCCGACGCGCAGATCGATTTTCACGAAGTCGTCGATGGTGATCTCGGACGAGAGCGGCGCAACGCCAGGAGGCGGCGCCCACGGAGCAGCCACCGGCTCGGTCTTACCAAGCAGCAGGTTGATGCGGTCCGCTTCCTGGTCGTCGATCACCTGAATCTGGTCGATAATCTTGGCGGCATCCAGGCGAGGGAACACCGGCGCGACTTCGCCGATCGCCTGCCCGGCTGCGAGTTGGCCCCAGGCAAGTTCGTCGATGCGCAGCGTTTCCACATTCGAAGTCATGCCGAGCTGCGCCCATAGCTGCGCGCAGGCTTCCGGCATCACCGGCGCCAGCAGCGCCGTAACGATGCGCAGCACCTCGGCGGCGGAGTAGAGGATCTCGTCGAGCTGCGCCTGCGGCTCGGCATGGTCCTTCTTGGCGAGCGCCCACGGCTGATACTGCACGATGGCCTTATCCACCACGGTGATCAGCGCCATCACCTGTTCGAGCGCGCGGTTGAATTCGAAGTTCTCAAACGCCTCACGGTAACCAGTGATGGTGGTGCGGGCCGCTTCGGCGATCTCCGCATTGCCCCCCGACGCAGGCACAACGCCGCCGCGATACTGGCGGATCATCGTGAGCGTGCGGCTGGCGAGGTTGCCGAGGCCGTTGGCGAGATCGGCGTTGATGCGCGTGATCAGCACGTCGTAGCTGAAGTTGCCGTCCTGGCCGAACGGGATCTCCCGCAGCAGAAAATAGCGCAGCGGATCGGCGCCGATAATCTGGCGCAGCGGCTCGGGGCGCACGACGTTGCCGCGCGACTTCGACATCTTGATGGAATCCTTGAGGATCCAGCCGTGCGCAAAGATCTTCTTCGGCAGCGGCAGATCGGCCGCCATCAAAAACGCAGGCCAGTAGATGGCGTGGAAGCGCAGGATGTCTTTGCCGATCAGATGCAGGTCGGCCGGCCAGAGCTTCTCTTCCCGCACAGCGGTGAGGTAGCTGATCAGCGCGTCGAACCAGACATAGAAAACGTGGCTGCCTTCGACGGGAACGGGGATGCCCCAGGTGAGGTTGTTGCGCGAGATGGAAAGGTCGCGCAAGCCGCCCTTGACGAAGGAGACGATCTCGTTGCGGCGGTAATCGGGCTGTACAAAGCCGGGGTCGTTTTCATAGAGCGCCAGCAGGCGGTCCTGAAAGGCGGAGAGCTTGAAGAAGTAGTTCTCCTCGCTGACGGTCTCGGTGGGGCGGCCGCAATCGGGGCACGGATCGCCGGGCTCGGCGTCGTTGACGTAGAGTTCGTCGTTGACGCAGTACTGGCCGCTGTAGGTACTGGGATAGATGTAGCCGTTCTTCAGGCAGCGGTCGAAAAGCCACTGCACCGTCTCGTGATGCTTGGGGTCGGAGGTGCGGATGAAGCGGTAGGGCACCTTGAACTTGTCCCACTGCTGCTTGAACTCGTTGGAGAGCTCGGTGGAGAAGTCGAAGGGGGTCAGGCCCTTCTTGCGCGCGGCGCGCTCGACGTTCTGGCTGTGCTCGTCGGAGCCTGTCACCAGCAGCGTCTCCTGGCCGAGCATGCCGTGATAGCGGCGGATGGCGTCGGCAGCGAGTGTGCAATAGGTGGTGCCGAGGTGCGGCGCTGAGTTGACGTAGTAGATGGGCGTCGTCAGATAGAACTTAGGATTCATGGCTTGTTCCGATAGGCCGCGGTGGCGGCGGCGAGAATTTCTTTCAGGGGCTGGCCGGTGACCAGCGCCAACTGGCGGCAGTCGTCAAACTCGGGCGAGGCGGTACCGTTGGCGGCGGTCTTCACGCGCACCTTGCCGTAGGGCGTTTCCACTTCGACATGGGCGCGGGCCTGGACGCGGCGCTCGGCCTGCGTGATGCGCAAGCCAAACGTGGTGGTCTCGGCAAAGACGAGCGCGGCGAGCCGCTCCTGGTCTTCGGGCTTGGCGATGACTTGGAGGAGCGTGGCCGGGCGTTGCTTCTTCATCTGGACGGGCTGGAGCGTGACATCGAGCGCGCCGGCCTGGAGGAGGCGATCCATCGCATAGCCGAGGAGCTCCGGTGTGGCGTCGTCGATATTGGCCTCGATGACGGAGACGGTTGTGGATTCGGGCGTCTGCGCGGAGTCACCGATGAGGATGCGGACCACGTTGGCCAAACCCGGAAAGTCCTTGGTGCCGGCGCCGAAGCCGGAGGCCGAGATCGACATGGCGGGCATGGCGCCGAAGCCGCGCGAGAGTGCGGCGAGGATGGCGGCGCCGGTGGGCGTGGTGAGCTCGGTTTCGGGGCCGCGCGCGTAGGCGGGAATGCCTTTTAACAGCAGGGCCGTGGCGGGCGTGGGCACTGGCATGACACCGTGATCGCAGACGATGGTCCCGCTGCCGGTGTTGACGGCGGAGGCATAGACGGCCTCGACGCCGAGGAGATGAAATCCGAGGCAGGCGCCGACGATGTCGCAGATGGAATCGACTGCGCCCACTTCGTGGAAGTGGACCTTCTCGATGGACGTGCCGTGGACCTGCGCTTCCGCCGCCCCTAATGTTTGGAACACATGGATGGCATTCTGCTTGACGGCGGCGGGCAGGAGCTCGGCTGCCTCGATCATCTTCACGATGTGGGGCAGGTGGCGATGCTTCTTCTGATCCTCGAAGGCGACGTCGAATTTGGTGGCGGCGATGCCCTGGCGCTTGGTCTTTTCGACAGTGAAGGTAGCGCCGGTGCCGAGCGAATCGAGGCCGGCGATGAGGGCTTGCGGATCCGCGCCGGCGTCGAGGAGAGCAGCGATTGTCATGTCTCCGGCGATGCCGGAAAAGGCGTCGATGTATGCGATCTTCATGGTTAGTTAATCGATGAGCAAGGGCAAGAGTTCGCCGGATTGGCCGCGCAGGGAGCAGGTGGCGGCGCCGGAGAGCGGCGTCTCTTCGGAGTTGATTTCGATGACGCGCGCGCCGCTGGCGAGAGCGAGGGGGGCAAGGCTGGCGGCGGGGTAGACAACCGAGCTGGTGCCGGCGACGATGAGTACCTCGCAGGTTTTGACGGCTTCTTCGGCCTGGTGCCAGGCCCATTTCGGGAGCGGCTCGCCGAACCAGACGACACCGGGGCGCAACATTCCGCCGCACCCGCAGCGGGGCGGCAGATCGGGCAGCGGCACGCGCAGATCGGTGGTGGTCTTATCGCACTGGAGGCAGGTGACCCACCAGATGTCGCCATGGATCTTGAGGACGCGCTGGGAGCCGGCGCGCTCGTGGAGGCCATCGACGTTCTGGGTGACGAGCGTGAAGGAGGCGGCGCGCTGCTCAATGTCGCGCAGGGCGTAGTGGCCGAGGTTGGGGCGGCAGTTGGCGATGAGGGACCGGCGCCAGTCGTACCATTGCCAGACCAGGAGCGGGTCGCGCTGGAAGGCCTCGGGAGTGGCGAGATCTTCGGGGCGGTAGTTCCGCCAGAGGCCGCCGGGATCGCGGAACGTGGGGACGCCGCTCTCGGCCGAAATGCCGGCGCCGGTGAGGACGGCGATGGACCGGGCGGTGCGGAGCCAGGCGCGGGCGGTATCGATTTGGGCGGTGGCGGTCAACTTACTATTATGACGTGCCGGGGGGTGGGGCGGTGTTCTTTGGGTTGAGGGGAACCGCTTGCTGACGCGCGCGGCTCGGTAGGCAACGGGCGCCGGGCGGTCACCAACGGGCGCGGGGCGGGCGGTGACGCGCGCGGGGCGGGGGGCGACGTGCGGAAGGGCAGGCGGCTTGTGGTTGCGGCGGGGCTCGGAATGCGATGAGATAGCGGCATGAGTTTCACACGCCGGTCCCTTTTGTTGAGTTCCGCTTTGGCGCCTTTGGCCATGGGGCAGAAGAAGAGCGTCCTGCTGTATATCGGTGCGTATACGAACCAGATGAACAAGGGGATCTCGGTGGCGAAGTTCGACATGGCCACGGGCGAGATCTCGGAGATGACGCTGGCCGCGGAGACGGCCAATCCTACGTTTTTGGCGATCCATCCTAACTCCAAGTACTTGTATTCGATCGGTGAGACAGGGCAATACAAAGGGCAGAAGACGGGCTTTGTCAGCGCGTTCTCCATCGACAAGGCCAGCGGCAAGCTCACGCTGTTGAACGAGGTCTCGGCCAAGGGGCCAGGGCCGTGCCACATCAGCCTGGACCGCGCGGGGAAGATGGCAATGATCGCCAACTATGGCGGAGGCAGCGTGGCGTCCTACCAGATCCTGGCGGACGGGAAGCTGAGCGAGGCGGTGTCGTTCTTCCAGCACGAGGGGAAGAGTCCGCACGCCCATTCGACCACCCCTACGCCGGACGGGAAGTACGCGGTGGTTTGCGATCTGGGCCTGGACGAGATCAAGACCTATGAGATGGACCCGGCGAAGGGGTCAATGACATTCAAGACCTCCGTGAACCTAGCGCCGGGGGCGGGGCCGCGGCACTTTGCGTGGCACCCCAAGCTGGTGATGGGGTACTCGATCAACGAGTTGAACTCCACGGTCACCGTGTTTGCCTATACAGGCGAGGGCCGGCTGGACGAGATGCAGACGATCAGCACGCTGCCGGCGGATTACAAGGGCCCGAAGAACTCGACGGCGGAGGTGCGGGTGCATCCATCGGGCAAGTGGCTGTATGGGTCAAACCGCGGGGACGACTCGATTGCCGTGTTTGCGGTGGACAAGGCGACGGGGAAGCTGAGCTGGGTGGACCGGACTTCTACTCAGGGTCAGGTGCCGAGGAATTTCTTTATTGATCCCTCGGGGCGGTGGTTGCTGGCGGCGAATCAGAAGACGAACAATATTATCGTTTTTGAGATCGACCAGAAGACGGGCAAGTTGCTTACGACGGGCAAGGGGATGACCGTGGGGCAACCGGTGTGTTTGCGGATGCTGGTTTAGAGGGCGGGGCCAGGGGGCCCCGCGCGGACCAGGGGGTCCGCCCCCCGATGCAGCTTCTTGCTGGTGGAGGCTCAGGGGTCTGGGGGTGATGGATTTGGAGGCTCAGGGGAGGTCGGTTTGGGTTAGAGGCGGAGGGGGAGGTCTCTCAGGCGGCGGCCGGTGGATTGGAAGATTGCGCTGGCTATGGCTGGGGCTACGAGGGTGATGGCGGCTTCGCCGGCTCCGGCTGCTTCGATTTCGCGACGGTCTATTAGGCGGATGTCGATTTCAGGGGTGTGGGAGAAGCGGGGGACTTCGTAGGTGGTGAGGGCTCGGGTGGTCTGAGATTGGGCATCGAATTGGACCTCTTCGGTGAGCGCGCCCCCTAGGCCCTGGACGAGTGCGCCCATGATCTGGTTGCGGAGATTGCCGGGGTTGAGGACGGCTCCGTAGTCGCCGGCGTAGGAGAGGCGGGTGACGCGGATGGTTTTGCCGGCGATGGCGACCTGGGCGACGAGAGCGATGCGGGCATCCTTTTCGATGGTGCAGGCGAAGCCGCCGGGGGTGCGGGCGAGCTGGGCGATGACGCGCTTCATGCGCGGGTCGGCGAGGTTGTTGAGGCGGAATTCGCGGGGGTCAATGTGGGCCTGGGCAGCGACTTCGTCGATGTGGGATTCGCGGGCAAAGATGTTGGCGACGGCGGCGAGGGAGCGGTAGGAGCCTTGGCGGACAGGTGAGGGCGAGCGGTGGAATTCGCAGGAGATGTTGGGGGTGTCGTAGGGGGTGGGGAGAGCGGGGGCACCGGAGTTGTAGTTGCGGTGGCGCCAGGCGGTGAGGCGGCCTTTGGAATCGCGGGCGGATTCGATTTCGACGACGCCGGCGGGGCGGTGGTAGGCGGCGGTGAACTCCTCTTCGCGGGTCCAGGCGACGCGGACGGTAGCGTTGGCGGCGCGGGCGAGGCGGGCGGCCTCGATTTCCACTTCGCCGTTTTGTTTGCCTCCGAAGGCTCCGCCGGGGCCGGTGACGCGGATGCGGACTTTGGACTCGGGGATGGCGAGGGCACGGGCGACCTGGGCGCGAACGGCGAAGGGGGCCTGGCAGCCGCTGAGGATCTCGACGGCTCCATTCTTCCAGATGGCGATGGCGGCGCGGGGCTCGAGCGGGACGTGAGCGATGTAGGGGAGCCAGTAGCGGGAGGTGTGCTTGTTTTCACCCTCGGCCAGGGCCTTTTCGACGTCGCCGCGGCGGGTGAGGGGCGGATACTTGGCGACCTGCTGGACAGGGGGCGTGGAGTTGGACTTGAAATATGCGGCGAGGGCCTGGTGATTGGCCGGATTGGGGACGAAGGGTTTGGATTCCCAAGTGGCCTGGATGCGAGCGGCGGCATGGGCGGCAGTGAGCGGGTCTGGGGCGATGGCGGCGATGAGATCGCCATCGCGGAGGAGATGGGCTCCGAAGGCTTCCAGGAGTTTGGCGTTGTAGGCGGGCGAGCGGATGATGCTGGCGTGGAGCATTCCTTCGACGCGGAGATCGGAGGGGTAGAGCTGGGCGCCGGTGACGATGGCGGGGCCGCGGGTATCGGGCGTGTGGTGGCCGAGCACTTTCCACTCGGCGGGCGGGGTGAGGGGGCCTCCGCGTTTCTGAGCGGCGGCGGCGCGCAGGGCGGGGACGGTGAGGGGGGTGGTAAGACTGGCCCAGGTGCCACCGTCGTCAGGGCAGGTTTCGGTGTCGCCCATGACCATGCGGATTTTCGAGACGGGGATGCGGAGCTCCTCGGCGACGGCCTGGGCGAGGAGGGTGGTAGAGCCCTGGCCGAGCTCGACTTTGCCGGTATAGACGGCGATGACGCCGTTGGGCTCGGACTCGATGCGGAGGGGCGTACCGGCGTAGATGAAGAGGCCGAGTCCGAGGGACTGGAGAGCGTGGCGGCGGGTGGGTTGGGAGAGATCAGGCATGGGAGGCCTCGAGTTTGGCGGCGAGGCGGACGGCCTCGACGATGCGGGGGTAGGTGCCGCAGCGGCAGAGGTGGCCTTCGAGTTTCTGGCGGATGAGAGCGGGCGAGGGGTTGGGGGATTCGTGGAGGAGGGCGGCGGAGGCGAGGATCATGGCGGGGGTGCAGTAGCCGCACTGGAACGCCTGGGCATCGAGGAATGCCTGTTGGACGGGGTGGAGGGCGCCGGGCGGGGCGAGTCCCTCGATGGTGGTGATTTTGCGGCCCTGGAGGGAGGCGGCGGTAAGGGTGCAGGACTGGACGGGGCGGCCATCGACGAGGACGGTGCAGGCGCCGCAGGCTCCTTCACCGCAGCCGTATTTGGCTCCGGTGAGGTGGAGATGATCGCGGAGGAAGGCGAGGAGGGTGATGCCGTCGGGCGGGGTGGCGGTGCGGGGCGCGCCGTTCACTTGGAGGGTGATGGAGGTTGGCACCTTACCATCATGCACCGGGTGGGAGGCGGCCGCGAGGGCTTCTCCGCGGCGGCCTTCACCGCGGTGGGGTTCTGCGCGGTGGGCTTTTCCGCGGCGGCTATTTCGGGGACGGTCATCCAAATACGGTTTGTTGGAAAGTCGGAGGGGCGTTGAAGGGTATTTGGTGACCGTCCCCGAATTAGCCTGTGTTTTGTGCGAGATGCGGGTTTGATCCGTACTGGCGCCGGCGGCGGCAACCATGGCTTTGGGGTGCTCGGCGAGACGTTCCGGGGTGCGCTGGATTTCGGCGGCGACATGCATGACGCGGCGATGGATGTGCATGCGGCGTTTGTGGAAGACGCGGAAGAGGGTGGAGTTGTGGAAGTGGGGGTGGTAGTAGCAATCGGCGAGGGCGTCGAGCTCAATGGACCAGAGCTCGAGATAGAGGTAGCGGGCATGGAGGTCGCGGAGGCGTTGATCGGCGGCGAACTCGGCGGTGGCCTCAACGGCCTGGGCGATGATGCGTTGCTGCCATTCGGGGGGCATGGCGTGGGTTTTGGCGTAGAGGTGGTGTTTGCAGGCGTTTTGGGAGGTGCGGGCCTTCCCTTCGGGCGTACGGGGGCCGGTGGACCGTTGGGCATTGGCGCGGGAGGCGGCGAGCTGTTTTTCGGTCCGGCGAAGGAGGGGCATGGCTATGGTTTGCAACGCTTGAGGCGGTCTACCGCAAGGAAGTGGCGGCGCGTGTAGACGGTCTCCTCGTGGTTGAGGAGGCGTTTGGTGTGGGCGATGGCGGGGTCCGCGAGGACGAGGGCGGTGCGGGCATGGCCGTCGATTTCCTTGTAGATGCGGTCGACCTGGGGGGCTTGTTCGGCGATCTGGATATCGATGTGGGCGGATTCGACGGCGGCGGAGCGGAGAGCGCGCCACATGTTCTGGGCGGCGACTTCGGCGAGTTGCTGCTGGTATTTGGTGTTGGGGTTGAACTCCTCATTGACGGCGTCGCGGACGGCCTGGAAGGATTCGGCGTCTTCGTGGCCGAGAAGGATGGAGGGGTGGTGTTTGAGGGGGTGATTGGGATCGAAGTGGCGGCGGATGCGGCGGCGCGGGGGGGCGGCAGGGGCGGCGGCGGCGGTGTTATCAGTGTCGTTTTTCATCGTGTATTTTCACTCCGGCGACATTATACGATGGCGTCAAGGGGTTTTTGGTCTTACGTTTCTGTAAGTGCTTGACTTTATTCGTCATATTAGGCCTGTTTTCGTGGTGAACGATGAATTGGGCTCAGATGCTCGCGGATGAGGGGGCGGGCGAAAAGCCAGTTCAAGAAAATGAAAACTCTATTTGCCGTGAAATGAATGACTTGGCCGCGCGGGTGGGGCGAAAGCGGAAAATCGTGTGCTCTGCTATTGACGGGTGATTTTATGGGCGAGTACAGGGTAAGGTTTCTGAGGCGTGAGTCGGAAGGTCCGGTGGCGCAGGATGAGCGGGTATCGGAGTGGGCGCGGGCGGCGCTGGGGTTTGAGGCGGACGAGCGGCAGGCGGAGTTGCTGGATTCGGGGGCGCGGTGGTTGTTGCTGTGCTGCTCGCGGCAGTGGGGGAAGTCCACGGTGACGGCCATCCGGGTGGTGCATCATGCGGTGTTCCGGCCGGGGGCGATGATTGTGCTGGCGGGGCCGGTGGAGCGGCAATCGGCTGAGCTGATGGAGAAGGTGGCGGCGTTCCTGCGGCGATTGAAGGTGTCGTGGAAGCGGGACGGGGTGAATGAGCATTCGATGGTGCTGCGGAACGGGTCGCGGATTGTGGCCGTGCCAGGGCGGGAGAAGTTTATCCGGGGTTTCTCGGCGGTGACGTTTCTGGTGATCGATGAGGCGGGGAAGGCGGAGGATGAGCTGTATGCGGCGCTGACTCCGATGCTGGCGACGACGGACGGGATGCTGTGGGTGATGGGGACTCCGAGCGGGCAGGCGGGGTTTTTTTATGAGGAGTGGATGATGGGCGGGGCGCACTGGACGCGGGTGGCGGTGCCGGCGACGGAGTGTGGGCGGATTGGGGCGGAGTTTCTGGAGCGGGAGCGAGTGTCGAAGGGGGAGGATCTTTTCCGGCAGGAATACCTATGCGAGTTTCTGGCGGGGCCGGAGCAGATGTTCTCGGCGGAGGTAATTGATGGGTGCATGGAGGAGAAGGTGTGATGCAGGCGGAGTTGCGGCGGGAGTTTTTCGTAGGGCTGGATCTGGGGTTGCGGCGTGACCCCTCGGCGGTGGCGGTGGTGGAGCGGGTGGCTCGCGATATGAAGAGGTATGACCCTGTGCGGATGTGCCAGATGATGGAGCGGGTGTATGTGGTGAGAGAGGTCCGGCGGTTTCCGTTGGAGACGCCTTATGTGGAGATTCCGGTGGCGGTGCGGCGGGTGATGCAGGGGCTGACGACGGGGGTGACGAGGACTTTGACCGTGGACGCGACGGGGGTGGGGGCTCCGGTGGTTGAGTTGCTGAAGAAGGCGGATTTGGGGGCGCAATTGAAGCCGGTGGTGATCACGGGCGGGGAGGCGGTGGGGAAGCTGCCTCACGCGGTGACGGTGCCGCGGCGGGCGTTGCTGGAGAATCTGCGGATTCTGATGGAGACGCGGGCGCTGCGGCTGCCGGTGGGGCTGGCGAACGGCGAGGATTTGCGGCGGGAGTTGCTGGGGTTTGGGCGGAAGGGGTCGCGGGAGCGGGACGACATGGTGTTTGCGCTGGCTCTGGCGTGCTGGGGGTTGGCGCCGATGGGGGAGTTTGGGTTTGCGCCGAACCGGCTGTTTTGACATGGTACCGATTTTGGTACACCCTGGAGGAGTGAGATGTGATGGCCAAAGACGACGCCCCTGAGATACCGGTCCGGTTTTATCGTTCGGCGTCCGGCCGGGAACCCGTGCTGGAGTGGCTACGCGGCCTGGAGAAGGAAGACCGGCAGGCGATCTGAGTGCATCTGATGCGGGTGCAATTCGGTTGGCCGATCGGAATGCCGCTGGTGCGAGGCCTGAAAGACGGGCTCTGGGAGGTCCGCTCAACACTCCCGAGCCAGCGCATCGCCCGGCTGATTGTCTGCTTTCACGACCGGACGCTGGTGGTGTTGCACGGGTTCATCAAGAAGACGCAGAAGACGCCGGTGGACGAACTGGCTCTGGCGAATCAAAGAATGAGGGATGTCACGACATGAGAAAGACCAACAAGCATATTGGCTCGTCGCTGGATGATTTTCTAAAAGAAGAGGGGATTCTGGAAGAAGCCCGGACGGTGGCGCTGAAGGAGTCACTGGCCTGGCAGATCGAGCAGGCAATGGAACGCGAGCACATCACCAAGGTGGAGATGGCGCGGCGGATGAACACGAGCCGGGCGGCGCTGGATCGATTGCTGGCGCGTGGCAGTGCTTCGGTCACGCTACTGACGCTGTCGCGGGCGGCCCGGGCTATCGGCCGCGATCTTCGGATCGAACTGGTTTGAGAGTACCGGGATTGTGGTGCTGTAGATGAAGCCGCTCGGGCAGAGAACACGGTGAGAGTCCAGACGCTGAGGTTGGCGCCCGGCGTTGACTGGACGGTAGAGGATCGCGAGCAGGTCAATCTGGATGCGGCGCGGGGCGGGGTCCACCATTCTGAGTAGACGCCTCGCGGCGTAGAATCGCCGTTGCGTTCATCCTGCCGAAGCCGCACCCTGGGCTCGCCGTAAGGCCGCCGGATTGGGCGGCGCATTGCGGGCAGCCCCTCGGGCCTGCGAGGATTGCGGTGAAAGCGAGCCCGAGGGTCGCTACCAGGAACAAAACCATGAACAAACGCCTGCTGATTGCCTCTGTGATTTGCGGTTGCGGTGTGACCGCCCTGATGGCGCAGCCTGCCGCCGGGCACTTGACGATGCCTCTGTGGCCGAAGGGGGCTCCGGGCGCTCCGGCGAATCCGCCGGTGGAACGGGACACGACTACGGCGAAGGACAACCTCATTGCGGGCAAGCCGATCATCAGACTGGGCAACGTCTCGACGCCGACTCTGACTCTCTACAAGCCGCAGGGCCGGAACAGCGGGGCGGCGGTGATTGTCTTTCCGGGCGGGGGGTACCGAATCCTGGCGCTGGATCTGGAAGGGACAGAGGTGTGCGAGTGGCTCAACACGGCGGGCATTACTTGCGCGCTGGTGAAGTACCGGGTGCCGGATTCCGGGCCCTACCCGAAATCGGCCGACGCGCTGCAGGATGCGCAGCGGGCGATGGGGCTGGTGCGGTCTCACGCGAAGGAGTGGCAGATTGATCCGCAGCGGATTGGCGTGCTGGGGTTTTCCGCCGGGGCGCACCTGGCGGCGGCGCTGAGCACGCACTATGACAAGCGCCTGTATGCTGCGATCGACGGCGCCGATAGTGTGGGCTGCCGTCCGGATTTCGCGGTGATTGTCTATCCGGGCTATCTGGCGCTGGCAGACAAGGCCTATGCCGCCAACGCCGACGTCCCAGTCACCGGCCAGACTCCGCCGAGCTTCATTGTCCAGACCGAAGACGACCCGGTGCACGTGGAGAACGCGGTGGTGTATTTTCTGGCGTTGAAGAACGCGAAGGTTCCGGCGGAGTTGCATGTGTATGCCGGCGGGGGACATGGGTATGGGTTGCGGCGGAGCGAATTTCCGGTGACAGGCTGGCCGGGGAGTGTGGAGACGTGGCTGCGGACCATTCATGTGCTGCCCGGGCTGGCCGGCAAATAGGCGAGGGCGTCAGAGCCTAGAACCTGTCTGCAACCAGGAGAGGGCGAGGGCGGAGAGCTGGGCAGCGCTGAGCCCGGCGGGCGGAGGAGGCGGGGCGCCGAGGATGAGGACGCGGTCCAGCTCCGCGAGCGCCAGCACGGTCATCGTGCGGTCCTGGAAGGCACGTTGGCGCAGCGCCGCCAGGTGGACGTATTGTGCGAGCAGCAGGCTGTCAATTAGGGAGCCGGCGGGATCGTCCTCCTCCAACTGCTGGTTTTTCGCCTGATCCTCGAAGAGCACGGCACTGCTGAATGCCTTCAATTTGGGCCGGATACCGAAGCGGGCCAACAACAGGCGGGGCTGAACGCGGCGGAGGGTCTCCGAGGCGCCCCATTGGACGAATGAATTGCCGAAGACGAGCGAACCATTGCCGCTGAGGAGGACGGAGCGGACGAGCTCGCGAATGCGCGGATGTCCGCCGAGCTTTGCGCCGAGCAGGCGGCTGATCTCGAAGCGCCTGAGGTCGTCGTTGGTCTGATCGACGGAGTGGAGATCGCGGCGGATGGTGTTCAGCCGGTTGAGAAACTCGCGGCGAACGGCGGCGGTGCCGCTCCAACTGACTACGGTGGCGCTGGTGGATTCGAGCTGGGCGGCGGGGCGGGGGGCGGAATCCCAGAGCCAGGTGCTCTCCACCTCCTCGATACCGGGAGGCTGGGGCCGGCGGGCCAGGGCGGCGAGGAACGATTCTTCCATTTCTCCGAACGGGCGTTCCAACTGGACCCATGCGCCTTGCGCGGCCAAGTCCGGCCAGACCGCCTGGCCGGCAGGGAGAGGGCCGGGCGGCAGAGTGCAAACAACGAGGCGAGGGGGGCGGGGCGCAGCGGCCGAGGACTCCAGCGAATCGTCGATTGTGGCGAAGACGCGCTCCACCTCGGTGCGCCAGCGTGGATAGAGGGGGGAGCGGGCCAAGACGCCGGCATCCTGCACGGAAAGGCCAGCCGCGCTGGCGTTCCAGCCGGGCAGATCCATCCTTCCCTCGATTTCGACAATGGGCGCGAAGAGTTTTTTGAAGTCAGGGGCAGGCAGTCGGGCGAGCCACTCCACTTGGGCCTGAAACGAGCGCTGCTCGGCGGGGAACAGCAGATCCCACTGGCGGAACTGGTCGTTCAGGGCCGGGCCGAAGGTCCGCGGCAGGCGGGCGATGATGTCGCGCGAGGGAGGAGGCGCCATCGGACTATCCGATCATCTCCGGCAGAGGGCTGCCGGTGGATTTCTCGCATTGGAAGCCTAGCCAGGCTCCGATGGAGGGGGCCATGTCGATCTGGCGGATGACGCGATCGACAACCTGCGGCTTTTTGATGGCGGGCCCGAGGACGACGGTCCAGGCCATGCGGCAGGACTCGGTATTGGTGCGGTGATTGAAGAAGCCGTTGGTGCTGGAGCCATCGGGATCGCGGCCAAATTCGTTCATGATGACGAGCGTGGTGTTTGGCTGGAGTTGGGGGCTGGACTGAATGAAATCCCAGAGGCGCGCGCAGAGCGTATCGGCCCGGCGGATGCCGCCCAGGTGGAGCGAGTAGGAACCGGAGTGGGCCACCTCAACGTCGGAGAAATTCATCATCAACATGGCCGGGGCGAGTCTTTGCAGGACTTCGCGCCCTACCAGGAATGTGAGCTCGTCGCCGCTGGCCGGGGCATCGGGGCCATGGATGAAATTGGTGAGCGCCGAGACAAAGGTCTGCTTCACTTCCGGATTCTGGAATGTCGAAGTGGACGGCAGACCCCAGCCGATGCGTTCGTAATCGGTTTCGAGCACCGCTTTCATCTCTTCCAGCATCTGATCGCGCTCCAGCTTTTTGCGTGTGCTCTGGCCGCCGAGGATTCGCTCGACGGCTTCGATCATGAGTTGCTTGGAGAGGATGACGTTCACGCCGGGGCTGATGTTGGCAGTGAGTTGCTTGTTGCTGGTGACGACCCAGGTATCGCCGGAGCCGGCATTGCGCTGGTTCTGCAAATACTGAAAGATCGTCGGGGCGGCGGGCTTCTGGCTACCCCAATCGTCCACATGCTGCCACGCGCCGGTGAGGATGCTGGAGATTGTATTGAAGTGGGAGGTGACGCCCTCGTTGACGGTGTAGGGGTAAAAGAGCGACTTGGGGAGGAGCTCGCTATGCAGGCGGGGGACGTGAATGAGGCCCTGCTGAGAGAAGCTCTCCTGGCGCCGGATGCCGCCGATGGTGACGAGTACGATGCGCCTGGCGGGCCGGCCGGGGCTTGCCGGCGCGGCGGAGAGCCGCTGGGCCACGGCCAGGGAGAGTAATTCAAGCAATTTTCGGCGGGTCACATTCGGCTCCCGTCAATTGACTGGTTCTTTGATTTTAAGCACCTGGCCGGCGGGCACGGCACGCAACTGCTGGATGCGGCCTGACGGCCAGCGAATCTCGACGAGGTCGACGACGGCATCGGCGCCGAGGCCGAAGTGTACCGGACCGGCGCTGGACGCGGCATAGCCGCCACTGAATGTGACGTGGCTGTACTGTGTCGCACTTTTTGAGACGATCTTGATCTGGGCGCCGATCGCATCGCGATTACTTCGCGTACCTTCCAATGCCAGCTCCAGCCATTGTTTGCTCCCCGGACTCTCGTTGATCCAGACTCCGGCCGGAACGCCGAGCGCCGTGACCACGACATCGAGCCGTCCATCGCCATTCAAGTCTCCCACGGCTGAGCCGCGGTGGCGACGGGGTGGCTGGGCGGTCAAGCCGGCCTCGGCGGTGAGGGCGGTGAACTTGCCGGCGACGTTGCGGAAGACGGTGTTGTGCTGCTCGACGACGATGCGCGGCGCCGCCAGCAGAGACTGCACGTGGCCGCGGGTGACGAAGATATCTTTCCAGCCATCGTTATCGAAATCCGCGATGGTGGGGGAGTAGCCGGCCATGGGCAGGCTGAGCGCGCCCATGCGGCTCTCGGCGGTGACGTCCACGAAATCCCCTTTGCCGGTATTGCGGAAGATGGGAAACGTCTCGTCGTCGAGGGCCACGACGCTGATATCGGGAAACCCGTCGTTATCGAGATCGCGGAAGTCGACGCCCATTCCGGAGATGAACTCGCCGTTTTCGCGGAGCGCGACGCCAGCCTGGAATGCGGCCTCCTCAAACTGCCCGTTGCCCTTGTTGTGAAACAGGGTGTTGTAGAGCTTGTCGTTGGCGACGAAGATGTCCATCCAGCCGTCGTGATCGTAGTCCGCAATGGCCACTCCCATGCCTTTGCCGGGATGAGCGCGGATGCCGGAACTGGCAGAGACGTCTTTGAAGGTGCCGTCGCCGTTGTTGAGAAACAACTGGTTGGGGAGCTTCCTGTAGAACTTGGGGTGGCAGTATTCGCGACGGCCCTGATACTCGCAGGGTGGCTCGGTAGCGATGCTCCAGCTTAGGTAGTTGACGACGAAGAGATCGAGGAGCCCGTCATTGTTGACGTCCACCCAGGCGCCGCCGACGGACCAGAGCGGGCCGTATTCGGGATCGAGGCGATTCAGACCGGCCTTGGCTGTGACGTCGGTGAACGTGCCGTTGCCATTGTTGTGATAGAGCGTGTTGCCATGGACACCGCCGACGAAGAGATCCTTGTAACCGTCGTTGTCGTAGTCTGCCACGGCGGCGCCGGTAGCGTAACCGGAACCGGCAAGCCCGGCCTTGACCGTAACGTCGGTGAAATTCCCCTTGCCGTCGTTGGCGAGCAGCCGGTTGGAGTATTTCGGCGATGTCTTCTTCAGAGTCCGGATGTCAGCGCCGTTGGGGAAGAAGAGGTCGAGGTCCCCGTCGTTGTCGTAGTCGAAAAGTGCTACTCCGCCGGCCATGGTTTCCGGGGCGTGGCGGTCCGCGGTTTCACAACTCTCCAGCGTGAACGCCACGGGGCGGAAGGCGAAGCGGATGGGGGACTCCAGCGCCGGCGGGGCGGCGGCCAAAAGACCGGCCAAGGCCAGGGATGCTGCAATGTTCCGATGAACGTCAAGTTTCAACATGGTTGGGACGAAGCGGGCGCCACAAGGTTTACATAGACAACGAAGCTAGTCCAAACAAATTAGCAGTTTGACCTTAACTTTGTATTGACATGGTACGGCATCCAGCGTAGTCTCGATTCAATGCCATTGAAGGCGCTTACATGTGGTTCGTGTGAGCTGCCGGGCGACTTTCCATGGCAAGTCAGTTCGTGGGCTGCGGGAGCAGCAGACAGACAAGGGGTTAAACCATGTTGCAGAGGGCATCAAGAGCGTTACTTGTTGCGCTACTTTTCGTTGGGGCCGCGTGGGCTCAGCGAGACCTTGGAACTATCGTCGGAACCGTCACAGACCAATCTGGTGGCGCGATTCCAAATGCCAAAATCGTCATCACCGAAGATGCCACCGGCCTGAAGTATCAGGTGGAGTCAGGCACAGGTGGTGAATACATCCGTCCGGCGCTGAAGCCCGGCACGTATTCAGTGGAAGTCGAGATCAAAGGATTCAAGAAGACGACCCAGAGGAACGTGCTGCTCACGGCGGGTGACCGCGTCGCAGTCAACGTCCAGTTGGCAGTTGGTGAAGTCACTCAGGCAGTCGAGGTCAGTGAAGACGTTCCGCTGCTCCAGACCGAATCGAACATCATCGGCGCCAACATCGGCTCCAAATCGATGTCCGAACTCCCCTTGGGCGGGCAGCGAACCTTCACATTCATGGCGCGTCTCTCTCCTGGTATCGTGCCAGCGGAACAGGGCGCACGCGACGCAGTGGGTGGAGGCTTCTCGGCCAACGGCGTTCGCTCGAACGGCCAGAACAACTTCCTGCTCAACGGCGTGGACAACAACGTCAACGTCATCGACTTCCTGAATCAGACCGCCTATGTGGTGGGTCCGTCGGTGGAAGCGATCGGCGAAATGCGCGTCATGACCAACGGATATAACGCAGAGTATGGCCGCGGCGCGGGCGGTGTGGTGAACGTGACACTCAAGTCCGGCACCAACCAGATCCATGGTTCGCTCTTTGAGTACTTCCAGAATGGCGAATTGAACGCCAACCGCTGGGAGAACAACAAGAATGGCAAGGCGCGCGGCGCATACGGCCAAAACCAGTTTGGCGCGGCAGTCGGCGGCCCGCTCATCAAGAACCGCACATTCTGGTTCGCTGACTATCAGGGAACCCGAATCCATTCCACGGGCGGCGCGGTTCAAAACCTGGGCGCCACGGGCACCTACACGATCCCGATGCCTGAGTACAAGAACGGCGATTTCTCGCGCCTTTTGGGCGGCGTGCTCGGTACGGACAACGGCCAGACGGTGAATGCGGGCCAGATCTTTGACCCCTCCACCCTGCGCTGCCTGACCAACTGCACGGGGCTCGGAAACACGCAGACCTTCACCAAAACTCCTTTCTCGGGCAACAAAATTCCTGTCAGCCGCTTTGACCCGGCCGCCAAGAAGATGATGGACCTCTTCCCGGCGCCGAACCTGGCGGTTCCCGCCAGCGGCTTCGCACGCAACAACTTCTTCTATGCGACAAACGGCAACCAGCAGGTGAACCAGTTTGACGTCCGCATGGATCACCGCCTCTCGGACAAGGACAGCTTGTTCGGCAGCGTGAGCTGGTCGAACTCCAACAAGTTCAATGCGCCGCCTCTTCCGGGCGCCCTGGACAGCACGGCATTCAACTCCAATGCGGAAAGCACTCAGGCCCGCAATGCGATGTTGAGCTGGACGCGCGTGTGGAACCCGACCATCATCAGCGAGACCCGCGTGGCCTTCACGCGCCTGGTCACGGCCCGCACCCAGGTTGATCCCAACACGGATCAATACAAGGCGTTCGGCATCGGCGGGTACAACCCGTCCGGCCCGCTCAATGGCGGTCTACCCTCCACCTCCGTCGACAACTACACCGGAGACAACTGGGGCGCCTCGGACTGGCTGCCTTCCAAGGAATACAACAACGTCTGGGACTTCATCCAGAACCTGAGCATCAACAAGAACGGCCATTCTTTCAAGTTCGGCGCAGAGTATCGTCCCATCAAGTTCCCGTTCTTCCAGTTCCCCAGCAACCACGGCAACTGGAACTTCAGCCGGAACAGCACCGCCTATCCGACCGATTTGAACCTCCTGCGCGCCAACACGGGTGACGGATATGCGTCTCTCCTGCTGGGCGAGGTCAACTCCGGCCTGATCTCGACGACGAATTTCATTTCGTCGCAGAAGTCAGCCTGGGGCTTCTACGCGCAGGACGACTGGAAGATCACCTCGAAGCTGACCTTCAACTACGGCATCCGTTACGAGCTGTTCTCGCCGATCGACGAGAAGTTCGGCCGCCAGGCCCACCTGGATTGGGACCGGATGACGCTCGTGATTCCGAAGGGCAAGGACCAGGACGCCAAGCTGCCTCCGAACTTCGCCACGGCGTTCCCGCAGGTGAAGGTGGAACGCGGTATCGCGCCCAGCACATTGATCCCGTGGGATAAGACGAGCTGGGGCCCCCGCCTCGGACTCGCCTACAACGTGATGAATAAGACCGTGATCCGCGCGGGCTACGGCATCTTCTACGGCGGCGAGGAAAACCAGGGCGGCAACCCCAACCGCGGTGAGAACGTACCGTTCAATGAGACTGTCCGCCTGGACCGCAAAACCGGCTACAGCATCTTCCAGAAGAACGACTGGTTCACCACGGTGAGTGGCGGCTTCCCCGTCAATGTCTTTGACTTGCCGGCGCCGATCGACTTCCGCCAGCTCGCCAACAACTTCCGCAATCCGATGGTCCAGAAATGGAACCTGGCGATTCAGCGGGAGTTCATTGGCAACCAGTCTCTGGAAGTGTCGTACGTGGGCAACCACTCTTCCCACCAGATGTTCTTCTCGGATCCGAACGCGCCCTACAACGATCCGCGTCCCTCCATCGCGACGAACGACCGCCGGCCGTATCCGAACCTGGGAAGCATCAATGCCACCACCACTTTTGGCTTCGGCAACTACCACGGTGTAACCGCGAAGCTGGAAAAGCGCATGAGCAAGGGCCTGATGTACATGCTGTCCTATACCTATGGGCACGCATTGGCCAATAGCGGCACGACGCTCAGCGGGTCGGAGGGCAGAACAAGCCGGAACCCCCGCAATTACTCTGGGGATTATGCCACAGCTTCGTGGGACATCCGCCACAGCATGGTCGCGAACTTCCTGTACGAGATGCCGTTCGGCAAGGGCAAGCAGTTCGGCGGCACCATGAACAAGGGCCTCGACGCCATCGCCGGCGGATGGCAGATCAACGGCATCCTGACTCTCCGCACCGGTCAGCCGTTCACTTTGCGCAGTGACCGCTGCCAGGCCAGCGGCGCCTGCTTCCCGGATCTCGTTTCGGGCAAAAATCCGAATGCGGCTCCTGAGGGCGGCCGTCGTCCGGAACGCTGGTTCGACACGACCGCGGTCGTTGCGGCGCCCCCAGCCGGGACGCTCGGCAACCTCGGACAACAGACCAATTTCGGCCCCGGTCAGGCTTCCATGGATCTGTCCATGTTCAAGGGTTTCAGAATCACTGAACGCTTTGGCGTCCAGTTCCGTGCTGAAGCTTTCAACCTGACGAATACGCCGCAGTTCGGACGCCCTGGCAGTAACGTCCAGAACTCCGACTTCGGCGTGATCACGGGCACTCAGGCCGGCACCGAGCGCAAGATGCAGATGGCGCTCAAAGTGACCTTCTGAGTTGTTTCCAATCCGATAGACGCGAAGCCCCATCCGAAAGGGTGGGGCTTCGTGCGTCCGGCGACTATAATGAGTGAACCACATGTGTTCGGCCATTCTTCTGCTGCTTGCGTTGAGCGACAGCCCTCAGTTCCAGGCGCGAGTCCAGGAAGGACTGGCCGCGCTGCAGCAGAACAACCTCCCGCTGGCACAGAGAAGCTTTGAGCAGGCCACGCGGCTCTCTCCGAACGATGCTAAAGCCTGGTTTCTGCTGGCCCAATCCTACGCCCGCCAGGACAATATGAAGGCAGCGCTGCCGGCCGCCGCCAAGGCGAGCCAATCCGCCGGCAAGGATGCGACGATCCTCTTCAATCTGACCGTGTTTTACCGCGACGCGCGCCAGCCGGACCTCGCGATCGGCACCGCCAAAAGGGCGCTGCTGACAGAAAACTCGGCGGAGCTGCGCGCGCTGCTCGCCCAGGCGTATGCCGCCAAAAAGGACTGGCCGAACGCCGTGGCCCAATACTCCGAGGTGTTGAAGCTGTCGCCATACAGCGAGGAGGCGATCTTCAACCTGGCGCAGGCGCACTTGCAGGCGCGGGACTTTCCGCGCGCGGTGGCAGTGCTGGAGGAGGGCCGCAAGACCTTCGACAAGAGCCCGCAGATTGAGCTCTCTCTGGGCGTTGCCTATTACGGCCTGCGCAGGTTCAACGACGCCGTGGACCGCTATCTCCGCGTGATGGAGCTCTCACCCGATACGCCGCAGCCCTACTATTTTGTCGGCCGAATCCTGGAGCACGCGCTGGACCGCATCCCGAAGATCATCGCGCACGCCGCCTACTTTGAGAAGCAACATCCGAAGAGTCCGCTCGGCTTTCTGCTGCACGCCAAGGCGCTAGTGCTGCAACTGCCCTCCAGCGGGTTCCCGGCGGAGGCGGAGCAAGCGTACGGACTGCTGCAAAGGGCCGAGGCGCTGGACGAAAAGCAGGCCGAGACGCAGTATCTGCTGGGTACGCTGCTGGAACGGAAGCAGGATTACGCGGCAGCGGCGCTCCGCTTGGAGCGGAGTATTCAGGCGGACCCGCGCCTGGCCGCCGCGCACTTCCGGCTGGCGCGTGTCTACGACAAGCTGGGGCGGCGGGAAGAGGCCGCGGCACAGCGCGCGCTGCACGAGAAGTTGAGTGCCGAGGAAGGCGGCGGCAAGCCCCAATGAAGCGCCGGGAGTTTCTGGCCTCCATCGCCGGCGCCGGATTCAGCGCTTCGCGCGGCCGCGCCTTCGCGCCCTACCCAGTGAAGTTCCGCCTACCGCCGCCCTATGCCGCCTCGATGCAGTTTGTGGAGCCGGGGCTGGACGAATTCCCGGCGGAAAAAGTGGCGATGGCGATTGAATCCGGTCTGCGCGCGGCTTTTCGCGGCGGGCAGGCGCCCTTGGCGGTGGATTGCAGCGGCGCGTCTCCGGCACCGCGCGAGTACCGAAACATCGGGCCGGGCGTCTCGGAGGGGGTATTCGGCGGCGATACCGATGTTGCCGCGGGGTGGAAGAAGTGGCGTGCGTCGCTAGGCGAGGTCCGCAGCGCGCGCTTCTATGCCCTGCCCGGCGACCTGATCCGCTACGATGTCCGCGGGCGCAATGCGGGACGGCTGGAGCAGCGCGTGGGGGTGTGGAAGCACGCCTGGGCCAACGGACGGTTCACCCACCTGGAGCCGGTTCAGGAGATTCTCACTTTCGCCGAGCGGCCGTGGTTCCGCGATGTGACCGGACACGCCTTTGGCGGAGAGGCGTCGTTCACCGAACAACTGGCCCGCGGTGTCCCCTACTGGCGTGCCAAGCTCGATCCGGCCTGCGGCATCGATCTCTACGGTGAGAACGGCATTGCGGTAGCGGATATCGATCAGGATGGCGAGGACGAGATCTACGTCTGTCAGCCGGGCGGGCTGCCCAATCGTCTGTACAAGCGGGACAGCAGCGGGCGCCTGCGCGACATCTCGAAAAGCGCGGGTCTCGACATGCTGGACGATACGGCCTGTGTGCTTTTTGTCGACCTGCGAAATTCGGGGCGGCAGGATCTGGTGGTGGTGCGCAGTAGCGAGCCGATGCTGTTTCTCAATGACGGCAACGGCCACTTCACGCCGGTTCCGGACGCGTTCCGCTTCGCCACGGCGCCGCAGGGCTCGTTCACCAGCGTCTCGGCGGCGGACTACGACCGCGACGGGCGCCTGGATCTTTATTTCTGCTCTTACGTTTATTACCAGAGCGAGGCGCAATACCGCTATCCGGTCCCCTATCACGACGCGCAGAACGGCCCGCCCAACTTCCTCTTCCGTAACCGGCTCGATCAGAATCCCGGATACTTCGAGGACGTGACCGCGGCGACGGGGATGACCCACAACAACAACCGGTTCAGCTTTGCCGCCACATGGTGCGACTACAACGGCGACGGCTGGCCGGATCTGTTCGTCACCAACGATTTCGGCAGAAAGAACCTTTACCGCAACGACAAGGGCCGGTTCCGGGATGTGGCCGAAGAGGCTGGAGTGGTGGACCTGGGCCCGGGCATGAGCGCCGCTTGGCTCGATTACGACGGAGACGGGCGGCCGGATCTACTGATCTCGAATATGTGGAGCGCCTGCGGGCAGCGGATCATCCACGATCCGGCGTTTGGCCCGATCGCGCAGGATCCGGCGCTGCGGGACGCATACCACCATCATGTGAAGGGCAACTCGCTCTACCGCAACAAGGGAGACGGCACATTCGAGTACACGGGCGCCTCACAGGGCATTGAGATTGTGCCATGGTCGTGGTCGTGTGACGGCTTTGATTTCGACAACGACGGAACACCTGAGCTTTACGTCGCCTGCGGCATGTTGACGAATAACGGCAACACGGATCTGATGAGTTACTTCTACCGCCAGGTGGTGGCGAAGTCTCCGGTGAAGAATATGCCCGCGCCGGCGTATGAGAACGGCTGGAATGCGATCAATCAGTTGGTCCGCCAGGATTTCAGTTGGGCCGGGCCCGAGCCCAACGTGTTCTTCGCCCGCAGGGCGGGCCGCTACTATGATTTCTCCGGCGTGAGCGGTATCGACATGGCCGAAGACAGCCGGGCCTTTGCGTTCACCGATATCGACGGCGACGGCAATCTCGACATTGTGCTGAAGAGCCGGCTGGGTCCGCAGGTGCGCGTGTTCCAGAACGCTTGCGGCGCCGGGCGGAAGACTTTGGTGCTTTCGCTGCGCGGCACGAAGTCGAACCGGGATGGCATCGGCGCGCGAGTGGAAGTGGATGGGCAGGTGAAGTGGCTGGCGGCCGGGTCGGCGTATCTCTCGCAGCACACCAAGCGAATGCACTTCGGGCTGGGCGACCGCGAGCGGGCTGAGAAGGTACGCGTGCAGTGGCCCACGGGCGAGTGGCAGGAGGTGGGGCCGCTGGCGGCCGGATTCCTCTATACGGTGACCGAAGGGAGCAGCGCGGCGTCCGCGACGCCTCTGAGGAAGAGAGTGGAGTTGCCGCAAGACAAGCCATTCGACGTGGACAACCGGTCTCGCCTGGAATCGACGTGGCTGTGGGAGCCGGTGCCGCTGCCGGAGAAAAGGTCCGGACCAGGGCTGCTCGTCGTGCACTCCGGCGAGACGCTGCCCAGGATCGCGGCGCCGCTGGAGGCTCTGGATCTGCGCCAGGCGGCGGCGGAGGTGGTGGCAGGATACGCGATCCTGCGACGGTATCTCTTCGACTACCGCGTGGATCTGGAAACGCCGCTGTGGTTGCTGATTGATGACGCCGGCCGCCTGCGGAAGATCTACGCCAGCGCGCCCGAGGCGGCCGAGGTGCAGTCCGATCTGCGGTCGCTCCCCAAGGTACTGCCGGAGCCACGCGGCCTTCCCTTCCCCGGCTTCTACGTCTCGCCGCCACGCCGGGACTACTACAAGTTTGGCGGCGCCCTGCTCCAGGCGGGCTATGGCGAACAGGCTCTGCCTTACCTGCTGGAGATGCTGCGGCGCAGCCCTGACAACGCCAAGGCGCTGCTGGCCATCGGGAGTATCCACCTGCGGGCGAAACGTCTGGCGGAGGCGCGGGCGGCCCTCCAGAGGGCGCTGGCGGTGAATCCGAATCTGCCGGAGGGATGGAATGAGCTGGGTGGCGTGGAGGCGGAGGCCGGCAATCTGCAGGAGGCTCTTCTCCACTATCAGAAGGCGCTGGCGGTGCAGCCTGATTTTCCGTTTGCGTTGCTCAATGCCGCGCAAACGCAGGAGCGCCTGGGCAAGGCGGCGGAGGCCGAGCGGCTGTACCGGCGGGCGCTGGCGGCCGACGCAAAGAATGGGGAAACGGCGAATGCGCTGGGTCTGCTGCTGGCCAAGCAGAACCGGACGGCGGAGGCCCGAAAGCTGTTTGAAACCGCCATCGCCCTGCGGCGCGACGACGCGTCGGCGATCAACAATCTCGGGGTGTTGTTTCTCAACATCGGTCAGACCAACGATGCCGTTGCGGCTTTCCAATACGGCATTCGGGAGGCGCCCGACGACGAGACGCTCTATCTGAACCTGGCCAGGGTGTGGGTGCGGACGGGGGAGCGGGAGAGGGCAGCGGAACTGATGCGGACCCTGCTGGCGCGGAAGCCCGATAGCGCGGTCGCACAGAAGGCGCTGCGGGAGCTCTCCGTCCAGTGACTCGTATCTTGCGGCGCGATATGATCATCGTGATTGGCATTTCGGAGGGGTTGTGAGCTATCTGGTGCTGCTATTCGCCCTCTTCGCACCACCCGAGGATGCGGCGCGGGAGGCGAGGATCAAACAGCGGATCGAGGAGATCGGGCAGTCTGGGCGCGTACTCCAGATCGGCGAGGCGCGCGACCGGTTGAGCGACCCGCGCCGCCAGATTGCGCCCGGCCGTGCACCGCTGCTGAGCTTTCGATACTTCGTCGGAGCGGATCGCCATCGCTTCGGGAAACTGGACTTGATGCTCGATGATGCAGGCCATTAGAGCGCTTTCGCGATTGCTGTGGACGACCGCTTGCTTACGCGCGCGGTTCAGAACGGAGCCGCACCACGGAACTGAGCCACGACCGTCAGGGAGTGGACCACGACATTTCCGAAGATGCGCTAGTTTTCTCCTCTCGCTGGCACTGATTGCCGCGCCAGCCGACCCGCTCCTGGCGGGCCTCGACGCGTTCCACCAGGGCGATTATGCCGCCGCCGAACGGAATCTGCGCACAGCGGTTGCCCAGGGCGGAGATCCACGCGCATCGGCGTTTCTCGCCCTCACTCTGGCCGCCACCGGCCGTTGCCAGGAGGCCGAAGCAGGCCTCTCCTCCGCGTACCGGTCCAAGGACCCCACCATTTCCAAGCTCGCCGGCCTTGCCGGGGTACAGTGTTATCTCTCGCTCAACCGCCTGGATGCGGCCACTGCGATTGCGGCGGAGTTGAAGGCGAAGTATCCGGCCGATGCGGACGTCCTCTATCAGAATGCACGGCTCCACATGCGCGCCTGGAACGACCTGGTTTATCAGCTCTACCAGAAGGCCCCATCGTCGTTTCGCGTGAACCAGCTTTCCGGCGAGATCCTGGAGACCCAGGGCCAGTTCAATGAAGCGGTGGTGGAGTACCGCAAGGCGATCGAGAAGAGCCCTCGCTCTTTGAATCTGCACTTCCGGTTGGGCCGCGCGATGCTGATGGCCTCTCACGAGCCCGAAGCGCTCTCCGCCGCGACGAAAGAGTTTGAAGCCGAGCTGGGGCTGAATCCAGCCGATTCCATCGCGATGTATCAACTGGGGCAGATCCTGATGGTGCAGCAGAAACCACAGGAGGCCGCCGCACGCTTCCAACAGGCGCTGGCTTTGAATCCCGACTTCTCCGAGGTGCTGATTGCGCTCGGCAAGCTGAGGCTGGAGGAGAAGAAGAACGACGAAGCCATTGCCCTGCTCCAGCGCGCCGTGAAGCTGTCGCCGCGCAGCGAGGCGGCCCATTACAGCCTGATGATGGCCTATCGCAACGCCGGCCGCACGGCGGAGGCGCGCCGCGAGAAAGCCGAGCTCGATCGGCTCCAGAAGGCGCCCGAGGGTGAGTTCACTGAATTCCTGAAGAAGCTCGGCGAGAAGCCCCCCGAGAAATGAAGTCGATTCTCTTCGGTCTGGCCTTCTGGCTGTTCCAGGCTCCTGCTGGATTCACACCTGAGTTCAAGGACATCGCCGAAGCGGCGGGCCTGACCCATGTCTTCCCCAACGGCGGCACGGTCACCAAGGAATTCATCATCGAAACCACCGGCAGCGGCGTGGCGTGGATCGACTACGATAACGACGAACGGCTGGACGCGTTTGTGATCAGCGGCGAGGGCGCCCCCAGCCGCCTCTATCACAACGAGGGCGGGGGCAAGTTCCAGGAGGTCTCCGCCGCAATGGGCATTACGCGCCAGGGCTGGGGCCAGGGCGTTTGCGCCGGCGATTACGACAACGACGGATTCACTGATCTCTTCGTCACCTACTGGGGGCAGAACTCGCTCTACCGCAACGAAGGCGGGAAGCGATTCCGCGACGTTACCAAGGAAGCCGGCCTGACGCAGGACCGGACGCGGTACAACGTGGGCTGCGCGTTCCTGGATTACGATCACGACGGGCGGCTGGATCTCTTCGTCGCGAACTACCTGAAGTTCAGCTTCAGCGAGACGCCCAAACCGGGCGCCAACCCCTACTGCTGGTATATGGGGCTGCCCGTCAATTGCGGGCCGCGCGGGCTGCCCTTTGATCGCAATCTGCTGTACCACGCCAACGCCGACGGCACATTCACCGACGTCTCCGTAAAGAGCGGCATTGCCGAACCCCACCAGAACTACTGCCTGTCGCCCGTGGCGGCGGATGTCGACAATGACGGGTGGACGGACATTTTCGTCGCGTGCGACCAAACGCCATCCCTGCTCTTCATGAACCAGAAGGACGGGACGTTTGCGGAGGAGGCTGTGCTGCGCGGCGCTGCGCTCGACGACAATGGCAAGGCCATGTCCGGCATGGGCGCCACCGCGGCGGATTACGACCACAGCGGCTGGCTGAGCATCTTCCGCACCAACTTCTCCGATGAGCGCGAGACGCTCTACCGGAATCGCGGCGCGGGCGAATTTGAGGACATCACGGTCTCCAGCGGGATGGCCCACAATACGCGATATGTGGGCTGGGGTTGCGGCTTCCTCGATTTCGACAACGATGGCTGGAAGGACCTCCTGCTGGTGAACGGGCACGTCTTCCCAGAGATCGATCGCAAGCAAGGCGAAATCCGCCACAAACAGCGGCGCATCGTCTACCGGAACCTGCGGAATCGCAAGTTCGACGACATTTCGCTCAAGAGCGGCCCGGCGATCCTGGAGACCCACTCGTCGCGCGGGGTAGCCATCGGCGACATGGACAATGACGGGACGCTGGAGGTGCTCATCAACAATCAAGGTGAGCGCCCTTCCCTGTGGAAGCAGGCGGCGAACCCGCCTGGCCGCTGGGTGCTACTGAAGCTGGAGGGCACGAGCTCCAACCGGAGCGCGATCGGCGCGCGGGTGCAGCTCTCCGCCGGCGGGGAGACGCAGACGGACGAGGTCCGCAGCGGCTCCGGCTACATCTCGCAGAATGACCTGCGCCTGCATTTCGGCATCGGCACGGCTACCAGGATCGATCAGGTGGAGATCCAGTGGCCGAGCGGCCGGAAACAGGTGGTGCGCGGGCTGGAAACAAATCGCATCCACGTTCTCAAGGAACCGGCCGCCGGCAACTGAGCGTCGGGACCTGCCTCCCGGACCATTAACTTTTGCATTCTTGAAGACGAGTTGGCGGTATTTTACTCCATAATAGAATGGTATGGATTCCATGACTGGCCGGCTGGGTGCGCGACAGAGAAGTGGTGGATTTGAGAAGATCCTGTCCAAATGGCGAACTCTGCGCGTACCAGATACGCTTACCGTCACTGAGCCGCGACCGTCAGGGAGCGGTGTACCCAGTGCCGGGGATCCACGCCCGCTCCCTGACGGTCGCGGCTCGGTAACTTGCTGGCGCCCGCTCCCTGACGGTCGCGGCTCGGAACGCGTGCTGCGCGAAACCCACTTCTGTGTCGCGCACCCTGGCCGGCTCGCTCCATCCTTGTGGCGTCTTGTTGCGGTCTCCGCCTGTGTGGCGATGCTGCCTGCTTTGCGGGCGGAAGACTGGCCTCAGTTCCGGGGCGCCGCGCGGGACAACGTCTCCAAGGAGACGGGGCTGCTGCGGAAGTGGCCGGCGGGCGGGCCGAAGGTGTTGTGGACGATCCCGGTGGGGCAGGGCTATGCCGGAGCGGCGATTGTCGGCGGGCGCGTCTATCACAACGACTACGACGAGGCGAAGGGCGAGTGGGGCGTCTTCTGCCGGAATCTGACTACCGGTAAGGAGATCTGGCGGTATACCGAACCGCGCAAGATCCGGCCCAACCACGCCATCACGCGCACAGTGCCGGCGGTGGACGCGCGGTTTGTCTTCTCGATGGATCCGAAGTGCAACCTGTATGCGCTGGATGTCAAAACGGGCAAGAAGGTGTGGCAGAAGGATCTGGTGGCCGTCTACAAGACGCGGATTCCGCCGTGGTACAACGGCCAGAACCCGCTAATCGAGGCGGACCGGATTGTAGTGGCAACCGGCGGCGACGCCATCCTGGTGGCCCTGGATAAGGCGACGGGCAAGGAGCTCTGGAGGACCCCCAATACGATCAACGCCATCCTGTCGCACGTCTCGGTGATGCCGGCTACGCTGGGCGGCGTGAAGCAGTATCTGTACGCCACGCTGGAATCGGTGATGGGCGTTTCGGCCAAGGATGGGAAGATGCTGTGGAACTATCCGCGAAAATTCAACGTGGCGGCGGCGCCATCACCTCTGGCTGTGGATGCGTCGCAGGTGTTCGTCACCGGGCCCTATGACGCGGGCAGCACTCTCATCAAGATCAGCAGCGCAGGTGGGGCGTTCAAGACGGATACCGCATTCGACATGAAGAACAACGAGTGGAACTCCGAGGTTCACACGCCCATCGTCTACAAGGGGCACTTCTTCGCGGTGGGGAAGAAGAAGCGGGGGCTGTTCACCTGCCTGGACTTCACGGGGAAGAAGGTATGGGACAGCGAGGGGAAGGCGTCGTTTGAGCTGGGCAGTTTCCTGCTGGCCGATGGGATGTTCTACGTACTGGAAGGCAAGACCGGGATGCTACGACTGCTGGAGGCGAACACCACCGGGTACAAGGAACTCGGCGCCTCGCAGGTGCTCTCCGGCGAAGACGTATGGGGCCCGATGGCGCTCTCGGACGGCAAGCTGGTGCTGCGGGACCTGGCAAAGATGGTGTGCATCGACGTGCGCGGCAGGTAGGAGTTGCGGCCATGGAATACCGGCGTACGCGAGTGATGGGCGGTCCGGAGAGCGGACCGGATTGGTTCCGCCATTCGATCCGCGGCTTGGCCACGGGGCGGGATGGCCGGCTGTATGCGGCGGGCGATTCGCGCGTGATTGTTTTCGATCCGGCGGGCAAGGTGGTGCGGACGTGGGCAACGGCCAAGCCGGGGTGCTCGGTGGCTGTGGCCGCCGACGGGCGGGTACTGGTGGGCGAGGCCGGACAGGTGGAGATCTTTTCCAGCGCGGGTCAGTTGTTGCAGGTGTGGCGCGGGGGCTGGCTGGGCGAGATCACGGCCATCGGATTCCACGGTAGTGAGCCGTTGGTGGCGGACGCGGCGGCACGGTGCATCCGGCGCTATGACAGCGGGCTGAAGAAGGTGAACGACATCGGGCTGGACAACCGGACGAATGGATTTCTGATTCCGAACGGCGTGCTGGATTTCGAAGTGGACGCGGCGGGAGTGATCCACGCGGCCAATCCGGGCAAGCACCGCGTGGAGCGGTATACGCCCGAGGGCGAGTTGCTAGGCCACGTGGGCCGGTTTGACGGGGTGGATCCGGAGGGCTTTCCGGGGTGCTGCAATCCGACGAATCTGGCGCTGGGCACGGGCGGCCGGTTGGTGGTGACGGAGAAGGCGGAGTCGCGGGCCAAGGTGCTGGACGCGAGCGGCAAGCTGGTCGCGGTGCTAGGCACCACAATCTTTGACGCCGGCTGCAAGAACATGGCGGTTGCGTCGGATTTCCGTGGACGCGTGTATGTGGCAGAGACGGTGAAGCTGCGAATCTTCGTGTTTGAACCGGCACGGGCGGAGGCGGTATGAGCAGAGGATTTTCCAGACGGCAGGTGGTGGCGGTGACCGGCCTGGGACTGACGGCGGGCTTCCTGGTGAAGAAGGCCGAAGGCCAGGTGGTGTGGCAGATCGATTCGAAGTCGTGCGTGAACAGCAAGCTGGGCGAGGTTGGTGTGAAGGTGTGCGACCTGTGCGTGAAGGAGTGCGTGGTGACGCAATCCGCCGTGCGGGCCGTGAACGAATTTTCGAAGTGTGGCCGTTGCTGCGTGTGCCCGTCGTATTTCAACGTGAAGAGCGCGGTGGGCAAGGACGGGCTGCCGAGCGAGAAGCTGTGTCCGCGGGATGCGATTCTGCGCAAGCCGATCGGCGAAGTGGACCCCAATGATCCGGCCAACAATTTCTACGAATACGTCATCGACGAGGCGAAGTGCGACGGGTGCGGCAAGTGCGTGATGGCGTGCAAGGAGCCGGCGGGACTGGGCTCGATCGTGTTGCGGGTGCGGCACGACCTGTGCGTGAACTGCAATAGCTGCGCGATTTCGCAGGCTTGCCCGAAGGACGCGATCAGCCAGTGGCCCACGCTGAAGGCGGTGCTGGGACTGAGCGAGCCGGCATGAGCAGGCTGTGGGCAGCAGTGGCGCTGATGTGCGCTCTGACGGGAAGTGTCTGGGCGCAGGCGCTGCCATACGAGCGGCCAGTGGACCGCGCGCCACAGGAGAAGAGCATCGGCGGCGGGTACAAGACGCCAGACGTGCAAAAGCCTCTGCCGCGCAAAGGGTGGCTGGAGATCACGGACGTGGCGCTGCTGGCGGCGGCGATGGGCGTCTCGGTGTGGATCGTGGTGAAGCGGCGGAACCGGCGTTGGCTGGTGGCGCTGAGCGCGACGAGCGTGGCTTATTTCGGGTTTTACCGCGAGGGCTGCGTGTGCCCGATCGGTTCGATTCAGAACGTGACGGTGGCGCTGACGGACGGGCACTATCACATCCCCATGGTGGTGACGGCGACGTTCTTTCTGCCTCTGCTGGTGGCTGTGTTTTACGGGCGGGCGTTCTGCGGGGGCGTGTGCGCGCTGGGGAGCTTGCAGGAGCTGGTGTTGATCCGGCCGGTGCAGGTGCCGAAGAAGCTGGACCGCGCGCTGGGCTGGTTGAAGTATGTGTACCTGCTGGCGGCGATCGGATTTGCCGTGCTGCCACTGGCGCAACGCGACTTTGTGATCTGCCGGTTTGATCCGTTTGTGAGTCTCTTCCGACGTTCCGGGTTCGCGCACATGCTGGCGCTGGGGGCTGCGTTTTTGGTGCTGGGGATGTTCGTAGGGCGCCCTTATTGCCGCTTTTTGTGCCCTTACGGTGCACTTTTGGCATGGTTTTCGCGCCTTTCTTCCCGCGGTGTGAGCATCACGCCGAACAAGGAGCTGGATTGCGGGTTGTGCACGGGCGCGTGTCCGTACGGCGCGATTGAGAAGATGCGCGCGGTGCGAGGGAACTGCCTGTACTGCGCACGGTGTTACGAGGCATGCCCGCGCGAGGGTCCGCTGGTGCAGTTGCGGGGGCAGGCATGAAGGGGCGCGCGGCAGGGGTGGTGGTGTTGGTGTGCGTGGCTGCGCTGACGGCGGACTATGCGGTGAAGATCGCGTGGACTGCGGCCAGTGATATACGAGTTGCAGCGATGCAGGAGAAGGTCCGAGCGGACGCGGGGCTGGCGCCGGGGTTGGCGGCGGAGCAGAAGAAGATCGCGGATTTCAATCGGGCTCGGCGGACGCGGATCAACTGGTTGTCGCTGGTGTTGATTGTGGCGGCTGCGGCGTTCTTGGTGGAGCAGCCCAAGGCGCCGCGGCGGATTCCAGAGAAGCCCCAGAAGGCCGCGGGCGTGAGGCGGGGCGGCGGGCCAGTGGTGACGGGTGCGGCTGCGCCGGCGATTGATCTGGCGTTTGTGGATGACGTGGTGGCGCGGGAGGGGCGCGGGCCGGAGGCGGCGATCCCGATTTTGCAGGCGATTCAGGCGCACTTCCGGTATCTGCCCGATGAGGCGCTGCGGCGGGTGTGCGAGCTGACGGAGATCACACCGGCGCAGATTGCGGGAACGTCGTCCTTCTATTCGCGGTTCCGGCGCTCGCCGGTGGGCGAGCACATCGTGCGGGTGTGCCATGGAACGGCGTGCCATGTGGCGGGCGCGCGGCAGATCACCGATGAGTTGCGGCGTGAATTGAAGATCGCGGAGGGCGAGGATACGGATCCTTCGCGCACGTTCACGATCGAAGAAGTTGCGTGCCTGGGGTGTTGCAGCCTGGCTCCGGTAGTGATGGTGGGTGAACACACGGCTGGGAATCTGACTCCGGCTACGGCGTGCGACGCGCTGGGAGAACACGCATGAGCGGCGTGGAGATCCGCGTGGGGTTGAGCTCGTGCGGCGTGGCGAGCGGGGGCGAGGCGGTGCGGGATGCGCTGGTGAAGGCGGCCGGCGGGCGGGCGCTGGTGAAAGCGGTGGGCTGCAACGGAATGTGCCACTGCGAACCGATTGTGCAGGTGCTGGAGGCGGGGCGGCCGGTGGCGCTGTACGGCAGAGTCACGGCGGAGACGGCGCGGGCGATTGTGGGGCGGCATACGCGGTGGTGGGAGCGGCGGCGCACCGATTTGCCGGCGGTGGATTCAGAGCCTTATCTGGGCAAGCAGAAGCGCATCGTGCTGGAGAACTGCGGGGAGATCGATCCGGGGCGGATTGACGAGTATCTGGCACGGGGCGGCTACGAAGCGCTGCGGGCCTGCGCGGGAATGACGCCCGAGGCGGTGGTGGCGGTGATTCTGGATTCCGGGCTGCGCGGGCGCGGCGGAGCGGGCTTCCCGACGGGGCGTAAGTGGGCGGCGGGGCGGGCGCAGACAGCCGCCGTGAAGTACGTGATCTGCAACGGCGACGAAGGCGACCCGGGGGCGTTCATGGACCGGCTGGTGCTGGAGGCCGATCCGCACAGAGTGCTGGAGGGGCTGGCGATTGCGGCATACGCGATTGGGGCGGCGACGGGCATCTTGTATATCCGCGCGGAGTATCCGCTGGCGGTAAGGAACGTGCGCGAGGCGATCTGGCAGGCGGAGGATCGAGGGCTTTTCGGGAGCGGGTTGAAGCTGGAGGTGCGGGAGGGCGCGGGGGCGTTTGTGTGCGGCGAGGAGACGGCGCTGATCCATTCTCTGGAGGGCGGCCGGGGCATGCCGCGGTTGCGTCCGCCGTTCCCGGTGGAGCGCGGGTTGCACGGGGCGCCGACTCTGATCAACAACGTGGAGACGCTGGCCTGTGTGCCGTGGATCATACGGAACGGCGCGTCGGCGTTCGCGTCGCTGGGGACGGCGGGCAGCAAGGGCACGAAGGTGTTTGCGTTAGCGGGCAAGATCCGGCGCGGCGGGCTGATCGAGGTGCCGATGGGCATCACAATCCGCGAGATTGTGGAAGAGATCGGCGGCGGGATTCAGGGCGGGCGGAAGTTCAAGGCGGTGCAGATGGGCGGGCCATCGGGCGGGTGCATTCCCGAATGGCTGGCGGACACGCCGGTGGACTACGACGAGATCCCGAAGACGGGCGCGATCATGGGCTCGGGCGGAATGGTGGTGCTGGACGAGCGCGATTGCATGGTGGACATGGCGCGGTTTTTCCTGCGGTTCACGCAAGCGGAATCGTGCGGGAAGTGCACGTTCTGCCGGATCGGGACGAAGCGGATGCTGGAGATCCTGGAGCGGATGTGCGCAGGCAAGGGGCTGCGGGACGATCTGGCGACGCTGGAGGAGCTGGTTGATTTTGTGAGCCGCGGGAGCCTGTGCGGGCTGGGGCAGACGGCGCCGAATCCGGTGGCGACGACGCTGAAGTATTTCCGCGATGAGTACGAAGCGCACATCCACGAGAAGCGCTGCCCGGCGGGCCGGTGCACGGCGCTGGTGCGCTACCGGGTGACGGACGGGTGCATCGGGTGCACGCTGTGCGCGCAGGCCTGCCCGGTGGGCGCGATCGCGTATCAGCCTTACAAAAAGCACGAGATCGACGACGAGCTGTGCACGCGCTGCGACGAGTGCCGGAAGGTGTGCCAGGACGACGCGGTGGAGGTGGTGAGCCCGTGCTGACACTGACCATCGACGGGCGGACGGTGACCGTGGCGCCGGGCACGACGGTGCTGGAGGCGGCGCGGTGGCTGGGGATTCGCATCCCCACGCTGTGCCATGTGCCGGGGCTGGAGCCGGTGTCGTCGTGCTTTCTGTGCGCGGTGCAGATTGCGGGACGGCGCGGACTCTCGCCCTCGTGCGGGATGCCGGCGGCGGAAGGCATGGTGGTGACGACGAACAGCGCGGACGTGCGGCGGGCGCGGAAGATGGCCCTGGAGCTGCTGCTCTCCGATCACGTGGGGGACTGCGTGGCGCCGTGCTCGGCGACGTGCCCGGCGGGACTGGATGTGGCGGGGTTTGTGGGCGAGATCGCGCGGCGGAATTTGGACGGCGCGATGGCGGTGATCTCGCGGCGGCTGGCGCTGCCGGGCGCGCTGGGGCGGATCTGTCCCCGGCTATGCGAGCAGCAGTGCCGGCGGTTGGACTACGACCAGGGGCTGGCGATTGGGGCGCTGCACCGGTTTGTGGCGGACGAGAGCGAAGCCGTGCCGGCGCGGGCGGCGGAGACGGGACTGGCGGCGGCGATTGTGGGGGCAGGCCCGGCGGGGCTGGCGGCAGCATACTATCTGCGGCGGATGGGGCACGGCGTGACCGTATTCGATGCGCGGGAGCGGGCGGGCGGGATGCTGCGCTATGCGATTCCGGCGCACCGGCTGCCCAAGGACGCGCTGGATGCGGAGATCGGCATCATTGAGCAGTTGGGCGCGGAGTTCCGCATGGGGCAGCGCTGGGGGCGTGATTTTTCGCTGGCGGATTTGCAGGCGAATTGCGGCGCGGTGTTTCTGGCGACGGGGGCGCAGCGGGCGCAAGGGTTGCAGTGCGAAGGTGAGGAGCTGGCGGTCTCCGGGTTGGCGTTTCTGGAGCGGCTGGAGAGCGCGGGCGACGACGTGGTGGTGATCGGCGGCGGCAATACGGCGATCGACTGTGCGCGGGCGGCGGTGCGGCTGGGGGCGAAGCGCGTGCGGGTGTTCTACCGGCGGACGCGGACGGAGATGCCGTGCCTGTTATCCGAGGCGGAAGAGGCGCTGGCGGAGGGCGTGGAGTTCGAGTTCCTGGTGGCTCCGGTGCGGCTGGCGCGCAACGGCGGGTTGTCGCTGAGGTGCGGGCGAATGGAGCTGGGCGAGCCGGACGCCAGCGGGCGGCGGCGGCCGGTGGCCGTGGCGGGGTCCGAGTTTGAGGTGCGCTGCTCGGCGGTGATTGCGGCGATCGGGCAATCGGTGGAGCGGGAGATTGCGGAGCGCGACGGCCTGCGGGTGACGGCCTGGGGCATCGCGGCGGATGAGCGGACGATGGCGACCAGCGTGGATGGCGTGTTTGCGGGCGGCGACGCGGTATTGGGCGCGGACCTGGCGGTGCGGGCCGTGGCAGCGGGGCGCATGGCGGCCGTCTCGATGGATCAGCACCTGCGGGGCGAGGCGGTGACGGGCGAGCCGGCGCTGGCCGCGGTGGCGATGAAGCCGATGGACGACGCCGAGCGGGCGGCGCTGTACCGGGAGATCGAGAAGGCGGCGCGGGTGCGGATGCCGGAAATCGAGATGGCGCGGCGACGCGCGACCTTCGACGAGGTGGAGTTGGGGCTGCCGGAAGAGGAGGCGGAGCGCGAGGCGCGGCGGTGCATGAACTGCGGGTGCAGCAAGGCCGATTGCTGCCACGTGCGTGGGCTGGCGACGGAGTACCAGGCCGACCCATTCCGCTATCCGGGCGCGCGGCGGCGGTTTGCGCAGGATTTGTCGCATGCGGAGATCGTGTACGAGCCGGGCAAGTGCATCCTGTGCGAAGCGTGCGTGCGGATTGCTGCGGAAGAGGGCGAGGAGTTTGGGGTGGCGATCCTGGGGCGCGGATTTGACGTGGCGGTGGCGGCGCCGTTTGGTAAGACGATCGCGGAGGGGCTGCGACGATCCGCGGTGCGGTGCGCGGAGGCGTGCCCGTCGGGGGCGCTGGCGTTGCGGGCGGCGCAGGGGTGCGACGGGTGCGGACTGGCGTTTATCAGCGGTCCGGCGTAGGTTAGATACACGACTATGAAATTCTTCGCGGTGTTTGCATTACTGGCGGCGGCGAACTGCGTCTGCGCGCAAGACAAGATGGAGTGGTTCACCCACGACAAGTTCGGGATGTTTGTGCATTGGGGGCCGTACTCGGTGCTGGCCGGCGAGTGGAAGGGCCAGCGGACTCCGGCCGGGGACGAGGCCGAGTGGATCATGCAACGCTTCAACATCCCAGTGAAAGATTACCGGGAGATGGCGCACACGCTGAACCCGGTGAAGTTCGACGCCAACGCGTACGCCAAGCTGGCGAAGGCGGCGGGGATGAAGTACCTGGTGTTGACGGCCAAGCACCACGATGGCTTTGCGATGTACGACTCGAAGGTGAGCGACTACAACATCGTGAAGTGGACTCCGTTCCGGCGCGACATCGTGAAGGAGTTGTCGGAGGCGTGCAAGCGCGAGGGCATCCGGTTCTGCGTCTACTATTCGCACCGCGAGGATTGGGACGATCCGAACGGGTACGGCAACCACTGGGACTACGATCCGGCAAAGAAGGATTTCGACAAGTATCTTCGGGAGAAATCTCTGCCGCAGTTGCGCGAATTGCTGACGAATTACGGGCCGCTGGGGCTGATCTGGTTTGACCGGGGCATCGACACGACGGCGCAGGCGAAGCAGTTTATCAACCTGGTGCGCGAACTGCAGCCGAAGTGCCTGATTAACGGGCGGATTGGCAACTATGGGCACGAACTGCTGGGCGACTACCAGAACATGAACGATAACGGCATGCCGACGGGCGGGCTGGACGAATACTGGGAGACTCCGCAGACCCTGAATGGGACGTGGGGCTACAGCAAGTTTGACGAGCAGTGGAAGACGCCGGCCAACGTGATCCAGCGCATGGTGGAGATCGTCAGCAAGGGCGGGAACTACCTGCTGAACATTGGGCCGAAGGCGGACGGAACGATACCGGCGCCGAGCGTGGCCGTGATGGAGCAGGTGGGCGCGTGGATGCAGAAGAACGGCGAAAGCATTTACGGGACGAGCGCGTGCCCGGTGGGGCAATTCCCGTGGGGGCGTTGCACGGTGAAGGGTGAGAACGTGTATCTGCACGCGTTCCAGCGGCCGGCCGACGGCGTGCTGTGGGTGGGCGGGTTGAAGAACGAGGCGACCTCGGCGCATCTGTTGCAGGCTCCGGGGAAGAAGCTGGAAGTGGTGCGGCAGGACGGCGTGACGGGCGTGCGGGTGCCGGCGCAGGGCTGGGATGCGGCGTCCACCGTGGTAGTGCTGGTGGTGAAGAGCAAGCCGGAGGCGGAGCCGGAGCTTGTGACGCAGGGGAGCGATTCGCCGTTCCATCTGACGGGGATCCGCGGCGAGACCTCTGGGCAGGCGATGAAGAGATTTAACCGCGACGGCAGTTTTCATATCGGGCGGTGGACGAAGCCGGAGGATCAGGTGCGCTGGAATCTCGTGGTGAGCCAGCCGGGCCGGTATAATTTACGCGTGCGGTATGCGGCGCGGCCGGAATGGGCGGGCCGAAAGTTTGTAGTGGAGCTGGGCGGGCAGCGACTGGAGAAGACGGTGGAGGCGACGGGCGACTGGTATCAGTACAAGGCGTTCGATCTGGGCGTGGTGACACTGGCGGCGAAAGGGCCGATGG
The DNA here is from genome assembly GCA_036504135.1 of Paludibaculum sp. Classification (GTDB taxonomy): domain Bacteria; phylum Acidobacteriota; class Terriglobia; order Bryobacterales; family Bryobacteraceae; genus Paludibaculum. The sequence goes on from DASXVP010000014.1 coordinate 303,281, forward strand.
CGGTGGTGATCCGGCCGGCGGCAGCGGGGCCGGAGAACCTGATGTACTTTGAATCGTTGACGTTGGAGCCGATTACCGTCAGTGGGCGGCTTGGGCGGCTGGATTAGGGGTATCGCCGGTGGTTCGTGGACCGCTCCCTGACGGTCGCGGCTCAGAACCGGGTCGCGGCTCAGAACCGGGTCGTGGCTCGGTTCCGAGCCTCGCGCGTGAGTAAGCGGTGGGGCGGGCTGGCCGAAAACCACCGCTTTGGTGCGGCTCCACCACCAACCGGGGAGGCGCTTCTGGCGGAAGGTGCTGTCAGTGCGAGGTTTTCCGATTTGGCCCGGCAATTGCAGAGGTGTAAAGCGGGAGGCAAAGAAAATGAAGACCCCATCCAGACTGCTTGTCCTGGCGTTGATCGCCGGCGGCACGATGTTCGCGCAGGTGCGATTCTCAGTGGGAATCGGCACTGGAGGCTATGGGCCTGGTTATTATCCGCCTCCGGTCTATGACCAGTACGTGCCGCAGTGCCCTGGCCCGGGCTACACGTGGGTAGACGGCTACTGGGCTCCGCAGTATGGCCGGAACGTCTGGATCACCGGATTCTGGCGGCCGCCGGTGCGGGGATACTACCGGGCCCCGCGCTATTTGGCGCCGCCACGCTACTACAACTCGTATCGCGGATATGACCGCGACTGGGATCGTGACCGTGACTACCGGCGCGATTACCGGGGCGGAGATCGTGGCCGCCACCGCGGCTGGGGCCACAACAGAGACTAGCACCGCTGACTCCCGCGGGAGCACCAAGACCCGGCCGCCCGCGCGGCCGGGTTTTTGTTTTAGGGCCACACGCGCATCACAGAGTCGATAACCACTAGAGCGTGGAGAGGGCGGCCTGCATCATGGCTCGCGTGTAGGCGACGGAATAGGCGATGCCGGTATAACCGCCTCCGCCGGGGTAGCCGGGGATGCGGCCGCCGGCGCCGAAGCGATCGCGATCGGCATCGAGAGCGCGAGGGTGCTCGGGGTAGATGATGCCGGTGTATTTGTTCCGGACGAGAGCTTTCATGACGCCGAACATATCGTTCTGGCCAACGTCGACGAAGACCTCCTGGTAGCGCTCGTAGGGCTTCTCGACGAGAACGTTGCGGTAGTGGACGTGATTGATGCGTTTGCGGCTGGCGAAGTACTCAGCGACGGCGACGGGATCCTCTCCTAGTTCGCGGGTGACTCCGCAATCGTAGGTGATGCCGTTGGCTGGACTGTTGACGATCTCGATGAGGTGTTTCCAGCCGGCGAGGGTGCCCATGATCTGCTCCGAGCCGCGGCTGATGGGTGAGGGCGGATCGTTAGGGTGGAGGGCGAGGCGGACACCGGCCTTTTCGGCGGCGGGCACTGCGAGCTTGAGGAACCAGGTGATATTGGCCCACATCTCCTTGAGGGTATGGACGCCTTCATTGGCGAGCGGCGGGAGGTCTTTGAATTTGACCTTTTTGGCGTTGGGGAAGGCGGCCAGGGTCTCGGGCGTGATGGCGCCGGATTCGTCGCGGTAGATGGGCTGGACGACGACGCCTTCTTCATTGATGAGGAGTTCGAGGTCGTGGTGGAACGCGGTGTAGCCGGCCTTGGCACGGCCAACGGTCTCGTAGTAGCCCTCGACGGCGCGGTGGGCGTAGAAGTTGTATTCGACAACGGTGAGGCCGCCCTTGCCGGCGGCGGCGATAGAGGCGAGGACGGGCTCGATGTCCTTGTCGCGGGCGGGCCTGCCGTAGAGGATGCTATTGGGGAGGCCGATCATCGAGTTGTATGCGACGAGGCCGGCGTCCTTGGCAGATTGGACGGCGCGGCGGACGTTCTCTTCAGTCCAGGGCATGCCGCCGCCGATGGAAACCCCGAGCAGGTGATTGACGCCGAGTTGGCGGATGCGCTGATAGCTGGCGGCGAGGTTGGCGCCGCGGGACCGGGCGCCGTTGGGGTCCTGCGTTAGGGCGGGCGAGACCGGCGGTTTCGGCGCGAGGTAGCCGCCGTAGCCGCCGCGAACGGGGCCGGTGGAGGCAGTGGGTAGTTGGATGCTGGCAGGCAGCGGACCGCCGCCATCGCCGGGAGCGAGACAGATCTTGGGAGTGTCCGGACCCTCCTCGATGGGCCAGGCGCGGCGTGCAGATGCGGCATCGAGAGGCGGCAAGGTTTGGGCCAGCGCGGCGGCGCCAGCGCCCTGCATCATCCTGCGTCGTGAGAACCAATCTCCCATTTTGATGAACCTCCGGTATGAATACGAGTGGCCGCGCCGGTGGCGGTTTGGCTGCGACCATTCTATGCGAATCGGAGAAGCGGGTCGAGAGATATGAGGGTTTCGGGCGGGCGCAGGCAGTGGGATGGTTTTCCATTGCACGGGTAGGTGATGTGTGGTGTAATCCGTAGTTAGGAAATTAGACTAACTAACGTACCGGGAGTGACGCCGATGAAACTCGCTCGTTGGGTTGTGGTGATGGGCAGCGTGTGCGCGGGGTTGCGGGGGGCGGACCTGACGGCCTGGCCGGAACATTTGCGGCCTGATCCGTTTGGAGCGGTGGTAGTGGCGGACCGCAGCGCCGGCGGCGCGGCGGTGCGGGCGATAGAGGCGGAGACGGCGCGCGGAGCGTACGTCTCGTATCATCTTGCCGTTTCCCTACCCGAAGGCGGTGCGTACAAACTGGCGGTGAAACCCTTCGCGGCGGGGAGCAGGATCGAGGCGGATCTGTACCGCGAGTGGTTCCACCTGACTCCGGCGACGGGGCACTACTGGCCGGACGCTTTGATCCCGGTGACCGGCGCTTACGCATCGCGGATGCCGGAGCCGGATAACCGGATCGCGAAGCAGACTGTGCAGGCGTTCTGGCTGGATCTATGGGTGCCGGCAACGGCGACGGCGGGCACATACGAAACAGTGGCCATGATGGAGGCCGGCGGGCGCACGGTATCGCTGCCAGTGAAGTTGACGGTGTTAGCGGCGACGGTGCCGGCAGACGATGTAGTGGCGATGGATCACAACTCGTATGGCTCGTCGTGGCTGGGCTCGGACTATCCGGCGCTGGTGGCGAAGGCAGGACCGGGGTTCTTTTCGAGCAACGAGTTCTACGGGCTGTTGCAGGCGTACCACCGGATCTTCTATGAGCATCGCGGGGTGTTTCACAACCTCGGGTACGGGCACGGCGGCAAGGTGGCGCCGGAGTATGCGCCGAAGCTGGCGGGCGTGGGTCGAACGAAGCACGTGGCGGACTGGACGCTATACGACCGGCACTATGGGCCGCTGCTGGACGGCACTGCATTTGCCTCGACACGGCGCGGGGCGCGGCCGATTCCTTACGTCTACCTGCCGATCAATCCCGAGTGGCCGGCCACGATGATGAGTTGGGGCGAGGCGGGGTATGAGCGGGAGTTCGTCAATGTCGTCTCGGAGATGGAGAAGCACTTCCGGGAGAAGGGCTGGACGGGCACGCGGTTTGAGCTCTTCTTCAACCACAAGAAGCGCTACAAGGGTTTTCCGTGGGACGGAGACGAGACACGCTTTGACCGGGACGACGCCTATCCGCGCGAGTTTGCGCGGATGATGAAGGCGGCTGTGCCGGCGGGCACGCCCGTGCAGTTTGTCTTCCGGACAGACTCGAGCTGGACGATGGAGCGGCAGTTCAAAGAGATGGCGGGCGTATTCAATTTCTGGGTCTGCGGCGGCGGGATGTTCGGCTGGTACATGGACGCCCTGCCGGCGTTGAAGGCGCGGGGCGACACAGTGTGGATCTATGGCGGCACACCGCCGGTGACGCGGCCATCTGCGGACATCGCGGTGGAGGTGCTGCGGACGTGGCTGTGGGGAGTAGGCGGGTTTGTCCGCTGGCAGACGACGCAGGCGGGCAGAGACCCCTGGTTTGCATCGGACGGCGGCGGCGAGACGTTGATCTACCCGGGCGACCGGTTTGGCATCGCGGGTCCGCTGAGCTCGGTGCGATTGAAGATGGAGCGCAACGTGGTGCAGGATCTGACGCTGCTGGATTCATTGGCGAAGGTGCGCGGCGTGGAGACGTTGCGAGCGGAGGCGGCGCAGAGATTCAACGCGACGCGCGTGGAGGAGTGGCGGTCACCACGGCCGAAGCTGGCCGATTCCAGCCCGGATACATGGAGCAATGCGGATATCGACGACGCTATGCCGAAGAACGCGAAGTTTGACAAAGGCCTGGACGCGGCGGCGTGGCAGCGGGTGCGGCAGTATGTCATGCAATTGGCGAAGGAGGCGCGGTGATGTTCCGGATCATCCTCTTGGCAGCGGTAGCGAGCGGCGTGTGGGCGCAGGAACTGGAGCGGGTAGCGCAGGTGGCGACGGTGATGGTGGATGGCGATGTATGCCGCCGGATTCAGACGCCGCGTTCGGCCGCGGCAATGGTGAAGAAAGATCCGCGGGACCCGTGGAAGGCCAGCGACGACTACGACGTGGACGATGCGTCGTTTCTACAAACCAAGAAGACGCTGATGCGGCTGGCGCGGCTGTGCCCGGCGGCATGCGATGTGAATCTGTGGATGCGGGCGCCGGGCGAAACGCCGCGGGTCCAGGTAGTGATCCGCAACGTGAACGAGATGAGCCAGTTCTGGAAGTTTGGCGAGTTGATGATGGCGATGCCGGCGGAGATGAAGCAGGTACTGGAGACTGGTGAGCGGGTGACGGTGAAGCGGCGGCCAGGCATGGTATCGGTGCTGGCGCCAGTGTACGACAGCCTGGGGGACATCGCCGGACTGGTGGAAGTGGTGAGCCGGGTGACGCCGGATCCGCGCGAGAACGTGAAATGAGGGCGGTGTGGCTGGTTTGCATCGTGATGGCGTCGGCGGCGATGGCGGCAGAGCCGGCGGTGCGCAGTTACGAGGGAACGATTTCGATTCCCACCTACGAGCCGGGCGCCCGGGAACTGGAACCTTCGCTGTTTGCCAATTCGACCGTTGGCGGGATGTATCCGTTCCCCAGCTACGTGCTGCCGTGGCGGGCGGGATCGCCCGCGCCGAAGCAGTACCGGGCGATCTTCGTGGAAAACGAGTATCTGAAGATCACGTATCTGCCGGAACTGGGCGGGCGGATCTTCTCGCTGTACGACAAGATCCGGAAACGCGAGGTTTTCTATCGCAATGACGTGATCAAGCCTGCGCTGTATAACCCGCGGATGAGCTGGCCGCAATCCGGGCTGGAGTTAACCGGGCCGCACGATGTCCACATGCTGACTTTGCATGGCGAGCCCTACTGGTCGAACAGGATCGTGCGGCTGGCAGGTGGCGGAGTGTCGCTGGTGTTGGGGGAGAACGATCCGGTCTATCAGATGAACGTGACGCTGACGGCGACGCTGTATCCGGGCGTGGCAGCGATGGAGATCAGCGTGTTTTGCTACAACCCGCGCGAGGCGCGGATGCCGCAGATGTTCTGGATCAATACAGCGGTGCCGGCGACCGCAAAGACACGCTATCTGTACCAGATGTCGCGCACGGTGGGGCACACCACGGCGGACATCGCAGACTGGCCTTTGCACAATGGCGTCGATTACAGCTGGGACCGGAACAACAAAAATATGCTCGGGGTATTCGGCATTGACGAGTACGACGATTTCAACGGGGCGTATCAGTTCGAGAACGACTACGGAGTGTTCCGGTACGCGGACCGCCGCCTGGTGCAGGGGATGAAGTTGTGGACGTTTGGCAACGGCGCGGGGGCGAAGAGCCACGAGCGCGGGTACACCGACAAGGCCGGGCCATATGTGGAACTGCAGAGCGGCCGGCACGTGTGGGATGGGCATTACGAATGGGTGGCGCCGCACAAGGTGGAGAGCTGGAGCGAGTGGTGGATTCCGGTGGCGGGCACCAATGGCGTGACGAGCATGAACCGCGACGTGGCGCTGAATCTGGAGGCGGAGCCGGGCGTGACCGTGCGGCTTACGCTGGCGACGGTGCGGCGGATCGGCAAGGCGCGTGTGGTGGTGACGGCGGGCGGCGGGGAGATCGGGCGGGCTGATGTAGAGCTCGACCCTGCAAAGGTGGCGCGGGTTTCGCTGACGCCGGCGGGGCGTGAACTGGCGGGGCTGCGGGTGGTGGTGACTGATGCGGCGGGCAAGGCAGTGCTCGATTATCGGAAGCCGGATAGGAAGCCGGGGCGGACGGAGTATACGCCGTTCACAAAGCCCCTGGAGGCCCCGAAGAAGGCGGTGGCTGATATGGGCGCGGAGGAACTGGTGCTGGCGGCGGAGTACCGGTTGAAGGAGCTGGATCCGACCGGCGCGGCGGCACTGTTGGACCAGGCGTTGTCGCGAGATCGCGGGTATTCGCGGGCGCACCTGCTGCGCGGGATCCAGGCATTCACGACGGGGCATTACGCCGATGCCGTGGCGAGCCTGGAGAAGGCGATTGAGCGCGACCCGTACGCGGATGAGGCGCATTACTACATGGCGATGGCGCAACTGGCACTGGGGCGCGACACGGAGGCGGAGCGGAGCCTCTTCTACATCTGGCCGCAGAGCGCGTATTTCGGCACGCGCGAGTTTCATCTGGGCCGGCTGCGGCTGCTGGCGGGCGATCGGGATGGCGCGCTCACGCGGCTGCGCAGCGCCGTCACTGCCAGCGGCAATGATCTGCGGGCGCGGCTGGCACTGGCGCTAGTGTTGCGCGAGAGCGGGCGCGCGGCGGAGGCCCGTGCGCAGTTGGCCGAGGTGGAACGGATGGAGCCGACGAACCGCACCGCGCGCGCTGAGCGGTGGCTGGCGGCGGGCGATGCGGCGAGCCGGAAGGAATTGCTGGATCTGATGGGCGGGCAGAGCCAGGAGGCGATCACGGTATCGGTGTTTTATCGGGATCTGGCGCGGTGGAAAGAGGCGTCGCAGGTACTGCGGCTGGTGGAGGCGGACAATCGTGATCCGTGGGCCACCTCGCCGGAGTATTTCTACACGCTGGCATACTGCCTGAAGCGCGCCGGCGATCCGGCGGCGGCAACGGCAGCGCTCGGGAAGGCGCGGGCGACCGCCGGAAGTGTGGATCGTTTCCCATATCGAGACGGCGCGGAAGCGGTACTGCGGGATGCCGTGTCGGCCGATGGCAACGACGGCGTGGCGCGGTATCTATTGGGATGCCTGCTGTATTTCCGCGACCGGCGGGCGGAGGCGGTGGCGCAGTGGGAGGCCGGCGTGGCGGCCCGTCCGGCGGATTTCTCGCTGCGGCGCGCGTTGGGCCTGGCGTTCGCGGAGCAGGGCTCGCCGCTGGAGAAGGCAGCGGCTCAACTGGAGCGGGCCGTGGAACTACAGCCCGGCAATGTGCGGGCGTTGACGGATCTATCGGCGCTGTATGCACGGGCGGGGCGTTTTGCGGAGCAGTTGACGCTGCTGCGCAAGGCGCTGGCACGCGCGCCCGGCGATGACGATCTGGCAGAGGGTGTCCTGGCAGCGCATCTGAGCGAAGGGGATTACGCGGCGGCGGAAAGGATGATCGCGCAGCACCAGTTTGCGGTGCGGCACCGGAGCTACGGGCTGCGCGACAAATACCGTGTGATGCGTTACGGCGCGGGCGCCAAGGCATACGCGCGGGGCGAGTATGATGAAGCGCTGCGGCTGTTCCAGGCCGCCAGGACGCCGCCGCCATCTTTGGGCGTGGATGATTTCGTGGGGCAGGCATCGCCGCGCTTGGAGTACTACGCCGGGCGCACGCTGGAGAGGCTGGGCCGGATGGACGAAGCGCGGCAGGCCTACGAGCGGGCGGTGTCGAGAGTGGCGCAGCTTTCGGGCGACCGGGACAGTTGGAATAGCGAGAACTTCTTCGTGGTGCCGGCGCTGGAGAAGCTGGGCCGCTCCGAGGATGCGGAGAGGCTGGCGAAACGATTTGCCGGATTCGCGGTGTCGGAGCGCGACTCAAAGGAAGTGCCGTACCGGGCCGAGGCGCGTTACCTGCTGGCATTGGTGCGCGGTTACGAAGGCAAGGTCGACGAGGCGCGGGCGCTGCTCGATGAGGCTCTGGCCGCGAGGCCGGATCTGCTGCCGGCGCGGCTGGAATGGCGCGGGGATGTGATCAGGGTCGGTAAGCCGTAACACGCGCCGCGATGTCGCCGTGGAATGGCGGCGGCCTCAACTCCAGACCGTAGCCGAAATGGTTGGTGAGTTTGACACGGCCGTGATCCGTACGGACTACGCGGCCTTGCAGCGTGTCCCACCACTCGATGACGTAGTCTCCATCGGCGAGGCCGGTGACGTTGAGGCTGGCGGTGGTCTGTTCCGGGCCGGTGACCGGCTTTCTATCGACAACGCGGAAGGCGAGGGGATCGTGGATCCAGAGAAGGGCGCGGTCTTGCGCGGCCAGTCCGTAGACATGGAGGGTGACGGGGAGACTCGGGCGGGAGAGACCGGTCTGTTTCCACTGATGCGCAGGCCAGTCCGTGCCTTGAATGAACTTGGCCAGCGGCTGGTAGTGGCGATAGAGGTTCTTCGATTCCACGTAGTTATGCCACCACCAATAGAGGCCGGCGCCGGATGCCCCGCTGAGCGCGGACGCCCACAGCGCATCGTGGAAGTGGCGGCCCTCGGGATCGATCTGGATCGCCAGAGCCGGATCCTCGACGCCCTGCTCGCCGAAGAAGAACGGCTTGCCGTAGGTGCGCATGAGGTGATCGGTATCCTGGAGCGCGTACTGGGCGGCGTCGTAGGAGGAATCCCAGTAGGAGTGAGCCTGCACGATGTCGATCTCCGGCAGGGCGAACATGCGCGAATCGCGCCAGCTTGTGGTGATGGGGTGGCGCCAGGGATCGATGCTCTTGAGGTAGGCGCCCATTTCTCGGTGCCAATCGGCGTTGGCGACGGAATCGAATCCGCCGTTGTTATCGACCTCGTTCCAGAGCTCCCAGGCGGCGAGATGGGTGGACCAGCCCCAACGAGCCACGCTGTAGCGCAGGCGGCGGCGCACTAGCTCGCGAGCCTTGGGATTGGTGAAGTAATCGGCGGGTTTGTCGCAGGGGCCGCCGTTGGCCGCGTTGTAGGGATTGCGCGGCCAGCGGTGGGCGAATCTGGGGTTCCACCAGACGGTCATCTCGAAGGTGAGTTGCCAATAGACGCCGAGGCGCTCACAGGTGGAGGCCACGTGATCCAGACGCCAGGCCGAGGCAAGGTCGTAGCGGCCCAGCCCGGTGGCTTGTGTTTCCAGCGGGAAGCCGGAGAACTCGGCGTCGCCCGGCCCGGCCACGATGGAGGTGTCTTTGGGAGGATAATATTCCTGCCAGATGCGGGCGTAGTTGCCTCCGTTGGCCGAAAGCCGCTCCAGCAGGCGTTCGAAGTAGTAGGTCCCTTCGCGCCGCTGGTACATGCAGAGGTTCTCGCCGATGGGGAAAAAGGGCTGGCCGGTTTCGTGCTCGAGGTAATGAGGATTGCGGGGACTGACACGGACGTAGCCGGGTCGCGGACCTGGCAGGACCTGCACGGTGGCAGGCTCGGCCCGGGTGATGCCTTGCTGGTCCTTGAATTCGAGGACCACCGAATGGAGGCCGGCCTCCGGGCTGGCGAAACGGACGCGCCACGCGGGCGGACCGGCGGGGGCGAGAAGTTCCACCCGGGCGTTGAAGGTGGCCGCGGGATCCTTGAGCGAGCGCTGATAGGGTTGGAACCAGAAGCCGGGCACACGCAGGGTGCGGTTGGAGGGCAGAGTGACAGTGGCGTCGAGCGTGACCTCGTTGGGGTCGAACGGGTTGGAGGGCGGCACAGCCGGCGAAAGCTCGAGCTCCACCATCTCGTACTGGCGGGGTTGCGGCGTGAGAACACGCGCCTGAGGCAGGGCCGCCAGCAGCAACAGAAAGGCCAGCATCAGTGCACCCCACACCAGCGGCAGACGAAGAGCAGCAGGGCCTGAGTGGATTGGACCAGCGACTCAATATCGACATACTCATCGGCGCCATGCGTGTTTCCGCCGGTCGGCCCCCACAGGATGGCGGGAACGCCAAACTGATGAAAGACGAAGGCGTCGCAGGGGCCTTCGATGGGCTCCAGCTTGGGCGGGCGGCCGAGGACGCTGCCGGCGCAGTGCTGGACCTCGCTGATCAGGGACGCGTCCGGCGGCACGATGGAGGCCGGCAGCCAGCGGAGCGGAAATTCGACTTCGGGCCGGGGCGTAAAGAGCGCCGCATTTTGGGAGAACAGCCCTGCCAGGGCGTCGAGGAACTCGGCCTCGACAGCGGCCTGGGTCTCGCCTGGCAGCGTGAGCCAGAAAATCTCGACGCGTCCCACCTCGGGTACGCCCATCGGCTCGGTTGTGGCGAACGGGCCGGTGTTGACCTTCAGGACGCTCACCGAAGATGGTGCGGTGCGCCCAGCAAAGACCGGATGGGCGGCGAACTTCGCGGTGCGCCGGGCAGCGAATTCGGGCACCCAATTGAGAACGGCGCGGAGCTGATCCACAACGCCGGCGAGGTAGCCGGATTCGGCTAGAATGTCACCGGGCGCGCGTAGGGTGATATGGGCTGTGCGGCCGCCGAGATGGCCGGTGCACACTCGGAGGTGGGAAGGCTCGGAGACGATGGCGGCATCGGCATTATAGTTCATGAGCCGTCCGGCGAGGGTGCCGTTGGAGCCGCCGAATTCCTCGTCGACGACGGACTCAATGAGGAGGTCTCCGTCGAGCTGGATGTCCATGGCGGCAAGGGCCTGGGCGACGAAGAGGTTGGTGGCGATGCCGGCCTTCATGTCATTGGCGCCGCGGCCATAGAGGCGCCCGTTCTCGATCTCGCCGCCAAAGGGGTCGCGTGTCCAGGGCAGGGTCCCTGCCGGGACAGTATCCATGTGGCCGGTCAGGATCAGGGATCTGCCACCGCCGCGCCCCAGCCGTCTGGCGATGAGGTTGGGCCGGTCCTCATAAAGGCGTCCGGGCCAGAAAGTGGGGTGGCGCAGGAGGCCGGGGACGGCAAGCAGATCGTAGAGATTGCACTCCCAGCCGGCAGCTTTCAGCACGGACGCGGCATATTGTTGGCAGGCCGCCTCCGCCCCGGTGGGCGGCATGTTCTCAGAGGGGATGCGGACCAGCTCCTGCACCAAGGCAATGAGCTGCTGGCGGCGTTCCTGGACATATTCGCCAATGCGGCTTTCGATCGAAACGGTTGGTGACACTCAAAACTCCAAGGTTGCCGGCGGTTTGCGAAATCCCCGGGTGAGGATCGCGAGGTAGATGATGCCGATGAATACCCACACAAAGCCGGCCATCTGCGCCTTCGACGAGAGACTCAGCCAGATGTACAGGCAGGCCGCGGCGCCGCAGGCGGGCGCGACGAGGTTGGTCAACCAGGCCCATCCGGAGCGATGGCGGCCGCGGATGTAGTAGTGCTGGATGACGCTGAGATTCACCAGGATAAAGCCGAGAAACGCGCCGAAATTGAGCAGCTCGACGGCAAGTTGAAAGCTGACGAGCAAGGCTCCGGCCAGCGCCGCAGCGCCCATCATCCAGATGCCGCGCGTGGGCGTGTTGGTGCCCGGGCTGACATGGGCGAAGATGCGGCGGGAGAGCACGCCATCGCGGCCCATACCGAACAGCAGGCGCGAGGCGGCGGCCTGACCTGCCAGCGCACTGGCGAGTCCCGCGACCAGCAGGACGAGGGTGAGCGCGCCGAACATCCAAGGGCCGCCGACTATCTGGCCGATATCGAGGATGACGGTCTCCGGGTTGGCAAACGATCGGAAGTCTGGAATCACCAGCGCGGCGAGATACACGGTAGCCACGCAGATGAGCGCCTGGATCACGCAGACCGCAACGGTGGCGACGGCGATGTCGCGCTGCGGCTCGCGGACATCTTCCGCCAGCGTGGAGATGGCATCGAAGCCGATGTAGGAAAGGGCGGCGACACCCGTACCGGCCATCACGGCGCGCAATGAAAACTCGTGCGGCTGGAAGATGGGCTGCATGGAAAGCAGCGCGCCGCCACCGCCGTGGCCGGCCACGCGCAGGGCCGCCAGCACGAGGAAAGCCGCCGCACAGATGGACATCAGCCAAAGCAAGACAGTGCCGGCGCGGGCGGTCTGTTGCATGCCGCGCAAATTGATCCACGTGATGCTGACAGCGAAGAGCACGGCCCAGAAAAGGTAGGGCACCCGGGGGACGAGACGCTCGGCAGTGAGCGCCGCGTAGATGACGCTGAGCATGGGGATGAAAATGTAATCGAGGATCATGCCCCAGCCGGCGATGAACCCGACGTGGGCGTTGAGGCCGCGCTGGACAAACGTGTAGGTGGAGCCGGCGGCGGGGAACGCGCCGGCCATCCGGCCATAGCTCACGGCGGTGAACAGCATGGCCAGCATGGCGGCCAGATAGCAGAGCGCGGCGTGCCCCTTGGACATCTGCTGCACGATGCCGTAAACGGGATAGGGCGCCGTGGGCGTGAGGATGACGAGGCCGTAGAGGATCAGACTGCGGCGCGTCAGGATGCGGCGGAAACTGGGCTCGTACCCAAGGGACCGCAGGGCGCTATCGGCGGTGTCGGCGCTCACTCTTCCAACCTTCTATCTGCCAGCGCCTTCACCGGGACGTTGTTCTGTCTGGCGTAAGACTCAATCTGATCCAGCAGGCGTTTGCGCCACAGGGCGAGGCCGATGCTCTCCTCGGGCGCGCTCATGTAGCTGAGATCGGCGCGGCGATCCGCCCAGTGATCCTTGGTGTCGTCGAGAACTTGGAGAAACGCTCGGCCGTTGACGGAGCGGTTCTTGGGGAAGCGGTCCTTCTCGAAGACGGCGGTGAGCTCGCGGAAGATTTCGCGGCCTTCGCGCTCCAGAGCCTGCACGCGATCATAGGCGGCCAGCATGCGGCCCACGGATTCGGCGGGCTTGTTGTTCAGAGCGTCGGCTTGCGCGGCATCCAGCATCTCCTCCGCACTGGCCAGGCCGGCCAGCAGGCGCCAGTGGTGGCCGATGAAGCGGGCCAGCACCTGAAACACTTCCACGTTGTAGCGATTCTGCTCGACCCGCAGGATGGCGCCCGTCAGCGTTTGAACCAGGGCCGAGTTCTCTTCACCTCGCCTCTCCGCCTCGGCGATGGCGCGCGCATGCTTTTCCCGGAATGTGGAGCTGAGTTTCTCGCCGGGCAGGCGCGGCAGCGAAGCCAGAGTGAGATCTTCGCGCTCGGTGCCAACGCCTTTTCCGTGTGAGTTGCCGTAGCCGGGCGCGCGGGCCTTGGAAACCACTCGATCCCAACTGCCCTCCCAGGCGCGCGCCTGGCGCTGCAGGATACGGTAGGCGTCGGTCAAATCGGGCGCGCCAGTACCGTAATAAAAGCGCATGAACTCGGCGGTGTGCTGTTCGACAGAGGCGCCGGCGATGTTCCAGCCCCATTGCGCGACCGCGGACCAGCCGAGCCAGAACGTCTCGCTGTGCAGTCCGGAATCGCCCCACGCGGCGCCAAAAACGCCGATGGGGTCGCCCTGGCTGGCACGCCCGGAGGCAATGGAGGCGCGCGCCGTATCCAGGTTGCCGGACTTCACGCCGTCCGGCGAGAAGTGATTGGGGAATAGCAATTCGGCGCCCTGCATGGAGGCGTAGGAGAGCTGGCGCATGCCCTTGCGTTTCTCAATCGGAACGAAACCGTCGTCCCCGACAATGCCGTCGATGACGTCCGCGGGGATCATTTCGAGATGCTTGGCGAGGAGTGGGTATTCGAGCCAAGCGAGCATGCGCCGATTCTGCCTGGCCAGGTGATCGTGGGCGCGTTTGGCAAAAGTGGCCCACGCCAGGCTGCGATTCTCCGGGTTATAGGGCGCCTGGCAGCGGTTGCCGATACCGGCGTAGTAGATCTCGTCGGTGGAGACGAAGAAGTAATCCACGCCCTTTGTGGCACGAATGAGATCGTCGTACATCGAGAAGATCAGGTCGTAGGTGCGTTCATCGCAGAGGTCACTCTGGTAGTTATTGCCGTCGGCCTTGAGGTGCGCGTATTCCGGATGTTTGAGCACGTAGCCGAGATGGGCTGGCGCCTGAACGATGGGGACCACCTGAATGAAACGCTCCAGGCCATAGTTGACGATCTCCTGCAATTCGGCTGGCGTGAAGGCGCCGGGGGCGCCGATAGCGGGATGGGAGGGATAGGCGAATTTGTCTTCCAGCTCAAAGCCGATCATGTTGACCTTGAGGCGGGCGGACCAATCGAGATAGCGCTTGAGCGTCTCCATGCGGTCTTGATGGTGCTTGGTGTCCCAGTGGAGAAAGCGCAACTCACGGTCTGGCCAGTCTTCGATGACACCAGCCGGCAGCCACATCCGGCCGGCGCCATCGCTACGGCGCAACTGGAGGAGAGTCTGCGCGCCGTAAAATAGGCCCTGGGCTGCGTTGGCAGCGATCTCGATCCTTTCGGCGGCAATCGTGAGACGATAGGCCTGCCGCTCGATTCCGGGGGCGGATTTGGTGGCGACCGCGCCGGGAGCGATCCGCAGCCGGACGCGCCGGCCAGAGACAGAGACGGCGGTGAATTCGTGCCCGGCCCGCAAGGTGCGCAGGGCCATGTCGCCGGCGGCCACCTCGCCGGGATCCAGCGCCCAGCCTGCGTCAAAGCGGACTTCGCCTTCGGCGAGGCGAACCTCCCGCGGCGACGGGATCACGGAGTAGCCGCGAAGCAGCAGGCCGGTGGGCGGAGCGGCGTTCGCCGCCGCGCCGAGCAGGGCAAGGACAATGGCGACGGACACTCTGCCGGTCATGATCATCTTCCGTTCTCCATCTTGCCGGCCGGTCACAATCCGGCCAGCAATTCGTTCGCCGCATCTCGAGCCCCCCGGATGGCCCCCTGAAGCACCACGTCGTCGCCCAGGTTGGAAATTTCAATCCGTACCGGCCAGGAGATTGCGCGCTCCACCAGTTGGCGAATCCGGTCCACCACCAGATGGAAGAGATCGCCCTGCAGCACGATCATCTCCGGATCGAACATTACCGCCACGTCGGCCGTGGCCAAGCCCAGATGAGTGGCCAGCCCTTCCAAAATCGCAACCGCTGCCGGATCCTCGCGCCGCAGCGCCTCCTGCAATGCGCCGGGCAGCCCCTGCCCGCTGAGAAGCGCGGCCATGGCGCTGGATGTGCTTTGCGCTTTCTCCACCACACGATCGCTGCCGACCACGGACTCCAGGTAGCCGCGCGCACCCCACGCGGCGGAGTTCTCGGCGCGATCGAGCACCATGTGACCAATCTCGCCAGCCGCCCAGTGGCTGCCCTGCCAGAGCCTTCCGTTGTGCACCACGCCGGCCCCGATGCCGGTGGTGAGACGGATGAGCACGAAGTTCTCGACACCCCGCGCAGCACCGGCGTGCATTTCGCCCAAGGCGGCGAGGTTCACGTCGTTTTCGACCAGGACCGGGAATTCCAACGCTCCTTCGAGATACTCACGAACAGGGACATCCCGCCAGTTGAAAACGTTTCCGGCCTCCAGGACAATGCCAAGCCGGGCATCCACGCGGCCCGGCGCGGCGACGGCCACAACTGTCGGCTTTTCGCTCCAGGCGCGGTCGGTGATCTTCCTAACGCCCCGGATCACCAGATTCAGCACCGTTTCAGCCTCATGTCGGGCGGGGACATCGACGCTCAAACGCTCCTGGATCTCGCCGTTCATGTCAGCCAGCGCAACGAGAATTCGTGCCGCGCTGATTTCAACCCCCACCAGGCGGCCGCATTCGGGATTGAAGCTGACAAGGGTGGGCCGCTTTCCGCCGCGCGAATTTGAATCGCCCGGCCCCTGCTCCCGAACCACGCCGCTGCGCAGCAGCGCCGCCATCTGGCTGGAAACGGTCGGCTTGGCCAACCCACTCAGCCGTGCCAGTTCCGCTCGCGAAGCAGGACCCTCCCGGCGGATGAGGTCCAGCAATAGAGTGCTGTTCAGGCGCCTCATTTTTGAAGCGTGGATGCGCCCGCCGCCGGAGGCAGTCCCTTTCCCGTAAAGTGGCTGGCTCAAAGTTAGGTATCTTTCCTAACCGATGATTACACGATACACGCAGGCGGAGTCAAGACCATCAACGGAAGTATCTGTCTCTGCCTCCACGACAGTGCTGAACACCACGCGCTACTGGCGCCGCCAGTGGCGGCTACGGAAGTGGCGAGGGATGCATCGGCGGTTGAACTGATGTAGGTTTGATGGGAAATGTGCAGACAGGTGAGGTACCTACGATGACGAGGCGACACTTTCTCTATGCGTCCGGCGCGGCGGCGGCGCCCAGCGACACCATCAATCTGGGGCTGATTGGGTGCGGCGCGCGGGGGCGGGGCGTACATATTCCCGGATTTCTGAAGTATCCCGGGGTCCGCTTCACGGCGGTGTGCGACGTGAATTCGAAGTACCTGGAGCAGGGCCGGGCGCTGGCGGGCGGGGCGCGCGTCGCGGCTTATAAAGACTACCGCAAGCTGCTGGAATCCAAGGAAGTAGACGCGGTGGTAATCGCCACCAACCAGCAGTGGCATGCGCTGCAGACGATAGAGGCGTGCCGGGCCGGCAAGGATGTGTACCTGGAGAAGCCGCTGGGCAATTCGATTGGAGAAGGTCCATTTGTGATCGATGCATGGCTCAAATCAGGGCGCATCGTGCAGGTGGGCACGCAGCAGCGCAGCCAGGAGCATTACCGGCAGGCGGCGGAGCTGATCCGCACAGGCAAGCTCGGAGAGATCTCCGAAGTGCGCGTTTGGGATTATGAAAATTACTGGCCGGGGCCGGGGTCACCGGCGGACACGGCGGCGCCGCCGGAGCTGGATTGGAATCTCTATGTTGGGCCATCGCCGTACCGGCCGTACAACCCCAACATGTATTACAACTACGGCTACGACTGGTTCAAAATCGCCGGGGCCGGCCATCAGGTGGCGTGGGGGGTACATCACTTCGATATCGTGTTGTGGGCGATGGGCGTGAATTCACCGGTGGCTGTTTTTGCGACGGGGGGCAACTACGCCTACCAGACCAACCACGACTATCCGAATACGTTCCACGCGAGTATGCAGTTTGGCGCCGGCCCGGTGGCGAAACACGGGTTCACGCTGGACTACACGATGCGCACGGGCGGCCGGCGCGAAACGCGCTCGCACAGCAAGTGCTTTGTGGGCACGGAGGCGTCGATGGTGCTGGACCGCGCCGGCTACTCCATCCTGCGCGAACCGCCGAAGGGCGCGCGCCTGCCGGCCGGCAGCGCATTGGTTGGGGTGGAGGAGACGGTGGCGGCCAAGGACGACCACCTCTACCATTTCGACGTGTTCCTGAATAATCTGCGGCAGCGGAAGCAGGCCGCGGCGAATCCGGAGACGCTGCACTATTCCAGCACGGTGGGCCATTTGATGAATGTCTCGTGGGAGTCTGGACGCAGCGTGAAATGGGACGGACAGCGGAATCGCGTGATCGGTGACGCGGCGGCGCAGACGCTGGTGACCAGGCCGTACCGGGCGCCGTGGAAATTGGAGGCATAGTATGAGCAACACGACGAGCAGACGGGCGGCGATGCAGGCTCTGGCGTCGGCGCCGCTGGCAGCGGCGGCGGTGGGACGGATCACGATTGGTCTTTCCACCAACGACTTCCGCGACCACACCAACCGCAGCCTGGCGGAGGAATTGAAGAGCCAGCGGGTGAAGCTGATCCAGCTCTTCTTCACGCAGAAGGACAGCAACTACTGGCGCTACGGGCAGCGCAGCGATCTTTCGGCGCTGTCCGTGGAGCGGGCGAAGGAGATCGCGGAGACGTACCGCGCGGCGGGCATCTCCATCCATTCGATGGGTGTGTACCTGACGCTGGTCCACGGCGATGCGGGCGAGCGAAAGGCCAACCTGGGGCATTTCGACTCGGCAATGAAATTGGGCCGCCAGATGGGGATTCGGACATTTCTCAGCGAGATGGGCCACTGGCATCCGCCGGGGCCGGCGGCAGCCACTCCCTATGACTGGGATGACGACGTGTGGAAGATGGCGGTGAGCACTGTAAAGGAACTGGCCGTGGTGGCGGAGGCTAACGATGCCACGGTGCTGTTGGAGCCGATCTACCGGAGCGTGCTGGCGAGCGCCAAGCGGACGCGGCTATTCCTGGAGGAGGTGGGGTCGAAACGCGTACGCGCTCAACTGGACCCGGCGAACCTGCTGGAGGTGAATGATCTGGAAGAGATGTTCGACCAGCTCCAACCGTGGATCGGCGGCATTCACGCCAAGGATCGCAAGTACCACGTCACGGCCGGGGTGGCCGCGGGTAAGGGCGATCTGGACTACCGGAAGTTCGTCACGCTGGCCGCGAAACGCACGCCCGGCGTACCGCTGATTGTCGAGTATGTGGGGTCCAAGGATTACCGGGAGGCGTTGCTGCATCTGCGCGGCAACATTCGCGCGGCGGGCTTGCAGGAGGGTTGAGGCGCGGGGCGGCGACGGACGCGAGGGTGAACGGGCTGCTGCTAGCGGAGTGAGAACTCGACGAAGCCCCAGTGTTCGGGCAGATGCATATTCACCTTGCCTTGCGGCGACCAGACCCAGTTGTCCTCCTTGGTCTCGGGGACGCGCCGGTAGGCGCCCTCGAACAACTCGTGCTGCCATTCCACGCGAGAGAAGTTGACGCGCCACGTATCGCCTGCGCGGGGCGGCAGCGGCATGCGGGCGGCCTCGCCGAACGCCTTCCAGGGGAGTGCGATCTCCAGAGTCCAGCCCTTGTCCCGATCCCGCGGGTCGTTGAGTGTGCCCATCACTCGCACTGCGGTGCGCAGCCCGGGGATCTCCCATGCGTTGTCAGCCTTTCCGCCATCGATGTACGTCCTGGGCAGGAACAGGTCCCAGCCGGTATTGAGGGCGTTCATTTCGAACTCGAAGTATTCGCGGCGGTCGCCGTTGGGGTCCACGAAGACCTCGAAATCGTTGTCGTGAAAGATGACGGCATCGTGTTGGGTCAGCGTACCCCAGACGTGCGGCTCATCGAGCTCGGCGGCGATGTAAAAATACTCGTCGTCCCACAACATACGGGCGCGAGTCCGGAAGCGGGGGCGGGGTTTTGCGCTGCCTTCGATGTCGACGAAATCCGTTGTCCAGGGCGCGAGTTTCCACTGTCCGTCGATGCGGCCGTCGATGCGGATGGGGGAGGGTGCGCGGCGGCATTGATAGCGGTTGGGCGGAGTCTGCGCGGCCAGCGGCACGAGGGTGAGCAGCAAAGCGGCGATGAGTAGCACTGTTGCACTTTATGCTACACAATGGCGGGTGCGGGAGAATCGGGAGAGAATTATGCGACTCGCGCTATGTGTGTTGCTGACGCTGGCCGCTCCCAGCCTGGCGCAAACGCGGGCCGCCGCCTTGCGCAAGATGGAGGCGGCAATGGGGCCGATGCCGGCTCTGGACCGGACACGGCGCCTGGCGGTGGAAACGCTGCTGACCGAAGAGGCCGGCGCCTACGTGCAGACCAGGCTGACCTACGAGCCCGAAGCCGGACGCAAAGTACACGCGTGGCTGCTTGTGCCGAAGGCCGGCGGGCGCCGTCCTGCCGTGCTCTGCCTCCATCAGACGACGAGCATAGGCAAGGACGAACCAGTGGGCGCAGGGCCTAAGGAGAACCTCCACTACGGCAAGGAACTGGCGGAACAAGGATGGGTGGTGCTGGCGCCGGACTATCCTTCTTTCGGCGAGGACCGTACCGATTTTGAAAAGGACGTATACGGCCGGGGCTACCAGAGCGGCACCATGTACGGCATCGTGAACCACACCCGCGGCGTGGACCTGCTGGCGGCGCATCCACGCGTGGACGGGCGGCGCATTGCGGTGATCGGCCATTCGCTGGGCGGGCACAATGCGCTGTTCGTGGCGGCATTCGACGCGCGGATCCGCGCGGTGGTCACCAGTTGCGGTTTTACCTCGTTCGCCAAGTACTCTGGCGGTGATTTGAAGGGGTGGACATCGCCCCGTTATATGCCGCGCATAGCCGGCGTGTACGGCAACAGTCCGCTGACGGCGCCATTCGACTTCACGGATGTGATGGCAGCGATTGCCCCGCGAGCGGTCTTCGTCAGTGCTCCCACGCACGACACCAACTTCGACGCGAGCGGCGTAGATGACGTAGCCGCCGAGGTGAGGGGGCGTTTTCCGGCTGGAAGTCTGGTGGTGAGGCACCCCGAGGCCGGGCACGATTTCCCTCCGGCGGTCCGGCGGGAAGCCTATGAGTTTCTCAAGAGGAAGTGCCGGTAGGAGAACCTGGCAACGTTACTGTTCCCGGCCGGGCGCGATTGCGCGCCACAACGCACGCGGCTGGGGCAGATCCGGCAGCCTCCCGACGACGATCATTGCGAGCCGCGCCGCGGCCAAGGCAAAACAAATCAGGCGTCGCACCCCGTGATAGTGGGCACGGATGAAGAGGAATTGCGCGTGGGTCAATCGATACTCCCGCGCCCACTCTCCGGTCTCGCGAAATGAACCGGAAACCCTGTGCCACACGGCCAGATCCGGATCCGGTACGACCAATACAGGGATGGACGACTCCGTGGCGCGGATTGCCAGATCGAAATCTTCGAAGTACATCGGGTAGCGCCGGTCAAACCCGCCCAAGGCGCGCCACTGGACGGCTGGCGCCAGGAGCGCACAGCCGCAGATCACATCCACGCGGGTAGCGTGTGGGTAGTTGCGCCGCTGGCGCATGAAGGGAATCCAAACCGACATGGGACCACCCGAGTACCATACCCGATCACGGTGCGTCGCCCAATAGATGATGGGGCTCAACACGGCGCCAGGATACTCGGCCAGCGCGCGCAACCAGCCCGCAACAAAGACAGTGGAGAACTCAGTATCGTTGTTCAAAAAGAGCAGATGGGTGGCGCCGTCGGCGATCGCCGCTTCCGCTGCCCGGTTACAATTGCCGGCGAATCCCAGGTTCTCGCCCACCAGATAGCGGACGCGATCGATACTCGTCAGTTCGACGGGCGGCGGCGTGGGCGAACCATCGTCGGCTATCAATACATCAAACTCGGAGGTCGTTTGCGCCAGAAGCGCGCGGATGCAATCCGCAGTGTCCGTCCAGTTCCCAAATACTGGCAC
Source organism: Paludibaculum sp. (assembly GCA_036504135.1). Classification (GTDB taxonomy): domain Bacteria; phylum Acidobacteriota; class Terriglobia; order Bryobacterales; family Bryobacteraceae; genus Paludibaculum. Next base: position 324,266 of record DASXVP010000014.1, read on the forward strand.
GACGACCACCAAGCGCACATTACTTCCGAGCGACATATATTCTTGCCGACGCCCAACCCAGCAGCCTCGACAGTTCGGCCCAGGGCGTCAGCAGCGCATGGGCGATCAGGGACCGGCCTACCGTTGTCTCGAACTGCCGCGAACGTAGCGCAAATTCCAGGCTTAAGGCTACCATCGCGCCGCCGCACGCATCCGGCATCACCGCCTCCAACCGCAGGTCCGTCTGCCGGAACAGAGTGGCGACGGCCTTGTCCGAGTACGTTGCCAGATGCCTCGGCACGTCCCAGCCGACCCAGCCAGACCCGAACACGTGGCGGTCCAGGCTGTGCAAAGCTGGGATGGCGAGAAAGAGAAGCCCTCCGGGTCTCAGAATGGCATGGGAATGGCGGAGCGCCTGGCGCGGATCGTACAGGTGCTCGAAGACGTGCCACAGCGTAACGGCATCCAGGTTATCGAGCGGGGGCCGGTCGCAATCGAAGCGGCCCGCGTAGAATGGCACCGGCTCGGTGAACTGGCAGTGTTGCTCCAGGTCCATGGCGTGGCGCTGCCAATCGCGGCTACCAAGCGATTCCAGAAAGGCGCCGTTACCGCAACCCACGTCCAGAATGCGCCCTCCTTTCACGAAACGCAGGACCTTCCGCCGGCGCCGTGCATACGCCCGGATAGCCGAGAGGCCAAAAGGCAGGGGCTGGCTCAACTCATTCTGATAGGGCTGATAGTCGTTGGGATAGTGGCGCCAAACCTCCGCCATTTCCGGCCGCGGCGAAAGAAAGAAGACTTCGCAGGAGTTACAACGGCGCTGACCAAACTCCCCCGGCGCACCTAGTTGCAGGTCACGCAGCCAACGCACGAAGTGGCCCTCGCCGCCGCACACGGGGCAATGCGCGTATTCCATCCCGGCGGGCAGCGCCGTAGTTCCGGTCATAATAGCCTCCAGAATACGCCTGGTCCAGTGATCTGCTGAATTGGGTGAACAACCCCGCACCACGCCCGGTGGTCTTCCACCACTTGCGGGCTTACCGAGATCGAATGGTAATTGTCTACCCCGACGTAGCCGCCCGGCGAGACTTCAGAATACGGTGCGTCGAGAGCACCGACGGCGGAACCATCCATGCGCAGGATTGCCATCGCGCCGACGGGCGCAGTGGGTTGTGTATGCCTGGTCCAACGCTTCGGGAGAGCCACCGGACCGGCCGGCAAACCGTACCGGACGAACGCAACCGGTGAGTCTTCGAGGGAGACAGCCAGCGCGTCGGCGGAAAGCCAATAATGGCCGCCATCATCCTCCCGATACCGCCCGTCCGGCTTCGGCAATTCCTCAAAGGAGTTCGCCGCCCAGACTCGGCGTCTGGTCTCACCATGGGCTTTCAGAATGGCGCCCATCAGGATGCACACTCCATACGGCATGGCCCGGTTTCGACGAAGCGGCCCTGTATTCGCTCCTGCACAACGCTGACGGCACAGGGGTGCCGATGATCCAACCGGGCCGGCCCAATTACGATCCCGGCCTCAGCGGGCCAATTCAAACCGGACGACCGGCTCTCCTTGCGATAGGCCGCGTTGAGTTGCAGCCCAAACGGGCGTAGAAGGGGTTGACTCAGCGGATGCAAGGCGCCGCAGAGGGGGCTATAACGCGGTAGCGTAACGCGGCCGGCTGGAAGATGCAATTCCGGAAACAGCGCCCGCATGAGGCACTTCTTCAGCAAGTCCGGGTATTCGGCACGAAATATGTCGACAGAACCGTGGGGCGTATGCATGGGAAAGTAACTGATTTGGGGAACAGATTTTGATTGTACGTCGAAACAACGCCGGCGGCGGATTGTCATGGCCAAATCGCTCAGGGTTCTCGTTCTGGATGACCCGCCAACCGTAACAGACGAATTTCGTCAGCCCGGCTGGGGGCAGGTGGGGGCGTCGTGGGTGAAGACTACAGAGGATGGTGGATGATTCCTTTCAGGCGCATGGGACCGTGGGGCGCGGCGAAGCCGGAACTGCCGGGCCCCTGGGGCCCGTTGCGGAACAGGATGTTGCCGGCGTCCCGAGCTTCGGCCGGTTTGGAGTGGGGTCGTCGCCCCCGGGCGGCGTGTGCAGTCCCTCCGAAACGCAGCGATTACCTGGCGGCTGAGAGCACCTTGCTGTGAATGTTAGCGTCACGTTGGTACTGGGGCTGACAGAATGGCTGACACCTGAGCTTGCTTCATCCTGACACGGGGCGTAGGATGTGAGGTTGCCTTAGCATTTAGAGGTTCTGATGTATCTTTCGGTTGTTATACCGGTTTACAACGGGGCAGTGACGTTGCCACGCTGCCTCCAGGCATTGACTGCCTCTCAGTACGAGAACTGGGAGTGTATCGTCGTGGACGACGGATCTACCGACAGCTCAATTCAGATTGCCAAACGGTTCGGAGCAAGAACGCTGACCACTGGCGGACGACGGGGGCCGGCATATGCCCGCAATCTGGGCGCCGACGGAGCGAGAGGCGACACGCTGGTTTTTCTTGACGCCGATGTGGCACTGCACCCGGATGCCCTTGCGCTGGTCGTACAGGCATTCCATGACCAACCCGGCCTTAACGCTGTAATCGGCGCCTACGATGACACGCCGGCCGACCCGGGCTTTGTTTCCCAATATCGCAATCTGATGCACTGCTTCGTGCATCGCCATGGCAAGACCAGCGCCTCCACATTCTGGACCGGTTGCGGCGCCGTTCGCCGCGAGACCTTCCACGCCCACGGCGGATTGGACAAAAGCTACCTCCAGCCGGCGATCGAGGATATCGAGTTCGGCATGCGGATGCGCCAAGCCGGCTGTGAAATTGCGCTGAACCCCGCCATCCAGTGCCAGCACATGAAGAGGTGGGGGCTCTGGAATCTGCTCTATACCGACATATTCCTCCGCGGGATACCTTGGACCAAGCTCATACTCCGAGCCCGCCAAGCCCCGAACGACTTGAACCTGCGATGGGACCAGCGGCTCTCTGTCCTGTTGACTGCGCTACTCATGGGCCTCCTTCTGACGGCGTCGTGGGCAATGGCGTCTCTGGTTTTGGCCGCCATCGTTTTCTTGAACCGCGAGTTTTACGTTTTCCTAGCCCGGCACCGCAACTTCACCTTCGCGGGAGCGTCGGTCCCGATGCACCTGCTGTACTTCTGCTGCTGCGGGCTTGCTTTTGGATTGGGCTGCAGCGCCGTGCTCCTTCAGGCACAACCGCCGCATAAGCCCGGTGCGAACGTGCGGAATCTGTCCCCGGTCGTGCCGGTGAGCGGCGAGTCCCGCTCCTGATGGCCCATTTAGGCGCCTCTGGTCCGCCGAAGCCTCCAGAACTAGCGGGCGTTGCGCCAGCGCTGGATCACCGTTGCGTCCGATTTTGAGTAGGCCGTGGATCTCCTTGTTACACTGTGCAACCGAGACGTGCTGTGGGATTCTGCCTGGCGCGATGTCTTCCTGTTGATTGTCGATCCGTTGGATGGCACGATCACGCCAGTGGGCCTTCCCAAGGAGGTTCTGAAGGACTCCACGGGCATGACGGGCATTGCCCCCTGTCCGGGCGGTTATGTAGCCGTGCTCCAGCCCTCGGGGTTACTACTCCTGTCTGAACGTCTTGAGGCGCGGGAACTGATCCAAGTGAAGGAAATGCGCGACGGTCACAGTGTCGCGTTCCACGGCGGGAAGTACTATATCGTTTCCACCGGGACTGACTGCCTGCTCGAAGTTTCCCGCCATGAAAAAACCAGGGTGGCCTGGTCGGCAAGCGGCAGCCGCCGGGATACGCATCATGTGAACTCAGTCCACTTTCACGAAGGAGGATGCTGGGTGACGATGTTCGGCCCGAAGGATGGAGGGCTCTGGAGCTCGGCCTCGCAGGGACAGATCCTGAATGTTTGGACCGGCGAGACCATCGCGGCCGGCCTGCAGCATCCGCACTCATTGACAGCGAACGATGGCGGCTTCCTGGTATGCGAGTCGGCGCGAATGGCGATCCGTGGGGCGGCGATCGAAACGGTGGTGGCCCCTCGCGGATACCTGCGCGGCCTGGCAGTTGAACGCAACCGGATGTATGTGGGCAGCTCGATTGGCCGCCAGCGCTCCAAATCGACGGGCGAGATTGTAAGCAGTGCCGGTGAACAGGGCAGGCCGCGCGGCGAATGCGGGATCGTGGTTTTGGACTGCGGCGAGGGAGGCGGGCCGTTTCAGGAGCGCTCCTTCATCCATCTCGGCGAGTACGCCAATGAGATTTACGACGTCGTCGTGCGGGCTACGGCTTAAGGCGCCCGCGCAGGACTCGGGGCAAGCCGGCCAGATCCAGGCCGGTGGTGACATCACTCCAGGGGCCGGCCTCGAACGCCGCGCGAACCGCAGCCTCGCCGCGATAACCGATTTCGAAGATCAGCCACCCGCCAGGCTTCAGCAACTGCTCGGCCTGGGGGATGATGCGCCGGTAGGGCTCGGCGCCCTCCTCGCCGCCAAGTAGGGCGAGATGCGGCTCATAATCCCGCACTTCACGCTGGAGCGTGGGGATCTCGGCGGCAGGAATGTAGGGGGGATTGGAGACAATCAGGTCGAAACGCGCGGCCAGTCCGGCGGCAAGATCCGCCTGCACGAAATCCACTCTGGCGCCAAGGCGGATTGCGTTCTGGCGGGCGACCGCGAGCGCCGCATGGCTCAGATCCGTCGCCACGGCCCGCGCGCCCAACTCCAGCGCCAGAGTAACGGCCAGCGCCCCCGAACCGGTGCCGATATCGAGCACCGTGCGGGCATCACGGGCCGCCTCCAGCGCATGCTCCACCACGTGCTCGGTCTCCGGCCTGGGGATCAGAACGGCAGGGCTCACCCGGAACGAGCGGCCGTACCATTCCTGCGTGCGCGTGATGTACTGAGTGGGCTTGCCCTGGAGCCGCTCGTGGAGATAGCGGCCATAGTGGATCCACTCCACGGTGTTCAATTCGTGTTCGGGATGCGAGTAAAGAAAGATCCGCTCGCGGCGAAGCGCGTGGCACAGCAGCACTTCCGCCGTCAGGCGCGGGTCCGGAACCGTCGCTTCGGCGAGCAGCTCAATTCCCTGATTTAGTGCCGTTCTTGTCGTCACCGCCGGCAGCCTGTTCGCGGAGGAGTTGGGTATTGAAGAAGTTGCTGCAAGCCGCCATCAGCTCTTCGATCTCGCCCTCCATGACACGGTCCAACTGGTGGAGCGTGACGCCGATGCGATGATCGGTGACGCGGTTTTCCTTGAAGTTGTAGGTGCGGATCTTCTCGGAACGGTCGCCGGTGCCCACCTGGCTGCGGCGATCGGCGCCCATGGCCTGATGCTGTTTCTCCATCTCCAGCGCGTAGAGGCGGGAACGGAGCTCGCGCTCTGCCTTGGCTCGATTCTTGATCTGCGATTTCTCGTCCTGGCAGCTTACCACCAGGCCCGTCGGCAGGTGCGTGATGCGAATCGCCGAATAGGTGGTGTTGACGGACTGACCGCCGGGGCCGGAAGAGCAGAACGTATCGACGCGGATATCCTTGGGCTCGATCTTGACCTCCACCTCATCCGCCTCGGGCAGTACCGCGACGGTGATGGTCGAGGTGTGAATACGTCCCTGCTGCTCCGTCACGGGAACACGCTGCACCCGGTGCACGCCGCTCTCGTACTTGAGCTTGGAGTACACCTTGTCGCCATTGATAAGGGCGATAACTTCCTTCACTCCGCCGGCGCCGGATTCACTCACGCTGGTGACTTCCACCTTCCAGCGCAAGCTCTCGGCGTAACGCGAGTACACGCGGAAGATCTCGGCGGCAAACAGGCTGGCCTCATCGCCGCCCGCGCCGGCGCGGATTTCCAGCAGGACGTTCTTCTCGTCGTTGGGGTCCTTGGGCAGAAGCAGGAACCGCAACCGGTCGACCAGCTTGGCCTCGGCCGGTTCCAGCACGGCGATCTCTTCGGCCGCCATAGCCTGGAGCTCGGGGTCCTTCTCATCTTTCATGGAGCGGGCCTGTTCCAGGTCCGCAGCGAGCTTCTTGTACTCGCGAAAGGCGGCGACGGTCTCTTCGAGATCGCGCTGAGACTTGGCGGTCTTGCGGTAGAGATCCGGATCGCCGATGACGTCATGATCCGCCATCTGTGAGGTAAGAAACTCGTAACGCTTCTCTAATTCAATCAACTGCTCTGTAAATTCCATCAGGCGATTACCAACTGGCCGCCCTGTTCTTTTTCAAGCTCCATGGCTCCATCGAGGGCGCGGATGGCCACGGCTGTCTGATCGTTAGTGGGCGGCTGAGTGGTGATGCGTTGCAGCCAGAGACCCGGAGCCGTCAGGGTCGCCAGCAGGCCGCCGCGGTGCTTGGCGGCGAAGCGGATCATCTCATAGCTGAGACCGGCGATGAGAGGGAGCGCCAGCACGCGAACGAGCATCTTGGCCCAAAGCGCGGTCACGGGGATCAGCGAGTAAACCACGATGGAGACGAGCATCACCACCATCAGAAAACTGGTGCCGCAGCGCGGATGCCAGGTGACGAACCGCTGGGCATTTTCCACCGTGATCGGCTGGCCGGATTCAAAGTTGAAGACGACGCGGTGCTCCGCGCCATGGTATTCAAAGACCCGGCGAATATCGGCCCACAGGGAGATCAACCACATGAAGAGCACGAAGATCACCATGCGGATGACGCCATCCACCAGGTTGAAGGCGATCAGGTTGTTCAGCCCGGGGAGGAAGCGCTTGAGCTGCTCGGTGAGCATCAGCGGAACGAACTTGTACAGCGCGATGAAGAAGACGAAGGACAGGACGAGATTCAGCGTCATCGCCCAGGCCGGGATTTCGCCGGACTTCTTGATGTCCGCGGGCGACTTCCCTTCCTTCTCGGCTTCGGCCTGCATGGCGACATCGGCGGAGAAGCGCAGCGCCTTGACTCCAAGGCCCATGGCCTGGCCGAGCGTGCCGACGCCGCGGAAGACCGGGTATTTGAAGATGGGGTACTTTTCGCTGACGCGGGCCAGCGGTTCTTCGGTGGTGACCATGACGCCATCGGGCCGGCGGACGGCGACGCAGTAGCTGTGAGGGGCGCGCATCATGACGCCTTCCATGACGGCCTGGCCGCCAACGAGGGTCTCTTCGCCGCTTTCGAGCACCGGCAACATCTGGGTGTGAACGGCCAGACGAACGAAGCTCTTCCAGTTCAAGGTGGGTTTTGCCTCTCTTTAAGCTTCAGTATATCAAGCGGGGCAAGGAAGGCCGCTTGGCGGGCCGTTTCTGGCACTATCGCGGCTATCAGGCCTCTTCGATCGCTTCTTGTACCTGTTTGATGATCTTGGGATGGAGTTGGGTGCTTCCATGGAACGGAATCACAACACGGCGCGCGGACTTACCGTAGATCCTGTGGCTGCCCTTTGATCGAAGCCAGACGAAGCCTGCCGCCAAAAGCACGGCCTCCGCCTGGGATGCCGTCCAACGTGGAGGCTTAGGCATGGACTTCAATAGAGGTAGTGAGAATCTCCTGGCAAAGCGCGAGGGAGCGTTCCTCTTCGGTGAGAGTCTCTAGATAGAGTTCGATGGCCTCGCGGATATTGGCAATCGCCTCCTCAAGGCCCGCCCCCTGCGATTGGCAGCCTTTGAGCTCGGGGCACCAAGCGTAGTACCCATGTTCGTCCTTTTCGATTACTACACTGGCTTTGCGGGTCATGCCCCCATTGTAGCTAGGGAAGCCTCGAGCGGTGCGGGGGCAGTATCGGGCGGGCGGTAAGTATGTCGATTCGACGATGATTGACTCCAGGAATTGGCTGTACCGGGAGTCCAACACGACGCAGGGATTGGGGGGCTGGGTGGACACACTTGGGCCTCGCGAAAAGGCCCGGTTGGCTCCCATTTTCGGGAGCGGACCGGGTCTTTGTTTTGCTGCGAAGCAAATGGAACTTTCTAATCGCCCGGGGTCTTGGAAAAGGCCCCGTATTTGATCGAGCTGATCGGGACAAAAACCGGTTTGCGCTGCCGTCTAGGACGGCAGCCCGCATAGGAAGCGTTGAACCCCTTGCCCGAATTGGGTAGGTAATTGCCGCCGCCCTACGTTAGGCGAAGGGATCGAAGCTGGCCAGCGGGTCATCCCCTGCGACCGCGTTAGCATAGGGTGTCAAGTGTTTGACATCCTATACTGTTGAAAAATATAGGAATAGGCCTGTGAACGCTGAACTTGAAAGAGGCGGGGCGGGGGTGAATCTGGCGCCGCCTACTTCAGCCACTTGAAGTAATAGAACATCAGCGGCGTCTTACCGGTGTTGAGAATGCCGTGGGTCTTACCAGCGTCGGAATACATGATGGAGCCGGGCCCGACCTTGGTGGTCTTGCCGTCCAGCACGATCTCGCCGGTGCCTTCCGTGATCACCATGAGCTCTTCCTCGGGGTGGACATGCGGCGGATGAGGCGTGGCACCGGCATTGAGCCGCAGGCTGCCAACCGTCATCGCTTTGAGCTGATCGGTCGGGCCCTCGAAATAGACGTGCTGATCGCCGAACGGCTCCTTGATGAGCTTGGCCTGGGCGGCGGACATCGTCGCGTTGGGTAACTTGGCGCCCTGCGCTGCTGCAATGGCGGCGAAAAACGGAGCTACTTTGAGAAGGTCTCGACGGTTGGGCATATTCTTTAGACTAGATCAGGGTTCGAGGCGTTTGAGAACTTCGGCCAGCGTGCGTCCCACCACTTCCAGCGACGCCGGGCTGAGTTTGTCCATGGTGTCCTGCGCGGTGTGCCACCAAGCGTGGTTGGGGCCGTATTCGAAGTCGATGAGATCGGCGGCGCGGACGCCCTTTCGCAGGAACGGCACGTGGTCATCCTCGATGGGCAAGTCAGAGGCATTGAAGTGCTTGGCGTACCCGAGAGAGGCGGCAGCCTGGGTGATCACGCGGCGCAGAGGCTCCGACGAGTACAGTTCGTTTACGATCTTGAGGTCGCGGTCGCCGATCATGTCCACGTTGATGAGCGCGTTGAGGCGGTCCGTGATGCCGGCGGCCTGCCACTTGTCGGCTAGATGGCGGGAACCGTAGAGGCTATCGGTGGCGGTCCAATCCTTCACCGCTTCCTCGCCGTCGAAGAAGACTAGGTAGACATCGTTCTTGAAGGTGCGGTCTTTCAGACTGCGCGACAGCTCCAGCAGCACCCCGGCCGAGGATCCGCCGTCGTTGGCGCCGACGAAGGGGAATGGAAACCGCTTGGTGTCGTAGTGGCCCGTAATGGCGACGGCCCTGCCGGAGAGGCCTGCCTTGCGGGCGATGATGTTCTTCATCTGGAATGTCCCGGCAGGGGTTTTGGCGGAAAAGGTATCGTCCGAGACCTGCCAGCCATTAGCCTTGAGCTGCTCGACGATGTAGGCCTGCGTCTTGACGATGGCCGGGGTGCCGGAGGGCCGCGGGCCAAAGTTGACGAGGGCTTGCGTGTATTCCAGCGCCTTCTGCCCGGAGAAATCGGCGGCGGCTAGGGGCAGAAAGGAGAACAGGAGCAGAAGGCGCATTTGAAACCAGTTTAGCGGTCAGGCCTCGTCGGCGGAAGGCCCGTAGAGCGCCGGCACCGGCACGTCGTTCATGCGCAGGTAAACCGTGAGCTGGCCGCGGTGGTGGATCAGGTGGTTGAACACCATCGAGCGCAGCACGGCGATGCGAGGCATGGTGAAGAACACCTTCTCACCCATCGAGAGAGTCCAGGGCGCGTGGAGATCCTCGTCGGTGGCGGCGGCCAGGGCTTCCAGAGCACTGGAGGCGCCGGCATCAAAACCGGCGAGCATCGCGTCAAGGGAGACCGGAGCTTCATTGGGGCTGACGGTGGCCAGATCGAGGCTCGGCGTGCGCAGTGTAAAGTTGGCCCACGACGGCACGTTGGCGAGGTGACCGGCCAGCGCCAGCATGGTCATGGACTTGGGATGCGGTTGGAATGACGCTTTTTCAAACGGCACGCGCGCCAGCGTTTTGCGCGTATTGCCCAGTTCGTGGATGAACTCAGGAAGTAGTGATTGTGCGAGGGACATGGGGCTTATTGTAGCGGGAGTGCGAGGCGGGGGCGAGGGGGCGGGCAGTTTGTTGGGAGGTTGTGACGTGTATGAGGATTGCATGTCCGGCCGCGATGGCGTTGGAGTTGGTGGCGGGAATGGCCGGTCTTCAAGGTCGAACTTACGATCAAAGACGGCTCGGAGGCGGCGGCGAAGGCAATGGGACGGGCCGGAAACCTGATACCCGTTCCGGAGGCGAATGGGAGCACGAACTGGGTGGAGGTAGGAGTGAATATCGACGCGAAGGTGCGTGAATTGAATAGGGTCTACGCGCCGCGGGCCAAACTTGAGGTGACTTCAGAAGGCAAGCCGGAACCGTTGGAGCAACCAACGATCGGGCAGATGCGCATCAGCGTGAGTACGACCGTCGTCCTCGGCAAGACGACGCAGGTCGCCTGCTTGGACGATCCGGTGACGCAACGGCGGTTTGAGGTGGACGCGCTGCTGAGTTAGGTGAATTGAGGGAGGCGCGCTACCAGGATTCTTCGCCGGTATGAGGCGACTCTCCCTCTGGCCGAACTCAGTGTCCGGCACGACGGCGCGGCGCAGTCTAGCCTTGCCCTGTCCTCTGCTTCGCCTGCTCAATCGCAATCTGGTTCACGTGGGCCAGCGCACGCGAGCCGGATGCGCCCTCAATGGCCTTCACTGCGATCTCCTGTACCTGCTGCTTGGCCTCCGCCAATTGCTTCTGGGTTTCCGCGGCTTGCGCCACGTTCCGCGCCAGCGACTCCTCTAAAGTCCGGATGCGAAGTTCCGCCAATCGCACCTCCGCTTCAGCGTCCTTCTTCATGAGCACGATTTGCTGTTCCAGCTGCTGTGCCATCTCTTTGGCGGCCTGCGCGGCCGCCACCTCTGTCTCCTTCTTAAGCCTGGCAGGAAACTGCTCGTTTTCCTTCCGAAGCCGCAGCAATTCCTCTTCCTGCGCCTTCAGCGCAGCCTCCCGTTGCTGCCATGACTTGTCGAGTGTCTCTTGCTTTTCCTGATTTCGCTTCTCGGCAAGCCGCTGCTCCTCGTCGTACTTATCCTGGGCCTTCTTCCTTTCCAACCCCTTCTTGTACTCGTATTCCTCGATTTCGCGTTGCCGCTGCTTCTTGAGCGCTTCCTCTTGCTCCTTTTTCTCGCGCTCGCTAGCTGCCTGCTCCCGCGACCATTCCTCGCGCTCCGTCGCAAGCTGGAGTTCCTGCCGGGACTTTTCCCGCCCGTACTCCTGCACCAATTGGTCGAGAGCCGTCGCCGTCACGTCGATCTTGTGCAACCGCTCGAGTTCGGCCTGTTCCAGAGCCACGGCGTCCCGGACCGCCGCCAACCGGTTGACCTCCGCCACCAATTGTTCGGAGATCTCGGCCAGCGCCCGTGTAATTTCCAGGCCTAAGCCGCTGACCCGCTGCACTAGCCCTTCGACAGTCACCCCCTCGACGGCGCGCCGCACGTCGTCATCCCGTCGCTTCTCGAATTCGGCCGCCTTCGGATCGGCCGTCTGCATCGCTAGTTCGACCTCCTTCCGAATACCGGAAAACGCCTGTTGGACCTCTGCCTTGGTCCTGGCCGGACGGCCTGGTGCCTTCTTGGTTGTTGCCATACTGAACACTATGCCTTACTTTCCGAACCGGCGGCAGGTCCGGATGCTCGGCGGGCTGGTGCGTTCGATCCAGCGGGCCGATTCAGATCACGATGACCGCGTGAGCGGTCTGCTAGCCTGAAATCAGGTACACACCCCTGGATTCCAAGTTCTCCCAGCATTGCGAGCAGATGTGGCGAGAGGTGTCGGCGCGTCCGGACGCGCCGCTCGACGACCCCGAATTCGGCCTCGGAGGCCGGCTGGACGCGGAATGGCTGCGCCGTGGCCGCGACGCCAAGCACGCGCTCTACGGCAACGCCATCCAGCCGGTTTCCCCGCTCTACGTGTCCTCGATCTGCAAGGAAAAGTGCGCCTACTGCAACTATCGCGCCGGCAGCGAGGATCCGGGACTGAAGCGGGTGCGGCTCTCGCTGGAGGAACTGGAACGCGAAGTGCGGTTCCTAGTGGCCGAGCGCGGCCTGCGCGCCGTGGAACTGGTCTACGCCAGTGATCCGCTGATCGGCGTGGAGCAGATGGAAGCGCACATCGCGCTCACCAAGAGCATCCTGAACGAGCACGGCGGCGGCCGCGTGGGCTTGAGCGCGGAGCCGATGGAAGTGGAGGACTACGCCCGGCTGAAGGCCGCCGGCCTGGCTTTCAGCGTGGTGTGGCAGGAAACGTATGATCCCGCCCGCTATGCGGAGCTTCATCCGGGCCGGCAGGTGAAATCGGACTACGCCTACCGCCTGGACAGCTTCGGCCGGATGCTGGAGGCAGGGCTCGAAGACGTGGGGATCGGGGTACTCAGCGGCCTGGCCGACTGGCGCAAGGACTGGTCCATGCTGATGCGGCATGAGGATTGGCTCCGGCGGCGCTACGGCCGCGGAGCATCGATCCTGGGCGTGCCGCGACTGAAGGCGGCGCCGGGAGCGGTATTCCAGGAGTTCGGTTACGCTCCGAGCGACAACGCATTCCGGGCGCTGGTGGCCCTCCACAAGGCGCGGTTCCCGGAGGTCCGGCCGTTTGTCAGCACGCGGGAGGAGTTTGAAATGTGCCTCCAGTTGGCCGGCGGCGGCGGGTGCCTTTTCACGTTCAACTGCTCCGTGGTGCCGGGCGGCTATACTCTGGACAACGCCGGAGCGCAGTTTGTCACGGGCAACTTCGACGCGCTGGAGTACGGAAGAAGAGTCGAACAGGCGGGATTCCGAGTGGATTGGGACTGGAGTCTCTGCTACACTACAATTGTTTGACTGCGCCTACCCGGGTGCGTCGTGTGTCGTGACTGCCGAAGTTTGACACGCGTTTGACTGCTTTGCCTGGGATCCGTAGAATAAAAGGTTTGAGTCTGGATACGGAGATCGTCTGTCTATGAAGACCGAATTTCCGTCCAAGAGCGAGATCACGCGCAGCTGGTTTGTGCTTGACGCCAGCGAAGCGGCTCTAGGACGGCTTGCCAGCAAGGCCGCCAAGATTCTGATGGGGAAGCATAAGCCTACTTATGTCTCCTTCTTGGATTCTGGCGACCACGTGATCGTGATTAACGCCGACAAGGCCATCCTGACCGGCAACAAAGAGCAACAGAAGATGTATCGCCGCCACTCGGGCTATCCCGGCGGCCTTACTGAAATCCGCGCCGACAAGATGCGGGCCACGCGCCCCATCAAGATGGTGGAAGAAGCCATCAAGGGTATGCTGCCGAAGACCAAAATGGGCAAGCAGATGTACCGGAAGCTGAAGGTGTATGCGGGCGAAAAGCATCCGCATGAGGCTCAGCAACCCACGGCGCTGGCAGCCAAGTAAACGCACGACGGAGAAAGATTTCTAAATGGCACTGCTTCAGTACCTCGGAACGGGCCGCCGCAAGCGCGCGGTCGCTCGTGTGTTTCTGCGTCCCGGCACTGGGAAGATGACCGTCAATGGCAAGACCATGGACGAGTACTTCACCACCTACACGGCCCGGGCACTGGTCCGCCAGCCGATGGCTGCGACGGAGACGGCAGACAAGTTTGACGTCCTGGTGAACACCGACGGCGGTGGAGTCAACGGGCAGGCGGGCGCAGTGCGCCTGGGCATCGCGAGAGCGTTGTGCGAGTTCAACATTGAATTGCGCGGCAAGCTGAAGTCTGAAGGGTTCATGACGCGTGACGCGCGTGAGCACGAGCGGACCAAGTACGGCCAGAAGGGCGCGCGCGCCCGGTTCCAGTTCTCCAAGCGCTAATCGCGCGGCTGGGATCCGATTCGTTTCTCTTTGTTTTGGGCCAGCCGCCTCTCTACCGGCAAATCTCGCTTTGGGCGCCGGGAGACAAGAGGCGGCTGGACTTGCGTTGGCCCTCCCGGCAACCCCGGCCGGATAGACCGGCTCCCGCTCATACGGGACCACAGGAGCTACTTTGCCTTCCATTAGCATGAAAGAATTGCTCGAAGCGGGCGTTCACTTCGGGCACCAGACCAAGCGCTGGAATCCAAAGATGAAGGAATACATCTTTGGCGAACGTAACGGCATTTACATCATCGACCTGCAGAAGACCCTCAAGCTGTTCAAGGACGCCATGCGGTTCGTCGGTGAACAGGCGGCGATGGGCAAGACCATCCTGTTTGTCGGCACCAAGCGTCAGGCGCAAGAGGCCATCATGGAAGAGGCCACGCGCTGCGGCATGTACTACGTGAACAATCGCTGGCTGGGCGGCCTGATGACGAACTTCGTCACGGTCAAGCAGTCCATCAAGCGCCTCAAGGAACTGGAAAGCATTCTGGACGGCGACGACACCGCGCGCCGCACCAAGAAAGAGCTCATCCAGATGGAGCGCGAGCGCAAGAACCTCATGTCCAACCTGGCCGGCATCAAGGACATGGACGGCCTGCCGGACCTCATCTTCGTGATCGACTCCAACAAGGAAGACATCGCCGTCAAGGAAGCCCGCAAGCTGGGTATCCCGGTTGTCGCAGTCGTCGACACCAACTGCGATCCGGACATGGTGGATCACCCCATCCCGGGCAACGATGACGCACTGCGCGCCATCCGCCTCTTCGCCAACAAGATCGCCGACGCCATGATCGAGGGCCGTTCGCTCGCCAGCGAGCAGGACTTCCCCAACAAGGAGATCGTCACCGAGGACGGTCCCGTGGAAGACATGTCACAGTTCGCCCACTACGTGGATCCCCGTCTGAACGAAGACGTGCTGACGGAAGGGATCTCCGACATCGACCTGCCCAGCATGTCGCTGCCGAAGAAGAACGTGGTTGTCGAGCCCACGGCTGTAGTTGCGGAAGCGGCGCCCGCCGCCGATCCGGCCGAAGCAAACTAGTCTCTTCATCCCGGGCGCGGCATCTGATCCGCCGCGCCCAAACCCCTCATAGTCTGTTTTTATCCAAGAGAGAATCCCATGGCAGAAATCAGTGCGCAGCTAGTCAAGCAACTCCGTGACGCTACCGCGGCGGGCATGATGGAGTGCAAAAAGGCCCTTGTGGAGGCCAACGGTGATTTGAACGAAGCGCAGGTCATCCTGCGCAAGCGCGGTCTGGCGACGGCAGCCAAGAAGGCCAGCCGCTCGGCCAAGGAAGGCCTCATCGGTTTGTACGTCAGCCCCTCCGGCAGCGAAGGCCTGCTGGTGGAAGTGAACTGCGAAACCGACTTCGTCGCCAAGACGCCCGACTTCGTCGCGCTGGTGGAAGAGGTCAAGCAGATCATCCTGGAGGGCAAGCCGGCCGACGTTGCGGCCCTGCTCGCGCTGCCTTCCAAGTCTGAGCCGGCCGTTTCGGTGGCGGACCTGCTCACCAATAAGATCGCCAAGGTCGGCGAGAACATGGGCGTCCCGCGTTTCGCGCTGGTGCAGGCCGCCGGCGTTCTGGGCAGCTACACTCACCCCGGCTCCAAGCTCGTCGTGCTGGTGGATGTGACCTGCAAGAACGCAGCCACGAAAGAGACCCCGGCGTTCAAGGAACTGGTCCAGGACCTCGCGATGCAGGTGGCCGCCGCCGATCCCAAGTTCCTCACCAAGGCCTTTGTCACCGAAGAGTACATCGCCAAGGAAAAAGAGATTCAGCGCGCCCGTGCGCTGGCCGAGGGCAAGCCCGAGAAGATCGTCGACAAGGTGGTGGAAGGCCGCATGTCGAAGTTCTACGAAGAGGTCTGCCTGCTGGATCAGCCGTTCATCAAAGAGAATTCGCTGACCATCACGCAGTTGCTGGCCGATAAGAGCAAGCAGGTTGGCGACGAGCTCGGAGTGGCGTCCTTTGTGCGGTTCAAGGTAGGCGAGACGGCGGCGGCGGAAGTGCCGGCGACCGAGTAGTCTGCTGACTGATTGAATTACCGGGAGCCGGCGTGATCCTTCAGTGGACCACGCCGGCTCTTTTCGCAGTAAGCTGAGTCAGGAAGGAAAAAGGCGGATGGAGCCCAGGTTCAAACGGATCCTGTTGAAGTTGAGTGGCGAGGTGCTGGCGGGGGAGGCAAAATTCGGGGTGGATCCCGTAAAAGTGAACGCCATGGCTGCCGAGATCGCCGAGGTGGCGCGTTGCGGCGTGCAACTCGGGCTCGTGATCGGAGGCGGTAATTTCTTTCGTGGCGTGGCTGCGGCCGCCCGTCAGATGGACCGTGTGGCGGCCGATTCCATGGGCATGCTGGCAACCATCATCAACTGCCTGGCAATGCAGGACGCCCTGGAGAAGGCGGGCATCCCAACCCGCGTCATGACGGCAATCCAGATGCCGCAGGTGGCCGAGCCCTACATCCGAAGGCGGGCCATCCGCCATCTGGAGAAGGGGCGTGTGGTCCTGTTCGGCGGAGGAACGTCGAATCCGTTCTTCTCGACGGATTCGGCAGGTTCGTTGCGGGCCCTGGAGATCGGCGCCGAAATCCTGGCCAAGGCGACGAGTGTGGATGGAGTGTATGACAAGGATCCTCGCAAACATGCCGACGCGGTGCGCTACGATCACGTCAGCTATGACGAGGTGCTGGCGAAGAATCTCGCCGTGATGGACGCGTCCGCCGTAGCGATGTGCCGTGACAACAAGATGCCAATCGTGGTGTTCAACCTCACAACAAGGGGCAATATAATGCGAATGTCGATGGGTGAAACCGTCGGCACTCGGATCGGAATCGCACTATGAAACCAGAACAAGCAAACGCAGCACCGTCTGGGCAATTCCAGAACGTGAAAGAAGTCGAGAATTCCGCGAAGACGCGGATGGAAAAAGTGATCGCGACGATGCAGCATGACATCGCCAACATCCGCACCGGCAGGGCCACCGTGAACCTGCTCGACGGCATCACCGTGCTGGCCTACGGCTCGCCCATGCCGCTGAACCATGTGGCGACCCTGCATGTGCCGGAGGCGAGCCTCATCACGCTGCAGCCGTATGACGCGTCTCAGATCGGCGCCATTGAGAAAGCGATCCGCGCCTCGGATCTGGGTCTCAATCCGTCCAACGACGGCAAGCTGATTCGGGTGCCGGTGCCGGCGCTGACTGAAGAGCGGCGCAAGGAGTTCGTCAAGCAACTGCATCACCTGGCTGAGGAGCACAGGGTGGCGGTCCGCAACATCCGGCGCGATTGCAATGAGTCCATCAAGAAGCTGCTCAAGGACAAGTTGATCAGCGAGGACGACGACCGCCGGGCGCATGAGGAGACTCAGAAGTTGACCGACGCTCACATCGTTAAGATCGACCAGCTCTCCAAGACCAAAGAAAAAGACATCATGGAAGTGAAGTAGGCGGCGCGGAACGTTTGTGGAAGGGCCGGGTGGCGTAAGCTGCCCGGCCTTTTCCTATTGGGATCGACGCCGCGCGGTAATCACGGCCTCGCCGCACCAGTTGCGCAGCGCGGGGATCGCGGCGAGGATGAACCGGTCGGCTGCCTCCAGCGCACCCAGCAATCTGCGACCCGCGGGCCTGGTGAGCCGCCCCCGCAGCAACCGCTTGCCCATGGCGAGCAGATTCAGGTGCTCCACCTCGATCTCTTGAAAGTACGGCGTCAGCAGTTTGAGCTCTTCCCGCGAGAGAATGATGTCCTCGCCCTGCTCTTCCTGCTCGTCCTCCGCGCTCGCGCGCCATTTCCGGGCGAGATTCAACAGCGGACTGCCGCCCCAGGTTTCGCACAATACCAGGCGCGCGCCGGGGCGCATCACGCGCGCCAGTTCTTCCCGAGCGCCCGGGTATTTCAGCGTGTGGTGCAGCGAGGCGCACGCGAAGACAAGATCGAAAGCGCCATCGGCGAACATATCCAGCTTGGAGGCATCGGCGGCAATGCCCTTGACGCGGCGCGTCACGCCCGAGGCCTTCGCCCGCCGCAGCCCAAGTTCGATGGCGAGCGGCGAGAGGTCCAGCAGCGTCACCTCGGCGCCCTCAGTGGCCATCCATAGGCCGAAATCTGCCGGTCCGCAGCCGTAATCCAGCACGCGCTTGCCGGGCAGCGGTTCGGCCTCCAGGGCGCGCATGGACGCCCGGTACAGCAGGCGCCGCTCAAAGAATGGATTGGCCGGGTCTGCGAGATTACCTTCCAGCACAGCCCGGTCGAGCCGCAGCGCATGATCGGGCAACGCCAGAAACTGGCGGTACTGGGCGTCGTAGAATTCGCGCTCCTGCGCGGCGGTAATCATGGAAGCGTGCCCCCGGCGCGGGCCGGACCATACAGCGGGCGGCCACCCAAAGCGCCTGTCATCCTGCCCTCCTTCAATTCGCACACTCCGTTCACCCAGACGTAGCTCACGCCAGTGGCATACTGGTGCGGTTTTTCAAATGTGGAGTTCTCGGCAATGGCGCCGGAGTCAAACAGCACCAAATCCGCCTTCATCCCAGGCCGGATCAAACCGCGATCCGGTAGGCCAAACCGCTGGGCCGGCAGGCCGGACATCTTGCGCACTGCATCCTCCAATGTCAGCGTGTGCCGTTCCCGGACATAGCGGGCCAGCACGCGCGCAAACGTGGCATAGTTGCGCGGGTGGGGCACATCGCTGCCAAAGGACGGAATCCCGCCGTCGGAGGCGATCATGGTCAGCGGATCGCGCAGGATTCGCTCGATATCCTCTTCGCTGATGGAATGTGACACCACGGAACAATCGCCGCGCAGCACGAAATCCAGCGCCACCTCAACCGGATCGCCGGACCCGGCCGCCTCGGCCAGCGTCTTACCGGCCAGTGAACGATCGAACCCGCAGGAGGCCAGAGTCAGCTTCGCCGGCCCGCCGCGCGTGTCGTTCATGTTGGCGCGCATTTCGGCGCGGAGCTTCCGCCCGGTCTCCGGCGAGGCGGCCCGTTCCCGCAATGCCTTGCTGCCGCCTGCACGGGCCCACTGCGGCACCAGAGAGGCGCCTAGCCCTGTGCTGGAGGCAGTGTAGGGATAAGCGTCCAGAGTGACGTCCACGCCACGCGCTCGGGCGTCGTGTATCAACTGGAGAGTCTCCACGCTCTTGCCCCAGTTCGAGACGCCGATAATCTTGTGGTGGGTGACCTGGGTGGGCAGGTGGCCCTCTTCTCCAATCCGGATGGTCTCATTGACGCTCTCCACCACATGGTCGGCCTCGCTCCGCATATGCGACGTGTGAAGGCCGCCCTGAGAGCCAATCACCTTTGCAAGCTCGATCACTTCCTCGGTCGAGGCGTAGTTCCCCGGGACGTAAAACAGGCCCGTGGAGAGCCCGAACGCCCCCTCGATCATCGCCTGCCGGGCAAGCCCCCGCATCGCTTCGAGCTCCGACGGGGTGGCCCTGCGGTTCTCCGTGCCCATCACCCGCTGGCGAATCGAATTGTGTCCAACCAGAAGCCCGAAGTTGACGCCGATCGGCCGCTGAGCAAGCTTGGTCAGAAAGGGCCCAATCGGCAAGGGCGAGTGTCCATCGGGACCTTCGATGATCGTGGTGACGCCCTGGCGGATGAGATTCTCTGCCGCCGGAGTCTGCTGAATCCCCTGAATACCGTGACTGTGGGTATCGATGAAACCCGGCGCCAGCGTCAGTCCCTTGGCGTCGAGTGTCCATTTTGAGGATACCTGGGACACTCGTCCTACGGCCGCGATCGTGTCCCCACGCACGGCCACGTCTCCCGCAAACCAGGCATTACCGGCCCCGTCCAGAATATGGGCGTTGCGGATGACCAGATCGTAGGAGATTTGTGCAGAAATTGCCTGGGTGAAAAAGGCCAGGGCGAGAAGCCCACGCATGCAGGCTATTGTAGCTGGGATGTGAGTCCCGTCGCCGGGACAGGTGTGTCCGATTGGCTAGCCGTCCCGGCGCGGCGAAGAACCGAGCATGGAAAAGAACAGGCCTAAAACCACGAGTCCCGTGATGACAGCTCCGATTAGCATTGGCGTACCCCCGATCATTTGCTGATCTATAGGCAATCGACGTGCCACACCGGAGGGCGGTTGCATGTTAGCTTGCAAGGTATGCGAGTGGATTTTGCGTTTGGTAAGACAGGACTGACAGTCGATCTGCCGGAGGGGCCCGCCTACCGCCTTTTGGAGGCGCGCTGGGCGGCGGCGCTCAGCGACCAGATCGCCGCCCTGGAGGCGGCCCTCGATGCGCCCATCGGCTGCGCCCCGCTGCGCGAGTTGGCACGCGGCAAAGCGAGCGCCGCGATTTCGGTCTGTGACATTACGCGTCCCGCGCCCAACCGTGTCACCCTGCCGCTGGTGCTCAAACGCCTGGCCGAGGGCGGCATCCCGCCGGAGCGCACCACCATCCTGATCGCCACGGGCCTGCACCGCGCCGCCACCGAATCAGAGATCGTCGAGATCCTCGGCGAGGAGATCGCCCGCACGTATCCAATCGTCAATCACAACGCGCGAGAACTCGTGGATCACCGCGACCTGGGCCTGACGAAGAGCGGCACGCCAGTTTTGATCGACAAGCGGTACGTGGACGCCCAGTTGCACATCACCCTGGGCTTCATCGAGCAGCATCTGATGGCCGGCTTCAGCGGCGGCCGCAAACTGATCGCCCCCGGCGTCGCCTATCAGGACACCATCAAGACGCTCCACAGCCCGCGCTTCATGCGCGACAAGCGCGCCGTCGAGGGGTCCATTGAGGAGAACCCCCTGCACCAGGAACTGCTGGAAATCGCGGGCATGGCCGGCCACGATTTCGCGCTCGATGTCGTACTCGCCGAAGGACGGCGCATCGCCGGAGTCTTCGCCGGGGAGCCGCGGCTCGCGCACAGCCAGGGCATCGCGTTCGTTCGCGAGAAAACCACGGAGTGGATTCCGGCGGCGGCTGACGCGGTGATCACCACGTCGGCCGGGTATCCGCTGGACCTGACCTTCTACCAGGCCGTAAAGGGAGTGACGGCAGCTTCGCATATTGTCAAACCGGGTGGAATCATCCTGCTGCTGGCCGCCTGTAGCGAGGGCGCCGGAGCGAGTGAGTTCTCCCGTCTACTGAAAGAGTCGCCGGACGCAGGCCAATTTCTCGAAACAATTTCACGTACTCCCGTGACTATAGACCAGTGGCAATTGGAAAAGCTGGCGCTGGTGGCACAGACCCACCGGCTCTGGTTCTACACCCCGGGCTTGCCCGCGGAGTATCACTCTTCGTTATGGGGCAGCCTCT
This sequence comes from Paludibaculum sp., assembly GCA_036504135.1. GTDB lineage: Bacteria > Acidobacteriota > Terriglobia > Bryobacterales > Bryobacteraceae > Paludibaculum. The sequence goes on from DASXVP010000014.1 coordinate 345,375, forward strand.
TCCATAGCGCCGCGGAAGCAGCCGAAGCTCTGGCGGCTGAGGTCGCAGGCGGCGAGATTGCGGTCATCCCCGAAGGGCCCTACGTCTTCGCGCGGCCCCGTAGCGCCGAGCTGGAAGCAGTGGGCGTCTAGAAAGCATCACGCATCAGATTCGATATGATGCGGTTATGCGAACCACGCTGGATATCGACGACGACGTGCTGCTCGCTGCCAAGGAATTGGCGCGGGCGCAAGGCCAGACCGCTGGTCGCGTGATCAACGAGCTGGCCCGCTAGGGCTTGACGAAACGCGGGAAGAAGTGGAAATACCGCAATGGCGCACCTCAGGTTACGCCGTTGCCCGATGGCCCGATTGTGACGACGGAGATGGTGAACCGGTGGCTGGATGAAAACCCGTGAGTGTCTCATTGCTGGACGCCAACGTGCTGGTCGCGCTGTTGTTCCGGCAGCACGCCTCAAGTGACGCGGCTCACCACTGGCTGATGGCCCACTAATCTGAGGGGTGGGCAACATGCCCTCTCACGATCAACGGCTGTGTCCGCATCATGAGCGGCGAGGCATTTCCGGCGGCAGAGCGGGCGCCAAATGAAGTCGCCGCCGGACTCAAGGAATTCTGTCAATCCCCCAATCATCAATTCTGGCCGGACGGCGTCTCGCTACTGGACAAGAAACGCTTTGACACGACCTTGCTCGCGGTACCGCGGCTAATCACCGACGCCTATCTGTTGGGGCTGGCGGTGAAGCACGACGGGCGTTTGGTTACTTTCGACCAGAACATCGCCGTCCACGTCGTCGCCGGTGCGGATCCAAAGCACCTCTGTGTCTTGGGCGCCCCTGCCAAACGGAAGACCTGACGGCTCACCCCGGCCGCGGCATCCCCACCAGATCGCAATTCGCCCGTTGTACGACCCGCCCAAGGGCGCCCGATTGTCGAAGAAATCATGATTCATCGGGGCGCCCATCTCCGGCAGCCGGTTGGCTCGAATCCGGTTCCCGAAGTTCTTCGCATCGCCGCCGCCGTTATCCAGCCCGTCACCGGCGCCAGTCATCAAAGGCCGGGGTTAGGCGAATGCCGACGCCAACAGGAGCAACAGCACTAAACTCAGCGTAGACCGCGGACTGGCATCTTCATACGCATTACAGCCGCGCCAAAAACCAGGCGAACGATACCACTCCGCCCAGCACGGCCACCCAGCCCCACTTCCTCAGGCCCGGCAGAGTCCACCACATATACAGGCCAGAGACCACCCAGATCAGAAACGACAGGCAAACCAGATCGACCACGACGGCCCACGCCAGCGGGAACATCCGCTCATCTTCAAACCCGCCGCGCCCATGCATCCCGGTCAGGAAATGGTCCCACCGGAACCGCATGTCCTCAGCCACCAGCCGCCGCTCGTCGATGAAGTACTTAAACTGCGTCGATTTCCAGAACGTGTGCACGTAGATGTTCAACTGCTTCGGACCCTGCCGGTATACACCGTAGCTGGAATCCTCCATGTGGAAGTCATGCACGACGCGCGCGCCTAGCGGATTCAACGGCCCGGTTTCCGGAATCGTGCCCAAATCATAGGAACCCTCGAATGTTTTGGTCCACATCGGCAGCCGGCGCGCCTGATCTCTCTGTTCAAAGTAGTCGCCGTGTGAGAAGGGGATTGAAGAGACGCCGTACATCAGCACCCACGGCGTCAGAAACAGGCCGAGATAGAGATGCGTGCGGCGATTGAGATGGGGCAGTGTCATTACATCACCGCCAGGAACAAGCCAAACAGCGCGAATCCCGCGCCGAGCGCCACCGCACCGAGCCGCCGCGTGACGCGCAACGTCCACCACATCCAGATGCCGCTGAATGCCAGGAGGATCAGCGCGGCGATGGTGAGATCCACCGAGGCCGCCCAAAGATCATCCAGCCAGTAGTCCTGCTGGAAGCCCCTCCGCCTATGCATTCGCTCCAGAAACCCGGGGCCGGCAAACACCATTTTTTCGATCAGTACGCGCCTGTCTGACGCTGTGTAGGTAATCCTCCGGGGCGCTATCGCATGCTGCCGGTTGATCACGACCTTCGCCGCCGTGGAACCCCTCGTCACCGCATGAGCACCGTCCAAGTCCAGCGTCGCGAGTAACTGTAGCGCCACTTGTTGCGGTGTCGCGCCCTCCGGCATCTCGCCCGGATAGACGAGCTCGCGCTCCACCTCAAACCGGGGGGGAGCCACGGGTGGAGGACCATGGAATCGGTCTCGATGATTCATCACAAACGTGGAGGCCGTGTACATCAGAACCCACGGCGCGAGGAAGAGCGCAAGGTAGAGGTGGATGCGTCGCAGAAGCAGGGACATCACCACATACTCTACAACAAGCAGTGCGACTTGCTGGTTTGCGCGCGACGCGCGGTTGACAAGCCATCTAGGCTCGGCTATAGTTCTGAAGTGTCGCACTTTCAATGGTTTGTGTGGAACTATGGAAGGACGTACGCAACTGCGGCCCGGAGGGGAACCCCCATCGGGAGTCGCAGAATCGAGGCGCTTTGGGAGTCTGGGGCATGACCAGCAACCAGGATGACCGTCCGGCGGAGAGTCCTGCCGGCGGCGAGGAAAGTTACGAACAACTGCTAGATGACTATAGCCATCTGGCTCCGCCCGCCGAGGGCGAAGTCATGATGGGTCATGTCTTGCAGATCACTGCCAAGGGCGTCATTGTGGATGTCGGCCTCAAGCAGGAGGGCTTTGTCCCCCTCGAACAGGTCTCCGCTCCCGATGGCCAACTGCTCGTCCAACCAGGCGATACCATTGAGGTCACCATCGACCGCCGCCGCGAGATGGAAGGCTACATCACGCTCTCGCACGAGCGTGCCAGCCGCATCCGCGCATGGGACACGCTCGAAAAGGCGCACCGCGAAAACCTCATGATCTCCGGCCGTGTCCTGGGCCGCGTCAAGGGCGGCTTGAGCGTGGACGTGGGAGTCATCGCCTTCATGCCCAGCACACAGGTGGATGTGCGCCCGATGCACAATCTGGACTCCTTCCTGGGCCAGGATATCGCCGTCAAGGTCGTGAAGTTGAACCGCAAGCGGAACAACGTAGTCGTTTCGCGCAAATCGGCGATGGAAGACGAGATCACGGTCCGCAAGTCATCGCTCCTCGGCCACCTCAGCGAGGGTGACCTGGTGACGGGCGTCGTCAAGAACCTCACCGATTACGGTGCGTTTGTCGATCTGGGCGGCATCGACGGCCTGTTGCACGTCTCCGATATGTCCCACGGCCGGGTCGCTCATCCCTCCAGCGTCCTCCAGGTGGGCCAGGAGATCACGGTAAAGGTACTGAAGTTCGATCACGACAAGGAGCGCATCTCTCTCGGCTTGAAACAGGTCCAGCCCGACCCGTGGGAGACCATTCACGACCGTTATGCCGATGGCATGAAGGTGGTGGGCCGCGTGGTGAGCGTGACGGACTACGGCGCGTTCGTGGAGTTGGAAGCCGGCGTAGAGGGCCTAATTCACATCTCGGAGATGACCTGGTCCCGCCGCATGAAGCATCCCTCCAAGGTGGTGCGGGTGGGCGATGACGTTGAGAGCGTGGTGCTGGAGGTGAAGCCCAAAGACCGGCGCATCTCGCTCGGCATCAAGCAGCTCGAGGCCGATCCCTGGACCACCGTGGACGAACGCTATGCCATCGGCAGCGTTGTCGAAGGGCGCGTCCGCAAGCTCTCCGAATTTGGCGCATTCATCGAGATTGAAGAAGGCATCGACGGGCTGGTGCATATCTCGGATCTGTCCTGGACCAAGCGCATCCAGCATCCCTCGGAACTTCTCAAGAAGGGCCAGGTTGTGCAAGCGGTGATCCTGAATATCGATTCGGGCAATAGGCGCCTCTCCCTTGGTGTGAAGCAACTCCAGCCGGACGCATGGGAGACGTTTTTCCAGGCCCATCAGGTGGGCTCCATCGTGAAAGGTAAACCCTCGCGCGCCGTGAACTTCGGCATCTTTGTGGAACTGGCGCCGGGCGTCGAGGGACTCTGCCATAACTCCGAGCTTCCGCCTGAACTGCGGGATAAAGTTCCGCCATTACCGCTGGGGGAAGAGCTCTCCTTCAAAGTGCTAAAGATGACCGAAGCGGAGAAGCGCATCGGCCTCAGTCTGGTGAGCAGTGATGCCGCCGAAGAACGGCAGAGGCTGGAAGACTACCAGCGGCAGGCCAACGAAACTACGCAGCGCATCGAAGAAGTGCTACAACCGGAACAGGCGGCAGCGGATCAGGCTTCGGAAACCGAAGCGGCACCGGAACAGGACAGGACGACGGAACAATGACGAAAGCGGATCTGATCGAAGAAGTTTCCCGTGTGGTGGAATTCACACGTAAGGAATCGGAAGTAATTGTCGAAGCGATCTTCGACAGCGTGGTGAAATCCCTGCGCGACGGTGACAAGATCGAGATTCGCGGATTCGGCAGCTTCCGTACGCGCCAGCGGCAATCGCGAATCGGACGAAATCCGAAGACCGGCGCCCGTGTGGACGTGCCAGCCAAGCGAATCCCCTACTTCAAACCGAGCAAGGAATTGAAGGACCTGGTGAACCAGGACGAACGCCCCGCCGTTGTGACGCCAACGCCGCAGATCTAGGGTCTGGATATGGACCGCTTGTGGAGTCCATGGCGATACCGGTACGTCAGCAAGGCGTCGCCGGCCGATGACTGCATCTTTTGCGCCAAGGAAGCGGAGCGCCGCGATGAGGACAATCTGATCCTCCACCGCGGCGAGCACAACTTCGTTCTGCTCAATCTCTATCCCTACACCACGGGCCACCTGATGGTGGCGCCCTACGACCACATCGCCAGCCTGGAAGACCTCCCGGACGAGACGGCAATTGAACTGATGCGGCTGACGCAGACCGCGGTCCGCCACATCCGCGCCATTTACCGGCCACAGGGACTAAACGCCGGCCTCAATTTGGGAGAGTGCGCCGGCGCCGGCATCGCCGGGCACCTCCACATGCACGTCCTGCCCCGCTGGGCCGGGGATGCCAACTTCATGTCGACAATCGGCGAGACTCGCGTGATGCCGGAAGATCTGCCAGAGACGTGGCGCCGGCTGCGGGCCGCGTTTCAGGGCCTATGAGCCGGTCACGGCCCGCGCACTTGGCCGCGTAGAGCCGCTGATCCGCCAGCAGCAACATCTCGGCCACCGAGTCACACTCTTCCGCAATCGCAATGCCCACCGACGTTGTCACCTGGATTCGTTGATTGCACCAGAGGCAACTGGTGGCCCGCACCAGCCCCAGAAAGCGGCGAGTCACCGTGGTCAGTTCCGCCTGCCTGACACATTGCAGAATCGCCAGGATCTCTTCCCCACCCCAGCGCCCAATGAAATCAAAGCTGCGCAACCTGGATGCCAGTGTGCGGCACACCACGCGCAATACCTCGTCGCCGGCATCATGACCGTAACGGTTATTCACCGCCTTGAAGTGATCGATATCCAGCATCGCAACGCCAAAACTGGATCGGTTCCGCCCCCAGGCGTCCCACGATTGCTGCAACACCTGTTGGGCGAAGCGCCGGTTACCGAGCTGCGTCAGCGGATCAATGTAGGCCAGCCGTTCCAACTCCCGCGCCCGCTCGAGCAGTGCGAGGCCCGCCGTATTATCGCGAAACACTTCCACTGCGCCCGCAAGCCCGGTGGCCGGATCGACAAACGGCGCCGCCTCAATCTTTACCGGAACCCGATGGCCCTGCCGGTGCAGCAGCCAGCCCTGGATCTTACGGGCCGCCCCCGTGCTCAACACACTCTTCAGCGGACAGCACGCGCCGCACAACGATTCGCCCTCCGCGTCCACGTGCATCAAAAGCTCACCGCAGCGCTTGCCCACCACTTCGTGCGCCGCAAAACCACTGATCTTTTCCGCGGCGAGGTTCCAATGAAGGATCCGCCGCTCGCCATCCACAAAGTAGACGCCGTCGCTGACATGATCCAGTAGCGATACCAGTTGCGTATCGGACAGTAGTGATGGGCGTTCGCCGCGCATAGTGTCCCTATCGGCGGCAGCCCTGGATCTTTAGCTTACTCGGGAACCGGGTCGGCCGCCTTGCGCTTTTTGTCCAGATAACGCTGGCGTGCGTCCAGAATGCACTTTCGCGCCTCCCTCGGCCCACCCCAGCCCTGTGTGATCGCCACCCGCCCTTCCAGTTCCTTGTAAATGCTGAAAAAGTGTTCCAACTCGCGCCGCACGTGCGGAAATACCTGATCCATCGTGTGGATCTGGTCGTAGCGCGGATTGCGCGTGGGGACGGCGATGATCTTCTGATCCTCTTCCTCGCGATCCACCATGTTGATCACACCCACAGGCCGCACTTCGATCAGGCAGCCCGTGAAGCTCGGCTCGTTCACCAGAGTCAGCACGTCCAGCGGATCCCGGTCTTCCGCCAACGTGCCGGGGATAAACCCATAGTCTCCAGGATAGTGCATCGGCGAGTAGAGAGCGCGATCCAGCCGGAAAAGGCCGAGCTCCCCGTCATACTCCACCTTGTTCGAGGAGTTCTTCGGGATCTCGACAATCATCCGGACCAATTCAGGCGCCTCGGGTCCAGGATCTAGGTCGTACAGTTTGGGAAACACAGAGGTCAGACTAGCAGATCCGCTCGTCCAGTGGCACCGAGGCGAAACAAAAGCGAAGGATCATCCACGTGAGGGTTCGCGGCGAAAGAGAGTGCAAGAAAAGGGGCTTGCGCGCACGAAAAGCTGTGAAAAGCTCTTGCACCCCGCCACAGATAAGGTACTATCGATCCATAGGTTCGATTCGGACGAGATCGGACATGATAAGTCCGGTTCGGTTGACTCAAATGGATCCAGTTCAGACCATCGCGCTTCCACTCCTGGCCCCACGTGGTTTCCACGCCGGGAAAGTCGACGCGACCGGGCGCATCAAGCTGCCTGCTCCGTTCACGAAGTACCTGGCAAAGATGGAAAACATGGATCTGTTCATGACTGAGTACCGCGGCAAGGCGCGAATCTTCACCAACGGCTCCTGGCGCAAGCTGGTTGCGCTGCTGGACGACGCCCCGGACCAGCAGGATGTGTTCACGGCCCTAGCCGAGTCGATCGGCGGAGACATCGAAATTGACCCGCAAGGGCGCATCACGATCCCGCAAAAGTTACGGGCGGAACTGAAGCTGGAAGACCAGGCTGTGCAACTCCGCTTTCACGAAGACGTTATCACATTCTGGACCATCGCGGACTTCGAAGCGATGCAGGCCAGGAACGCTCCGGCCAAGAGCGGAGTGGAAGAAGAACTGTTGCGTCGCGGCACGAAACTGAGATGACCCATGGCGCACTATCCCGTGATGCTCAAAGAGTCGCTGGAGTATCTGGCGATTCGGCCCGACGGTTTCTATATCGATGCAACGGCCGGACTTGGCAATCATACGCTGGCCATCGCCAGGAAGTTGACCTCGGGGCGGGTTTACTCGTTCGACCGCGACAAGGAATCACTGGCGCTGGCCGAGGCGAATGCGGCGGAGTGCGCGGACCGGATTACGTTTCGGCACAGCGCCTTTTCGTCGCTGGCAGCCACGTTGAAGGATTTGGGTGTGAACGCGGTGGATGGGATTCTGGCAGACCTCGGCGTTTCCAGGATGCAGCTCACCACCGGCGAGCGCGGATTTTCGTTGCAGCAGAACGGCCCGATCGACATGCGCATGGATCGCAGCCAGGAGCTGACGGCGTGGGATCTGGTGAACCGCGCCACGGAACGGGAATTAGCGGATTTGTTTATGTCACTAGCAGAAGAAAGGAGAAACCTAGCGGAAAAAATAGCCCGGGCACTGGTCAGGGCACGTCCGATGACAGACACTGCGCAACTGGCGCAGGTTGTGGCGTCCTGCGTGCCCCGTACCGGAAAAATTCACCCGGCGACGCGGGTTTTTCAGGCTCTTCGCATGGCGGTGAACGACGAGATCGGGGAGTTGGATGCCCTGCTGGAGCAGGCTCCGCGGCATCTCAATCCCGGCGGGCGCTTTGTGGTTATCGCGTTTCAATCGCTGGATGACCGCAAGGTGAAAACGGCATTTCGGGCACTCGGCCAAAGAGGCGAGGCCAGGATCTTGACCAAGCATGTGGTCAAGCCTACGGAAGAAGAGACGAGACGGAATTCGGCATCACGCAGTGCGGTGCTGCGGGCGCTGGAACGAATCACTGCTGAATAGGTACGGAGAGCGAGGCATCGAGTCATGACGAGTTTGGCGGCATTGTTCGATTGGCTGGCGGCGGGCAGTCCGGAGGGGCGCGCGGCGTCGAGGAATGGCAACGGGACGGATTTCCGGCTGCGCACGCTGCCCAAGGAAGACATCCATGTCTTCGTGAAGTCCATCGACAACTCCACGGTAATCCGGCTTGTAGACAACAAAGACTGGCTGCGGAGCGCCGGCATGGCCGGTGGCGTCATGCTGGCCAGCATCATGCTCATCGCGCTCCTGATGCCTGGCGGATTCAGCCTCCTCGCCAGCCGCCAGATCGGCCAGCTCAACACCGAGCGCGAGCAGTTGATCAATGAACTTCGCCAGGTGCGTTCGCGCGAGGCGGAATTGTTGAATCCGCAGCAGCTCGATGTCTGGGCCGGGCCGAACTTCCACAACCCAACCGCAGCCGCTGTGATCTACGCAGCGCCAGCGCAAGGCACCGTGGCGTCCCTGCGCAAGCCGTAGACGGCATCCGGGAGATAGAGTTCCATGGAACGACCCGTGAACGCGCAAGCGGTGAGGCGCGTCCTGATTGTAGGCCGCCTCGCTCTACTTTGGGCTCTCTGCATTACCGGCCGTCTCGTCTACCTTCAGGTATACAAACACGAGGATTTCCAGAAGACCGCCAAGTCGCAACACCAGCACCAGTTCCCGCTGCCGGCCGATCGTGGCGAAATTCTCGACCGCACCGAGACGCCACTCGCGATCAGCATCCGCACCGAATCCGCCGTCGTCAATCCACAACGGATCAAGGACGCTGAGTTCTTCGCACGCGTGGTCGCGCCGGCTTTGGGCCTCAACCCCGAAGAACTCAAGGCCACGCTGAAGGACTACCAGGAACGTGGCGCTGCCAGGGCCCGCGGCCGCGGCTACCTGAGTCTCAAGCGGCACCTGACGCCGGAGGAGAAGGACCGGCTGAAATACCTCACGGCCACATTCCCGTTGGAGATCATCCGCGATTCACGCCGCGAGTACCCGGCCGGCTCCGTCGGCGCCCACATCGTCGGCAGCCTCGATTCCGAAGGAAACGGCAACTCCGGCCTGGAACAGAAGCTGAATGATACGCTCAAGGGCAAGCCCGGCAAGATGCTGGTGCTCACCGGCGCACAGATGGATCAATACATTCGCTGGGTGAGCGAGGACAGCACGCAGGGCGAGAACTTCACCCTGGCCATGCACCGCGTTATCCAGAACGACGTGGAGCAGTTCCTGGCCGAAGGCGTCAAAGATGCAGGCGCGGAATCCGGCAGTGTCGTCGTCCTCGATCCCCGCAACGGCGAAGTGCTGGCGCTGGCCAATTATCCGAATTTCGACCCGCGCAACGAGCGCCCCACGCTGGAGGAGGCCAAAGCGCGCCGCTCCAACACTGCCGTTCAGATCCCGTGTGAGCCCGGGAGCGTGATGAAGATGATCACCGTCACCATGGGCATCGATTCGGGTGAGTTCACCGAAACTACCCCGATCTTCTGCGAAAACGGCGCATTTGCGCGCCCTGGCCGCAAAGCCATTCACGACGTCCACCGCATGGGCGCGATGGACACAGCGGGGGTACTGATCAAATCCTCTAACATCGGTGTCGCCAAGATCTCCATCCGCATGGGTCCCAGGATGCTGTACGAGTATCTGAAAAAGTTCGGGATCGGGGACAAGACAGGCATCGAACTGCCGGCCGAATCGCGCGGCATGCTGCGCCACCTGGAGTGCCGGGGACCGAAGGACAACTACTGCTGGTCGCCCACTTCGCATGAATACATCGCCTTCGGGCATGAGGTCGGAGCAACCTCCGTCCAACTCGCCCGCGCCGTGGCCGTCATCGCCAACGGCGGATTGATCGTGCAGCCGCACCTGATCATGAAGAAGACCCGGCCCCGCGCCGATGGCAAGCTCGAAGAGGTTGCCCTGGATATCAAGAAGCCCGAACGCGTACTGCGCGCCGAGACGGCCTTCCGCATCCGGCGCATTATGCAGCAGGTTGTCCTGGAAGGCACGGGCAGGCGGGCCGCCGTGCCCGGTTACTCCAGCGGCGGCAAGACCGGCTCCGCCGAAATCTTTGAAAATGGGGCCTGGCAGAACAAGCACAACTCCTCGTTCATCGGTTTCGCCCCAGTGACCGACCCGCGGGTCGTCGTCGTCGTCACGCTCAACCGCACACCGAAGCAGGGCGGCATCGCTTCCGCGCCCGTCTTCAGCAAAGTGGCCGCCACGGCCTTGCGCGTGCTTCAGGTTCCCAAGGATGAGCCGGAAAAGGAGGTCGCCCCGCCGCAGCCGAAGATTCTGGAAGTAAATGAGCTTCCCGAAAACCGGATAGCCAAAGCGATTCCCCAGCCGAAGGAAAAGCCGCAGCCTCAGATGTCGGCCGGCCTGTTGATTGGCCCCACGGTACCTGACTTCCGCGGCAAGGCGATGCTGGACGTTCTGCGCGAGTCCGCCGCGCTGGGCTTGCAGGTACAAACTAAGGGACGCGGCGTCGCCAGGAACCAAGCCCCGGCGGCCGGCACGGTCCTGCCCGCCGGCGCTTCCATCCATGTGGAGTTTGCCACACCGCAATGACACTCGCCGAACTCATTGAGGACATCCCGCTCCATGCGCCGCTGCCGGCAGCATGGGCGGCCCTCAGTGTGTCCGGACTCGAGTACGATTCGCGCCGTGCCCAGCCGGGCGTCGTGTTCTGCGCCTTCGCCGGAGCCAAGGCGGATGGCAATGCGTTCGCCATGCAGGCAATGGAGCGGGGCGCCGTGGCCGTCGTCTCGGAATCTCCAGCACCGGATGGCTTCACCGGTCCGTGGCTTCATGTGGAGCACGGCCGCCAGGCGATGTCACTGATGAGCCGCCGCCTCTACGGAGCACCGGACGCGGCGCTGGATCTCATCGGCGTCACCGGGACCAACGGCAAAACCACAACCGCGTTCTGCACCGATGCCATGCTGCGCCACGCCGGCCGCGTCACAGGCATGGTGGGCACCATCGTCTATCGCATTGCCGGACGCGAACAGGTGGCCGTCAACACGACGCCGGATTCACTGGATCTCATGCGCCTGATGGGCGAGGTGCGCGACGCGGGCGGGCAGAATTTCACGTTCGAAGTGTCATCCCACGCTCTGGCGCTGCGCCGCGTGTGGGGGCTCACTTTCCACACGGCCGTTTTCACGAATCTCACCCGCGATCACCTTGATTTTCACGGCTCCATGGAAGAGTACTTCGCGGCCAAGCAGTCCCTGTTCGATGGAGCCGGGGGCCCGCCCCCGAAGTACGCCATCATCAACTGCGACGATGAGTGGGGCCGCCGTCTGCGCACCTCCAAAAGCACGACGCTGCTGCGCTACGGTCTGAAGAACGGCGCCGATCTGAGGGCGGAGAAGATCGAGGCGGGCTTCCACGGCCTGCGCTTCGACGTGCTCTATCCGGGTGGCCGCAGCCGCATCGAATCCAAGCTGTGCGGACTCATCAACGTCTACAACCTGCTGGGCGCCTTCGGCGCAGGCCTCAGCGTGGGCCTCGGCGCCGAAGAAGCCGCCGCCGGCCTGGCCTCGTGCGACGCTGTCCCGGGCCGCTTCGAGCGCATCGACGAGGGCCAGCCGTTTCTGGTTGTCGTGGACTACGCACACACCGACGATGCCCTGCGCAACACCATCGCCGTGGCCCGCGCCCTCAAGCCGAAACGTGTCCTCACCCTCTTTGGCTGCGGTGGCGATCGCGACCGCGCCAAGCGCCCGATGATGGGTCAGGCCGCGGCCGAGGCCAGCGATTTCGTCGTCGTCACCAGCGACAACCCGCGCAGTGAAGATCCGCTGATGATCATCAACGACGCGCTGGTCGGTGTGCGCCGCAGTGACACCCGCCACGCCGTGGAACGGGACCGCGAGAAGGCCATCGAGATCATCCTCAACGAAGCCGGCCCGGGCGACGTCGTGCTGATCGCGGGAAAGGGTCACGAAACCTATCAGGTGCTCAAAGATCGCACCATCGCCTTCGACGACCGCGAAGTGGCCCGTCGCCTCCTGCGCGCCTGCGGCTACCCCGGCCCGGAGGTGCGTCCATGACTCTTCAGGTCGCCGGCGCGCTTTGCACTTCAGTCAGCATCGACACGCGCACTCTCGCGCCGGGCGCGCTGTTTGCCGCTCTGCGCGGACCCAACCACGACGCGCATGATTACATCGCGGACGCCTTCTCCAAAGGTGCGGCCGCCGCGGTGGTGGAACGCGAAACGCCCGGCGTCGGCCCGCAGCTCGTCACGCCCGATGTCCTGGAGTGGCTCCAGCAGACGGCCCGAACGCAACGCGAACGGTGGGGCGGCCGCATCGTCGGCATCACCGGCAGCGCCGGCAAGACCACAACCAAGGATGCCTGCGCCGCCGTGCTCGCCCACTCCTTTCGCACGGGCAAGACGGCCGGCAACTACAACAACCACTACGGCGTCCCGCTAACGCTGCTCAACCTCGCCGACGACGCGGAGGTGGGGGTCGTGGAACTGGGCATGAACCATGCCGGAGAGATCCGGGACCTGGCGAAGATCGCGCGTCCCGATATCGGTGTCGTCACCAATGCCGGCTCGGCGCACATTGAGCATCTCGGCTCCAGGGACGCCATTGCGTTGGCCAAGCGGGAGCTCATCGAATCGCTGCCGCCCGATGGCACGGCGATCCTCAATGCCGACGACGCACGAGTGCGCGAATTCGCCGCGGTCCATCCAGGCCAAACGATTTTCTACGGTTTTTCCGAGGCAGCCCACGTCCGCGCCGAACGGGTTCAATACGATTCGGCTGGTTCCAATTTTGAAGTCGCGGACGTGGGCTCTTTTTTTTGTCCACTGCCGGCAAAGGGCGGCGTCATGGCCGCACTGGCCGCGCTGGCGGTGGCAAAGACACTCGGTATGGATTTAAAGGGGCTGCGCGACACCATCGCATCGCTGGCGCCGCCAAAGAACCGGCTGAGCCGCATCGAGCGCGGCGGCATGGTGATCTGGGACGACTGCTATAACTCCAACCCCGAGGCGGCCATGATGATGCTGGACCTGCTGGCCGCAACGCCCGCCCGGCGCCGCATCGCTGTATTGGGCGAGATGTTGGAGCTTGGCTCCTGGTCCGCGGACCTGCATCGCGAAGTGGGCCGCTACGCCGCGCAATGCGGGATGTCCGTTGTCATTGGAATTCACGGCGCGGCCGAACTGATCACCGAAGCTGCCCTCCAAGAAGGCCTCGCTGCCGGCGCCGGGCACTTCTTCGATCAACCCGCGGACGCCGGCCGCTTTGTGAAGTCCATCGCCTGTGAGGGCGACGCTCTGCTATTCAAAGGCTCGCGCGGCACCCGCGTTGAGCAGGCGTTGGAGGCGTTCCTCAACTAGCCATGCTTTACTGGCTCTTCTTCGAAACCCTCTTTCCGCACTTCTCGCCGTTCCGCATCTTCGGCTTCGTGACGTTTCGCACTCTCGCGGCAAGCATCACCGCTTTCCTGATTGCGGTGCTGGCCGGGCCGTGGTTCATCCGCAAAATGCAGCAGATGCAGATCGGCCAGCAGATCCGCAGCGACGGGCCGGAGTCCCATCTGAGCAAGAAGGGCACGCCCACCATGGGCGGTCTCCTGATTCTCGCCAGCGTGATCATTCCCACACTACTGTTCACCAACCTGCAGAATCCCTACGTCTGGGTGGCGCTCTTCAGCCTCGTGGCCTACGGCTTCATTGGTTTCGTCGACGACTACTCCAAAGTGAAAAAGTCGCGCAGCCTGGGCCTCACCGCCAGACAGAAGATGCTGTTCCAGATCGCCGCCATGGTTCTGATCGGCATCTGGCTGCTGGTGCTGCACAGCAAAGGGATGTACGACATGGCGATCAACGTGCCGTTCTTCAAGAACTATCGCCCCAGCCTGTTGATCAACTCCCTGCTCGCCACACCGTGGACTTACCCGCTGGCCTTCGTGCTCTTCTTCCTCTTCTTATGGCTGGTGATCGTCGGCTCGTCAAACGCCGTCAATCTCACCGACGGCCTGGACGGGCTCGCCATTGGCCTGATGGTCATTGCTTCCGGCGCGATGACAGTCCTCAGCTATGTCAGCGGCCACGCTCAATTCGCCAACTATCTCGGCCTCACTCGTCTGGCCGGATCGGCGGAGCTCACCATTTTCTGCGCCTCCCTTACCGGCGCCTCCATCGGCTTCCTCTGGTTCAATGCCCATCCCGCCGAAATGTTCATGGGCGACGTGGGCGCTCTCGCCCTCGGCGGCAGCATGGGTGTCGTGGCCGTGCTGCTCAAGCAGGAGGTGCTGCTGCTGTTTATCGGCGGCGTCTACGTCATCGAGCTGCTCAGCGTCGTCATCCAGGTGGCGAGCTTCAAGTCAACGGGCAAGCGCGTGTTTCTGATGGCGCCTCTCCACCACCACTTCGAAAAAAAGGGCTGGAACGAGACGCAGGTGGTCGTGCGTTTCTGGATTGCGGGCCTGGTGATGGCGCTGTTTGCGCTCACCACGTTGAAGTTGCGATAACCAGCCATGGACGTCAACGGCAGACACATCACGGTGTTCGGCATGGCCAAGTCAGGCCGGGCCGTGGCTGCGCTGCTCCGCGAGCACGGCGCCATCGTGCGCGTCTCGGATCAGAAGCCGCGCGGCGAGCTGGGCGCGCTCGATTTCGATTTCGTCCCACAATCGCCGGAGGCCCTCGCCGGTTGCGAGCTCGCCGTCCTCTCACCCGGCGTGCCGCCGGATCAGGCGATCTTCCACGGCGTTCACGTCGTCGGCGACGTGGAGGCCGCCAGTTGGTTCCTGCGCGGCCCCATCCTCGGCATCACCGGCGCCAACGGCAAGACCACCACTACCGCGCTGACCGGGCATCTGCTGCAAACCGCCGGCATCCCCGCGCAAGTAGGCGGAAATATCGGCACCCCGCTCGCGGAGATGGTCGCCGCCTCGCGCGACGATCAGTGGAACGTCCTGGAGCTGTCCAGCTTCCAGCTCGAAACCACGGAAACGCTGCACGTCCGGATCGCCGTCGCGCTCAACCTCACTCCGGATCACCTCGATCGACACGGCGACATGGAACGCTACGCCGCGGCCAAGGCGCGGATCTTCCGCAACCAGACAGCGGACGACTACGCCGTGCTGAACGCTGAAAACGAAACCACCGTGGAGTACGCCGCGCTCACCCCCGCGCAGGTCCGCTGGTTCCATGCCGGCGCGTCCGTCCACCCGGGCGTGTGGTGCGAATCCGGCAGGCTCCTGGCCTACGGCGAGCCGTTCCTCGACGTCAGCGAGATCAGCCTGCGCGGCCGGCACAACGTGGAGAATATCCTGGCCGCCGCGTGCGCCGCTCAATTGGCCGGGGCATCGCTCACGGCTATCGCCGCCGGCGTTCGCTCCTTTCCAGGCGTCGAACACCGCATCGAATTCGTCCGCACTCTGAACGGTGTCAGCTACTACAACGATTCCAAAGCCACCAACGTCGACGCGACAATCAAGGCGCTGGAATCGTTCGACAGCGGCCTCTGGGTGATCCTCGGCGGAAAGGATAAGAACAGCGATTACACCACGCTGCGCGCCCTCCTCCACAGCCGCGCCAAAGCAGTGCTGCTGATCGGCGCGGCGGCGGACAAGATCGAAAGCCACCTGAGCGGCTGCGTGCGCATGGAGCGCTGCGGCGATCTGCGCACGGCAATTATGCTGGCGCGCGCCGGAGCGCAACCCGGCGACACCGTACTGCTGGCGCCCGCCTGCGCCAGCTTCGATCAATTCACCGGCTACGAACAGCGCGGCCGGGCCTTCAAGGAAATCGTCAGCAGTCTGAGCGAGGAGCAGGTATGACTTCCACAAAGATTCGCACCGATTGGCAACTCTATACCGCCGCCCTGCTCATCCTGCTGTTCGGGCTGGTGATGGTCTACAGCGCCTCCTCCGTGGTGGCCGAGGTGCACTACCATAAAGAGCATTGGGAGTTCGCCGCCAAACAGTTGGGCTTCGCTCTGCTCGGCATCGCGTCCATGATTCTGCTCAAGCGGCTGGACTACAAGAAGCTGCAACATCCCCTCTTTGTGCTCGCTCCGATGGGCATTACCATCATGCTTCTGATCGGTGTCATCGCTGCCGACCCGCGCGCCCACCGCTGGTATCGAATCCCTGGCGTCGGCCAGTTCCAGCCCAGCGAACTGGCCAAGCCAGTGCTGATCCTCTTCCTCGCCTGGTTCGTCGCCCGGCGCGAAGCCAACCTCAACGACAAGTACACGCTGCGGCCCACTGCGTTGGTTGTTGGCGTGTTGACGCTGCTGGTCGGGTTCGGTGACCTCGGCACCGCGGCGGTGCTCCTGGCTCCGGCCGTGGTGATCTTCTACGTCGCCGGCATCGAAAGGAAATACTTCTATCTGGCCCTGGCTCTGGCGGCACTGCTCGGAGTCGGCTTCATCCTCCAGAAACCCTACCGCCTTTTCCGCGTCCTGGCCTTCATCGGAATCACCGAGAAGACCGTCAACGAAAACCCGAGGCTCCACTGGGTTGCCGAGCAGATGGCTTCCAGCCGCGCCGCGCGCGATGCCGGCCACCAGGCCATCCAGGGCAAAATCGCGGTCGGCAGCGGAGGCCTGACCGGGGTCGGGTTGGGACTCTCCGATCAGAAGCTGGGATTTCTCCCCGAGGCGCACACCGATTTCATCTTTGGCATCGTGGGCGAGGAGACCGGCCTCGTCGGCTGCGTCCTGCTGCTCTCGGGTTATATGTTCATCTTTTGGCGCGGCATCCGTCTCTACTGGACCACCCAGGATGCCTTCGGTCGTTACATCGCGCTCGGCTGCGTGGCGGTGATCACCACGCAGGCGCTGTTCAACATGAGTGTGGTGCTCGATATGGCGCCCACCAAGGGCATCCCTTTGCCGTTGATCAGCTTCGGCGGAAGCGCGCTGATCTGCACACTGTCCACGCTGGGCCTGCTGATGAGCGTGAGCGACCGCGCGTCCTAAGCTCATTTGGAGGAGGATAATCCAACGCTTTTTGTGATGGCAGGAGGAGGCACTGGCGGCCACGTGATTCCGTCGCTGGCTGTGGCGTCCGAACTGCGCCGCATCGGCCACGACGTCCTCTTCATCGGCACGCGCCGGGGCATGGAGGCCACCCTCGTCCCCCGCGCGGGCTTCGCCATCGAGTGGATCGAAATCGGCGGCCTCCAGCGCGTCGGCTGGCAGCAAACTTTGCGTACCTTTGTCCTGTTGCCGGGTAGCATCTGGAAGTGCCTCGGCATCCTACGCCGCAGCCGTGCGGCGGCGGTCTTCTCCATGGGCGGCTACGTCGCGGCGCCGGTGATGATGGCTGCGTCGCTTTCGCGCATCCCAATCGTCTCGATGGAGCCCAACGCCCTGCCCGGCATGGTGACCCGGCAGATGGCGGGGCGCGTCGAAAAGGCGTTGATCAGCTTCGACGAATCCCGGCACTACTTTCCTCCGGGCCGCACCGAGCTCACCGGTCTGCCCGTCCGGCAGGAGTTCTTCGATATTCCGGACCGCCCGGCCGGCTCCCGCTTCTCTGTGCTCATCACCGGCGGCAGTCGCGGCTCGCGCGCGCTCAACCTCGCCGCCAGGGAGAGCTGGCCCGCCTTTCGTGACTCCAGCCTGCCGGTGCGCCTCGTACTCCAATGTGGAGCTGCCGAGCATCACGAACTACTGCGCGAGTTCAATGAATCCGGGCTCGATGGCGATGTGGTCCCCTTCATCCAGGACATGCCCGCCGCCTACGCAGCGGCTGATCTGGTGGTCAGCCGCTCCGGCGCCGGCGCGGTCAGCGAGCTGGCCGCGGCAGGTAAGCCGTCCATCCTGGTGCCCTTCCCTTTCGCCGCCGACGATCACCAGCGCTACAACGCCCAAGCCATGGAGCGGGCGGGCGCGGCTCGCATGATTTTGGAAAAGGATTGGAACGGCGCGCGGTTCTTCGAGACCGTGCGGGAGCTGGCCACTGATCCGGATCAACGGACTCGCATGAGCGCCGCCGCGCGCACCGCGGCCCGGCCCGGCGCGGCACATAGAGCAGCCGAACTGCTGATCGGCTATGGAATTCGCCGCAAGGCGTGAAACAATAACAGGTACGAATGTTTTTGCAGCGGCAGGCATTGCACTTCACCGGAATCGGCGGCATCGGCATGAGCGGCCTGGCCGAGATCTACCATGCTCTCGGCTGCCCCGTCACCGGCTCGGACGTCAAACTCTCGGCGGTCACCCAGCGCCTGGAGACCCTCGGCATCCGGATCACCGAGGGCCACGACGCGTCCAATGTCCCCGCCGGAGCCGCTGCCGTCATCGTCACCTCAGCCGTGAAGGACGACAACCCGGAGCTCATCGAGGCGCGCAGCCGCGGCCTACCTGTCGTCCTTCGCGGTGAACTGCTGGCAGAGTTGATGCGCAGCCGCCGCGGTGTGGCCTTTGGTGGCAGCCACGGCAAGACCACCAGCAGTTCCATGGCGGCCTGCGTCGCGCTGGAGGCAGGCCAGGACCCTACCGTCTTCATCGGCACGCTGGTGCCCTTCCTGGGCGGCTCCAATGCCCGTCTAGGCGGCGATCTGTTGATCACGGAGTGCGACGAGAGCGACGGATCCTTCCTGGAACTGGCACCCGTCCTGAGCGTGATCACCAACATCGACCGCGAGCATCTCGACTACTACAAGACCTTCGAAAACGTCCAGAACGCCTTCGTCCGCTTCGCCAACAAAGTGGCCTGGTACGGAGCGGCCATCGTGTGTATCGACGATCCGGAGGTGCGCGCCCTGCTGCCGCGCATGAGGCGCAGGTTGATCCGCTATGGGCAGACCTCCGGCGCCGACCTGCGGATCCACGATGCCCGCAGCGGCGCGGCCGGCAGCACATTCCAGTTGGCTCGCGGAGCAGAAGAGCTGGGTGAATTCCACCTGCACGTCCTAGGTGCGCATAACGTACTCAACGCCACCGCCGTCGCCGCCGCCATGCTGGAACTCGAGGTCCCGCTGGAAAAGGTCCGTGCCGGGCTGGCGCGGTACCGGGGCACTGGCCGCCGCATGGAACTCAAGGGCACGGCTGCGGGCGTCACGGTGATCGATGACTATGGGCATCACCCCACCGAAGTGCGTGCCACTCTGGCAGCCCTGCGACTGATGCAGCCCAAGCGCCTGGTGGTGCTGTTCCAGCCGCATCGTTACACCCGCACACAGCTCCTGATGGACGAATTTGCCGGGGCCTTTGGCGATGCCGACGCCGTGCGCGTCATGGAGATCTATCCAGCCAGCGAACTGCCGATCGAAGGCGTTACCGCCTCGGCGCTAGTGGAGCGCATCCGCGCGACCGGCCATGCAGACTGCGCCCTGGCCGGAGCAGCCGAAGAGTTAGCACGGCAACTGCTGCCGGGCGATCTGGTGTTGACGCTTGGCGCAGGCAGCGTCACACAGATGGGGCCGCGCCTGCTGAATGAGTTGAGGAGAGAGTAGCGATGGCTAGAAAGAAGAAGCTGGAGTTGAGCGAGGACCCGGACACCAACCAGGATGAGCGATCCCCAGTCTCGAAAGAGACCGTGCGCCGCGCACTGTCGTTCACCGGATGGACCTTCGGCCTGGTGATGGTTGTTTTCGGTGTGGCATTCGCGCTGCTCCAGGGCGAGCAGTTCCTCTCTGCCGACGCCCGCTTCCGGATACCCGAAGAGAGCTACCGCGGCAATGACGACAGCATCGCCGTACGGGGCGTGAAGAACGCCTCCAAGCCGGCCGTCCTGCGAGTCTTCCAGGCGGATCGAGGACGCAGTCTCGCCGATGTTGATCCCGAAAAGCGGCGTATCGCCCTGCGGCGCGTGGAGTGGGTGCGCGACGCCAGCGTACGCCGCATCTGGCCCAACCGGCTGGACGTGGAGATTGAAGAACGCCAACCCGTAGCCATCGTTCAGGTGGCCGCTTCCATCTCGGGCGACTTCGACAATCCTGTCAACTACAAGCCGATGCTGATCGATGCCGAGGGCTTCCTGCTGCAGGTGAACGGACCCATTCCTCACAACATGCCGTTGCTGATCGGCGTCCGCGAACGGGAAGACGTGGAGCACCGTCGCCGGCGCGTCCTTCGCATGCAGCAGGTGCTGGAAGAGCTGAAGGACTCCCGCGAGCACATCCAGGAAGTGGACGTCAGCGATCCCGAAAATCTACGCATCACCTATCAGATCCAGGATCAGCAGGTTATCCTGATCTTAGGCAACGAGAGCTTCCAGCAGCGAGTAGCCACTTTCCTGCGCTACTTCGAAGGCATCCGGGACAAGCTCGCACCCCGCGCCATTCTGGATGTCAGCATGAAGAACCGCATTAGCGCAGTGACCCCGCTACTGGAACCCAGGAAGTAGAAGTGGCCAGTAAACCCAAACTTGCCGTCGGTCTGGACATCGGCAGCGCCTTCACGCGAGTGACGGTGCTTCTGCTGGAGGACGGATGCCTGCGATTCAAAGGGGCCTCGGAGGTGCAGTCGCGCGGATGGCATCGCGGCCAGATCGCGGATCAGTCCGCCGTCGCCGACACGGTACGGGAAGCAATCGGCCAGGCCGAAAAGGCGTCCGGCCTGCAAATCGGCTCGGCGGTGGTGGGCGTGGGCGGACCCAAGGTGCGTTCCCAGCAGGGGCGCGGGCTCTACGAGTTCGGCCATAGACGTTCCATCGAGCGCGGCGACCTGAGCTATGCCGTCGAGCTCGCGGCGCGGGCACGACTGGATGAGGACCGGTTCCTGCTTCAGGTGCTGCCGCAGGACTTCACCGTAGACGGCCGCACCCCCATCCCGCATCCGCTCAACATCGAATGCGAGCGCCTGGAGGCCCACGCCCTGCTCGTCACCACGTCGTTGCAGGAGCATCAGGCGCTCATCAGCGCGGTGCATCAGGCTCACCTACGCGTGGAAGAAACCGTTTTCGAAGCGATGGCTTCCTCGTTCGCCAGCATCCTGCCGGAGGAGCGCGCCGGCGGAGTTGCCCTGCTCGACATCGGCGCGCACTCCACAAACCTGATCCACTACGACGGAGACATCACTCTCTCCGCCATCGGGATGCCCATCAGCGGCGACCATTTCACGCGGGATCTCGGCGAGCTCAAGGCGCTTTCCTACGACGAAGCCGAGTTGTTGAAGATCCAGTACGGGTGTGCGCTGCTCGGCCTGACCGCCGACAACATCTTGATTGAGCGCCCCGCCGAGGCCGGACGCCCCAGCCGTGAAATCAACCGGCGGGACCTGATAGAGATCCTGGAAGCGCGCGCCGACCAGCTCTTCGAACTGGTAGAGCGCGGCCGCGTCATGTACGCGCGTGAGCTGCAGTTGCACGAAGGCATCGTGCTCTGCGGCGGCGGCGCGCAATTGACAGGGATGGTGGAAATGGCGGAAAAGTCGTTAGGCTGCCCCGCGCGTCTGGCCGTCCCGCGAGGCATCATCGATTGGCCGGACGAACTTCTGAATTCACTCTGGACCACATCCGCCGGGCTGGCCATGTACTCCGCGCGTTTGCAGACACGCAAAGATAAGCACGGAGGCCCGAACTTCTGGAGCCTGTTTACGCGAAAATAGAGATTGGCCTGGCGCGCGCCGGGTTGTTCGAAAGGACCATATGGCTGAGCTCGATCATTTGAAGTTCGAAATCCAGGACGAGACTCTGGGCGGCACCCGCATCAAAGTCGTCGGCGTGGGCGGCGGCGGCTCCAACGCAGTGAATCGTATGATCTCGGCGGGCCTCACGGGCGTCGAGTTCTATGTGATGAACACCGACGCGCAGGCTCTCCGCATTGCCAAGGTCCCCAACAAGGTCGCGCTGGGCACGCGCATCACGCACGGACTCGGCGCGGGCTCGGATCCGGAGATCGGGCGGCAATCGGCACTCGAAGACACAGACCGGATTATTGAAGTTCTCGAAGGGGCCGACATGGTCTTCGTGGCCGCGGGCCTGGGCGGCGGCACCGGCACAGGCGCGGCGCCGGTCATCGCGGCGCTGGCCAAGGAACTGAACGCGCTGACGGTGGCGGTTGTCACAAAGCCCTTCAGCTTTGAAGGACCTCGACGCATGAAGCAGGCCGAGCGCGGCCTGGCCGAACTTCACAGCACAGTGGACTGCGTTATCTCCATCCCCAATGACAGGTTGGTGGACCTCGTCCCGCCGGGCACCAGTTTCTTTGAAGCATTCCGCATGGCCGACGACGTATTGCGGCAGGGCGTTCAAGGCATCAGCGACATCATCACGACGCCCGGCCTGATCAACCGCGACTTTGCCGACGTCCGCGCCATCATGCTCGGCATGGGTTTCGCCATGATGGGCACTGCCGCGGCAAAGGGCCCCAATGCGGCCGTGGAGGCGGCCCGCGCCGCCATCGAGTGCCCTCTTCTGGAGGAGGGCGGCCTCCGTGGCGCCAAGGCCATACTGCTCAACATCACCTCATCCTCCAAGCTGCCCCTCAGCCAGATGTTCGACGCCTGCAATCTGATCCGCCAGGCCACCGGGAACGAAGACGTACAGATCAACTTCGGCCTGGTGCCAGATGAAGATCTTGATGACGAGGTGAAGATCACGGTCATCGCCACGGGCTTCCAGCGCGATGACATGCCAGTCGTCGAAACAGTTCAGGTCCGGAGCTCACGCCAGGGCGCCCCTCAGGTTCTCGCGGCAACGCCCGTGGCTGCAACCGTCCTTGCGGCCGCGCCCGCAATGGAAGCGGAACCGGCATTCGGCTTCGCAGAGCCTGAATTCGCCTGGCGTCCGGCGAGTCCGGAACAGGCAGAAGAAGAGGGTGAAGAAGAGGTCACGCTGGATCTCGATTTCGAATCCGAGCCCTACGACGGCCACCCGGATTCGGCGCCGGCGCCGCCTCCCATCTCTTCGGCCGATCCGGCGGAAGAGGATGCATTTTCGTTGGACGACCTCGATACGCCGGCCATTCTGCGGCGGGAGCGGAAACTGTTCCAGTGATGGCCGCACCCGCGCGTGCGTTGGAGACAGACCAGATGATACTGCGAGGCGGCAGGCCGCTGATGGGCGAGGTGGCGCTGAAGGGCGCCAAGAACGCCCTGCCCAAGATCATGGTGGCGGCGCTGCTCACCGACGAGCGCTGCACGTTGCGCAACGTCGCGGGCATCGTGGATGTTGCCATCGTCAGCGATCTCATTGCCGCCCTAGGCGGCGAGGTGTCGTCGCCGGAGCCTGGCGTGCTGGAGATCACCACCGCCAACCTCCATCCCATGCAGCGCAGCGTCCTGAAGGAGTTCTCCGGCAAGAGCCGCATTCCGATCCTCACCTGCGGCCCTATGCTGGCGCGCTTCGGCGAGTCCCCCGTGCCCTCGCTGGGCGGCTGCCAGATCGGTACCCGGCCGGTGGACTTCCATCTCCGCGCATTGCAGGATATGGGCGCGGAACTGCACGACGCCACCGGCAATGCCCAGCTGACATGTGAGAGGCTGCATGGCAACAAGATCAAGCTCGATTACCCCAGCGTCGGCGCCACCGAGCAGGTGATTCTGGCGGCGGTGCGCGCTGAAGGCGTCACTGAGCTTTCCAACGCGGCCATGGAGCCGGAGATCATGGACCTGATCATGGTGCTCCAGAAAATGGGCGCCATCATCAGCGTGGACGTGGACCGCGTCATCACCATCGTCGGCGTCAAGCGCATGCGCGGCTACGACCACACCGCCATCCCGGACCGTCTGGAGGCAGCATCGTGGGCCAGCGCGGCCATCGCCACCAACGGGCGGATCTTCGTGCGCCATGCGCGGCAGGAACATATGATGACGTTCCTCAACCGGTACCGCCAGATCGGCGGGGACTTCCGCGTCGCCGACGACGGCATCGAGTTCTGGCGCGCCGGCGAGAAGCTGAAGTCCACCGCGCTGGAGACGGACGTCCACCCGGGATTCACAACGGACTACCAGCAGCCATTCGTCATTGCGCTCACGCAGGCGCAGGGCGTCTCCATCGTCCATGAGACGGTGTACGAGCAGCGCTTCGGATACGTGGAGGCGCTCAACAGTATGGGCGCGCAGATCCAGCTCTACCGCGAGTGCCTGGGCGGATTGAAGTGCCGGTTCGGGCAGCGAAACTACAAGCACAGCGCGGTGATCGTCGGGCCGACGCCGCTGCGGGGCGCCGAAATCCACATCCCGGACTTGCGGGCAGGGTTCTCTTACGTCATCGCCGCCCTGGTGGCGGAGGGCGTATCGACACTGCACAACACAACCTTGATCGAGCGCGGCTATGAGAACCTGGTACCGAAGCTGCGCGCGTTGGGTGCGGAGATCCTCGACTAACCTCCCGGACTAGTCTTGCGGTTCGCGGAAGCCGTGCACCAGATAAGGGACGTAGTAGCGCGGGTCGTCATCGCGAGTCTCAAGCTGAAATCCGAGCTCTGAGAGGAACTCGCGGACAAAGGCCAGCGTGCGGAAATCCTCGCCCTCGCCACGGGCAGCGCGAAAATCGTGGGCGGCAACGCAGACATGGCTGGTCCGCTTGAGCGCCTCCACACAGCCGGGCAGCGCGGAGCGCTCGGCCCCCTCGATGTTCATCTTGAGAAAGTCAATGTGATCGATGCCCTGCTCGCTGGCCAGCGCGTCGAATTGCAGGCCGTCGATTTCGTGGCTCGTCGCCGTGGCCATACCGCCGCGCACGAAATTTGTCTCCCACACCGGCAGAGTCTCGATGTGCAGAGTGGTTGGTGTATCCACGCATGCCATGTTGAGAGCCGTAACGTTGCTGAGTCCGTTCAGCTCGCAGAAGCGGCTCAAGATCGTGTAGCTGGTGGGATGCGCCTCAATGGCCCAGACGTGGCCGATGGGTCCCACCTGCTGCGAGAAGGCATAGACATCCTCGCCGCGGCCGGCGCCGATGTCCACGACCACATCACCGTGCTTCGGCCGGTAGATGTGGAACCAGAAGTCCTCTGCGTCGCGAAGATACTTGGCGGCCATGTGGCACCAACGGTCCCAGGGTGGGTTGGCCGTGCGGAAGATATCGGGATCAGGGAAGTAGACGCCTTCGGCCTTGCGCATCCACATGCCATCCCACAGGATCTCGATGGCCTCGCCACTGGCGGCGCGCGCGGCTCTCGTTGCCAGGCGCGCCAACTCCTGCCTGGTCTCGGGACGGTCCAATCGCTGGACCGTCTCTTCAGCAATCCACATGATCGGAGAAGAAGTGGTCGATGGCGGCGCGCATGTGAGCCGTCACGCCACCCGGAAGAGACTTCATCTCTTCGGGCGTGAGCGGCTGAAAGGCCTTGGCGGTTTTGATGTTGAAGTCGATGTGCGCCAGTTCGGGCATCCCGACCACGGCTGCGGCGACGGGCAGCGTCATGGAGTAGCGGAGCAGCATCTCCGGCGCCGCCTTGCCGAGGAGCTTCTCCTGGGCGAAGACCTTCATTGCCGTCAGACCCATCTTCTTGCGCAGCGCAATCGGCATACACACGGCCTCGAAGCCCGAGGCGCCGGTCATGCCCTGTCCTGGCTTGTCGGACGGAGCCGCGTTGCCAATCTTCGCGATGTTCAGGGCCATCTGCGTGGAATCGAGATCGGCGCGCTCCAACACCTGGGCCAGCATCTGCGGATTCTGGTGGCAGGTGACGCCGATGAAGCGCGCCATCTTCTGATCGCGCAGCTTGTACATGGCCTCCAACTGTCCGCCCTTGGCGAAGATCTTGTCCACGTCGTCCTGCTCGCCCAGCGCGTGCATGTGCACCAGGTCTACCTGGCTCAAGCCGAAGTTCTTCAACGAGCGCTCGAAGATGCGCATGGTGTCGTCGTAAGTGCGCTTGCCACCCAGCTTCGTGGTCAGGAAGAAGGTCTTCTTGTTGGTCTTGAGATACTGGCCCACCCAGGATTCACTCTGGCCGTCGCCGTAGCTGGCCGCCGAGTCTACATAATTAATGCCCGCCTTGAGAGCGCGGTCGAGCGCCGGCAAGCCCTTCTCCGGGTCCTTGTAGGCGAGCCAGCGGCTGCCGGCCCCAAAGGCCAAGAGAGAGACCTTCTGGCCTGTCTTGCCCAGGGTGCGCATGGGCATGCCGGTCTGCGCGTCGATCTCGGTAGTGGCCGCGAGGGCGGCTGTGGCAAGAAAACTGCGGCGGGTCAATGACATTGGCGAACTCCTGCGGATTAGGCTTTCATTGGATTCTATCAGCTTGGGCAGCCTCACTCGCCGAGCAGATGCGCGGCGACCGACCGGCTGGCGACGCCCTATGCTCAAACAGGTATATGCCCTGCCAGGCGCCCAGCGCCAGGCCGCCGGCGATGAGCGGGATGGAGAGTTGCACCCCGCACAGTACGCTGCGGATGTGGGCCGGCATGTCATCAGGCCCCTCCATCGTATGAATGTAGAGCCGGCGATCTTCGGGCGCCAGGCGGTCAAAGGCGCAGGCGAGATCGGTCTGCACATCGGGATCGGCATTCTCCTGGATCACCAGGGATGCCGAGGTGTGGCGGCAGAAGAGGGTCAGCAGCCCGGTGGCGAGCCTCTGTTGGTGCACCCAGGCCGCGACCTCTCCGGTGAACTCATACAGGCCCTTGCCATGAGTGCGAACGGCGAAATCGCGAACGGCCTGCTTCATCGCTACTCCACGGTGACGCTCTTGGCCAGGTTGCGGGGTTGATCGACATCGCAGCCGCGGCGCACGGCGATGTGATAGGCCAGCAACTGGAGCGGCACAACTTCCAGGATCGGCAGCAGCAGCTCACGCGTCGGCGGCACCCAGATGACGTGATCGGCCGAGCGGGCCACATCCATCATGCCTTCGGTGGCAATCGCGAGCACTCTGCCCCCGCGGGCTTTCACTTCCTGAATGTTGGACAGGGTCTTTTCGTAACGCAGCACGCTGCCCTCGTCCTCGGGATCGGCTGTGACCAGAACCACCGTTGGCAGAGTCTCATCGATCAGCGCGTTGGGTCCGTGCTTCATCTCCCCGGCCGGATAGCCTTCCGCGTGGATGTAGGAGATTTCCTTGAGCTTCAACGCGCCTTCGAGCGCGATGGGATAGTGGATGCCACGGCCCAGGTAGAGGAAGTCCGTGGACTTGAAGAGGGTCTTTACCAGCTCGTCGTACTGGGCGTCGGCGGACAGCACGTGCTCCAGCTTGGCGGGGATGCGGAGCAACTCCTGCGCCAGGTCTTGCGACTCAGCCGGCGTCAGGCGCCCGCGCACCTGGCCCAGATACATGGCCAGGATGAAGAGCGCGGTCAACTGTCCGGTGAATGCTTTGGTGGAGGCGACGCCGATCTCCGGCCCGGCGTGTGTCAGCAGGGTGCCGGCGGCCTCGCGAGAGATCATGGAACCCATGACGTTGCAGATGGAGAGTGTGCGCGAGCCCTTCGCTTTCGCTTCGCGCTGGGCGGCAAGGGTATCGGCGGTCTCGCCGGATTGGGAGATGAGGACTGTGAGCGTCTCGGGGCCGAGAATCGGATCGCGGTAGCGGAACTCGCTGCCGTAATCCACCTCGACGGGCACACGGGCCAGCCGCTCGATCATGAACTTGCCGGCCAGCGCGGCGTGCCACGAGGTGCCGCAGGCGACGATGCGCACGTTCTGGAAGGCGGCGAACTCCTTTGGCTGGATCTGCATTTCATCCAGAAAGACTCGCCCGCTCTCCTGCCCGACGCGGCCGAGTATCGTATCGCGCACGGCGCGCGGCTGCTCAAATATCTCCTTGAGCATGAAGTGCTTGTATCCGCCCTTCTCGGCCATGATGGGATCCCACAGAATGTGGGAAACCTGGCGCTTGATGGGGCGGCCCTGCAGGTCCATCAGTTGCACGCCGTCCCGCGTCAGGATGGCTAGATCGCCATCGTGCAGAAAGAAGACATCGCGCGTGTGACTGAGGATGGCCGGCACGTCGGAGGCGACGAAATACTCGTTTTCGCCGAGGCCGACGACAACCGGAGGACCGTTGCGGGCAACGACGATCTTGCCGGGATCCTTTCGCGAAATGGCGGCGATGGCGAAGACGCCGCGCAACTGATTCACGGCCTGCCGCACGGCCTCTTCGAGATTGCCGTTGTAAAGATCTTCGATCAGATGCGGAATAATCTCCGTGTCCGTCTCGGTCTGGAAGGTGTGCCCCTTCGATTCTAGATCGGCTTTGAGCGCGAGATAGTTTTCGACGATGCCGTTGTGGACGACGACGATGTCGCCCTTCGAGTCGCGATGCGGGTGGGCGTTCTCTTCGGTTGGCCGGCCGTGAGTGGCCCATCGGGTATGGCCGATACCGTAAGCGCCATCGATGGGCGACAGGCGGACCGCCTCCTCCAGGTTGTGCAGTTTGCCAGATACACGGCGTAACTCCAGACGGTTGTCATCATCGATGACGGCCAGGCCGGCGGAATCGTAACCCCGATACTCCAGGCGGCGCAATCCGTCCAACAGAATTGGCACCGGTTTTCTGCCGCCGATATAGCCGATAATTCCGCACATGGCACGATCCTCCGAGTAGCTAAGGTAGCACGGACCGACTGGCGTGGCGCTCCAGCTAATCCAGGACTTCTACGCGATATTCCTCGATCACTGGATTGGACAGGACTTCGGCCGCAATCTTGTCGAGGTTGGCCAGCACGGCCTCGCGCTCCAAACCAGACGCGATTTCGATCTCAAAAAACTTACCCTGACGCAGTCCCAGGATCTCCGGATGGCCCATCCCATTCAGAGCACGGGCGATGGTCTGACCCTGCGGATCGAGGACGGTTCTCTTGGGCGTGACGTAGACGTGGGCTTTCATGGGTGTTTTCTTAGTTTAGCGGACGCCGGGGCGGCAATGTGGTCCGCCGGGCGATGGCAGCAGTAGCCGGACGGACATCGGATATAATCTCCACGGATCACCATGACTGCCGAAACTATGCCCGCCCCTGACTACGACATCGTCGAACTGCGCGCTGGACGCCTCCACAAGTTGCGCCATGCCGAGGCGCGCGTGCTGGGTGAGGAAGACCGCATGGTGTGGGTGGTGAAGTGCTATTGCCGCTCGCACGACGTCCTCACCGCAGCGGATGCGGAGATGCAAAAACGCCCGACCTTCGTGTTTCCCGCACAGTTTTTCAAAAACCTCGAGAGTCTGATAGGTAAGGAATTGGAGGGGCGCATCTATCGCGACAGCGCGCAGCACCGCGTGAAGTTTTTCCTCGACCTCAAGGAGCACGCCGGCTTCCATCTGGAACACGAAATGGCCGATCTGCAAAGTCCCTGGTACGACGAGAGCGCTCTCAAGGAATAGCGGATCAGTCCTCATCTTCCTTCTGCCCGATCGTCCGTCGCAGGCTCTCCTCTTTTTCCTTTGGGCGCTGGGGCATCAGAATGCCGCGGTAATCGGGCCAGTTGCGGGTCACCAGGAAGATAGCGAAGAGCATGCTCCCCACAGTGATGGACGAGACAACGCCAATGGAGATGAGGTGCATCCACTCCCAGCCGGGAGGCGGGTCGAAAAAGACGTTCTTGAAGCCCTTCTCGAAGTTCATCCCGAAAAAACCGGTGACCATTGCGCCGCCGCCGAGAATCATACTCAACATGGCCAGGCGGTTGATGGATTCCGTGCTGCGCAACTGGTAGATGCGCTCCAGCGTGGTATTCAGTTTCTCGATCTCCTGCTCCATCTCGGTCTTCATGGAGTGCAGGCGGTAGGCGGCGCACTGCATGACGAAATGTTCCTGCTCTTCATCCTTGTTGGCGAGCTCACTGAAGAACCAGTAGTTCGAAAAAAGCTGCACCTCGGCCATGAGACGGGCTACCAGGCGGGTATCGGTCTCGGTCACCTTGGCTACGCCGAACCGCTTGTAGAGCGTGCGGGAGACCAGAGCGGTGCGCTCGCTGAAGTCCAGCAGAGTCGCACGATAGAATAGCGCCACAATCACGGTGAGATAGTAGCGGGACATGAACATGCGGTGGACCAGAAAGCCCTCACTGAGTTGGTGCTCGTCGCAGTTGAAGCGCCCCATCACGAGCGTGACGTTGGAGTAGCTGGTGAAGCCGTAGAGCGTGCCCTGGTGGGCCCAGCGGCGGTAGACCTGCTGGCGCATCGCGTCGCGGGTGAAGTCGCTCTCGTAGCGGTAACCATCGCCGATGCGGTCCACGTAGAGAAAGCGCGACATCAGAGTCTCGTACTCTTCGCTCTGGTCGAAATCCGGTGGGACGGTGGTGGGATCCACCGAGAGGTAGGAGTAGACGATCATGCGCTCGTCAAGAATGGGCTCAAACTCCTGCGTGGTGTAGTTCAGGAAGTAGAGGAGATCCGTAATGGTGCGTGCGAGCGGGGGCAGGTACCCGCGCATCATGCACTTGCCGAACGTTTCGTCCACGATAACCTGCGGCTCACCGCCGCCTTCCAGTCTCAGCGCGAGACGGCTGGGCGTACGGCCCTCGCGGAGTTGGCGGCCGCTGGAGGGATAAACCTTGCGCATCATCTCGTTGATCCACAGGGCGTGGGCCAGGGGGATGTGCTCGGCCTCAACCCCGATTGAGAGGATGCCGATGCCGTTGGCAAACAGGTACAGGCGCAGATCCGTCACACGGACCCGTGCCATGCGACCGCGGGCGTCCTCGGCCTCGAAGATGAGCTGCCGGCCGGTCTCGCCGAGGTGCATCAGCGGGATCTGGTAGACCTTCAGGTTGTTCTCGGCCTCACCCGATTCCAGGACGAAACTATCGGCCGTATCGAAGAACACGCGCCGCACGAAGGGATGGAAAAAGACCATATCCTGGTAGGCGAACGAGTCCATATCAAAGCGGCGAAAGGCATCGCGCTGCCATTTGCCGAGCTTGCCGGCAACGGGAGAACCGGCCGCGTGGCCATGATCGGCAATCCATTCATCCAGTCCGTCGATCCAGTGTTCCTTGTCGCCCCAAACTCGCTGGTGATCCTGAGTAACCGCTTCCTTGTCCACGGAAAACGGAAACAGAAAATAGGAATGGAGGTGGAGGGCCTGAGCTTCCATCAGTGCGATGATAGCAGGCGGAAGTATGGAACTTACAAAGAAGCTGGCCGTCATCACAGGGGCATCGAGCGGGCTGGGCACTGTGTTTGCGCAGCGGCTGTCCGCGCGGGGCTACAGAGTGCTGCTGGTGGCGCGGAGGGCGGATCGATTGGACGTGCTGCGGCAGACGTTGGGCGAGGCGGCGGAGATCTATCCGTGCGATCTGGCGGACCCGACCGAAACCGAGCAACTGGCTCTCTTGCTGCGCCAGCGCGGCGATGTGGCGCTGCTGGTAAACAACGCGGGCTTTGGCACGCAGGGCAAATTTCACGAGACCGACTACGGCCGGCAGATGGATATGGTGCAGGTGCACGTGCTGGCCACCATGCGGTTGACCCGCGCGGTGCTCCCGGCGATGATCCAGGCCGGCGCGGGCGCCATCATCAACGTGAGCTCGGTGGCGGCCTATTTCCGCAGCGCAGGCAACGTGAGCTATTGCGCCACCAAGGGTTGGATGAACGATTTCACCGAGGGCCTGCGGATTGAGCTGGACGCCCTGCGCTCACCGGTGGTGGTCCAGGCGCTGTGCCCCGGCTTCACCTATACGGAGTTTCACGACACGATGGGCGTCGATCGCGCACGGATCCCGCGGTGGCTGTGGATGCCGGCGGAGTATGTGGTGAACCAATCACTCGACGCCTTGCAGAGCGGGAAGCTCTTTGTGATTCCGAACTGGAAGTACCGCCTGGCGACGGTTTTTTCCAGCCGGCTGCCTAGTTCGTGGCGGCTGGCGCTGGAGAAGTCGAGCCCGCATAGGCGGGATCTCTCCGGCGGGCAGCGTTAGTTTGATACGAGTTCTCCACGGCATCGATGCGTAGCCCTGAGGCGTCCTGGAGCAGTTCAATCAGTACCGCTTTTGGGCTCATCTCGCGGTAATCCGGCGTCAAAGTGAAGATCCAGGCGGGATGGGCGCCCACCTCCAGACCTTCCGCCGTCTGGTGGCTCACCACGCGCCAGGGCTCGTCCGGTTTGCTGCGGTACTCGGTCACTGAGCGGAGCACAACACAGCCAAGCTCGGGCGTGGCCCAATCCGTCCACCGCTCCTGCGTGCCGTTCATCTTCTGGAAGACGATGGCGCGCAGCCCCTCAATGCGGGTCTCGCCAACGCGCCGGCCGCTCATGGCGCGTCCATCTGCGGTGAGAGTGCAGCCGGATTCGGGCGTGCCGAAGGGATCCAGCCCACGCTCGACGCCATCGAATGTCGAGCGGGCGCGGACCATGTCATTAACGAGGATGAACGCGCCCTTGCCGTCGCGGAGTTCCCGGCTGGCGGGCCGGCGGCCGGGACTGGCCTGGGCGTGCGCGATCCAGCCCCCGGCGTTGCGCGCCCAGTAGTGGTAGCCGCGGAGCTTGCCATCAATGTGCAGCGCGAGGCGCACATAGAAGGCGCCCGCGCTGGGGGGCGGCGTAGACTCAACCGGGCCGGAAAGGCCGCTCAGCACGAGGCCCGAGGCTGCCGCGACAATCAGCGCCGTCGCGGCGATTGCCGTGCGTATCATCTACTTGGCCAACTGTCGCAGCACGTAGGGCATGATGCCGCCGCTGCGGTAGTATTCCACCTCGCGCGGCGTATCGATGCGCACCTTCGCCTGGAACGTGAGCGCGCCGGCCTTCACCGTCACTGTCTTCGAGCCGCTCTCGATGGCGGCCGAAACGCCCTCCACCGTGAAGGTCTCAAAGCCGGTCAGGCCGAGGGACTGGCGCGTGGCGCCGTTAATGAATTCGAGCGGGAGCACCCCCATTCCAACCAGGTTGGAACGGTGGATGCGCTCGTAGCTTTCAGCGATGACGACCTTGACGCCGAGCAGCGCGACGCCCTTGGCGGCCCAGTCGCGGGAGGAGCCGGATCCGTATTCCTTGCCGGCGACAATCAGCAGCGGCGTGCCGGCGGCCAGGTACTGCGCGGAGGCGTCGAAGATGGAGGTCTTCTCGCCGCCCGCTGTGGTAGTGGTGTAACCGCCCTCCACTCCGGGAACGAGTTCATTACGAAGGCGGATGTTGGCGAGAGTCCCGCGGACCATCACGTCGTCGTTGCCGCGGCGCGAGCCGTAGCTGTTGAAATCGGCCGGCTTGACCCCACGTTCCATCAGGAAGCGCGCGGCCGGAGAATCCTTCGCGATGTTGCCGGCGGGCGAAATGTGATCGGTGGTGATGGAGTCGCCCAGCATGGCCAGCACGCGGAGGCCCCCGAAATCTTCGAGCGGCGCGGCGGGGTCGCGCATGTTCTCAAAGTAGGGCGGGTGCTTGACGTAGGTGGAATTCGGGTCCCACGCGAAGGTGGCGCCGGTGGGCGTCTTGACGGACTGCCACATCAGATCGCCCTCAAAAACCTTGCCGTATTCCTGTTCGAACATCTCGGGGCGGACGCTGGATTCGACAGCCAGACGGACCTCCTCCGTGGTGGGCCATATGTCTTTCAGATAGACAGGGGCGCCGTCCTTGCCTGTGCCGAGCGGCTCGGTGGTGAGGTCGATATCGACACGCCCGGCCAGGGCGTAGGCCACCACCAGCGGAGGCGAGGCCAGGTAGTTGGCGCGCACCTGCGGATTGACGCGGCCCTCGAAGTTGCGGTTGCCGGAGAGTACGCTTGCCACCACGAGTTTGTTTTCCGCGACGGCCTTGGCAACGGGTTCGGGGAGCGGGCCGGAGTTGCCGATGCACGTTGTGCAGCCATAGCCCACCAGATTGAATTTCAGGGCATCCAGATAGGGCGTGAGGCCGGCGTGGTTCAGGTAATCGGTGACCACCTTGGAGCCGGGGGCCAGCGACGTCTTCACCCAGGGTTTCACCGTGAGTCCTTTTTCAACGGCCTTCTTCGCCACCAGGCCGGCGCCGAGCATGACCGACGGATTCGAGGTGTTGGTGCAGGAGGTGATGGCGGCGATGACAACCGCGCCGTCGCTCACCACTTCCGTCTCGCGCCTGGCTTCGGTGAGCGTGCCGAGAAAATTGCCCTTCACCTCGGGGAGAGTCAGGCGGTCCTGCGGGCGCTTGGGGCCGGCCATGGACGGAACAACGGAGCCGAGATCGAGCTCCAGCGTATCGGTGAACACCGGATCGGGTGAATCAGCGGTCAGGAACATGCCCTGGGCCTTGTAGTAGGCCTCCACCAGATCGATGAGCTCCGCAGGCCGGTTGGACATGCGGAGGTAGGTGAGGGTCTGCTCGTCCACCGGGAAGACGCCAATCGTGGCGCCGTATTCCGGCCCCATGTTGGCGATAGTGGCGCGATCGGCCAGAGGTAGCGCCAGCACGCCCGGGCCATAGAACTCGACGAACTTGCCGACGACGCCCTTCTTGCGAAGCATCTGAACTACCGTGAGGACAAGATCGGTGGCGGTGACGCCTTCGGCCATCCTGCCGGTGAGCTTGAAGCCCACCACCTGGGGCAGCAGCATGGAGACGGGCTGGCCCAGCATGCAGGCCTCGGCTTCAATCCCACCCACGCCCCAGCCGACCACCCCCAGGCCGTTGATCATCGTGGTGTGAGAGTCCGTACCGACCACCGTATCGGGGTAGGCGAATGTCTCATCGCCTTCGGTCTTGGTGAAGACGACGGGCGCGAGGTATTCGAGATTGACCTGGTGGACAATGCCGGTGCCGGGCGGCACAGCGCGGAAGTTGGCAAATGCCTTCTGCGCCCAGCGCAGCAGGGAGTAGCGCTCGGAGTTGCGCTGGTATTCCAGCAGGACGTTGTTCTCAAAGGCCTGGGCGTTGCCGAACTCATCCACCTGCACGGAGTGGTCGATGACCAGATCGACGGGGATCAGCGGGTTGGCCTTGCTGGCATCGGCGCCCATTTTGGAGAGAGCGTCGCGCATGGCGGCGAGATCGACAACGCAAGGCACGCCGGTAAAGTCCTGGAGGATCACGCGAGCAGGCATGAATTGGATCTCTTCGGCGGCGCCGGCTGGATCCCACTTGGCGACATACTCGATGTCGGACTTGCGGACAACGACGCCGTCTTCCTGGCGCAGAAGGTTCTCGAGGAGGACCTTGATGGAGTAAGGGATGCGGGAGAGGTTGTAGCCCGCCGAGGCCAGGGCGCCCAGATTGTGGATCTTGAAATCGCGGCCATTCACGCGAAGAACGGACGCCGTGCCGAACGAGTTCGTGCTGTTCATGGGGTTTGGTTCCTATTGTATCGCGGGGGGCCGGTGCGGGGAGTCAGCCGGGGCAGTGCCCGGCGGCACGATCGCTAGTAGAACCAGCCCCGTTTCATTTGGCGGGCAGCGGCTAAAAGCTGAGCACCATGTGCCAGATGTAGTAGTAGGCCAACGAGTCCACGTCTTCCCAGATGCGTTTGCAGAGAGCTGCGTCACCGGGGATGCCCGCCAGTTCGCTGCGCTTTTCTTCCCATGCGATGCAGGCGCCGGGCGGCACCTTGCCCATGGGCCACACCGGAGCCGGGGGCCGGCATGCAGCCGGGGGCGGCGGGGACGCCACCGACGGGACGCCCGAATAGACGCCGTATTCGCGCGTGAAATCGGTCATCGCGCGTACGTTTTCCACCGTAGCGTCGTTCTGCATGATGGCGCTGGCATCCATGATGAAGCCGCCCGCGCTGCCGCAGGTATCGATGAGGTCCTTGCAATGCGCCCGGACTTTCTCCGGGGTTCCGAAGGCGAGCAGCGTATTCGGCACCCCGCCGCTCAGGCAGAACTTGGCGCCCAGTTTCTCGTGGACGTATCTGTAGTCGCCGCGATCAATGTGATAGATGATGGCGCCGTCGGGCAACTCCGCAAAGGCGTCGAGGTGCGCGTCCCACTTGCCCTCGGCGTAGAAGAGGGTCTGGTTGCCCTTGGCCCAGATCGCCTCGACGATCGGCTTGAGTGTGGGCCAGTAGATGCTGTTGAAATGCTCGTGCGAGATAAACGGGACACAGCCGCGGTGCATCCAGATGGGGATTGGGATCTGCTGGCACGGGTCGAGCGAAGTCAGCGCCACGTGGCCGAGATGCGGCATCAGGGCGCGGCACGCCGCCTCCACTTTGTCAGGGATCTCCATCAGATCAAAGGCCAGCCCCAGGTAGCCGCGCAGCTTATCGGCCAGCACGTCCATCGGCGCCTTCAGCATCCCGCAGATGGCGGAGACCGTGCCCGTCTCGTCCTTCATCCGCTGGATCTGCGGTCCAAACGCGTTGAAGTAGTTGGCCATCGCCCACGTACTCTTCACCAGCGACACGTCGCGGCGGTAAGATCCGCGCGCCTGCTCCCCCGAGACGCGCGGGAGCCATGTGCGATAGAGGAAGCCGACTGGATCTTCAATCAGTTCGTCGTACTCTTCGCGCAGCATCCATGCCTGATCCTGCGCCGGCTCCCGGTATTGAAAGCCCACACTCGGATCCACGTCGATGCCCGGAATGGCGTAATAACGCAGGTCCGAGGCCTGGGTCAGGCCGGTCCAGACGTAAACCATGTTGGGCACGGCGGCGTCCCAATCCAGGCCGGCGCACGTCTTGATCACGGCGTCGAAGGCCTGGCTGTAATCGTGCGTCACCTGCTGGTCCGTGTACCCCGCGTACGTTGCCGTGAATTCCGCGGCGAACGGGCGTAGGGGCACACGGTCCGGCTTGCCGTTTCTCATGGCCGTCACATAGCGGTTCAACCGCTGAGCGTAGAGTTCGTGCTTCGGGTTCGTCATGGCTCGCGCCAACACGATATCAAAGTCCGGAACTCTCCTGCGGGCTACTTGGCGGGATTCTTCAGCATCACCAGCAACATCACCACTTCGGTGCGCGCGTGGATGCCGTGCTCCAGCAACGGCGTCATATAGGCGAAGCCGCCCTCCTTCACCTCCATCACGTCGTCACCGAGTTTCAGAGTGCCCTCGCCGCTGATGAAATAGAGCATCGCCGGCATGGGCGCCGTGTGGGCCGAGAGCTCCTGACCGGGGGCAAAGCAAAACTGGATCACCTTGGCGCGATCGTCGTTCTGGATGGTCCGGCTCAGGATGCCGTTGTCGGGCAATGGCGCATGCGCGCGGAGGTCGTCGATGAATGTGTATTTGTCGTTCATGGGTTTAGTCTGATCTTTCTGAGCGCCGGGTGTATGGCCCAGAGCGGTACGTGGTCTGTCCAGCCTTGTCCGGGCTGCAGTTCGTCTTCCACAATGGCATTGCTCGGGCATGCGTCCACGCAAACAGGGGATGCCGCGTAAAGTACGCATTCGGTACAAAACAAAGGCTCGATGTAGTAACGACGATGCAAGCCGCGGATCGCGTCGTTGGGGCAGGTTGAGGAGCATAGCCCGCATGCGGTACATTGAAACCCGATTGCGTACGCCATCCGATTTACCTCTCTCCCAGGTCCGCCGCGAGACCTTTGCCACGACGTCGTTGTTTGCCACACTCACGCCGGAGGAACGCCAGCAGATCGCGGCGCTTGCGGTGGAGAAACAGTTTAAAGCCGGGGATGTCCTCTTTCACGAGGGGACGCCCTGCGACGGCCTCTACCTGATCGGCTCCGGCACGGTCAAGATCTCGAAAACATCGTCGTCCGGACGGGAGATCATGCTGACCGTGGAATCGGCGCCTTCCAGCGTGGCCGAAGTGCCGTTGTTCGACAACGGGATGAACCCCGCCACCGTCACGGCGCTGCGCGATACCGTGGCGTTTCTTGTGCACATCGGCGATTTCCAGCGGTTTTGCCGCCAGCATCCCGAGGTGCCCATCAAGGTGCTGGCCGTGGTAGGCCGGCGGCTGCGGCAGTTGATCGGCTTGATCGAGGCCGTGACGTTCGGCAGCGTGCGGCAACGTCTGGCCGGCATTTTGCTGCAGGCCGCCCAGGAGTCTGTCGAGGGCGGGGCGCAGATCCCGCTGACCCACGAAGAGTTGGCCCTGCGGCTGGGCACCGTGCGGGAAGTGGTTTCGCGCAACCTGGCTCGCTTTCAGGCCGAGGGCATCGTGCGCATCGTGAAGCGGCAAATCGAGATTGTCGATCCCGCGGCGTTGCGCGCCGAGGCTGAGACCGAGTTCTGATTCTCGCTGCATCGTGATCCCATCTTGCGGCCGTTCTTAAGCCGGATCAGTGACCGCCGTCACAGACTGGACAATTGTGTCCAATTTACAGTGGGGACGTGCTGGACTTCTCACAATCTCCATTCCTCGTCATCTGGGAAACGACGCAAGCCTGCGATCTGGCCTGCAAACACTGCCGGGCCTCGGCTCGGCCGGAACGGGATCCGGACGAGCTCACTCATGAGGAGTCCCGGCGCTTATTGCGGCAGATCCGCGAATTCGGCGATCCCCTGATGGTGTTTACCGGCGGCGATCCCCTGAAGCGGCCGGATCTGTTCGCCCTGCTGGAAGAGAGCGTCAAGCTGGGACTGCGGACCACCGTGACACCCAGCGCGACGCCCCTACTGACCGATGAGGCGGTGACGCGCATCCGCAATTGCGGCGTATCGCGCATGGCGGTGAGCCTGGACGGCGCCGACGCCGAGACGCACGATAGCTTCCGGCAGGTGGCCGGTTCATTTGAGCGCACCATGTCGGCCCTGCGGCAAGCCGCGCGGGTCGGCCTGGAAACGCAGATCAATACCACAGTCACCCGCTACAACCGCGATTCGCTGGGGCGGATCGCCAAGCTCGTGGGCGAGGAGGGTGCGCGCCTCTGGAGCGTCTTCTTCCTGGTGGTCACCGGCCGGGCCGCGCTGGCCGATGATCTCACTGCGGAGGAGTACGAGCGCGTCTTCGAATTTCTGTACGAGACCTCCCTGACGGCGCCTTACATGATCAAGACCACCGAGGCCCAGCACTACCGGCGTTACGTCGCGCAGCAGCGCCGGAGCGCGCGGGGCCTCTCCAACGTGAACGATGGCCGCGGATTCCTGTTCGTCTCGCACACCGGCGAGATTTTCCCTTCGGGCTTCCTGGAGGTGTCGGCCGGGAATGTGAAGCGGACCACCGTGCAGGAAGCATACCGGAACTCCGCCGTTTTCCGCGTTCTGCGCGATAGCGATGCGCTGGGCGGGAAGTGCGGCGAGTGCGACTACCGAAACCTGTGCGGCGGTTCGCGTTCGCGGGCATTCGCGCTCACGGGCGACTATCTGGCATCGGACCCGCGGTGCGCTTACGAGCCGGCTGCCCGGGCGTAGTTTGCTACGGCAGCTTATACCCCTTCCGTGCGTAAACCCGCGCCTCCGGATACAGCTTCCGTGCCTCACCCTGCAACTCCAGCCGCACCGTTCGATACTCCCCGCTCTCCCCTTTCGGCATGTCGTAGTACACCGAATACCGGCTCCGCAGCCGCTCCATCATCTGCTGAAACGCCTCGCCCGGATCGTCCACCTGCAGCGTGTCCCCGCCCGTCTCCGCCGCCAGCCAGTCCGTCGTGATCGGCCGCTTGGTCCGTCGCGACTCCCCCGGATTCGGTATGATCACCGCGCTCACAATCACGTCCGCTTCCAGCAGATTCTCCAGCGCCCGC
Source organism: Paludibaculum sp. (assembly GCA_036504135.1). Lineage (GTDB taxonomy): Bacteria > Acidobacteriota > Terriglobia > Bryobacterales > Bryobacteraceae > Paludibaculum. The sequence continues at coordinate 384,948 of DASXVP010000014.1, forward strand.
GATTCCTCCACTTTCCCCTTCTGCCCGAAGTTATCGGTGATGATCACCACCGCCCGCCGCCGCTTCGTCCGCCCCTGCCGGAAATGCACCAACCCCGCCTCGCTCAGCCCGTCCCAGATCCGCGTCCACCCCGCAAACTCGCTCCCCAGCACATCCTGCTCCACAGTCCGCTGCGCCGCCTCCAGATCCTCCGTCAAGCCCGCAATCAGCCGCGGCTGCGATGCAAACGTCATCACCGCCACCCGGTCGCCCTCCCGCAGATGCCGGAACGCCTGCTTTGTCGACGCCGCCACCCGCTCCACCGCCGGCTTCATACTGCCGCTCACGTCAAACAGCAGGATCACGTCCAGCGGCTCTTCGTTCTGCGAAACATGCACCACCGGCTGCGCCGAGCCGTTATCCCTAACTAAAAAGTGCTGAGCCGCCAGCCGCGTCACCGGCCGCCCACTGCTCAGCACTTCCACGTCCACGCGAACCTGAGATACACCGGATTGAAAGGTCGGGGTCTGCGCGCTGCCAGCGGCGCAGACCACCAGGGTCAACAAAGAGCGGCTCAGCATCTGAGGCAGAATACGCCGCCGCACACCCTCAGTTGCAACCCGCCCCTATTTTGTTACAAACATCACGGACTGCGAGATGCTGTCCCGGTGCGACCCTTCCACCGTGATCCCATCCAGGTTCACCTGCATCGCCCGCCGGTCCGGCAGCGCGCGAGTGATCGCCAACATCTTGTCTTTCGCCCCGAGATCCGGCATCACGGTCACGATCCACACCATGTCGCCCGCGTCGCTGTGAATGATCTCCGCGTCCACCGAATACCCGAGGATCACCCCGTCCGCCACCATCTTGTCGTACACCGGCTTCTGATACTTCTCGAAAAGCTGCGAATACTCGTTCATCTTCCCCGGCTTGACCTTCACAGCCCAGAAATTCGAGTACGGCAGCGCCCCGGCCGGCGCGGGCTTCATGTTCACGAAAAGGTGCCGCAACATGAGGTCGGAATGCTTCGAGATGTCAGTCGCCCCCCAGATGCCCGCCGTCACGGCAGGAGACGCCTTCATCGCCGCATTGATCGCTTCTTCCGCCTTGCCAAATGCGGCAAAGCTCGGCACGTCCATCCACAGCGCCGCATTCGTGCTGCCCGGCTGATGGAACATATCCAGGTCCAGACCGTATCCACTGATCGTCCCCTCGCTCAGCAGTTTCGCCCCGACCGGAGCAAGAAACTTCTTCATGTTCTCCACAAAGGCCGCCGTCCCCTCCGGCTTCACCTTGAAGAGCGCCACCGACGTATAGCCGGTATTCTGCTGCCCATGAACCAGGGCCGGCACTGTGGCTGCGGCCAAACACACCGCTACCAAACGTATGTTGCGTAAGTACATCCCAGAGTCGCCTCCCAGCGACAGAGTATTATGAGCCCACCCCCGCCCCAAACACAACAGTGATCGTCAAGTATCGTAGTACCCCTACGTCCAGTAGTTCCGGTCCAACGACCGGTACTGCACCGCTTCCGCCACAGGCTTTCCCTGGGTCTCCCCGCTCCCGCCCAGATCCGCAATTGTCCGCGCCACTTTCAAGATCCGGTCGTGCGCCCGCGCCGAGAGCCCCATCCGCCGCACCGCCATCTCCAGCGTCCGCTCCCCGGCCGCATCCAACGGACAAATCTCCCGGATCCGCCCCGGCGGGATCCCGGCATCCACATACCCCCTCCCGTGCCGCGCCGCCCTCGCCGCCAGCACCCGCCCCCGCATCTCCGCCGACGTCACCCCGCCCTCCCGCGCCCGCAACTCCTGATACGGCACCGCCGGCACCTCAATATGCAGATCAATCCGGTCCAGCAGCGGCCCGCTGATCTTCCCCAGATACTGCTGAATTTAAGCCCCCGTACACCGGCACTCCCCCGTCGGATCGTCGTGATAACCGCACCTGCACGCGTGCAGATAACAACTGCAACGGAACATGAAACTGGAGTGCCGAGGAACTATAACAACATCGGGCTCGAATTCGACTGTGCCCTCCCGAACTATGGAACTACTTCCCTACAATCACGCCGCGCGAACCACCGCCGAAGCTGGCCTGAAACAAACGGACGTTACGACGTTGCAGCCTTCGTGTGCTCCCGGCAAGCCAGGGAGGCCTCCTCCCACTGGCCTGGGAACGGCCGGGAGATTCGGATAGAATCAACCTGTTATCACGGTCCGGCGGCTCCCCGAGGAGTGGCCGACCAGAGATGGGGATCGAGAATGGGAGGGACATCGATGACACGAAGACTTTTCTTGCCGGCGATGGCTGGCGTAGTCGGGGCCGGCACGACGACTGTGGCTCAGCAGATCAAGCGCAAGGGGCGACTGAAGCAGGCCGCAACCCGGGGATGCTTTGGGAAGGGCGTGCCCATGGAAGACATGTGCCGGGAGGGGGCGCGGCTAGGGCTCGTTGGATTGGACTTGGTCAGCAGCCCCGACTATCCGACGCTGAAGAAGTACGGACTCATCTCCGTGATGTCGGGCGGCACCAGCGGGATCAACAAGAGAGAGAACCACGAGAAGTGCGAGAAGCAGCTCATCGAGAACATCGGCAAGGCAGCCGACGGCGGGATGCCGAACGTCATCGTGACCTTCGCCACGCGGCAAGGCATGTCTGATGCCGAGGCGATCGATAATAGCGCGACGTTCCTCAAGAAGGTGAAGGGGGTGGCGGAGGACAAGGGCATCACGATCTGCCTGGAGGTGTTCAACAGCCGTGTGGACCACCCCGACGCCCAGGCCGACCGCAGCAAGTTCTGCTTCGACATCTGCAAGGCGGTGGGCTCGCCGCGGGTCAAGGTTTTGTTCGACATCTATCACATGCAGATCATGGAAGGCGACATCATCCGGACGATCCGCGACAACATCCAGCACATCGGCCACTTCCACACGGCGGGCAACCCAGGGCGCCACGAGATCGACGACACGCAGGAACTGAACTACCGGGCGATTGCGCAGGCGATCGTGGACTTGAATTACGCCGGCCATCTGGGGCATGAGTACTCGCCGCTGCGGAACCCACTGGAGTCCTTGAACCAGGCGATTACGATCTGCGACGTCTAGTAGGCAGCAGCGGGACGGGTAACGGCGGAGTCCAGCAGGCCAATGGCGACCGTGGTGCGATGAAGAGTCCTCCGGCAAGGGAGATGGCGTCCGGAAGGCCGCCGTTCCGACCGCGGTGCAACCGTCCGTAGAACGGGTGGCCAATCGCATTCCCTGCTGGCGTTCTCCCAGGTGCCGGGGCCGGTGAAGACGGCATGCGGCTGGTCTCGCCGCGGGCCGGGCCCGAATGTCCGCTGGCTCCGGAGTGTCATCTGAATATCCAGAGGATCACACCCGCCACCCACACCACTCTCACCACCACCTCCCCGACCTCCTCTCGCCAGGAGCGACCGGCGTCGGCCCTTGCCGTTGCCTCTTCCGTCGACTCAACGGCGGGACGACTCAGCTGGCCGGCGACGTCACGTCCAGTAGTTCCGGTCCAACGACCGGTACTGCACCGCCTCCGCCACGTGCTTCCCCTGGATCTCCCCGCTCCCCCCCAGATCCGCAATCGTCCGTGCCACCTTCAATATCCGGTCATGCGCCCGCGCCGAGAGCCCCATCCGCCGCACCGCCATCTCCAGCGTCCGCTCCCCCGCCGCATCCAACGGGCAAATCTCCCGGATCCGCCCCGGCGGTATCCCCGCATTCACATACCCCCTCCCGTGCTGCGCCGCCCTCGCCGCCAGCACCCGCCCCCGCATCTCTGCCGACGTCACCCCGCCCTCCCGCGCCCGCAACTCCTGATACGGCACCGCCGGCACCTCAATATGCAGATCAATCCGGTCCAGCAGCGGCCCGCTGATCTTCCCCAGATACTGCTGAATTTGAGCCCCCGTACACCGGCACTCCCGCGTCGGATCGCCGTGATAACCGCACCTGCACGGATTCATCGCGCTCACCAGCACAAAATCAGCCGGAAACGTCAGCGTCTGCTGCGCCCGCGCAATCGTCACGGACCGCTCTTCCAACGGCTGCCGCAGCAACTCCAGCACATTCCGTGGAAACTCCGGCAGCTCATCCAAAAACAGCATCCCGTGATGCGCCAGGCTCACCTCGCCCGGCCGCGCCATGTTTGGACCGCCGCCCAGTAACCCGGCATCGGAGATCGTGTGATGCGGCGCCCGGAACGGACGCTCGCTCAACAACCCAGCACCTTTCGGCAACACCCCCGCCACGCTGTGCACCTGCGTCGTCTCCAGAGCCTCCGAAAAACTCAGCGGCGGCAGGATCCCCGCCATCCGCCGCGCCAGCATCGTCTTTCCTGAGCCCGGCGGCCCAATCAGCAGGACGTTATGCCCGCCCGCCGCCGCCACCTCCAACGCCCGCTTCGCCGTCGCCTGCCCCTTGACGTCCGCAAAGTCCGGGATCTCCGCCGCCCCGCCATACACCGCCGCCGGCCCCGCCACCTCCGCCGGATACTCTTCCGGTCGCGCAATCACCCCCACCGCCTCGCGCAGATGCGACACGCCAAACACCCGCAACCCGTCCACCACCGCCGCCTCCGCCGCATTCTCCTTCGGCACAATCACGTTGCCAATCCCCTGCTGACGCGCGCACGCCGCTACCGATAGCGCCCCACGCACCGGCCGCACGCTCCCGTCCAGCGACAGCTCCCCCACAAACATGTGCTCCGGGCACGCCTTCACCGTCCCCATCGCCCCCAGGATCGCCATCGCCATCGGCAGGTCAAACCCTGCCCCCTCTTTGCGCACGTTCGCCGGCGCCAGGTTGATCGTCACCGATTTCGACGGATACCCGAATCCCGAGTTCCCCATCGCCGATTTGATCCGCTCCCGGCTCTCGCGCACCGCCGTATCCGGCATCCCCACCATCGTGAAGTCGCGCGCCGACCCCCCGGGATACAGGTCCACCTCAATGTCAATCAGGCGGGCTTCTATGCCAAAGATGGCGGCGCTGCGGGTACGGAAAAGGGGCATGGAGGGTTATGGCCTACACCAAGGTAGTGCCGCCCGGCCCGGTTCCTCTCACTGTCCCGCGCGAATTGTCGTCAGAAGGGGAACAGCTTCCGGATCTGCTCCGGCGATGGCTGGCTGCCGTATTCACAGATTTCAAAAGCCTGCGCAAACTTCACCTGCCGTGCCCGCTCTTCGCCGTAAAACTTGGTCAGCGTCTCGCGGTAGTTATTCGCGTTGCGCGCATACCGGCCTGCCAGGTTTTTGCGGACCGCTGCGGTGCGCTGTTGCTTCCCCGCGGCATCCGCCGGGAACAGCGAGGCGTTGCCGTTGGCCCCGCCCTCCTGGATCTGCGACTCCATCACCAGCAATGCATCCAGCGTGGGCTCCATTACGTCGTCGATCGACACGGCCAGGTCGGGCGTGAACGGATACGGGCGCTTGAAACGGTCCCCCGCGTAGGCGAATACCGGATTCTTCTTCAACGGCGGCGCGGCCAGTCCGAAAAACGGCACGGTCACCATATACGCCGAATCCTGCACCAGAATCGACGTGTAGCGGTGATCCGGATGATAATCGTTCGGCCGGTTTGTGATCACCACGTCTGCGTTCCACTCCCGGATCAGCCGCGTAAACGTCCGTCGATTCTCCAGAGTCGGCAGAATCTCGCCATCGTGGATGTCCAGCACCTCGGTGGTCACGCCCAGTCGCCGCGCCACCTCCAGCACCTCCGCCTTCCGCCGCTGCGCCAGCGGCCCGCCGGCAATCTGCCAGTGGCCGACGTCGCCGTTGGTCGCCGAAACCAGCTTCACATGATGCCCCGCCCGCGCCCACTTCATCGCCACACCGGCGCCGAAATACTCAGCATCGTCCGGATGCGCGCCAAAGATGATGATGCGCAGTTTGCCGTCTTCCACCGCCGGCGCGGCCGTCGCCGCGGGCACGGCCGCCTTCGCCAGCGCCACCCGCGGATGCCCCCCGCTCACTATACTCCCCAGCAGCGCGCCCAGGCCGCCCACTGCCACCAGCGTCAATAGCGAAAATCCAATCCGGTTCTTCATGCCAGCCTCCCTCATTTCTCGATACGGAATGTCGCGCGGCTCTCCGTCTCCGTCTTGCCCACCAGGTCCCGCGCCTGCACCGCCAGCGTGTACTCCGCCGCCAGCACGCCCTCTGTCAGGTTCAACGTCAACGCGCCAATCAGCAGCCTTTGCGGATAAAACGGCGCACCGCTGTCGCCCGCCGCCTTGGCCTGCGTGTAGAGCACCTCGCCGGCCTTGTTCAAAATCGATAACCCGTATTCCACTTCAAACTTGTTCTTCTCGCCCAACTGGAATCCGGCCAGATCAAACTTCGCCAGCAGCGTCTCGCCCACCCTGTACACCGCCTGCTCCATCGCCTGCCGGTCCGTTTCAGTCTTGAGAAACCGCAGATTCAGGATCGAGAGCGTCTTCGCATCCGGCAGTGGTCGCCCGCCCACGCGAAATTCAATCTCCTTCTCCGCGCTGGTCTGGGCCGCCTCGTCCGCCACTCGCAGTTTCAGTTTGTATACGCCCGGCCCCAACTGCGCCGGCAGAGGGATGGTCTGCTGCACCTTCGGCAGCCAGTCTTTGTCGTTCCCGCTGACCTCTTCGCGGATGACGCCGTTGGCCGCAGGCACCAGCAGTCGTCCTTCCGGATCCACCGCCACCACCAGCCAGCGCAGGTCCACTTTGTCCTTCTGAACCTGATAGCCGCTCACTCGAAAGCTGTAGTAGAGCAATTGGCCCGAGGAATACTCGTAGCCCTCGGAAATAGACGGGCCATCTTCCTGCCGGTGGTGCAGCGTGGGGCGGGTGATCGTGAGCACGGGGGGCGGCGCGGCGGAGCCGGCCACGGCGGCCAGAATGAGAAGGGGCAACAGCGGTCGCACCTCTCTATTGTGGCTCTTTACCTCGACCTCGGCACGCTACTTCGACGCCGGCACGCTTGCCGGATCCAGCGGCTTCACCGGTGCGTCCGCGCCAAACGGGAGATGCACTACTGCCGTTGTCTCAGTCTCAGCGGCGCCGCCACTCGAGATCCGCAGCTCATAGCCCCCAGGCGGCACATCAAACAGGATTCTTCCACTCAGAGGTTCCTCATGCATCGCCTGGCGCAAAATGCCAAGCCACGACGATACACCTTCCCCTCGATCCTCTTCCCGGTACTCCACGCCCTTCGCGTCGATCAGGTTCAGCAGCGGTATTGCCACCGCTTGCTCGCCCTGGTTGGTGACAGTCAAATTCACGAGCAGAAACCGGTGCTTTGGCGTGCGCGGTCCCATCGCTCCGTCCAGCGTATCCTTCCATTCCGTCTCCACCACGTTGTACGTCAGTGCCCCCACCTTGGCGTCCGCGCCCATCTGGTGGGTCTTGCCGCTGTCGCTCTTGTTGGCCGAGCATCCCGTAAATACAATCAGGCTCAGGGCAACCAGCCCAGCCCAATCGGATTTACCTGAGAAGAATTTCCTGAACGACATCAAGGCACCTCGGAATCTACTAGTATATTAGTCCGCGTCGTAATTCAACCATGAAACACCGCGATCTCGCAACATATCTAGTGCTAGGCGCTCTCTCCCTCCCCGTAACTGGCCTGGCAGCCGATACCCACCCCATCACAGGACGCCGCTACGCCGGTGTCATGGGAGTCGGAGGCGCCCCCTGGCTGGAACGCGCCGAGCGCGAAAACGAGGAGCGCCCCCGCGTCGCAGTCCGCCTTCTCAACCTCAAACCCGGCATGATCGTCGCAGACGTCGGCGCCGGCTCCGGCTACTACACTGAGCTCCTCGCCGAATCGGTCGGCCCCGCCGGAAGGGTCTACGCCACCGACATCCAGCCCGGCATGATTGCGCTCCTCCGTCAGCGCATCGCCCGCGCCAAGCTCACCAATGTCGAGCCCGTCCTCAGCACCGAAACCGAGACGCGCCTCCCCGCCGTCGCACTCGATCTCATCCTCCTCGTCGACGTCTACCACGAGTTTTCCAATCCCCAGGAAATGCTCCGCCAACTGCGCGCCGCCCTCAAGCCCGGAGGCCGCCTGGTCCTGCTCGAATTCCGCAAGGAAGACCCCGCCGTCCCCATCCGCCCCGAACACAAAATGAGCATCGCCGAGGTCCGCGCCGAGCTCGAACCCGAGGGCTTCACTTTCGACAGAGTCTTGCCCGATCTCCCCTGGCAGCATATCCTGATATTCCACAAGTGAAATCCACCATCACCCCGTCCGAACACTCCACCGCCCGCGACACCACCACCGGCGCCCTCGTCCACCAGCTCACCGCCGCGCCCTGCATCAACCACGCGACCTACTTTCTCCAGAGCTCCCTCACCCCCGACGGCCAAACCCTCATCTTCATCAGCTACCGCTCAGGCGCCGCCCAGCTCTACTCCATCGACGCCTTTCCCCATGGCCCCATCCGCCAGTGGACCGACGGCGCCCCGCTTCACGCCTTCTCCCCCGCCATCCATCCCAACGGCGAAACCGTCCTCTTCGTCCGCGGTGGCGCCATCTGGAGCATCCGCCGCGACACTCTCGAAGAACACCAGATCGTCTCTTTCCCAGGCGCCCAACTCGGCGAGCTCTCCCTCTCCGCCCGCGCCGAGTGGCTCACCGCCGCGGTCAAGCAGGGCGACCAAAACGGCATCGTCACCGGCCGCTCCGATGGCGCCGGGTGGAGCCTCATTCCGTTCCCCCGCACCGTCATCCACCCCCAGTTCCACCCGCTCGATCCCGAATGGATCGAGTTCGCCGCCGACCCCGCCCCGCGCATCCACCGCGTCCGCCGCGATGGCACCGGTCTCGAATGTCTCTACGAGCACTCCAACGACGAGTTCGTCGTCCACGAGACCTTCCTCGGACGCACCGGCCATCTCGTCTACACCGTCTGGCCCCATAGCCTCTGGCGCATGGATTGGCACACCCGCCAGCGTACCCTCATCACGGAATTTAACGCCTGGCACATCACCCCCAACCGCGCCGGAACGCTCGTCCTCTGCGACACCAATCACCCCGACCTCGGCATCTTCCTCATCGACACCGCCACCGGCGCCCGCCGGCTCCTCTGCCTCAGCCAGGCCACCAGTGCCGGCTCCCAGTGGAAGACCTCCCGCTACGCCCTCGCCCCCGATTTCGCCGCCGCCCGCAGCCAGGCCCACCCCCAGGCCGGCACCCTCAGTTGGATGGAGGTCTCCACCGATACCGTCTACGGCCCCCAGTGGACCCATCCCCACCCCTCGTTCTCGCCCGACGAGCGCTTTGTCATCTTCACCAGTGACCGCTCAGGCTATCCACAGGTCTATGCTGTGGAAGTACCCCAACGGTCCTAACCCAAGCACCCGTCAATGGATAACCTCACCCACTCGCTCACCGGAATCCTCCTTGCCCGCGCCGGCCTCAACCGCCTCGCCCCGCGGGCCACCGCGCTCGCCGTCATCGCCGCCAATCTGCCCGATCTCGATATCGTCACCGGCGTCAACGGCTCGCTCTGCTATCTCGCCCACCACCGCGGCTTCACCCACGCCCTCTTCTGGGCCCCCCTCGTCGCCCTCGCCGCCCTCCCCCTCTGGTGGCTGCTCGCCCGCAAGCAACCACTTACCCGGCGCCACTGGGCCGGTGCCTTCGTCATTGCCTTCACCGCCGTCCTCAGCCACCTCGGCTTGGACTTCCTCAACGTCTACGGCATTCGCCTCCATCTCCCGTTCTCCTCCGCCTGGCCGCGCCTCGACCTCGTCAATATCGTAGATGTCTGGATCTGGACAATCCTCCTCGTCTGCACCCTCGGCCCCCTGCTCGCACGCCTCGTCTATAGCGAGATCGGCGCACGCGGCGGCGCGGGCCGCGGCATGGCCATCACCGGCCTCGTCCTCATCGCCATCTATCTCGGCGGCCGCGCCGAGCTCCACGCTCGCGCCATCGGCACCCTCCAGGCCCGCCTCTATGAAAAGGAGCAGCCCCGCCTCACCGCCGCCCTCCCCTCCGCCGCCAACCCCTGGCAGTGGACCGGCCTGGTCGAAACCAACAGCGCCTGGCACGTCGTTCCTGTCAACTTCCTCTTGCGCGACTTCGATCCCGATGGCGGCCGCACCTTCTACAAGCCCGACCTTACCCGCGTCCGAGCCCCCATCCTCGCCACCGAAACCGCCCGCGTCTTCCTCGGTTTCAACCAGGCCCCCCTCTGGCGCGTCACCCCCGTCGCCACGCCCGAGGGCGCATCGCTAGTCAAAATCTACGACCTCCGCTTCGGCCTGCCCGATGAAGGCGCCTTCTCCTGCGACTTCCTCATCGACGCCCAGGGCAAGGTCCTGCGCCAACGCTTCAACTTTGCGAACATGAAACCGGAGTAGCCATGCCGCCTCCTGAATACCCCATGTGGATCGATGGCGCCGATGTCCGCACCAGCGCCCCCCTCACCGTCCGCGTCCCCTATGACGGCCAGCCCTACGCCACCGTCTTCGCCGCATCCCCCATCGAACTCGAATCCGCCGTCCAGGCCGCCCACCTCGCCGCCCCGGTCATGCGCGAGCTCACCCGCGATCAGCGCAGTACCATCCTCCGCCACGCCTCCGCCCTCCTCCTCGATCGCAAGGAGGATTTCGCTCAAACCATCAGTTCTGAAAGTGGTAAGCCCCTCCGCGAGGGCCGCATGGAAGTCGAGCGCGCCGCCTCCACGCTCCTCTTCTCCTCCGAAGAGGCCCACCGCCTCACCGGCGAAGTCGTGCCCATGGACGCCTCCCCGGCTGGCCAGGGCCGCATGGCACTCACCGTCCGCGAACCCCTCGGCGTCATTGCCGCCATCACACCCTTCAACTTCCCCCTCAACCTCTCCGTCCACAAGATCGGCCCCGCCCTCGCCGCCGGCAACAGCCTCGTCCACAAGCCCGCCTCCGCCACCCCCGTCTGCGCCCTCAAACTCGCCCGCCTCCTCTCCGAATGCGGCCTGCCCAACGGCGCCCTCAACGTCGTCACCGGCCCAGGCGCCTCCACCGGCGATTTCCTCGTCGAGCACCCCACCGTCCGCATGATCACCTTTACCGGCTCCGCCGAAATCGGTCTCCGCATCCGCGCCCGCGCCGGCCTCAAACGCGTCACCCTCGAGCTCGGCAACAACTCCTCCCTCATCGTCGCCCCCGACGCCGATCTCGCCGATTGCGTTGCCCGCGCGGTCCCGGGAGCCTTCGCCCACTCCGGCCAGGTCTGCATCTCCGTCCAACGCATCTTCGTCCATTCCAGCGTCGCCTCCGAATTCACCCAACGCTTCGCCGCCGCCGCTGCCGCCCTCCGCATCGGCCACCCGCTCGACCCCACCACCGAGGTCAGCTCACTCATCACCGAATCCGAGGCCGTCCGCGTCCAGGCCTGGATCCAGGAGTCCATCTCGCACGGCGCCGTCGCCATTCACTCCGGCCCCCGCGCCGCCGCCACTCTCCCCCCCACCGTCCTCACCCACGTCCCCCAATCCTCCCCCCTCCATCGCAAGGAAGCCTTCGGCCCTGTCGCCTGCATCGAGGAATACTCTTCGCTCGATGCCGCCATCGCCCGCGTCAACGACTCCCATTACGGCCTCCAGGCCGGCATCTTCACCCGCGATCTCGCCTCCGCCTTCCACGCCGCCCACGCCGTCCAGGTCGGCGGCTTCCTCATCAACGACGTCCCCCAGTTCCGCGCCGATCAGATGCCCTACGGCGGAGTCAAGCTCAGCGGCGCCGGCCGCGAAGGCCCTCGATACGCCATCGAGGAAATGACCGAGCCCAAGCTCATCAGTTGGCGCGCCTAGTCACCAAAACGGAACACAAAAAAGCGGTACAACAGCGCGAAAAAGTGGTACACTCCCATTCATCGGTCTGAGGAGAGGTCATGATCTATCGATTCGTCCTGTTAGCGTGTCTGTCCCTAACTGCGCACCTGCTCAACGCCCAGAGCCGCGGCGCCATCTCCGGAGAAGTCATCGACCCCGTCGGTGCGGCGGTCCCTCTCGCCAAGGTCACCATCCTCGCGCCCTCCATCGGCCTCCAGCGCGAGACCACCAGCAATGAGACCGGCGTCTTCAACGTCCTCAGCCTGCCCGTCGGGGACTACGAAGTCCGCATTCAGGCCGCCGGCTTCAAGTCGTTTTCCCGCACCGGCATCCGGCTCGATGGCGATCAGGTCCTCAATCTCAAGTTTCAACTCGAAATCGGTCAACTCTCGGAGAAGGTGGAGGTCACCACCGACGCACCTATCGTCGAGACCGCCAACGGTGAGGTCTCCCGCACCGTCACGATGAAGCAGTTGCAGGATTTCGCCCTCGCCGGACGTAACTCCTACTACATGCTCGGCATCATGCCAGGCGTCGTCTCCCGCTACGGCAACTTCTCCACCGATTTCCGCGGCCTCAGCTTCTCCATGGGCGGCCTCCAGATCAACGGCCAGCGCAAAGATACGAACTTCATCACCGTCGACGGCATCAGCAATACCAATTCCAAGGACGGCGTCACCCAGAACAATATCGTCGGCGTCGATTTCATCGAGGAACTGAAAGTCGCCACCAGCCACTATGCCGCCGAATACGGCCGCACCACCGGCGCCCAGATCGCCTACACCACCCGCCGCGGCACCCAGTCCTATCACATGTCCGCCTTCGAGTTCTTCCTCTCCGAAGCCTTCGCCGGCCAGCAGTTCGTCACCGGCGGCCGCCCTCACCTCCGCTATCACGATTTCGGCGCCACGCTCGGCGGCCCCGCCTACATCCCCGGTAAGTGGAATACCGATAAGAGCAAGCTCTTCTTCTTCGCCGGCTTTGAAGCCCGCAAAACCCCGGGCTTCGCCCAGAAATTCATCAACGTCCCCACCGTCGCCGAAAAGGGCGGCGACTTCAACTCCAGCGCAATCAAGCCCAACGACCCCTCCACCGGCGCGCCCTTCCCCGGCAACGTCATCCCCACCTCGCGCATCAGTGGCTACGGCCGCTACATCGCCAAAGTTTATCCCGATCCCAACTACGTCGGCCCCGGCGGCAACTTCTACAACGCCGGCAGCCAGCCCACCGACGCCATGGACCAGATCTACCGCGTCGATTACAACATTAAGCCCACCTGGCAGCTCAGCTTCCGCTTCATGCCCGGCAGCCAGGAGTCCACCTCCAACTACAGCTTCAACCCCTTCCCCCTGTTCACCGCCGTGCAGACACGCCGCGGCGATAGCTCGATGGTGAGCCTGACCACCTCCATCAACCCCACCACCGTCAACGAATTTGCTGTCGGCTACTCCGCCTACCGCGAAACACTCGGCACCGTTGGCGACGGCGCCTTCCGCTCCACCTACGGCCTGAGCTTCCCCTCGCTCTACACCATCAACCACCCCACCCGCATCCCCGTCACCATCATCTCCGGCTACCAGACCACCACGGGCGGCGGCTACACCAAGCAGGCCACCCCCACCATCACCCTGCGCGAAAACTTCAGCAAGGTCTTCGGCGCGCACGTCATCAAGGCCGGCCTCTACTTCGAGCAGATGTCCTACAATCAGCTCAACGCCGCCTCCGATAACGGCGCCTTCCAGTTCGGCAGTTCCGCACAAAACCCCAAGAACTCTAGGAACCCGCTCGCCAACGCCCTGCTCGGCAACGCCGACGCCTATCAGGAAGGCGGCCCCCCAGTTCAAACCGTCTATCAGGGCTACGACCGCGAGTTCTATGTGCAGGATTCCTGGCGCGTCTCCTCCCGCCTCTCCGCCGAGTTCGGCCTCCGCTACTCTTTCATCTCACCCTGGTCCACCAAGTGGAATAACACCGTCGCCTTTATGCCCCAATACTGGGACCCCGCCAAGGCGCCACTCGTCGCCGCCAACGGCGTCCTCGTCCCAGGTTCTGGCGATGCCTACAACGGCCTAGTCATGCCGGGCTCCGGCTTCCCCGATTCCGCCAATGGCCGCGTCCCACAATACGCCGATCCCGCAGTCAAGGCCCTCTTCCGCGGCATTCCCGAAGGCTACAATCCCCTCCGCAAAACCAACTTCCAGCCCCGCGCCAGCCTCGCCTGGGACGTCTTCGGCAACGGCAAGCTAGCCATCCGCACCGGCGCCGGCATCTTCCAGGGCGTCACCCCCATCAATAACTCCGGCTGGGCTCTCGGCGCCCGCGCCCCGCTAACCCTCAGCTCTACCGTGCTCAACGCCTCCACCGATAACCCCGGCGCCGGCATCCCCTTCAATCCCCAGACTCCGATCGACGCCGGCTCTCTCCCCACCGACTACAAGATCCCCACCGTCTACAACTACAGCTTCGGCATCCAAACCCTGCTGCCCTACAAAACTTCGCTCGACGTCAGCTACGTCGGCAACGCCGGACGCCACCTCTCCTGGGCACGCCCCCTAAACATCCTCACCCCCGCCCAGCAGGCTGCCCACCCCGGCGTCGATCTGCGGCAATTCCTGCCCTATCGCGGCCTCAACGGAATCAGCCTCGTCGAACCCGCCGCCACCTCCAGCTACAACTCGCTCCAGGTCACCGCCGCCCGCCGCACCGGCAACCTCACCTACAACGTCGCCTATACCCTCGGCAAGATCATCGGCTATGGCAACGAGGGCATCGCCGGCAGCTTCCAGAATCCGCTCGACATCCGCTCAGATCGCTCCGAGCTCGAAGAGAGCCGCCGCCACAACCTCGTCCTCAGCCACTCCTACGCTCTCCCCTGGTTCAAAGAACAGAAAGGCCTCCTCGGCCGCATCGCCGGCGGGTGGAACCTCACCGGCCTCTGGATGATCAACTCCGGCCGCATGTACTCCGTCTCCATGACCAGCGCCGCCGGCCAGATCGCCTCCCGCCCCAATCTCGTCGGTGATTGGCAGATCCCTGTCGAACAGCGCAGCATCTACCGCTGGTTCAATACCGCCGCCTTCGCCCGCCCCGCCGCCTATACCTACGGAAACCTCGGCAAATGGGTGCTGCGCGGACCCGGAACTTTCAATACCAGCGCCGTCGCCCTCAAGAATGTCCGCGTCGCCGAGAAGGCTCTCGTGCAGTTCCGCATCGAGTGCTTCAACGCCATGAACCACATGGACCTCACCGATATCAACACCAACATGGGCACCGGCCAGTTCGGCCAGATCGGCGGCGTCAGCACGCCCCGCATGTTCCAGTTCGGCGCTAAGTTCCTCTGGTAGACTCCAACACGAGCCTCACCCCAAGTAGTCAAACAGGCTGGTCTTCGGCACCTTGCTGCGGACCTCCAACGCCGCCTGTTGGCTGAACTTCAACTGCTGCAACTCCACCAGGGACTCCGTCACATCGGAGTCCTCCAGGCTCGCACGCTCCGTCTCCATTCGCAGCTTCAACTTCTCCGTCGTGTCCGCCGCCTCCGTCAATTGGCTCTGCGCCGTCCCGTAATACGCCAGCGCCATGTTCAAATGCTTCGAGATCTCCCCCAGCGGAGCCAGCGCCGCCGTCATCGCCGCCTCATTGTTCGATAGCAGCGCCGCCCGCATCGTCTCCATCGCCTGCAATACGTTCTTCGACGGATCGGTATTCGCGAAAATCTGTCCGCCATCTTCCGACACGCCAAACGTCACCCCCGTCGGATGCATCGCCCGCCGCGTCGCCGCCGTCCCCAAATACGCGCCCCACGCCGGTGTCTGCGCCGCGTCGTACAGAAACGCCGGCCCCTGATCGCTGTCCCCCGAGAAAATGAACCGCCCGTCGACCTCCGTGTTCGCGATGCCCACCATCCGCTCAATAATCGATCCAATCTCGCCCGCCAGGCTCTCTCGCGTCTCCGCCGTCTGCATGTTGCTGGCCCCCGTCATCGCCAGCGTCCGCACACGGTCCATCAGCTTCACGCTGCTCTGCATCGCGTTCTCAGCAGCGTCCACCTCCGTCTGCACCCGGCTCAGATTCGACTTCGTCTGCACCAGTCGCGCTATGTTCGTGTGGGCCTGCATCAGGTTGGCTAGCACGTCCGGATCGTCCGAGGCCTGCGTCACGCGCTTGCCGCTGCCAATCTCCCGCTCCGCCCGGTCCATCCGCACCGAAATCGATCGCAGATTCGACAGGAACCGCTCACTGCCCGAGTCCAGATTTCTCACCATCACCACACCTCTTCCCACCTACCGGATCATGTTCCCACCTACCGGATCATGTTGATCGTCGTCTCCGTGATCTGGTTCAAGGTCTGAATCAACTGTGCCGATGCCTGGTAGGCCCGCTGGAACTCCATCAGCACCACCGCCTCTTCGTCCAGACTCACCTTCTGCACCTCGTCCCGCATCTCCTTGGCCTGCGACACAAGTTGCTCCTGCGCGACCAGGTTCTCCCGCGCGCCCGCCAGTTGCCGCCCCGCCGCTGCCGCCATGTTGCCGTAGAACTGCGAAAACGTAACGCCGTCTATGTTCTTGCCCTGAAACAGCTTCTCCAGTTGCAGCGCCACCGCGTTGCCGCCCGGCGCCGCAGGGTCTGCCAGCGCCAGTTCATCGGCCGTCAGCGACGTCACACGCAGCGTCCGAGCGCTCCCCAGCCCCGCCGTGTAGGCAAATAGCCCTTGCGCCGGAGCCTGCCCGTTCTGGTCCACTCCCCCCGCCAGCGTCGCGTTCACGTTGTCCGCCACGGATTCCGCCAGCCGGTTCAGGTCCGCCAAGTGCCCCGGAAGTACCGAGTTGTTCAAATCCAACAGCGCCTCCAGCCGGCCGCTGCCAATCTGTCCGCTCAAGTCCGTCCCATCGGAGCCCAAAACCCGCGATTGATGTCCCGCCGTGTCCGCCTGCAAAGGATACGATTCGCCGCCAATCACCAGCAGCGACTGCCCGCCCAGATATACACTCGCACTGCCGTCCTCGGCATACAATACCGCCGTGTCCACCAGCTCCGACAGATTCTCCAACGCATTGTGCAGCTTAGCCTGCAACCCCGCATCCTTCTGCGCCGTATAGTCGCTGCGCATCGCCTGGTTCACCTCCACGATGCGGCTCACCAGTTCGTTCACCTTTGCCACACTGTCCGTCAGCGATGCCTCCGATGACGCCTGCACAGCCGTCAGCCCCTCCGACGCCGCATGAAATCCGCGCGCCAGCGCATCGGCCCGGTCCAGCACCACCTCGCGCGCCGCCCGGTCATTCGGCGACACCGCCGCCGCCGAGGCCGCCTGCATCAACGCGTTCATCGATGCCATCAGCCCCGCCTCGCTGCTGATGTCCAGCACCGGCTCCAGCCTCGACAACTGCTCGGTCCGCTCGTCCGCGCTGCCCCACCCGTCCATCCGCTGCCTCACCGTGTTGTCCAGGTAGGAGCTACGCGAATCCAGCGTGCCCGTCGATTGCACCCCGCCTGCCAACCCGCGGTCCAGGTCCACCCGCAGCGCCTCCAATCCCTGCCGCTGCTTCGCATAGCCCGGCGTCGATGCATTCGACACGTTCGCCTGCACCACTCCGATCCCGCGCTCGAATACGCGCATTGCCGAGCTCGCATTGCGCAACGACACCATCAGATTGCCCATCGCAGATCCCCCATCGCTCAACCTTCTTCATTCAATCGCAGCAACACACCCCCAGCCGCATCACCAATTCCCCCGCTCGCGCTCTGCCAGCCCCACACCATCGACCGCGCATGATCCAGCAACATCGCCAGCCGGCTCACCCGCACCCGCACCTCTTCCAATTCCGCCCGCCATGCCCGCCCGCCTCCTCCGCACTCGTTGTCCGCACGCACCTGCCGCTCCACTGTGCACAGCTCTCCCCAACACGCCTCTAAATTTTCTACCAGGGCTCCCAGGCCGGACGGCTCGGGATTCAGCAGCAGACGTTCCGCTTCGTCCAGCCGCTCCAGGGTTCGCCATAACAGGCGCTCTCCGCTCGCTTCTTTCATCGAGCGCGCCTCCTCTATCTGGCTCTATTGCTTCTCCGCCTGCATTCCCTCAATTAACGCCCCACTCACCCGTTCCACATCCGGGGCGTACTTGCCACTCTCCACCAGCGCCGAAAGTTCGTTCAACTTCGCGCTCCGCGCCGCCGAGCCTTCACCCTCCGCTTCCAATTGCGCCGAAAGCCCCTGCAACCGCTCCGTCAATCCCGATAGCGTTACTTCGTCCGCCCCGCCCGACGGCCCTACCCCTCCGGCGCCCTTGCCCGCTTTCCGGTCAATCGCCTCCGTACCCTGCGTTCGGCTTAACTCTGATGGTCCAATTCCGGACATGTATTTGTCTTCTAAGCGCATCTCAGTGTCTCCCGGCATCCGCTCCTCTGCGGCTCTTGCCGGTTCCTCATTCCCCTTATCGGGTCAACACCCAGGCACCCTTAACTTTTCTTTGAGATTGTTTCCATCTCTCTCATCGGCCCGCGTGCCCGGTCCTTCAACCTTTTTCCAGCGCTCCGCCCAGCACGGCCCGCCCCCATCCCCCTCCACCCTTTCCACTTACCACCGCCGCCTTACCTGTTCCCACGCCCGCTTCATCCCCCAAAATCTCGCCGCTGTCAAAGTCGATCATCGCCGCATACTGCCGGATGTAACTCGTCATGAATACCCCGCCCGGCAACTCTCCATACGCCCCTCGCTCGATCGCCTCCAGGAATCGCTTGCTGATCTTCGTCACATCCGCAATCTCTTCCAGCGTCACCCGCCCGCGCAAACGGTGCGCCTTCCACGGCCGGCATCGCCCACTCTCCAGTTCAGCCACGAAATGCTCCTGTCCGCAGTCGTCCGACAACTGCAAACCCTCAGCATATCATAGCGTTCCAGCACTTACTTCAACCTTGCGGCACCCCTTACTGCCCCTTCCCAGGTACCACCGCCGGCCCAACCTCCACCGCCGCCGCTCCACCCCCGCCCTGCCCCCTACGCCCTCTAGCCCGCTCATAGTCCTGTACCAGTTGCCGCGTGATCTTTTCCGCCACATCCGCGCTCGCCGAGCGCAACTTCGCCCCTACACTCTCCTGCGTCGTCGACCAGATCACATCCCCCTCCTTGTTCACCAGCCGCACCGATGCCGCCGCCTCGTGCTTTCTCTCCTGGATCCGCGTCGATTCGCTCTCGTTCACACCCGAGCCCAACGCCAGATAATCCCGGTTCTTCACCGACGTCCCCTTTCCCCCGGAAACATTCGCCCGCGCCCCCACCGACTCCCCACTCTGGAACACGTCCGTGAACGCCAGATCCTCACCCGACCCGCGCAACACCGCGTCCGCCCGGTCCGCATTCTCCGTCACGACAAACAGCCGCGCCCGCTGCATACTCGCAATCACCATGTCCCGCAACTGGGCCGACCCCTCGCCCCCCCCGAACTTATCGATAAACACCCGTTTCAACCCCAATAGCTGCCCACTCAGATCCTCGGCCGCCTGCCCCCGCGCCGCCACCACACTAACCAGCAACCCAATCACCAGCCGCCTCATCCCTTGCCCGCCTTCCTCGCCTCTTCATCCATAAAGGTGACCTTCCGCCCCGTCCGAGCCTCCAAACTCACCAGCACCGCACGGATCGCCCCCTTCTCCACCCGGAACAGCATCGCCTGCTGCTTCCCGTCCTCCGTCTCAAAACCCACCGTCAGATAGTGCGCCCGCTTCTTGCTCAAAATCAGCAGCGGCGACACCAGAATCGCCTCCATCAGCCGCCGGTCCACCTTCTGCCCGTACTCCACCAGATTGATCCGCTCGTACGGCACCCGCACCGCGTTCTTCTTCGTCAAAAACACCAGCGAGATCGGGTCGTTCGTCCGCAAACTCCCACCCGCCCCCGTCTCCAGACTCGCCAACGTCCCTCCCAGATACTCCGCCGGCGCGCCAGGATCTTTGCCCGCGGCGAATCCCGCGGCCACCGCCAGCATCCAAATCAGTGTGCATCCTCGCATCGGAGTCATATTGTTAGTCGTGTCTGTAGTGCCCGCAACGCCCTCTTCCTCTCACCGGAGCCCGAAATAATGTTCGATATCGAGCTGAACAAGTTCCAGGCCGACTCGCTCCGCCTCCCCACCGATCAGCCCCCCGGCGTCATCGTCAGCCCCGATACCCATCGCGCCCAGCGCATCCCCCCCGGCCAGAGCCGCACCCGCAAGTGGCCCGTCCTCGATGCCTCCGGCCCCCCGCAAATCGAAATGGCCCACTGGCGCATCGAGCTCTGCGGCCTCGTCGAAAACGAAGTCTCCCTCACCTGGGATCAGTTCAACTCTCTCCCCAAGGTCGAAGTTTTCAGCGACTTCCACTGCGTCACCCGCTGGAGCCGCCTAGGCAACCTCTGGGAAGGGGTCGCCACCACGGAGTTCGCCAAACTCGCTGGAACAATTTCGCCCCGCGCCAAGTATGTATTAGTGCACGGCTACGACCACGGCTGGACCACGAATCTCCCCTTAGACATGTTCCTAGCACCAGACGCCCTCATCGCCACCCACCACGACGGCGAGCCCCTTACCGCTGAACACGGCGCCCCCGCCCGCCTCATCGTCCCGCTCCTCTACGCCTGGAAGTCCGCCAAATGGATTGGTGCCATCGAGTTTACCGAAGAGGACCGCCCCGGCTTCTGGGAGCGCAACGGTTATCACATGAATGGAAACCCCTGGACCGAGGAGCGCTTTGGTGGCTATTGATACCGCCCACGCCCCACGCCCCATCGCCCGCCGCCGCTGGCTCGCCGGCCTCGGCGTCGGTGTCGCCGGAGTCGGCGCCGGCCTCGCCTACAAAGCAGCCCCCACGTTCTGGCGCCAGTTCGCCAGCGAACTCGGCCACCCCATCGTCCCCGCCCCCCACCGCCCCGACATCGCCGCCTGGCCCAACACCGGCATCCATGCCGCCTGGCTCGGCCACGCCACCGTCTACCTCAAAATCGACGGCTTCACCATCCTCACGGACCCCGTCTTCTCCCGCTGGATCGGCCTCAACCTCGGCCCCCTGACCCTCGGCATGAAACGCCTCGTCGAGCCGGCGCTCGAACTCGAATCCGTCCCCAAACCCGATTTGATCCTCCTCTCCCACGCCCACATGGATCACTTCGATATCCCCACTCTCCGCGCCATGGAAAACCCGCAGCAGCAGGTGGTCACCGCCCGCGCCACCTCCGATCTCCTCCGCCTCCCCCGCTACCAGCGCGTCCAGGAGGTAGGTTGGGGTGAAGTGGTTCGCGTCGGCCCCGCCTCCATCCGCGCCATCCAGGTCAACCATTGGGGCGCCCGTATGCGCACCGATACCTGGCGCGGCTACAACGGCTACGTCATCCAGATCGGCAAGCGCCGCGTCCTCTTCGCCGGCGACACCGCCCAGACCGATCTCTTCCGCCACGTCGGCGGCGCCGAGCTCGCCCTCATGCCCATCGGCGCCTACAACCCCTGGATCCGCTTCCACTGCAACCCCGAACAGGCCTGGCACATGGCCAACGACGCCCGCGCCGACGTCGTCCTCCCTGTGCACTTCCAGACCTTCCACCTCAGCCAGGAACCCTCCGCCGAGCCCATCCACCGCATCCTCAACGCCGCCGGAGCCTCAGCCTCCACCCGCGTCCCCCTCCGCGCCATCGGCCAGTCTCTCCACCTGGCCTGAGCTATGCCAAGCCATCAATCTGCCCGTTCTCGCCGGTGTGAACTTCATGTTCACACCACTTCTTTCCTATATTCCTCAACAACTTAACCCATCCTGCTATTGACACGTCAAGGTAAGCTGATCTGTAGGGGATGACTTCGCTGGCCAGCTTCGATCCCTTCGCCTTAGTAGAGCGTCAGCCGCAAAGACGTGGCTGATTCCCCTAGCGGGCCGCCGTTTAGGACGGCGCGTCATAGACCGGTTCTCATCCCGATCAGCTCGAAAAATTCGGGGGGCCCCTGAGCCCCCCGGGCGATTACCGGGGCCAATGTGCCCCCCGGGCGATTACCCGATGGTGTCCGTCGGGCGTCCGTTTTCAACGACCAGCTTCTACTTCGCCAGGCACGCGCCGCACCAACAGCGCCGCCACTACGAGGAAGAAGCCGCCCATCAACACCGCCGCCAGGCGGTTGCCGCCCAGCAGGTGTGTCATCACCTGACCAAATGCCAGGGAGGCTACAATCTCCGGGAGGACTATGAAGAAATTGAAAATGCCCATGTAAACGCCCATGCGCTCCGCCGGCAACGACGCCGACAACAGCGCATACGGCATCGAGACAGTGCTCGCCCATGCGATGCCAACTCCGGTCATCGAGAGCAGCAGCAGCTTCGGCTCGTGGATCACACCCACCGAGAGCAACCCCGCGGCCCCGGCCAGCAGGCACACCGAATGTGTCAGCCGCCGCCCAAACCGCTCGGCTAGCCCCGGCAGGAAAAACGCGAACACAAACGTGATCACGCTATACATCCCGAAGCACAGCCCTGCCCACTCGACGCCCTGTTGGAAGAGCGGGCTCTTCTCGTCCGGCGCCCCGAATACGTTGCGGGCCACCGCCACCGGGAAGTAGAGCCACATACAAAACAAGCCGAGCCACGTGCAGATCTGCACCGGCGCCAGCCGCTTCATCACCAGCGGCATCTCCTTTACGGCTAGGACTAGCTCAGCGATAAACGCACCAACGCCCTGAGTGTCTTCATTTTTCCTGCGGAACGCCGCCAGATCCTCCGGAGGATACTCCTTTGTCGTCAGAATCGTGTACAGCACGCCCCCGAAAAACGCCGCCGCCCCCACATAGAACGAGAGCTTGACGCTCATCGGAATCGTGCCGCCGCCCCCGCCGCCCACCACCCCAAACCAGTTCGACATCATCCACGGCAGCGCCGACGCCACCACCGACCCCAGCCCGATGAACAGGCTCTGCATCGCAAAACCGCGGGTCCGTTGCTCGTCGGGCAGCATGTCCGCCACAAACGCGCGAAACGGCTCCATACTCACGTTGATCGACGCGTCCATGATCCACAACAACCCCGCCGCCATCCATAACGCCGAGGAGTTCGGCATCGCGATCAATGCCAGCGAGCTCAGTATTGCCCCCACCAGAAAGTAAGGGCGCCGCCGCCCCAGCGGCCCCCACGTCCGGTCGCTCATCGATCCGATAATCGGCTGCACAATCATCCCCGTCAGTGGCGCCGCCAGCCACAACATCGGAATCTCCTCCGGCTTGGCGCCCAGATACTCATAGATGGCGCTCATGTTCGCCATCTGCAAGCCCCAGCCAAACTGGATGCCCAGAAAGCCGAAGCTCATGTTCCAGATCTGCCAGAAACTCAAACGGGGCTTCTGCATGACAACTCCTTACCGTGTCAAAACCGCGCCGCTGCGCGCGCCCAACTTCACTCGCAACACATCCCCCACCTCCACCGTGCCCAGCGCGCCCACGCGGTCCGTCCACTTGCCCCGCATCTCCGGCGGCGCCGGCGCCACCACCTCCGCCTCCGCGCCTGCGTTGTTCAACACCACGAGCACCGTCTCCCCACCGCTCGTCCGCGCATACACCCACTGCTGCTCGCCCACCATCAGATTCTTCGTTGCGCCACGCCGCAGCGCCGCACTCCCCTTCCGCAACGCGATCAACTTCTTTACCTGATCGAACAACGCGTTCTCGTCCGCCGTCCGCCCAGCGCTCGTAAACGCATTCCGCGCGTCTTCCTTCCACCCGCCCGGAAAATCGCGCCGGTTATCCGGATCGTTCCCGCCCGGCATCGCGATTTCGTCGCCGTAGTAGATCATCGGAATCCCGCGCGTGGTCAGCAAAAACGTGTACGCCAGCTTCATCCCCGCCACCGTAGCGCCCGGCTCGTTCATGAACCGCGTCACATCGTGCAGCCCCAGGAACGTCACCAGCATCGAGGTGTCCGGATACAGATAATCGTGCGCCATCACCTTCGCCGTTTCCTTCACCGTCTTGCCCTCGGCAAACGTCTTCCGCATAGCGAACATCAGCGGAAAATCGAACAGCGAATCCACGCCCGTATCAATGCCGTCAAACCGTTTTGCCCCGCCCTGGAAAAACGACACAAATCCCGGATCGCCATCCAGCACCTCACCCACCGCCTTGGCCCGCGGAAACTCGGCGTGCAGCGCCGTCATCCAGTCCCGCCAGTAATCGCGCGGCGCATACGGCAGCGTGTCCTGACGGATCCCATCCAACCCGGCCACGCCCACCCACCACAGACTGTTCTGAATCAGGTACCGCCGCGCCTCCGCGTCCCCCTGATTCATGTCCGGCAGAATGTTGATGAACCAACCGTCGAGCGTGGTCCGCCGCGTCTCCGCCGTCCCGTTCGGATCCATCAGCGTCCACGTCTGCCAGTCATTGGCCAGATGCTTCTTCGCCGTGCCGTTGTACCACGTCGCCGTCGGCGCATCCTGCACCCACGGATGAAACGGGCCCGTGTGGTTCGCCACCTGGTCCTGAATCATCTTCACGCCCTTTTGTTGCAGCTCCGCCGTCAGCTTCTGCAACAACGCCAGGTCGCCAAAGTGCGACTCCACCCCGTAATAATCCACTGCCCCGTACCCGTGGTAATCCGTGATCGCCCGCCCGCCGTACGTCTCCTTCGTGTTCAGATGATCCGCGTTCTCGTACCACGGATTTAGCCATAGAGCCGTCACGCCCAACTCGTTCAGATACCCGGCCCGGTCCAGAATCCCCTGAAAATCGCCGCCGTGATAGTACCGCGGCTTCCGCCGGTCCAGCAGCCCTTTCGCCCCCGGATCGTCGTTCGAGACTTCGCCGTTGGCAAACCGGTCCGGCATGATCAGATACATCACGTCGTCCGTCCCGAAGCCCTGAAATCGTTTCGCCGCCGCCAGCTTCGGCAGCACTTCAAACGATGTCTCCGCCGTGCCCGCCGCCGTCTTCACAGTGATCTTGTAGGCGCCCGCCTTGGCCGATTTCGGGATCACCACATCGGCAAACAGATACGTACCGCGCTCGTTCACGTGGACCCCGGAAACCTTCAGCGGCGCCGCCACAGAAACCGTCGCGCCCTGCATCTCCGCGCCCCGCACCAGCACGCGCACCGGCGACCACACTCCGCCCATCCACCAGCTCGGCGGCTCGATCTTTTCCACCCGCGGAGCGGCCCCCATCAGGCCGCCCAAAACGAACAGAGCGATCACGGTTCTCATGGCTGAGAATTGTATCCCGTTCCCGCCCGCCAGCACCATCCGGCATTACGCCTTCGGCGGACCGGTCTGCTCCTCGCCCGCGCCCATCGATTGCAGCGCCAGATAGTTCGGCCCAAACCGCTTGATCTTCTCCAGTTGCTTGTCGAACTCGTCGAAATGGCGTTCTTCGTCCTGCACCAGACTCTCAAACAACTGCTTGGAGACCGAGTCCGCATTCGCCCCGCAGGCCATCGCCGCGATGTTGTATGAACGCGCGCCATCCTCTTCCATCTGAGCGGCCTTGGCCAGTATCTGCTCCGGCTCAATGATCTTCTCCACGCCAGCCGCCGCCTGCATCACCACGTCGCCCTTCAAAAACAGAATGCGTTCGGCCAGCAGCTCAATGTGGCCCATCTCCTGGATCGCCGTCCGCTTCAACAGCATCGAGAGCGGGCCATAGCCCTGATCATCCAGGTGGAAGTGGAAATACATATACTGGTTCACCGCCTGCAGCTCCTCGGCAACCGCGGTGTTCAGTAGTTCAATGCTCTTCGCTTTGTCCATGGTTTCTCCTCTCCTGCCATCAGAATCTTCAGACTATCAGGCCCTAAACCAAGGCACAAGACTCACTGCGGCGTTCTGTCGAAGTGATACTCTTCTGAGGCGGGAGGTGAAACCGGTGCGCTCCATAGCACTCATCCTTGTGTTCAGTGCCGCGCTCTCCGGAGCGCCGCCGGACCCGCCGCCCTACGTCGACACCGCGCCCGCCGAGCTCGCCCGCACCCTTCCAGACCTCGCCGGCATCCGCACCGAACCCGTCCCCGAATTCCCCGACGAAATCCTGCGCGCCGTCATCACCGGCCTCAAGACGCAACCCGCTTCCGGCCTCGCCGAAGATCTCAACGAGATGCAATTCGAAGACAGCGGCATCCTCGCCGCTGCCCGCCGCGAACAGGCCCGCTACTCTGTCCGCTGGACCGCCTCCGGCTGGCGGGACGCCCGCGCAGACCTGCCCACGGGCGAGCCCGCCGGATTTTTCATCACCTCCGGCTTCCACGAATCTCTCAACTTCCTCCTACCCCCGGCTCTCGAAAGCACGCGATTCCGCTTTGTGGGACGTGTGACAGAGGCCGGCGCCACGTCACTGGTCTTCGCGTTCCTGCGCCCCGCGGTCGTGCCCGGGCGCCAGGGCCTGCTCTGGATCGACGAAGAGACCAAGCGAGTCGTGCGCATCCGCCAATCCCTCTACGGCCGAATCGAGGGCGTTCCCCTGGATCGGTGGAGCACCGATATCCGCTTCACCGAAACAGGCGTTCTCTCATCCGTGATCGTCGCCGCCGGCACGGCCGGCCGGGAGTTCCTCACCATCCACCGCTTCGGCGGCGTCCAGACCCCGGAAGAACCCCTGGAGCAGATGGTCCGCGCCGTCACGCTCATTCAGCAAAAACAGGCCGCGGCAGCGATCCCACTCCTCAAGGAGGCGCTCGCCCGCGACCCGCAACGCCACGCCATCCGCTTCCATCTCGGCATGGCGCTAATGAACGCCGGAGACAACGCCGCCGCTGAGGTCGAGTGGCGCGCCGTCATCCAGGCGCTGCCCTCTGCCGCCGCGCCCCACAACGCGCTCGGCATCGTGCTCTACCGGCGGGGCGACTCCGCCGCCGCGGCCGCCGAGTTTCAAGAGGCCGTCCGCCTGCGGCCCAACGATCCAGTCGCCCGCGCCAACCTCGCCAAGGCCCAGGCCGCCGCCGACACCATCCGCGTGGACGTCCGCCAGGTGATCGTGCCGGTCGTCGTCACCGCCGGCGACGGACACTTCGCCGCCGGCCTCAAGCAGTCCGATTTTCAAATTCTCGAGGACGGCGTGGAACAGAAGATCTCCTCGTTCGGCATCGAGAGCGGCGGACTGCACGCCGACATCCTCCAGGCCGAGCCCAAGCCCCAGCAAGGCGCGACGCCGCAATCCGCGGGACCGCGCCGCACCTATCTCATCTGCGTCGATACGCTCCACTCTTCGCTCTCCACGTTCAACCAGGTCCGCCAGTCTCTCATCAAGCTCTTCCGCTCCGAGCAGAAGGGCGATTCGCAGTACGCCGTCATCGCCGCCGGCGTCACCCTGCAGGTGGTGCAGAACATGACCACGGACCCCGCGGCCGCGATGCGCGTTCTGGAAGACCGCGGCTTTCAGAAGCTCTTCCAGGGCAGCCGCACCGGCAGCGCCGCTGCCGAGATGGAGGCGTTCGAGCGCAACCTCAACGAGGTGCGCGTGGCTTGTGACAATCGCGATCCCATGTGCGACCAGAAGCGCTCGGCGCTGCCCAACGCCGCCGCCGGCATCGCCGAGGCAGACCGGTTTCAGACGACGAACTACCTAGCCAACCTCCGTTCGCTGGTCGATCAACTCGGCCGCTCCGGCGGCCGGCGAACCATGCTCCTGATCTCTGCCGGATTCCAGATTTCGCCGGGCCGCGATGCCTACGAACTGCTCAGCGCCTACTTCCCCGAGTTGCGCGGCATCCAACTGCGCCAGATGGAGCGCATGACCGACGCCATGGAGCCCGTCCTCCGCCTCGCCGCCAGGAACAACGTCACCATCCACACCATCGATTCGCGCGGGCTCTACACGTCGTCCTATCAGGAGTCCTCCCGCCGCGGATCAACCAGCAGAGTGGGTCCGGCAGTGGAGCGCGCTCTCAATCGCAACGCCGCCGAGGCGGGCGGCACGCTCGACGAGATCGCCGCCGCCACCGGCGGCACGTCGTTCCGCAACAACAACGACATGCTGGCCGGCATCTCTCGCGCCGTTGCCGATGGCCGCGATTACTATGTGCTCTCCTACGTGCCATCCAACGCCAGCGCCGACGGCAAGTTCCGCGCCATCACCGTGCGCGTGCGCGATGGCAAACTGGCCGCCCGCGCCAAGCGCGGCTACTGGCCCGGACAGTAGTACGCGCCGCGAATCACATCAGGCGGAAGTTGATCTCCACGTTGGCCTTCACGGCGACCGGCTGGCCGTCTTTGATTCCGGGCTGGAACTTCCACTGGAGCAGCGCCTCCACCGCCTGTTCATCCAGGCCGAGGCCGATGCCGCGCTGCACTTCGATAACTCTCGCGGCGCCATCCACGCCAATCACGATCATTACCAGCACGCTGCCCTGGAGCTTGGCGAGTTTCGCCACGGGCGAGTACTTGGGCTCCACCTTGCTGATCACCACCGGCGCGCTGACACCGCCGCCGATCTTGAGGGCAGGCGCGGCGCTGGCAGGCGGAGGCACGCGGGGGAGCATCTCCCGGATGTGCCGCGCGCGGATCGGCCTCGCCCGGTCGCGCAGCTTTTCCGCCTCGGTGACCTTCAGTTGTTTGTTGAGGAGGCCGGCGTAGAGTTCCAACGCCGTGGCGAGTTCCACGGGAGCGCCCAACGCTGGCGCCTCCAGAATCTGGATGGCGCGCAGATAGAGCGGCTCCGGCGCGGTAATGTCGCCCTGCAATTCCATAATGAGGGCCAGGCGGGAGAGGATGCGGGCCACGTCCGGATGGTTTTGCCCCACCGATTGGCGGGCCGCATCCAGAGCGGCTCCATAGAGCCTGTACGCTTCGGCGTAGGTGTTTTGGCTGGCGGCCTTTTCGGCGTCCGCCTCCAGTTGGTGATAGTCCGCCGGGGCGGCGGCCAGGAAAAGCGCCATTAGAAGTACATGTGTCATCGCGGTGCTCCGTTCGCTGCCAGTATGCGGGAGGCGGCTGCTGATTCGCGGAAACATCAGGATTCCAGGCCGTTACGGCCGGTTACATTGCAGTAAGATGGCGTGGTGGGCCTGTCGCCGGAAGTCTCGCGAGCGCAACTGGAGCGGGTCCTGCGATGCCCCGGCCTGAAGAACTCCGATGGCTTGCGCGCCCTGCTGGCCTATCTGGGCGAGAAGGCGCTCACCGCACCCGGCGAAGAGCTCAAAGAGTACACAGTCGGCGTGGAGGCCTGCGGCAAGCCGTCGAGTTACGATCCGCAGCGCGATGCCTCTGTGCGCGTGCAGGCGGGCCGGCTGCGCAAGCGCCTGGAAGAGTATTACGCCGTGGACGGCGTGGCCGACGACATCGTCATTGACGTGCCCAAGGGCCGCTTCGCCGTGGTGTTCCAGCGGCGCGGCGAGAGCGCCACGCGGCCGGCGTTCCGTTGGGAACTGGTGCGCTCCGGCCGGTTTTGGCTGGGCGTCGCGCTGGCGGCGGCGGTGCTGAGCTTCGTGTGGGTGGCCGTGTTGCAGCAGAGGATTCGCGACTTGGACGCACGCTTCGGTATCTCGCGGCAGCAGGCGATGGCGCACGAATTCGCGCCGGTATGGGGCGGCTTCCTCACTTCAGACAACCCGGCTCTGGTCGTCTTCGGCAGTCCTGAGGTGGCCTCGGGCGGGAGCCACGAATACGCGGCGATGGGTGAAACGCTGGCGGTGCAACGGCTGACGTCGTTCTTCGCCTCGGCCGGAGTGCCGATGCGCGCGCAGCCCGCGCATCTGGCGAATTGGGAGTCCGCCTCGGCCGGCAACCTGATACTGCTGGGCGCGTGGCACATGAATTCGCTGATGCGTGGTTTGCCGGTGCGACAGGACTTCGCGTTTGGAGACGACGGCATGGTGTTCAACCGCAATCCCCAGGCCGGCGAGCCCTTGGCCTACACCCGGCCGGCTGGGGTGGCGTTTGCGATTGCGGCGACCTATGAAGGGCTAAAGCCGGGCCGCTCGATTCTGGTCGTAATGACAGAACATCCGGCAGCGCCCCTCGGTGCCGTGGACTTTCTCACCGATCCCCGCTCAGCCGCGCTTCTGATGGAGAAGCTCAAGGCCAATCCGGGACACGGCCATTTCCAGATGCTGCTGCGCGTGTATCTCGACCGCGACTCGGCGGTGAAGACGGAGTACGTCACTCATCACACGGATTAGTCTTCGCGCAGCGTATCCATCGGGCTGACCCGCGACGCGCGCCACGCTGGGCTAGCCGTCGCCAGCAACACGGCCAGCGCCATCAGCGCGGCCACGCCGGCATAGGTCCAGGCGTCCACGGCGCGCACGTTGAAGAGGAACCCGCGCATCACCTCGCCGCCCGCCACAGCCACGCCCAGCCCGATGACGAGGCCCGCGGCCAACACCGCGCCGGCGCTGCGCAGCACCATCCAGGCCACCTCCAACGGCATCGCGCCCAGCGCCAGGCGCAGGCCCACCTCAGCTCGCCGCAGATGCACGAGGTACGAGATCACGCCGTAGACTCCGGCCATGGCGAGCAACAGCGCGAGCCCCGCGAAGGCGCCGGCGAGCCAACTGCGGAAGCGCGGCGCTGCTTTGGTATCGGCCAGCAGGCGATCCATGCTGGTGAAGCTCATGGCGAGGTCTGGCCGGCCCCGGCGGACTGTGGCGCGGACCGCTTCGGCCAGCGTCCCTGTCTCGCCGGCGGTGCGCAGGATCACGGTGACCTCGTTCGCCATGAAGGGGTGCTGCGGCAGGGGCATGTAGAGTTCCGGCCCGGCGGGGGTTGCCGGATCGGGCCGCACGTCGCCCACCACGCCGACCACGCGCATCCACACATCGCGATCCAGGCCGCAGCGCAGGCGCTTGTTCAACGGGTCCTCGCCGGGGAAGACCTGCGCCGCGAGGGTCTTGCTGATGACCGCGACGGGCTCGGCTTCGAAGACGTCGCTCTCGGCGAACTCGCGGCCCAGCAATAGCGGTACGCCCATCACGTGAAAGTAACCGGCGCTGGCCAAGCGGAAGCCGGCCTCGGGCTTGATGTCCTGCCGCCCCTCCACCTGGTAGTAGCCGTTGGAGCCGTAGCGCCCGGCGGGCAGGCCCATGGCCGCGCCAACGCCGCGCACGCCGGGCAGCGCGGCCAGCTCTGGCAGGAGGCGCGCGAACATACGCGTGACCTCGACATACTCCGCCTCCGTGCCGGCCGGGGCGTGGGCATACATCACCATCAGGCGCTCCGGCTGAAAGCCCATCGTCACGGCGCCAAGGGCGGCGAGGCTGCGGCCCAGCAGGCCCGCGCCAACGGCGAGCACGACGGCCACGGCCACCTGCGCCACGGCCAGCGCCTGTCGCAGACGCTTGTGCTGGCCGCCCACGACGCCGCGCCCGTAGCCCTGTTTCAACGCCGCATGGACATCCACGCGGCTGGCCTGCCACGCCGGGCTGAGACCCGCCACGATGCTGGCCGCCAGCGATGCCAGCAGCGCGAAACCCAGCACCACGGGGTTCACCGAGACGTGATCCAGCCGCAGGATGCCCTCCGGCGCCAGCGCCAGCAGCAGGTCCGTCAGGTTGTAGGCCAGCATGGCGCCGAGCACGCCGCCGGCCAAGGCAATCAGCGCGCTCTCAGCGAGAGTCTGCC
Source organism: Paludibaculum sp. (assembly GCA_036504135.1). GTDB lineage: Bacteria > Acidobacteriota > Terriglobia > Bryobacterales > Bryobacteraceae > Paludibaculum. The sequence goes on from DASXVP010000014.1 coordinate 416,288, forward strand.
GCAGGATCTGCCCGCGCGAGGCGCCCAGCGCCGTGCAGACGGCGAGTTCGCGCGTCCGCGCCGAGGCGCGCGCCAGCATCAGATTGGAGACGTTGGCGCAGGCCAGCAGCAGGAGCAGGCCGGCCGAGGCCAGCAGCCACCACAGCGTGGTCTTGACCGGCCCGGAGAGTTGATCGCGCAGCTGCACCGCTGCAAAGGATTTGTTCTTGTTGCTCTGCGGATACTCGCGGGCGAGATTCGTCCCGAGCGCGGTGAGGGCGGCCTGCGCCTTTTCCAGCGGCACATCGGGCCGCAGCCGGGCCACGGCCCTGTAGTTGAACGCCGTGCGATTAACGTTGAGCGGAGCGGCCGGGCCGCACAGCCAGACATCGGATTTGTCGGGAAAGCGCATCGTATCCGGTGCGACACCGGCTATTTCGTAGGAAACGTTTTCGACGCGCAGGCTGTGGCCGATGGCGCGCCCGGCGCTGCCAAACTGGCGGCGCGCGAAGCCCTCGCTGACCACGGCGGCACGCTGGGCGTCGTCGGCGCGAAAGAGGCGCCCGGCCAGCGGCTGCACGGCGAATACACGGAAAAAGCCATCGTTGACGAAGTAGACGCCGGCGAAATCGGCCTTACCCTGCATCTGCACGCCCATCTCGCCGCCCCAGTAGGAACTGATGGCGGAGAAGAGATCCGAGCGTCTATTGAGGTCCACCAGATCGCCGCCGGTGACGCGCGGGCTGACGCGGCCGGTATCCTGCCAGCGAGTAGTGAGGCTCACAATTTGCTGAGCCTCCGCGTAGGGCAGCGGCGCCAGCAGTACGCCTTCAAAGACGCTGAAGATCGAGGTGCAGGCGCCCACGCCGAGGGCCAGCGTGCCAGCCGCCATGAGCGCGTAGCCGCGATGCTTAGTGAGGGAGCGAAACGCGAATTTGAGATCGTCGGTGAGTGCCATGGCCAGTTGGTTTACCAGTGCATTTGGCGGGCCGCGCGAAACGCCAGCAAACACGGTGCCGAGCCGCGGCGGGGTGTCCGATTCCGGGATTGGCGATTCCGCAATCGGTCGTCAGGCTGCCGGCGTTTCGTCGTAAGCGCGGCGCAGCCAGTGGATCAGCTCGTTATCGATCTCGTCCAGCGAGGCGATGCCGATGCGGTGAGTGATGCGGTCTTTCTTCGCGTAGCCACCGGTCTCGATAAGCCGGCCCTCGCCAGGTAGCGCGCCGAGGGCGAGGCCGAGATCGATGCGCGTGTTGGTGGTGGGCTTAATGTGGGCGAAGACGAACTTGCGGCGCAAGGGAACCATGGTGGAGCAGGGCGTGGCTGTCACGTCCGGGCCGAGCGAGTAGCCGAGCTCGAGAAGGCGATCGTAAATGGGCCGCAGGCCCGTCTTCTTGCCCGCGAACATCTTCTCCACCAGGCCGCCAGGGTCGTAGTCGCCCGTGCTGCCGCCGGCGCGTGCGGCCAGCCACAGGGCGTAGTTCGTGCCGAGCTGATATTCGGATTTCAGCCACGCCTGCCGTTGTTTCTCACCGGACGGGCCCGATTTGAGAATGAGCGCGACCCACTCTTCCAACGAACGGCCGGTCTTTTCCTTCAGGCCGGCGATGACCTTGGCTTCCATGGTCACGCCAGGGTGGATGGCGTAGCTTTTCTCGCTCATTGCTGTGGCGGCTTCTCTTTCTCTTCGGGCAGCGGCTCCACGTTGGTATCGAACGTGATTGTGGCCTCGGCGCCGAACTTGCGGTAGTTGCGAAACTCGGTGGAGTTCTTGACCAGCATCTTGCCTTCGCGCATGCGCATCTCGGATTTCAGCGGCAGCAGGAACTGGTTGCCGGCGATGTCGATGAAGTCATAGTCGAGCGTGTTGCGCGCCTCCTGGATGGGGAACGAGGCCGGCATATTTTCCGCCTCCATCGTCACCTTCACCACCATGGGCACGTCGCGATCGACATAGATGAGGCCGCGGTAGGCGGGCATGATTTCGAGCTGCTTCTGGTAGGAGATGGTCCAGTTGGAGTGGGACTGGACGACGCGGTAGCTGTAGACGTGGCAGATCTTGCCGCGCAGCTTGGCCCAGCGCTCCCACTGGAATTCGGCTTGGGTGGCGGGCTCGAAGATCTGCTTGAGCATGGTGCCGAACTCGCCGCGGGAAGTGGCGCCGCCGAGCTTATCAAAATCGCCCTCGGTCAGGCCGCCGTTGACGGAGATGAGCTTGTAGTTTTCCTTCTGTTCGAAGTAGCTGAGACGCGCGGCGATCTTATCGGAGAGCTGGAAATACTCGAGGCCGGAGGGATCGACGTAGCGGTAGGTCATCTGGAGGCAGATGAAATCGGGCAGGCGCTTGGCATAGCCCAGCGCGATCTCCCGGGCCTCGCTGATCACCTTGTTCTGGATCTCGGTGGACGGCGGCGGCATGGGCGGCGGGGGTGCGGCCTTGAGCGGCGCGTCGGTGACCGGCGTGGTGAAATTGGCCGTGGCCTTCACCATGGCGCTCAGGGCGGTGGTGGTCTTCTCGCCCATGCCCTCGTTCATCAACTCTTCGACGTCCTGGCTGGTGAGCTTCTCTGTGAGCTTGACGTTCTTGAGATAATCGGCCACCTGTTTATCGGGGTGCTTGAGCCGAATGGACGAGCGGACGAAGCCCTTCAACTGATTGACAGACATCGTCACGCCCTGGGCAAAGGCCAGCGCGCCGAGCAGACACACGGAGAGAATCAGGCGGAGCTTCATGCCATTAGAATAGACGCCGCTTCTTGGCCCCGGGTTGCGGGGATGGCGGACCCAGCGCTTTTTCGATGGCAGCGAGGGCCAGCGGGGCCATGATGCGGTAGCCGGTGGGGTTGGGGTGGAGTCCGTCGTCGGCGAGATTGGGAGCCAGCTGGCCATCGGCGCCGGCCATGGCAGGGTAGTAGTTCAGATACGTATAGCCCCGCTTTTCGCAAAAGGCCTGGATCCACTTGTTCATATCGAGGATGGCCGGAATGGGGCGCTGGCGGGTGCGCTCGTAGGAAGCATTGGCGCCTTTGTGGTGATCGGAGACGGGCAGGATGCCGGCCAGGATGACCCGGATTTTGTACGTATCGGCGAGGTCGCACATCATCAGTATGTTGTTCTGAATGGCGGCGGGATCTACGCCGCGGGCGATGTCGTTGGTGCCGGCAAGCAGCAGAAACGCGGCGGGCTTGAGCGCGACGACATCGGCGTAGAAGCGGCCGAGCATCTGGCCGGTGATCTGGCCGCTGATGCCGCGGTTGACGAAATCGCGGCCGGGGAAGTACTCGTTGAGTCGCCAGAAATCGGTGATGGAGTCGCCGTAAAAAACGATGCGGGCGCTCTTGGCGGCCGGCGGGGGGAGTTGCACATTGGCGGCGGCGTAGCGCTTGAGCGCGTCGCGATCCGGCGAGCGGAGGTCGTTTTGCAGTTGCTCAATCTGGCGCTGATAGTAGATTTCGATGCGCAGCAGGCTATCTCGCAGCTCGGCGAGCTGTTGTTTGGCCATCTCCGGGAAGGTTGCGGGCCGGGGCAGCGTATCGGAGAGCAGGAGGAAGGCGCGCAGGTTCATCATGTACCGGTAGTGGAGCTGCGGGTTCCGCATACCGAGAAACTTGAGACTATCGACGGACTGGCGCATGTTCTCGGCGAGCGGCAGGCTGGCGCGGCCGAGCTCGGCGCTGGCGACGCCGCTGGCTTCAATCAACTGGAGGCAGCGTTCATAGAGGACGAGGGCCTGGGGATCGCTCAGCGGGGCAACCTGCGGCTGCTGGGCGGGGGCAACGATCGCGAAAAGCGCTAAAACAGAAAGCTTCCACATTGTTTTATTGAGTCTTCTCGAGTTGGAGCGTGATGGTGCCGACATAGAACGGGAGTTGGACGCGAACCTGGATGGGGAGGCGTTTCTCATCTTCGGTGATCCAGATGAGGAGGCGGCCTTTGCGGCCGTAGAAGATGCCGTTGAAGAGGAAGGCCTCGTAACGAATAGCGGAGAACTGGCCGAGGGGAGTGGTGATCATCTCGCGCTGCTGCGCCTCGACGCGGGCCATGATGACCTTCTTGCCGTCGCTGATGGGCAACTCGACGGACTTGCCGATGGCCGGGCGGAGCTGGCGCAGTTTGTGCAGGCCTCCCATGACGTCGTGGGCGCAGGCGGGCACTTCGATCTCGCTGTTGATGGCGGTGGCGCCGGTGTTGAGGTCTTTTTCGAGGAAGTGGGCGCGCTTCTTCTCACGATCAAAGGTGACCTTGACGTCGCGGTTGCGGCGGCCCTCGTGGGCTTCGAGGTTGATGGCGGTGATGCAGAGACCGGGGTCGTAGGTGGAGTGGTAAGTATCGAGGACCGAGTAGAGCGAGGCGACGATGCCCGTGGTTTTGAGCAGGAGTTCGGCGCGAGATTCGCCAACCCATTTCACCTGGACTTCGCCGGCGCGGACAAAGCGCCACTCGATGCCGAAGTGGAAAGTTTCGCCGGGTTGCTGGGCGGTTGCGGGTGCGGGAGCGGCGAAGGATACAAGTGTCGCGGCCAGCGCGATCCGCAGAATCATCGTGCTCTCAGTCTGGCAGATACGCGCGGAGTGCGGCAAACGCGCCGGCCCCTACCAGCCAAAAGTTACCGCGGCGCGGAACGTCCGTCCGTCGTTCAACGTGTTGGTGATCTGGCCGAAGTTGCCGTTGGCGAGGTCGAGTCCGGGATCGGCAAATTGCGGAGTATTGGAGAGATTGACGGCCTCGCCGCGGAGGGTGACGCGGCGGCGGGCGTCCATGCTCCAGTTCTTGTAGACGGCCGCGTTGACGTTGCGGATGCCGCCCTTGCGGAACGTACTGCGGCCCAGGTTGCCGCGCGGATCGGTGGGCTGGATGTAGGCGAAGGCCGAGCGCGGGAGGAGCGCGCGGGACGTATCGGGGTTGCCCACGGTGCGGCCGAGAATGGAGGGATCGAGGAGATTGGGGCGGTCCGGACCGTTGCCATCGACGTTGCCGTAGCCTGGCGCGTCGGAGCCGGAGCTGATGCTGAAGGGGGTCCCCTTCTTGAGCAGCACGACGCCTGAGACTGTGATGCCGCGCCACATGGAATACGAGCCGCGCCACAGAAACGCGTGGGGCTGATCGAACGTGCTGAGGCCCTTCATGTCGGAGCGGGTTTCAAACTCATAGGCGCTGCGCGACAGGCGCGAATCGGCGTCGTAAGCCGTGTTGGTGTAGGCGCTGCCGAGGTCCATCGCCTTGCTGAACCAATAAGAGGTTTCCATGCTGACTCCGCGCCAGCGAGGTAGCACGGCGCTGACGCGGGCGGCATCGTAGTAGCCGCGCGAGCCGTTGAGCACCCAGCGGTAATCGGCGATGCTTTGATCGGCGCGCCGGTCGTTGATGGTAGCGGTGGTCTGCGGAATGCCCGGCACCACGCGGCCGCGGTTTTTGTACCACATGAGCAGAAGCTTGTGCGAGCGGCTGCCCACGTAGCCCAGTTGCACGCGCCACTGCCTGGCCACCTCCAGCTCCCAGGAGGCGTTGTACTGGTAGCTGTAGGGCGTGGCCAGCTCGGGATCGAGCGCGTAGACGTTGCCCTTGGCCTGCGCGACATTGGCCAGCGGGTTGAGCAGATCCGGCGCGGGCACGGCGAACTTCACGCTGCCCGGCGGGCTGAAGCGCACCTGCGAATACGTGACCGGGAAGATCTCGCCGAACTGCACGCCGGCGGCGGCGCGCAGCACGCCCCAGTGAGCGGGCAGGCGGTGGGCGATGCCGAGGGAGGGCGCGACGTTGTTGAGATCGGCCGAATAGGGAATGGTATTGATGTGGTTCACCTCATTCGGCACGGCGACGGGCTGCCAGCGCAGGCTGTAGGTGAGCGTGGTGGCGGGGCGCAGGCGCCATGCATCGCCGGCGTAGAACTGGCTCTCCCAATTGCGGTAGCCGCGATGAATATTGCCGACTGAGCCGACGTATTGCGACGGCGTGCCGAGACGGAGATTGGTGATGGCGTCGCGGCCAAAGTCGTTGCCAAAACCGAAGTAGCCGCGGTGCGCGTCGGTCTCCGAGCCGTTCATCTGGCGGCGATCGATGCCGAAGCCGGCGGTGAAGTTGTGGCGGCCTTGCGTGCGGCGGACGATGCCGGCGTAGCGGAAGAGGTTCATGGCGCGATCGAGCGGGATGATGGCCTGCGGGCCCAATGTTTCCAGGCCTCCGGTGGAGATCATCTGGCCGACTGAGTTGGGCTCGGGGACGAGCAGCGTGCCGAGGCGATCGAATCCCACGGTGCCCTCGACGACGGTGCGGGTGTCCCAGGCGCGGGTCCACGTCAGTCGGGCGCGGTGGCCCTTGATGCGCGTATCGGGATTCTGGCCGGCGACGAGCTGGAAGGCATCGACATCCTGGGCTGTGAAGTTGTACTGCGCGGTGAGGCGGTCCTTCGCGGTGACCTCCTGATCGATGCGCGCGCCGGCGCTATCGTTGTTCACGCGCTGCGGCGCGTTGGTGTTGAGGGCTCGCTGATTGACGTCGGTGCGGTTGGGCAGTTGCTTGGGATAGGCGTCGAGGAACTGCTGTACGCGGGCACGCAGGGCGGGGTCGGTGGCGAGCGCGGTGCGCTCATCGGCCTTGGGCACCAGCACGTTGCCGTTGACCTGGCCGCGGATGTGCTGCTGTCCGCCATCGAGTTGCACCCAGGCGCCTCGCCAGGCCCTGGTTTGCACCTTGAAGCCGTAGTCATTTTCGTGCGCCGGCTGAACGTCGCCGGCCTGGAAAAACGTGCGGGCGCTGGTGACGGAGTTGAGATGGGACCAGCGCAGCTCGCCGTGGAAAGAGTCTGGCTTTTTCGACGCGGCGACGTGCACGGGCGCGGCCGGGACGTTGCCGAACTCGGCGCCGAAGTAGGAACGATCCGCTTTGAACTCGGGCACCAGCGTGGCCGTCGTGCCGACGCGCAGATTAAGTTCCTTGAGCGCGTTGTTATCGACCAGGTTGAACTGCACGTTCTCGTTGCGGCGGCTCTCGCCGCCCTCGGTATCGGCGGCGCCCAGCAGGTTCATCTCGATGCGCTTGCGCTGGGCCTCGGCGCGCGTGTCCACCTGCTCCTCGGCGAGCGCGGCTTGGCGGGAGGGCGTGAGGGTTGTGGTGAAAACGGCTTCCCTGCCCTCCACTTCAAAGTAGAGCGCCTGGCGGCGCGCGGGGGGTGCATCGGGCACATCGGCGCGCGTGACCTTCATGGGCGCAGTGGCCTCCACTTTCAGTTCGAAGCGGAGCGCGCCGATGCGCACGGGCACGCGCAGCTCGCGGCCGGCGGAGGCGGTGCGCGCGTCGAGCCAATAGGGGTTGAGGCGAAACTGCGGGTCGGCCTCGAAGCCGGCGGGGAGCTCGACCTGGCCCTGGAGCTGGAGCGTAATGCCGAGGCGATGCGGCGCGCCGTCGGTGGTGGTGATTTTGACGGAATCCACCAGGCTCTCGCCGTCGAGCGTGAGGCGGCGCTCGGCCGAGGCGTTCGCGCGATACTTCGGCTGGCGCGCGGATACTTCGTTGGGAGAGAAGGCGACGAGTTCGCCGGGCTCCCACTTCTCCTGCCCCTGCCCGTCAATGAGCGGCACGTTGTGCGCGGGGCCGGTCTGGTAGAAGCCCTTGTGGAGCGGCGAGCCGTAGCCCACGGTGCCGGCGTCGTGCGAAACATCGGCCGCGCCGAAGTAGGCCTCCCAGTTGAGCGCCTCGGCCTGCGAGTGTGAGGGATCGAGCTGGCCGTAATGGAAATAGACCTGCCATGCGCCGCGCTTGAGGACGGCCATGCGGCTGGATTCCAGGCTGCGGCTCACGACGGGCGGCAGCGGGTGCGGGGCAGCGGCCGGCGGCGGCGGATCGAGCAGCGTATCCCAGTTGTGCTGGCCGGCGGCAGCCTCGTTGCCGAGCCAGGTGGGGAAAAGGCGCCGCGTGGCGGCGAGCGCGCCGGGGTTGGGCCAGCGGTTTGTGACGCCTGTGGAATCGGCCGGCGTGGGCAGGCGCGAATCCGGGAAGCGCAGGACGGAGGGGCCGAGTTCGAGATTCTCGGCCACGGCCATCTCGTGGCGGAGCTCGCTCGCGCGTCCGGCAAGCGCGGCCTCTTCGAAGAGCGGCATCAGCGCGGAGACGACGTAGTTGTTATAGAGCAGCGATTGCTCCAGCCAGAGGGAATCGCTGGTGATACCGTCGGCGATCTGGCGGCGGATGCCGTACTCGCCGTCGATGGCGCGTTTCCAGAGCGCCTCGTCGTTGTTGTAGAGCGCGGCCATGCCTATGGCGGTGCGCTGCCAGCAGGCGATGTTGTGGACGCGCTGAAATGTCTCGTCGAGCAGCAGGGCCATGGGCCCAAACAATTTCTGCTGCCACTGTTTTTTGCGTTCCGGGGAGGCGAAGCCTTCCAACGTGCGGGCGGTGCGGACGAAGCGTACGAGCATGTTGGCGTCGTCGAGGCTCTGATGCATGAGCCGCGACTTGCTCTTGGAGGTCTGCACGGGCCACTTCTCATAGTTGGCGGCGTAGAAATCGAGCTGGGCGGCGGCCCATTCGGCGTATTTCGCATCGCCCGTCAGGCGCCACAGACGCGCGGCTTCCACCATCTTTTCGCCGTTGCGCGAGCGGAAGCCGAAGACCCAGCCGCCGAAGACTTTGTCGGTGACGCCCTGGGGCGGCTCGGGGGTCCATTCGAGGAATGCGCCATCGGACTCGCGCACGAAGTCATGCCACCAGCCGGCCACCCATTCGACGCGATCGCGGCGGTGGGCCGTCCACTCATCAGTTTCGGCGCGGCGGGCGGAGACCCAGGTTTTCCAGGCGGCGTCGTGCTGGGCGCGCTCCTTCGCGCCGGCCCAGTCCTCTTTCGGGGTGCGCAGCGGCGAACCTTGGGCGTTGTAGACTTTCAGCTCGGGGAAGGAGCGCTCGGGTTCAGGCTTGGGAAAACGCACCTGAGCCGGCAAAAGCGCGCATAGGAAGAGCAAGAAGACCCGCAGCATGTCCCTTGAGTCTATAATGTCCAACACGACATGCTGGGCCGAACCATCCTTACTTTTACAATTCTGACGACCGTCTACGCGCAGGACTGGCCTGCCTATCACGGCGGCTTCGACAATGCGAAGCACTCCACGCTGGCGCAGATCACGACGGAGAACGTCTCGCGGCTGAAGCTGGCGTGGCGCTTCGATACGGGCGAGGCCGAGGCGGGCACGGAGATGCAATGCAATCCGCTGGTGATCCGCGGCGTGATGTTCGTGACGACGCCCAAGCTGCGCGTGCTGGCGCTGGACGCCGCCACGGGCAAGCAGATCTGGCGTTTTGATCCGCATGGCAAGGACAAGGTGCCGGGGAGTTTCCGCAACCGGGGATTGAACTACTGGGAGGGCGGCGGCGAGGCGCGGTTGTACTTTGCCGCCGGGCCGTGGCTGTACTCATTGAACGCCAAGACCGGCCAACCGGATATGAACTTCGGCGCGAACGGCCGCGTGGATCTGCGGGAGAATCTGGGCCGCGACTCCTCGGCGTTGACCGTGACGCTGACCACGCCGGGCGTCGTGTTTGAAGACAAGCTGATCATCGGAAGCCTGGTAAGCGAGGGGCTACCCGCGGCGCCGGGCCACATCCGCGCCTACGACGTGCGCACGGGCTCTGTGAAGTGGATGTTCCGCACGATTCCGGCGCCGGGTGAGAAGGGCTACGAGACATGGCCGAAGGACGCCCACACGTATACGGGCGGGACGAACAGTTGGGCGGGCCTGACGCTGGACGAAAAGCGCGGGCTGGTGTTTGTGCCGACGGGCTCGGCTTCTTTTGATTTCTACGGGGCGAATCGGGTTGGCGACAATTTATATGCAAATTGTTTGTTGGCGCTGAACGCCAAGACGGGCGAGCGGGTGTGGCATTTCCAGTTTGTGAAGCACGATGTGTGGGATCGCGATCTACCTACAGCGCCGACACTTGTGACGGTGCAGCGCGACGGCAAGCGAGTGGACGCCGTGGCGCAGATCACGAAATCGGGTTTCGTCTGGGTGTTTGACCGCGAGACGGGGCAGAGCCTCTTCCCGTTTGAGGAGCGCGATGTGCCGCCCTCGGACGTGGATGGCGAAGTGCTGGCGCGGAAACAGGTGCTGCCGTTGAAGCCCGCTCCGTTTGCGCGTCAGCAGATCACGGAAGACGTGGTGACCAGCCGCACGCCGCAGGCTCGCGAGATGGTGCTAAGCCGATTGAAGACACTGAAGAACGGACCGCAATTCACGCCGCCGGGCCGCGATGGGACGATTGTCTTCCCTGGCTTTGACGGCGGCGGGGAGTGGGGTGGCGGCACGTTTGATCCCGACACCGGGCTGTTTTACGTGAACGCCAACGAGATGGCCTGGATCCTGCGACTGGTGCCGCAACGGCGCGGCGGCACGCAGAACGGGCGAACGCTGTATCTGCAGAACTGCGCGGGGTGCCACCGGGAAGACCTCGCGGGGAGCCCGCCGTCGTTTCCGTCGCTGAAGAACCTGGCGTCGCGGATCACCGACGCTCAGGTGATGGAGATCATGCGGAAAGGCGCCGGCCGGATGCCGGGCTTCGGGCGGCTGAAGGAGCCGGCGTTGAACGCCATGCTGAGCTACCTGATGAAGGGCGAGCAGAAGGAAGTGATCCAGGAGGCGGCGGCGCCATCGCCATTCGACCAGAAGTACACGATGGACGGGTACAACAAGTTTCTTGATCCCGATGGCTACCCGGCGGTAGCGCCGCCGTGGGGGACTCTGAACGCGATCAACCTGAACACGGGCGAGTATGCGTGGAAGATCCCGTTTGGCGAGATCCCGGCGCTGGTGGCGCAGGGCGTGCGAAATACGGGGTCAGAGAACTATGGCGGCTCGATTGTGACGAGCGGCGGACTGCTGTTTATTGGCGCGACGAATCACGACGCCAAGTTCCACGCCTATGACAAGAAGACGGGCGCACTGCTGTGGGAATACACGATGGACGCAGCGGGCAACGCGACGCCGGCGATGTATGCGGCGAACGGGCGCCAGTATGTGGTGATCGGCGCGGGCGGAGGCAAGTCCGGCACGAAGTCGGGCGGATCGTACTACGCGTTCGCGCTGCCGGAATAGGTTAGTTGGCGGCCTTTTTGAGCTTGAGCGGAATGGCATTGCCGTTCTGGCTCCAGGTGCCGGTGAGCTCCGTGCTTTCCTTGTTGAGCTCGGCTTCATAGCCGCCGTTGACGGCCTTCACTTCCAGCGTGAGCTTGGCGTCTTTTTGCGTGATGGCGCTGACGGGGATCTCGGCGCCGCCCTGATCGACGCTGGTGAGGGTGGCGGTGGCGCCGGACCCGGCGTTGGTGATTTTCAGCCTCAGGCGGAGAGACTGGCCAGCTTCCAGCGTGCCTTCCCAGACGCCGGTGAATTCTATGGCGACCGCCGGGCTGGTCTTGGGCGTCTCGACCTTTGGCTCGCCGGAGCGGGTGAGTTTGAAGGGCATGACGCCGGGGCCTTGGGTGAAGTCGCCGGTCATTGCTTTGCCGTCCTCGGAGATGGATCCGGCGAAGGTGGGCTCGCCGGGGACGCCCTTGATGCGGAAGGTCCATTTGCCATTCTGAAAGGCGATGGCTTCCAGCGGGAGTCCGGTTGCACCCTGCGAGGGAATGGCGAGGGAGCCGATCCAGCCATTGGCGGATTTGTCGAGATCGACCTCGATGGCCATGGTGTTGTTGGGGACCTCAATCGATCCGGTCCAGTGGCCTTTGGCGGCGTCCTGGGCCCAAATGGTGGAGGAGATGGCGAGAATGCCGATTAGGATTGTTCGATTCACGGATGATGCTCCTTTTGGCTACCGCTCCCTGACGGTCGCGGCTCGGAATGGACGGCGGACGGCGGTGCGGAAGCGGACGGGAGGCACGGGTTCGACCGTGCGGAAGCGGTGGCTCATCACCGGATATTACGAAGCCGGCGGGGCGGTTGTTCCGGGTGTTTTCGACGCCTCCAAACGCTCGGCCATGCGGCCGATTTCGTCGCCGCGGTGGAGTAGCTCGCGCCAGCGCTCCGGGATGGAGTCCTCGCCGTAAAACGCTCCCGCGATCTGGCCGTAAATGGCGCCGGTGGTATCGGCGTCGTCACCCAGGTTGACGGCCAGCAGCGCGCCGTGCTCAAAATCTGTGGATTTGGCGAACGCCCAAAGCACCGCCTCCAGGCTCTCCACTACATAGCCGGCGCCGCGGATGACGGGCGGCTCCTTGTGCAGGAATGAGCCCTGACGGATTTCCTCGATGCGCGAGACCAGGGGCTGATGGCGCCAGAACCTTGGCGCGAGCAACTCCTCTTTCGGGCAGCCGCGCAGCGCGCCGCAGAGCAGCGCGGCGAAATAGCGGCAGGCATCGACGCAGGCCGGCGCGCCGTGCGTGGTGCGCGAGCTGCGCGCGGCCTCGTGGACGGCCTGCACCTCGTCGCGCGCCAGCCACAGCGCCACCGGTCCGAGACGCATCAGGCTGCCGTTGCCGGCCGCGCGCGGATCCGTGGAGCCGCTGAAGGGATCGCCCGTCTCCTCAAAGCGGCGCAGCGCCGCGGCCGTGGTTGTGCCGATATCAAAGCAGTGTCCGGTGGAGGACCAGTGGCCGTGACGCCACCAGCGGAGGTAGCGTTCCATCTGATCACGGGCGTCGAACGCGCGGCGCTCGATCAGGCTCTCGGCCAGGCAGAGGGCCATGGAGGTATCGTCGGTCCACTGGCCGGGTTCGAGATGAAACGCTCCGCCGCCGGTCATTTCCGTGACTGGGGGAAACGAGCCGGGCGGCTGAAACTCCACGGCGGCACCGAGCGCATCACAAACAGCGAGGCCGAGCAGTGCCCCGCGGAATCTCGCGATTCTGGAAACCATGCCCGGCCTCACTTCCATTCGGTTAGCAGTTTGGCGACCGCTCCCTGACGGTCGCGGCTCGGAAACGGAGGCGCGGACGTCAGGAAGCGGAGGTCGTGTGCTTAGACGAACTTGTACTTGCCGGGCACCGGGAACGGGGTGGGCGGGTTTTGGCCGTCGTACTTCCAGACGTCCTTTTTCGGCATGAGATCCTGCTGGGAGTTCATGATCATGTCCCAGGTGATCTTTTTGCCGGAGTAGGCGCTTTCGCGGCCCATGATGCAAGTGAGTGTGCTCTCGGCCACATCCTTGCCCTCGTTGATGTAGGGTCCGTCGCCGCGGATGGACTTGTAGAGCTTGGTGTGCTCTTCCCAGTAGCCGGGGGCGCCCTGGGTCTGGTTGAGAGTCATGCGGCCCTTTGCGCCCTGGATCACTTCTTCCACGCGCTGGGCGCTGCCGCTGGGGTACTGGCGGCAGTGGCTGGACATATGGACGCCGTTGGCGTATTCAAAGTCGGCCGAGATGTGATCGTAGATGTTGCCGTAGATGTCGTCCTGCGGACGCCAGGCAGCGCCGCCGCTGGCCGTGACGCTGACCGGAGGGCCGCCCATGATCCAGTTGCAGACGTCGATGTTGTGGAGGTGCTGCTCGACGATCTGATCGCCGCAGATCCAGAGATTGGAGTACCAGTTGCGGAGCTGCCACTCGAACTCGCCCCACTTGGGGTTGCGGCCGTTGCGCTGCTGGATCACGGGGCTGCCCACCCAGTAGGCGTAGAGCGCGGTGACGTCGCCGAGGCTGCCGTCCTGAATGGCCTTCACATTCTGCAGATAGAGCGGATCACTGCGCCGCTGGGCGCCGCTGACGATGGTGAGCTTTTTCTCGGTGGCCATCTTGGCGGCAGCGAGGGACATGCGAACGCCGGTGGCATCCACTCCGAAGGGCTTCTCGCAGAAGACGTGCTTGCCGGCCTCGATGACGGCGGCGAGGTGGGTGGGGCGCCAGCCGGGCGGCGTGGCGAGGAACACTACGTCCACATTGGTCTTGAGCAGCTTGCCGTAGGCGTCGAAGCCGACGAAGCGCATATCGGGCTCGACCTTGACGCGGGCGGCGGTGGGGCCGGACTTGAGGCGCTTGAGGCTGCCTTCGAGCTTGTCTTCAAAGGCATCGGCCATGGCCACGAGTTCGACGGCCGGATCGCCCTTGAACGCGTCAAGAACTGCCTGAGTGCCGCGTCCGCCGCAACCCACCAGCCCGATCTTGAGAGTAGACGGAGCCCAGCCTCGAACCAGTTCCGGTTTCACGATGGTGAAGGCGGTTGCAGCCGCCGCGGGGCCGGCGATAAACGACCGGCGGGATGTTTGGGTGTTCTTCATTTCCATGTTGTCGGCACCTTGGCCTAGCGCCATTGTATAACTTGAAGCAGACGTACGGAGAAACAGCTCGGAAACGACCGGCTCCGAAACGGATTGGAGAATTGATGCGGCCCCAGGATATGAGTCCGGAAGAGTTTCAGAAGCATGGCTACGAGATTGTCGATTGGATTGCCGGGTATCTGAGCCACACGCGGGACTATCCCGTGGCGCCGGATATGCAGCCTGGGGATCTGATCGACAAGCTGCCGGCCTCGGCGCCGGCGGCGGGCGAGCCGATGGAGGCGATCCTGGCCGATTTCGAGAAGCTGATCGTGCCGGCGCTGAATCACTGGAATCATCCGCGTTTCCACGCCTATTTTTCCGTCAGCGCTTCGGCGGCCGGGATCCTGGGCGAGATGCTGGCGGCGGCGGTGAATGTGAACGGGATGCTGTGGAAGTCCTGCCCGGCGGCGGTGGAACTGGAAGAGGTAACGCTGTCGTGGCTGCGGCAGTGGATGGGGCTGCCGCCGGAGTTTTTCGGCATCATTCACGACACGGCGTCGAGCTCGACGTTCCACGCGCTGGGGGCGGCGCGGGTGATGGCGGATCCGGATCTGCGGCGACGCGGATCGAATCCGGGGTTTACGGTGTATTGCTCCGAACACGCGCATTCTTCGATTGAGAAAGGGGCGCTGGCGCTGGGGTTTGGGCAGGAGAACGTGCGGAAGGTGGGCGTGGACGGCGCGTTCCGCATGAGGCCGGATCGGCTTGCGGCGATGATCGCGGCCGACCGCGGCAGCGGCCTGCGGCCGTGTTGCGTGGTCTCGACGGTGGGGACGACCTCGGTGACGAGCGTGGATCCGGTGGCGGAGGTGCAGGCAATTGCGGAGCGCGAGGGCATGTGGCATCACATCGATGCGGCCTATGGCGGGGTGGCGGCGATGCTGCCGGAGAACCGCTGGATGCTGGCCGGGGCGGAGCGGGCAGATTCGCTGGTGGTGAATCCGCACAAGTGGCTGTTCACGCCGATCGACATCAGTGCGTTCTATTGTCGAAGGCCCGACACTCTGCGCGAGGCCTACGCGCTAGTGCCGCCGTATCTGGCGAGCCAAGGCGATCCGCGGGCCGTGAATCTGATGGATTACCGGGTGCCGCTGGGCAGCCGGTTCCGCGCGCTGAAACTGTGGTTTGTGATGCGCAGCTTCGGATATGAGCGCGTATGCGCCATCATCCGCGATCACATCCTGTGGGCGCAGGAACTGGCGGTGGCAATCGAGGCCGATGCGCGGTTTGAGGTGGTGGCGCCGGCTCCGATGTCGCTGGTGTGCTTCCGGTACAAGGGCACGGATGAGGAGAACCAGCGCCTGATCGAACTGGTGAACCGGTCCGGGCAGGCGTTCCTGGCGGGCAACCGCCTGAACGGGCAATGGATGGTGCGATTTGCGATTGGCAATCTGGGGACTACGCGCGAGGATGTGTTCGAGACGTGGGGCAAGATCCAGGCTCTCGCCGGCGCGGGGCTGTGCGATCCCGGCTGAGATGAGAGCCGTACTTGAGGGGCTCCAGACATTCCAGCGGGACGCATTCCCAAAGCATCGGTCTCTGTTTGAGCGGCTGTATCACAACCAGGATCCGCGGTGCCTACTCATCACGTGCTCGGATTCGCGGGTGGTGCCGAACTGATCCTCCAGGCTGATCCGGGAGGCTGTTCATTACCCGCAACGCGGGCAACATCGTGCCGCCGTACGGGCAGGGCGGCGAGGGTGTGGTGGCGTCGATCGATTACGCGGTGGAGGCGCTGGGCGTGCGCGACATTGTGCTCTGCGGGCACACCAACTGCGGTGCGATGAAGGGGATCCTGCATCCGGAGAAGGTGGCGGGCATGCCGAACGTGGCGAGCCGGTGCCGGCATGGAGAGGCGGCGCGGCTGGAGGTGGGGCGGCTGTATCCGGAGGCGGACGACCACGAGAAGATGGAGCGCATGGTGGAGCTGAACGTGATTCTGCAGGTGAGAAACCTGTTGACTCATCGGAGCGTGCGGGCCGGCGTAGAGAAGGGCGCGATGGATCTGTAAGGCTGGGTTTACGATATTCTGACTGGGGACATGAAGGGCCTGGACGAGACGGGCCGGGCGTTCCTCGATCTGCACATGGACGAGCACGGCTCGCCGGACGAAAAGCGGATGCTGGCGAAGATGGAGTCCGTTACGGGTGAAGAACCGGGGCCCGGGAGCTACTGAGGGCCAGCAGGGATTGGTCCAGTTCGGCGAGGCTGGCGCGGGCCGCCTCGATATCGGCGCGCGCGGCGGCGCCATCGAGGCAGTCGGCGGAGGCGGCGACATCGGAGGCGGCGATACTGAGGGCCGCGCTTCGCAACTTCTGAGCGTCTCTACGGAGCGCATCGAGATTTCCGGTAAGTGCCAGATGGTGCATCTTCTTGACGCGATCCGGCGCGACCTGGAGAAACAACTGCACCATTTGGCTGACGACCTCTGATTCAACATCGGCGCCGGAGGCGGGCTGAGTTTCGGCGGAGTGAGGCGAACCGTTGACGCCTTCGGCGAGGTATTGCTCCACGAGCTTGAGCAGGTGTTTGTGATCGACGGGTTTGGCGAGATAGGCGTTCATGCCGGCTTGCAGGCAGCGCTCGCGGTCTCCGTTCATGGCGTGGGCTGTCATGGCGACGATGGGCAATGTGGCCCAATCCGGATTTTCGCGGATGCGGCGGGTGGCCTCCAGCCCATCGAGGACTGGCATCTGGACGTCCATGAGAATGAGCCGGTAGCGTGCTGCGGCGAGGTGCTCCAGCGCCTCCTGGCCATTGCCGGCGATGTCCACCGGATAGCCCTTTTTGCGCAGGAGCGAGACCACGACTTTCTGGTTGATCAGGTTGTCCTCAACCAGCAAGATGGGGCCTTGCTCGGACGCCGGAACGCTGGAGGAGAGTTCACCCAGGCGGCTGGGCGGCGCGGGCGGCTCAGGGGCGGCGAGCAGCGGAAGGGTGGCAGTGAACACGCTGCCCCGGTCGATTTCGCTTTGGACGGAGATGGCCCCGCCGTGCAGTTCCACCAGGGACTTGGTGATTGTCAGGCCGAGCCCGGTGCCGCCAAACCTGCGGCTGGTGCTGCCATCGGCCTGGGTGAACTTGTCGAAGATCGACGCCTGCATTTCCCGGGGAATGCCGGCGCCGGTGTCAGATACGGAGATCCTCAGGATGAGAGGATGTTCGGGGCCCTGCGGCGGCTGGTCCAGCCGGATGGAGACATGCACCTGTCCCTTATCTGTGAACTTGACGGCATTGCTGAACAGGTTGGAGACAATCTGGCGGACGCGCAGGGGATCGCCGAGCAGGCGCTGGGGTATACCGGCATCCACCTCCCAACTGAGCGTGAGGCCTTTGGAAGCGGCCTTCAACTGGTGGGGGCGCAGGCAATCGGCAATCAGCTTTCGAACCTCGAAGGGAATCTCTTCCAAATCCATTCTGCCAGCCTCGATTTTAGACAGGTCCAGGAGATCATTCAAAAGCGCCAGTAGAGAGTGCGCGCAGCCCTGTGCGCTGTGCAACTGCTCGCGCTGCTCCGCGGTCAGCGGACCGTCCAGTAGCAGATCCATCATTCCAATCACTCCGCTCATTGGCGTCCTTAGTTCATGGGAGATGTTGGCTAGAAACTCGCTCTTCGCAGTGTTCGCCAGCTCTGCCTTCTGCAGTGCCTGTTCTAACTCATCGGTCCGCTGGTGGATTTTTTCTTCCAGAAGTTCCTGATAGTCCCTGAGCTCCGAACGAGAGGATGCCAGGGCGGCGATCATCTGATTGAAACTACGCCCCAGTTGTTCGAGCTCGTCACCGGTGCGGCTCACTTCGATGGCGGCCAACCGTCCGGACTGCGCGCGCAGAATGCCCGCTTGAAGTAAGGCGAGCGGACGGACCAGCAGGCGTGAGGTGAACTTGGCGATGGCGCCTGCCACCAGCAGAAGGATTACGACGAGCAGGACCACTTTGGCCGGTTCGACGCCGCGATCACTGAGGACTACGTCGTATGCCAGGACAGCGCCAATGACCCAAAGAACCAGAGCGACCGTGAAAAGTGAGAATTTAGTCGCGATGGAGCGGATTGGCCTTGGTTTAATCAAGAGGAGTGCACCCTGCTGGAACTTTCGACAGTACGGGGCGGCGACTTTATTGGGGGAACACCTTAGGTGCGGCAGAATGGAAGGATGCCGATGGCTGATCCAACCCCCATTCTGGAGCTCATTGAGGCGTTCCGGCGTTCGAAAACGATGTTCACGGCCGTATCATTTGGCTTGTTCGACCGGCTGGAGGCGGGCGGCGGCACGGCGGCGGAGTTGGCGGCGGCGCTGCAACTCGATGAACACGCGCTGGTTCGCCTGCTGGACGGCTGTGTGGGACTGGGTCTGGTAACCAGGGTGGGGGCGCAGTACTTTAATACGGAAACGGCCTCGGCGTTTCTGCGGCGCGAGAGCCCGGACACGCTGACGGGTTACATCCTGTACTCCGATAAGGTACTGTTTCCTCTTTGGAATCAATTAGATGTGGCCGTCAAGGAGGGCTCCAACCGCTGGCAGGCGGTATTTGGGGGGCAAGGCGCGATTTTCGATCATTTCTTCCGCACGGCGGAGGCGCGGCGGGATTTTCTCTTAGGTATGCATGGCCTGGGGCGGCTGAGCTCACCTGAGATTGTGAAGGTGTTCAACCTGAACCGTTTTCGGCATCTGGTAGACCTGGGTGGGGGTACGGGCCACCTGGCGATTGCGGCCTGCGAGCGGTATGGCAATCTGCGGGGGGTAGTGTTTGATCTGCCGGTGGTGGTGGAGCATGCACGGGCGCACATCGCGGATTCGCGGGCGGCGGGGCGGCTGGGCGTGGAGGCGGGCGATTTCTTCGCGGACCCGTTGCCGCCGGCCGATCTATACGCGGTGGGGCGGGTTTTGCACGATTGGAAGGAAGACAAGATCAGGGCGCTGCTGGCAAAGATCAACGCGGCGCTGCCGGTGGGCGGGGCGGTGCTGGTGGCGGAGTGTGTACTGGACGAAGACGGGCGCGGACCGGTGGCGGCGCAGATGCAATCGCTGAACATGCTGGTGTGCACGGAGGGCCGCGAGCGGACTGAGAGTGAGTATCGCGCGTTGCTGGAGGGGGCCGGATTCACGAACGTGGAGTGCCGGCGGACCGGAGCACCGCTTGACGCGGTTCTGGCGTTCAGGAAAGAATAGCAGCCGATGAGTCGCATTCTCACGCTCGCACTCGCAACACTTATGACAACCTCCGCCGCCGTCAAGATCGAGAAGACCGCCTGGAATGGCTGGCCGAACTGCTACCGGATCTCCAATGGAGAGGTAGACCTGATTGTTACCTCCGACATCGGTCCGCGCATCATGTCCTATGGCTTTGCCGGGGGACAGAACTTCCTTTGGGTACAAAAGGAGACGGCCGGCAAGAACGGCGAACCGGCCTGGGTGGCGCGCGGCGGCCACCGCATCTGGGTGGGACCGGAGGACGTGAAGTACACGTATCCGCCGGACAACTCTCCGGTGAAGGTGGAAATCCGGGGCGACGTGCTGATCGCCACGCAACCCGTGGAAAAAGAGACGGGGGTGGAGAAGCAACTGGAGATCCGGCTGGCGGCGAGCGGCACGGGCGTGACAATCGTCCACCGTCTGAAGAACACGGGCGTTATGCCGCTGGAGTATGCGGCGTGGGCGCTCTCGATGATGGCGCCGGGCGGGCGCGGAGTGACGGGCTTCCCGCCGCGCGGGACGCACCCGGAGATGCTGCAGCCGACCAATCCGCTGGTGATGTGGGCATTCAGCGACGTCAGCGATCCGCGCTGGACGATCACGAAGAAGTATCTGATGTTGCAGCACGTGCCCGGCAACGCCACGCCAACCAAGCTGGGCCACCACAATCCGAAGACGTGGGGTGCCTATTTCCTGAACGGGCAGATGTTCCTGAAGCGCTATGACGCGGCGCCGACTCCGGCGTCGCATCCGGATTTCGGGTGCTCGTACGAGACATTCACCAACGCCGATTTCCTGGAGATCGAGACGCTGGGTCCGCTGCAAAAAGTGCAAGGAGGCGCGGCGGTGGAGCATGTGGAGCGCTGGTCGTTATTGAGGGACGCCAAGCCGGCGGCGTGGACGGATGCGGAACTCGATCGCATCCTACTGCCGGTGCTGGCATCTGATAAGTAATGGCGATACTTCGATCACTTGGCATTGCCGCCCTGGCGGCGCTTTCTCTCTGTGCGCAATATAAGGCCGAACCAGCGGGGGCAGCGCCCCCGGAGGCGGCGGGCGTGGCCGGCGCGCTGGTGAAGGATGGCGTGAAGATCCTGAAACCGGACGGCGGAGTAGTGTGCGAAATCTGGCTGGTAGCGGCGGCGCCGGCTGGCGGGACTGTGGAGCAGAATGCTTCCCTGGCCGCGCCGCACGGGGCGCTGCTGGGCGTGGCGCGCTATCCGGCGCGATTTGCCGACCGGCGTGGCCAGACCATCAAGCCGGGCGTTTACACGATGCGCTACAGCTACTTCCCGATGAATGGCGATCATCAGGGCGTGGCGCCGCAGCGGGATTTCGCTATTTTGTCGCCGGCGGCGACGGATACGGACGCGGCGGCGAAACCGGCCTTTGACGCGCTAATGGACATGAGCCGCAAGGCGTCGGGCACGCCGCATCCGTTGGTGCTGAGTATCTGGAAAGACGATCCGCCGTCGCCGGCAGGCGTGGAGGCAGTGGGGGATCACGATCAGGTGCTGCACACGAAGATAGGCGGGGTGGCTGTGTCGATCATCGTGGTAGGCAAGGCCGAGGGTTAATGCTCTTTCTGGCGCTGCTGGCAGGAGTGCTGGCAGGCGGGCTGCTGTATCAGTGGCTGGGGGGGCGGTGGGACGCGCGGCGGTATGTGGCGCCGGGGCGGTTTGCCGGCGGGCTTCACGTGTATGAGACGGGCGCCGGTGGGCCGGCCGTGATTTTGGAGGCCGGGATCTCGGCCAGTTCTTTGAGTTGGCGGCTGGTGCAGGATCGGCTGGACTCGGCGCAACGTGTGGCCAGCTATGACCGTGCGGGGTATGGGTGGAGCCCGATGGCGCAGACGCGGCGCACAATGGAAAACCTGGTGGGCGAGTTGCACGGGTGGTTGGCGCTCTCCGGATTGCCGGCGCCCTACATCCTGGTGGGGCACTCGTTTGGCGGGCTGATGCTGCGGCACTTTGCGGCTCGGTATCCCGCGCTGGTGGGCGGGTTGGTGCTGGTGGATCCGCTGGAGCCGATGGAGTGGTGTCCGCTGCAACCGGACGATGCGCGGCGGCTGGGCAAGGGCGTGATGCTGGCCCGGCGCGGGGCGACGCTGGCGCGGCTGGGCGTGGTGCGGCTGGCGCTGGATCTGCTGATGTCGGGCTCGCACACCATTCCCAAACTGCTGGCGAAGGTATCGAGCGGCAAAGGCAGCTCGGTGACGGACAGGCTGGTAGGCGAGGTGCGGAAGATGCCGGCCGAGGTTTGGCCAATGGTGCGGGCGCACTGGTGCCTGCCGCGTAGTTTTCTGACGATGGCCGAGTATCTGGAACGGTTACCGGAGACGTGCGCGCTGCCGCTGGACGACGGGGCGCTGCGGGATGTGCCGCTGGTGGTGATATCGGCGTCGAAGAGCGATGCGGCCGTGGTGGCGGCGCACAAGCGGACGGCGGCGCTTTCGACGAAGGGGGTGCATGTGGTGGCGGAAGAGAGCGGCCACTGGGTGCAACTGGACCGGCCGGAGGTGGTCATAGAGGCCATCCGGCGAGTATCTTGAAATAAGAGCTATGAGTCAGATAATCGGCCGGAGATCGTTTTTTGGGCGCACGTCGGCGTTGGCATCGCTGGCGGGCGGGGTAGAGGCGCTGCATGCGGCGGAGAAGCCGGGCACGCGGCCGAGGAACATCATCTGGATGGTGGCCGATGGGATGAGCCCCTCGGTGCTGCCGATGGCGGAGCACTTCTCGCGGCGAGTGCGCAACGGCAAGGGCCTGGTGTGGCAGGAGTTGCTGAGGCAGCCGCGCGTGCATCGCGGATCGATGGACATGGCGTCGCTGGACTCGATGGTGACGGACTCCTCTTCCGCCTCGTCGTGCTGGGGCTCGGGCTCGCGGATCTTCAACGGCTGGGTGAACGTGCTGCCGGACGGTACGAAGCTGACGCCGATTGCGGAGCTGGCGCGGGACAAACGCAAGCGGATCGGGCTGGTGACGACGGCGACGGTGACGCACGCCACGCCGGCGGGTTTTGCGGCGGTGAGCCGCAAGCGCGACGACGAGGCGTTGATCGCGGAGCAGTATTTGAAGGTGGCCGACGTGGTGCTGGGCGGCGGGCGCAAGTTCTTTGACGCGGCGGCGCGGGCAGACAAGCGCGACCTGATCGGCGACTTCCGAAATAGCGGATTTGGTTATGCGGCGTCGCGGGAGCAGTTGCTGAAGCTGACGAGTTCGAAGATGCTGGGACTGTTTTCGGCGAGCCATATGCCGTACACGCTGGACCAGCGGAACAGTGATACAGACCGCGAACTGGCGCCGACTCTCGCGGAGATGTCGGAGGTTGCGTTGCAGGCGCTGAGCGGCGGACCGAACGGATTTCTGTTGCAGATTGAGGGGGCGCGGGTGGACCACGCGGCGCACGCCAACGACGCGGCGAGTATGCTCTGGGATCAACTGGCGTTTGACGAAGCGATCGAAGTGGCGCTGCGGTATGCGGAGAAGAATCCGGAGACGCTGATCGTGCTGACCAGCGATCACGGGAACGCCAATCCGGGGCTGAACGGGATGGGCACGGAGTACAGAGATAGCACAAAGTGTTTTGACAGGCTGGCGGCGGTGAAGAGCTCGTTTTACGCGGTGTCGCCGCGGCTGGGCGGGACTGCCGAGTACACGATGAAGACGGATACAGCGGCGGCGGGGCAGAAGCCCTCGGCGGAGCGGGTGCAGGAGATGGCGCGGCTGCATTTTGGTTTTGAGTTGACGCCCGACGAAGTGGAGATCCTGCGCAACGCAGCTTCCGGGCAGAAACGGCTCAGCGCCAGCAAGCAGCTCGACAGCCTGGTGGGGCTGATGGGCCAGGTGGTGGGCAATCACGTGGGCATCGGCTGGACGGGCACATCGCACACGTCGGACTACACGCTGGTGACGGCGCTGGGGCCGGGTGCGGAGCGCTTCAGCGGATTGATCCGCAATACGCAGGTCTTCCCGGCGCTGACGGAGCTGATGGATGCGAAGTTTCAGAATCCGTCGATGGAGCCGGAGCAGGCGAAGAAGTACCTGGCGGCAGCGCGCGCGCAGCGGCGGGAGAGGCCGGATTGGGCGTAACGGCATCAGACAGGCTGCGCACGACACTGTGCGGGATTCCGCTGAAGAATCCGGTGCTGGCGGCGTCGGGGACGTTTGCTTACGGCGTGGAGTTCGAGAAGATTCTCGACCTGAACGCGATGGGCGGCTTTGTGGTGAAGGGGCTCTCGCGCGAACCGATGGACGGCAATCCGCCGCCGCGCGTGTGGGAGGCCGAGGCGGGCATGATGAACTCCATCGGCCTGCAGAACATCGGCGTGCGGGCGTTTGTGGCGGAGAAGCTGCCGGCTCTGCGGCGGTATGACACGGCTGTGTTCGCCAATGTGTTCGGCTACGCGATGGAAGACTACACCGAAGTGGTGCGGGTGCTGGAGGATCACGAGGGGTTGGCGGGCTATGAGCTGAATGTCTCGTGCCCGAATACGAAGCACGGCGGGATCTTTTTTTCGAGCGATGCGGGGTTGCTGGGCGAGCTGGTGGCGGCAGTGAAGAAGGTGGCGAAGCGGCCGGTGATTGTGAAGCTCTCGCCCAACGTGACGAAGATCGAGCCGCTGGCGCAGGCGGCGGAGCAGGCAGGGGCGGACGCGGTGTCGCTGGTGAACACGTTCGTCTCGCTGGCGATTGACATCCGCACGCGGAAGCCGCGGTTGGGCGCGGGGTTTGGCGGGCTTTCGGGTCCGGCGATCAAGCCGGTGGCGCTACGCATGGTGTGCGAAGCGGCGCGGGCGGTGAAGATTCCGGTGATCGGGCTGGGCGGGATCGGGAGTGGAGAGGACGCTGCGGAGTTTCTGATTGCGGGCGCGTCGGTAGTGGAGGTAGGGACGGCGACGTTTTGGGATCCGTGCTCGCCGCTGCGGATCGCCGGCGAGCTCGACAAGTTCCTTCGCGAGGAGAAGATCGGCAGCGTGCGGGAGCTGGTGGGCACGCTGAATTGGAAGCGGTAGTTCGAGGGACCGCGCGCGGCCGCGCACGATATACTTTCACTTCGTCCCGGAGTGCATCGAACCATCATGAAATTGCGGACTACGCCCGTTATCCTTGCATTTATCGCCATGGGCTTTGCCGACGCCGTCGGCCCGTTTGTCAGCCTGGCGAAGAACGAATTCCAACTGAGTAATACGGTGGCCAATCTGATTCCGTTCGTGGGCTTCAGTATGTTCGGGCTGCTCTCGGTGCCGGTGGGCATCTTCCAGGACAAGCGCGGGAAAAAGACCGTGCTGATGCTGGGGTTGCTGGTGACGTTGTTTGGGTTGTTGAACGCGAGTTTCGGGCTGCATTCGTTTGAGAGGTTTCTGCTGACCGTGCTGCTTTCCGGGTGTGGCGCGGCGATCCTGCAGGTGGCCGGCAACCCGATCATGCGGGATGTCTCGGAGCCGGGGAAGTATTCGCGGAACCTATCGCTGGCGCAGTTTGCGAAGGCGATCGGATCGCTCTCCGGGCCGATGATTCCGGTGCTGGCGGCGAAGTATTTCGGCGCGGACTGGAAGGTGATCTTCCCGATCTATGCAGTGGCGCTGGCGATTACGGTGCTGGCGGTGGCGGGGCTCAAGGTGGACGAGAAGAAATCTGACCATGCCGCGGCGACACTGGGCTCGTGCCTGACGCTGCTGAAGAATCCTTATGTGCTGGCGATGGTGGGGGCGATTTTCTTTTACGTGGGGGCGGAAGTCAGTGTCAGCGCGAGTATCCCGCTGTATTTGAAAGAGCGGTTTGATATCGACATCAACAAGGTGGGGCTGCTGGGGACGGGCTTGTTCTTCACGGCGTTGACCATCGGGCGGTTTTCGGGCGGCGTGCTGATGAACTGGATGTCGCCGCGGAAGTTTTTCCTGGTGACGTGCGCGGTTTCGATTCTGGGTTTGCTGGGGTTGTATCTGCCGGATCAGACTCTGGCGATTGCGAGCTTTTTTGTGGTGGGTTTGGGGTTTGCGAACATTTTCCCTCTGGTGTTTTCCCTGGCGGTGGAGACCATGCCGGAACATACCAACGAGCTCTCGGGGTTGATGGTGACGGCGATTGTGGGCGCGGCGTTTGTGCCTCCGATCACAGGGTTCATGGCGGACAGGACTAGCGTGGAGCTGAGCTTCCTCGTGCCGCTGGCGGCCGTGCTTTATATCACCTGGACGGCGTTTTTGAACAGGTCGGCGGTGCGGGGTTAGTTGGGCGGACGTGGCCGGACGAGGGCGTCCGGCGCGGTCCAGGGGGACCGCCCCCCGGGGCTGATTGGGAGGGAGCAGGTGACTATGCAGGACTATTCGAACGATTCGCGGATTGTGATGACGCTGGACGCAGGCGGGACGAATTTCGTCTTCTCGGCGATGCGTGGGAACAAGGCCGTGGTGGAGAGCTTTGCTCTGCCATCCCATGCGACCGATTTGGAGCTGTCGCTGGCCACGATGATCGAGGGATTCCGGCGCGTGCGGGCGGCGCTGCCGGCGGCTCCGGTGGCCATCAGCTTCGCCTTCCCTGCCCCGGCCGATTACAGCAACGGGATCATCGTGGGGCCGCGCAATCTGCCGGCTTACCGCGACGTGGCGCTGGGGCCGATGCTGGAGGATGAGTTTAGGCTGCCGGTCTTTTTGAATAACGATGGGGACCTGTTTGCCTATGGAGAGGCGGCCGCGGGTTTTCTGCCTTATGTGAACGGGCTGCTGGCGGAGAGCGGGAGTCCGAAGCGATTCCGCAATCTGCTGGGCTTCACGCTGGGGACAGGCTTTGGCGGGGGCATCGTGCGGGACGGCGAACTGCTGACCGGGGACAACTCGGTGGCCGGGGAGGTGTGGCTGATCCGGCATAAGCTGGAGCGCGGGATCAACGCGGAGGAGGGCGCATCGATCAGGGCCGTACGGCGCGTCTATGCGGCCCTGACGGGGCTGACGCTGGACGAGACCCCGGAGCCGCGGGTGCTCTTCGAGATCGCGGAGGGGCGCACTGAGGGCCAGCAGGCGGCGGCTGTGGAGGCGTTCCGGCGGCTGGGCGAAGTGGCCGGCGATGCCATCGCGGAGGCGTGTACTTTGATCGACGGGCTGGTGGTGATTGGCGGCGGGATCGCCGGAGCGCAGAGCCAGTTTCTACCGGCGATTGTGGATGAGATGAACGGGAGCTACACGGCGCCCAACGGGGAGTTGTTCCGGCGGCTGATCCCGCAGGCGTTCAACCTGGAGGATCCGGCGCAGTTGGCCCATTTCCTGCGCGGGGAGACGAAGGAGTTGCGGGTGCCGGGCAGCGGACGGACGGTGCGGTTTGACGGCTTGCAGCGGACGGGCGTGGGCATCTCAAAGCTTGGGACCAGCGAGGCGACGGCGATTGGCGCTTATGCCTTTGCGCTGACTCGTCTGAGCAAAGGTACGGTCTAAATGAAACGCATACTGCTGAGTGCTCTGATAACGGCGGCAACCATGGCGGCACAGCCCTACACGCGCGGCATCGGGGTCTATCCGGGCGATCCAAAGGACGACGTATCGCCGGTGATGCGCATTGATTCCACGACGTACCGCAACCTGGCGCTGCGGCGTCCGGCGTGGCATTCCAGCAGTTACGATTACAACCTGACGGCGCAACTGGTGACGGATGGGATCAAGGACACTCGGGTGCCGCGGTGGGTGGTGACTAGCACCAGCGAGCACGGCATTCTGAAGAAGCACGAGCGGGAGTGGCTGTTCGACAATAACTGGATCTCGACGGTGGATCTGAAGGGCGGGCAGGGCTGGATCCAGATGGAGCTGGGCGGCGGCGATGGCGCGCTGGAGGCGGACAGTCTGGCGATTGACGCGCGGCCGCGGATGACGGCGCAGGGGGCGGCGGGGTGGACCTGCATCGTGAGCGGGTCCGAGGATGGGCAGAGCTGGGAAGAGATTGCGCGGGCGGTTTCCACGGAGCGGCCAAAACGCGAGTTTCAGGCCTCCATTCCGTTTGGCGGGGTGAAGCGCAGCCGGTTTTACAGGGTGAGCTTCGATGCTGCCTCCGTCACGCTGTGGCAGGTGGGCGAGTTGACTCTGCAGCGCAATGCGAAGCGGCTGGAGGCGGCAGGACCGTTTGATTTCACGAGCGCGTGGCGGAGCGCGGGCGCCGGGGACGAGTGGGTGGCGGTGGACCTGGGGGCGGAGTGCACGATTGACCGGGTGGCGTTGAGCTGGATCCGGCGCGCGGCGGAGGGCACGCTGGAGATCTCCAGCGACAACAAGACGTGGCGGAGTGTTGGGCCGCTGGCGGATGAGATGCGGCTGGCGCCGCCGGCGCGGGCCCGGTATGTGCGGGTTCATGGGACGCGGCCGGAGTGGGCGCAGGGCTATCTGCTCTCTGAGCTGGAGGTATTCGGGCGGGGCGGGCCGGTGGCGGAGCCGCGTCCTAAGACGCAGGCGTGGCGGGTGCAGCGCAGCTCGGAGGTGAAGGCCGGCGGGGATGTCTTGTCGCGGCCCGGTTTCAACGACAGGGACTGGGTGGCGGCGACGGTGCCGGGCACGACGTTGACCAGTTACTACAACGCCGGCGCGTTGCCGGACCCCAACTTCGGCGACAACCAGCTGATGATCTCGGACTCGTATTTCTATTCTGATTTCTGGTACCGGCACGAATTCACGGCGCCGGCGGCGGCGGCGGGGCGGCATATCTGGCTGAACTTCGACGGCATCAATTGGAAGGCGGAAGTGTATCTAAACGGCGAGAAGCTGGGCCGGATTGAGGGCGGCTTTCTGCGCGCAAAGTTCGACGTGACGGCGCGGCTAAAGCCGGGGCCGAACGCGCTGGCGGTGCTGGTGCAAAAGAATGCCACGCCGGGCAACGTGAAGGAGAAGACATTCCAGGAGCCGGACAAGAACGGCGGGGCGTTGGGCGCGGACAACCCGACGTATCACGCGTCGATCGGGTGGGACTGGATTCCGACGATTCGCGGGCGCAACACGGGCATCTGGAATGATGTGCGGTTTACGGAGACGGGCGCGGTCTCGATTGAGAATCCGCGCGTGACGACGGCACTGCCGTTGCCCGATACGTCGCGGGCCGAGATCGGGATTGAGGTTACGCTGCGCAATCACGAGACAACCGCAGTGAGCGGGAATGTGCGCGGGCGGTTTGGCGATCTCCCGTTTGAGCAGGCGGTGACTGTGGAGGCGTCGGCCACTAGGACGGTGAAAGTGGATCTGCGGATGCTGAAGCCGAAGCTGTGGTGGCCGGCGGGGTATGGCGAGGCGCATCTGTACGCGGTGGAGCTGCATTTTGAAGCGGGCGCGAAGGCGGTATCGGACTCCACGACGGTCCAGGCGGGTGTGCGCCAGTTTGCCTTCAGTGAAGAGGGCGCGGCGCTGCGGATGTGGATCAACGGCCGGCGGTTTATCCCGCGCGGGGGGAACTGGGGCTTTGGCGAATCGATGCTGCGGTATCGCGGGCGGGAGTACGACGCGGCGGTGCGCTACCACCGCGACATGAACTTCACGATGATCCGCAACTGGGTGGGGATGATCGGCGAGGATGAATTCTACGAGGCGTGCGACCGGCACGGCATCGTGGTGTGGCAGGATTTCTGGCTGGCCAATCCGGTGGACGGGCCGGACCCGGATGACAATGCAATGTTCCTGGCGAATGCGCGGGACACGGTGCTGCGGATCCGGAATCATCCTTCGGTAGGGTTGTATTGCGGGCGGAACGAGGGCTATCCGCCGAAGCCGCTGGACGACGGGATTCGGGCCTTGCTGGCGGAGCTGCATCCTGGCCTGCACTACATTTCGAGCTCGGCGGACGACGTGGTGAGCGGGCACGGTCCGTATCGGGCGCAGCCGCTGAAGCTCTACTTTGAGCAGCGGGCGACGCCGAAGTTTCACAGCGAGATGGGCATGCCGAACATCGTGACGATGGACAGCCTGCGGGCGATGATGCCGGAGAGCGACATGTGGCCGCAGGGCGCTCAGTGGGGGCTGCACGATTTCTGCCTGAATGGAGCGCAGGGCGGCGCCTCGTTTATCGACAGCATCAACAAGAGCTACGGAGGGGCGAAGACGGTGGAGGAGTGGGTGACGCTGGCGCAGTTCGTCAACTACGAGGGCTACCGGGCGATGTTCGAGGCGCAGAGCAAGAACCGCATGGGCCTGCTGATCTGGATGAGCCACCCAACCTGGCCGTCGTTTGTGTGGCAGACCTATGACTACTATCTGGAGCCGACGGCGGCGTATTTCGGCGCGCGGAAGGCGTCGGAGCCGCTGCATATTCAGTGGAATCCGGTGACCGAGTCCGTGGAGGTGGTGAACTACAACGGGGGGGATGCCAGCGGCCTGACGGCCTCTGTAGAGGTGATCGATATGTCGGGCGTGCGGCGGTGGACGAAAGCGGCGGCGCTGAATAGCGAGGAGGACAGTGTGCAATCGCCGATCCGGATGGAGTATCCGGCGGATTTGACGCCGGTGCAATTTCTGAGGCTGAAGTTGACGCGCGGGGCGGCGGTGATTTCGGAAAATTTCTACTGGCGCGGGACCGAGCAGTACAACTACCGGGCGCTGCGGGATCTGCCGAGCGTGGCGTTGCAGGCGGTGACGAAGGCGGAGCGGAAGGGGGCGACGTGGACTCTGACTACGGAGCTGACGAATCCGGCGAAGACACCGGCACTGATGGTGCGGTTGAAGGCGGTGCGGGCACAGACGGGGGACCGGATTCTGCCGGTACTCTATGGGGATAACTATATTGCACTGATGCCGGGCGAGAAGCGGACGATCCAGACGGAGGTGCAAGAGGCGGATACGCGCGGGGAGCAGCCTCGAATTATGGTGGAGGGGTTCAACGTGGCGGGGCGGTAGGGCGCGGGTATCAGGTAAGAACCCCCTAAAAGGAGAAGAGGCCGTGTGGCTGGGTGCCGCACGGCCTCGTTCAGAGGGGCTGTAAGGTGCTGGGACACCTTACGGGGATGCAATTAAGTCAATGAAGACTTATGTGTTGAACCCATTATGCTTTTAAGACCCCAATGTCGTCAACAGAAAAACACAGACTGGACAAACTTTAATGATTTGAGCGCATCGGTTTGGCGGCCATGGGGGGACACTAAGGTTTGGGATAGGGTTGTCCGATCATTCGAACGGAGGATCTATGCCGATCCAGACTGAATTCCTTCCGGCCGAGCGGCTGCCACGGGCGCGAATCCTGGGCCAAGCCCGGCAAGTGGGCGACGGTTCGGCGCTGATGGCGATGCTGGACGCGGCGCCGGGCATGGTGGCGCTGCTGAATCTGGAGCGGCAGATCGTCTTCTGCAATGAAGCCTGCGCCAAGGCGGGCGGGCTGGCGGACAAGGCGGACGCGCTGGGGATGAGGCCAGGCGAGCTACTGAATTGTATCCATGCGACTGATTTGCCGGGCGGCTGCGGGACGAGCGACTCGTGCCGCTATTGTGGCCTGGCTCAAGCGCTGCAGGGCGGCATGCAGGGCAAGGCGGGTTCGGGCGAGTGCCTGCTGCAATGCCGCAGCCATGACGGCGAGAACTCGGCGGAGTACGCAATGGAAGTCCGGCCGATGCCGGAGCTGGGTGCGGGCTGGCAGTGCTATTCGCTGACAGACATCAGCAGCGAGAAGAGGCGGGAAGCGCTGGAGCGGACGTTTTTCCACGACATACTGAACCGGGCGGGGGCGGTGCAGAGTGTGTCCAGCATGTTGGCCGAGGACGACATGACGGCGGAGGAGCGCAGCGATTTTCTGGGGATGCTGGCGCTATCGGCACGGGCGCTGGTGGACGAGATCCACAGCCAGCGGACGTTGCTTGCGGCGGAGAAGGGCGAACTGGCGGTGGAGATCACCGAGTGCGACTCAGTAGAGGCGCTTAAGGGCGCGGCCGCCACTTGCCAGGCGTTTGGGCTGGCGGAGAGCAGGCACGTGATCCTGCTGCCCGGCGCGCAATCGATCCGTTTTTCGACAGACGCCGCGTTACTGGGCCGCATCCTGATCAATCTCCTGAAGAACGCCTTGGAGGCCTCGGGTGCGGGCATGGCGGTGACCGCGACGTGCACGATGCCGGAGCCGGGCCGGGTGAGTTTCTCGGTCCACAATGAAACGGTGATGGCGGATCATGTGCGGGCCCAGGTATTCCGGCGCTCCTTCAGCACGAAGGGGGCGGGGCGGGGGCTGGGCACCTACAGCATCAAGCTGATGACGGAGAGCTATCTGGGCGGCAGGGCGTGGTTCAGCTCCGCGGCTGGCGAGGGCACGACATTCCACGTCGAATTCGGAATGTGATCCGCACGATTTTCTGAACCGGTTTCGCGGCGCGCTCGTATTCCGTTACAGTGGCAAACGGAGACGGTATGCCTGTATGGCGGCGCGTGATACACTCGCCCTTGCCGGGCTTGTTTCCAGGCCCTATCGCGATGTTCGTTAATCGGAGTCTACACCGTGATTCTCGGCAAGTTCTGGAGCGCGATCCGCGCTCAAATCAACAAGATCGCCAATGTGTTCTGGGAGGCAGATCCCATAGCGCAGATGCAGTACGAGCATGATCAAGCGCTCGAACAACTGAAGGAAGGGCGCCAGGGCCTGGAGATGTACCGGGGTCTGGTGGAGCGGTTAACGCGGCAGGTGGCCGCCAGCAAGGACCACGTCAAGAAGCTGGAGGCCGAGACGAAGGCGTACCTGAAGATTGGCAACCGCGAGACGGCTGCCAAGTTTGCGCTGGAGTTGCAGAAGGCGAAGGGGGAACTGGCGGGGCATGAAGAGCAACTGCGGCTGCACGAGACGGCGTATGAGAACAATCTGAAGAAGATCAAGCACGCCGCGGGCAAACTGGCGGAGGTGCGTCAGAACATTCAGAAGTATGACGCGGAGCTGAAGATGAGCTCGGCGGAGGCGGAGATCGCGGCGCTTTCGGAGTCATTCAATTTGAGCGTGACCACCGATTTCGGGCAGATTGAGCGAGTAGTGCAGGAGCGGATTGACCGCAACCGGGGGAAGGCGCGGGTGGCGGCCGATCTTTCGCATGAAGGGCTGGCGAGCATCGAGGCCGAAGAGCAGATGGAGAAGTCGCTGGCCGAGGACGCCCTGTCGCAATTCGAAGCCGAGCTTGGATTGCGATCACCGGAAACCACGAAACTACCGGATTCAACGAAGGACCTTGGTCCCGCGGTGAGCGCGCCCAAGGAGTCGGCAGAGGAAAAGCTGTAATTTATGGCACAACCGAAACCCGCATTTTATCTGGCCGTGTTCGCCGTGGTGGCAGGGCTCGTGGGATACGGGCTCTGGCGATATAAGGCTGCCGATGGCAAGCCGGGCGGCATTTTCAGCCAATCTGAACTGGGCAAGGGCGTGGAAGCTCCGGATACGCAGAGCGTCACGACGGCCAAGGAGTACAACTATGTGCCGGCGGCGAAGCTGCCGCAGGTGCAGGGCATTTCCAGCTACAAACCGATGAACGACCGCACGGTGCGCTTCGCGCTGAACGTGTGGGCGGGCTGGGCGCCGATTATTCTGGCCAACAACGGGATGAAGGCGGGCAAGCTATGGAAATCGCCATCGGGCAAGGATTTCAAGGTGGAGCTGACGCTGATTGACGATCCGGTGGCGATGCGCGATGCGTACGCGGCCGGCAACGTGCATGTCGGGTGGGGCACGCTCGACATGGTGCCGCTGCTGCTGGAGAGCCTGAGGCGCGATTCGCGGGTGATGCCGCGCGTGTATCAGCAGGTGGACTTCTCGAACGGCGGCGATGGCATCGTGGTGCGGGATAACATCAAGACGGTCGGCGATCTACGCGGCAAGACACTGGTGCTGGCACAGAATTCGCCCTCGCACTACTTTGCGCTGAACGCGCTGATCAACGCCGGTGTGCAGCCCTCAGAGGTGAACTTCAAGTTCACGCAGGATGCGTTCCAGGCGGCGGCAGCCTTCAACGCGGATAAGTCGATTGCGGGCGCGGTATCGTGGGCGCCGGACATCTACAATCTGTCGAAGGTGAAGGGCAACCGGCTGCTGGTATCGACCGCGACGGCGAACAAGCTGATCGCCGACGTGTGGTTCGCGCGGGCCGACTTCGCCAAGGACAATCCGGACGTGATTGAGGGCCTGGTGCGCGGCATCTTCGACGCGATGGAAGCGCTGAAGGAGCAGCCGGCCAAGCAGGCGGTGGCGAAGCTGATGGCGGCGGGGTATTCGATTCCGGAAACGGACGCGCTGGGGATGCTGGGCGACGCGCACAGCACGAACCACGCTGAGAATCGCGAGTTTTTCCTGAACCAGAACAACCCGACGAATTTCGAGCGGACGTGGAACACGGCTTACTACTTATACAAGCGGATTGGCGTGGCGGGCGAGAAGGTGGATTTCGACCAGGTGATGGATTTCTCCGTCATCGCCAAACTCGGCAAGGAGGCGAAGTATGCCAACCAGAAGGACGAGTATGCGGTGAACTTCGTGCCGGCGACGGCGTCGAGCATCAAGGGCGAGAGCGAAGAGATTCTGACGAAGACGATTGTCATTCACTTTTTCCCGAACTCGCATGACGTGATGAAGAAGGTCTCGAAGACGGAGAACGGCAAGACGCTGGAGGAGTTGTACGACCCGAACGTGAACTTCGTGATTGAGGAGGTGGCCAAACTGGCCGGGCAGTTTGGCGCGGCGCGCATTATTGTGGAGGGCCACACGGACGCGTCGATGAAGGGACAGGTGCCGGAGACGGCCGTGCAGGAGCTTTCGTTCAACCGTGCCAACGCGGTGAAGGAGGCGCTGGTGCGGAAGTTCCCGACGTTGCAGCCGAACCAGTTCACGGCCAACGGCATGGGCTGGGCGAAGCCGGCGGATCCGGGCGACCCGGCCAACAACGCCAAGAACCGGCGGGTGGAGATTAAGGTGTATCCGCTCGAGGCCACCAAGTAGTTATGGCCAAAGGCGCCAGCGGGGTGCTGCGCGGGTTGTTTGAGATCCGCGTGGCGCCGCCGCCATTTGCTGCGAAACTTCTGGGGCTGGGGACCGTGGCGCTGCTGGCCGTCCTATGGTGGCTGGCGACGCTGGGGGCGACGCCGGAGGCGCGGTTGATTTCGCCGGTGATTCTGCCCTCGCCGCTGGAGGTGGTGCGGAGCTTCCCCTCCCTCGTGAATGAGCGGGCGCTGGTGGCGTCCGTTGCGGCGACATTGCAACGGGTGCTGTTGGGCTTTGGCCTGGCGGCGCTGGTGGGCGTGCCGTTGGGAATACTGGCCGGAGCGTGGCGCGTATTCGACGCGGCCAGCGCACCGGTGGCGATCTTTGGACGGAACGTGCCGGTGGCGGCGCTGATCCCGCTGACCATCCTGTGGTTCGGCATTGAGGAAACACAGAAAGTGATGTTTTTGTTTGTGGCGTGCGCGCCGTTTGTTTTTTCGGATGCGGTGCGGGCCATCACGTCGGTGCCGGACCGGTATGTGGAGACGGCGCAAACGCTGGGCGCCTCTCAGTGCCAGATTGTGCGGAAGGTGCTGATCACATTGGCGCTGCCGAACATCTACTCCAGCCTGCGGGCGCTGTTTGGGATGGCGTTTGGCTACATCATGCTGGCGGAACTGATCAACGCCGAGCACGGGCTGGGTTATCTGCTTTCCACGAGCCAGCGACGGGGCTTGTCCGAGCACATCATCCTGATCCTGTTCCTCATTGGGCTGATCGCGTTTCTCATCGACCGGTTTCTGCTATGGATGCAGCGGGGCCTGTTCCCCTATATGGCGGGGTCCGAATGAGCGAGCAAGCGACAGAGACCATGGTGGTGGATTTCCGGAAGGTGAGCAAGACCTTTCACGAAGGGACCTCGGCGGAATATACGGCCATCAAGGACGTGACTTTTGCGGTGCCGGACAGGCCGGACAAAGGCGAGTTCATTGGGATCCTGGGCCCGTCGGGCTGTGGCAAATCGACCGTGCTGCGGTTGATTGCGGGGCTGCGGCCGCACTTCCCGGCGACTACGGGGACGGTGACGGTATTCGGGAAAGAGATTGAGGGGCCGGGGCCGGACCGCGGGATGGTGTTCCAGGATTACACCTCGTTTGACAACCGCACGGTGCTGGACAACGTGGCGTTTGGGCTGGAGTGCGCGGGCGTGGCGCAGCGCCAGCGGGAGGAGCAGGCGCGGGAGTGGATCGGCAAGGTAGGGCTGAACATCAGCCGGGATGCGTCCAAGTATCCACACCAGCTTTCGGGCGGGATGCGGCAGCGGGTGGCCATTGCGCGGTCACTGATTTTGAAGCCGCGGATCATTCTGATGGACGAGCCATTTGGGGCGCTGGATCCGGCGACGCGTCTGAATATGCAGGATCTGCTGGTGGCGCTGTGGCGGGAGTTGCAGGCGACGGTCTTTTTTGTGACGCATGATGTAAATGAGGCGGTGTATCTGGGTGACCGGGTGTACATCTTCTCGCCTGCGCCGGGGACTATTTTGCATGAGCTGGAAGTGCCACCGCCGGATCGGCCGGCGCGCGTGATGCAGCGGGAGAAGGAGTTTGGCCGCGTGGCGCTGGAGATCCGCGACATTATCGAGAAACTGGAGGCTTCGGCCCGGGCGGAGAAAGACTGATGCCGCCACCGCTTCCTCCGCTGCCGCCGACGCAGGGTATTCAGCGCCCCGGCGCGGGTGTGTATTTGAAGCGCGCCTTTTTCTACCGCTGGAACATGCTGCTGTTTCTGGGCGCAGCGGGCGCGGCGCTGCTGAGTCCGTTGCCGGATGTGGCGCTGCCGCTGGTGGCGGCGGCGGAGCTTGTGTATCTGACGGCGCTGATTTCGCATCCGAAGTTCCGCGACGCAGTGGACGCGCAGCATCATCAGGAGGGGCGCGGCCAGGCGGCGTTGGCCGGACAGAGGTCCGTGCAGGACATTGTGGCGCAGTTTCCGATGCAGGACCGGCAACGATTTGATCAACTGCGGGCGCGGTGCCTGGAGATGCGGCAGATCGCTCTGGGCGTGCGGGGGAAGCAGGAGGCGGCCGGCGAAGATCCAAATACGGCCGCGCTGGACCGGCTGCTGTGGGTGTTCCTGCGGCTGCTGGTTTCGCAGCAGGCGATGACGCGGTTTTTGCAGCGCACGGACGTGCGGGATATTCAGGCGAAGCTGGATTCGGCGCGGCAACAGGCGGAGGCGCAGGCCGGGGGGGATGAGCGAATATTGCGATCTTTGCAGGATTCGGTGGCGGTACAGGAGCAGCGGCTGGAGAACTACAACAGCGCCAGGAAGAACGCGGAGTTTGTGCGGGTGGAACTGGACCGTATTGAGGCCAAGATCCAGGCGATCACGGAGGCGGCGGTGAACCGGCAGGATCCGAACTTCCTGACGAGCCAGATCGATTCGGTGACGGCCAGCATGCACTCCACGGAAAAGGCGATCAGCGAGTTGCAGGAGATCACGGGCTTTGTGGAAGAGATGCAGCAGCCGCCGGTGATCCTGGGCGCGGATTTCGGGCAGGTGAAGCAATGACGCCGTGGGCGGCGCGTTTGTCCGAGCTTTATTTTTCGCGCACGACGGCGCTGTTTGCGCTGCACGGGAATGTGCAGGATCTGATTGCCAGCGAGGGCGGATACACGACGCTGGCAGACTACCTGACGGGGCAGATCTTTGGGCGTTGGGACCTGGTGCTGCATTACGATCTGGCACGGGGTTTGCGGGCGTTTGCGGGAGCGGACGCGGCGCGGCTGAAAGAGATGGTGGTGCTGGCGAACCGGAAGGTAGGCGACCTGACGCAGGCGCGGCGCGATCCGGCGATGGCGTTCGCAATGCTCGACCGGTTCGTGCAGAACAACATCATGGCGAACGAGGGCGACCGCGTGTCGGCGGCGGTGATCATCGATCAGGCCAGTTTCCTGTTGCCGGCGGGTGAGCCGGGGCGGCTCTCGATGCCGGCGGCCACGCAGATTGTCACGCTGTTGAACTGGGCGGCGAGCCCGCACCTGAAGCGGCTGAACATGGCGTTTGTGCTGATCGATGAGAAGCTCTCGGCATTGAGCGAGCGGCTGGTGGCGAGCCCGCATACGGCTTCGATCGAAATTCCTCTGCCGGATGTGGAGGCGCGTCGGGAGTATATCGAGTTTGCGGTGGGCGAGCGGGCAATGGCGGAGTTTTCCGACTTCAGCACGCCGGAGCTGGCGGCAAACACGGCCGGGATTTCGCTGATCGATCTGAACGTGATGCTGCGCTCGGCGCTGGACGGAAATCAACGGCTGGATCGGCCGCAACTGCGGAAGCTGAAGAAAGAATTGATTGAGCGGCAATCGCAGGGCTTGCTGGAGTTTGTGGAGCCGCGCTGGAACTTCGATGTGTGGATCGGGCATCCTCCAATCAAACAGCGGCTACGGGAAGATGCGACGCTGCTGAAGCGGGGCGAACTGCAGACGCTGCCGATGGGATATCTGGTGTGCGGAGCGGTGGGGACGGGCAAGAGTTTCCTGGCGCAGTGCCTGGCGGGAGAGATCGGGATACCGTGTGTGGTGTTGCGCAATTTCCGCTCGAAGTATGTGGGCGAGACCGAGGGCAATCTGGAGCGACTGCTGAATCTGCTGCGTGCGTTGGGGCCGGTGGTGGTAGTGGTGGACGAGGCCGATGCGGCGCTGGGCGATCGGGATCAACAGGGCGACTCGGGCACGTCGAGCCGGGTGTTTTCGATGATCGCGACGCAGATGGGCGATACGCGATATCGCGGGAAGATTCTGTGGATGCTGCTGACGGCGCGGCCGGATCTGCTGCCGATCGATCTGAAGCGGCAGGGCCGGGCGGAAATACACATCCCGCTGTTCTATCCGATGGAGCAGGACGAGTTGCGCGCGATGTTCGCGGCGATGGCGCGGAAAGCGGGCGCGACACTGGCGGCCGACGATATTCCGGAGATCCCGCACGTGGGTCAGTTGTCTGGCGCGGATGTGGAGGGCCTGGTGGGGCGGGCGCAGCGGACGTCGCTGCTGGGCGGGTCCGCGGTGATCACGCGCGAAGCACTGGCCGAGGCGGTGGCGCAGTTTCTCCCGGCGACTAGCGGGATGGAGAAAGAGATGCAGGAGATCGCCGCGATATTGGAGTGTACGGACAAGCAGTTTTTGCCGGCGGCCGTGCAAACGCGAATCGATGCGGCGGGCGGACGGGCGGGGTTGCAGGATCGGTATGCGGCGCTGCGCCGGCAGTTGGAGATGAATTAGGAGGACCTGATGGCACGCATGAACTGGTTTGACGAGAGCACGCACCACCCCGTGATTGACGAGCAGGTGGCAAAGCTGGAATCCTTCGCGGACGCGATGGCGGACGGCATCATCGAGAAGCAGGAACTGGAGCGGCAGGAGCTGGCGCTGGTGGCGGTGATGGAGGAAGTGGAAGGGCAGTTGAGCGACGCCCAGCACGCCGCGGTGACGCGGTTGCTGGTGGAGCTGAGCGCGTACAACGTGATGCGCACGCTGCATGAGCTGCACGCGCAGCGGCTACAAAACGTGTTGAACCGGTAGGGAGCGGCATGAAAGAGATCATCTCGACTGAACTGGCGCCGAAGGCGATCGGGCCGTATTCGCAGGCGGTGAAGCACAACGGGCTGGTGTTTTGCAGCGGGCAGATTCCGCTGGATCCGGCAACGGGGAAACTGGTGGAAGGCGGCATCGAGGAGCAGACGGTGCGCGTGCTGGAGAGCCTGGGGGCTGTTTTGCGAGCCGCGGGGGCGTCGTACAAAACGGTGCTCAAAACGACGATTTTTGTGCAGGATTTGAACGATTTTGCAGTGGTAAACGAGGTTTACGGACGGTACTTCCCGGTGGACCCGCCAGCTCGCGCGACGGTTCAGGCGGCACGGCTGCCGCGCGACGTAAAGGTGGAAATCGAAGCGATCGCTTTTACTTAATGGCGAAGAGCTGGTTGCGATTGACGACGTAGAGCACGCCGCCCGCGGCCACGGGCGTGCAGTACACGCTGCTGCCCATGTTCATCTCGGCAATCTGTTTCTTGGTCTTGGACGCCTCCAGGATGGTGACGTCGCCGTCCTCGTCGCCGATGTAGACCTTGCCATCGATCACCATGGGCGAGCCCCAAATGGCGGCGAGCATGTCGTGGACCCAGAACTCCTTGCCGGTGTCGGGATCGATGGCGTGGACGAAGCCGGAGAAGTCCGCGTAGAAGAGGATCCCGTTGTAGAGGGCGCCGGTGGAGATGGAGCGGC
This sequence comes from Paludibaculum sp., assembly GCA_036504135.1. Taxonomy (GTDB): domain Bacteria; phylum Acidobacteriota; class Terriglobia; order Bryobacterales; family Bryobacteraceae; genus Paludibaculum. Next base: position 455,865 of record DASXVP010000014.1, read on the forward strand.
GGATCTTGTCGAAGTGCCAGAGGCGGCCGGTCTGGGTGAGATCACCGCGTTTGGTAGCGTCGATGGCATAGAGGTGGCCGACACCTTCACCGTGTTCGGGGTCCTGGCCGTTGGCGATATAGACGCGGTTGTTGTGGATGATGGGCGTGGCGATGAGCTCATTGCGCGTCTTGGGCCAGACGGACTCGGGCGGGTTGGTATTGAACTCCCAGAGCTTTTTGCCGGATGCGGCCTCGTAGCCGCGCACCCAGCCATCGCCCTGCGCGCTGACGGCCTGGACAACATCGCCGATCTTGCCAACTGATGGAGACGACCACTGGCCGTGGAGGATTCTCTCGCCGACGGAGTTGTCTTCCCAGGCGAGCTTGCCGGTCTTTTTGTTGAGCGCGATGATGGAGGGCGCCTTGGGCGAGGGGATATTGACGTGGCTCTCGTCCTGGCCGTTGGAGGTGGAGACGTAGAGGAGATCGCCCCAGACGACGGGGGAGGAGTTGGCGAGGTTGTGAGGCTGGGAGCCGACCTCCTCCATCATGTCGAATTTCCAGATCACCTTGCCGTCCTTGATCTGGAAGCAGACAACCTCGGCGCGGTTGTTGACGTAGTAGGCGAGGTCGCCCTCGATGAGCGGGCTGGAGGCGACGCCCTGATAGGGCCAATCGTTGACGCGGCCAGCAGGGAGTTTATCTGAGACGATCTGATAAAGGAACTGGCCATCGGACTCCCGGAAGGCCATGAGAATGCCCTTGTCGCCCTTGACCTTTGGATCCTTGTTGCCCTCATTATTCGTGCCAACGAGGATGACACCGCCGGCGACAACTGGGTTGCCGTAGGCCTGGGAGCCGAGCGTGGCCACCCACTTTATGTTGGTCTTTTTGGCGACGTCCCAACTGGTGGCGATGCCCTTTTGGGAGGAGACCATGTTGCGGTCCGGGGAGCCGCCCCACATAGGCCAATCGGAAGTGCCGGGGTCGCCGGCCAAGAGGGCGGCCGGGGCCGCGAGAACCAGAGAGAGGAAGAGGTGTTTCATCGGTTCGCCGTCACCTTCAGGTTGTCATAGAAGACGCCGAACTGCGCGTCGCCGAAGAGGCCGGGGCTGCCCTCGCGGTTGCCGACCGGATCGATCTTATCGACGAGCCAGGGGGCCGGCTCGGGATCACCCCTCTTCCAAACCTTGGCCTGGACGCGGACTTTGCCGGCGGGCAGGTTTTCGACGCGGAGCTTGAGGCGGTACCAGGTGTCCTTGAGCCAGGGGAAATCGACGGCGACGGTGCGCTGGGTTTCGGGCTGCCAGGGGAGCAGTTCGAGCTTCTGGGCGTTGCCGAAGAGGACGAGGCCGTAGCGTTGGGCGAAGATGCCGACATCGCCCTGCTGGCGCCGCTTTTCGGGAGCGCGGACGTCGGCCTCCATGGTGTAGTCGTGGAGGTCATTGGGGCCGAAGAAGATGCGCATGCGCTTGAAGAGGGTCTCGTTGGGCAGCTTGGCGATGACCTTGCCGCCTTCGAGCTCCTGCACTTCGAACTTGCCGGCGACAGCGCTGATCCAATTCGGGGGCACGGCGGCGGGGGCCATTGATTCGAAGTCGTCGGACCAATCGAGCGCGGGCGCGACTCGGACGCGAGCCTCACCGGTAATGCCGGCGACTGCGGCTTTGACGAGGCCGGCCTGGCCGGTGTTGGCGGAGGGCGCTTTGTAGGTGGCACCGTCGAGGGCGCCAGGGAGTTTATCGAGAGACCAGGCTGCCGTTTCCTCGCGGAGGAGGCGGCCCTGGGCGTCGTAGGAGAACGCGCGGAAGGCGGCGGACTGGCCGGGCTTGAGGAGGGCCTCAGCGGGGCGCACCTGCACCCAGGCCACGGCGCCATTGCCGGCGGAGAGCGGGGGTTGCCTGACGGCGGGCGTGGGCGCGGTCTTGCGGCCGATGCAATAGAGATTATCGGCGGAGGCAAAGATGACGCGGCCGTGGGCGACGGCGGCGCTGGCCAAGACGGGCTCGGGCGTGCCGGCGGAGTAGAGGCCGGTCTGGCTGACGGGTAGGGTGACCTCGCTGAGCACTTCCACGGATTCGCCGTGGGGCTTGAGGATGAAGACGTGGCCGGCCTCGGTGCCGACATAGAGCTTGCCATCGGCCTGGACGAGCGAGGCCTTTTGATTGGCGCCGAGACTCTTCTTGTAGAGTGTTCGGCCGGTCTCGGCATCGAAGGCTTCGAGGTTGGAGTTGTTGTCGATCTGGTAGACGCGGTCGCCGTCTGAGATGGGCGAGGAATAGCCGGCCTCGAAGCCGCGGTTGGCCCACTTGGCATTGGCCACGGTGACGGCGCCCTTGGATCCGGCATCGACGGCGGCGATCATGCCCATGACGTTGGTATCGAGGTTCTCGTCGCCGTGGGAGACGATGGCGTATTTGCCGGCCATGACGACGGCGGTGTTGATGCCCCGCTTGGCCATCTCAAAGCGCCAGACGGGCTCGCCGGTCTGCGGCTTGACGGCTACGACTGAGCCATCGCCGAGGCCGGTGATGAGGAGGCGGGTGCCGTTGACCTCGGTGATGATGGGGTTGGAGTAGCTGGTGTCGTAAGGCCGGCCGCCGGGGGTGGAGACGTAAACGGTGGCGCCGGTACGCTTGTCGAAGGCGAGTATGCGGTGGGAGCGGTTGGCGAGCGTGCCCCAGGTGCCGGCGATGGCGGAGACGATGACGAGATCGCCATCGACGATAGGGGAGACGGTGCGGCCGCCGTGGGTGGTGAAGAGGCCGTAGTCTTCGACGAGCGAGCGCTGCCAGAGCAGCTTGCCGTCCTTGGAGAAGGCGATGAGCGTGCCATTGCCACCGAAGGCGTAGACGTTGGCGGTCTCGGTATCGACGGCGGGCGAGGACCAGGCGATGCGGTGCGGTGGGACGTCGCTGAGATAGAGATTCCAGCGGTGTTCCCAGAGGAGTCTGCCGGTATCGAGATCAAGGCAGAGCAGGCGCTCCTGGAGCGTCTCGGCCTTACCGGCGCCATTCACCATGTAGAGATGGTTGCCGAGCACGACGGGTGTAGAACGCGAGCCGTAGGGCGCTTTCCAAAGGAGGTTTTCGCCGGCAAGAGACCATTTGTCCGGCAGGTTCTTTTCGGTGGAGCGGCCGTCGCGGGACGGACCTCGCCATTCGGGCCAATCGGCGCCCGGGAGTGGAAGAGTGAAGACAAGCGCAGCCCAGAACAGTCCCCTCGTAAACATGTACTTCATTCTACGCTTACTTGGCGGGAGTGCCTGTAAAATGGACGGGAGGACAGGAGGACTGCCGATGAGGTGGTTGACGGTACTGTTATGTGCGGCGGCTTTGGGACAAACGCCGGCGCTGGATGAGGACCTGCTGACAGCGGCGCGGAAGGGCGACCTGGCAGGGGTGAAGGCGCTGCTGGAAAAGGGCGCGGGGCTGGAGGCGAAGAGCCGGTATGGGCAGACTCCGTTGTTCTTCGCGGCGCGCGGCGGGCACGAGGAACTCGTGAAGTTCCTGCTGGCGAAGGGCGCGGCGCCGAACGTCAATGACACGTTCTACAAGATGTCCCTGCTGGCCGCGGCGGCGGACAAGGGCTACACCGGGATTGTGAAGGCGTTGATCGAGGGCGGTGCAACGGGTGCGGGTGATGCGCTAGAGGCAGCGGCGGAGCGCGGATCGGTGGAGATGGCGACGATGCTGCTGGCGACGGGCAAACTGACGCCGGCCGATCTGACGAAGGGCCTGACGGCGGCGGAGGCGATGAAGAAGGCGGAGATGGTGGAGTTGCTCACCAAGGCTGGAGCGAAGCCGGCGCCGAAGCCGACGGCGGTGGTGAGCCCGGCGACGTTGAAGCTGTATGAGGGCAAGTATAAGGGCGACCCGATCGGCGAGATTACGATCACGTTGAAAGAGGGCAAGCTGTTCCTGGGCGTGCAGGGCCAGAGCCTGGAGTTGGGCGCATTCGACGACACGAAGTTCGCGCTGCTGGTGCAGCCGGGGGCGACGTGGAAGTTCAGTGTGGAGGGCGGCAAGGCCACCATGGTCACGTTCGCGCGGGGCGGGCAGGAATTCCCGATGAAGCGGGTGGAGGCGCAATGACACGAATCGCGGTAGTGCTGACGATGGCGGCGATGACAGCGTTTGCCCAGAACTGGCCGGCGTTCCGCGGGCCGATGGCATCGGGGATCTCCGACGGCATGGCGCCGCCGGTGAAGTGGGATGCGGAAAAGGGCACGAACGTGGCGTGGAAGACGCCGGTGGCGGGCATTTCGGTATCGAGTCCGGTGATCTGGGGTGACAAGGTGTTTCTGGTGACTTCCGTCTCATCCGATCCGAAATCGGAGTTCCGCGCGGGTCTGTACGGCGACACGGAACCAGCGAAGGACAATAGCGAGCACACGTGGAAGGTGATCTGCCTGGAGTTGAAATCGGGCAAAGTGCTGTGGGAGCAGACGGCCTACAAGGGTGTGCCGAAGACGAAACGGCACCCGAAGGCGAGCCAGTCTTCCCCTTCGCCGGCGGTGGACGGCAAGCGTGTAGTGGCGTGGTTTGGCAGTGAGGGCTTATACGCCTACGACCTGAACGGCAAGGCATTGTGGAAGAAGGACCTGGGCGTGGTGGACTCGGGCTGGTTCTTCGATCCGGATTATCAGTGGGGCGTGGCGAGTTCACCGGTGCTGTGGAAGGACCGTGTGTATTTGCAGGCCGATCAACAGAAGGGATCTTTCATCGCGGCATTCGACGCGGCGGGCGGCAAGGAGTTGTGGCGCACCGGCCGGGACGAGATCTCGACGTGGGGGACTCCCGTGGTGCTGGAGTGGGAGGGCAAGGCGCAACTGGTGACGAACGGGACCAAGGGTGTGCGCAGCTACGATCCGGAAACGGGCAAGGTGATCTGGCAGTATCTGGGCAAGAACGCGGAGATCACGTGCCCGACGCCGGTGCTGGGCAAGGGGCTGATCTATGTGACGGCGGGTTATCCGCCGGTGCAGCCGATCCTGGCGATCCGCTGGGGCGCGACGGGCGAGATCACGCTGAAGGACGGGGTGGAGACGAACGAGGGCATCCTGTGGAGCAAGATGCGGGGCGGCTCGTATCAGCCCTCGCCGCTGGTGTATGGCGGGCTGCTATACATCTGCTCGAACCAGGGCATTTTGAGCGTGTACGACGCGGGGACGGGGGAACGGAAGTACCAGCAGCGCATTGCGGGTAAGGGCGGGTCGTTCTCGGCGTCGCCGATCGCCTCGGACGGGCGAATCTACCTGGCGAGCGAGGACGGCGAGGTGCATGTAGTGAAGGCGGGCGCGGAGTATGAACTGCTGGCGACCAACCCGGTGGGCGAGGTGATGATGGGGACGCCGGCGATCACAAAGGGGATGATTGTGGTGCGCGGGATGAAGAACGTCTACGCGATCGCCGAAAAGTAGCTCGCGTTTGCGACACTGGTTTCATTGTGCTGAAACCAGTCATCTCGCTCTTATTGTGCGTTTCCCTTCTGCCTGCGCAGCAGGCGCCGCTGACGGTGGATTGGATCATGCGGGGTCCGGAACTGTATGGACACGCGCCGCGGGCGGTGCGCTGGTCCGGCGACGGGCAGCGGGTGTACTTCCAATGGAAGCAGGCGGCGGATCCATTGGAGAAGGATTTCTCCACGTGGGTAGTGGGCCGCGATGGAGCGGGGCTGAAGCAGCTGAGCGAGGAAGAGGCGCGGCTGGCGCCTCCGGTATCGGGCAATGAATCGAAAGACAAGCGGTGGGTGGTGTATGCGGAGCGGGGCGACGTCTATCTCTACGATCGGACGAACGACAAGCGGCGGCAACTGACGAAGACGGGGGACGCGGAGACGAATCCACGCCTGACCTCGGACGGCAAGCGGGTGACGTTTGTGCGCGGCGGGAATCTGTATGCGCTGTCGTTGACGGATGGGATGCTGGAGCAGCTCACCGACATTCGCCTGGCGGGTGCGGGTCCGGCGGGTACAAGTCCGGCGGATCCGGCCAAGAAGGGCACGGAGAGCCAGGAGATGGCGAAGAAGGAAGAGCGGGCGCTGCTGGACGTGATCGAGCGGCGGGCGAAAAAGCGCGAGGAGGACGAGGCCAGGAGGAAGAAGGAAGAGCCGCGGAAGCCATGGACGCTGGCGGCGCGGCAGACGGTGGCGAGCCTGGTGTTGTCGCCGGACGAGAGCTGTGTGCTGGCCACGGTGATGGAGCCGGCGCCGGATGCGAAGAATACGGTGGTGCCGAGCTATGTGACGGAATCGGCCTACACGGAGAGCCTGCCATCGAGAGGGAAGGTGGGCGACGTGCAGACGCGGATGCGGACGGCGCTGGTGCGGACACAGAGCGGCGAGCTGGTGTGGCTAGATCACGGGCAGAAAGAGAAACAGGGGGAAAAGGAAGTGGAGCGGGCGGTGACGCTCTTCAACGCGCAGTGGTCCGGCGACGGGACGAAGCTGGCGATGCTGGGGCGGGCGGGGGACAACAAGGACCGCTGGGTGTTTGCTGTGGACGCGGGGACGGGGAAGTTGCGGGTGCTTTTCCAATTGCACGACGACGCGTGGGTGGACGGGCCGGGCGGGCGGGCGCTGGGGTGGCTGGGTGACGACCGGACTGTGTGGTTTCAGGCGGAGCGGGACGGGTGGTCGCATCTCTATACGGCGGGCTGGGAGGGCGGCGAGCCGAAGCAATTGACGTCGGGCCAGTGGGAAGTGGAATCGGCGGAGCTATCGCGGGACAAGAAAGTATTCTGGCTGAATACTGGCGAGGAGAGCCCGTACGAGCGGCACCTGTATTCGATGCCTGTGGGCGGCGGGGCGCGCTCGAAGACCACGCGGCGGCCGGGGAATTTTGAGGCGACGCTTTCGCCGGATGAGAAAACGGCGGCGGTGCTTTACAGCTACACGAATCAGCCGCCGGAGTTGTATCTGATGGACAACCGGCCGGGGGCGGAGATGAAGCGGGTGACGACGTCGCCGACGGCGGAGTTTAGCGCGCGGCCGTGGTTGGACGCGCCGATTGTGCAGATACCGGCTCGGGACGGGGTGAAGGTGCCGGCGCGGCTGTATCAGCCGAAGGGGTGGAAGGCGGGCGGCGCTGCGGTGATCTTCGTGCATGGCGCGGGGTATCTGCAGAACGTGCACCGGTGGTGGTCGAGCTATTCGCACGAGTATCTGTTCCACCATCTGCTGATGGAGCGCGGGTACACGGTGATCGACATTGATTACCGCGGGTCGGCGGGCTATGGGCGGGACTGGCGGACGGGGATCTACCGGTTTATGGGCGGGAAGGATCTGGACGATCAGGTGGATGCGGCGCAGTGGCTGGTGCGGGAAAAGGGCGTGGATGCGAAGCGGATAGGGCTGTATGGCGGATCGTATGGCGGCTTCATCACGTTGATGGCGATGTTCACGCAGCCGGGCGTGTTTGCGGCAGGGGCGGCGCTGCGGCCGGTGACGGATTGGGCACACTACAACCACGGGTACACGGGGAGCATTTTGAATCTGCCGCAGAAGGATCAGGAGGCGTACCAGCGGAGCTCGCCGATTTACCATGCGGCGGGGTTGCAGGGGGCGCTGCTGATCTGTCATGGGATGGTGGATGTGAATGTGCACTTCCAGGACTCGGTGCGGCTGGCGCAGAAGCTGATTGAATTAAGGAAGGAGCGCTGGGAACTGGCGGTGTACCCGGTGGAGGATCACGGGTTTGTGCAGGCGAGCAGCTGGGCGGATGAGTATAAGCGGATTTTGAAGCTGTTCGAGGTGAACTTGCGGGGGGTCAGCGGGCAGTGAGCTGAGTGGGGCGGAGAAGTCTATGACCAAATCTGAGTTCTATCGGGATGTCCTGCTGGCGCAGACGAAGGACGCCCAGTGGTTTGATTTTGAAGGGCTGATTCGTGATGCGTACCAGGTGATACTCCGGCCAGGGGATTTGTCTGTGGATGTTGGGGCCAACATCGGAGTCCACGCGTTTCAGATGGCGGAGGCGGTTTATCCGGGAGGCCGGGTGATTGCGGTGGAGGCGGTGGCGGAGCTGATTGAGGGGATGAGGGAGGCTGGCAGGCGGTACTATCCGCAACTGCTTCCGCTGATTTCGTTCGAAAACGTGGCACTTTCAGACCACGAGGGCCAGGCCTCCTTCTGCTACTGCCCGAAGGAGAGCGGATTGAGCAGCCTGGTGGACCGTGCCTGGGTCACTCCGTCGGAGAAGCGCTCGATTGACGTGCGGGTGACGCGGCTGGACGATCTGCTGGCGGGCGGAGGAGGAGGGCGGGTGCGGTTCATCAAGGTGGACGTGGAGGGCGGCGAGTTTCACGTGCTGAAAGGGGCCAAGCTCACTCTAGCGAAGGACCGGCCGATTGTCGTGTTTGAACACGCGGAGTGGAGCCCGGGCGATTTTGGCTACTGCATCGAGGAGATGAGAGAGTTTTTCGCGGGCCTCGATTATCAGGTGTTTGACGTTTTCGGCCTGCCGTACGACCGGCTTGACGACTGGTCCAACATGTTGGTGTGGACGTTCTTTGCGGTCCCGAGTTCCGAGCTGGAGGACGGCAAGCGGATCTTCGACGTCGTTCAGAAATCACTGGCAGCGATAGGGATTCATTACCAGTTGAGCGACGTTTCGTGAGGCCGTTGAATGTTCTTAGTTGGTGGTGTGCGGCGGTTGTGCCGGGCGGCGGGTGGCTCGGCGGATGAGCATGCGGGGGTCCAGGAGGTGTAGGGGTTTGAACTCCGATTTGGACCATTGCGAGCCATCCTCGAAGTGCACTCCGATGAGGTGGCCAAAGTCCTTGTGCTGGCAGTAGCGGACGACGCCATGGTACTCGCCCAGAGGATAAGAGATGCGAACCACGGTCAGTAGCGGAATGGGCACGTCGACCTGGAGGCAGGCGCCGGACGTGGAGATGTCCTCGAGGTTGGCCACGAGCCGGCGGCTGCGGCCGGATTTTTCGCGCCAGCGGAGGTCCACCAAGTCCGCGCACATCATCCTGGGTTCGGAACGCTGTTCTCTCATACAAGTACTGGATCGTCTGGAACTCCCAATCTGCGTGTGGGCAATTCACCTCAGATGAATATAGGGATGCGGCTTACTTCGGGATAGTGTCCGGCATAGTTGGGGGAACATCAGGCAGGGCCGCCGCGTAGGAGAATGGGAGAGCCATATCCTGAAATGAGTTCAGCCAACATCCGATATCACGCCCTGGACAGCATGCGGGCCAGCATGATGCTGATGGGGATCTACCTGCACGTGGTGGTAGGCTATTCCGGCAACGGGCACTGGCCGTATATCGATCCGCATCCGACGCCGGTGCTGGACTTCACGCTGGGGATCATCCATGCGTTCCGGATGCCGGCGTTCTACGTGATGGCCGGTTTTTTCGGGGCGCTGCTTTGGAACGGGCGCGGGGCGGCGGCATTTGTCTCGAACCGGACAAAGCGGATTCTGCTGCCATTTGCGTTGTTCTGGCCGCTGCTGTTCGTGGTGGTGGCGGCGATGGTGATCAGTCTGGAGAAGGGGACGCAGTTCATCTGGCCGGCGTTTGCGGGCGGCGCGGTGTGGGGCAGGGTGCATCCGCTGCACCTGTGGTTTCTGGAGTATCTGTTGATGCTCTACGCGATTGGCGGGCTGGTGGCCTGGACGTCGGAGTGGTGGCCGGGCGGCTGGATGGAGCGGATCCTTGCGGCGTACCGCTGGGCGTTGCAGCGATGGTATGCGCCGGCGTTATTCGCGCTGTTTTCCTGGGTGCAACTGGCGGCGATGCGGGGCAACCTGAAAGACTGCGACGGGTTCATGCCGGAGTTGCCGATCCTGGCGGCCTATATTCCGCCGTTCGCGTTCGGGTGGCTGCTGTACCACCATCGCGATCTGCTGGACCGGTTCCGACAGCACATTTGGCTCTATCTGGTGGTGGGTGTGCCGGCGTTTCTGGTGTATGGGCTGGTGCCGGGCGGGACGTATCCGTTTGTGAAGGCGGCGGGGAACGTTCTGTTCTGCTGGCTGATGACTTTCGCATGCATCGGGTTGTTTTTGAAGTACTGCAGCGGGGCGAGCGCGCGCTGGCGATACATGTCGGATGCGTCCTACTGGCTCTTCATCGTACACATGCCGGTGGTGGTGGGGTTGCAGGTGCTGTTGCTGCCGCTGCCGTTGCCCGCGCTGGCGAAGGTACCGATTGTGCTGGCGGCGGCAGTGGGATTGCTGCTGGTGACGTATGACGTGATGGTGCGGCCGACGTGGATCGGGGCGCTGTTAAACGGGCGGCGTTATCCGCGGGGATTGGTGCAGGTGCGGCGGGAGGACGAGGCTAAGCCCGGCCGCCAAACGTGCGAGTCTCCGTCGACACCCTGACCTTTTCGCCTTCCTTGATGAAAAGGGGGACGCGGATCTCGAGGCCGGTTTCGAGCGTGGCGGGCTTGGTGACGCTGCCGCTGGAGGAATCGCCGCGGACGCCGGGCTCCGAGACAGTGACTTCGAGCTCGACGACGGGCGGGAGCTCGAGGCCGATGGGGTTGCCGTTGTACTTGAGCAACTGAAGGAGGAGGCCCCCGACGAGGAAATCCGTGGCGTTGCCGACCATCTCGTCGGTGAGGGTGAGGGTCTCGTAGCTTTCCTGGTCCAGGAAGTGGGCGCCGCTGCTGTCGCTGTAGAGGTAGGAGGTCTGGACGCGCTGGAGATCCGGCTCCTTGAACTTGTCGCCGGCCTTGAAGGTCTTCTCAAAGACGGCGTTGGTGAGGAGATTGCGCATTTTGAGGCGCACGAGGGTCTGGCCGCCGCGGGCGGTGGGAGAGCTGACCTCCGCATCGAGGCAGGAGTACGGGGTGTTCTCATGCTCGAACAGGGTTCTGCGCTTGACGGTAATCGCATCGATTTGGACGGCCATAGTCTCCTCAGGGCGGGCAAAGCGGGCGCGGGCCCAAATCTGATTTTCGCTCATGAGGGGGTGGGAGGGCTAGGGGGCGCAGTTCGTACCGCGGGCCGCGTGGCAGTACACTGATGATCGTGCACGAAGAATTCCTCCGGCGGGCGATCGGGCTCGCCGCTGACAATGCGACGGGGGGGCTGGGGGGACCTTTCGGCGCGGTGATCGTCCGGGACGGGGCGGTGATCGCCGAGGGCGCCAATCATGTGACGGCGTGTCATGACCCGACGGCGCATGCAGAGGTGGTGGCCATCCGGGAGGCGTGCCGGCTGCTGGGCACGCACGAGCTGCGCGGGTGCGTGATCTATGCGTCGTGCGAGCCTTGCCCGATGTGCCTGGCGTCGATTTACTGGGCGCGGCTGGATGCGCTGTATTATGCCGCGTCGCGGCACGATGCGGCCGGCGCGGGCTTCGACGACAGTTTTCTCTACGCGCAGATTCCGCTGGCGGAGGAGGCGCGGGCGCTGCCCACGGCGCGACTGCTGGCAGAGGAGGCCGGGCGGCCATTTGCCATTTGGCGCGAGAGTGTGACTAAAATCCCTTACTAGGTTCCCACCATGCTTGTTGTCACCGCATCCACGCTACAGGGCAAAAACATCAGCCAGTATCTCGGCATTGTGAGCGGCGAGGCTATACTCGGCGCCAACATCTTCAAGGATTTCTTCGCCGGCATTCGCGACATCGTGGGCGGGCGCAGCGCCTCCTATGAGGGCGAACTGCGCAAGGCCAAGGATCTGGCGATTGCGGAGATGTGCGAGCAGGCCAGGCAGATGGGCGGCAATGCGGTGATCGCCGTGGATCTGGATTACGAGACGATCTCGACCGCGCATGGCGGCGGGATGCTGATGGTGACGGCCGCAGGCACCGCAGTAATCGTCGATTAGCGGGCGCGATGGGCCACGTGCTGGAGTTGCGGCGGCTGACGAAGCGGTACGCCGGGCACGCCGCGCTGGAGGCGCTGACGCTGGAGATCGAGGAGGGCGAGTTCTTCTCGCTGCTGGGGCCATCGGGCTGCGGCAAGACCACGACGCTGCGGCTGATTGCGGGCTTTGAAACACCTACCGAGGGCGAGGTGATCCTGCGCGGGGAGGCTTTGGCCGCCAAGGCTCCGCACGAGCGCAATGTCGCCACGGTCTTTCAAAACTACGCGCTGTTTCCGCATCTGACGGTGCGGGCCAATATTGAATTTGGGCTGCGCTACCGGCGCGGCGCGGAACGCTCCATTGAGCCGGTGGTGGAGATGCTGCAACTTGGCGGGAAGCTGGGCCGCAAGCCGGAGCAACTCTCGGGCGGGGAGAAGCAGCGGGTAGCGCTGGCGCGGGCGCTGGTGTTGCGGCCGGACGTGTTGTTGCTGGACGAGCCGCTTTCGGCGCTGGATCCGAATCTGCGGGCGCAGGTGCGGACGGAGTTGCGGGCCTTGCAGCGGCGGGTGGGTATCGCGTTTGTGTTCATCACGCACGATCAGGAAGAGGCGCTCTCGGTTTCGGACCGCATCGCTCTGCTGCGTGGCGGGCGGCTGGAGCAACTGGGTACGCCGCGGGAGTTGTATCTGGCGCCGCGGACGCGATTCGCGGCAGGGTTTCTTGGCGCGGTGAACTGGGTGCAGGGCGTGGGCGTGCGGCCGGAATCCACGCGGCTGAGCCTGGATGGGGCGAGCGGCGGCGAGCGGTGCGTGGCGGCGACGGTGGTGAGCTCGACATTTCTCGGCAACTGCCTGCATGTAGAGGCGCTGACAATGGAGGGCGAACGGTGCGTGGCGGAGCTGGCCCGGCACGATATGCACTACGCCGAGGGGCAGAGCGTGCACGTGGTGTGGGATGCGCGCGATGAGCTGAACGTACCGGGATGAAGCGGCTGCGTCTCATATTCCTGGCGCCGGCGGCGGCGCTCCTGGCGGGGCTCTTTGTGGCTCCGCTGGCGATTCTCGCGGTTTACACGGTGTTGACTCGGGGCGTCTATGGCGGGGTCTCCGCGCCATTCACGGTGGAGAACTGGACACGGCTGGCGGATCCGCTGTATCTGGCGATCGTGTGGCGCAGTTTCGTTGTGGCGGGCATCTCGACCGCGATCTGCGTGGTGCTGGGCTTTCCGCTGGCGCTCTTTATAGCGCGCTCGGGCGCGCGGAAGAACCTGTACCTGGCGCTGGTGATGCTGCCGTTCTGGACCAGTTTTCTGGTGCGCACGTATGCGTGGATGTTCCTGCTGCGCGATACGGGGCTGATCAATACGGTACTGCTGGCAGTGGGTGTGATCGGCGAGCCGCTGCCGCTGCTATACAACTGGGGGGCGGTGATTGTGGGGCTGGTGTACGGGTATCTGCCGTTCCTGGTGCTGCCGCTGTTTGCGACCTTGGAGCGGATGGACCCGGCGCTGGTGGAGGCGGCGGCGGACCTGGGCGCGGGGCCGTGGCAGACAGTGTGGCGCGTAATTCTGCCGGTGAGCGCACCGGGGCTGCGGGCCGGCGCGATTCTCGTGTTTATCCCGTGCCTGGGCGCATATCTGACACCGGACCTGCTGGGCGGGGGGAAGACGATTCTCATTGGGACGCTGATCCAGAATCAGTTTACGAGCGCGCGGGACTGGCCGTTTGGCAGCGCGGTGGCGCTGGGTCTGATGGGGCTGGTGATGGTGCTGCTGTGGCTGCACGCGCGGCGCGGCGGGGAGCCGTTGCTATGAAGCGCGCGCTGGGCGTCTCGGCGGCATTACTGTTTGCGTTTCTGCATCTGCCGCTGCTGGTGCTGGCGGTGTTCAGCTTTAACAGCTCGCGGCTGGCGGTGTGGGAGGGATTCTCGTTGCGCTGGTACGCGGCCGCGCTGGGCGATGGGCAGTTGGGTGAGGCGACGGTGAACTCGCTGATGATCGGATTGGTGGCGACGGCGGCGGCGACGGCCGTGGGCACGCTGTGCGCGTATGGGCTATGGAAGCGGGACTCGCGCGCGATTGGGGCGTCGTTATCGCTTTCGCTGGTAACGCCGGAGATTGTGATGGGCATCTCGCTGCTGGCACTGTTCCAGTGGGTGTTCCGGATCCTGCGCGTGCAACTTGGGCTGCATACGGTGATCCTGGCGCACGTCAGTTTCTGCCTGGCGTTTGTGGTGATTGTGGTGCTGGCGCGGCTGCGTACGATGGACGCGACGATGGAAGAGGCGGCCATGGATCTGGGCGCAAGCCCGTGGCAGGCGTTCCGGCGGGTGACGCTGCCTTCGCTGATGCCGGGTATCGTGTCGGCGGCGCTGCTGGCGTTCACCATCTCATTTGACGACTACGTGATCACGTCGATGGTGGCGGGCGTGGATTCGGAGACGCTGCCGATGGTGCTGTACGCGATTGCGCGGCGCGGCGCCAACCCGGTGGTGAATGCGATCTCGACGGTGATCGTGTTCGGGCTGGGTCTGCTGATTGTGGTGTCGGAGCGATTGAGGAAAGCATGACGCGGCGGCGCACTCTCTTCTTTCTCGGGCTCTCCGGGCTGGCCGGATGCACGCGGAGCAACACGCTGCGGCTGAACGTCTTCAACTGGTCCAACTATGTGGGCGACGACACGTTGGCGCGGTTTGAAGCGCGGGTAGGTATCAAGGTCCGCTACGCGATCTACGAATCGAACGAGGAGATGCTGGCACGGGTGATGACGGGCAATTCGGGGTGGGACGTGGTGTTTCCCTCGAACTACTTCATCGAGCCGATGCGCGAGATGGGGTTGCTGGCTAGGCTGGACAGCGCGCGGCTGACGAATCTGCCAAATCTCGATGCGCTGTTCCAGCGGCCGGCGTGGGACCCGGCGCTGGCGTGGTGCGTGCCGTATATGTGGGGCAGCAGCGGGATTCTGTACGACACGCGGCTGGCCGATGCGCCGCGCGCCTGGGCGGATCTGTGGACGCCGCGCTATCAGGGGCGCGTAACGATGCTGGACGATCCGGCGGAGGTGTTCGGAGCGGCGCTGAAGATGGGGGGCTTGTCACTGAACTCGACTGGCGAGGCCGAGTTGCGGGGGGCGCAGGCCGAGGCGATGAGGCAGAAGCCGCTGCTGCGCGCGTACCTGAACGCGGAGGTGCGGGATCAGATTGTGGCGGGCGACATTGCGGCCTGCCAGTTGTGGGCGACCACGGCGCAACAGGCCATCGACGCGGCGCCTCACCTGCGGTACGCCTACCCACGCGAGGGCTTTGCGCTGTATGCCGATTGCGCGGTGGTGCTGCGCGAATCGCGGCGGGCGGGGCTGGCTCACGAGTTTCTGAACTACCTGCTGGAGCCGGAGGTGGCGGCGGGGATCGTGCGCGTGTCGCGTACGGCGACGGCCAACGGTGCGGCGCGGCGGATGCTGCCCGTGGAGGTGAGCGGGCTGAAGGCGCTCTACCCGGACGCGGCGACGCTGGGGCGGGGCGAGTGGTTTCAAGCGCTGCCCGCCGCGGCGCAGCGGCTGCGCGATCGGCTGTGGACGGAACTGAAATCCGCCTGATCGGTTTCGGCGATCAGTTAAACTGAAGGGTCGGAGTGCCGTGCCCGAATTCGCGGAGGAAACTATTTGATAGAGCTGCTGCAGCACGCCCTGGACCTATTGCCGCAGATGACGATCACATCGGCAATCGACATCCTTGTGGTGGCGATGCTGATCTATCAGGTGATCATTCTGATCCGCGGGCGTCGCGCGGCGCACATCCTGATCGGCATCGGAATTGTGGTGGTTGCCTACTCGGTTTCCGTGTTTGCCGGCCTGAACCTGCTGCGCTCTATCTTTGAGACGCTGGCGCCGTACACCGCGCTTGGCGTGATCATCATGTTCCAGAGCGAGATCCGGCGGCTGCTGGCGCGAATCGGGGAACGGCGCTGGATTGGTTTTGGATCGCGGCTGGAGACGCGCGAGGTGGCGGACGAAATCCTGCTGGCGGTGGGCCATCTGGCGTCGAAGAAGATCGGCGCGCTGATCGTGGTGGAGCGCGACATCGGTCTGCGGACGTTTGTGGAGAGCGGCGTGCCGATGGACGCGCGGGTGACGCGGGATCTGCTGCTGGCGATATTCCAGCCCGGCGCGGCGCTGCATGACGGCGCGGTGATTGTGCAGGGCGGGCGCCTGGCGGCGGCGGCGTGCTTCCTGCCTTTAACGATGAATCCGGAGCTGTCGCGGAAGCTCGGTACGCGCCACAGGGCCGCCATCGGCGTAACAGAAGAGGCGGATTGCCTGGCGATCGTGGTGAGCGAAGAGCGCGGCACGATCTCGATTGCGGCGGCGGGCGAACTGGAGTCCGAGGTGTCGATCGACCGGCTGGCGCGGCGGTTGGGCGGCGGGCTCTCCGTCCCGAACACGACCAGTAAACCGGCGCCGGTGCCGAGAGAGGCAGCGCGATGAAGTTTCGCAGCTTGACGCGCAATTTCTGGTGGAAGTTCGCCAGCGTTGCGGCCTCGTTCGTCCTCTGGATAATCCATAACGGTGCGCGGGAATCCACCACGTCGATCACGGCGCCAATCCAGTACCGCAATATTCCGAAGAATCTGGACATCAGTTCCGATATTGTCGAGCAGGTGCACCTGGTGCTGCGCGGACCGTCTCCGGCGTTGAGCCGGTTGACGGGGAACCAGATGCCGGCGATTGTGGATCTCTCTCCGATTCATTCGCCCGGCCAGACGACCTTCACGATTGACAGGCGCAACGTGACGCTGCCGGCGGGGATCATTCTGGAGCGGGCCGTGCCATCGCAGATCCGGGTACGCGTGGATGAGCGATCGAGCAAGCCGGTTCCGATTCTGGCCCGCTTTGAGAACGTGCCCGAGGGGATGCGGGTGGGCTCGGTGCAGATCACGCCGGACAGGTTGACGATTGTCGGCCCGAAGAGCAAAGTTGACCTGATCGAAGTGCTGGATGCCGACCCCATCAACCTGGCGGGCGTGCGCAGTCCGGCGGAGCTGCGGACAACGGCATTTTCGGGTAGTCCGCTGGTTACATTTCAGTCCTCGCCCAGCGTAACGGTGCGAGTGACGCTCCTGCCTCGATAGCAGTCTATTTCTCTCATTCGGAGCAAATCAATGTCCAGGAAGTTATTTGGAACGGATGGTATCCGCGGCGTGGCCGGAGTGGCGCCGCTGGATTTCAAGACGGTGTTTGCCTTTGGCGCGGCGCTGGGCGAGTGGGTGGCGCATCATGGGAATCCGCGGGTGGTGATCGGCATGGACACGCGCGAATCCGGGCCGTGGATCGCGGAGGCCGTGGCGGGCGGATTGGCGCATGCCGGCGCGCAGGCCTTCTTCGCCGGATTGACGACAACACCGGGTGTAGCCTATCTGACCAAAACCGAGGATTTTGTCGCGGGCGTGATGATCTCGGCCTCGCACAATCCGTTCCAGGACAACGGGCTGAAAGTGTTCAGCCACGACGGATTCAAGCTGCCGGATGAGGAAGAGCGAAAGCTGGAGCAGCGCATCTTCGCGCTGCTGGCGGAGGACTTGCCGCCGAAGGCGTTTCCTCTGGCAGACGATCCGGCGTTTGACCGGCACTACCTTCAGTTTTTGCGCTCAACGTTTCACGGGTCTCTGCGCGGCGTGAAGCTAGTGCTGGATTGCGCCAACGGGGCGGCATCGTTCATCGGGCCGGAGCTGTTTGAGGGGCTCGGCGCGGAGGTCACCGGCATCGGGTGCGATCCGAACGGGCGCAATATCAATTTGAATTGCGGCGCGCTGCATGTAGAGGCTCTGCGCGAGCGGGTGCTGGCGGAGAAGGCGGATTTCGGCGCGGCCTTCGACGGCGACGCGGACCGCTGCATCCTGGTCTCCGGCTCGGGCAAGATCATTGATGGCGACCACTGCATGCTGATCGCGGCAAAGGACATGAAGCCGACGGCGGTGGTGGGGACGGTGATGTCGAACCTGGGCTTCCAGCGGGCCGTGGAGGGTCTGGGGATTCCGCTGATCCGCACCGCGGTGGGCGACCGCTACGTGATCGAGGAGATGCTGCGCAGCGGGCACACGATCGGCGGCGAGCAGAGCGGACACGTGATCTTCCTGAAGTATGCGACGACGGGCGACGGGCTGCTGACGGCGCTGCGGGTGCTGGAGATTGCGACGGGTCGCGGACAGACACTGGACGAGCTGACATCGGACTTTGTGGCGTATCCGCAGAAGTTGGTGAACATCCGTTTCGTGACGAAGCGGCCGCTGGAGGAGTTGCCGGCCGTGCAGGCGGCGATCCGGGCGACGGAGGAGGAGTTTGGCGCGGCGGGCCGGGTGCTGGTGCGGTTTTCGGGCACCGAGCCGCTGGCGCGCGTGATGGTGGAGGGGCCGACGATGGAGAGGGTGGCGGCGCGGGCGCAGGCAATTGCGGACGAGATCGCGGTGGCGATGGGGTAGGGCGCGTAGACTGGGACCATGCAAGCAGCACAGCGTGTAGCCGCGATTATTGAACGCGAGGATGACGCCTGCGTTGCGCTGTGCCCGAAGCTCGATATCGCAAGCCAAGGTACGTCGATCGATGAGGCGCGCACCAATCTCATCGAAGCGCTCACGCTGTTTTTCGAAGCGACGTCGCCCTCTGAGATCACCCGGCGGTTTCACAGTGAAGTTTTCGTGACCCAGGTCGAGGTGCCGGTTGGGTAACCTGCGAATTCTCTCGGGCGTGGAGACGGACGGCGTGGACTTCTTCGCGGAGGACGAGATTCCGCCGCTCTCGTTGACGCGCGTGACCCCGGCGCAGATCCGGCACATGTTCGAGCACCACCGTCATCCGGAGTGGCCGGCATCGTTCGATTAGCGCGGGCGGCGGAGCTGGTGTTCGAGATGCGCCTCCACCGACGGCCACTCGGCGGGCACGATGCTGTAGACGCACGTATCGCGCACCGTGCCGTTAGGCAGAACCATGTGGCTGCGGAGGATGCCGTCGAGCCTGGCGCCGAGGCGCTCAATGGCGCGGCGGCTTTGCTGGTTGAAGAAGTTGGTGCGGAACTCGACGGCGATGCAGTTGAGGGTCTGGAACGCGTGGCGGAGCAGCAGCAGTTTGCAGGCGGTGTTCAGGCCGGTGCGCTGGGCGGATTGGGCGTACCAGGTGGAGCCGATCTCGACGCGATGGTTGACCGCATCGACGTTCATGTAGGTGGTCATGCCGGCGACGCGGCCCTCGGGCGTACGCACGGTGAAGGGCAGCATGGAGCCCTTGGCCTGGAGCGCGAGGCGGCGATCGATTTCGGCGCGCATGGTGTCCGGCGTCGGGATGGCGGTGTACCAGAGATTCCAGAGCTCGCCATCGCGGGCGGCATCGCAGAGCGCGTCGTGATGGTCGTGGGAGAGCGGTTCCAGGCGGGCGTGATCGGAGGCGAGGGTCACCGGTTCGAGCCAGGGCATAAGCCATGATAACGGGTTGGGCGGGGGCGCCTCACGGTGCGTGCTGTGCAGTGAGGGTCGCGGCACTTCCGAGGCCTTCGAGCTGGAATCATGAACGTGCCAGCGTGCAGTTGACCTAAATCGCAGCCATTAGAGCGTTCGCTCGAACGGCCAGCGCCGAAGGCGCTCGGCCGCCAGCGCCGCGGAGTAGAACATCCAGAAAGCGATTCCAGCCAGACGCAGTGACTGTCCTATATCGGACATGAACAGGCTGACAGCGGTGGCCAGCAGACTAAGAAGACCAAGAAGCAACGGCAGAAGACCGAGCGACAAAAGCGCTCGGGCGAGAGGTCCTTCGGCCTGACGCCGCCAACGGTGTTGTGCCAGCCTGCTGAAACTCAGGCCAACCAGGAACCAGAGAGGCGCAACCATCACAGCGACAATGATCTGACCGCGTGGCGTTGAAAAAGCGTCTACGCAGGCGACATGCCCGTTAATCAGGGAATGGACCAGGATCGCGCCAATATAGGCCGGAAAGTCGAGACCCAGAACCGAGGTCTGGCCGGCGGGGTGGCCAGTCCATGCGCCGCAGAATCCATACGGCTCAAACAGCGGTCGAGCCAGATCCCTCGTGAGAAAGGCAAGAGCGTCGAAGTGCTTCTCGTTCCGCGCCGCGCTCCAATAGTCATATCCGATCAATCCAAGATGCCGAACGATCTGTAGCAGCGCAAGGATCGGTGGAAACCAGCGAGAAGTCACGAGACCCTCCAATTGCAGGGCAGACTCCTGCACTCGTCCTCCCATGGAATCGTGATGAGGCAGTCGCACGTCAGGCGCGGATGCGGAACGCGGCGTCCTTAATGGAGAGGCCTGCGATCTCGATGCGGCTGAGATCGCGGGTGCCGACACCCAACTCCTCGGCCAGTCTCAGCGAACTGTCGCAGCGCTCAAACGGCGCGGTGCCGCGATCGGCCATGGGGTCGAAGCCCATGAGGGCGGCGCCGACGGAATCGGTACAAACGGCGTTGGCGCCGGCGACGAGCAGGCCGGGTCGCATGGGCTTGAGGCGGCCGTAGTTCCAGGGGCCTTCGCCGCCAGCCATGGTGTAGATGCCGTCGATGATGGCGATCTGGATGGGACGGGCGGCGGCGATGTCGGCGACGATGCGCGGCATGCGGTAGGTGTCCTGGCGGGAGGACTTGGGGTCGTTTTCCTGCGGCGCGGTTTTGGCGGGGCCGCGGGCGCCGGCGTGCATGATGGTGCCGCGGCCGCCCTGGGTGCCATTCTCGTCGGGACCGTCCTTGCCGGCGTTGTCACCGTAGATGGTGAGCGGCGTGCCGCCAAACATATTCTTCATGGCGAGCGTGATGCCGCAGGTGGCGTGCTCCTTCATCTTGGCGATGGAGACGAGCACGTCGCACTCTTCGTAGGCGGGGTGGAGATCGAAGCCGGGGAAGATGTGGCCGCCTTTGGGCGTCACGAAGCGGGCATATTTCTTATAGCTGCCGAGCAGGTTGGTATTGACCATCTCGACGCGCGAGGCGGCGTTGAGCAGGTGGGTGGGATCCCATCCGGCGTCCATGATGAACTCGGGGAGGGGATCGGAGGAGGAGAAGCACCCCTCGGCGATGCGGATGCGGCGGGCGCCGGCCTCGCCCATCAGGCGGACGACGGCGCCGACCACGGCGGGGTGGGTGTACTGGGCGTGCTCTGCGGGGATGTTGCCCAGGCGCTGATTGGGCGAGCCTGTGAGGTTGATCTTGATGGTGACGGTCTTGCCGCCGACGAGCTTGGCGAGGCCGCCGAGCTGATCCATCATCGTCTTCAGAGTGGGCGTGAGAGCAGCGCCGTAGTCGGGACAGCGCGCGATGGCCACCGG
Organism: Paludibaculum sp.; assembly: GCA_036504135.1. Taxonomy (GTDB): domain Bacteria; phylum Acidobacteriota; class Terriglobia; order Bryobacterales; family Bryobacteraceae; genus Paludibaculum. The sequence continues at coordinate 476,936 of DASXVP010000014.1, forward strand.
CGCGGCGGGCGCGGAGGAGGGTGCTCCGAGGAGCGGAACCGCGGAGACAGCACCGGCCGCGGCAAGGAAATTGCGACGGGAAAGGCCAGGACACGGATGGTTACGCATGGGGAGTGATCTCTAATTCTACGGCACCGTACACTTTGAAAGTGGGCAGGTAGACTTCCTGCTGGCCGGGCTCGCGGTGGAGCTCCAGGGATTGCGGCTGGGGCAACTCGGGCGAGTGGAAGCGGGCCGCCTGGACCTTCTGCCAAGTCTGGAGGCTGACCTGGTGGGCGGCGCCGCGGCGGGCGTAGTTGAGCATCTGGACGATCCAGCGCTTGCCATCGGGCGAGGCTGTATGGATATAGCTGAGCGAGCCCGAGTTGAAGAGGCGCACGGCATCATAGCGGCGGCTCATCAGAAGGTGAGTATCGAGGGCCAGCATGTAGGGATCGTCCCATTCGCCACTACAGACGGCCACACGGCCCTTGCCGCAGGCGTGCAGGGCAAAGCGCGGGTGGGTCTCGGCGAGCGGCCTGAGGCCCTTCAGGGCCCCGGCAGAGGCCTTCAGGCAGAGCAGCAGACCGCCCGACTCCACAAAGGGCTGCACCACCGCGGCGGTGGCGGCCGGCATCCGCTGCGTATCCAGATAGAGCAGGGCGCGGCGGCCATGGAGCGTGGCGGCGCTGAGGCGGGCTGTCTCCACCGGCTGGAAGGAGAGGTTGCGGCGGGCGGCCAGAAGCAGAGTCTCGCTGGCAGTATATTCGTTGGGACCGGCGAAATCGGAGGCGATGACGAGGCGGGCCAGGACGGGCCATTGGGACCACTCGCGGCGCTGTTGATGCCAGGCTAGGTTGGCGAGCAGGCGCTTGAACTGTGCCTGGACGGCGGGGTTGCCCGCGGCCACCTGGCGGGCGTGGGCGGGTGCAATCCAGAGGGGCCGGACTGCGCCAAAGGCGGCGGCCTCGCTCTGGGCGAGCAGGTAGTTCTCGGTGTTGAGGTTCTCCGATTTGTCCGGCGGATCGGAGCGGAGCCAGACAGGGCGGCCGGCGGCGCGGGCGCGGGCGAGGCGGATGAGCCAGCCGTTGGCGTCGAGCCAGGGGGCGCCGGTGGGGCCGCTGCCGGTGGAATCCTGTCCGGCGTCGGCGCCCTTCATGGAGAGCTCGGGCCAGACGCCGTCGCCGATGCAGACGGGGCCGGCTTTGGCGCTCCAATCGATCTCTTTCCAGGATTTCCAGGCGGGCGGCGGAGGGCAGGCCAACCCGCCGGCCTCGGCGGCGGCGCGCAAGCCGGCCGGCACATCTTTCGCCAGCAGCAGGCAGTTGACGGGTGATCCCGCCAGCAACTGGAGCAGGGCGGGATCCTGCCATTCGGACGGCCACTCGATGGGGACCAGATCAGCAACGGGCATGGCGGGCAGCTCCTGAAGGGACGGCTACTTCTTTTCGAAACCGGGCGCGATGGAAAGCGCGAGGTAGTTGGTGACCTGCGTCTCGTTGCGGCAGGCTTCCACGTAGGCGTTGCGGAGGAGCTGTTCCTTGCGGGTGCGCAGGGTCTCGCGAATGTTCTGCTGTACGCGCGGGTCGTCGAGTTCGCGTTGGCCGGCGGGCTCGCGCGAGATCAGCTTGAGGATGTGCCAGCCGCCGTCGGAGGAGATGGGCGGAGAGACGGCGCCGGGCAGCAGGGTCATGACGGCCTTGCGGGTTTCGGGGTCCACGCGGGCGAGGGCGGATTCCGGCACAAAGCCCATGTCACCGCCGTTCGCGGCGCTCTGCGGGTCCTCGGAGAAGTTCTGGGCGAGCTTGGCGAAATCCTCACCCTGCTTGAGGCGAGCCTCAATCATAAGGAGCTTTTTGCGGGCCTGCTCCATGTTCAGCGCCTTGTTGCTGGCGAGATTCCGGGAATCGGGATTGGGTCCCGGCGTGACGACAATGCGGGCGAGGTGATAGTTGGTTTCGGGATAGCGGAAGGCCGCTTTGTTGGCGGCGTAAAACTCGTTGACGTCCTTGTCGCTGATGTTGATCTGGTTGCCGATCTCGCGATTGAGGAGCTTGTCTATGGAGAGCGAGCGGCGGATCTGCGCCTTCAACTCATCGATATTCATCTGCTGGGCGTCGAGCTGCTTCTGGAATTCTTCCTGCGTGTAGGGCGCCTTGATCTGGCCCAGGCGGGAATCCACTTCGTCGTCCTTGGCGAGCAGCGAGAGCTTCTCGGCGCGCTGCAGCATGATCTCCTCGTCCACCATGACACGCAGGAGTTCGAGCTTCTGAAACTGCACCTGATCCGCGGAGATGCCCTCGGGCTGTTGCGGGAACTGCCGTTTATACTGCTTGTCTATCTCCGCGTAGGTGAGAGCGCGGCCATTGACGGTAGCGGCCACGTTGGCCGGCACTGATTTCTTGCAGGCGACACCGGCGGAAAGAGCCGCCACGAGCAGCACGGACGCGGTTGATTTCAGGTTCATGGACAGTCTCATTGTAGCGGAGCGGCGGAAAGCGTTTTGACCTTGAGATTGCGGAACTCGATGCGGAAGCCTTCGGCCTCGAGGCCGACGTGGCCCTTCTCCACCGGGCAGTATTTGTATTCGCTGACCACGGCGCCATTGACCCACGAGGTGAGCGTGGCGCCCTCGGCGGTGATCTCGACAGTGTTCCATTCACCGGCCGGACGGATGCGCTGATCCACCATGCGCGGGCTGAGGTCGAAGCGGCGTTTGGCGCCATCCAGGTAGATGTAGCCGAAGAAGTGGCCACCGGCGGAGGCGCCGATCTGATCCTGATACCAGAGGCTGAAATCAGGCAGAGTGCGGACGAAGATGCCGCTGTTGTAGCGGGGGCTGCCTTCGATTTTGGTGAAGCGGAATTCGACATGGAAGACGAAGTCGGCCAGGGGCGTATCGTACCGCAGCCATTCGTGGCCGCGGTTGCCCTCGCAGAGGACAACGCCGCCGGGCTGGAGGGACCACTGCGAGGTGGGGCCTGGTTTATCGGGCGAGATGGCGAGGCGGGTCCAGCCGGAGAAGTTGGCGCCGGGTGTGATGCTGGTGAAGGCGCCGGGGGTTTGCTCCAGTGCGCTGGGATCCTGGGCGCTGAGCAGAAGAGCGGTGAAGGCGAAGAGAGCGAGGCCCTTAGGCGAGTAGCTCATGGAGTTTTTCCAGGTCGGCGGGGTCGCCGAACTTGGCCATTTTCACATTGGGCTCGATCTGGCGCATGAGGCCGCAGAGGACCGCGCCGACGCCAACTTCGACAGCCTTGGTGATGCCGCGGGCCGCGAGGGCGCGCATCGAATCTGTCCAGCGCACGGCGCCGGGCACCTGGAGGTAGAGGCCTTGGCGGGCATCGACGCCGTGGTTAACCTCGATGGCAGCAATGTTGTTGATGAGGGGCACGCGCAGATCGGCGAAGTGGGTGGCTTCGAGATCGGCCAGCAGGCGCTGCTGGGCGGGCTGCATCAGCGCACAGTGGAAAGGCGCGCTGACGGGCAGCGGCACGGTGCGTTTGGCGCCGGCCGCTTTGAGCGCCTCGCAGGCGCGGGCGACTGCGCCGGCGTGGCCGGCGATGACCATCTGGCCCGGCGAATTGAAGTTGGCGGCGGAGACCACCTCGCCTTGCGCGGCGGCGGTGAGGATGGAGTCCAGTTGGTCGAGCGGCGGATTGAGAATGGCCGCCATGGCGCCCACGCCGGCGGGCACTGCCTCCTGCATATACTTGCCGCGATTGCGAACCAGGCGCACGGCGTCGGCAAACTCGAGCGAGCCGGCGGCGACCAGCGCCGAGTATTCGCCGAGGCTGTGGCCGGCGACCACGGTTGGATGATAACCGAGATCGGCCAGCACGGCACAGGCGGCGACGGAGACAGTCAGCAGTGCCGGCTGGGTATTCTGCGTGAGGCGGAGCTGATCGTCGGGCCCCTCAAAGCAGAGCTTGGAGATGGCGAAATCCAGGGCGTCATCGGCCTCCTCGAAGATCGCCTTGGCGACGGGGTACTTTTCGGCCAGGGCCTTGCCCATGCCAGCGGCCTGTGACCCCTGGCCGGGGAAGAGGAATGCAATTTGAGACATACGAACCTTCTATTTTCTCACAGTGGAGGGAGCGGCACGGGTGAGCTCAATCATTTCGTAATCGCGGAGCTCAGGGAGCGTGAGGCTGGTGCGGCTGCCAGCGGTGCCGATGGGGAGCGTGGCCGGGACGCGGTGCAGGCGGGCGCTGACGAAGTTGCCGTCGAGAACGATGCGGATATCGCGCATGGGAATTGGCGGAAAGTACGCGGTCTGGGAGTGGCCGCTGAGGTTGATGAGGTGGATCAGAGTGTGGCCGTTCTGCTGCATGAGTGATATCTCGACCAGCGGGTGGGCGCTGGTTTCGAGCTGGCGATGCGGAAGGAGTTCGTGGACGAGATCGCGCAGCAGCGCGGCGTGGGCGGGCAGGCTGAGGCGGTAGTAGAGCGCGCCGAGCTCCCAGGGCAGCCAGAGCGCGCGGCCCTCGTGAGATGCCAGCAGGGCGGGCGTGGCGGTGTCGCGAATATCGATGTGAATCTTCTCGGGCGGTCCGAACATGGAGGGTGGTACGAGGGTTAGCGGCGCGCCGGGCTGGGCGGCAGATTCGGTGAAAGGTCCATCGAGGAGCAGCAAGGTGGTGAGGCTGAGCGAGGGGAAGCGCGTGGTGTCGCGGACTCGGACGTAGCCTTGCACGGCGGGCGAACCGGGACGCGCGCCGACGCTGAGCACGCGTCCCCCGGCGGCGAGGTAGGGCTCCAGCCCGGCTGGCATGGGGCCGGGGGTGAGGACGAGATCGACGGGACGCTTGCCGATCCATTCCAGGTTGCTGGCTACGGCGAAGGGGATGTGCTCCTCGGAGAGAAAGCGGAAGAGGCCGCGATAGCTGGATTGATCGCCGCTGGAAAGGAGAATGACGCGGGCGGCGCTCTGCTGCGAGTGGAGCAGCGTTTCATTGGCGGCGGCCCAGGCGAAGATGGGCCGTGCGGTCTCGACAGCCTGGCGATCCTGCTGATCGAAGGTGCCATTGATGGCGAAGGCGAGCGCTCCGCCGTGGGCGATGTTCTGCCAGAGGCGCAGCGCGATCTCGCCGGCGGGCACGGTGGCGAAGCGCCAGGCGTAGTCCACGAACTGCATGCAGAGATTGATGGACATTTTGGCGGGCTGGGAGTTGCGGGCGCGGTTCACGTTGGCGGAAGACGTGTAGGGCCAGAGGGGCAGCGGACGAGTGACGCCGGTGTTCGATTCCGACATGATGCCGTCGGTGGATTCATCCAGGTAGTTGAAGTAGCCGGCCAGGGGGCGGAGCTGATGGATGATGCGCCCGAAATCGGCGGCGACCTCCTGGGCGGAGAGGGCCATGAAGCGGCGGTAATCCGGATCGGCGGCATTTTCGGACAGCGGGCGCGAGAACATTTTCTGGAATTTTCGCTGGCACGCCTGGCAGTGGCAGTGTCCGAGAGACTTGCCGCTGTAGTCGCTGGACTGGTTGCCGAACATATTGAAGAAGAGGCCATCCACGTCATAGCGGGTGAGCGCCTCGGTGAGAATTTTGGGGGCGTGCTCGCGGTACCAGCCGGAGTTGATGCAGGTAGAGTAGAGGCCGTTGTAGATGACGGGGGCGCCGCCGGCCTGGCGGAAGAACCACTCGGGGTGGGCGTCAAAGACCTCCTTGCGGGTCTTGGAGAAATCGAAGCGGCCGACGACGCGGATGTGGCGGGCGTGGGCCGCGCGCAGGGCGGCGCCGAAAAAGTCGGTGCCGGGCGGGAGCTGCGGACTGGCGTAATGGAACTCGACGCGGGTGGGGTAGGTGGCGGCGATACCGCCCATGTTGAGATGGAGCACATTGGCGTGGAAGGCCGAGGCCTGCTGGACAAGCGCGAGCGGGTCCGTGGCGGCATCGGGCTCGCGGAGATTGGTCTGGAGCCAGCGAAGCGGCTCGGTCATCCACCAGCCGCTGCCGGGGGTGGGTTGCGCGGCAAGCGGGAGGAGCGTGAACAGGCACAAAAGGGCGGGGCGGAACATGGGGCCCACTCTATCACCGGCGGCGCTAACGGGGGTGAAGAACGGCGTGAACGTGGGCGGCGAGCTGATCCGGCGCGAAGGGTCTCTGGATGAACCTGGATCCGGCGGTTGACGCGGAAGGCAACCACTCCCTCACACTCGTGGATCGGAGACGGGAGGCGTTTCCGAGCCGCGAGTGTCAGGGAGCGGACCGCACCGTTCACTGGCCCCGTTCTGTAACAGCGGTGGCGAGGAAGGACAGAATTCTCTTCCTGTCCTCCAGCACTATGTGGGAAGCGCTATTTGGGCAGAGCCGGGAGCGACGTATAGGCCCCGGACGGATTGAACCGCAGGCCCAGGCCGGAGATATCAGGCCCGTTCGTGATGAACTCGACGACACCGCGGCGGTTGGCCAGCAACGGGAAGCGGTCAATGAGGCGGAACGAGAACTGGCCGCGTGGGTTGAGGCCGATGGAATCGGTGCCCAGAACGGTGCCGGACTCGTCACGAAGAGTCACGCTGACGGTGGCGCCGGTGGTTGCATTGGTATTGACGATCGCCATGGAAGTGACGAAGTTCTCGGTATTGTCGTAGGGCAGGAGGAAGTTGCGTCCGCTGGCGGTGGCGGTGACGCCCGCTTCAAAGTCAGGGCGGCCCGTGACGCGCTGGCGGAAGACGGCAATGCCGCCGACGGAATTATTGGAGAGAAGCTCCGTCCAGCCGGTGATGAGGGGCGTGGATCCACCGCCGAAGGGGTTGGTCGAGCCACCCTGTGTGGTGATGGTCTGGGTGCCGCCTGCCGCAATCGTGTTGGAAATAGTGGTGACCGGGGCAGCCTGCCCGGTGATGGGCACGGCCAGCGGGACGCCGTTGGGAGACCAGAATTTCAGCGTGAACGGCGCGGGCTGGGTGTCGAGATTGACGAGAACGATCGTGGTCTGCCAACTGTCCACCGTGCCGCCATCGGCGAGTTGCGAGAGCAACTGGCTGGGCGCGGGAGCGGTCGGGATGGTGAGGACCGGGAAAGACGTGAACGCGTGGGTGGGATTGAAGCGGAGGCCGAGGCCGGTGAAGTCACCGGAACTGGTCATATCCAGCACGCCTCGCTGGTTGGCGGTGGAGGGGAACCGGGTGAAGGATTCCACGGCGGTCTGACCACGCGGCGGGAGGTTGATGGTGTCCGAGAAGAGAGGTCCGCCGTTCTCCAGGCGGCCGGTGATATTGAGCCCGCGCGATTGAACGGTATTGGTATTCACCAGAGCCATGGAGGTGACAAAGCTCTGGAGGTTGTCAAAAGCCAGAAGGAACCGGTTGGCGGGGTTTGTGACGGAGACGGCGGCTTCGAGATCAGGGCTGCCGGCGATGCGCTGGCGGAAGATGCCAACGCCGCCGATCTGGTGGGTGGTTTCGAGTTCGGCCCAGCCCTGGGAGAGAGCGGCGTCAGTACCGGCGGTGCGAATGGTGCGGGAGCCGCCCGGCGGGATGACGCCCTGATAGGCTTCGAGGCGGCCCGGGTTGCCTTCGATGGGCAACCGGAGAAGCGATCCATCCTGCGCGTAGAAGCGGAGTGTGAAATCGGACTGGGCATTCTCCATATTCACGAGCGTGATGGTGGTCTGCCAGCTTTGGCCGTCGGCGAGTTGGGAGAGAACCTGGCGGCCCGCGGAGACATTTAGGGTGACGGGCACCGTGATGGGACTATTGATCGCATTGGCCGCGTAGACCATGACGGAGCCGGTGTAGGGCCCGGGGGCGAGACCGGTGGGATCCAGGATCAGCGAGAGAGTGAGGGTGGGCGAGGCGAACCCCGATGGGGGATTCACCGTGAGCCAGTTGCCTCCGTTATTGGTAGTGGCTACGGCGTTGATCGGCGTGGAGGCAGCGGACGTGGCGACGGTGAGAGTGGCGGTTTGCGGACTGGCGCCGCGGGCCACGCTGGCGCTCACCGACGAAGGCGTGACCGCAACGGTGGCAGTGGGTCCGATGACGACGTTGACGGGAACGACGACGGTGGCGGCCTGCGCCTGGGTAGCAGTGATCGTGATGGTGGCGGAGTAGACACCGGCGGACAACGGGGCGGGATTCAGCGTGACGTTGAGGCTCGCTGGAGTGGCGCTGGCGCCGGGATTGACGGTCAGCCACGGCTGGGAGGAGACCGCAGTGAACTGAACGGCGCCGCCGGGATTGGCGCTGACCTGCAACTGCTGGGTGATGGAGGCGAAGGAACCGGCGGGCGCGCCGAAGTTGACGACGGTGGGCGAGACCACGAAAGTGGCCTGGGCGACGGAGAAGGTCACGCCGATGAGCAGCGGTGAATTGCTGGCATCGGCCGAGGAGACGGCGATGCTGCCGGTGTAGTTGCCCGGGGCTAGGCCGGTACTATTCACCGTGACGGTGATAGCGCCTGGGGTGGTGCCGCCCACCGGAGTGACCTGGAGCCAGGGCCGCCCGTCGCTGGTGGCAGCACCGACGGAATAGCTGATGGCGCCAACCGTACCGGCGATGGCGACGGTCTGGGGAGCGGGATCTGTGCCGGTGATGCTCTTGGTGAAGCGCAGGCTGGCGGGCGAGGCGGCGAGAGCGCCGGCCGGGGGCACGATGAGAGTGATCTTGGAGCGCTGGGCAGGCGGCGGATTGGCGCCGGTAGCCGACACCCCGACGAAGCCTTCGTAGCGGCCGACGGCCAGGCCGGTGGGGTTGACGCCAACTCCGATGGCGGCGGGTGTGGAAGCAGCGGGCGCGAGCAGCAGCCAGGTGCCGCCCGAGGTGGTGGAACCGGTGACGGAGATGCCCATGGCCGAGTTGTCCGTCGCTGTGGCAGTGAGGTTTTGGAAGGCCGGAGGATTGCCGCCGATGGGCGCGGTGAAGATCAGTTCGGGCGGGGTGAGATCCAGCAGGCGGTTTGCCGAGAGATTCAGCGTGACGTTGATGCGCGTGGTGGCGTCCAGGGCAAGGGTGGCGGTGTAAGCGCCATCGACCAGCGTGGCTGCCGCCGTGGGATCGAGCGCGAGATTCACCGTGCCGGGAGTGATGGTCTCCGCTGTGGTTGCACGGAGCCAGGGGGCGGCAGCCGGGTTGTAGACGATCTCACCGATGGCGAAAGGGATGGGCGCTGCGTTGCTCTTTACAGCGACCTGCTTGACAGCCTGGAAAGTAGAGGGGCGTTGAATGTTGAAGGTGACGTCTGAGGGGCTGAGCGTCAAGAATGAGGAGCTCGTGATGGTCATCACCAGGCGGGCAGTGACCGTATTGCCGGCGCCCGCTACCTCCACGTTGCCGAAGTAGGTGCCGGGGACCAGATTACTCTCGGCATTGGCCTGCACGGTGACGGCGCCTGCGGGCAGGACTCCCGTCGGAGCCCCGCCAGCGGTCTGGCCGGTGACCGGACCGATGGCGAATGAGGCGCCGGCGTTGGGGCTGGTGCTCTTGATGGTGTAGTTGGCGCCGGGAGGGATGGAGGAGATGGTCAGGGTTTGGGGGGCGCTGGGGTCCTTGTCACCGAGTTTGAAGTTAAAGTTCAGCACATCGGTGGAAAGAGACAGGATGGCATTTGGCGAGACGGTCAAAGTGACAGGAATCGTCAAAGTCGGGTTGGCGGAAGAGGAAGAACTGAGAAGCAACTGGCCGTTATAGATGCCTGGCGGGAGACCGGCGGGGTTCGCCGAAACGGTGAGAGTGGCGGGCGCGTTGCCGTTGGCTGGATTGACGCTCAGCCAGCCGCCTCCGGTGACGAAAACGGCGTAGGGGACCGTGCCGCTGGCATTGAGCACGAGCGGCAGCGTGACAGGCGCGATGGCGCTGGAATAGGCGGCCAGATTGAGAGCGGTGGAGGAGGGCGCGATATAGGGATTAGCGCTGACAATCAATTGGACGCTGACGGCGACCGGGACTCCGCCGGCCGGCGCCTGGAGCGTGATGGTTCCGGTGTAGGTGCCCGCGGCGAGGCCCGCCGGATTGACGCGGACCATGAGCGTATCAGGAGTGCTACTGGTGGTGGGCGCGGCAATGAGCCAATTGGCTCCGTCTGACGTGGTGACGGAGGTGGTGTAGGCAAGCGGATTGCCGGTGCTGGTGACGACGATCTGATCCGATGAGGAATGAAGGAAGGCGCCGGTGGAATCGCTAAGCGAGGTGCCCTTGCCGCTAACTGTGTGATAGACGAACTGGAGTGTGCTCTTGTTGACGCCCAACTGCGAACCGGCGGCGACGGTTAAGGTGACCGGTATCTGCAGCGGCTGGGAACCGGCGTTTTGCAGTGTCACGCTGGCGGTATAGGTACCCGCGGGCAATCCGGCGGGGTTGGCGACGACGGTGATGCGGCGGGGAATGGTGACGATGGCTTCCGGCGTGCTAAGCCAGGAGGCGTTGGACACGGTGACCGAAACGGTGTTGCTGGTGGTCTGGTTCCCGAGCAGCAGGACGGACTGGCTTTGAGCCGTCGTGGCGCCCACCTGGGCTCTGAATTCAACGGAGCTGGGGCCGACCATGAGGGACTGGCCATGCAGGGCGAGTTGCGCGGAGAGGAGAAGAATCGGGAGAAGCGCGGTGGAGGAAATACGGGTGGAACGAAGCATCGACATGCCTCCTTAGGGATCGGGCGAAAAATCTTACGTCGCGCTCAGAGTAACATGAATGCGGCGCTTGTTAAAACAATTCTTAGGCAATTTGTTATGACTGACAGTCATGCTAGCAGGCCTTTCAGGGCGAGAATGGCTACGATGGCGGAGGCGACGACGCGGGTGGACGGGCCGGGCGGAACGTGCCTGTGGGCGGCGTAGCCGATGGCCAGAACGGCGGCGGCAACCAGGAATTCGACGGCCAGAACATGTAGCGTTGCGAACTGCTGGATGCGGATGGCGAAAAAGGCGGTGGCGAGCAGAACGGGCGAAGATGCCTGCGCCAGATGCATGGCGAAGGGGAAGAAGAGGCGGTGCCCCCCGGTCCAATGGAAGAGGGCGAGCCAGAAGAAGGCGGGACCGGCGGCGGCGAGCGCCTGGGCGGGGCCCTCCTGGCGGGCTACGAGGGCGAAGGCGAGAGTCCAGAGAGCAGCCCAAGGCCAGCCTCCGAGCCAAAACGCGATGCCCAGGAGGAGAGCCGCGGCGGAATAGGAGAGAAGGCGTGGCACCCTGTCACTGGCCCCATCCTACCGCTTTGGCAGGTGGCTTGGCGGCGGACTTCGCGGCGGGCTTTGGTCCTTTGTTGAGGTCGTCGAGGACAAATCGGATCAGCGACTCGAAAAGGGCGGCGCGGGGGAATTTGGAGTTCATGGCGAGCGCGACTCCGAGATGATCGGACCAGACGGCGCCCAAATAGTTGGACTCCGGAATGATCTGGTCCATTTTGAGTAGTTGACCGTCGTTTTGACGATCGTAGGCGGAGAGCATCAGGTAAGTCTGCTTGGCCATGCTGGGTACGCGCTCGGCGGTGGTGAGGGAGGCGAGCGAATAGGTGGGCACGGCGGGGTGGGGGTAGGACGAGAGGAAACGCTGGCGGGTCTCCTTCTTGAGGCTCTTGAAACCTTCGGCGAGGTTGCCTTCGCACTTGCCCTGTTTGGCCTTGGCGAGGTAGGCGTCCAACTGCATGGGGAGAGAATCGGCGATGGGGGAGCCACCGGATGCGCCGGAGACGCTGATAAAGGCGGCGATGGAGTCTTTCAGTGTGGGATCGAGGGCGAGAGCGGTCTGGATATCCGGGGTGCCTTTGCTGTAGCCGACGATGATGAACTTGCGCTGGTCTTCCGGCGATTTTCGGATGAAGTCCGCGATGACCTTGGCGTTGGATTCGCTGGAGTCGTTGGGGACCGAGAGGAGTTCAGTGGTGAGGCCGTACTTCTCAGTCAGCACCTTGCGGCCCTTCTCGAAGGCAGGCGTATCGGCGACGCAAGTGTTCATGATGCCGGGCACAACGAGCACGCGGTATTGAGTGGAAGGGGCGGCGAGGGCGAGATCGGTTTTGCCGGGGGTTTCCATCCATTGCGCGCAGGCGCCGGAGTCTTCGCCATCGGGGTTGTTCTGCTTGAGGACAGAGCAAAAGTAGTCGCTGAAGGGGACGGCGGCGTTGCCGCTTTCGGGCTTGAGATAGATGACGAGGATGCGGCCGTCGGAGAAGAACTCCTCGCCGTGGGCGGTGATGCCCTTGGTGATTGTGTCCTTGGGTGTGACATATGCGGTCTTGATCACCTGGCCGCTTTGGGAGAGCGACTCGGCGATGAATTCGCGCTCCTTGTCGGTCTCGGGATCGATCTTGTGGGTGATGCCGCCGGTGCGCTGATCCTTATCGAAGCCGATGTCATGTGTGCCGGCGCCGACCCAGAGGGTAAGGCCACCGGCGGTGAAGGGCGCCTTCCAGATGCGGAAGTGGTGGCGGGCCATGACAGTCTGTATGGGATCGGACATGGCGAAGCCATAGTCTTGCGCACGCCCGAAGACCATGAGCTCGCTCATGGGCATGGTGAGGTACGCCTGTTTGGAAAAAGTGCCGAGCGCGCCGCGCAGGATGGTGTCTTTGACGCTGCGATCGACGACCACCCAACCAACGGCGAGCAGCGCCTGCTTGACCTGTTCCTCGGTGCCGAGGATGAGGAAATTGACGCGATCGCCCGGGTTGTTGTCCTTGTCGACCACGCGGCGGGGGATCTGGGCGAGCTCCGCATCGGTGATGGGCGGGAGCGTACCGGTGAACGAGTTTTCGTCATCTCCGGCGCGGGCGACGATCTCGACCTTGACCTGAAACGCGCCTTCACCGGACGAGCCGGCGGGCTGATTGATGCCGATGAAGAGACGTCCGGCGGCGAGGGCGCGGCTCTCGCGGCGGGTGCCGATGAGGAATGCGCGGGCGGCGTCGCCGGCCCCGATTCTTCCAATGACGGCGCCTCGGCCGGCGTCGTTGAGAGGCAGAATGCGAATGAGGTCTTTCCAGCCGCGGGGGATGCCTTCGGGCGCGGCGGCCTGCTGGGCATCGGCGTACTTCAGCGAGCCGGTGGACACATACCGCAGGAGGTCGCCGGGCTTCACATCGATGCCGGTATCGACCCAAGACCGATTGCCGGGAATTTCGATTGCCTTGGACTGAGCGAAGAGAGGCAGGGCGATGAGAAGAAGAGAGGCGAGGAGACGTGGCATCGGGGCTCCTTTGGCGTTAGGTTAGCGCAGAATCGTTGATGGCGACGCCACGGAGGCGGGCCTCGCGGACGAGGCGATCGCGATCCGGGTGGTGGGAGGTATGTGCTGCGCGGCCCGTGCCCGTGGCGGAGAGAAACTCCAGCGTGTCATTGCGGCATCCGAGTGCCAGCGGGCCGAAGCCGGGCACTTCCGTGGAGGAGCGGACTTCACCGATTTCGTTCCACGGTATGTGCGTATTCAGCCGGGCGAAGAGGCCGAGAGAGTGGATGCCAAACTGATCCAGAACGATCTCGCGAGGCCAGAAATAGAGCTTAACGACCACCAGGACAGTGATCACGGTGGCGTCATAGAAGCGGAGGTCAACGGAGCCGCCAATGTACAGGGCGGCGCCGGCGCAGAGGAGATCCACGGCGAGGGCGCTCAAGAGTAGGATCTTGACACGCAAGTTGCTGGGAAAACGGATAGCTTCCGGATTCATCCGGTCGCGAAAAGAGGCCACAGTTCCATTCTGCCAAACAGACGGGCTGAGGGTTGGACTATTCCTGAGGGTCCGGACCCAGTACGCCGTGATAGCGTGCCATCCAGTAAGGAAGAATGTAGTCGATGCCGGCGCCCTCGACGGTGCCGTAGAGGCCGCCGTAGAGCTGGAACGGGCTGCGCTGCCACAGGAAATCGGTGGGAGTGCGTTCGATAACGGGGACCACCTCGCAGGCGCGGTTGTCGTCATCGCCGCAGGAGGGGCGAGTAGGCCGTAGATCGACCCAGAAATCGCGGCGCTGGCGCTGGAGCCAGGCGTCGAGGTTGTCGCGGATGCGCTGATCGCGGGTATCGTCGTGGCCCTCGATGGCGGTCTCAATGACGTCGAAGAAGGCGTTCTGGTGTTCCCATGTGGCGTTGCGGAGGGTGTGGAAGGCGGCCTGATAGCCGATGCGGACCCACCAACTGTCCCCGCTGGTGAGGAGATTCCAGAAGTTGATGTGATCGAGATTGAACTTGAAGTACGAGTTGTAGGGGTCGGCCGCTTCGATGGCGATGGGAACGACAGTGAAGTTGGCGGCGAGGTTGGCCAGAGACTTGTAGGAGGACTCGAACCGGTTGGGATTGCAGCGGCGGCCGAGTTTGAGGAGGCTGAGCTGCTGATCGGCGCGGCCGATGAATGTGGTGGAGATTTCGCCATCGGGCATGCGGACGAGCCAGTGATCGGCGAGAAGACGATCGAGCATGCGGGTGGCGAGCATGGAGACCCAATCATGCACTTCCTGATCGTCAACAAGATTCCACGCGGCGGTGAGGCCGAAGAAGACGCCGGAGTACTGGTCGCGGGAGGTGCGGCCGGCCCAGAGATAGTTCTGTTGATCAATGACGCCGGCGCGGATCTGATTGGGGGCCTCTTCGCTGGCGATGCCGGCGGCCCAGGGGGAATCGATTGGGACGGCGCAGCGGGCGAGCACATCGGTACCGGTGACATCAAGGAGCTTGCGGATGCCGTTGAGGGCCTCCATAACGTTGGTGCGGGCTTCGGGCGAGCGGGTGACGGCCCAGCGGTAGCTTTGCGCGGCGAGGTAGTGGCCGGTCCAGATGGCGGAATCGCCGCAGCGGGTATAGCCGGCGATTTCCATGGTGTCGGGCGATTGAAAGACGGGATCGATGATCGTGGAGTAGGGCAAATGCCGGTCGCGGAGCTCGGCATCGATGCGGAGGGCGTCAGCCTCCCCGGCGCACAGGAGCGCGGCGGAGGCGAACAGCAGTACGAGCGCACGCATGTTAATTTGAAGTCCTCAACCATAGTGACGCAAACGCGTCAAACAGGTTCCCGCAAGGAGGCAAAGGAATGTTCTGGCTGATCAAGACGGCGATAGTGGGCCTGATTGTGGGCTCCATTGCGAAGTGGGTAATGCCTGGCAAGGATCCGGGTGGGTTCTGGATCACGATGGCGCTGGGCATTGCGGGCTCGTTCGTGGGCACGATGATCGGGCAATTTGCGGGGTTGTACGACGACAGCCAGGCGGCCGGGTGGATTGTCTCCACCATCGGCGCCGTGCTGTTGTTGTGGGTGTACCGGAAGTTCAATCAGCCATCGGCTTAGCGCCGGAAGGCGCGCGAAGGCGGGCCGAGCCGGTCAGGCCTCCACCCAGTTTTTGCGTTCAATGAACGTCTCGGGCTCATAGGTGATGCCATGCTCCAGGCGGCGTTCCTCGCGGCGGGTGAGCCAGAGCATCAGCGGACCGAGCAGCGTGCCCGCGGCTGAGGAGAGGGAGCCGCATTCCTGGCGGATATCCTTGCGCAGCGAGTGGATGCGGCCGGCGACGGCGTCGTTGGTTTTGCGGAGGTGGTGCTCCATGGCCCAGAGGAGGGCCGAGTACGATGTCTGGAGCGCCTGCGCCTCGCGCTCAAAGCGCTCGCGCACGCGCAGATCGGGGTGCATGCGGTACTTCTTGATGCCTTCGAGCGTGGTGCGGCAGATGCGGTAGAGCGACGGGCCGTTCAGCTCAAAATCGCGCAGGAACGCAAAATCCAGAAATGTTTTGGACTCATCCTGCGAGATGAAGGGGTGTTTCCAGTTGAATTTCCACTGGCCATGGACGTCGGCGAGATCGACATCGATCATGCGTCCCTCGTCGGTCATCTGCGCGTGCAGCGGGGTGCCGGGCAGCGGCGTGTAGAGCATGAACTGGTGGAAATCGGTCTCGTGGGAGCAGGCGTAATCGATCTCGCTGGCGATGTTGGCGGGCGTGTGGTGCTCCATGCCGACGATGGAAGATCCAAGGACGCGGATGCCGTTTTCGCGGAGCTTGCGGGTGAGATCAACGGTGTTGGTGCCGTCGAGCTTGGAGTAGCCGGAGAGCGGAGATTCCAGGCCCATCCAGACCCAGGAGATACCGAGCTGAATGAGTTCCTCCATGGTGTACTTGCGAATGGCGTTGGCGGAGGAGAACACGTAGAGCTCCCAGCTTTTGGCCGCCTCTTTCATGCAATCCAGCAGTTCCATGGCGCGCTTGCGGTGGAGGAGAAAGTTCTCGTCCATGACGAAGAATGCCTTGAACTTGAACTCCCTCTCGGCCTTGAGCATGGCGTCGAAGATCTGGCGGCCGCTATCGAAGAAATTGATGAACTTGCCCTTGCCGCCGAAGAAGGCGGAGGTGGTGCAGAAGTTGCAGCCCATGGGGCAGCCGACGGAGGGGATGATGGTGGCGGCGGTGGAGCCGATGGAGCCGGGAAGCTTGAGACCCATGACGCGGTGGCCGAAGCCGGAGGCGATCTGGGGGTGGATGACCGGCTGGGTGGGGTTCTGATCTAGGAACGCGCGCATCCAGCCGACGCCCTCGCCCTTGACGAAGTGATCGGCATCGACGATGAGATCGAGACCGGGGATGGAGGTGACGTGGCCGCCGATGACGATGGTGGAACCGGGCGAGAGGCGGCGGACCATCTTGCACATCTCGCGGACCTTGCCGACGTTGACGATGATGGAGCTGATGCCGACAACGTCGTATTGGTTTTCGGTGAGCTCTCTTTCGAAGGCCTCGCGGGTGGGGAAATCCAGAACGGTGGATGGATTTTCGATGTTCTGCTGAATGAACATGATGCCCCAGGAGCGGTGGAAGATGCGCAGCGAGTAGGGGCCCTGCGCCCGGGTGACCTGGTTGTGATAGAGCTCCATGGGGTTGATGGAGCGGCTGCCGAACTGATCGTCTTGCGCGTAGGGGCCGAAGACGGAGGACAAAAGCACGCGGGCCTGGCGGCCCTTCGGGTGGGTGGGCATCGAGACTCTCAAATCTGACCGCGGGCGTAAGCCGGACAAGCGGTCCTGCAACTCCGATTGTAGCAAGCCGGCGGCGGCTCAACCGGCGGCGTCGTAGGCTTGGCGAATCCAGTCGATCAATTCTTGATCGACCTCGGCGATTGCGGTGATCTTGACCTTGTACTGGCACATGCCGCCGGGAGGCAGGAGGAGAAGACGATCGGTGGCCGGGACGTCCTTCATATTGAGGCCGACCTCGATGCGGGTATTGGTGGCGGGGCCGACCATGGCGAACTGCTTCTTTCGGCGCAGGCTGAGGTAGGTTTTCTTCGGGGCGATTTCGAAGGGGCCGAAGGCGTGGATGGCGGCCATGATCTTGTCGTGAACGGGGCGAAGCGGGGCCTTGGGTCCGGCGTAGAATTCGTCGACGATCGGGTCAGCGGCGGCGGGGGTCTCGACGGCCGAGGGATTCAGGGAATCGAGAGCGTAGCGGGTGAGCGTGTTGGCGTCGCCGTGGCCGAGACCGAGGTCGCGCTTGAGCATGTCGCGGATCTCGCCGTGTTTCTGGAGGCCGCTGTGCTGCACCAGCGCCTTGAGTTCGGCGAGTGACTTGCCGGAGCGGGTCTCGATGTTCTTCAGTTGGGTCTGAAAGGCTTTTTCGATGTCGTTCATGGGGGCCTCCAGGAGGATCAGACTATTGAAGCATAGCTGAGCCGGACAGGTGCCGGCGGCCCAGCCGAGGGTGGCCGGGCCGCGGACGAGGGCGGGCGCCCGCACAGGAACAGTTCAGGCCCCGACCGACGGCAGCCCAGCCAACGCCATGGCCAGCTCGGATTCGTCGTACGACACGTCAGTCAGTTTGCCGGCGAAGTAATCCATGTAAGCCTGCATATCGAAGTGGCCGTGGCCGCTGAGGTTAAAGAGGATGGTCTCGCTCTTGCCCTCTTCCTTGCAGCGCAGGGCTTCCTTGATGGCGCCGCGGACGGCGTGGTTGGCCTCAGGGGCAGGCAGGATGCCTTCAGTCCGGCCGAAGAGGACTCCGGCTTCAAAGCAGGCGAGTTGGGGGACGGAGGTGGGCTCGAGGAGACCCAACCGGGCGCAATGGCTCACCAGGGGCGCCATGCCGTGGTAGCGCAGGCCGCCGGCGTGGAAGCCGGGCGGCGTGAATGTGCTGCCCAGGGTGTGCATCTTGGTGAGCGGGGTGAGGTGGGCAGTATCTCCGAAATCGTAAGCGTAGCGCCCCTTCGTGAGGGACGGGCACGCCGCGGGCTCCACGGCCACGATGCGGGGCTTGGGGCCACCGCGCAGACCCTTACCGATGAAGGGGAAGGCGATGCCGGCGAAGTTGGAGCCGCCGCCGGTGCAGCCGACCACGACGTCGGGGTAGTCCCCCGCCATTTCGAGCTGGAGCATGGCTTCCTGGCCGATGACGGTCTGGTGGAGCAGCACGTGGTTCAGCACGCTGCCCAGGGCGTACTTGGTATCGTCGCGCTGGACCACGGTCTCGACGGCTTCGCTGATGGCGATACCCAGGCTGCCGGGATGATCGGGCCGTTCGGCCAGGATCGCCCGGCCGCAGGCGGTCTCATTCGAGGGCGACGCGGTGCAGCGGGCGCCGTACGTCTCCATCAGCGCGCGGCGATACGGCTTCTGGTTGTAGGACACGCGCACCATGAAGATCTCGATCTCCAGGCCGAAGAACGAGCCGGCGAGGGCAAGGGAGGAGCCCCACTGCCCTGCCCCGGTCTCGGTGACGATGCGCTTGACACCGGCTTCCTTGTTGAAGAATGCCTGGGGGACGGCGGAGTTGGGCTTATGAGAGCCGGCGGGGCTAACGCCCTCGTACTTGTAGTAGATCTTGGCGGGCGTGTCGAGAGCCTTTTCCAGGCGCCGGGCGCGGTACAGCGGGCTGGGGCGCCATTGGCGGTAGATGGCGCGAACCGGCTCGGGAATCTCGATCTCGCGCTCGGTGGAGACCTCCTGCATGATGAGGCTCATGGGGAAGAGCGGGGCGAGATCGCCGGGACCAACCGGCTGGAGCGTGCCAGGGTGCAGCACCGGGGGCGGGGGCACGGGCAGATCGGCAACCAGGTTGTACCAGTGCTTGGGGAGATGGGTCTCGTCGAGAACGTATTTGATGGTGTCGGCCATGGGGACTCCTTCGAAGGGGAAACCGAGAGTGTATCAAGCTCGGGAGGGCATAGAATAGTGACGAGGAAATTTCGACTATGAGATCCGTTGTTCTGCTGGCCCTCCTTTCCTGTTCCGTGGTGATGGCGCAGGCGCCGCCAAAGATCAAGACGCTGCTGATCACGGGAGGAGCGGTGGGCGGGCACGACTGGAAAACCGTGTCGCCGCTGCTGAAGAAGGCGCTGGAAGACACGGGGCGTTTCGACGTGCGCGTGACGGAGGAGTTTCGCGGGGCGGGCCCGGAGACGCTGGAAGGCTACGACCTGGTGGTGTTGAACTACTATGACGGCCGGAAGAAAGAGCTGTGGTGGGGCGACCGGGCGCAGAACGCGCTGCTGGATTATGTGAAGTCGGGCAAGGGTCTGGTGATGTACCACTTCTCGACGGCGGCATTCGACGGGTGGGCCGAATACGAAAAGCTGAGCGGCGGCAACTGGCGGCCGAACAACGGGCATCATTCGGCGGGGCACAATTTCGAGGTGGATGTGAAGGACGCCGATCACCCCATCACGAAGGGGCTGCGGAAGAAGTTCCGGCAGCCGGCCGACGAGTTGTACGCGAACCTCAAGTGGCAGCCGGCGGGGACGTATCAGGTGCTGGCGACGGCATGGGACGAGCACAAGCTCTATGACGGCAAGGCGAAGCAGCCCACTCCGGGCGAGGGGTTGCATCAGCCGATGCTGTGGACTCTGCAATACGGCAAGGGGCGGGTCTATGGGAACGCGCTGGGCCATGACGGGCCGGCGGTGAAGACCCCGGCGTTTGTGGTGACATTCACGCGCGGGGCGGAGTGGGCGGCGACGGGCGCGGTGACGCTGCCGATACCGTGGGAGATGGCCGAGGGCGGCAAGCGGCCGGACGATCAGCCGCGCGTGGTGACTCCGGGCGTGGGCGCGGCCCCGCCTTCCGATGCGGTGGTGCTGTTCAACGGCAAAGACATGACCGGCTGGGTGAAGAAGAACGGCGAGCCCTCGGGGTGCGCGGCGGTGAAGAACGAGATGTCGTGCCGAACCGGCGCGGGCGACGCCTACACCACGGCCAAATTCCGTGGGGCGCAGATTCATCTGGAGTACTTCATCCCGCTGATGCCGCAGCAGAAGGACCAGTTGAAGGGCAACAGCGGAGTCTATCTGCAGGGCATCACGGAGTTGCAGGTGCTGGATGGATATCAGAATCCAACGTATCCGGTGGGCATCGTCGGCGCGGTGTACGATCAGTATCCGCCGCTGGTGAATGCGTCGCGCAAGCCGGAACAGTGGCAGAGCTACGACATTGTGTATCACGCGCCCAAGTGCAATGACCGCGGCCAGGAACTGGAAGCGGGCTGGGTGACGGTGTTGCTGAACGGCGTGCTGGTGCAGGACCGCGCCCTGCTGCGTTTCCGCAAGGGGATGTGCGAGCCGGGGCCGCTGATGTTGCAGGATCACTCGGGATTCCCGGGCGCGCCGGACACGACGATGAAGTGGCGGAACCTCTGGTACCGGCCGCTAGAATAGGGCATGTCCCAGTACATTGAATTCCTGCAGGAGTGGCTGGCGCCGCTGGGGGAGATCACTGCGCGCGCGATGTTCGGCGGACACTGCCTGTACTGCGACGGCGTGGTGTTCGCGCTGGTGGCGAGCCAGGAAGTGTTTCTGAAGGTGGACTCAGAGACGCGTCCGGCGTATGAAGCGATTGGTTCGCGGCCCTTCCTGCCGTTTCCGGACAAGCCCGAGGTGATGCAGTATTACCCGCCGCCGCCGGAGTTTTTCGATAACTCCGACGTGATGCTGCAATGGGGCCGAGCGGCGGTGGAAGTGGCGCGGCGGGCGAAGGCGAAGCGGCCGGCGAGGCGGAAGCAGGCCGCAAGAGGGCGCGCTTCCGCGGCCCGCTAACTCCGCCCCCATCGGCGCGCTACTTCACCTCCAGGATGTCGTGATTGGCGTTCAACACCACGCTGGTAGGCTTGAAACCGAGCTTCACATCGAGCGGCTTGCTCTGCGTGCCCACCAGCAACTGGCGCCCGAGGCGGATCATGCGGCCCTGGCTCTCAATGTAGATGGGCACAAGCATCGCGAAATCCTTGCCCACCTCGCTCTGCGTAATGGTCCCCTTCAGGCGGAACCCGTCGCCCTCCGGCGTCACGTCGTATTGCAGGGCGTAACGGGGCACGTCCGTGGAGAGTACCCACTGATAGAAGAACCACTCCATGCCGCCGGAATCGGAGATCTTCATATACGGCCTGACGTGCCGGTTCACCACCTCGGCGAAAGACGCGAGCGAGGCGTTGCGGCCGCGGTGGGATTCCACGAAATCCTTCATCATCGCGATGAACTCGGCATCGCCGGTCTTGGTGTCGGCCATCATCATGCGCAGCATGTGCAGGACGTAGCCGCCCTTGAGATACATGAGGTCCTGGGCGGCGCCAGGAGTGCGTTTGGTATCGGCCCGGTAGGCCAGGTAGATAGGGCCGGCATCGATGGAGCGGAGTCCAAAAGCGTTTTTTTCGGTGAGATCCTTGCGGGCACGCTCCCAATACTGGAGGAACTTCTGCGGCGTCTTCTGGGTGCTCTGCAAATAGAGCGAGGCAGAGAAAGTAGCGAAGCCTTCGGAGAGCCACTGGTCGTGGTATGAATCCCAGCCCACCAGATGGCCCCACCACTGATGAGACGTTTCGTGTGGGGTCACTTCGTCCACAAAGGCGTTGAGCCTGGGGCTGATATTGCCGAGAACTCTCAGGCGCGTGGTGCCGTCGAGGAAGGCGCTCAGCGGGAGGTAGAGCAGTTCGGGCCAGCTCTGCCCCATGGAAAACTGAGGCTGCTGGGTGACGGCGATGCGCTTGTAGGGCAGCGGGCCAAAGTAGTAGCTGAAGATCTGGAGCGATGCCTGGGTCTGGCTCATGGCCTGATCGAGCAGCGAAGAGGGCGCGATGGCGTCAGTGCCGGGCGCTCCGTGGAGATAATCCGGCAACTCGGTGGCGGCAAACCCGTCGATGCGGTTTCCGGACTTCTCATCATCCACCGAACGGGCCTTGTAGATGCCTGCGTTGAAACCGGCGACGGCGTGCGGGGCTTCGCTTTGCCACTGGGTACAGACCAGATTGCCCTCCTTCCACTCCTTGACCTTGTGACCACTGCCGACAATGGTGTACTTCTTGGGCGCCTTGAACGTCAGGTCGTAGAAGACGCGATCTTGGAATGAATTCAGGCTGGGATACCAGCTGGTACGGGCCCCAACATAAAGGTTGCCGCCGCCGGCGTCGTTGGTGACTTTGTCGCCGCCATAGGCGATGGTGACGGCGGCTTTCCCGCCCTTCTTGAGAGGAGCCGGCAGGATGATGTAGAGAGAGCCGTCCTGCTTGCGATCCTCCTGGATGAAGGGGATTTGAGTGCCGGCGGTGTCCTGCACGGAGCTGACCCGGAGGTCGGGCAGGAGTCCGAACTTAACGACGCGCTCGCCATCGAGCAGCCCGGAAAACTCCACTTTAGCCGTGGCGGAGAGCCGGCGGCTATTCTCGATATGCGTCTCGATGGTGTACTTCTCGGCCTGCACAGGGCGCTTGTCTTCATTGGGCGGGGCGCCGCTCAGGAGCTCTTTGGCGAGGTGAGAATGGTAGAGGATGCCGTCGTTGTTTTCGCCAGGATCCACACTGAGAAGCGCTACCTCTTCGGGCGAAGGCATGTCGGGCAGCGCGCCCTGGCCGCGGAGGAAGAAGCGGAGATCCTTGAAATCCTGCCCTTGCAAGAAGGCGTTGAACATCGCCGGGCGGGCGGGGTTGTAGAGGCCGGAGAGGACTTCGGCCTCCATGTTGTCCATGGATTCCGACATGGTCATGGCTTCCATCCAACTGCGCGGCTCTTCGAGCCGCTTACGCAGTCTTCCTCGGAAATCGTTCAGAATCGCAGGAAGGGTGGCATCCTGCCCCGGTGATTTCGCGGAGGCGCGAATTTCGGCATACGTGTCATCGGTAAAGACGAAAATGGCTTTGGAGAAGCTCTGCGTGAACTTCGCGGCGTTCTGATAACGGCGAATGTAGGTCTGCTCAATGGGTCCGACTGGTTCCAGCGTAAACTCGCCCGAGCCGGAAAAGACGGCCAGTGTCACTTTGCCCATCTGCGGCGCAATGAAACCAACGGCGCCCTTCTTCAAGCGGAACGTGGCACAATCTCGCTTGAGCACGATCTCCTCGGCGACAAATGACTCCGCCACGCCGGCGCCGCGAAGCTGCCGGTAGGTCTCGTCGGAATTGGCGCTCGCGGGCGGCGGCGCGGCGGAAAAGACAGGAAGGAGAATCAGGCCTGAAAACACGATATAAGAACGCAGGGAGTCCAACATGCCCCCGAGGTTATCACAGGCGCGGAACTAATTTCTGAATTACGACGGAATGTTGTCGTGAACTAAGGCAGAATGACCCGTTTCCCCGTGCGGGCCGACTCGCGCGCGGCGGAGAGAATCTCCGTCACGATTATGTTGTTTTCCAGCGAAGAGAGCCCTGCGGGCTTCAGCTTGCCGCGGGCGATGGCGGTGAGGTAGGAGATGGAATCGCGCTCATCGGCGGGCAGTTCCTCGGGGGCGCGGGTCTCTTCCTGTTGGGCGCCGGGCAGGCGCGTGCGCAGCGTTCCGCCGCCCACGGCGATGGCGTAGGCCTTCTGCGCGTACACCTCGAAATCCTTGCGGTTGAAGGGCCAGTTCCAGGAGCCCTCGATGATGCCCTGGGCGCGCGGGTATTCCACCAGAATGGTGGCCTCGTCGTCGGTGTTGGGATAAATGGCGGGCTTGATGCGCTGGGTGAGGGCGGTGACCGAAATAGGCCGCTGATTGTCCATCAGCCAGGTCATCAGATTGGCGCCATAACATCCGAAATCGAAGAGCGCGCCACCGCCGCCCTTGGCGGGATCGGTGAGCCAGTTGAAGAATTCGGGTGGAGTGTTGATCTCCTTGGGGCCCTGGTGGCCGTCCATGGCGACCATCTTGCGGATCTCACCGCCGGCGGCCTGCTCCTTGAGAAGTTTGTAGAGCGCGCCGTGGCTGCGGTACCAAGTGGTCTCGTAGTTGACGATAACTGGGATGTTGGCCTGTTTGGCGGCCTTTTGAATGCGGCGGGCGTGCTCCATGGATACGGCCAGGGGCTTCTCCATCATGACGGGCAGGCGGCGGGCGGCGGAGATTTCGACGATCTCGGCGTGATCGAACGTATTGCTGAAAGAGGCGACTGCTTCGGGCTTGGTTTTGTCCAGCAGTTTGGCGAGATCGGTGGAGAAGATCTCGATGGGCAGGCCGTACCTGGCGGCGTACTTGCGGTGGAGGGCGGGGTCCGGATCGGAGACGCCGACGATCTCGACATCGCGGCCTTTCACCTGCCGGAAAAAGCCATCGACGTGGCCGTGAACGAGGCCTGCGATGACGACGCGGAGAGGGGCGGCGGAGAGCATTGAGGCAGTGGCAAAGAGGAGAGCGGCTCGGAGTGGGTGCACCGTGGAATGATATCGCGGCCGGGCGGCCGGATGGGGCGCCGCGCTATTCGACAATCCGCCGCAGCAGCGCCGGATCTCCGGGCAGCAACCCCGCCTTCGGCAGGCGGCGCGTCAGCTCCTTCCAGTTGGCGTCCCCGGCGAAGACGCGGCGGAAGAGCGGCAGGGCGTCGTCGATCCGATTCATGTTGACGAGCGCGACGGCGTGCCAGAAGTCCATTTCGAGATTACCCGGCACCAGCGCGGCGGCGGCGCGGTATTCGGTGAGGGCGCGCTGGTTGTCGTTGGCCTCCACGGCCAGGTCGCCGGCATTCATGTGGTTGTAGGCGCGCTGCAGCGTGACCAGACGGCGCAGCTCGACAATGGGCTCCCGGTTGTCGTCAACCCGCAGATCGAAGAGGCGGTCCACCCATGGCTTACCGGTGGATTTGGCGTTGACCACGATGAGTGCGGCGGACTGCCTGCCTCGAATATCGCCGCCGGCGGCCTGGGCGGCATCGAGAGCGGCGAGCATCCGCTCGGTGAGATCGCCTCTCGTTGCAGTGAAGGCCTGGGCCATAGCGGGCCAGACCGTGGCGTTGAGCATCATGTTGGCCTGCACGGAGAAGCCGTCGCCTGTGACGTGGCCGGCCATTTCGATGTTCTTGGCGCCGGTGTGGGCCGCAACGCGTCCCTGCGCATCGACAATGGCCACCTGGCGCACCGCGCTGCCTTCATCGCCGGCCAGCAGGGCGCGGAGCGTCTCCGGCGCGGACTTGCCGGTGCGCAGCATCTCCAGGCCGAGCTTGCCGTAGCTGGGATCGACAAACGATTGCGTGGCGATGGCCCCTACTCCGGCCTCGGCCCACGGCACGATGGCGCCGACGGAGAACCAGTGGGACTGGACGGCCACGCCCATTTGGCCGGTAGCGGAATCGCGGGCGACGATGGAGTAGGTGTGGACGGGGCGCTGGCCGAAAAGGGAGACGCAGGCGAGGGCGAGGAGGACGATGCGCATGAAATCCAGGATACGGCGTAGTGTGCCCCCGGGGGCCCTAGCGATACAATGTTGGTTTCTAGCCAGTGACTGATTCCAACCCCAGCCTCCCTGTGGAGCAGCCAGCTGTTCCCCCTTTCCGGATCGCGATCGGCGCAAGCTTCACAGCCGAGCCGGTTCGCGCGGCTCTGCAATTTTGGGGACGGGAGCTGAATCGCGATTTCGAGATCCGCTTCGCGCCCTACAACCAGATCCTGCAGACGCTCCTGGATCCGGCGGGCGAGTTCGCGCAGAACAGCCACGGCGTCAACGTGGTGTTGCTGCGCTATGAGGATCTGGGGCAGTTCGAGGAGCTCGATACGGCGGCGCTGGCGCAGTTGGAATCGAACGCGGCGGAGCTGGCTGCGGCGCTGCGGGCGGCGCCATCACGGCTGAAGGAGCCGCTGATTGTCTGCCGCTGCCCCTCGACGCCGGCGTTCACGGAAAATCCTGAGTGCGCGGCCAGCTTGGCCCGCGCGTGGCGGGCCGTGGAGATCACACTGGCCGGCGTGCCGGGCCTGCAGTATCTGGATGAGGCGGAGATCCACCGGCTCTACCCGGTGGAAGCGCGGTTCGATTCGGGCGCGGAAGAGATCGGCCGGATCCCCTATACGGAGCTCTATTTCGCCGCTCTGGGGACGGTGCTGATCCGCCGCACCCAGGCCATGTACATGCCGCCGTACAAGGTGATCGCGGTGGATTGCGACAACACTCTGTGGCACGGCATCTGCGGCGAGGACGGCCCTGCCGGCGTTTCGTTGGATCCGGCGCGGTGGCAGTTGCACCAGTTTCTGCTGCGGCAGCGGGACGCCGGCATGATGCTCGCGCTGGCCAGCAAAAATAACGAGCAGGATGTCTTCGACACGTTCGCGGCGCATCCGGAGTTTCCGTTGCAATTGCGCCACTTCACCACATGGCGTCTGGACTGGAATTCCAAGGCTGCCAATCTGGCAGCGCTGAGCGCCGAGCTGAACGTGGGCCTCGATACGTTTCTGTTCCTCGACGACAACCCCAAGGAGTGCGCGGAGGTGGCCGAAGGCGCGCCCGAGGCGCTGCCGCTGACGCTGCCGGAGAACATCGACGAACTGCCGGATTTCCTGGAGCATGTTTGGGCGTTCGATCATCTCGTGGTCACGGAAGAGGACCGGCAACGCGGCGCCATTATGGCGCAGACGCTGGAGTTTGGTCGCGCGGTGAAGAAGGCGGCGAGCCTGGAGGAGTTCATCAGCGGGCTGAACCTGCGAGTGGATTTTCAGCCGGTGGCGCAGGAGCGGCTGGGGCGCGTGGCGCAGTTGACGCAGCGTACGAATCAGTTCAATTGCACAACGATCCGGCGCGGCGAAGCAGAGCTCCAGGCGCTGTTGAATGAAGGCCGCCACGAGATTTTCACGGCCGAGGTATCGGACCGCTTCGGCGAATATGGTCTGGCGGGCGTGCTGATCGTGGAACGGCGCGAGGGCGAGTTGGCGGTGGATTCATTCCTGCTGAGCTGCCGGGCGCTGGGGCGCGGTGTGGAGCACCGGATGCTCTCAGCGCTGGCCGAGCACGCTCTGGATGATGGCATCTACAACGTGACAGTGCGGTTCCGCGAGACTGCGAAAAACCTGCCGGCGTACCAGTTTCTAAGAAGCCTCGGGTCCAATTCGGTGGACGTGCGCGACGACGGCAGCGTGTTTCGGTTCCGGGCGGCCAGCCTGCAGGCGCTTCGCTGGAAGCCTGATCCGGCGGAGGTGGCGGCGCCGGTGATCCAGCCGCGTAAGGTGGCCGACGCGGCGCATCGTTACATCGATTTTGAGGACATCGCGCGGCGGCTGCGAACGCCGGCGCAGATTCTGGCCGCGATGCGCAGGCAGGCGCTGGCGGCGGTGCAGCCGTCGGGCGCGGCGGACGCTCCTGCTACCGAAGTGGAGCGGAGACTGGCGGCGATCTGGACCGAACTGCTGCAGCGTCCCGTGGAATCCAACACGGCCAATTTCTTTGATCTGGGCGGACACTCGCTGCTGGCCGTGCTGCTGCTGATGCGCGTGAAAGAGGAGTTCGCCATCGAGTTGACGGTGGACGATGTATACTCCGGATCGTTGACGCTGAGCGAACTGGCGCGGACGATTGAGGCCCGGCAGTTGGGCGAGATCGATCCGGACGAGTACGATGCTCTGCTGGCCGAGATTGAAGGGCTGAGCGACGAGGAAGTGCGGGCGCTGCTGGCGGAAGAGGAGCAGGCCGGCGCCGACGGTGGAGCGGGCTAATGCGAATTCTGCTGACCTCGAATGCGTCGTATGATCCGCCGCGCGGCGGGTCCACACGATCCAATCTGAAGTGGCTGGCGCACCTGGCGTCGCAGGGTCATGCGTGCCTGGTGGTGGCGCCCACGGCTGACGGCGCGGAGGACCATCAGAGCGCGATCGACGCCATCACGATCCGTGGCGTGAAGAATCTGTCGTTTCGCACGTCGGTGCTGGGTGAGAACATTCGAGACTGGCAGCCCGATTGGGTGCTGGTTTCCAGCGAGGACGTCGGCCACGTGCTGCTGCGCGAGGCATCGGTGGTGGCGCCGGGCCGGATTGTCTATCTGGCTCACACGCCCCAGTTTTTCCCGTTCGGACCGGAGAGCTGGCACCCGGACGAGCGCGGCGCCGAGGCGGCGCGGGCAGCCGCGGCCGTGGTGGTGATCGGTACGCACATGGCGGGTTACGTGCGGACTCATCTGGGTTGCGGAGTTCATGTGATCCATCCGCCGATGTACGGACAGGCGCCCTATCCACGATTCGGGCGCTTCGGATCAGGCTTCGTGCTGATGGTGAATCCGTGCGCGGTGAAGGGGCTCGGTATCTTTCTGGAACTGGCGGCACGCTTCCCCGACATCGAGTTTGCGGCGCTGAACGGATGGGGCACCACCGCGGCGGACCGCGCTGCTCTGGCCGCGCGGCCCAACACAAAACTGCTCCAGAGTGTTTCAAACATTGACGACGTTTTGCGGGAGGCCCGGCTGCTGCTGATGCCCTCGGTCTGGTATGAGGGCTTCGGCCTGATCACGATGGAGGCGATGCTGCGCGGGCTCCCGGTGCTCGCCAGCGATTCAGGCGGGCTGGCCGAAGCCAAGGCAGGCACGGGCTACGTGGTGCCGGTGCGTCCGGTGGAGCGCTACGAGCGGGAGTTCGACGACACGTTGATGCCGCGCGCCGTAGTGCCGGAGCAGGACCTGGAACCGTGGTCGGCGGCGTTGCGCGAACTGCTGACGGACGAACGGGTCTATTGGGCAGAGGCCGAGCGATCGCGAACGGCGGCGCTGCGGTTTGTGGGCGGGTTGGACGTGGCGGACTTCGAGCGGATGCTGCTCTCGCTGGCGCCGTCCCGTGAGCCAATCCGCGCGGCGGCGAAGAATCTGGATGCGGCGAAGCGGGCGCTATTGCTGGCGCGGTTGAGGCACAAGAAGGAATCGTCGTGAAGATCCTGCTGGCGCACAACTCCACCTACTTCCCTTCCCTCGGGGGCGGCGACAAGTCCAACCGGCTGTTGATGGAGGCGCTGGCGGCGCGTGGCCACCGCGTGCGCGTGGTGACGCGCGTGGAGAAATTCGGGCCGGACGGGCACCACCAGATGCTGCGCGAACTGGCCGCACGCAACGTGCAGGTGGACGGCACGGACGAGGCCTGCATCCACTTCCGGCTGGGCGGCGTGGACGTGCGCGCACTGTCGCAAAATCCGCAGTTAAGGGGCTTTTTCCAGTCACAAATCGATGATTTTGACCCCGATATCATCATCACCTCAACGGACGACCCCGGCCACCTGCTGTTCGATCTGGCGGTGAAGGCGCCCCGCGCGCGCGTTGTGTACCTGGTGCGGGCCACCATCGCCGTGCCCTTCGGTCCGGATAGTTCGATGGTGAGCGCGGCCAAGACCGAGGCGCTGCGGCGGGCCGATGGCGTGGTGGGCGTGAGCCACTACGTCGCCTCGTACGTACGCGAGTGGAGCGGGATCGACGCGATCCACGTACCCATTTCGCTGCTGGATCCGGTGAAGGAATACCCGCTGCTCGGGCGCTTTGAAAACCCCTACGTGGCGATGGTGAATCCGTGCGCGGTGAAGGGCATCTCGATCTTCCTGGAGCTCGCCCGGCGGATGCCGCAGCTGCGCTTTGCGGCGATCCCCACCTGGGGCACACTGGCCGGCGAACTCGCCGCGATGAAGAGCGAGCCCAACATCACGGTGCTACCGCACATGGACAACATCGACGGGCTGTTGCGCCAGACGCGCGTGATGCTGGTTCCCTCGGTGTGGGCGGAGGCGCGATCGCGCATCGTGCCGGAGGCGATGTCGCGGGGCGTGCCGGTGATGGCCAGCGACGTGGGCGGACTGCACGAAGCGAAGCTTGGCGTGCCGTATCTGATCCGCGTAAATCCGATTACGAAATACCTCCCGTCGGTCGATGCGAGCATGGTACCCGTGGCGGAAGTGCCGCCCCAGGATGCCACGCCGTGGCACCGCGTACTGGAGCGGCTCACCACGGATCGCGAGCATTGGGAAGAGCTGGCCGCGGCTTCGCGCAAGGCGGCGCTGGAGTACGCGGAGAATCTGAGTGTGCTGCCGTTTGAGGCGTTTCTGCTGAAGCTCACGACCCAACCGAAAAAGCAGCCGCCGGCCGCGCCGAAGCCGGGCTTGAGCGATGAGAAGAAGCGCCTGCTAGCGCTCCGGCTGAAGCAACGATCGAGCGTCGAGAGGCCGGCGACCTGTCCTTGGTTCCCAGGCATCGAAGACGCGCAGGCCGGCAAGCCAAGAATCTTCTGTCTGCCGTGGGCGGGCGGCGGCGCGCTGCCCTACCGCGCCTGGCGCGAGCCGCTGTCGCCACTGGCAGCCGTGGCGCCGGTGCGATTGCCGGGCCGCGAGACGCGCGCGGGCGAGCCGCCCTTTGAACGCATGGGGCCGCTGATTGCGGCGTTGCTGGCTGAGATCCGTCCCTATCTCGATACGCCGTTTCTGCTCTTCGGGCACAGCATGGGGGCGGGCATCGCGTTTGAACTAGCGCGGGCACTGCGCCGCGCCGGTCTGCCGCAGCCGGTGTCGCTTCACGTCTCGGGCGCGCGGGCGCCGCAGTACCGGTTGAATCACGTGCCGCCGCCGGAGCCGTCGTTGCGCGACTTCATTGAAGAGTTGCGGCGTCTGGAGGGCTTCCCACCCAGCGTTCTGAACAATCCGGAACTGCTCAAGCTGGCACTGCCGGCGCTGCTTTCCGACGCGCGGCTCTACCGCCACTATGCGTACACGCCGGACGAGCCGCTCGGCATGCCGCTGTTCGCCTATGGCGGCGAGGCCGATCCGAACGTGACCACGCAACACCTGGACGCCTGGGCGGCCCAGACCACGGGCCCGTTCCAACGGCGCGATTTCCAGGGCGGGCACTTCTACCTGGAGCCGTCGCAGACCTCGCTGCTGGCGGCACTGCAGGCCGACATCACGCGGGCGTCACAGGCTCGGTAAACTCGTGCTGCGGCTCCTCGGTGTCCTGCTCAGGCTCCGGCAGCTTGCCGGCGGCGTTGGCCCAGGCCCAGAAGATGGCGGTGGATGCGCTGAGCGCGCCGGCGACGAAGCCGATCTGGCGCGGTGTGTAGACGGTAGACGCCACGCCGGCCGCGCCCATGGAGAGCATCATCACGGCATTCGACATCGTCTCCACCGTCGTAAACACTCGGCCGCGCAGGCCATCGGGCACATGCAACAGCAGCATGGTGCGGTTGAGCACCGAGTTCATCCCCATGGCCACACGGGAAAGCGCGATGAAGACGATAGCGCTCCAAAGCTCCGGTGCCAGGCTGAAGAGCGCGTAGCAGAGGCCGTGGAGAAAGAACGCAATCGTCACAACATGTTTGTACTGTGTGAAGCCCAACTTCGCTCCGGCACGGTGGCCGATGATGCCGCCGATTACCAATCCGATACCGGCGAAGCTCCAGATCAGCCCGATGCCGGCTGGGCCGCGTTTGAAAACCACCTCGCCAAACAGCGTGAAGAGCACCTGCGCCGCGCCGCCTCCGGTGGACCAGCCCACGCCCAGCAGGCCGATGCCGAGGATGAGCGGGCGCGCGGACATATAGCGCAAACCCTCGCGAAAATCCTCGAAGTTGGAGCCACGGAGCTTGGCCGCGCCGCTGCGATCCGGGCGGAAATGCCCATCCGCCGAGCGCAGGCTGCCGATGGCGATGGCGCTGAACAGAAAGCTCAATGCGTTGGCGAAGAAGGCCCACTTGTAGCCGAACTGCATCGTGCTGACGCCGCCGAGCAGTGTGCCGATGGAGAGCGTGAGCCAGGATGTGGTCTGCGTGAGCGCATTGGCTGTGTGCAGTTCCTCGCGGCTGGCCAGGCGCGGGAGGATGGCGGAGCGTCCGCTGTTAAAGAATGGCGACGCGAACATGAGCAGGCCGCTGAGCGTGTAGAGCAGCCACGTCTGGCGATAGGTGAGCAGCAGGATGTGCAGCAGCGCCACAATGCAGCGCAGGATGTCCGAAGCGATCATCACCTTGCGCCGGTCAAAGCGATCCAGCACGACGCCGGCGATGGGTCCGGCGATGACGGCCGGCAGCACGCGCGCAATCATCACCGCGCCCACCGTGAAGCCGCTGCCGGTGAGCTGCAACGCAAGACTGAGCACGGCGACGGAGTTGAAGTGGTCGCCGATCTCGCTCACCGCCTGACCCAGCCAGCAGTTGCGGTAGTTGCGGTTATGGCGCAGAAGATCGAGAAAGCCGCTCACTCGTACCAGAGTACGAAAGACGGGCAATCGCGCGCGAATTGCGATAGATTGCAGCGTGAGGTCCTCAACGATGTCAGTTGCCATCCATAGCCGCCGCGCTCTGTTGCGCGCTTTGGCCGCTCTGCCGGCAGTCTCGCTATTTCCGAAGCTCCAGGCCTTCGCCGCGCCAGATCGCGGCAAGGTGAAGATCACCGCCGTCCGCGCGATGGCGATCAAGAACATCGCCGGCAATTCGCTGATCCGGATCGATACCGACGCCGGCGTCAGCGGATTTGGCGAGGCGGGCGCGACGGGCCCCATGGCGCGGGCGCGGATCGACACAATGAAGCAGTATCTGATTGGGAAAGACCCGCTGGCGATCGAGGTTCACTTCCATCAGATGACCTCGTTGATGCACACCTACATGGCGCAGATCGGCGTGATCTCCGGCATCGACATGGCGCTGTGGGATCTGGCCGGCAAGCTTTTGAACCGGCGCGTGTGCGATCTGATGGGCGGGCCGTTCCGCGACGAGATCCCGATGTACTCGCACGGCCTCGGCCTCAACATGCTGGACCCCGGCTCGTGCAAGGAGTGGGCGGCGCGAATCAAGGCCATGCCAGAGGGCTTCAACGCTTTCAAAAACGGGATCGATCCGGTGCTGGGCGTGCCGTCGGCGCGCTTCGCCAACACGCTGGACAGCAACGATCTGCGCAAGGTGCGGCGCGCCTATCAGAACACGCGCGACGCGGTGGGAGAAGAGATCGACATCGCGGTGCACTGCCACAACGAGTTCGACACGCCCAGCGCGATTGCGGTGGCAAAGGCTGTGGAGCCGATGAATCCGCTCTTCCTGGAAGACCCGCTGAACGTCACGTTCCATGAGGGTTGGGCGGCGTTGAAGCGCTCCACGCGAATCCCGATTCTGACGGGCGAGAAGCTGGAACTGGTCCGCGGATTCCGGCCGTTTCTCGATACGCAGACGGCCGACATCATTCATCCGGATTTGGCGTTCGCGGGCGGAATGACGGGTACCAAGAAAATCGCGGATTACGCCGCGTTGACTCGCACGCCGGTGGCGCTGCACAACGTGGGCTCGCTCATCCTGTGCTACGCCAACGCGCACTTTGGCGCGGCGATCCAGAACTTCTACCGCAGCGAAAGCGCGCTGGGCCGGCCTACGCGGCACGTGGAGAAGATGGCGGCGGGCAGCGCGCCCGTCGTGCTGAACAGCAAGCTAAAGGTGCCGGACGGTCCGGGCCTGGGCCTGGATCTGAACATGGAGTATCTGAAGGCAAATCTTGTGGATGGAGAACCGTTCTGGTCATGAGAACATTTCTGGCGTTCCTGTTTTTGTTGCAGAGCCTTGGCGCGGCTGAGGCTGTGAAGCCGCATCCGGCCAATCCGAACTACTTCCTGTTCCGCGGCAAGCCGATGATCATCGTCAGCTCGGCCGAGCACTACGGCTCTGTGTTGAATCTCGATTTCGACTGGAAGAAATACCTCGACACGATGGCGGCCGACGGGATGAACTATGTGCGGATCTTCTCGGGCTCCTACCGGGAAGTGCCCGGCGACTTTGGCATCGAGCGCAACACCCTGGCGCCGGCGCCGGGCCGGTTCCTCGCACCCTGGCCGCAGAAGGACGGCAAGTTCGATCTCTCGCAGTTCGACCCTGCCTACTTCACACGTCTCAAGGAGTTCGTGAAGGCGGCCGGAGAGCGCGGACTGATTGTCGAGATGACGTTGTTCTGCTCCACCTATGGCGCCAAACAGTGGGCGGTGAGCCCGTTCAATCCAGCCAACAACAGCAACCAGACCACGGTGAAGGAGTTCAAGGAGCTCAACACAAAGAACAACGGTAATGTTCTGGCGTTTCAGGACGCCATGACACGGCGCATCGTGCGGGAATTGAATGAATTCGACAACGTGATCTACGAGATCCAGAACGAGCCGTGGGCCGATCGCGGCGTGGCGGTGGATTCGATCAACCGCTATCAGGCAAGGCGCTGGCCGAACTCCGTGGATCTGGCCGACGATGCCTCGCTGGAGTGGCAGATGCTGGTAGCTTCCTGGATCCGCGGCGAGGAAGCCGGGTTGCCCATCAAGCATAGCGTGGCATGGAACGTCTGCAATTTCCGGCACTCCTTGAAAGGGGTGCTGGCTGGCGCGGACGTGGTGAATTTCCACTACGCGCACCCGGAGGCGGCGTTGTGGAACACGGGCCTCAACGTGCCAATCGGGTATGACGAAACGGGCTTTGCCGGCAAGGCCGACGCCACCTACCGAAGGGAAGCCTGGCGCTTCCTGCTGGCCGGCGGCGGCGCCTTCAACCACTTGGACTACTCGTTCAGCGTGGGGCATGAGGACGGCACGGACGCGCAGGAAAAGAGCCCCGGTGGCGGCAGCCCGGCGCTGCGGAAACAGTTCCGCGTGGTGAGCGAGTTCCTGCACGGGCTGCCCTTCCTGCGGATGAAGGCTGACCAATCCACTGTGCGCCATGCGCCGGGCATGGAGTGGCAGGCATTCAGCTCGCCCGGAGAGGCGTATGCGATCTACCTGAACGGCACGGGCCCGGCGGAGCTCACGCTGCAACTCACCGCGGGCCAGTATTCGGTGGAGTGGGTGAGCACGCGGGATGGCAAGGTGATCGAGATGAGGCCGCTGGCGCATCGCGGCGGGACTGTGAAGCTGCGCGGTCCGGCGTTCACGGAAGACATCGCTCTACGGATCAAGAAGTGAGCTGAGAAGCGGCGCGACGTGCTCGACGGCCGGCGCCTGCAGCATGGATTCGTGCGTCGCCTCGATGGGTTGAAGATGGATCGGGCGCGAAGTGAACCGCCTCCAAGAGAAGCGGGAATCCTCCAACACGAGAGTCCGCACGCGGGGCTGAGTAGCGTAAACCTGATGCAACTCGAGATCCGCGCGTGGAGGCGATGGCAGGATGCCGCGCGGCCGCCCCGGCAATGGGACTAGCCCCTCCAGGAAGCTCCAGCGCGCGTGCAGTCGATGAGGTCCGGGACACGGCGCATCGAGCAGGACCAGGCGGCGGATGCTCTCAGCGGCAGTCATCAACTGGCGCGCGACCTCGAATGCAACGATGCCGCCATAGCAGTGGCCGGCCAACAGGTAAGGACCCCGCGGTTGCAGTTCGCGGATCGCCGCGATGCTATCGCGGACTACCGCGGCCAGGTGGCCAGGGACGCGATCCGGCGGCTCGCCTGTAGTTCTCAGAATTGTCACCGGACGAACGGGGCCCATCTGCTGGGCCAGGGCGCGCAACGCGAAAACACCGCTGGCCGTAGCGCCAATCAGGAAGAGCGCCGGGCCAGGCGCCTTGGGAAAAAACGTGAACTGCCGCGGCTGGATCGGAGAGGCGAGCTGGTTTTGAATTAGCGCCGCCAGGCAGGCCAGGTTAGGATTCTCGAAAAATGGATCGAGCTGCTCCAAGGGGATAGCGTAATCCGCGCTCACCGCGGCCAGAAATGAGGCAGCACTCAGCGAGTCGCCGCCACATTGAAAGAAGTCGTCCATCGCCGAGGCCGGCGCCTGATGCAGAGCCTCGCGCCAGAGTGTGCAGAGTGGCGTGGGTATGCCGGTCAGATCCGCGCGGGGCGCCGCCGGCAGGCTGAGTAGTTTCCGTTGCACTTTACCCATGGCGCCGCGGGGCAGCGCATCGAGAAAGACGAAGTGGCGGGGGACCTTTTCGGCACCACGAACCTGGCGGACGTAGTGGCGCAGCTCCCGGGCCGAGGCGGAGTGGCCAGGCCGGAGCACGACGGCGCACGCCAGATCCTCGCCCAGCGTGGGGTGGGGGACGGAGAAGGCCGCGGCCTCGCGCACAGCGGGATGGCCATGCACCGCCCGGTCCACCTCGCCGAGGACAATCTTCTCACCGCCGCGATTGACAATCTCCTTGAGGCGTCCCATCACGCGCAGATAGCCGTCGGCATCCAGGCAGCCCAGGTCGCCTGTGCGAAACCAGCCCTCTTCGTCAAAGGGCTGCGCCTCCTGGTTGAGGTACCCACCGAAGAGAGCGGGACCACGGACGAGAATCTCATCGTTCGCGGCGATGCGGACCTCCGGCCCCGCGGAGGGCCCGGCAGACCCGGCTTTGCGAGGCCGCGGCGGCAGCGGGTTGGACGTGACCACGCCGATCTCAGTCAGCCCGTAGCCTTCAATCACCGGAACCTGGAGCCGGTCTTCCACGGCGGCCATTGTCGCCGCGGGCAGGGGCGCACCGATGGTCCTGATGAAGCGGAGACAGCGCGGCAGCGGCGCGCCAATGGCGAGGATTGCATCGAGCATCGTGGGACTGGCTGTGAACCACGTCGGCCGAAACTCGTCGAGCCAGCGGGGAAACCTGGCGGCGTCAAACGGTCCGGCGTACACCACGCTGCCGCCACCGGACCACTGTGCAAAAAGGGAGCCCAGCGCTTGCAAGTGGTGCAGCGGCGTGAGGCACAGCAATCGATCTGACGGCGACAGTTCGAGAGCATCGCGAGTGTTGCGGGCGGCAGCTTCCAGTTGCGATCTGGCCAGCGGCACGATCTTGGCGCGCCCGGTGGTGGCCGACGTCAGCAGACAGAGCGTGGCGTCGAGAATCCGCCCGCCGGAGAGCGGCTTGAACTGGAGCGCCCCGTCGAGCAGCGCGCCCGGCAGCAGTTCATGCAGGTACTCCTCCCGCTCAGTGCGGCTGAAGTTCGGGCTCACGGCCGCAAACGCCCAATCGCTGGAGGCGGCCAGAAACCCAGTCACCAGGTCCAGGGGCGCCAACGTGCCCGCGGCAATGATAGTGCGCTCGGGGAACTGGGCCGCCACAAAGCGCTGGCGCAAGGCTTCCGCGCGTTCGGCCAGCCCGCCGAAGGTAACCGCGGCGGCCCCTGGCTCCACCCACGCCACAGCGTGCGGGTCCTGACGGCCAACAAATATCAACGGCTCGGAAGTCATGGACTACACGAACCTGGAAAGATCCACGGGCACAAACTCGGCGCGGCGGAAACGTTCCTTCAGATGGAAGGGCACGGTGCAATCAAAGACCGTCTTGCAGGAGATCCCAGGGGCCGGGATGGACGGGCTGAAATCGGGCGATTGCGACGGGTCCAGCGGGTGGCACCGGACACCGGGAAGGAACATCGTACTGACATCGCCCTGGTAGCGCGTGGTCATCGCCCACAGCACATCGTTGGTATCGAAGAGATTGACGTCCTCGTCAATCAGGATAACGTGCTTCAGCTCGGAGAACGCCGCAAATGCGGTGAGCGCGGCCTGGCGTTGGCGGCCCTCGTCGCTGGCGGCTGCCTTCCTGAATTGCATGATGGCGAGATACTTGCCGCCGCCGGCGGAGTGGCAGTAGACGTTCACCAGACGGCCGGGCATGCTGTTCTCCACCAGGCGCAGGATGCTGGCCTCGGTAGGAATGCCGGCCAGGTTCACATGCTCCTCGCCGGGGCCGATGATCGTCTGCAAAATGGGGTTCACGCGGTGCGTGATGGCCTTGATGCGGATGACGGGCAGTGACTGTTGCGCCACGCCCAGATAGCCGGGGAACTCAGGCATGCAGTAGCCGGTGTTGCTCTGCACATCTTCGCGGATCCGCTCTCCGGGCAGGATCTCCCCTTCCAGCACAATCTCGGCGCGGGCGATGGCCTTGGCCGCGACGGTGAGGCAATCCACCAGCTCCACAGGGCGGCGGCGCAGGCCTCCCGCGATGGTGAGTTCGTCGAAGCCGAGCGGCGTGGTGGGCGGCTCGAAACACGCAGCGAGGTAGATGGCTGGATCGAGGCCCATGCTGATGGAGACGGGCAGCGCGCGGCCGGCCTTTTCGGCCTTGATGCGAAACTGATCGATATGGCGGCCCGGCACAAAGTAGACGCTCAGGAGATCGGGTCCTTGCAGGCACATCCGATGAATCGTGACGTCGCTCTCGCCGGTCTCCGGATCCTCGGCGCGGATGAGCCCCATGTTGAAATACGGGCCGGCGTCGAGCAGTGTGTTGGTAGGTGCGGGAATCATCGTCCGCAAGTCAAAGGGCGGACGGATCACCACCTGCTGGCAAGGCGCATCGGCGTTGGGAATGGTGATGGGCGTGCGCGGATGGTTGAGCGCTTCGAGCAGATCGAACGGGAGCCGCTCCACCGTGCTGCCGAGCAGCATCGCGGTGCGCTGACGGCTGGCGAGCACGCCGGTGACGACGGGCATCGTGTAACCCTTTACGGATTCGAACAGCATGGCGGGACCGATCCGCGTGGGCGGCGCGACGGGCGTACCGGCGCCGATGTGGCGGTAGACGCCGGCGAGCTCGGCAACGGGATCCACCGGCGTGCGGGTTGAAATCAGTTGACCGGGAATGGATGCCAGGAACTCAAGCGCGGTGCGCAGATCAACGATGTCGGCGGAGGTGGGAGCAGTGGTCATGGGCGTCCCTTCCATTTTGACCTCAAGCGCAGATTGAAAACAGCGGGCCCGCGCGCGGAGTGGCATTCTGTTGGTGAGGAGTTCCCCATGGCGGCAAGTGATCTGCGTGAGAATTTCGACCAGGAGCAACTGGACGCGCGGCTTCGCTGGCACTGCGAACCGTCGCACTGGATGATCGACAGGGAGCAGCGCGTGCTCTGCCTGGAGCCGGACGCGCCGACCGATTTCTGGCAGCGGACGCACAACGGGCAGAGCGCCGACAACGGCCATTTCCTCGGCATGGAGGTCGCCGGCGATTTCGTGATGACAACGCACGTGAGCTTTGATCCGGTCCATCGCTATGACCAGGCGGGCCTCATGGTGCGCGTTTCGCCGGAGTGCTGGTTGAAGACTTCCGTGGAGTTTGAAACGGGCGGCGACAGCGCGCTGGGCGCGGTGGTCACCAACTTCGGCTATGCCGATTGGTCCACTCAACCGTTTGCGCCGGGCGCCGGCGAGGTATGGCTGCGCGTGCGGCGCGAGGGCGACGACTTCATCGTGGACAGCTCAGCCGAAGGCCGCGTGTGGCATCAGATCCGCATGGCGCATCTGCACGAGGGGCGTGGCCGCGCGGTGGCATGCGGGCTGTATGCGTGCAGCCCAAAGGGCGCCGGCTTCAGCGCGGAGTTCAGCCGGCTGACGATCAAAGCGGGCCGGGTCTAGGTCCTGCGGAGTTCGTTCTTCATTTCGCCAAAGAACGAGACCGTCTCTTCAAACCGGCGGCCGGCGGTGGCCCCGCCGTCCACAATCAACGATTGGCCCGTGATCCATGCGGCTTCGTCGCTGGCGAGAAAGGCAACGGCGTTGGCGATGTCCTCGGGACGTCCGGCGCGGCCCATGGGGTTCAGCCTGTCCAGCATCGGGCCGATGCGCTGCGCCGTGCTGTCAGCCGTCTCGGAATCCTGCCCCGTGGCGCGGCCAAAGATCGGCGTGACGACGCCTCCGGGGCACACACTGTTGACACGGATCTGATGAGGGGCCAGTTCCAGCGAAACAGATCGGCCGTACTGCACGACCGCGGCCTTCAGCGCGGCATAGACGTGAAAGGAATAGCCGCCAAAGAACGCCGCGACACTGGCGTTGTTGATGATGGCGCCGCCGCCCGTGGCCCGCATGGCGCGGGCGGCGTGTTGCGTGCCATAGATGACACTGCCCAGCAGAGTCTCCGACATCAGCGTGAAGTTCTCCGGCGTCACCACCTTGAGCGGCCCATCGCCTTTGATCTCGCCGGCGTTGTTGAAGAGACAGTCGATGCGGCCAAAGCGCTGGACTGTAGCCTCCACGGCGCGGGCGAGTTGGTCCTCGTGGCGGACGTCAGTCTTGATGAAATCGGCATTGGCGCCGAGCGAGCCCGCCAGCGCTCGGCCTTTCTCTTCGCGGCGGGCGGCGATCATGACGGAGGCGCCTTCGCCGATGAACTTGCGGACGGTGGCTTCCCCGATGCCGCTGGTCCCGCCGGTGATCAGCGCAACTTTCCCGGTCAATTTTTGCATGCGGCCCCTCCAGGCTTAGCGTTGTCTTAGCATAGCCCGGGCGGGCGCGCCGTCGGCGCCGGGGATGAGCAGCGGCATGCACGCGAGCTCATACGCGCCGGGTTGGACATTCGTGAGGACGATACCCTCCACCACCCAGACACCGGCGCCGAGTAGGATCTCGTGCGTCTCCACGAGATCGGAGTGGAAGCCGCCGATGGAGAGGTAGTCGATGCCAACGAGAGCGACATGGGCATCGGCCAGTGCTTGCGCGGCATCGCGCGCCACATAGATGAACTGCTCGACAAAATGCGGCCTGCCGAGATACTCCGTGGAGTTGCGCGTGCGGAACAAAACCCGTTCGCCGGGCCTCAGATCCGCCGGCACGTGGCAAGCCCGCACGGCCTCCGGATCATCCACATCCACCACGCGCGCCGGCCCCACCATCACGTCCAGAGGCATGGTCTCCATGCCCGCACCATCCTGCAGAAAATGGCGGGGCGCATCGATGTGCGTACCCGTATGCGCGCTCATGGCCAGGTGCGTCAGGTTGTATGTATCGCCCCGATCGAGGAACAGAGTCCGCTCCACGCGCACTGCGTCGTCACCCGGCCACACCAGCATGTCGCCGCGCAAGGGCGTGGAGATGTCGATCCAGCCCATCGCCGTTTAGTGGAACTCCGGAACGCCACGGAACGGCCGCCAGTAGATATTGCGGTAGGCCACCGGGCCGTGATCGCCCTGCACCATCAGCGGATTCATCGGCGCCTCGGGGATCTCCATGTGAGCGCGCGTGGGGCCCAGCACTTCCACGTTCTCCTGGATCCACTGGTTGTTCTGGATCACGCGCAGGAAGCGGGCGTTCTCGGTCTTCTTGCCGGAGGCGTCAAACCGTGGCGCGCGAAACCAGATGTGATAGCTCTGCCAGACGCCGGCCGGCAGGTTGGCGTTCACCTTGGGCACGGTGCCGCCGACAGGCTTTTCGTTGATCCACTGATGATAGATCGCGCCGCCGTCGCCCGTATTGAGCGGCGTGGTGGCGCCGTGGCTATCGAGGATCTGCACCTCGTACAGCCCTTGCAGGTAGACGCCGGAGTTGGCGCCCTTGGCGATCATGAATTCGACATAGAGCTCCACGTCGCCGTGCTTCTCATCGCTCACCCAGTTCTGTGTGCGGCCATTGGGACCATTCATAATGCGGTCGCCCGACGTGCCGATGCCGCGCAACAACTTCGGATTGCCGACGCGGTCCCAATCGATGCCGCGCACGGCCTTCCACTCGTGCGGCTTGGTGGGATCGAGGGCGTGCCAGCCCTTCAGATCCGTACCGTTGAGGAGCGGAGTCCAACCGCTTTCGCGCAAAAACGGAGGATCCTGCGCGAAGGCGCCCAGGGACATCAGACAGAGAGACATCAAGAGGAGAAGTGCTGCTCGGAACATGCCGGTATTATTTCACGGTTATGGCGCAGGCATCACTTCGACGGTGACAACGTGGTAGGGCGTGCCCCGCCGCGGGTCGGGCCAAAACCAACCCGTACCCTCGGTGTTGAGCACCTCGAAGTAGTACTGCAAATCCCACCGCGCATCGATCTCCTCGCCCGGAATCGTGAAGACAGCCCGCACGGCAGGCGCCTCCATCGTCTTCCAGGCAGTGAGCTGATTCAGCGCGCGATAGTGCAGCCGCACCTTGGTCGCATGACTCGCCGGCCCCATCTGCAAAGCCAGCGTGATGGGTTTGCCGGCGGCGATCAGCCTGGGCGCGCTGTGCAGGAAAGCGGGCACGGGCAGCGGGCGCGGCCAGCGGCGCAGATCGGTATCGGCGGAGGGCGCGGGCTCGCGCGCTGCCAGCGCCTTGGCATCCGCCTCCAGCGCGGGCAGTTTGTCTTTCCAGTGGCCCGTATCGGCGGGGCCATACGCCATCCGCGCGGGATAGAGACCATCGGTGAGTTTGACCAGCTCCTGCCAGATGCGGAGCGAGCCGTTCAGCTCGCGCCGGGCCGCATACAGGCCCGTCTCGTCCTGGGTGGCGTTGAACCACGACAGATGATCGGCAGCCATGCGCTTGCGTCCGTGATAGCGGGCCAGCAGCGAGAGCACCTGCAAATCCGGCTTGGTCCCGCTCCACTCCTTATGCTGATCGCCCAGCGCCTGTTGCGCGCGTTCCACTGCCTGGTCCGTCAGCAGCGCCATTTCGTGCAGCCGCTCTGCCGTCTCTAGCGGCGTCTGCTTGGCCGAAGCAACGCCCTGCAAGCGGTTCTGCGTGTGCTCGTCAAACTTCGCCACGAATCGCCAGTCGCTTGGCGGCACCTTGAGATACTTCTCCAGCGGACCGCCCGCATCGATCTCCGGCCACACGTACATGTTGGGATCGGGCATGAAATCGGTGACGATCTCGTTGAGCACCTTGCTGGCCTGCCGCGTGGCCTCGAAGACGTCCTTGGCGGCGCTACCGAAGCGGCGCTGAAATTCGTCGAGCCACAGACGCTCCGGCTCGGCCGGGTTGTAGCTGAGCCGCCCCCAGAGCTGATAAAAGAGCCAGTAGCGCTGCCATTCGTACTTCCAGTACACGCGCCCCTGCTGCTCCGCCGTGAAGATGCCGTAGCTACCCGGCTGGTTGCCAAAGCCCTTCTGCGCCAGTGGAGGATCGATCTCAAATCCTTCCGCGCCGCTGAGCCGGAACCACGGCACGGCCTGCCGCACATATTCGGGATCGCCCCACTGCAGAATGCGATGCGAGCCCAGCCCCCACAGCTCAAAGTAGAAATGCCAGACGCGGTCGCGGTCCGTGACGCCGGGCTTCTCCAGGAAATTCAGAAACGAATAGTTCGGAAATGTTTCGGCGGGCGGGTAGGGCCGGCCCAGGTGCTCGGCCCAGAACTTGGACGAAAGGCGCAGCGGCACCTTCGCGCCCAGCGCTGCCTCCATCAGACCCGGTTGCATCAACCAGCCGCGCAGGTCCAGTTGAACCAGCCGGCC
The DNA here is from genome assembly GCA_036504135.1 of Paludibaculum sp. Lineage (GTDB taxonomy): Bacteria > Acidobacteriota > Terriglobia > Bryobacterales > Bryobacteraceae > Paludibaculum. The sequence goes on from DASXVP010000014.1 coordinate 520,059, forward strand.
GGAGTCCCGCAACGCCGGGAAGATCCAGTCGCGGTAAAACTCCACCTGCCGCTCGGCCGGGATGCCGGATTCCGCATTCGTCCGCATCTGCACGCTGCGAATGGCGGGGCACGCCGCCAGCACCATCTTGAGCGCGGCGTTCGAATACGGGCCGATATTGTCCGCTGTGAGGCCCTCCACGCTGGGCGTCATGCCCTGCTGCACGTCGTGCTCCCAAATGCCCAGAGTGAAGTCCACGCCGAACTCGGCGGCAGTCTGCGAGATGAATTTAAGCGTCTCCAGATTATGGGCCTGCTGCGCGCTGGAGAGGCCCTTGGCGCGCACGCCGGGGAAGCCGGGCACCACGACCCAGAAGGGATACGGCGGCGCCATATAGGCCGTCTGGTGCGCAAAGACAAGGTTGAAGCGATTGAACCGGTTGCGCGCCAGCATCTCGAAGAACGCGCGCCACTGGTCCTGATCGAAATACCAGCCGCGCTCCAGTTCCTCGTTGTGGAGGAACCAGCGGATGCCGCGCATCGCGGCGGCGGGCTCCACCTTGGCCGAGGAGAGATGGCCTTGCCGGCGGATCTGATCGGCGGCTTCCAGCAGGCCGTACATCAAGCCCCGCTGGCTGCCGCCTCGTACGATGTTGCCCATGATGGAGAAGCCGTCATGCGGCAGCACCATCGAGAGCTCGGTCAGTATCTGATTGCGCTCCGGCGCGAGATTGCGCTCCTGCAGCGCGCGGCGGTAGTCTGCCAGTCCAAACTCCGCGGGCGTGGCGGCCTCGGCCACCGAAGCACAAACGAAAACGAAGACCGCCAGCCTAGTCCACAATGGAGCTCCACCCGCGACGGCTCATCGTCCAGTAGATCAGCGCACCGCCAGCAACACCCGCGCCGATCATCAGCGCACCCATCGGGTAGTCCTTGAGAATGATTTTTCCGGTCCCGAAGAGGATGCCGTAGATCATCACGCAGCCCGCAAGCCAGCACACCAGATTGGAAAAGCCGTCCTTGACAATCACCACCTCCGGCGCCTGCGCCGCGATCGGCGCCCAGCCATTGGACGGCCGCACCCGCCGGTAGAACGAAAGCAGCGTCGCGTTCGGCTCAGGCTTGGTGAGGAACGTCACCACAATCCACGTCGCCGTCGTGAAGGTCACCGTGATAATCGTCATCCAGGCGGCCTCCTTCGGGTTGTCCGTGGTGAGGTGGAAGCCAAAGCGCAGCGTCAGATAACAAACCAGAGAGGCCGCCATTGACGAGATTTCGCTCCAGGCATTGATGCGCCACCAGAACCAGCGCAGTAGCAGCACGCCGCCGGTGCCGGCGCTCAGCGCCATCAACAACTGCCACATGCCCCCGATGGAATCCATCATGGAGGTGACGCCGGCCGAGCCGATAGTCACCAGTACGGTAGCCAGCTGCGAAATCCGTACGTAGTGCTTGTCGCTCGCCACCGGCTTGACGAAGCGCCGGTAGAAATCGTTCACCAGATAGCTGGCGCCCCAGTTGAGCTGCGTGGCAATGGTAGACATATACGCCGCCGCAAACGCCGCCACCATCAGGCCGCGCAACGATGGCGGAAGGTGATGGATCATCACCACCAGATAGCCGGATTCCTTGTCTTTCAGCTCGGGATACAGCACGATGCTCGCCAGACCCACCAGCACCCACGGCCACGGCCGGATGGCGTAGTGGGCGATGTTGAACCACATGGTGGCCAGCAGCGAGTGGCGCTCGTCCTTGGCGCAGAACATGCGCTGCGCAATGTAGCCGCCGCCGCCCGGCTCGGCGCCGGGATACCACACGGCCCACCAGTTCAACGAGATGAAGGCCAGGAACGCCACCAGCGGCATCCAGGCAGAATTGATATCGGGGACGAAATCGAGCACGGAGCCCTTCATGCCCATCGTGGTCTGGCGCTGCACGTCGATGACATGGAGCTTTTCCACCATCGCGTCGATGCCGCCGCACGCCACCACCGCGGAGTAGGCCAGCACGATCACCATGGTCATCTTCACGACGAACTGAAATGCATCCGTCACCAGCACGCCCCACAGGCCGGAGAGCGTCGAAATCCAGCCGGTAAAGGCGATCAGGCATAAAACGAGAAGCAGCGCCTCTGTTTTAGTGACGCCGAGGATCGCTTCCAGGATCTTGACCATCGCCAGGTTGACCCAGCCGAGGATGATGCAGTTGACGGGCAGGCCGAGATAGAGCGCGCGGAAGCCGCGGAGAATCGCCGCGGGCTTGCCGGAATAACGGATCTCGCAGAATTCTATGTCCGTCATCACACCGCTGCGCCTCCACAGCCGAGCGAAGTAGAACACGGTGAGCATGCCGCCGGCGACGAAATTCCACCACACCCAATTGCCCGCAATCCCCTTCTCCGCCACCAGGCCCGTGACCACCAGCGGCGTATCGGCCGCGAAGGTCGTGGCCACCATCGAGGTACCCGCCAGCCACCACGGCACGTTGCGGCCGGATAGGAAAAACTCGCTCACGTTCTGGCCGGCGCGTGCCTTGTAGTAGAGCCCGATGGCGATGTTGAAACAGAAATATAGGGCGACGACTGCCCAATCAATCCAGGTAAGTTGCACGGCGCCTATTATAGCGAGGGAGGGTGCCGCGCTGCGGAGGATGCGGGCTGGGCCGGCGCCGGCACATACGCGGCCAGCGTGCCATCCAACCATGTGGCGTAGAGCACGCCGTTGGCAATAGCCACCTGGCTATAGAGCAGCTCGCGCTTCTCCGCCCGCCACAGCGTCTCGCCCGTGGCGCAGTCCAGCGCCTCCAGGCCCTGCGTGGTCGGCAGGAAGAGCACTCCGCCGGCCACCGTCGGCGGCGCAATGACGGTGCCGTCCAGCCGGCGAAGCCAGAGGATCTCGCCGTTGTCCGGACTCAGCGCATAGGCCGATCCAAGATACGAATCCTCCTCGTCCGGCGCCACTCCTCCGGCCACATACAGCCGCTCGCCGTCGTAGGCCGGCGTGGAAAGTGACCCGCATCCGCACTCCGGGCAGATGCAGCTTTGCGCAATCCGCACCGTATAAACCTGCGAGAGATCGTCGCGGCGATGCACGTAGAGCACGCCGTCCTTGCCCGTGGCGCCCACCAGCGGCGCGCCGTCACTCGCCGCGAACAGTACAGGCGACGAGCCCCAGTCCAGATCCGCGCCCGGCACATTGGTCGGGATGAAGAACGTAGCCTCCACGCTTCTCCCGTCCGGCGTCAGCTTCAGCAACCCGCCGCCATAGCGGCCCGCTGCCGCATCCGGCGGATCCTCCGTGTTGCCGGTGGTCACGAAGAGTGCACCAGTCTCCTCATCAATCGCCGGCGCCGTCCAAACCCCGCCGCCGACCTCATACTCCGGCATCAGATATGTCACCAGCGGCGGCTCCGGCGCGCGGCTCGCCCGCAAATCAAGACGCGCAATCCCGCCCCGCACCATCGGGCAATCGCCCAGCGACGATAGCCCGATAAACGCCAGATCATTCTGAATCACCGGCGGCGCCCAGAGGTAATTGCCCAGCGCCGGATCGGCCACTTGAACGTTCCACAACTCCCGCCCAGTCTCCCGGTCCAACCCGTAGAGCCGCGCATCGCCGCCGGGCACCAGCACCTCGTCGCCATGTACCGCCGCCGACGCGGACACACCCAACCCCGCCGGACACCAGTCGCTCTCGCCTGCCGGCGCGACGCCCACAAAGGTCTTCCACTTTACATCGCCCGTCAACGCGTCGATGGCGAAAAATGTCCCGTCCCACGCGCCCACGTAGATCACGCCGTCCACGACAATCGGCGCCGCCGCCAGCGATGCCGCCAGCCTCGTCTGCCAGAGCGGACGCAGACCGGAAACCGAGTCCTTATTAATCGCCGTCTCTTCCACGGCGTGACTGTGATGCTGATTGTTCAGCAGATAGCGCGGCCAGTCGCCAGCAAGCAGCCGCGAATCCCCAAGTATAAGTAAAGACACAAATAGCAGGCAGTTACGAGTCAGAACGAACATTGATACTTTGATGCGGAATAACCATCTTGCGTTACGATCTATTTCTATGACCCTCCAAGAAACCCTGGCCACCCTGGAATCCTTGGGTACGGCGCAGAATCGCAAAGTCTACACCCGTCACGGCGCCGGCGAAATCCTCTTCGGTGTCAGCTTCGCCAACCTGGGCGCGCTCAAGAGGAAGATCAAGGTCAATCACCCGCTCGCCCAGGAACTTTGGGCCACCGGCAACTTCGACGCCCGCGTGCTGGCGACAATGATCGCCGATCCCGCTCAGGCTTCGGCCGCCGAGCTCGATTCCTGGGTGGGCATCATCGAGGGCTACGCTCTAGCCGACGCCGTCTCGCGCTTCGCCGCCGCCACTCCGCTCGCCCACAAAAGGATGGAGCAGTGGATGAAATCGAAAAAGGAGTACGTCGCCCAGACGGGCTGGCAGGTCTTCGCCCATCTGGCCAGACAGGACGGCGCCCTCACCGATGAATACGCGCTGGAGCGTCTCGCCCACATCGAGTCGCACATCCACACCGCGAAGAATCGGGAACGTCACGCCATGAACTCCGCCGTCATCGCCATTGGCGTGCGCGGTCCGGCACTGCAGAAACTCGCTCTCGCTGCCGCCGCCCGCATCGGCAAGGTTACCGTGGATCATGGCCAGACAGGCTGCGAGACTCCCGACGCCGCCGCCTACATCCGCAAGGCCGCAGCCCGCGCCAAGTAACAATCAAAGTGCTTGCGGCCGGAACAATTCGGTGTCATCGTAGCTGGCATGATGCGTTGGTCCCTGTTCGGACTGGCCCTGTTCTGCCAGTTCACCACGCTCGCCCACGATCGGCGAACTACGGTCTCCCTGGAACGTCTCTGGGGCTTTGAGAAACACGTCCATGCGGCGGCACTGGAGATCCGGTTTCCAGTCCCGCTACAAGGCCCCGGCACACACGGCGATTACCGCGTCTACCTCTCGCCCCTATTCCGCAATGAACTTCAGCAGAAGGCCTACCGCAAGTCCACCGGCCGAATGGAGGACTCCGTTCTGGAGCTCTACGACCCGTATTGCAGAAAGGTCCACGTCGCCCACACCTTTCAAATGAACCGCGACCCCTACACCAAACGCCGAGAGGCCCGCGAATTTCTGAATAAGATAAAGAGACACGTAGCTGCCCCTTGACATGCGCGACACCCCTCGATAGGGTATCGTCAGCATGTACCGCCGCCACTTCCTCGCCTCCTCTTTCACCGCGCTCTCGGCCAGCCGCGTCTTTGGCGCCAACGAGCGGCTCCGCATCGGCTTCATCGGCCTGGGCGGGCGCGCCGGCTGGCTGCTGAAGAACGAAAAATTCGAAGGCGCCGACATAGTCGCCATCGCCGATTGCTATCTGCCCAACCTCGACCGCGCCACCACGCTCCGGCCCGAGGGCCCGACCTGGACGAAATACCACGACTACCGCCGCATGTTCGAAAAGGAGAAGCTCGACGCCGTCTTCGTCGAGACCACCACCCACGCCCGCGTCCTGATCGCTATGCACGCCCTGGAGGCCGGCCTCGACGTCTACGCCGAAAAGCCGCTGACGCTCACCGTGGAGGAAGGCCGCATCCTGGCCAACGCCGTCAAGCGATACAAACGCGTGCTGCAAACCGGTACGCAGCAGCGCTCCATCCCCATCAACGCCTGGGCCAGCAAGTTCATTCGCGATGGTGGCCTCGGCAAGATTCACACCGTGCAGGCCTGCAACTTCCAGCCGCCCCGGCGGTGGACTCCGCAACCCGAGGAGCCCAGGCCCGAAGGCCTCAACTGGGATCAGTGGTGCAACCAGCGGGAGCTGCGCCCCTACAACAAGCTGCTCCAAACCAGGTGGGCCAACTACTGGGACTACGACGGCGGCGGCCAAAGCTGGGGCGTCTCCGGCTGGGGCACGCACGCCCTCGATCAGATCCAGTGCGCGCTCGGCACTGACGATACCGGCCCCGTCGAATACACTCCCGAAGGACCCGGCCAGACCGCGCCCGTGGTCATGCGCTACGCCTCCGGCACTCTGCTGAAATGCACGGCGCCCGAGCGGCCCGATCACTCCGATCTCGGCGGCATCTTTTTCGGCGAGAAGGGTAAGCTCGAAATCAAGCGCGGCACACTCGTCGCCGATCCTATCGGGCTCATCCAGGGCGCGCCCGCGGACTTCCCGGAAGGCCCCGGCGAAAACTCATTCCACATCGCCAATTTCTTCGATTGCATCCGCACCCGCAAGACGCCCAACGCCAGCGTCGAAATCGGGCACCGCTCCACGACGGTCTGCCACCTGATGAACATCTGCCGCGACGTGCAACGGCGCATCCGCTGGGATCCGGTGCAGGAACAGATCATCGACGACCCCGAGGCCGCTGCCATGCTCTCGCGCCCGCGCCGCAAAGGCTACGAGCTGCCCAAAGTTTAGGCCACGGCACCACGCCGCCGCCGGGTGTACACTATCCGGTCAGATGCGCGCTGCAAAGATCGTAAAACTTGCCGAGCTCCACGAGCAGCTCCTCTTCCGGCGCGCCTATCCTGCCTCGGCCACGCAGGCCCGCCAGGCTGATGACGACCTCGCCCACTTCCCTGCCCTCGTCAACGATCTGCACGCCAGCGGCGCCGACCTCACCCCGCTCGAAGAATACCCGGTCAGCGGCATCGCCGGCAGCGGCATGACGGCGGTGTTCAGCTATGGAGTCGCCCAACACCTCTCACGCCGCCACGGGGATGACATCCGCATCGCCTGGGAGGCCTGGGAGACGCCCGAGGCGCTCGGCCGCGTGCTGCCCGCCCTGCTGCCGCTCGCCAACGAACAGGCGCTGGTGGAGGCCCACATCCCATGGGAGCGCTGGCTGGACGCCGCCGCGCACGGCAGTGCCCCGCTTGCCTGGCTGCTGCGCGCCATCGCCCGCCGCTGGCCCGACTCCCACGAGGCAGCCAGCCACTACGATAGCCTCCAACTCCCCCTGCGCTGGGACTTCGGCGCCAGCACCGCCACCCGCACCCTCATGCGCCTGCCCGTCAAGAGCCTCTTCTGCCACGATGGTCCGCTCATGACCCGCCACGACGCCCCGCTCGATCAGATCCCCGCCGCCGCCCCTCTCCCCACCCGCAAGCTCGGCAAGGCCGCCGGAGAGATGATCCTCGCCCTGGCCCGCGATACCTCCGCCGTGCGCTACCGCGAACTGCACGGCTTCACCTGGGGCGATCCCGCCAGCGTCCACGAAATCCGAGCCGGACGCGGCGTCGAGCTGTTTCTCTCCAGCGTCCCACCCGCCCACCGCCTGCCCGTGCGCGGCTACTACGCCATGTCCATCTGGAAAAACGGCGTGCCCATCGGGTATTTCGAGGGCCTCACCATCCTCGAGCGCATGGACGCCGGCTTCAACCTCTACTACACCTTCCGCGCCGGCGAGACCGCCTGGCTCTACTCCAAAATCCTGCAGGCCTGCCACCAGATGCTGGGCACCACCTGCTTTGCCGTCGATCCCTATCAACTGGGCCACGAGAACGACGAAGCCATCGAATCCGGCGCTTTCTGGTTCTATCGCAAGCTCGGCTTCCGCTCCGTTTCGCCCGCCATTCGCCAGCTCACCCAGCGCGAGGAGCTCCGCCTGGCCGCCCGGCGCGGTGCGCGCAGTTCGCCCGCCATGCTGCGCCGCCTGGTCTGCGAGCCCATGATCTACGAGCTGCCCCCTACGACCCCTGGAGACTGGGACGATTTTCTGCTGGAGCGCGCCCTGCTCCGGCTGGCGGCGCTGCCCCGGCCGCCGAAACGGATCTCTCGCACCGAGTTGTTACGATTGGGCCGCATCTGAAACTTTTTCGCCGCTTGCGGAATCCAACGGTGTGAACAAGGACTTGCAGGCTGCAACTCGTAGCGAGCAACTTGAGAAGGCAATCAAGGGCAAGCTGCAGTAGTCTCCTCCCTACGGCAGCCTGAGCGCCGCGCCGCGGTTCCATCCCGGCGCGGCGTTTTTGCGTCTGCACAGTATCGTGGCGGATCTCGTCAATAGTGTCGAAGGCCTCAAGATGACCCGATCCGCCCTCGCCGTCGCTCTCCTCATCGCACAGTCCGCGTTCACCCAGACTCTCGTCAGGGAGTTCACCTACAACGGAAATCTGACACCCCTGAACATCCGTCCATCCTTCGACAACGGCCACCTGATCACTTACACCAGCCAGCACACCATCACCATCCGGCCGCCCCAGGGCGCGCCAGCATTCACCCTCTCGGCCCATGAGCCCGCGGCCGGCGCCAGCATGTCAAACGCCGCAGTGGACACCGATGGGGTCATCGCTACCAGCGTCTTGGGAGAAAAGACGATTGGGATCGCCATCTTCCGGCCAGATGGCAACCAGGAGCGGATCATTCAAACCGGGCCGTACTTGCCTTCCACCATTCGCTTCGGGACGGACCACACCATCTGGACCCTGGGCGAGCCAATACCGCATATCAAGCCCCAACCCGACTACGCCGTCCTTAGAAATTACTCGCGCGACGGCCGCCTCCTCGGCGCCTACCTGCCCCGCAGCACGTTCAAGACCGACGCCATGCTCGTCCCAAGCAACCACGGCTTCGTCCTGCTCCACATCGCCGCCGGCCGCGTCGGCATGATGTTGGATTTCACCCAGGATGGCCGCGATGTTCAATGGCTGGAAACTGATGTTGCAGGCAAGGAAACCGGACGCTGGGCTCTGCCCCGAGGCTACTGGGTGCATGGCGTCACCACGGACGGGACCGTCTACGCCACCGGCAACCCCGGCTCGCCCCTCGTCGCCCTCCACCGCGAAACACGAGAATGGAAGACCCTCTCGATACCAGCCGAGGGCAAGCTCATCGGCGTCGATGGCGAACACCTGGTCTTCCTGGAGCACCCTTCCGGCCTGGCGCAGTGGTTCACCCCGCCGAAGTAGCCGGCTGCTTCAACCGGATGCAGAAATGCCAGTGCACGGCAAACATCCCATCCAGCGGGCGTAGAAACCGGTCCGTCTTCTGCCAGAACTCCGCCTTCTCCTGAGAAAGCAGGCTCCGCAGATTCACGCCGCCGCTGCCCAGATACGAAAACCACGGCAGCAGATCCGGACCCTCAATTTCAAACTCCGGATACTCGGCAAGAAACTGCGCCCGGTCTCGGATGAACGTGATCCATGTCAGCGCCTGATTGGAATCCAGCAGCGAATCACCCTCGGGGAAAGCCCACTCGCGCGTGCGGCTATCATACGGCTCCGGATGAATCGCCGAGAAGAAGAACCGCCCAAACGGAGTGTGCGCGCAATCGATGATGCTGATCACCCCGCCCGGCGTCAACACTCGCCGCGCCTCGTTCAGAAACAGGCGAATATCCGGGATATGGTGATAGACGTGCGCCAAAAACAGCGCCCGCACGGAGCGGTCCGGCAGCGGCAGCCGCCTGGCGTCGCACACCAGGTCCACGCGGCCCGTCGTGATGTCGGTGGCCACAATCTCCGGATGGAGCCGCTTCAAAAAGCTGCCGCCCGCGCCAAGCTCCACCAGCAATCCCTGCCCCGGCGCCGTGGCCGCGTCCGCCATGTGGTGGCGGTACCAGCGCTCATAGCAGGCCCGAATCAGCGGCTTCGCATCGATGATCGATTTCTGCGCCTGAAACCACGAAGCCGAGCCAAACGGATGATCGCGCAGAATCGGGTCGGCCAGCCAGTAGGTCAGTTTACGCATGATCGCCAAGTGCTTCGCTCACCATCGTAGCGAGCGTGCGGGGGTGAGCGGCCAGCCCCGGCAAATCCGACGTCCACGGCAAGCACTGCGAATCCAGAATGCCCAGCAGATTCTCCTCGCCCACTGGCAGCCTAATTCCCGCCGCGCGCGCCACGCGCAGCAGGCGAAGGGCCAGCCCAGCCGGCACGGGTACGATCCGCGCGCGCGGCGCGATGGCATGCACATAGTCGCGCTGGGCGATCAGTTCCGGCAAAAACAGATTCCACTCCGCCTGTCCCGGCACATCCACAATCGCCGCCACCGCCGCCAGCAGGTCCGGCAACGCCACCACAGGCACCAGCAGCCGCCCCCCCTCTACCAGCGGCACAAATCGAGCCCGCCGCAGCGCCTGCGCCGTCCTCAGAAACAGGCCGCCCGGCCCAATCACCAGTCCCGGCCGGATCACCGTATGGCCCGCCTCCAGAACCATTCGTTCGATCAGATATTTCGTCCGCCCGTACTCAGACCGCGCCTGCGCCACCGCCGAGCACGAGCTGAAATACAGCAAGCGCCGCGCGGCGATCAACGCCCGCGCCAGCTCAATATTCCGCCCTTGCGCGCCCGGCGCAAAGTCGTGGCCGCAATGAATCACCACGTCCGCGTCCAATCCAGCCGGCTCCCTGTACCGCACCCCCTCCGCCCCCAGCTGCCGCACCAGTGCCGAGCCAATAAACCCCGACGCCCCGGTAACCACAATCTTCATTGCAGTTCCCCGCGCAGCCGCGTCGCCGTGCGCAGCGCCAGAGCCATCAGCGTATACGTCAGATTCTTCGCCGGCAGCGAGGGGAACACCGCGCCGTCGCACGAATACACATGGCGCGTTCCATGCAGGCGCCCATCGGGATACGTCATATACCGGCCGGGCCACTCAGCCATCGGCAGCGTGCCCGCGTAGTGGATGCCTCCGCCCGGCGCCGGATGCTGGATCAACTGCGGCAGGCAGACGACGCCCAACTGCCGCCACAATCCGCAAAGCCGCCGCTCCAGCGCCGTATCCGGCGTCCACTGATACGCCGCCCCCAACGCGCCGTCCGGCCTCAGTTGCAGATAGTTCGTATCCCGTGGCGCCTCCGGGTAGAACAGCATCAGCAACGTGAGCGCCGGCGCACAGGCGCGGGCAAACGCCACGCCCGAGCGCAACGGCAAAGGGAAGTTCGCAATCAGATCCGAGCGCAGCGCCCCGGTGGATCCGTAGATGCTCCCCTGCAACGTTCGCCCCGCCTCCTCCACAATCACGTTGAGCTGCGCCACCGCCGCGTCATGCACGCCCAACGGCGAGCCAATGGCCCGCAGGTCGATCAACGGAAACACGGCGATTGGATTGTCGCTCAGCGGCAGCCGCGTGGCAAAGTCGTGGCTCGACGCCAGTGCGATGCGCGCCGAGTTGATCGCCCCCGCCGCCAGCAGCAGTTTCCGCGCCTCAAATACCTGGCTGCGTCGCCCGTCCAGTGCCAGAGCATGGATCCGCACTCCGTTCTCCGTCTCCTCATAGCGCGTGACAATCCACCCCGGCTCGTAGGTGATCTCGTGCGCCGCGATCATCTCTCGCAGCGTGAATGCCGGACTATAGATGGCCGGATCGTGCGCCTGAAAAAACTCCAGATTGCGATACCCATACGCCGCGCGCCCATTGTGCGGCGCCGTCAGCACAGCCAGACGCGCGTGCCCCAGCCGCACGCCCGCCGCCTGAAACCGCGCCCGCCGCGCCTGATACTTCGCATGGATCCGGGCCACGTTTCGCGACAGCCGCACCGGCGCCTGCAACTGCGGTTCTGCTCCAAAGTCGGCCCGCAGATCGTCATCGCCCGAGCCCGAGATGCCCATGTGCCGGCCCACCTCGTCATAGAACGGCGCCAGTTCCGCTGCCGTCACCGGGAATCCGCGAAGGTCACTATCCGTAAACCGGTACACGCCGGCGCCCCACGCATTCGCCAGTCCGCCTTGCGCCAAACTGATGACCGCGCGAAACGAGTCCGATACTACCGGCGTCAGCCGCTCGGCCCCGTCGAGAATATAGGCCGTCCCCGGAGACTTGAGCTTCATGCTGGCCGGCGGCGTGAAGATGTGCTCCAGGCCGCGCAGATCGTCGCCGATCAATTCGCGGTCCAGATCGGCGGCGCTCCGCCTCATGTCATAGAGATTCCCGTCCAGGGCAGGCTGCGCCGGCGGCTGCAAGCCCGCGTCCAGCATGAGCACCCGCCGCCCCCGCAATCCGTAGGCCGCGAACACTCCGCCCGGCCCACTCCCCACGACGCAGGCATCAAACATGGAGCAATCTGTCCAGACGATGCGTACGCATCAAATACATTCCGCGACCCAACTTCCAAGCCGCCCGCAACGCCATCCACGGCGCTCCGGACCACGCCCGCGCCGCCGCCTGCTCCCGCTGCACAAAGGCGGCGTCATAGGCCGAACGCACCTCGCACAAAGTCAGCATCACCTGAAATCGCCGCGTCAACCCATTCGGACCGTGCCGCAATCGCAGCGCGTATTCAACTGCCTCGGCATCGAGCCGGTGCTCAGCCAGAAACGCCACCAGATGCGCATAGGCGTCATCGAAAAAGAACCGCGCGCGGGCTGCCTCGTAGCGCGCCACAACCGCCGCCGGAACGGTCTGGCGTGGAAACAGCGCCCGGTGGATATATTGGGCTTCCCCGGTCATGGCCGTCTCAGACAACCCCGCGGCTCGCGCGTCTTTCAGTCATCATCGAAACACTACTGCGAACTCGTTTCATTGGCAAGCGACGTAGTCCTCCCATGGCCCAATCATCGTTCATCCGCATTCATCCGCGTTCTTCATGTCGCTTCCGCGGACCCCGGCCATGGTTGGCGGAAACACAGGGCTACATGCCGCAACGCCCCGCAAATCGCTTCTCACCCAACGTCGTCAGCCACCCCTCCACGCTATACCGCCCACCCTTCAGTACCGGTAGAGCCACCACCCATACCCGCTCACCGCTCACCGACTCGCTCCGCAGTGCCTCCGTAAACCCGCGCCCCTCCGACCACCGCCACACGTCCTTGCCCTCTTCATCCCGCACAACCACGTCAAACGTCTGGCCGGACCCAAAGTTCAACTCCAGCGGGGTGCCCGTCGTATTCCGCAGCGTCAACCGCACCGCCTTCGCCGCCCGGTCCACCGCCACACCAAAGCTCACCTCCGGCTCGGTGATCACCGCCATCTCGCCCAGCCGCGCATACACCAACTCGTAAGCCCGCGGACCGGCGATGGTCTGTACCATGCGCTGCACCAGCCCGACATACGGCAGGAACACGTCGCTGTCCACACCCGCATCGGCGCAACCAGCCACGGTGTACCGCACCCGCAACGCGTTCACAAACTCGCCCACCGGGCCGGTATACTTCGCCTCGCGCGATTCCACCCGGCTCAGAGCGTTGCACGGATCCACGCCCGTCGGCGCCTCATCGGCCTGGAAGTCCAGCCACACTTTCTCACGCTTGGCCGCCGCGTCCCACATCCACACGCGGCCCTCGCCGTCGTTGCGCAGATACACCTCCGGCGTAGACGGGAATCCCTTTACCCGAAAATAATCAAGCCCCTCGAACGCGGCAGACTTCTCGACAACCACCGTGAACTGCCCCGCCGCGCCGCGGTACACCCATTGATTGCCCGTTTGCAGGGGCAGATATTCCACCTGCCCAAATAACGCGCCCGCCATCAGCAGGCTAAGAGTAAAAGTTTTTGTCCCAAGCATGGCGTTTCAGAATCTCCAGAATCTGGGCCGGTAGTGGCCCCTTCTCTGAGACGGCCATGTTCTGCTCCACGTTCCGGATCTTCCGCATCCCAGGGATCACCGTCGTCACCGCCGGGTCCGACAAACAGAACCGTAAAGCCGTGTCAGCTAAGGGCTCATCGTACCCCGCGGCCGCCAGTTCGGCGCGCAGAGAGTTTACTTTTGCCACAACCTGTTCCTTGCGGTCGCCCCGGAAATACCAGGCACGGAATTCCGCCGGATCAAATTCCGTCTCCGCCGTGATCGCGCCCGTCAGCGCCCCCTCGTCCAGCGGCACCCGCGCCAGCACGCCGATATTCAGCTCGCGGCACAGAGGAAACAGCGCCCGCTGCGGCGTCTGGTCGAAGACATTGTAGATTACCTGCACCGTGTCGATTAGCCCCGTGCGGCAGGCCTCCATGCCGGACTCCGGCTGATGGTCGTTGATCGAAATGCCCCAGTACCGCACCTTGCCGGCCTTCTTCAGATCCTCGATGGCGCGCCGCCAGCCCTCCGCCGCCAGCCACTCCGGGTTCCACACGTGAAACTGCTGCAGGTCAATCGTCTCCACGCCCAGATTCTTCAGCGACGTCTCCGTGCTCTCGATGACGTAGTCGTAAGGAAAGACGTCCTCCAACCCGATGCCTGCCAGCGCCGGCCACTGCTTGTTCTTCGGAGGCACCTTCGTCGCCACCCGTGCCGCCACACCCGTTTCCTTCAGCGTCTGCCGGATTAACTGCTCGCTGTGGCCGTCGTTATAGGCCAGCGCGGTGTCGATGAAGTTCAGCCCCAGTTCCAGGGCCCGCTTCAGCGCCGCCACGGCGTCGTCTTCCTTGTGACCCCGCCACTGATTGCCGCCCAGGCCCCATGCGCCGTAGCCGACCTCGCTCACCTGCCAACCCGTCTTGCCCAATGTACGTTTGTGTATCACGCCTCCATAATAGAAGAGGAACGGTATGCGCGTCGCTCTCGCCATTCTCCTCTTCGCGGCACTCGCCTTCGCCGACAACTTCAAACTCTATTTGAAGGACGGCACCAACCACCTCGTGCGCGAGTACAAAGTTGTGGAAGATCGCGTCGTCTACTACTCCATCGAGCGCAGCGACTTCGAGGAACTGCCTCTGGATCTCGTCGATCTCAAGAAGACCGAGTCCGAGCGCAAGGTCCGCGGCGAAGAAGAGAAAAAGAACGCCGCCTTCGACGACGCCGAGGAGAAATTCGAGCGCGAGGTCGCGCGCGAGATCGCCCGCGTCCCCCAGGACTCCGGCGTCTACTTCGTCCATGAGGGCAAAATGAACGCCCTCAAGGTCGCCGAGGTCAAGTCCATTACCGACAAGCGGCGCACCATCCTGAAGGTCATGTCGCCGATCCCCATCGTGGCCGGCAAAGCGGTGCTCGAACTCGCCGGCGATAACGCCGAAATCGCCGTGCCCTACGAGCGGCCCAACTTCTACTTCCGCATCGATTCGGTCCAGCGCTTCAGCATCGTCCGCATGAAGCCCCGCAAATCCGGCCGCCAGGTCGCCATCTGGAACGTTGAGCCAGTCACCAAGCTCGTCGCCTTCGACATGGAGCTCGTCGACGTCTTCCGCCAGCAGCTCCGCGACAACCTCTACAAGCTCTGGCCCACCCAGCCCCTCTCACCCGGCGAGTACGCCGTCGTGCAATACGTCGAGGGCGACGGCCAGATCCAGGTGTGGGACTTCCGCGTGCCGCTCAATCCCGCTAAGACCCAATAACGCCCCGGAAAAACTCCAGAGACCGCTCCGCCACCAACGGCCACCGGTACAAAGCCGCCGCCCGCGCCCGCCCTGCGCGCCCCAGCCGCGCCCGCTCGTCGGCATTCTCGAGCAACCCCGCCAGCGCCCCGCTCAGCTCCGCCACGCTCAGCGGATCCACAAACCGCGCGCCCTCGCCCGCCACCTCCGGCATCGAGCTCACATTCGATGTCACGCACGGCACGCCCGCCGCCATTGCCTCGGCCAGCGGCAATCCAAATCCCTCATACAGAGACGGGTAGGCCAACACGGCCGCGCCGGCCGTCAGCGACGGCAGGTCCTTCTCCGCCACATAGCCCAGCCACCGCACGCCCTCCAGTTGCGATTGCAGTCGCGCGATCGTCGGCGCCGACGCCCACCCCGCCGGCCCCGCCACAATCAACTCGTATTCCGCCCGCAACTCCGGACGCAGCGCCTCCCAGGCATCCAGCAAACGGTCGATGTTCTTGCGCGGCTCGATGGTCCCGACAGTCAACACGTAGGGCTTCGCCCGCCGCATCGGCGCCGCACGAAAATACTCCTCGCTGACACCGTTGGGAATCGCCACGATCTTCTCAGGCCGCAGGCCCAGCAACTCGATCGCATCCCGCCGCGAGTATTCGCTCACCGCGATCAACCCATCGGCCCGCCGCAACACCTTCTCCGCATAACGCTTGTCTGCCACCACATTGGCCGCCGTGTGCAACTCCGGCATCTTCCAGCACGTCATGTCGTGTATGGTCGCCGTCAGCTTCATCCCGCGCGGCGGCGTGCGCACCTGGTTGGACGAGTGAAAGACGTCCGCCCCGCGCGTACACCACTGCGGGAAAGGCACGCCCAGCCGCTGATTCGCGACAGCCATCACGATGCCCCGCAGAGTCGGCCAGCGCCCCGCCACGCTGCCCTCATGGTCCAACCCGCCCAGCTCAGGCATCGGCGGATACGCCACCACGGAATCCGCGCCGGCCAAGTCCTGCAAGGCCCGCAGCCAGTGATAGAGCACGCTCTTCACACCCGCGCTGCGCAGCAACAAGGCCGTAGCGTCTATCGCGATCTTCATTGGCGTACAGGAGCCGTCCAAAGGTGATTCGAGTAAAGGAACTTCCCGCCGCTGGACTTCACCAAGTGCATCCACTCCTTGCCCAGCAGTTTCTCGATCCCCGCCACCTTCGGCCCTTCCAGCACAAGGTACGTCCGCTCGGTGGAATGCCACAACGTGGCCAGCCCGGCGTCGTCAATGAACACGTTCGGAGCGCCCGGCGCATACGATCCGTACTCCAGATTCTGATAGCGCCCGTTCAGCAGCAGAGCCTCCTTCAGATCCGCATAGAAGAACACCGAGCTGAACGTGTAATACTGGTCGCCCAGCACGACCTTGCCCTTCGGCGCGGCCTTCAACGCAGCAGCCAACGGTTGAGAGCTCAGGTACGGATCGAAGGCGATCATCGCGATCCGCGCCGCGTTCAGCAACAGCAACATCATCAGCGCCAGACCGATCTGCGTCATGCGCCCGCGATACCGCCAGCCGTAGATCCCGCCCACTGCAAACGCCGCGCCGGCCAGCACCAGCGGCAGCTTCAGATACGCGAACGAGCTCATCGTCAGGTCGCCCATATGCCCCAGTGACAGAGTGTAGAGCTCCGGATTCTGACTCAACGCCTGCGAGATGTCGCCCGGCGCCGGCAGGCTCCACACATTCGCCAGGATGAATACGATCGTCAAGCAGGCCAGCGTCGCCACCGCCGCCACCACCTTCGCCGCATGCTTCAACAGCACTGAGCCTGACGCCATCACGCAGCCCAGTAGCAGCGCGAATGCCGGGTACGTCGGCATCGAGTAATACTCCTGCGTCGTCGAAAACGTGAAGAAGACGAGGATGAAACCGATCCAGCACAGGCACAGCAGCCGCATCCGCGACGCGCGATCCGCCCCCCTGTATTGCAGCTTCACCAGCCCCGGCAGGTAGACCGACCACGGGAACAGCCACGCCAGATGGAACAGCCAGAACAGGTGCCGCGGCACCGTGTTGTAATCGCGCGGCCAGCGCAGATTCAGAAACCGCAGAATGTGCTCGTTGAAAAAGTAGAACCAGAAGAAGCCGCGATACTGCCCCGGTCCACTGCTCATCGTGAAGTCGAAGTAGGGAGGATTGCGCAGCGTGGCCAGCACATGCCACGGCGCCGCCACCAGCAGGATCAGCAGCGTGCCCGAGAACGGCCGCACCCGCATCCACGTGCGCTTCACGAAAAACTGCCCGGAGAACAGCAGGTACAGGACGCCCGCCGCCACCGGAAACACCAGCGCGATCAGCCCCTTCAGCAACAGCCCCACGCCCATCGCCAGCGCCATCACGGCGGCCCAGATTCGTGGACGCGGCTCGTCCTCATCCAGCGCCCGCAGCAGTCCCCACAGCGCCAGCGCGATGATCGCCGTCAGGATCACATCCGGGATCAGAATGCGCGTAAACAGAAACAGCCCGATGCAGGTGGAGATCGCCAGCGATGCATAGAATCCGGCCTCTTCGCTGAACGCCCATCGCCCCATCGCAAACACCAGCCACGCCATCGCCAGAATCGAGAGGAACACCGGCAGCCGCGCCGCCCAGTCATGCACGCCGAACACGGCATAGGAACATGCCATCATCCAATATTTGAGCGGCGACTTTTCCAGATACAGCACGCCGTCCAGCCGCGCGCTCACCCAGTCTCCGGAATCGAGCATATTACGCGCAATCTGCGCCTGCACGCCATCCACGTCGTCCATCAGATGCGGCGGCGCCAGCACGGCCGGCAGGTAGATCAGCGCCGCAAACAGCAGCGCCAACCCTACACGGAAGCGCTTTGTACTTTCCATCTTTTCATCCATAGGAACAAGGTCATCAGGCCCCACAGCTGGTAGCCGTTGTTGGCACGCCGCTCGACGTGATCGCGGATCAGCCGCGCAATCGGCTCATGCCGGAACAATCCCGTGGCCCGAACATTTTCGGCCGATAGCGTTTCTTCCAGCAAAGGCCGCAAAACGCCGCGAAACCACTTGTGCGCCGGAATATCGAAACCCTCTTTTTTGCGCGCCAGCACGCTCTCCGGCAGCTTGCCGCGCATCAGTTCGCGGAGCACGTACTTCAGCGAACCCTCGTGAATCTTCAACGATTCCGGCAGCCGCGCCGCGAACTCGACAATACGGTGATCCAGAAACGGAGGCCGCACCTCCAGCGAGTGGGCCATCGACATGCGGTCGCACTTATACAAAATATCGTCCACCAGATAGTAGCGCTGATCCAACCACAGATAGCGATTCAACGCGCCGCAGCGAAACGCCTCGGTGGGCAGCGTATTCATCAGCGAGCCCGGATTGGGATAGCGCTCCGCCGGATATAGCGTGCGCTTCACGCTGTCGCTCAGCGAGCCGTTCCAGAACAGATGCGCCTCGGCCGGCGGCAGCAGTGAGCCTTCGAGAAAGCGTTTGGCCTTGTACTCCAGGCTGATCTTCTCGTCCGACACCGGCAGCAACCGCGCCGCCATCAACGCCAGCTTGCGCAGAAACGCCGGCGTCTTCCGCGCGGTTTCCGCATGGCCATCGGCCAGATAGGTGAGGTAGCCGCCGAAGAGCTCGTCGGGTCCGTCGCCGGTGAGCGCGACCGTCACGTGCTGGCGCGTCATCTTCGAAAGAAAGAAGACCGGCAGGGCTCCGGCGTCGGCCGAAGGCTCGTCGGAGTAGTAGCTGATCTGCTCAATCGCTTCGATCAGGCCCTGCTCCGGATTGAGGTCAAATTCGCGGTGTTCGGTGCCATATTGTGCGGCTACGGCACGAAAAAACTCACTTTCGTCATGCCCGTGGCCGCTGAACGAAATCGAGAACGTATTCAGCCTTGGGATCTCCTGCGCGGCGTAGTGCAGCACCGCGGAGGAGTCCAGCCCGCCCGACGCCCACATGCCGAGCGGTACGTCGGAGATGAGATGCTCCTTCACGGAGCGGCGCAACAATGAATCGAGCTCTTCCTTGGCCGCCTCCAGCCCGATGCGCTCGTCCGGCTGGAAGCGCAGCATCCAGTAAGGCGCGCGGTCCATCTGCCCATCCCGCCAATCAAGGTATTCGCCCGGCAGGAGCTTTTCGAGCCCCTCGATGAGCGTGTACGGGGCGGGCACGTAGTTCAGCGAGAGGTAATAGCTAAGTCCATTTAAATCAAGAGCTCGCGGGATCTCCGGGTGCTCCAGAATGGTCTTCAACTCGCTGCCGAAATAGAGATCGCGCCCTCGATGATACAGGTAGAGCGGCTTGATGCCCATGCGGTCCCGCGCCAGAACGAGCCGCCGTTTCGACTCCTGCCAGATGGCGATTGCGAACATGCCGCGCAACCGTTCAAAGCTCCGTGTGTCCCATTCCAGAAACGCCTTGAGCACCACTTCGGTGTCGCAGTGCGATTCAAAACGGTGGCCGCGCGCCTCCAGTTCGGCGCGCACCTCGGCATGGTTGTACACTTCGCCGTTGTAGACGATGACGGTATCGCCGTCCGGCGAGTACATCGGCTGGTTGCCCTGGGAAATATCGATTATCGATAATCTGGCATTGCCGAGCGCGACCAGATCCGACTCATGCGTCCCCGAATGGTCCGGGCCCCGATGATGGATGGTCTGAATGACGCGCGCGATGCGGCCGCGTTCCACGGGATGATCGAGCTTGGTAAAACCTGCAATTCCGCACACAGACATTCAGGATAGCGAATCGGCCCCAATGGGCGTTATGCTGGCTGGATATGCGACTCCTCAGTCTGGGACTCTTGTTGGCGTTCAGCCTCTCCGCCGCCAGCCGCGACGGCAAGATCGGCGAGGCAGGCAAGTTTGACTACTATTTGCTGACGCTTTCGTGGTCGCCCGCCTATTGCGCGTCCACGGGCGACGGCCGCAGCGATCCGCAATGCGCGCCCGGCCGCCAGCTTTCGTTTGTGCTGCACGGCCTGTGGCCGCAGTATTCGCGCTCCACCAACGGCAGCATGTGGCCGCAGTTTTGCACGAGCGAGCCCGGCCTGCGCGATCCGAAGACAGTGCTCGACATCATGCCCAGCACGAGCCTGATCCGCCACGAATGGACCAAGCACGGCACATGCACGGGGCTCAGCGCGGAGGGCTACTTCGCCACTGCGCGGAAAGCCATGCAGAGCGTTAGGATCCCACCGCGTTTCATCGCGCCGAAGGAGTATCTCAACCCCAGCCCGGGCGAGGTGAAGCAGGAGTTCCTGAAAGCCAACCCCGGCATGACGGCGGACTCGATCGCCATCCAGTGCAGCGCCAACTATCTGAGTGAAGTGCGTGTCTGCCTGGACCGCAATCTCAAGCCGATCCCGTGTGCCGACAAGCGCGAATGCCGCGCACCGAAGGTCCGAATGCCACCCGTCCGGTAGTCACTATGAATCACCCCACACGCCGCCAACTCCTGATCTCTGCCCTGCCCGCCGCCGCGCTGGCGGTTCAGCCCAAGGCGCTCGCGCCCTATGGGGCGGTGCCTAGCGCGCGCCAACTCGCCTGGCACGCTATGGAGGTTTACAGCTTCCTGCACTTCACCACCAACACGTTCACGGATAAAGAGTGGGGCTATGGCGACGAGGATCCGGCGATATTCAACCCGACCGCATTTGACGCCGACGCCATCGTAGCGGCGCTGAAGGCTGGCGGCATGAAGGGTGTGATCCTCACCTGCAAGCACCATGACGGGTACTGCCTGTGGCCGACGAAAACCACGGAACACTCGGTCCGCAAGAGCCCGTGGAAGGGCGGGCGAGGCGACGTGGTGCGCGAGATTTCGGACGCGGCGCGCCGCCACGGCCTGAAGTTTGGCGTGTATCTATCGCCGTGGGACCGCAACGCGGCGGTTTACGGCACACCGGCCTACATCGAGATGTACCGCGCACAACTGCGCGAGCTGCTCACCAACTACGGGCCCATCTTCGAAGTTTGGCACGACGGCGCCAACGGCGGCGACGGCTACTATGGCGGCGCTCGCGAAAAGCGCAAGATCGACAACACCACGTATTACGACTGGCCCAACACGTGGGCGCTGACGCGGCAACTCCAGCCCGATGCAGTCATCTTCAGCGACGTCGGCCCGGACATCCGCTGGGTGGGTAACGAGAAGGGATTCGCTAACGAGACATGCTGGGCCACGTTTGAGCCGGTGGGGGAAAAGGGCGGCCCGGCCGCGCCGGGCAACGTGAATACGAAGCAATCGACGACGGGCCACCGGGGCGGCTCGAAGTGGCTGCCGGCCGAATGCGACGTTTCGATACGGCCGGGCTGGTTCTGGCACGAGAAGGAAAACGACCGCGTGAAATCGGCGGCGGGCCTGCTGGACCTGTATTTCAAATCCGTCGGCCGCGGGGCGAGTTTCCTGCTCAACGTCCCGCCCGACCGGAGAGGGCTCCTGCACGAAAACGATGTGGCGTCGTTGAAGGGCTTCGGAGAGCTGCTCCAGCAGACGTTTCGCAACAAGCTGGGAAGCGCCAGAATGCTGGATGATGCCAGGGAGTTCAATGTGGGATTCGGGCGCCCCGTAGCGATTCGGACGATCCGTCTGCGAGAAAACCTAAAGCTGGGCCAGCGCGTGGAGGAGTTCGCGGTGGACGCCTGGGTGAACGATGCGTGGCAGCCGATCGCCGAGGGGACGAGCATCGGATCCTGCCGTCTGGTGCGCCTGGCGGCGGCGATCACCACGAACAAGGTCCGGCTGCGGATCACGAAATCGCCGGTTGCGCCGGCGCTTTCGGAATTCTCGATTTTCGGTTGAGCCGGCTTTAGCCGGGGTGCTCGGCCAGGGCCTTCTGCACCTTGAGGAGCAGCTCCACTTCGTTGCGGGGCATTTGCAGAGCCGAGCCGATCTGCTCGGGCGAGTCGCCGCGGCGATACATCCGGAGCGCCTGGCTCCTTTTGGTGAGATTGATGGAGACGCCGGGCGAGGGGTGGATGGGAGTGAGGGTCTCCTCGAACCTCTCGTGGTCCCGGAGGGAATGCTGGAGATTGCCAAGCGCCTGGCGGAACTCCCCGTATATGTCCTCACTTCTCTTCTTTTCTGCTTCCAGCCTATGCCGGAGCTGCGCGTTTTCATTCTTCACGGAGATGAAGAGGTAGAGGCAGAGGACGAGGCCGACAGCCGTTAATCCGTAGTACCCGAGCGGGTGGAGTATCCAGATCATCTATCTTTCCACTCCTTTAACGGCAGTTTGGCGGCACAGCTTTAGGGGCAGCGCGCTAGGATGATTACATGAGCACGCCGCCGGCGCCGCCACACGCTGAACTCCTGGACAGACCGTTTTCGTTTTACCCGCCAATTTCGGGCATCGAGAACAACGAGTGGCGTCTGGTAGAGGCGACGTGGAGCGACATCCTGGTGCGCAATACACAGGTGGATCTGCAACTGCCGATCCCGCGGCGCTACTTCGGCGGAATCTCGGAGACGGACAAACCAGTGGTGATCGTCGGCCTCACGCAGGAACTGGAATTCAAGACCGGCGCCATCTGGCCCATGAAGCGGACGCTGCTGAAGATGCCGCCGCCTGCGCCGATGACGCGGCCGCCGGGGCCGGAGCCACCGTTTGATCCTTCCGAGCCGACGGGCCTGAGCGCCATCATGGGCCTGGGCGGCTCCGGCACCGATTCCAAGATGACGCGCATGATCGCCGTCACATTTCTCTCGCTCATGGCGCTGAGCCTGGTGATCTGGGCGGTGATCAAATTCTCGCCGGCCACTAAACCCACTTACGTCGCAAAAGATCAGGACTACCTGGGCCTGACGCGAGAGGACGACTCCTTCTCGATCATCCGCCGCCTGGGCCAGCCGGCCGAGGATCGCTGGAAGCCGGACTCCGGCGAGCTCCAGTACCGCTCGATGGTCTATCCGGCGCGCGGCTACGCGGTGATCCTGATGGGCACCAAGCAGGAAGACGCCCGCTATATCGGCACCATGACGCTAGGCCCGGACGGCAAGGGCTGGTCTCCGATTCACGCCATTGATTTCGACCGCGGCGCCAATACCATGGCGATACTCCACACCCTGCCAAGATTCTAGGATGCGACGACTCACAGCGGTACTCCTCACACTCACGCCTCTGTTAGCCCAGAACTGGCCTGGATTCCGCGGGCCCGACGCGCGCGGCGTGGCCGAGAGCGCCAAGCTGCCTACGCGCTGGAACGTGGAGAGCGGCGAGAATATTTTGTGGAAGACGGCCATTCCCGGCCTGGGCCTCTCCAGCCCGGTGGTGTGGGGCGACCTGATCTTTGTCACCACGGCGATTAGCTCCAACCCTCAGATGGTTTTCGAGAGCCAGCTCAAGGGTGCGCCGGACTACCGGCAGGACACGGCCGAGCAGGAGTTCCGCGTCATCGCGCTGGATAAGCGCACGGGCCGCATTGTGTGGAATCAGCTCGCCGCCAAAAGCAAGCCGCGCGTGCTGCGCCATCCGCATAACTCCTATGCCTCTCCTACGCCCGTGACGGACGGCCAGCACCTGCTGGCTTTTTTCGGCTCTGAGGGGCTGTACTGCTACGACCTGAAGGGCACGCTGCTATGGAAGAAGGACCTGGGCCCGATGGATCAGGGCGCCTTTGACCTGCCCGATTATCAGTGGGGCAGCGCCTCTTCGCCGGCGCTATGGAATGGCAAAGTATTCCTCCAGGTGGACATGCAAAAGGGCAGCTTCCTGGCCGCCTTCGATGCCAAAACAGGCAACCCGCTGTGGCGAACGCCGCGGGACTCCAAGCCGAGTTGGGCCACGCCCACTATCGTGGAAAGCCCATCCCGCACGGAGCTGGTGACCAATGGCGTGGAACTCGTCCAGGGCTACGACGCCGAGACCGGCAAGGAGTTGTGGCGGCTGAGGGGGACGTCGATGATCAGCGTGCCCACGCCGTTCACAGCCAATGGGCTGATCTACGTGTTCAGCGGCTACTTCCGCAATCTGCGCCGCGCCTATGCCATCCGGCCGGGCGCGAAGGGCGACATCACGGACTCGAAAGACGCCATCGCGTGGATGCGGGAGGAGGCTCCGTACCTCTCGACTCCGGTGGTGAGCGGCGATTTCGTCTACGCCTTCGGCAGCCGCGGCAGCGGCATCCTAAATGTCTACAATGCACGCACAGGGGCCACCGTCTACCAGCGCCGGCTGGGCGCGGGCACGGGCGCCAGCGCGTCCATGCTGGCCTCGGGCAACCATGTGTATGCCATCAACGAAGATGGCGACGTATACGTGATCCGAGCCGGCAGCGAGTACGAAGAGCTGGCGGTGAACAAGATGAACGAGCCGGTGCTGGCCACGCCGGCGGCCTCGGGTGACGTGCTCTTCATCCGGGGCGCGACGCATCTGTTCGCGATCCGGAAGCGATAGAGCGTTTTCACCATTGTCGTCGACCACCGCTTGCTGACGCGCGCGGTTCAGAACCGAGACACGACCGTACGAGAGTGGACTACAACCACTCCGAAAACGCTCTAGGGCCGGGCGTCAGGCTGTCCCGTAGTCTTTGATCTTGAGCACTTCGCCTTTGCGCAGGGCCGATTGGTGGGCCACGATGCCGGGCATGGTGTAGGCGATGGCCTCCCAGATATTCACGGTGGGATGACGGTTCTCGACGATGGCGCGGATGAACTCGTGGGTGAGGAACGTGTGTGAGCCGCCGTGGCCTGTCTTGACGCGCAGGGGCGCCGGTAAGCGCTCCAGGTGATCCAGCTGCTGAAACTTTTCCTGCCTGACAGCGCCCTCGGGATAGCCGTTGGCGTCGATGACGGTCTTGCCGTCTTTCGCGATGCGGACGATGGTGTTGGGCGAGCCCTCCGGACGCTCCATGATGTAGGACGCCCGATCACCATAAAACGCGCCGCGCTCGGTGCCGCCCGCGGCCACATGCCAGAAGACGGAGATGCGAGACGAGTGGCCGCGCGAGGTGCGGAAGAACGCGGTCGTATTCCAGAACGGGTTGCCGTACATGTTGGTCTTGAGGACTTCATGGCCGTCGCCCCAGCCGATGGCCTGCACTTCCGTGAGACGTTCGCCGGTGACGGGCACGACGATGCCGGTGCAGTGGGTGGGATATAGCATCGGCGGGAGGCCGTGGCGCCAGGTGGGCAGGCCGCGCTCGTCGTACATGAGGGGAATGAGCCCTTCGTGGTGGTACTCGGCCTCGGAATAGAAGATCGTGCCAAACTCCCCGCGGCCGGCCATCTCGCGGCAGGTGATCACTTCCGGGCGGTAGTAGGACGTCTCGGCCATCATGTAGCGGAGCCCGGTGGATTTCACGGTTTCGAGCAGTTGCTCCAGCTCTTCCACGTGCAGCCCGGCGGGCACTGCGCTGATGACGTGCTTGCCGGCCTTCATCGCCTCCATCGCCATCCAGGCGTGCATGGGCGCCGGGGTGAAGACGGCCACGGCATCGATGGGCGCGTTTTTCAGCATCTCGCGGAAGCTGTTGAACTGTCGCGAGCAGCGGTAGACCTCGGAGAGCCGCTGGAGGCGCGCGGGCTGGATATCGCAGACGGCCTCGACGCGGCAATCGGGCTGCAAGTGCCATTGGAACTCGGCCCCAAAACGGCCGCCCACCACACCGATGCGGACCTGTGCGGGGGCGCCCGGAGCAGCCAGGGCCGATGCGCTCATAGTGGTTAGAAAAGTCCGCCGTGTCTGTGGCATTGGAGTACCTCGGGGTCATGGTACACAATCCCGGCACCGGGATCGGGCGATGGGGCGGGTATACCCGATAGAATCAACCTCTATGAGTAAGCCGATTGAGAGATTGGTGTGGATCTGTGTCGCGGCGGTTGGCGCAGTCTGTTTGGGAGGCATTGCGCTGTATCGCGGCGAATCCATCAACAGCGCGTGGCTGGTGCTGGCCGCTGTCTGCACGTACCTTTCGGCCTACCGTCTGTATGCGGCATTCATCGCGGCCAAGGTGATGGCATTAGATCCGGAGCGCGCCACGCCGGCGGAGCGGCTGCGCAACGGGCACGACTACGAGCCGACTAACAAGTGGATCGTCTTTGGCCACCACTTTGCGGCCATCGCCGGCCCGGGGCCGCTGGTAGGCCCTACGCTGGCCGCGCAGTTCGGCTACCTGCCCGGCACGCTGTGGATCATCATCGGCGTGGTGCTAGGCGGGGCGGTGCAGGACTTTGTGATCCTCTTTTGCAGCGTGCGCCGGGACGGAAAATCGCTGGGCCAGATGGCGCGGGAGGAGATCGGCAAGATCGGCGGAGGCACGGCGCTGCTGACGGTGCTGCTGATCATGGTGATCCTGCTAGCCGTCATCGGACTGGTGGTGGTCAACGCGCTGAAGGGCTCGCCGTGGGGGACGTTCACCATCGCGGCCACGATGCCCATAGCGCTGCTGATGGGGCTGTACCTGCGCTACTGGCGGCCGGGGCGTGTTCTGGAAGTTTCCGTCATCGGGTTCATCCTCGTCGTGGCGAGCATTTTCGCCGGCGAATGGGTGGCGCACCACGCCGTCTATGGCGGGTGGTTCACGCTGGGCGGGATGGCGCTGGCCATCGCGCTGATCATCTATGGATTCGCGGCCAGCGCGCTGCCGGTGTGGCTGCTGCTGGCGCCGCGCGATTACCTCAGCACGTTCGTCAAGCTCGGCGTGGTGCTGATGCTGGGCGCGGGCATTCTCGTGGTCCGGCCGGAGATGCATATGCCGGCGCTGACGCGCTTCGTCGATGGCACGGGGCCGATTTTCGCCGGCACCATTTTCCCGTTCTGCTTCATCACCATCGCATGCGGAGCGATCAGCGGATTCCACGCGCTAATCTCCTCCGGCACCACGCCGAAGATGATCGCCAGGGAGGGCCACATCCTGCCAGTAGGCTACGGCTCGATGCTGCTGGAGAGCTTTGTGGCCATGATGGCGATGGTGGCGGCCTGCTCTCTGGAACCCGGCGTCTTTTTCGCTGTAAATTCTCCGGCCGGCATCGTGGGCGCCACGCCGGCGGCGGCCACCGCGACGATCACCAGTTGGGGCTTCCCGGTGACGCCGCAGCAGATGGCGGATCTGGCCAGGCACGTGGGCGAGGAGTCGCTCTTTTACCGGACGGGCGGCGCGCCCTCGCTGGCGCTGGGGATGGCGAGCATCTTTTCCCGCATCGCCGGCAACGAGGCGCTGCTGCGATTCTGGTATCACTTCGCCATCATGTTCGAGGCGCTGTTCATATTGACGGTGATTGACGCCGGCACGCGCGTGGGGCGCTTCATGCTCCAGGATTTCCTGGGTCACCTGTGGAAGCCGATCGGCCGCACGTCGTGGATGCCCAGCGTGTTGATCACTAGCGCCATGGTGGTGTGTGCGTGGGGCTACTTTCTGATCCAGGGCGTGCTGGATCCACTGGGCGGCATCAACTCGCTCTGGCCGCTATTTGGCATCGCCAACCAACTGCTGGCGGCGGTGGCGCTGTGCGTGGCGACGACGATCCTCATCAAGATGCACCGCCTGAAATATGCGTGGATTACGCTGTTGCCGCTGTCGTGGCTGGTGCTGGTGACCTATACGGCGGCGTGGCAGAAGATCTTCAGCGACGCGCCCCGCGTGGGCTTTCTGGCTCAGGCGCGGGCAATGGAGGCGGGCCTGCAAACGGCGGCCACGCGGCAACTGATCTTCAACAACCGCCTGGACGCCGTGCTCTGCGGTATCTTCCTGGTGCTGGTGACGACGATTTTGGTGGACTCCATCCGCATCTGGGTGGGCATCCTGCAGGGCACACGGCCGGCCACTACGCAGGAAGCGCCGTTTATGCTGACGGCGATTCGCGCGGAGGAACTGTAGAGATGCGAGCCTTTTGGCGGATCTTCGTGGGGATACTCCATGAGCTCTCCGACGAGACGGCCTACCGCCGGCATCTGGCCGCCCATGGCGTGGCCGCGTCGGGCGCGGAGTGGCGCCGGTTTAGCGAGGAACGGCTGCGGCAGAAGTACCAGCGGGCGCGTTGCTGCTGACTACCAGCCGCGCACCGAGATCCAACCCATGTAGGCGAGCAGCACGGCGAGTATGCCGAAGCTGCGGGTGAGGCCCGCGCGCCAGGCGCACAGCACCAGCATGGCGCCAAAGAGCGCGAGCGCCGGAGTGGTCATGCCGGCCCACGTCCAGAGCAGACCGCGTGCGGCCTGGACGAGCGCCAGCGCCGCACAGCAGATCAACGCCACCCGCGGGAAAGCTGCGCCGGAGGGCGCCAGCCAGCGATCATGCACCAGGCCGCCGGTCCAGATGGAGAGGGCGAGGAGCTCGAAGAACTTCAGTAAAGCGGACAAAGGGTGGACCTCCAAGGGCCTGACGCAGGATACGGCGGATGTGCATCAGAAGTGCGGCGAGAATCACGAACCAGGCGCCGGTGGCCAGGCGGGAAAGCAGCGGGTAGCGTAGGCCTAACTGGGCCGGCAAGAGGCTCAGGCGGCGCCACTCGGGCGGGAAGCGGCTCAGCCACCAGTGCGTGTCGGCAGCCCCGCTAAAGACCAGCCAGAGGTGGTAGAAGCGGCGCGGGATGGACCAATCCGACCTCCGGTCATCCAGGTAGTTCACTTCCAGAGACATGATGAGCAGGAGGGAGGCGATCTGCTGGATGACGCTCCAGGCGATCAACAGGAGTGCGGCAGTGCGCGCGGCCCGCGAGAGGGCGTTCCAGTGGGTGCAAAGGAGCGGCACGGCCAGCAGACAGAGGATGTGGACCGGAGTCTGGACATAGCGCGAGCCCCAGGAATGCTCACCGGTGGGCGACAGGTAGCCGGCATGGAAGACGATGTAGACGGCCAGGGTCGCCAGCGCGCCCAGGGCGAGGGCTTTTACTTTCGGCGCAGTGGCAGCCCAGAACACCACCAGGAGTGTGAGGAGCAGAGGGAGCAGAGGGTCGTAGAGGAAGATGGAGTTTTGCGGCATCCATAGCGAGGAGCCATAGCCGCTGCCGGGGGACCTTGGCGGGAAGAGTGCCTGAACGCCCGCGTAGGAGTAGTAGGTGCCGGTCCACACTCCAAAACGAAGAAACTGATAGCTGCGTTCGGCCAGGCAGCCGGCCAGGAAGGGCGGCAGGAACCAGGCGAGTGACGCGAGTGGGCGGCGGGGGCCCCACCAGAGAGCGAGGACGAGGAAGAGGAAGGCGCCGCCGGCGTCGCCGAGCGTGGTGAGACGGATCAGCAGGCTGTAGCCAAACGCGGCGCCGGCCAGGGCGGCGAAGCGCCCGGCGCCGGTATCGAGCCAGCGGGTCACTCCGTACAACCCGGCCAGCGAGAGCGCCAGCATCAGATTGTTCTCCTGGCAGATCTGGAGGTAATGGAGGAATGTGGTGACGAACAGCAGCGAGAGGGTACCCAACGTGGCAATGCCGTGAGCGAACGCGAGAGCGCGCAGCAGCAGATAGGCAAACGACAGCGCGGCCCAGCCAATAAAGGTCTGGGATAGGAACGCCACCAGGACATGCCGCAACAGATTGGCGGTTGGGGGATCCAGTGGATAGGCCAGGCTGGCGATGCGGATCAGGCCGGAGACGGCTAGATCGGCTGGCAGCAGAATGAGTGCGTGGCCCATTCCGAATGTGACGCGCCTATGGCCCTGCGGATCAGGTGCGCCCCAACCCTGGTTGTAAGGCTCCGGCCCCACCTCGGGCTCACCGGTCCACCAGGAGTGGGCCTGCTGCAGACGGCGAGAGGGATCGAGGCTGCCCATGTTCCCCGGATTGACCAGCGCCGCGGTGAGCGCAGTCAACAGGAGGAGTGCCAGAAAGAAGTGGGGCGGCACGGGCAGGCTGGCGGTATGGGGCGCTTGCTGGACTGGCATAACGGCTGTACAACCATCTTAAACGGCACGAACAAGGTCCAAGCCTAATGTTTTGCCGCGGCCCAATTCAGGCCCGCGGGGGCTGGTGGGCATGGCGGCGGGGGGCGGAGCGATGGGACGGGGAGGATCAGCAGGGGGCGCCGGGCAAACGGGATGGGACCGTCTCGCCCGGCGCGTGGGATTCCGGCGGAAAAGTAGGGGCCGTCATTTACGAGGACGGAATAGTACGATGGGCATTACGCAGTCAGCAAACCATCGCCACGTCATGAGAACGGGTTCAGGCCACTGCCGCGCGGGCTATGGGCAAGCCTACTTCTCTGTTAGAAGGTTTGCGCTGTTTCTGGTAAGCCTGAAGGAAGGCGGAGGCCATCATCAGGCACGGGTCAGCCGGGTACATCGCAAAAAAGAGCTGTCGCACCGCTGACCCATTCATTTCGCTGGCGATAGACGCCAGACTCGTCGCCGCGTGTGAGACGCATTCATTGCAACTCAGATTCTCTACTCGGCAGTGCGGCAACTGCCGATCCATTTTCGGTCGCCCTACTGACATCCGTGGTTTCTCCCCACTAACGAGAAATGGCCGATCTTCGCCGGCTCGTTCCTGATCTCGAACGCGCTCCCGATAGAGCGTTCTTTACAATTACAGGAGACCGTGGGTTGTTACTAGGGTACAGGGGAGGGGGGGAACTAGATCATTTGAGGGGGTCGCGTCCCCCTCAAACGAGGGGGACGACCGCGCAGAATCAATCTCATACCAACGATTTCTGAATCGCTTCAAATACTGAATCGGGTGTACTGGTACCATCAATCCGGATATAGGATCCGCCGCGATAAAACTCAATTAGAGGGGCAGTACTTCGCTCGTAAGACACCAGCCTATTCCGCACGGTATCTTCGCAGTCGTCGGCGCGCTGCTGCAATTCGATGTTGCATGTGTCACACAGGCCGGCGCTCTTGGGCGGATGGCTGGCGATGTTGTAGATGCTGCCGCATTGCGCGCAATACCGGCGGTTGCAGGTGCGGGCGATGAGGAGTTGCGCCGGAACGTCGATATGCACCACTATCGGCAGCGGCAGAGCGAGTTCCTGAAGCAGGGAGTTGAGGAACTTGCCCTGTTCCACGGTGCGCGGGTATCCGTCGAGCATGAAGCCGTTGGCGCAATCTGGCTGGGTGAGCCGGGAACGGACGATTTTGTTCACCAGATCATCGCCTAGCAGGCCGCCAGTAATGGTGACGCCCGCCGCGATCCGGCCCAACTCGGAGCCGGCGCGGATCTCGGCGCGGATCATTTCACCCGTCGAAATGGCGGGGATTCCGCAATACGCGGCCAGACGTTCCGCCTGGGTGCCCTTGCCGCAGCCGGGAGGGCCAAGCAGAAGAAGGATGCGTATGGAAGCGGGTGCGATGGGGGGAGTCTCTGTAACGCTTGTCATCTATGCCTCTGAGAGCAGTGTACCGTTCGGTCTACATTCCAGTCAACCAGGTCTGAATACCCTGGCAGGAAAAGCGGATAGACGATATTTCAGCCTGATTATCTCAACAAAAACGTCAGGCGCCGCAAGGCAATTTCCAGCACTTCCGGCACGACTAAGAGGCTGGCGACCAAGAACACCTCACGGTCAAAATCATAAAAAAACCCGGGCTGGAAGTGGACGAAATGGGACTGCAATGCCATTAACGCCCACTCCTCTTCGCCATGAAACCGTGGCGCCTCCAGGATGGCGCACCACCCGCCCTCCGAAGGGAGCACGCGCCAACCGCTCTCGGGCGCGATGGCTTGGGTGAAGGCAGCCAGGTTCCCGATGGTCCGCGTGCGGATCCCGGCCTGGATGAAGGGTGTCAATTGCAGCCAGCGGGCCGCC
This sequence comes from Paludibaculum sp., assembly GCA_036504135.1. GTDB lineage: Bacteria > Acidobacteriota > Terriglobia > Bryobacterales > Bryobacteraceae > Paludibaculum. The sequence goes on from DASXVP010000014.1 coordinate 551,932, forward strand.
GCATGCTGTACGGGCGCGCTGACGGGCAAATAGGAGTCCGCAATCCACTCCAACCGCTCCAAAGCCTCTCGGCGCGCCGCCGGCGGTCCGGCGGCATGAATCCAGCCGAGTTTCATCTGCGGCAGGCCGGCAACTTTCGAAAGACCGCTTAATGTGAATGTCAGCGCCAAATGCGGCCCCTGGAGTGAGGAAACGCGCGAGGGATCAGGCTGCCAGGGGTAATCGAAAAATACCTCATCAGATAGAATGGCCAAGCCGCGTACGGCCGCAAATTCCTGGAGGCGCAGCCATTCGCTCTGTTTCAGATACGTACCTGTGGGGTTGTTTGGATTTACGACCACAATGGCTCGTGTCCGTTCGTCGACACGCGCTTCGAGTGCGTTGAGATCGATACCCCAGCGGAGTTCCTCGACCAGCGAATACTGGCGGACTTCGACGCCCTCCAACTCGGCCAGGCACTCGAACAGAGGATAGGACGGTCTTGGCGTCAGGACGTTGTCGCCGGGATCGCAGAGCAGCTTAAACAGCCAGGCGTAGGCTTCGCTGGTACTGCCGGTGAGGATTATGTGATCGGGATCAACCGGGGCGCCCTGCGCGGCGTGCCACTCGGCGATAGCCTCTCGCGCCGCTGGCAACCCCTGCGCGGTGGGCTCGTAGCCAAGCGCGGCGGGATCGTGCAGCGCGGCCAGAATCTCCTCACGCGGGTAGGGCAGGTTGACGCGCGTGGGGTTGGAGACGGTGAGATCAATCAGCGGCGCCCCGGCGGCCCGGAGGGCGTCGAGAGTGTTGCTGAGCCGGTTGGGCTCCAGGCTGGCTGGCGTACGCCGGGAAAACAGGCTAGGCCTCCGCCACGACCGGATTGCGGAGTTCGCCCAATCCCTGGATTTTCACCACGACGTCGTCGCCTGGCCGCAGCCAGCGCGGCGGCTTTTTGGAGAACCCGACTCCCGCGGGGGTGCCGGTGGTGATGATATCGCCAGGCTCCAGCGTGAAGGCGCTGGAGAGGAATTCGATCAGGGCGGGGATGCCGAAGATCAGGTGCTTCGTGTTGGAATCCTGCAGCTTCTCGCCGTTGATGGTGAGGCTGATGTCGAGATTGTGGGGATCGTCGATTTCGTCGGCGGTGGTGAGCCAGGGCCCGCAGGGCGCGAAGGTGTCAAAGGTCTTGCCCATGAGCCACTGGGAGGTAGCGAGCTGGAAATCCCGTGCGCTCACGTCGTTCAGGCACATATAGCCGAAGACGTGTTCGCGCCAGGCGGCGGCGGGGATGTGGCGGCCGCCCGTGCCGATGACGACTGCAAACTCGGCTTCGTAATCCGGCTTCGTGGAGTTCTTTGGCAGGATGATGGGCGCGCCGGGCCCGGTGATTGCGGAACTGAACTTACTGAAGATGGTGGGCACGGAGGGGATCTCCATCTTGGCCTCGGCGGCGTGATCGCGGTAGTTCAGGCCGACGCAGATGAGCTTGGGCGGCTTGGGAATCGGCGCGAGCAGGACGACGCGGCTCATGTCCTTCCCGGCGGCCGGAGGGACCGCCTTCAGGTAGGATGCGATGGACGCCCGGGCGGCCGCACCGCCCGCAATCACGCTGAGCACGCTGGTGAATCCGGCGGGCTGGAGGCCAAACACTTTCTCTTCGACGACGACGCCGGCCAGGGCCATCTCACCGGGGCTCATATAGGTGACAAGACGCATAGCTCAATTATGGCGCTTCGACTTTCGCGCGTCAGCCCTGTTTGTCTCTCGTGCGCGTATAATCGCGATGAGCCCCCATTACCGCCATGACACGCCGATTCGTCTTCTTCCCTCTCGCCCTCCCTCTCGCCGCCGCACTCCTTTTGGCCGCCCCGCCCGCCCCGGATGCCGCCAAGGCTGGCATGGATGCCGCCCAACTCCAGAAAATCGCCCCGCGCATGAAGGCCATGGCGGAGGCGCAAGCCGTCAGTGGCGCCATCACGCTGGTGCTGCGCAAAGGCGTGCTGGCGCACTTCGAAGCCGTCGGCTGGCAGGACATGGAAGCAAAGAAGCCGATGCGCCCGGATACGATTTTCCAGATCATGTCGATGACCAAGCCCTTCACGGGCGTGGGCATCATGATGCTGGTGGAGGAGGGCAAGGTGCGGCTGAGCGATCCCGTGGAGAAGCTCCTGCCGGAGTTCCGCGGGCAGATGGTGAAGGTCTCAGAGACCAACGGAGTGGTCACGCTGAAGAAGCCGGCCAGACCCATGACGGTGCGCGACCTGATGAGCCACACCTCCGGCATGGGCGCGGCGGCCCCCGGCATGGGCGACATCCTGGAAAAGATGGACCGCACTCTCGCCGAGGCGTGCCTGGTCTATTCTCAGCAGCCGCTGGATTTCGAGCCGGGCACGAAGTGGCAGTATGCGAACCCTGGGATTGCGATCCTGGGCCGCATCATTGAAGTGCAGTCCGGTATGGCGTACGAGAAGTTTCTGGAGACGCGCATCTTCCAGCCGCTGGGCATGGTGGATTCGCATATCTTTCTGCCGGCCGACAAGCAGTCGCGCGTTGCCCCGATTTACGGGACCAAGGGGGGCAAACTGGTCAAAGAGGGGGCGTCGATTCTCGCCGGCGATCCCATGCTCTACCGCAAGGGGGCGAAGTACGCGGGGCCCGAATACGCGCTCTACTCCACGGCCTGGGACCTGGCGCAGTTTTATCAGATGATGCTGAATCGCGGCGTGCTCAACGGCAAGCGGCTCCTTTCGCCGTGGTCGGTGGAGACAATGACGGCGCTCCACACCGGAGAGCTGCAGGCCGGCCACAATCCGGGCACGGGCTTCGGCCTGACCTGGGAGGTCACCAAGACCAACGCCGGCATGCTGACGGGCCAGAGCATCGGCACGTTTGGCCATGGCGGCGCGTTTGGCACCTATGGATGGATCGACCCGGGGAAGGAATTGGTCGGCGTCTTCATGGTGGGCTCGTCTTACGACGCCAGGCCGGTCCGCGATGCCTTCGTCGGGATGGCCAACGCCGCCGTCGTGGAGGCCGCCAAGTAATGGGCGCCCACCAGGAACAGGATGCGTATGTAGCGCTGCAGCGGGCGGCGGCCGCGCTGCTGGAGGAGCTTGCGCAACTGCTGAAACCGCACGGACTTTCGGCGGCGCAGTATAACGTGCTGCGCATTCTGCGCGGGGCGCGTCCCGAGTTGCTCTCTTGCGGCGAGATCGCCAGCCGCCTCATCGCGAAGGACCCGGACCTGACGCGCCTGCTCGACCGGCTCGCCGGCCTGGGCTGGATTGAGCGCAGCCGCGGGCAGGCCGACCGGCGGGTGGTGCGCGCGGGGATCACGGCGGAGGGAGTGGGGCTGCTGAAGTCTCTGGATGGCGAGATTGCCGCGCTGCACCGGCGGCAGTTTGCCGGATTGAGCGAGAAGAAGACAGCGATGTTGGGCAGGTTGTTGGAGGAGTTGGGCAGCGATCGCCGGTGAGAAGGGCGAGTGACGGGGCGGCTTGGATTGCCGCATCTCCGTCACACGCCCATTGGGCTCAGGAGAGATTCGTTACAGCGCGGCCATCACTTCTTTGAAGAGGTGGCGGGCTCCATCGACTCCGTCCCACGGTCCATCTTCATATTCGAGCGCGAAGATGCCTTGGAACTTGGCGTTGGTCATGATGCGGACGCAACGCTGGAGGTCCACCTCTTTCCAGCGGTTCCAGTACTTGGCGTGGACGGTGGAGTGGGTGTAGGGCGCCAGGGCCTCCAGGCCGTGGTAGAGCATGTATTCGTGCTCCCAGTTGCAGAAGTCGGGTGAGGCTTCGCAGAAGGGGTGATTGACCTCGTCGAGGATGACGCGGACGTTGATGGGGTTGGCGCTGAGACCCCAATGGTTCTCGATGGTGACCTTAACGCCGAGCTTGCCACCGTAGTCGGCCATTTCCTTGAAGGAGTCGATGGCGTTCTTGAGGAGCTTGACGATCTCGTCGTTGCGCGGGTAGTCCGACGTGGCGGAGGCGTTGGGGGCGATGCGCGGGCCGCCGGTGTTGACGCGCATGGTCTTGGCGCCGAGGATGGCGGCGCCGTCGAGCCACTTTTTAGCAACGGCGATGCCGGCCTTACGCTTCTCCTCATCGAGGTCGCAGATGTCGCGCGGAGCGTTGTTGGAGATGTGATGGCAGAGCACGCCGCCGGCCGCCATTTTGCCGGCGAGCTGGGTAAGCCACTTCTTTGAGCTGGGCGTGGAGGGATCGAACTCGTACATGGTGCGCGTGTTCTCGCCGACGGTCACCTTGGTGGCGGCGAACATGGAGTCATCGGTGACGTCGCCGAAGAGCGAAGACCAGAGATCCATGTGCCAGACGCCGGGGAAGATGTCCTTGGTGAACTGGGGGAAATCGAGCATGGTGAGCTCGCCGTATTTCTTGCGGAAGGCGGCGGTTTGCGGATTGACCGGGCGCGTGGAGGGGCGGCTCTTGAAGAGCGAGCGCATGGGCCAGGTGTTGGAGGCGATGCGGGCGAGTTTCTCCTTTTCGTTCAGCGGGCGGGCGACGCCGGCCACACCCTGCGCGGAAGCGAGGCTTGCGGCGCCGAGGGTGGCGGCGGCGGTGGCGGTTTGGAGAAAGGCGCGGCGGCCAGGGGACTGGTTATTTTGAGAGGGCATCATAATCTGCCTCTCATGCTACAACTTCGGGAGGTGGAGGGACGCCCTCGCATGGATCGGCTACGGTCGGCCCCGTGTAGAAAGTACCTGATTCAAGTAGATCAAGGGTCGTGTTCTTCTCGTCGTGAAGCCTGCGATTCCCTCGCTGGGGCATCGTGTTGGATCGCGTCCGCCCAAGAACGGCAACCGGACCAGCTATTTGGCGCTCCGTGGGGAGCGGTTACTGAATTGCTGGAAGGGTATGGGGTATTTTCGGGGTCCGCATCTCCAGATTGGAGCCTTGAGCGGCCCTCTAAGCCTCTGAGCCGGCGAGGCGGAATTGACCAAATATGGTCATCCGCCAAAATATGGCCAACAATCCTGGCTGCCTTTGCGCTGTCCCCGGCGGCCGCGCTGGGCGGGGGTGGCGGGAGGTGAGCCTGTTTGGTGGGCTCGGGGCGCGAAGGAGGGGTGGCTGCGGTCGCCGGTCCGTCATGGACATTGCCTTGCTTAAGATAAGATATGAAGAACTCGTGGCTTAGTGTGCCTGGACGCAGGATCAGGGCGTGGATGGACGCGTGTGCCCGTCGACGATCCTGCGGGAGTTTAGGTGCCTGGGCGGCCCGGGCGAACGGCTAGGCGGAAAGCGTGCCTACTCCATATCAAACACGTTGGAGATCTCGCTACTCCCGAGTGGTGTTTGGGTTCTACCGCGGCGATGAACACGGCGAGGAGGCTCTGCATGAGGCTCGCAAGAAAGGCTTCCGGCGTTCAGCCGTCATTTATCGTACGCCTGACGGAGGCCTGAGGCATTTTCATGACCAGCTCGGCCCTCTTCAACGCACCACAGCCGGGATCGCATTTGGTTGCGCAGTCGCCGTCCTTGGTGCTATCGCGGAGCTCCCCGCTCAGACCACGCTCCTGGCGGCGCTGTCCAGTTCTCTGATCGTCTGGTTCGGCACGCTGTGGTTGGGGCTCGGAATTCGGGACAGGATTCTTCGGGAGTATCGGGGACTTGTACTTCCCGGAGAGAGCCTAGTTGTCATCGAAGCAATGGAGGATGAAACCAGCGACGTTATCGCGGTCCTGAGCAGTATAGGTCATCCGACCGTTTTCGCGATTCGATCGAGGCCTGGCTTCACTGCCTCGACCATCACGGCCGAGCAGAAGCCGGAACCAGCCACGACGGCGAGTCTGCCGGATTGCGCGGTGGCGCTGGCGGCTACGCACGAAATCGAGTCGTCCACCCGGTCTGTATCGTTATTGCCGATCCTGCGAGAAGGCGAGCTCGTCATCGAACGCGCCCGGGCCGATCTGGCCGAAGCAGCTCGGTTGGAGTACGGCATCACGCATGCAGCCGAATGGCTCCTGGACAATGCCTACCTCGTTCGTCTGAACATTGCCGACATCCGGCATAACCTACCCGACAATCACAACAACATCCTGCCGGTGCTGAAGGACCGGAGTTGTCCAATCCGGCTGCGCATCTACCACCTCGCCGCAGAGTTGATCGACCGCACCGGCCACAGGGTCACTGCGGAGTCCATCGTCAGCTTTCTGGACGCCTATCAGCATGAGTCTCCGTTGACCATCGCGGAGCTTTGGGTATTTCCACCGATGTTGCGCCTAGTGCTGTTGCAGCGGCTGCAGCGGTTATCCGAGCTGGCAAGCCTTCGCCAACACCAGAAGGAACTCGCGGACTTCTGGGCCAATCGTGTATTGAACGCGGCGGAACGCTCTCCGGAACAGTTCGAAGAGATGGTTGCCGAGCTCAGCCGTCGTGGCAACGAGCTATCCCCGCACTTCATCGCACGCCTCGGTGAGCATCTGTACCAGAAAGAGTCCGCGCTGGCGCCGATCCAAAAGTGGATTCAGGAGAAGACGGACAACCACCTGGCCGAAATCGTCAAGGGTGAGCACGCCGAAGAAGCCAACGATCTGATGTTGATCGCCAGTGCGATCGGGAGTCTGCGGCAGCTCTCCGAGTTGCAGTACCCGAAGATCGTCGAGGCTGTGAGCCGGATGGAGGCGATACTGCGGCTGGATCCGGCTGGCATTCACGGTCACAGCGATTTCGCCACGCGGGACCGATGCCGTAGGGTAGTCGAAGCAGCGGCGCGCCAATCGAGGTCCTCCGAAGGGGAGGTCGCCCAACTGGCCGTGGACATGGCGCACCTGGCACCGCCAGCGAGCCGGAAGGGGTGCGTTGCCTACTACCTCATCGATGATGGACTGCCCGAGTTGGAGAAGCGGCTGCGGCGCAACGTCCCGTGGCGCGAACTGTGGCTGCGGCTCATGGACCGGCATCCGGCGTTGTTCTACATCGGGGGACTCGTCGCGCTGACGGCCGCACTTTCGGCCGCTTTCCGGCTGGCGGCGGAAAGCGCAGGAGTCGCGTCCCAATGGATGCTCCTGGCCCTGGGAATATTGGCTCTCTTCCCGGCCAGCGAACTCGCCACCTACCTGCTCCAGATGTTCCTCACATGGATGCTCCCGCCGCGCGTGCTGCCGAAGCTGTCGCTGGAGGAGGGGATTCCGGAGGACTGCCGCACGCTCGTTGTAGTCCCGATGATGCTGCTGACTCCAGACTCCATTCGCGACGAGATCGACAAGCTGGAGGTACGCTTCTTAGCGAACCCGGACGCCAATCTCTGGTTCTCACTCCTGTCTGACTTCGCCGATGCCGAGCAGCGCGAAATGGCGGAAGACGACGGGTTGCTTGGCCTGGCGATGAAATGCATCGAGAAGCTCAATGCGCGCCACGGCAATGGCCGATTCCTGCTGTTCCAGAGATCGCGGACGTGGTGCGAGACGGAGGGCCGCTGGATTGGCTGGGAGAGGAAGCGAGGGAAACTCGAGGAACTAAACAGTTTTCTGAACGGCCAGGAGAACTGGGGTTTTCTGCGGGTCGGGACGCTGCCGGAAAAGATCCGGTATGTGATCACTCTCGACGCAGACACGCAACTGCCTCACGGCAGCGCGCAGAAACTGATTGAGACCATCGCGCATCCGCTGAACCGAGTGGAACTGACTGCGGACGGGCGCAATCGCGCCCGCGGTTACACCATCATTCAGCCGCGCGTCAGCATCACGCTCCCATCGGCGACGGCCTCGCGTTTTTCCAGGCTATTCACTGACGCGCGAGGGACGGACCCGTATTGCCAGGCGGTTTCCGATGTCTATCAGGATCTGTTCGGCGAGGCCATTTACCATGGCAAGGCCATCTACGATGTCCGCGCCTTTCACGAGATACTTGGCGGGCGCTTCCCCCAGCAGCGTTTGCTGAGCCACGATCTCATTGAAGGGGCCTATGTCGGCGTTGGGCTGGCCACGGACGTGGAGTTGTTCGAACAGTTCCCGTATGACTATACGAGCTACAGCAAGCGGCAACACCGATGGGTTCGCGGCGATTGGCAGATCGCTTCCTGGTGCCTGCCCCGAGTTCCGGACGCAACGGGCGTGGAGACCGTACCAAATCCCCTGACGGGAATCAATCGCTGGAAGATCTTCGATAACCTGCGCCGCAGCCTGTTGCCGGTGGCTTGTCTGGTGCTGCTGGTATTCAGTTGGACTTCGCACGCAGCGCCGGCGACGGCCAGCATCATCGTGGTGCTAACCCTGGTGGTTCCTCTCCTGTTCCAGATCCTCAGCCGCGTGCTGGCGCGATGGCGGGGCGATGCGTGGGCATGGCGGGAAGCAACGAGTGACCTGAATCGGGCGCTGGTGAAGGTTACCTTCCTGCCGCATCAAGCCTATCTTTCCGTCGATGCCATCGTTCGTGTCCTATACCGGCTTCAGGTCAGCAAGCGCCACCTCCTGGAGTGGCAGACGGCTGAGATGTCGTACCAGGCGGCCCGCCTGCACCTGGATCCCTTCCGAGCTCACTTCTTCCTGATCTCGGCCTTGACCGCGGCATTCATGCTGGCCCTGGCTTTCCGTGGCCGGCTCTGGGGCCCGGCCTGGGCTCCATTCCTGGTGCTTTGGGTCGGCGCGCCGGCGGTCCAGCACTGGATCAGAGAGCAACGAAGCGCGGTCCGAAAAGCGGAGTGGATCGATCCTGATGACCAGCGTTTCCTGAGGCGCATCGCCCGCGAAACGTGGCGCTACTTCGATGATCTGGTCGGCGCCAGCCACAACTGGCTACCACCAGACAATTCCCAGGAGGCGTTGCATGTTGAGGTGGCGGAGCGTACCTCGCCCACGAACATCGGGCTGTGGCTGCTGTCAGCAGTATCAGCCCGTGATCTCGGGTTTCTGACCGTCGGCCCGATGGTGGACCGTTGTACCGCCACGCTCGAAACGCTGGCCAAGCTGGAAACCTGCGAAGGTCACCTGCTCAATTGGTATAACACCCGGACTCTGGAACCGCTGCCGCCCAGGTACGTGTCAACGGTGGATAGCGGGAATCTCATCGCGAGCTTGTGGGTACTGCAGCAGGCGTCTGAGGAATTGGATACGGAATCGCAACTGGATTCGCGCGCCCTGCGGGGCCTGGCCGACACGCTGGCCGTCATTACGGAGCGCTTCTCGTCCGACCACAATACTCGTGTTCCTCTTGCTGCGTTACGCGGCCTGTTGGAGGAAGAGTCGTCGGGTATCGAGATTCTGGCACGGATCCGGCTCGCTGTGGAGCCGGCCCGCAAGCTGACGGAAACCATCCGTTGGAGCGATCAGCCGACGGGAGAGCGAGCATACTGGTTCACGCAGCTCGAACGGCAGATTGCCGGCTGGATTCAACACGCAGCCGACTATCTCAGCTGGCTGGAAGTTCTGGCTGCGCCGCCGGACGAGTTCCTTCAGCCCCTCGGAGATAGAGCGATTGCAGCCCGCCGGCAACTGCTGCGCGAGTTGCCGTCCTGGGGTTCGGTAGCCCGTGGTGAAACCGGCCTACTTGGCGACATCCTGCAGGAAGCCGGGAACAAGGGCCCGTTACCAGCCAACCTCGCGGTCTGGATTGCAGAAGTCAGGGCGGAGTTCGAGAAGGCTCGTACAGCGTCGACGGAGCTGATGAGACGCTGCGGCCATCTGGGCGAGATGAGCAATGCCTTGGCTGAAGGCATGGACATGCGGTTCGTCTATGATGCGCAGCGACGGCTGTTTGCCATTGGATATGAGGTGGGCGGCCCATTGAACGTTGCTGCGCACTACGACCTGCTGGCGAGCGAAGCGCGTCTGGGCAGTCTGGTGGCGATCGCCAAGGGCGACGTACCGGTGGAGCACTGGCTGGCGCTTGGCCGTCCGTATACGTCGGATCACGGCCAGGTGCTGCTTTCCTGGAGCGGCACGATGTTCGAGTACCTGATGCCGCTCCTATTTACTCGCAGTTTCCGAAACTCGCTGCTGGAGAACGCCTGCGCAGCGGCGGTGGAACGGCAGATGGAATACACCAAGGACCGTGGAGTGCCCTGGGGTATTTCGGAATCCGCATACAGCGCGATCGATGCACACAAGATCTACCAATATCGGGCGTTTGGCGTCCCGTCGCTCGGCATGAAGCGGGGGCTGGAAGATGATCTGGTGATAGCGCCCTATGCCACGGCGCTGGCGCTTCTGGTCAACCCGGCCGAGGCAGTCAAGAACCTGAAGAGGTTGATGAAAGCCGGCATGTACGGCCACATGGGGTTCTATGAGGCGCTGGACTACACGCGTCAGGAGGAACGGCGGGGCGGAAAGGGCGTTATCGTTTACGCGTACATGGCGCACCACCAGGGCATGAGTCTGATGGCCCTGAACAACGTGCTCAACCGGGGCATCATGCGGACGCGCTTCCATGCAGATCGCCGGATCAAGGCCGTTGAGCCGTTGTTGTTTGAGCGGATCCCGGCCGTGCCTTCGATGCTGGTTCACCGTCCAACAGATCAGGTGGCGGTGCGTCTGGTGTCGGGGCCATCGGCGCCGGAATACCGGGTGTTCGACGAAGACACTTCCATCCCGTACGTTCAGCTCATGGGCAATGGCCGCTATGCGTTGATGATCACCAACACGGGCGCCGGCTACAGCCGGTGGGGCGAGTTTGACATCACGCGATGGCGTTCGGATACCACCCGGGATGACTGGGGTACATTCATCTATCTCCGCGAGGAGGAGAGTGACACGCTCTGGTCTGTGGCGCACCAACCTTTGAACGTCAAAGACCCGCGCTACACGGCGACGTTCAGCGCGGACCGGGCCGAGTTCCGTCTCCGCCGGATGGGCATTGAAAGTCACCTGGACGTGACGGTATCGCCGGACGACGATGCTGAGATACGCCGCATCACGCTGGTCAATCAGGGTTCGCGAACCCGAATGATCGAGTTGACCAGCGCCGCGGAATTGAGCCTGGCGCCTCACAGCGCGGACTGCGCGCATCCGGCCTTCAACAAGCTGTTTATCCAGACCGAAGCGCTGCCTGAACTGCACGCGCTGCTGGCTTGGCGCCGGCCGCGGTCTGCCGATGAATCGCCAATCTGGGTGGCCCAATTGATGATTCAAACTCCGGAGGGCGACAGCTCTTTCGAATTTGAAACCGACCGCGCGCGCTTCCTTGGGCGAGGACGCACATGGCGTAACCCGAGCATGTCTCTGAGCCAGACCGATGGCTACGTGCTGGATCCCATGTTCGCGATCAGACGGCACGTTTCTCTGGAGCCGAGGCAGCAAGCCCAGGTCACGCTGATAACAGTAGCGGCGGCCACGCGGGAGGAACTGCTGCGGCTGATCGTCAAATACAGAGATCCGGATGTGAGCAGCCGGGCGTTCGAACTGGCATGGTCGCACGCGCAACTGGAGTACAGGTATCTAGGCATACAGGGCGACGAGGCGATGCGCTTTGGCGAACTCGCCAGCCATCTCATCTATCCCAACATCCGGCTGCGGGCGCCGGCGGAACGACTCCGCCGGAACGTGCAGACGCAGTCGAGACTGTGGGCTCATGGCATCTCCGGCGACCTGCCGATTGCGACAGTCTGGGTCAACGATTCACTGGGACTTCCTCTGGTACGGGAACTGCTGGTTGCGCATACCTATTGGCGGCTGCGGGGCTTCAAAGCCGATCTGGTAATTCTCAACCGCGAGCCGGCGAGCTATGACCAACCGCTCCACCAGCAGTTGCTCCGTCTTGTGGAAGCGCACTCCCTGCACACTGGGACGCAGCAGCCGGGCGGTGCATTCCTATTGAAGACGGACCAGATTTCCGAAGATGATCTGAATCTGATTCTCACCGTTGCCCGGTCCACGATGGGTGCAGTGCGCGGTCCTCTGGCCAAACAGCTCAGCGGGCCACCGGAAGGGCTTTCGTTGCCCCTCCTGTTGCCGGTCAAACGGCGGGAGGAGCAGCCCACGGGGGCACTGCCTTTCCTGGAGCTTCCGTATTTCAACGGCATGGGAGGATTTACGGCCGACGGGCGCGAGTATGCGATCTACCTTGGTCCCGGTGTTTCCACACCGCTGCCGTGGATCAACGTAATGGCGAATCCGGTGTTCGGCGCCATCATGAGCGAAGCGTGCGCCGGATGTTGCTGGTATGGCAACAGCCAATCGAACCGATTGACACCTTGGAGCAACGATCCGGTTTTGGACACTGCCGCCGAGGCCATCTATATCAGGGATGAAGACACCGGCGTCCACTGGACGCCAACGCCGCTGCCGGTGCGCGAAGTGGATGCGTATCGCGCCCGGCACGGTCAGGGTTACACGGAGATCGAACACAACAGCCATTCACTGGAGCAGACGCTGATGACGTTTGTGCCCGTACACGCTGAGCGAGCCGATCCGGTGCGGATCCAGCGTCTGCGGATCAGGAACAAATCCTCGCAAAGGCGGCGCCTGTCGGTGACAACCTACTCGGAGTTGGTGCTCGGCACGGATCGGGAGGCGACGCAGATGCATGTCGTTTCCTTCTGGGATGACAAGGCGAAGGCCCTTTTCGCGAGCAATCCCTATCACCTGGATTATGGACGCCGAATTGCCTTCGCGGCCATGACACCGGAGCCCAGTTCCTATTCGGGCGACAGAACCGCATTCCTCGGACGGAACGGCTCAGCGGAGGCCCCGGCATCGTTGGGCAGAGTGTCGCTTGCCAGGCTAGCGGGTCCGGGGCTGGATCCGTGCGGAGTGCTGCAGGCGAAATTCGAACTCGGCCCAGGGGAAGAAAGAACGGTGATTTGTTTACTGGGGCAGGCCGATGATGCCGACCATGCCCGGCGTTTGATTGCACAGTATCGTGACCCGGGGAACGCTGAGCGGTCACTCGACGAGACGCGGGGATGGTGGGAGAATCTCCTCACCACGATTCAAGTCAAGACTCCCATTCTCTCGGTTGACCTGATGATGAATCGCTGGCTGCTCTATCAAGCCCTGAGCTGCCGCATCTGGGGACGTTCGGCTTTATACCAGTCTAGTGGCGCATACGGATATCGGGACCAGTTGCAGGACGCGCTGGCGCTGATCTACTCCGCGGCGCCGATTGCGCGCGAGCTCATTCTACGTGCTGCCTCGCGGCAGTTCACTGAAGGAGACGTGCAGCATTGGTGGCATTCTCCGTCGGGCGCCGGCGTTCGCACCCGGTGCTCGGACGATCTTCTGTGGCTCCCGTTCGCAGTGTGCCAATACGTTGACGTCACGGGCGACACGAGTATTCTCGATGACACGGCAGCGTTTCTCGACGGACCGCCCCTCAAGGATGAAGAGCGCGAAGTGTATTCTCAGCCGCCGGTTTCGAGCGAGGAGGCAACGATTTTCGAGCACTGCCGCCGGGCGATTGAGAAGGGCAGCACGTACGGGTCCCACGGCTTGCCTCTGATGGGCACGTGCGACTGGAACGATGGCATGAGCAGCGTAGGGGACGAGGGGAAAGGTGAGAGTGTCTGGTTGGCGTGGTTTCTCGCGGACGTCCTGAAGAAGTTCGCCGTTGTCTGTGAGAACCGCGGCGAAGGGGAGTTGGCCTCACGGTATCTCGCCCGCGCAGATCGATATGGCGCGGCGGTTGACCTTACCGCCTGGGATGGAGAGTGGTATCTGAGGGCCTTCTTCGACGACGGAACGCCGCTTGGCTCGCGGGAGAGCAAGGAAGCCCGCATCGATTCGATAGCGCAGTCCTGGTCCGTGATCAGTGGCGCCGGCAACCCGGATCGGGCCGCCGCCGCGATGCGTTCGGTCGAAAAGTATCTGATACGCGAGAAGGAGCAGCTAGTCTTACTCTTCACGCCACCCTTCGACACATCCAGTCCGAATCCTGGTTACATCATGGGGTATCCGCCGGGTGTGCGCGAGAATGGCGGCCAGTACACCCACGCGGCCCTGTGGGTTGCGATGGCGTTTGCACGTATGGGAGACGGCGACCGCGCTGTCGAGGTTCTGCAGACGCTGAATCCGATTGAGCATTCCCGCACACCGGAGGATTGCGCCACCTATCGGGCGGAGCCCTATGCCGTGGCGGCCGATGTCTACTCGCTAGAAGGTCAAGTGGGACGCGGTGGCTGGACGTGGTACACCGGCTCGGCAGGTTGGATGTATCGAGTGTGGCTGGAGGAGGTGCTGGGCTTCCAGCTGCGAGGCGGAAGTCTGTCCATCAAGCCGATGATTCCCGCGAGCTGGCCCGGCTACTCACTGACCTTCCGCTACGGCCGAAGTGAGTATCGGATCGAGGTGGAAAACGGAGGCGAACGGTCTGAACAGGAGATCCACTTGGTTGACGACGGCGAGATCCATTCGATTCACCTCTTCGCTGGTGTATCGGCTCCGTGGTCAACCGGAGAAGACACGGCCCGGACAACGACCACTTTCTAGCCCGAAGTTCCTGGACGATTTTGAGTTGACCCCTACTGCTGTATGGGGTTGGTTCGTCTTGACACTTCCAAATATAGCCACGAAATATGCAAGACAACACTTGCTAGTTGCGTACTTATCCCATAAAGCAGGCACAGCCTGCCAAAAACGGCAGGGTGCATATGGCCACAGCAACCCGCACGTGCAAAGCAAGAAGTGGAATCTGACCGAGATCAGTTCTCCCGACTACCCCGGTGAACGGCTGATGGTGTGCTTCGACCCGCTACTGGCCGAGGAGCGCTGCCGCAAGACGTCGCTCCTGCCGCAAGCTCATATCGGGCTCAAAGTGGACAAGGTCCTCAACCGGTTCAAGATGGCCAGACACTTTGAGCTCACCATGGCCGATGGCGCATTTTGAAGGGCCGGGCGTCAGAATTTCATCGAGCTCGAAACTCACTTGGACGGCATCTATGTGGTGCGGACCAGCGAGCCGATGAGCCGCTTGTCCGCCGAAGACGTGGCGCGCCGTATCAAGAGCCTGGCGCAAGTGCAGCAAGCCTTCCGCAGCCTGAACGATGTTGATTGGGTGGAGCCCCTGGGTTGTTGGCGGAGAGCCGAGCCTGAGACTGGCGGAGAGGGAGAGATTCGAACTCTCGGTAGAGCTTTACACCCTACGACGGTTTAGCAAACCGCTGCTTTCGACCACTCAGCCACCTCTCCGCAGAGGTTTGGACGGGTCTTTTTGTACTTTACCATGAACCTGCTCACGCTGGCACCTTGAGGAGGATGATGGTGAGGTCATCGTGCTGTTCGGCGCCGGCGGCGAAGGAGTCCACGGCGTGCAGTACATGGGATACGATCCGCTCTGGGGTGAAGCCTGCTGCTTCCGCCACAGCCGCGGCCCAGCGGTCCTCGCCGAACTCTTCGCCGGCCGGGTTACGGGCCTCCGTGACGCCGTCGGTACAGACGGCGATCAGATCGCCGGGCTCCATCTGCAGCGCACCGAAGGAGTAACTGGACGCACGAGTGAGTCCGAGAGCCAGGCTGCGGCAGGCCGGGCGCTCCACAAGACCAGAGGCGCGCACCACAACTGGGTCGCCGTGTCCGGCGCTGACGTGATGCAACACGCGCGCCGCGCGATCAAACTGGCCGCACCAGAGCGTGGCAAACCGGTTCCGGGGCGTGGACTCCCACATCAATCCGTTCAGCCGGTTCATCAACTCACCCAGATCGGTGACGCCGCCGGCACACAGTCCGCGCAGAGAGGCCTGCAATCCGGCCATCAGCAGCGCCGCCGGCACTCCTTTGCCGCAGATGTCGGCCACCGTGGCCATCAGATGTCCTTCGCGAGTGAGGAAGAAATCGTAGGCATCGCCGCCGATGGATTGCGCCGGGCGGCAGTTGCCCGCAAACTCCAGGCCCTGCACTACGGGCGGACGCTGCGGCAAGAGGCGTTCCTGCACCTCGCGGGCAATCTCCAGCTCGTGGTTCAGCCGTTCGCGCTGCGTGGCCTCCTCGGCCACAATCCGCGTCAAATGGACATTCTCCAGCGCCAGGGCGGCCTGGGTGGCGACGGTCTGGAGCAGGTGGCGGTCGGAGCGGGAGTAGGGCTCCTCGCTCAGCTTGGGGCCCAGGCCGAGCACGCCGAGGTGGCTGCGACCGGATGAGATGGGCAGCGCGAGCTCGAAGCCGGCGCCAGCGGCATCGGCGAGGATCTCCACACGCGGCACGTGCAGCGCCTCCGAGATGCGGCGGCACACGCGTTCCTTTAGAGTTTCGGCGTCCGGAATGTGCCGGACCTCGTCACCAAGTTCGGCCAGAACCCGCTCGGTCTCAACCTGCTCGCGAAAGAACATGCGGTCCACCCAACCGCGCGCCTTCGCCATCACGCGTTGCAGAAGGACCACCGCCAGCACCGCAAGCGCAATGATGGTCAGTTGGCGGGCTGAGCGCATGCCATCGCGGGTGACGGACTCGAACGTCAGCCAGATCACACCCATCACCACCAGGGCCGTCACTATCCCCATCGCACGCTGTGCCAGCGCGTATTGCAAGCCCTGGCGCACCGCAACCCGGACATCCATCGCCTTCTGCACGACAATCACATAGGCCAGCGTGGCGGGGAAGATGAATAGCAGAAGGATGATGGCGATGATGAGGGGCTTCGGCAGACTATCGATGCTCTTCTGGAAGAGCCAGGAATACAGGATGAAGAGAAAGATCGGTCCCAGGCTGGTGGTCATTCCCCAGTAGAGCCACTTGAGCCGGCGCTTGGCGTTGGGCGCCCTCTCTCTCGCGATCTTGTAGGAAATGTTGATGAATAGCACGGTGATGCAGGCGCAACTCAGCGTTAGGCCGACGGTTGTCAGGTCCGCCAGCCAGGGTATCGAGTCGCGCGAGGGCAGTCCAACCGTTGTTTGTAGAGTTCCGAAGACAGCCACCGTCAGGGCGAGGAGTGCTTGCGGGACGCCCAACACCCAACGAGTCCAGCCGAACAGACGAATCTTGGATTGGGGATCGGGGAAATCGAGGCCAAACAGCATCATCCACAGCGGCCAACTGGCGCCGATCGCGCCCCTGTAGAACATGGCGAAGGCGCGCCAAGGGAGCGGCCAGCCCTCGTCTACATCACCGACGCTGTTCGCCAGGAAGCCGAAACTCACGAGGAGCGCGAGCAGCAGCCAGGCCAGCGGATCGCGTGGCCGCATCCAGAGTACAAAGAAGGCAAGAACGATGCCGAACCAGCGGATGATGAAGTCGGTGAAGATGGCAGTGATCCAGTCCATCCACCCCGCGTCGTTATTGAAGCGAGCGAGCCGAAAGACCGTCAGCCCCGGCTGCGCCTCGCGTTCGAAGGCCACCGCCCATTCGTCGCCCGCGAGCGCTGTTCGCAACCGTGCCGCCACGTCCGCCCGGCTGCGGATGGGTTGGCCATTGATACTGAGGAGCGTATCGCCTTTCTTGAGCCCCGCATTGGCGGCTTCTTTCCGTAGGTCGGAAATCGCCGGCGTGGCCGAGTCCAATTGGAAGGGCCTCTCAACGCCGCGCAGGAAGAAGTGCAACGCATCCACGGAGTGCCACGCCTGATAGCCGATGACGATTGCCATCACGGCCAGCACTGGCAGGCGGGGCTGAGAGAAGAATCTGGGCACCGTAAGTCCAGGATACCCGCAAAGCAAAAGGCCGGTCCCTGCGGGGACCGGCCTTTTTACTTTTGTATTGAAGAGCCAGGCTTATTTGGGGCAGCCGAGCTTCTTCAGTTCCTTCGCGGGTAGCGGCTTGGCGTCCTTGAACGCGGCCGGCAGCTTGGTACCCTTGGGCACCAGCCAGACTTCCACGCGACGGTTCTGGTCGGCCGTGGAGACCTTGCTGGAGCTGCGCTCGTCGGCAGCCGTCCGGGTGGAGGTGCCGCAGAGGCCGGGCTGCATGTCGGAGATCTGCTCGGTGCCGGTCCAATCGACCTTCACGCGAGCGGCATCAACCTTGGCGCAGGTGCCCGTACCGCCGGTGAGGACGGCCACGGCGTTCAACACGCGCTGCATGTCGAGCGTGCTGGGCTTCTTGGTCTTGGAGACTTCGTCCTGATCGATGTGGCCGATGAGTACGATCTCGTAGTCCGGATCAGCCGCCTTCGGAGCGAGCTCTTCCAGCAGGATGCGCTTGCCGCAGTTGTTCACGCGGCTGCCATTCTTGCCGAAGATCACGTCGGAGAAGCGGATGGCCTGCGGGATGTAGTCGACCTTGATGGCGGTGCTGCAGGAGGCAGACTGGCCGCGATCATCGGTGACCTTCGCCGTGGCAGTGACGGTCTTGGACTGGATCTTGCCGCCCTGCTCAAAGCGGACCGACTTGGTGTCGAGGGTCGCGTTGGCGGAGGTGCCGTTGCTGATGGTGCCTTCGGTGGCGGACCACTGGAAGGCGATGGTGGAGCAGGCCGAGCCGGTGCCCTGAGCGTTGAGAGATGCGGTCTGGCCATACTGCAGGGCGGCCGGAGTGGCCGTGCAGGAGGACGCAGTCGGAGCCTTGTACTCCTGAACGTTCAGCGCCAGCGAGTTGGACTTCGCCACACGAACCGGCATGCCAGTCGTGTTCGGAGATTCAACTTCGAGCTCGATCATGTAGTTGCCGGCGCGATCCGGGGTGAAGGTCAGTTCGGGGCTGTTGCCGCCCATCGGCTGGCCGTTGACCTTCCACTTGTAGGTGAGGCCGCGGCCGGCGGGATCGGAGGCGCCAGCGGAGCGGATGGTGATCGCACGGCCCTGGCACAGTGTGCCGGATCCGGCGGACAACGCGCCAGCCGCCAAGGCAGCGAGGGGCTGCGGAGGAGGAGGCGCCGCCACGACAACCGGCGGCTCGTACTTCTTGCCTAGGTAGTAGGTCAAGCCCACCGTGGTCTGAATGCCGTTCAGCTTGTCGCCGCGCGGGATATACACACCCACCGTGGACTGGTCCGGGATCCGGAAAGTCGGGTTCTTCGTCCAGATTCCTCGCGCGTCCACGCGCATGCCGAGCCGGTCCGTGATGTGCCACTTCACACCGCCACCATAGTTCAGGCCGACCTGGAGGCTATCGTCCAGCTTCTGGGCGCCGTACTTCGCATTGGTCAGAAAACGGGCTTCCGCGGAGGCGGTATCTGTCGGATTAAAATTCAGCATCGACGGGCCAGCAGTCAGGAACGGCCGGAACTTGGAGCCGCGAGGAGTCCAATAGACGACAGGGTTCAAAGAAAACTGGTAGATGCGGCTTCCAAAGTTGAAGGAGGGGTCGCCTGGCGTGACGGGGCGCAGGAACTTGACGTTGTTCACGCTGTAGGTGAACGCCTGCTCCAACCCGACATACTTCCAGATGTTCTCAGTGACACGCAGACCGGCGGCGCCGCCGCTGACGTGCTTGGTGCCGAGTCCGTTATTCACCTGCTGGAAAAAGCTGCCACCGCCAAAGACGCCGAGTTCGACCTTGTCGGGACGCTCGTCCCCTTCGGCCACTGCCTTCGGCGCGGCTGTAGTCTGAGCGCCTGCCACAGTACATAGGGCCAGCGCCAAACCCGTGGCTGCCAATGTCCGTGACCAAGTGCGAGTGCGAGAACTGGTTGTGAAAAGTTTAATCATCAGGGCTTTACCTGCCTCCCTTTATTATGCTACTCCTCGGCGGAAAGGTCTAGATAAAATACTCCCAGGTCGGGAGTTAGAGCTAGCAACCGCCGGGACTCGCCCGCATGAAACGCGAGCTTTCTCAATGTCGCTTCCTGAATGTCCGCCCGGGGCAGAAGCGCCCAATCGCGGCCCCCGTTCACCGAACGGTACACCTTGCCAAACTGCGCTGCGTAGACCTCACCATTGCGGCCCGGCCGCACGGCCAAGGTGCTGACCGTGCCCGGCGCCAAACCGCTCTCGGTTCGCTGCCAGGTCTTGCCACCATCGACTGAGATGTACAATCCCTGAGCGGTCGCCAGCAAGAACGTGCCCGCCGCGCTCTCCGAAAGCGCGAGATCGTAAATGAGACTTACAGGGAATAGTATATTAAGAACCCGCCACATAGCGCCAGCATCCTCCGAGACGAAGACCGCCTGGGTGGTGCGGACGGCCATGCGGCGGGGCGCCGCGGGCGAGGTGTAGATCGCCTCCACGCTGTGCCGGATAGCCGCCGTCGTGAGCTTCACCGGTTGCCAGGCGGCGCCGAGGTCGCTGCTCCGGAACAGTCCTTTATCCGTGCCGGCGAAAAGCGCCGGATTGCCCTTGGCCCCGGTGGGCATGCAGACCAGACTGCGCAGGCTGGCGCCCGCGGTCCCCGTGCTGGCGAGCTCAGCCCATTTGGCGCCGGTGTCCCTGGAGCGCAGCAGCCTGGATTCGTTGCCGGCAAAGATCACCGGAGGCGCGCCCGGGCAGCCCGCCAGTTGCGTGACGTGGTTGTCCCTGAGCGTGACAGCGCTGGCTGCCAGCTTCCAGTCTTTTCCGCCATCGGAGCTCAGAAACACGCCGCCGGCGGCCCCATCCTGGATCACGTTGAGATAAAGCTCCGATTCCGAACTGGTCAGGCTGACGGCACGGCGGCTGACGAAGCCCTCATTGATCTGTTCCACACTCTCGCCGCCGTCCTCGCTCCGCCACAAGCCGGCCCCTTCCGTGGCTAAATACAGGCGGCTGCCGTTCCGCGGATCAAACGCCATGGAAAGAATGTGAAGATTGTTGATCTGGCGGAAGGAAGCGCCGCCGTTGACGGATTTCAGCAGTCCCAGCGTGGTGCCGGCATAGATGATATCCGGCTTGCCCGGGTGCTGCCGGACTACGTGAGTGCGGCGGTGCGTGGAGGGGATACCCTGAAACTTGGTCCAACCCTCGCCGGCGCTCTCGCTGCGGTAGATGCCGCTGCACGCGCTGGCGAGCACGGTCCGCGGCCGTGCAGGGTCGATAAAGATCGAGAACACGTCGGAATCGTCGATCATCCCGGAGTGGATGGAATTCCAGGTCTTCCCGCCGTCAGTGGTCTTCCAGGGCAGGTGTGTGGTGCCGGCATAGATGACGTCGGCATCCACGGGATCCATCGCCACTGCGGTGACGCCGCGCAGCTCATGGTTCCACGGCGCGGAGATGCGCTGCCAGGTCCGGCCGGAATCCATACTGGTCCAGACGCCATCCCGTGTGGCGGCCACCACTTTGGCCTGCGCCTTTGTTCCAAAACCGATCGCCTCCACCGAGATGCCCGCCACCCCCTCGGCCTGTTTCCAGCTCTCTCCGGCGTCCTCGCTGTACCAGACACCGGCGTAGGCTGAGCGGTCCACCGACAACCCCGCGAGGTAGAAGTTGGAATTAGAAGGGTCAATCGCCACAGTGGCCACAGTGCCGAGGAAATGGCGCGGGAAGGCCAAGCGGCTCCAGGAAGCGCCCCCGTTGGTGGACCGGAACAGCAGTGAATTGCGGGCGCCGGCCAGCAGAGTGCGCGGCTGCGCGGTGTCCACAGCAATGGAAGTGGCGCTGCCGCCCCAGGGTCCCGAGGACTGCCAGGATGCGGACACAACGAGATTGGGCAGGCACAACGCCGCCACCAGGATGCGAAACGAGATGACTGTTACCTCTGTCATCTAGCCTAACAAACCGGGGCGGCGCGTCCGATTTCATGGGGCCGCGCCGGAGGCCCGCCGAGTTCCTGATATTCTGTCTGGCAGCCCCGAAAGGAGTCTCCGATGAAGCCAGTGACCGATCGCCGCGAATTCCTGAAGTCCTCCCTACTAGCCCGCACGGCCGCCGGCTTTCCAGCCATCGTGCCGTCATCGGTTTTCGGCGCCGCCGCGCCCAGCAACCTGATCCAGGTGGCGCAGATCGGCTGTGGACGCATCGCCAGGGGCTCGGAGTTCCCCGGCGTCTTCCGCCACGCCGACAAGGCGCGCTTCGTCACCGTCTGCGATCTCGACACCGTGCGTCTGGCCGATGCCAAGCAATTGGTGGAGCAGACCTACTCCAAGAAATTCGGCAGCGACAGCTACGCCAAGGTGAAGACCTGCGCCGATTACCGCGAAATTCTCGCTGACAAGAGCATCGACGCCGTCTGCATCAGTACGCCCGATCACTGGCACGCCCAACCGGCCATGGAGGCCGCGCTGGCTGGCAAGGACATCTACCTGCAAAAGCCGGCGTCGCTCACCATCCAGGAAGGCCGCCAGATGGCCGACGTGGTTACGAAGTCTGGCCGCATCTTCCAGGTGGGCAGCCAGCAGCGTTCCGACGCCCAGTTCCGCGCGGCCTGCGAACTGATCCGCAACGGCCGTATCGGCAGGATCAAGGAGATCTTCGTCGGCCTGCCGTACGACCCCGCCGGCGACAACGAGCCTCCGATGCCCGTGCCCGCGAACCTGAACTACGCTGCCTGGCTGGGCGCCACGCCGGATGTGTACTACACCGAAAAGCGAGTCCACCCGCAATCCGGCAACCTGCGCGCACGCTACGACCGGCCCGGCTGGCTGCGCTGCGAGCAGTTTGGCGCCGGCATGATCACCGGCTGGGGCGCGCACCACATCGACATCGCGCAGTGGGCGATGGATCTGGATCGCAGCGGGCCCGTCGAGGTCACCGCGCTGGCAGAGTTTCCAAAGAAGGGTCTGTGGGATGTCCACGGCTCCTATCACGTCCGCGCCCGCTACGCCAATGGCGCCGAGATGTACATCAGCGATCTGTACCCGAACGGCCTGCGCTTTGTCGGCGAGGATGGCTGGATCTGGGTGACGCGCGGCCGCTGGCAGCCGGGAGAGCCGGCCGAGGGGCAGCGCAACAAGGCGTTCGACGCGAGTGATCCGAAGATGCTGCGGGCCGGATTGAAAGGGGGCGAGCCGCGCCTCCACGCCAGTCCGAATAATGATCACCACCTGGATTGGCTGACATCCATCCGCACACGCCGGCCGCCTGTGACCGATGCTGAAGTGGCGCACCGGGCGTGCAGCACGTGCCTGGTAGCGCATGCCGCGATGCGCCTGGGCGGGACGCTCAAGTGGGATCCGCAGACGGAGCGGTTTGCGGGCAGCGACGCAGCGAATTCCATGCTGGCCCGCAAACAGCGCGCGCCGTTCGGCTCGGATCTGGTGCTGGCTCGGCTCGCCCAAAAGACGCATTGACCCAGCAGCTCCCGTGCCCCGGTGATACACTCTGGGCGGAGAGCGAGCGACACATGATTCCCGACGACTTTCTGCGCGCAGCTAAGGCGAAGGGTGCATCCGACGAGTTCCTCGTGGCCATGCTGAAGGAACAAGGCTGGCAGGTGGGCGATGTCTACCAGGCGCTCGGTCGGTACTATGTGGAAATCACCGGCCTTCCGATTCCGGAGGTCCGCGGCCGGCTGGAATCGGCCCGCGAAGCTTTCTTTCACCTGCTGGCTTTCTCGACGCTGGCGACATGGGTCTTTGCCACAGGCAACCTCTGGTTTGAGCTGATCAATGGCTGGGTACCGGACGCAACGGACCCGCGTTACTACTACCGGTGGACTTGGTCGCAAGTAGCCTGGCAGATGGCTGCGCTGATGGTCGCATTCCCCGCCTTCCTCTGGGCCACCCGCGCCATTCTGCGGGATCAGTCAGCTAACCCGGCATCGTCCTCCAGTCCTCTCCGTCGGTGGCTCACCAATATCGCTCTGCTGCTCACCGCGCTGATTTTCATTGGCGACCTCGTCACGTTTGTAGCGACGTTTCTCCAGGGCGGACTCACCTTGCGATTTGCAGCGAAGAGCCTTATCGTCGTGCTTCTGGCTAGTTCGGTCTTCCTGTACTACAATCGCGGCCTGGCCCGGAGCGCCATGGCGCCCAGCCGGTGGCATCGGGGCTTCGCCGTGACGGCTCTCGCCTTCATTGTCCTCACACTCGGGCTTGGGTTCATGCAGACCGGCACGCCAGCCGCTCAGCGGAGGATTTCGGAAGACCGGCGCCGAGTAGAGGATCTCTACCAACTGGCAGGAGCCTTGAATAACACGCCATCTGGATCCCCTCTGCCAGCCACGCTGGAAGGACCGCTCAAACGGATCGAACCCTTCAGTGCATCGCCGTACGAGTACCACAAGTTGGACGATTCCCGTTTCGAATTGTGCGCCGTCTTCTCCGCCGAGTCTCGTCCTCTGCCCCCCGGCGTGCAGGACGAATGGCGTCATCCAAAGGGCCGCCACTGCTTCCAGTTCAAGGCCAAAGCGCAGATACAGTACCCGATGCAGTAGCCCCAGGCGCCCGGGCAGATCCAGTGGGTTTGGTGTAGACTCAGCCAAATGCCCACCCGCCGCACCATCCTCGCAGCCCTCTCGTCCCTCCCCGCCCTGGCCGCCGACGAATACACCCTCGGCCCCGATTCCCAGCGCAAGGAGGGCGTCGCGCGCGGCACCGTCACCAAACACTCCTGGTCCACCAGCACGATCTTCCCCGGCACGGTGCGCGACTACTTCGTCTACGTGCCCGCGCAATACAAGCCAGGCACCCCGGCCGCCGTGATGGTCTTGCAGGACGGCTCCGGCTACGCCAAAGAGGACGGCGCCTGGCGCGCGCCCATCGTTTTCGATAACCTCATCCACCGCGGCGAAATGCCGGTCACCATCGGCATCTTCATCGATCCGGGAGTTCTGCCCGCCCGTAACGAATCAGAGCAGGCGCGCTACAACCGCAGCTTCGAATACGACGCCATCAGCGACGCCTACAGCCGCTTTCTCATCGACGAAATCCTGCCCGAGGTGGCCAAGTCGTACACGCTCACCACCGACCCCAATCTGCGCGCCATTGGCGGCTCCAGCTCCGGCGCCAGTTGCGCCTTCACCGCCGCCTGGCACCGCCCGGATGCCTTCCGCCGCGTGCTCAGCTTCATCGGCAGCTACACCAATCTCCGCGGCGCCGATATCTACCCGTCGCTCGTCCGCAAGACCGAGCCCAAGCCGCTGCGCGTCTTCCTCCAGGACGGCAACAAGGACCTCGATACCTACTCCGGTTCGTGGTGGGTCGCCAATCAGGATCTCGCCTCCGCGCTGAAATACGCCGGCTACGACTACACGTTTGTCACCGGCACCGAGGCCCACAACAGCAAGCACGGCGCCTCCATCCTCCCCGACGCCCTCCGCTGGCTGTGGCGCGATGCCGCCCAGCCCATCGTCGCGTCCAAGGGCAACCCGGCCAGCGACAGGCAGTTTTCGGTGCTGATCACCGATCCAGCCAGCGGCTGGGAACTGGTCGGCGAGGGCTACAAGTTCACAGAAGGTCCGGCCGTGGACCGCCAGGGCAACGTCTTCTTCACGGACATCCCCAACAACCGCATCCACCGCGCCGGCGTGGATGGCAAGGTCACCGTGTTCAAGGAAGACACCGGCGGGACCAACGGGCTGATGTTCGGTCCCGATGGGCGGCTATACGGCTGTCAGACGGGCCGCCAGCGCGTCGTGGCGTGGACGATGGACGGCACGGAATCCGCCGTCGCCAGTGACATCCGCACCAACGACATCGCCATCACGGCCGAGGGCTCCATGTACGTCACCGACCCGCGCGACAAGCGAGTCTGGTTCATCGACACCAAGGGCAACAAGCGCATCGTTCACGAGGGCATCACCTTCCCCAACGGCGTCATCCTTTCGCCGGATCAGTCGCTCGTGATCGTCTGTGACTACTGGGGCCGCGTGGCCTGGTCGTTCCAGCGCCAGGCCGATGGCTCGCTCGCCAACGGCCAGCCCTTCTACCGCCTGGAGATGCCCGAGGACCCGCGCAGCCTGGCCGATGGCATGACTGTCGACACAGAGGGATTCCTCTATCTCGCCACCGCCGCCGGCGTTCAGGTCTGCGACCAGACCGGCCGCGTCTGCGCCATTCTCAACAAGCCCACCGCCGCCACAATCGCCAACGTCGTCTTCGGCGGCCCCAAGCTCGATCTGCTCTACGTCACCGCCACCGACAAGGTATTCCGCCGCAGGATGCGCCGCCAGGGCGTCACGGCCTGGACCCGCATTACGCCGCCCAAGCCGCGGCTGTAGGGTCGTCCACCTTCTTCATCCACTCGCGCAGCTTGCCCACGAGCTCGGCGATCTTCTCCTTCGCCTCCACCATCTCGCCCACATCGTTCACCTCGTACGGGTCTTCCTTCAGGTTGAAGAGTTGGGTCCTGCGAGTGCCGTTGACGTTGTAGGTAATCAACTTCCATTCGCCATCGCTGTAGCCGCGCATCAGATTCCGATAGGCCAGGAACAGGTCCGGCCGCCCTTCGCCCTTGGCGCTGTGGATCGCCGGCGCCAGGCTGATGCCCTCCACATTGCCTGGCGTCTTTGTGCCCGTCAGGTCGCATAAAGTCGGATACACATCCAGCAGATACCCCAGCCCGCTCCGTTTCTGATTCTTCGGCACGCCCGGCCCGGAGAAGATCAGCGGCACGCGCACGCTGTGTTCGTACAAGCTCTGCTTGCCCATCAGCCCGTGGTTGCCCAGCGCCAGACCGTTGTCGCCCGCGAACACGATCAACGTGTCCTTCTCCAGTCCGTTCTGCTTCAACGACTCCACAATGCGGCCGATCTGCGAATCCAGGTGCGTGATCATCGCGTAGTACGCAGCGATATGCCGGCATACCTCGCCAGGGGACCGCGGAAAGCCCGCCAGCAGCTCGTCCCGCACCTTTAACTCGCCGTTGTCAAAAGGGTGCTGCGCCATGAAGCTCTCCGGCAGCTTGATGGCGCCAGATGAGTACTGCTCCATGTACGACGGCGGGGCCGTGCGCGGGTCGTGCGGCGCGGTGAAGGCCGTATAAAGAAAAAACGGCTTCTTGCCATCCTGTTTCCCGATGAACCGGATCGCCTCGTCAGCAAACAGCTCGCTCGAAAACTTCCCGCCGATCTTGGCCCGCGCCGGCCCGTAGACGCCCTCGGGATCGTAGTCCTGGATCGGCACCTTGGATTGATCCGTCATCCCGCCGAAAAAGATCGCCGACCCGTTCTCAAAGCAGCGGTTGAACAACGCCGGCGGACTGTGCCACTTGCCGATGCCATACGTCGAGTAGCCCGAATTCCTGAAGTGCTCGCCCATCAGCGTAAACTCAGACGCCCGCTCCTTGGCGCCGTGCACGTTTTTCATCGCGCGGAACAGAGTCTGGCCAGAGAGCAGCATGGCGCGGCTGGCGATGCACACCGCGCCGCTGTCGCCGCCCATGATATGCGCCCGCTCAAACGCCACGCCGCCGGCGCACAGCTTATCCAGATGCGGGGTCTTGATCTCGCTGTTACCCAGCGCGCGGATCGTGTTAAACCGCTGGTCGTCGGCCAAAAGCACCACCACGTTGGAGCGGCGCGACGAGGGCGCGGCCCATGCCGCGGCGGACGATGCCAAAAAGGCTCTTCTGTTCATAGTGTCAGGCCAGTGTCTTGTCTATATGTTCGCGCAATCGCTTGATGTATTCCGTGCGCACCCGCTCGGGCGATTGCGGCGCCGCGTCCGGCAGGACGGCGACGGCAGCCCGCCACGGCTTGGCCTTCACACCCAGCGTGTCGATCGCGTTCAGCGCCTGCATCGCCAGATACGCGCCGTGCGCCGCCGCATCGGCCAGCGGCAGCAGCACATCCATCGCAGCCTTCAACTGCTCCGCCGAGCCGTACTGCCCGACACACTCGGCCGCCACAATCCGTACCGCCGGCGCGGCATCGGCCAATGCCGGCACCAATGGCGCCGCCGACTTGCGCATCAGCAGCCCCATCGCCGCCCAATAACGCACCCCGCTATCGGCGTCCGCCAGCA
Source organism: Paludibaculum sp. (assembly GCA_036504135.1). GTDB lineage: Bacteria > Acidobacteriota > Terriglobia > Bryobacterales > Bryobacteraceae > Paludibaculum. The sequence goes on from DASXVP010000014.1 coordinate 579,495, forward strand.
TCTTCACCAACTGCGCCTCTGCTCCGCTCCTGCCCGATGACGCCAGTTCCGCCGCAGCCAGCACGCGCTCCAGCGGGTACTTCTTCGCATCGTGGCCCGCCTCATACGGCGTACCAGCCCCGGCCCGCTCGTGGATCTCGCTCTCCGGCAAGAGCCCGATGTCGCGGATCTTCAGCGTGTGCTCGCGGTGGGCCGCGCGCAGCCGCTCCAGCGCCGCCTTGTGCTCCGGCGCGCCCATCAGGTTCTTCACTTCATCCGGATCGCTCTTCAGCTCAAACAGCTCCTCGGCCGGCTTCGGCTCCCAGAATTTGCGTTGCACCTCGTTGAGCTTGCCCTGATCGTATAGCTCTTTCCACACGCGCGTCGTCGGCGTCTCCCACATATACGCCAGGTGCTGGCCGTAGATCTTATGGGGCATGTAGTTCTTCACATACACGTAACGGTCGTCGCGCACCGTCCGCACGCAATCGATCCGCTCGTCCATGCGTCCGCGAAAGCCGTGCGCGTATTGCCGCGCCGGCGCCTCGTGCGGCCCCAGAAACGCCCGCCCCTGATGCCACGGCTGCGGCTTCAGTCCCGCCAAGCTCAGCATGGTCGGCGCCAGATCCACGAAACCCACCAGCCGTCCCGTCTTGCCGCCCCTCGCGTAATCCTTCGGCGCCAGATGCCGCAGCTTCTCCGGAATGGAAACCACGATGCTCACGTTCAGCCCGGAGTTATAGGGCCACCGCTTGCTGCGTGGCATCCCTGAGCCGTGGTCGCCATAGAACAAGACGATCGTGTCGTCCACCAGCCCGTCCTGCTGCAATTCGGCCAGCACCCGGCCCGTCTGAGCGTCCATCGTCGTGATGTTGTCGTAATACTGCGCCCAGTCATGCCGCACCTCCGGCGTGTCGGGATGATAGGCGGGCACGCGCACCTTCGCCGGATCGTGGATCAACGTGTGCGGCCGCATACGGATCTGGCTCTCGTGCGTGCTGAGGAAATTGAAGACCGAGAAGAACGGCTGCCCTGCCGCGCGGTTCCGCCAGTGCGCCTTCTTCGACGAATCATCCCACGTGCCCGGCGGCTTCACCAGGTTGTAGTCTTCCTTGTCGTTGTTCGTGCAGTAATAGCCCGCGTCACGCAGATACGAGGGGAACAGCTTCATTCCCTCCGGGAGGCTCGTCATCGAGCGCATATGCTCAGCGCCGGTCGAGGGCGGATACAACCCGCTGATGATCGTCGTCCGAGCCGGAGCGCACACCGGCGCATTGGACCACGCGTTCATGTAGATCGATCCGCCCGCCGCCAACCGGTCCAGATTCGGCGTCACCGAATACGCGTCGCCGCAGGCGTGCAGATGCGGCCCCGTGTCCTCGCACGTGATCCACAGAATATTCGGCCGCTTTGCTTGCGAGCCCTGTATTAGGGGCGCCGCACCAAGCGAGCCCGCAAATTCGCGTCTGGTGATGGGCATGATCACTTCTCCGGAGTCACGGTCACACTGCCGGGTAGCGCGCTTAGCCGCGCGCCCTTCACAAACGGCTTCTTCGGCGTGATGGCCAGAGTGTGGTAGCCGCGTTTGGCCAGCTTCGCCACATCTGCAACCGGCTGCCCATCAATCTCCACACTGGCGTCCGCCACGGCAGGCTCCACCATGACGCGATACCGCCCCGGCGCGGCCGTGAAATTCCATTGCAGCTTGTACACGGTCGATTTCTCGTAGTAGCCGCGCCCGTTGTAGTTGTAGAACTTGTCTGCCGCCTGCGCGCTCAGCGTCACCGCGCCATCGCCGCCAGGCGCCACGGCCGGCGGCATCACGTCCAGCGCGCCCGCATACTCAGCCACCACCACAGTCACCGGCGGACTCTTCGGTCCCGCTTCCGGCATGAGAATCGCCTCGCCCTGCATCTCCAACGGCCGCCTCGCCGCATCGGCCAGGAAGTAGGCGCGCGTCAGCTTGGTATTCAGCCCCGGCAGCGTCAGCCGCCCGTCCGCCGGCCTCTCTCGCACGAAGAGAAACAGCTTGCCCGGCTTCACTGTCGCGTGCCCAAACGCCAGTTGCCGGAACGGCTGCGCCTGCGCTCCGTAAATCGCCTCGCCGTTCACCCGCAGCCACGCGCCCATGCCCTTCAACACATTGGCCTCAAACTCGACAATCGAGCCATCCCCGCGCGGCCCGATGTTCAGCAGGTAATTGCCGCCCCGGCTCACCACCTTCACCAGATTCAGAATGTGCTCTGCTGTCTTCCCCGGCAGATCATCCCGCTTCTGCCAGGAGCGATACCCCCAAGTCTCGTGACACACCGACGCTGGCGTCTGCCACGGCTCGTCAATCACATACTCCGGCACGCGGTTGTCGCCCATCACCGTGAAGTCGCCCTGATGATTGAACACCCGGCCGCTCACCATGCACTCCGGCTGCACCGCATGCACCGTGTCGGCAAATCGCTTGCTCTGCTCCGGCGTCGGTTCCCCCATGTCAAACCAGATCTCCGTCATCGGCCCGTAGTGCGACATCAGCTCGCGGAGCTGGCCCACGTTGAAATCCTCGTGCGCCTTCGGAATCGGATTGTTGTTGCGTCCCAGATCCGACGGCGTCGCGCCCGGATAGTTCCAGTCGATCGTCGAATAGTAGACGCCGAATCTAAGCCCCTCGCGACGGCACGCCTCGGCCAGCTCTTTCACCACATCACGCTTGTACGGCGTGGCATCCACTACGTTGTACGGGGTCAGCTTTGTTCCGAACATGTTGAACCCGTCGTGGTGCTTGGACGTGAGCACCACAAACTTCATGCCCGCTTCTTTCGCCAGCCGCGCCACCGCCGCCGGGTCCCACTTCTCCGGATTGAACTGCGCGGCCAGCTTGACGTAATCTTCCTTCGGAATCCGCCCTTCGCCCTGGATCTGCTCGCTGTATCCGGTGCGCACCGGCTGACCGTTCCATACGCCGCCGGCAATTGAAAAAAGTCCCCAGTGAATGAACAGCCCGAACTTGCGGGATTGCCACTCCTCCACGGTTTTCGGGGATGGCTTCGGCGACGGCTGCGCGAACGCGCAGATCAAGAGTAGAGCGAAACAGGAAATGAGGCGCATAGACGCCTCTGAGCCTATCAAAACCGCGGGTCTACGGCTTCTTCTGCTGCATCTTCTGGATCGTCTTGTGCGCCTTGTCCACCCACGCCGTCGGCATACAGGCCAAAAGCACAACCGTGATCCCCAGCACCATAATGCCGATCATCAGCGGCGCGGGCAGCGGACCAAAGAATTCTTGCATAGTGATCAGTCGCGGTCTCGGCGCCAGCGTTCCTTCTAATACAATTATGAGCGCCGGCGGTGGGCGCCGCCACCGTCCGGGCGATTTCTAAATCCCGGAACGTGAGTCCAACCCGCAGTCGTGCGGCCAGACGCTACCGCGGCGTGTAAAACCGCTCCAGGATCGAGCCCAGGCTGGAGACGTTGCAGATGGCAATGACGGCAAAGGCAAGCGCGGAAAACGCGCCGGCCGGGAGCCGCGGCTTGCGCCATGTTAGCAACAGCAGCAAGGGGAACGCGAAAGGAATGAAATAGCGCCCCTGGATCCCCGGCACTTGGCAAGCTGCGGAATCCCTCTCGAACAGGCTGCGGTAACCGGACCGGGCCTCGAGAGTCCAAAGGGCAACGAAGAGCAAGCAGATGCCAACGGCAAGGAGGACGGCAATCAGAATCCGGGCGATCCAGCCCGGTGAAGCATCTCCAGTTCTCGTCCCGGCCGCGAGGAGCAGCAGGATCAGATACGCCGGCACTACCCATGGCTTCCCCTCGACCGACAGCCAGCCGAACTTGCCCACAAACTCCGACGTGAGTTCCTCGTGCCGCTCTAAGAAAGTGCGCCCAATCGACTTCAGGAATCCGCCGGGATTCTGGCGGATCAGTTTCACATTCGTTTCGACGTTGACATCCACGTCCAGTCTTTGACGCTTGAGCACGATGAGGTTGGGCTCGTTGACGACCTGCCAAAATGCCCCGATGCCCAGCCCAAGCGCCAAGAGAGAGGAAACTGCGATCCATCGAATCCGCGGACTGGTGAACTTCCGGCCTGGGACCAGCAACACCAACAGCACCGCCCAAGGGCTGAACTTCGTGGACGCTGTCAGACCAATCAGAAGCGCCAGCTTGAATAACTGAGGCAGGCCGACGTGTTCAACCATCGGTTCGTAGGCCAGCCTCACTATGTAGGCCAGCAGCAGAAAAATGCCGGCGAAGGTGAGGGAATCGGCGGAGACTGACGCTGCCTGATGTAGCGTCATCGGCATCAGTGCGATGGCGGCCAGAGCGAGCCGGAAATCCGGCAGCAGCCGCAAGCCAAGCCAAGTCAGAGTGACGAACGCGATCAGGTTGGCAAAACGAGCTAGATACATCAGAAGAATCGGCGGCGAACCGAGAACCCGAGCAGGGAGCAGGAGAGACGCCGGAGCCAGGTAGGGCACGCAGTTGTAGAGGTTGGCAACGAGATAGCCGGCCCGGGTGGTTCGGGATTCGTCCAGTGGGATACGGAATTGCTGCCAGATCTCGCCACTGGACACCGCCCTCACGCTGTCGATCTTCCCGCGAAAAATGCGGGTGAATTCGAGCATGCTGTTTGGCAGCAGGATGTCCGTCTCAGCGAGGCAACCGCCCCTCGATACTGAATACGCCCTGTAAAGATGTGCGAACTCGTCCGGGACCTGGAGGGGCGGGACGATCAGGGCATATGCAGACCCCAGTGTCAGTGCGAAGAGCGCGAAAACCTCCGGGATGCGGTCCGCGAACCGCGCGAATAGCCCGCGCCTACGATGGGTATCGGACGGGGTGGCACGCCGGACAGCGGACGGCTTCTTCGATCTGGGCATTACGAGAGTGAGGGGCGAAACTAATGCACGATCATATCATTGGGCATCGTGTCGCTTTTGCCGTCATTTCGCAGGCACGTCGCCCAGCGCCACCCGCGCATACCGGATCCGCTGCCGCTTCCAGGTGTAGGTGATGTGCAGGTCGCTGTCCGCGCCCTGGATCACGTTGGGATACGAATACTCGCCCGGCTCGGTCTCCAGAGCCTGGAACATCGTCCAGCTCTCACCGTCGCGGCTCACCGCCAGGTTCAGCGGCGTGCGCCCCCGCTCCGTGTGGTTGTAGATCATCACCATCCGGCCGTCCCGCAGCGTCACCGCATCCAACCCCGAGTTCGGGTTCGGCAACTCCGTCAGCCGCGCCGCCGACCATGTCACCCCAGCGTCATTCGACTCCGCCACGCAGATCCGCCCGATGCTCGAGGTCGCCCGCGCATACAACCGCAGCCGCTTCCCGCCCGCCGCCACCACGCTCGGTTGGATTAGCCCATCGGTGAAGTCCCACTCCGAGACCCCAGGCACCTGCGCCGGGCCGCTGCCTCGCGGATTCCGCCGCGGCACTGTCCGCGGCACAGTGATCGGCCCCGTCTTCGTCCACGTCTTGCCGTTGTCCGTGCTGCGTTCGATCCACACCGCCCAGGAACGGTAGGATTCCACCGAAGTCCCGCTCACAATCGTTCCGTCCTCCAGCACCAGAGGCTTGGCCCGTATCGGCCCCAGGATTCCCGCCGGCAGCCGCTCTATCTCAGACCACGTCTGCCCCTCGTCGCGCGAAAACCGCCGCGCCGCCGTCCACGTCATCGGCGACGGCCCGAACTTGTAGTACAGCCACAGCGTCCCGTCGATGGTGTGGAACAGCACCGGATTCCAGGTCGGCTGATTCGCCTCCCGTGCCAGTTCCACCGGCGCCGACCACGCCCCACCCGACCGGCGAGAACCCCAGATCGCCACATCCTTCGCGCCCTCATCCGTGCCGCCAAACCACGCAGCCATCAGCTCGCCATTCTTCAGCTCCACGATGGTGGAGGCGTGGCAGGACGGGAACGGCGCCTTTTCGAAAATGAACTCGGATTGTGTGGCCGCCAGCGCGGTGGAAACAAGCAGTAGGCAGAGGTATCGCATGGGTGCACTGCCAGCATATCGCGTTGTCAGCGCACCCCGGACGCGCGTCCTGCGCTACTTCTCGCTTGGGCTGTCGTCAGCCTTCAGATCACCCAGCGCATACTGGATACCCGCCAGCATATGAGCCACGAAGGGCCGCAGATAGTAGACCTTCTCGTCGTGGCCGTGCGACTCGTAAAACACACGGCCCTCGCCCACCTTCTGGATATAGCTCACCGCATAGTCGCCGTCGGTACGCTTCGTGGCGGCTGGCTCCTTGGCTTTGTCCTCCGCGCTCATCCTCGGGTAGTTGATGCTTGTCAGCACATGGACGCGCTTGCGAGTGAAAGAGTGTTGCGCGAAAGTATAGGTCTCGTCCGTGATGTCGTACCCTCGCGGTGAAAACATCACATTGAGAGGGCTGGCGGGGTCGTCGATTTTGACGGGGATCAGCGTCGGGTAGTTCCAGTGCGATTTGAAGAACCCGCCGATCATTTCGTTAAACTCAGGCCACGTGCCGGAAAGAACCGGCGCTGCCTCCGGTGTTGCGCCGGGCGTCCTCGCGTGGTAGCAATCGGTGGCCGCATGAATGCCAGCCAGGCCCTTCCCGCTCCTCACAAAATCCAGCAAAGCTGCCTTGCGAGCCTCGGTCGCGGCCTTATCGTTGGGATCGTCAAGAAAAGCGCCCGTGGTGCTGGCGAGAAAGACCGCATCGTACTGCTTCAGGTTCTCTGCATTGATCGCGGCAGCATCGTAGGTGATGGTGGTCATCCACCCACCCGTCTTGTCTCCGAGGTACTCCACCATCTTCGCGGCCAACGGAATGGAAGTATGCACCCAACCGACGGCCCGGCCCAATACGAGCACACGGCGCACCTTCAGAGGCGCCACGTAGGGCTTGTCCGGCACCGCCGCCATCATGGCCGAGATCTCGGCCGGATAGGCGAACTGCCGCTGAGGACAGCCACGGGTGAAACCTCCACTGAATCCTTCAGGCGGGCAGACTACTGGTTTCGCCGGCGAGGTAGCCTGCTGTGCAAAACTGACGGCGGCCAGAGCCGCGGAAATTCCCAATGTCATCCACTTCATGATCGTGTCTTCTCCTGAGTCTCCGGACCGCCCGGTGACTGATATCATTGAGTCGCATTGGGAGTTTATCACCTCGCTGAGGTCTGTCGAAAGGAACTTTGGGTGACTCTAGGGAAATGCGTGGTGAGACCCTTCCTCGCGGCAGCGATCTCCATTCTGGCCCTGGCCGCCCAGACCCCGCCAGCCCGCAAGCAACTCCTCTTCATCGCCGATGAGAAAGGCTACCGGCACCAGGCCATCTCCCACGCCATGGCCACCATCGAACGCATGGGACGCGAGAGCGGCCTCTGGGATACGCACCTCCGCACCAACACGGAGCCGCTCACCAAAAAGAAGCTCGAGTACAACGCCAAAAATCTCAACGATTTCGACGCCGTCCTCTTCTTCACCGGCGGCAATCTCGCCATGGACGAGCAACAGCGCACCGATTTCCTCTCGTTCATCCGCGACGACGGCAAGGGCTTCGTCGGCGTCCATAGCGCCTCCATCACCTGGGTCAAGTGGCCGGAATTTGTCGACCTGCTGGGCGGCACATACGACGATCACCCCTGGAATACATTCGCCGCGCCCATCGTCGTCGAAGACCCCGCCTTTCCCGGCATGAACCTCTGGCCGCGGGCCTTTACACTGGTCGACGAGATCTATCAGGTCAAGAACTTCTCCCGCGAAGACACGCGCGTCCTGCTACGCCTCGATGCCTCCAGGCTCGATCTGTCGGGCACCCGCGTACATCGCCAGGATCGCGATTTTGCGGTCGCCTGGGCAAAGATGTATGGCAAAGGCCGGGTCTTCTATTCCACCATCGGACACGTCGAGGAGAACTGGGACCGGCCCGAAGTCCAGAAGATGTATGGGGAGGCCATCAAATGGGCGCTCAAGCTGGTGGACGCCGACATTGCCCCGCGGCCGCTGCCCGCTGGCGCAAGATAGGCGATCGCCAGGCATGCCAGCATGTGCAGGCACGCCACCGCCACAAACATCGGCACAAACGGTTGGTGGAGCTCATGCCGTCCAGTCCCGAACCTGCCACCACCAGACCACGACAAGCGTGCTCTGCGAGATCCGCCGCGCTCGATGCGCAAATGCAGCGGGGCGGAGTTGATCATTCGGCTGCGCGGCAGCATCACGACGGCAGACGTTATCACCCGAGCGCCAGAGCGTTCAGGCACGGAACAATCGCTGCAACCGTCCACACGGGTGGTTCGCGCGTGCTCGCGTACGCCCGTAACTCATATGTCTCTGCCAGCGGTTGAGTTACTCTTGTGGATCGTCCACTGTGTGGCAAAACCGGATTACTGCGCCTGTTCTCATTGGGAGACTCCGCTGTTCTCCTCTGCCGCAACTTGTCACCGGACCAGATCTCGCTCCTTGTAGCCGCCCGGCGGATCAGAGTGATAGCTTGTCTGTCATGCGGAATGGAATCCTCTGGTTGGCCCTCGGTTGTGTCGTCGCGTGCGCCTGCTCCGGGTGCCACAGGAAGAAAGACCCGCCGCGCCCCGCGGCCCAGAGCAAAGGCGCCAGAGACACCGGCGCCAAGTTGACCGCGTCCGAGGTCGTCATCAGTGATCAGGCGCTGGCTCCGCTGCTCCTGCGCGGTTTCTATGAACCGGAGGGGGACTGGCGCTGGACCGCGCGCAAGTTCGCCGTGGCGCTCACGCCGTTGCCCGGCGCCGAGGATTCGTATCTTGTCCTGGATTTTGCTTTGCCCGTGGAAGTCATGCAGAAGGTGAACACGGTGACGCTTACCGCGCGTGTGAACGGAACTCAGGTCGGCAGCAAGACCTATAAAGCCGCCGGACGCTACAGCTTCTACACCAAGGTCCCCCAATCGGCGCTGTCTGTCCTGCCGGCAGTGGTGGAATTTGAGCTCGACAAATCCGTCTCACCGGACAAGGGCCGGGAGCTCGGCCTCATCGCGGTCGCGGTTTCTCTCACCCACACGTCCGAGGCGCCCTTTGACCGAGAGGCCGAGACCGTCCGCGCCCGCCAGGGTTATCAGTATCTGCTGGCCAAGCGTGACCTCCTCATGCCTCCCGCTAAACAGCACGAGATGATGAAGCTCTTCCATGACGTACCAGTCTGGCGGCATATGTTCTTCCACAACGTGCAGATGGAGAAGAACCCGCTGGACCTCTGGATGATGCAGCAGATCATCTACGAAACACAGCCGGAGTACATAGTGGAAACCGGCACCTGGAAGGGCGGATCCGCACTCTACTGGGCCCATACGCTGAATGGCATGGAGCTCTCCAGCTCCCGGGTGATCACCGTGGATGTCCAGAATGTCACTACGACCGCGGCGGCCCACCCGCTCTGGAAGAAATACGTCACGTTCCTCCAGGGCAGCTCCACGGATCCCAAGATCGTCGCCCGGATTGCAGAATTGGTGAAGGGCCACAAGACCCTTGTGGTCCTCGATTCCGATCACCGCATGGCGCACGTCGTGAAGGAGCTCCAGGCTTACGCCCCCCTGGTTAGCAAGGGCAGCTACCTGGTGGTGGAGGATACGCACCTGGACGGCGTACCCACGGACCCCGGTTTCGGCCCCGGTCCGCTAGCTGCCGTCCGCCAGTTCCTCGATTCAGGAGGCAGCAAGGAATTTGACCAGGACCTCGCGCGCGAGGCCTACATCATGACCTTTAACCCGGGCGGCTGGCTCCGACGCAAAGGCGAATAGCGCGAACCCGTGGTACGCCTGGCGGTACGCCGGAAGCGGCGCCAAGCCGGAACTTCGATCGTCGAGACCAGACTGGCGGTTTCATCACACGTCGCAGCGGCGCCGTCACACTGCACGGCGCGCCGGCGGGCGGCGGCGGGTCGCCCGCATCGCCTCCTTGTGACTGATGGGCCTGGGAGTGGCCTGTTGCGCGGCTCGCCGTTTACAGCAACTCCCGCCGGTAGTGCTCCAGCGCCACCCGCACCAGTTGCGACCTTGTCCGGACGCCCGTCTTCGAAAACAACTGCTGCAGCGAGGCCTTGATCGCGCTCTCCGACACGCGCAGGCGCTCGGCGATCTCCTTGTTCGCCAACCCCTCAAATACGCCCCGCAGCACCTGCCGGTCGCGCTCCGTGAACCGCGCGCGCCGGGCAGCCTCGGCCGTGGCTGGCTCCTCAATGCTGGTCGAGTACTTGGGATCCATCCAGATCTCGCCCCGCAGGACGCCATGCACCGCCTCAATCAGCAGCTCCGGCGAGTTGTTCTTGAGGAAGATCCCACACACGCCGGCACCGATCATGGCGCGGACCTCCGCCAAGGTCAGCCCCACGGTAACGATCAGAATCTTACCCGTGAAGCCGCTGGAGCGGGCCGCGGCCACCACCTCGTTGCCTCGCCGGTCGCCCAGTTCGTAGTCGAGCAGCACCAGATCAAAAGGCTGGCTGGCCATCAGATGGAGCGCCTCATCCACCGTGCCGCACTGGGCGGTGATGCGAATATCGGAGCTAACTGCGAGCAGGCGCGCCAGCGACTCGCGGAAGAGCGCGTGGTCGTCTACAAGTAAAACGTGAATCATGCGGAATGCTCCATGGAATTCCAGTCTGCGCCGGTATCGAAGGCGGCGCACGGCTTCAGGCGGATACACATCAGGCAGCCCTCTGGGGTGGGCTCGTGATACAACTCACCCTCACAAGCCCGAATGATAGCGCGAGAGACAAAGAGGCCGAGGCCCACCGCATCCGCGCCCTGTTGAAAGGGCTGGAACAACCGCTCCGGATGGGCGACACCCTGGCCGGTATCGAATATGCGCAGGATCACGCCGCTCGGCTCCTGCGCAATTGTCAGGCGCACGATGCGGATGGCCGAGCCCTCCAGCGCGCGCGTGCTGTTGCGGACCAGGTTCAGCAGCACCTGAAGGAGTCCGTGATGATCGCCCAACACCAGCAAAGGCACGGGAGGAGACTCGATGGACAGTTCGATCTCCTGAGCCTCCAGGCTGGGGCCGGCAACGATTCGAAACTCCTCGACAAGTTGCTCGAGGTTGACGGGCTCCATGTCCTGCTCCGCGGTGGCCTGCAATTCAACTGTGGCGAGACGCGCAAGTCCCTGGGACAGGGTGCCAAGCGCAGCATAGTCCTCCGTCGCATCGACACCGGGCAGACGGCCGAGATTGGCGTGGACAACTCCGATTGCCGCGCAAATGTTGCGGATCTCATGAGAAACCGACCCAACCAGCACACGCGTGCTGCGAAGGAGGCTCTGCAGGGACGTCTCCTGCCAGTCGCGGAGGTCGTCCGAAGAATCCGTGATGATCGCGGCAAGACGCATTCCGTTCCGGGTCGGAAAGGTTGCAAACCAGACGCAGGCAAGAAAGGACTCACCATTGGCCCGGCGGCCCCGGGCATTGGTAGCGGTGCGGTAGGGCAGATCATCGGTAGCGGCCCGGAGCAGGTCCGCCATCACCGGAAGATACTGGCGGACGTCCGCATTGATCAGAGAGCCTGGCGGCAGGGCCAGCAGATCGTGGGCCGCCTGATTGGCAAGATCGACATGCCCTACGCTATCCAGAGTGATGATGGCGGCGGGGCTGGATTCAATCAGTGAACGGAGCTGAGATTCCGCCTCGCGGCGCAGTTCCACCTGCTCCTGAAGCCGGTCCGAATACTCAAGTGCGAGCCTCCGGCCGCGGGCCAGTTCGTTGGAAAACAGCCCCGCGCCGAGAAAAGACACCATGCCGTAGCTCATCCGCGCGAAAGACTCCCGCTCATACCCGAAGGGCGCAAAATGCTCCCGCAGAACCGTGAAAAGTAGCGATATCAGAACAATTTGAAAGCGGCTGAGGGCAGGCGCCAGGATGAGGGTCGGGAAAATGTAGAGGATGCCGAGACTGACTGAAGTGTAGGCGCTGCCGTCAATGGCGGCTATGACCACCGTCAACAGCAGCGACGCGCCATAACGGATTCGCGCCGGAGCTTCCAGCAGGCGAAGGAGCGGGGACGGTGGTTGGTTGATCATCAGGCGCTACTCACTCCACGATACAAGGTCAACTGATCGGAGTGAGATCCCCGCCGGGCTGGATCGTGTACTTGCGCCCTCGCCACGTCATGGTCCGCCCGAAATAGGCCAGCCAGTAGAAGAACCAGCTCCAGAGATCCTGCACCGGCACCAGAAACCAGCTGCGGCGAGTCAAAGGATCGTTCAATACCCACTCACCAGTGGCATGGGCGGCGAGCGCTCGGAGCGCAACGGCTGCAATCAGCAGTGGCCACCATGCGAAATTGATCAGCGTCAGCACCAGCGCCCACGGCGTGGGGTAGGTGAATATCTGCCCGTAGTAGCCCGCTGGGCGGGAACAGCGAGTCCCGCGCAGCCACGTCACGCGGTGCTTGCAGTTAGCCCGGAACGTTTGGGTGCCGATGCGGTGCTCAATGACGTAGGAAGAGAGCTCCACCTTCCATCCCGCCTCGTGCGCATAGCGCCCCACAAGGAAGTCGTCGATGTAGGAGTCCTTCACCCTCGGGAACCCTCCGATGTCCTGAAATATCTGCCGGCGGCAGGCGATGGTGGGCCCAACCGAGAAGTTCATCCCCTCCAGCCGGCGCGCCACCAGAATCCCGGCGATGAACTCCGTGTTCATGCCGATAGCCTCCAGCCGCGACCAGAAACTATCGCCGGGCACCGCGCGGTACGGGCACGTCACCAGGCCTAGCTTCGGATCCGCAAACTCCGCCGCTATCACTCGAAGATGCTCCGGCGTGACGCAAATATCGGAGTCGCTCATTACGACAAGCTCGTGCCGTACTGCGTTGGTCAACTGCTCTAGCGAGTACACCTTGGGGTTGATGTAGGGCGGCTTGCCCGTCACCAGGATCTGGCACGGGATGTGAGGGTAACGGGCGCGCACTCGCTCGGCGATGGGCAACGCCTTGTCCTCGGCAGTGTCGACGCCGAGGATGATCTCGAAGCCCGGGTAATCCTGCTCGAAATAGGAGACGAGGTTCTCTTCGAGCCCTTCGTCAATCCCGTGCAGCGGCTTCACGATACTGATGGGCGGCGTCGGGCCCAGCGCCGGACGGGGTCTCGTCCTCAGATAATGCAGGGCCGATACGATGATCAGCCCCAGAAACACCAGCCCGCCGGTGATCAGCGCCAGCAGGACAATCTGGAGATAGAGCATGCGCCCTACTCGGTGGGGGCCTTGTCAGCCACCAGTTTGGCAATGTCGGCAACCACCTCGGCCACGGCGCGCGCGCCCAGATCGCCTCCCTTGCGGGTCCGCACCGCCACCTTGCCATCGGCCGCCTCACGATCGCCCACCACCAGCATGAACGGGATCTTCTGGAGCTGAGCCTCGCGAATCTTGTAGTTCACCTTCTCACTGCGCGCATCAATCTCCACGCGCAATCCGGCCGCTTCCAGTTGGGTTTGCACCGTCCTGGCGTAGTCCAGATGGCGGTCCGCGATGGGCAGCACGATGGCCTGGACGGGCGCCAGCCACGTCGGGAAAGCTCCGGCGTAGTGTTCCAGCAGGATGCCGAAGAACCGCTCCACGGAGCCGTACAGCGCACGGTGCACCATCAGCGGCTGGTGCTTGGCGCCATCCTCGCCGGTGTACTCCAATTCAAATCTCCGTGGCAGCGTGAAGTCAAACTGCACGGTGGAAAGCTGCCACGGCCGGTCCAGCGCGTCCAGCAGTTTCACGTCGATCTTCGGACCGTAGAATGCGGCCTCGTCGGCCATCACTGTGGCCTCCAGGCCAACCCGTTCCACGGCGCGATGCAGAGCTTTCTCCGCCAGCGCCCACTGCTCCGGCGTGCCGTCGTACTTGCCGCTCTTGCCACCATCCCAAACCGAAATCTCAGCCTTGTAGCGATGGAAGCCGTATGTCTTTAACACGTCGACCGCAAATTCCAGACAGTTGACGATCTCGTCCTCAATCTGATCCGGGCGGCAGAAAATGTGCGCGTCGTCCTGCGTGAAGCCACGCACCCGGAACAGCCCGTGCAACGTGCCCGAGCGCTCATAGCGGTACACCGTGCCCAGTTCGCCCAGCCGCACCGGCAGATCGCGATAAGAGTGTTGCTTGTCGCGATAGATCAGGATATGTCCCGGGCAGTTCATCGGCTTCAGCCGGTAGCGGGCGTCGTCCAGCTCAATCGCCGCATACATATTGTCGGCATAGTGCGAAAGGTGGCCGGAAACCTCCCAGAGCGACTCGCGCATCACGTGCGGCGTATTCACCAGCGAGTAGCCGCGGCGCAGGTACTGCTCGCGCATCCAGTCTTCCAGCATCTTGCGCACCAGCGCGCCCTTGGGATGGAAGAAGATCAGCCCCGGCCCCGCGAGCTCCTGGATCGAGATCAGGTCCAACTGCTTGCCCAGCAGCCGGTGATCGCGCCGCTTGGCCTCTTCCAGCTTGTGCAGATGCTCGTCGAGGTCCTTCTGCGAAAACCACGCGGTGCCGTAGATGCGCTGGAGTTGCTGGCGCTTCTCGTCTCCCTTCCAGTAGGCGCCGGCAATCGAGAGCAGCTTGAATGCCTTGAGGCGCTTGGTGGAGGGCACGTGCGGGCCGCGGCAGAAATCGATAAACTGTGGGCCCAGCGTGTACTCGGAGAAGATGTCTCCGGCGCGCTCGCTGATCAGCTCGCACTTCATCGGCTCGCCGAGTGCCTCGTACTTCTTCAGCCCTTCCGGCTTGGCCACCAGGCGGCGCTCATACGGCAGATCGCGGTCGCGGATCTCGCGCATGCGCTGCTCGATCTTCTCCAAATCATCGGGCGTAAAGGGCGAGGACCGGTCAAAATCGTAGTAGAAGCCGTCCTTGATGGGCGGGCCGATGCCCAGCTTCGTCCCCGGATACAGCTCCAGCACTGCCGCGGCTAGCAGATGCGCCGTCGAGTGGCGGTAGATCTCAAGAGCCTCGGGGCTCTTGGAGGTGAGAAGTTCCAGGGTGGAGTCGGACTCAAAGGGGCGGGTCAGATCGACCAATTCGCCATTGACCTTAGCCGCTACCGCGTCGTCGGCCAGACGCTGCCCGATGGAGCGGGCGACGTCGAGCGAGGTGGATCCTGCGGGGACAACCTTGATGCTGCCATCCGGCAACGTGATGGAATAGGTGCTGCTCATGTGATTTCTGGTGAAAAAACCAGCGTATCACGGCGGCACCAAATGGAACGCACCGGCGTCGATCCTCCGACGCCGGTGCATGGAACCTTCAGCCTAGCGGAAGTTGGCCGTCACAATCGTGTCAACCGCCATCTTAACCGTGCAGGAGAGCGCCAAACCGGAGCATCCGCCCCCGGTCCACCCCTTCCACACTGCGCCCGCCGCCGGCGCCGCGTTTACGGGAACCGGTATGGGCGCCTGGATCTCGGCCACAACAACCGGAGCCTCCGCGGGCTGAGCCGGCGGCAGGATGTTCCATACGGGAGCGGCAATGGCCACCAGCGAACCCGACGGCTTCACCTGCCCAGGGTTGGCCGGGTCCGCCACCAGCCAGCGATAGATCGTCATCGTGGGATTGCAGGTGGTGGCGATGCCGAAATGCTCGCAACCGCTGACGTCGTAGCCAAGCGTCCCCTGAATGCACTGATGCCCGGTCATCACCGTGGGCTGAACGGCATTCGGCGTACCTGTCGTGTAGACGCTGCGGGCCGCGTCCCAGGGCGCGATCCAGTGGATGTACATGCCCCCACCGCCCAGCATCGGGGTGACCGCCGGCATTCCGTAACGGTTCCAGTTGTATTAGCTGAAGACGTTCGTTACGCCGTGGAACTCGATCTCGAAACCCTGAGTCTCCGCGCCGGTGTCAATGACCACGTCGAAATTGGAAAGGGATCCGTAAAGAGTGACGCTCTGGGCGGATAGTAGCTCTGTGGCCAAACCGAGAGTACGAAGCGCCAGCGGCGCGAGTTTGCGGACGTGGGCATAGAACAATTGGTCTCCTTGACTTGGCTTTCATGCCATTGCCGGGAAAGACACGGCCGCACGGCCCGGAGAACAAGATAATCAAGGATCTTTGAGAAGAGGTGTACTGGGCGTGCCGCTCGCCTAAGCGGACTCTTCCAGCAGCGCACAGATCATGTGGGCCATGGGAGCCGTGTCGGCGCGCAGCGGAGACAAAATGTAGTCGTCAGCTTCACCCGGAGCCAGCGGTGTGAGGAATGGGCGGAAGTAAAATGTGGACTCCGGACAATCCATCAAAGTCCGTTGCGTTTGCATGGGACTCAGCAGCAGAGCGGATAGCCCGGAAAAGTCCAGCGACGCCATCGCGTTAACGGTCTGGGATATCTCAAGAGGCCGCACATTGATCTGATGCGGCACGCGGCAGGGTCGTTTCTTTTATTGGCTAGCTCGCGCGCGCTCAAAGCGAACAATCAATCAACGAAGTGCTCGCCAGCCGGCACTAAAGACGCGCGGGGATCTTCACCGCCAGCAGCGGCTGCGTCTCCGCCAGTGTCTGCCCGCCTACATACTCCATCACCAGAAGCAGCCGGCCGTTTTCCTTATCAGCACCCAACAAATGCACCACGTTCGGATGATCGATCTGCCGCCCCAGCTCCACTTTCCGCTCAAACCGTTGCTCCGCCCCCGGGTCCCGTACCGTTGACGCCCGCCACAGCTTCAACATGCACACCTGCCGCGTCTCGTTGTCGGGCACATTGAACACAACGCTGGTGGCGCCTTCGCCAATCCGGTCCAAAATCGTGAAGCGCCCCGCAAAGGGCGGGTCTCCTGGCTTCGGCATCCATTCGGCGGACTGCAACGGGTTCTCGGGCATGGTGGCTCTCTCCGGTTATCGGGCCGGCCCGCCGGTTGTTGCCCCCTTGACGCCGGAATTTCACCCGGATAGCTTCAGCGTAGCCATGTTATTGAAGTTCATTTTCGCGTCTTCACTCGTCGTCGCTGGTCGGGATGCCATCGCGCAGACCCCCAGCTTTCGAGTCGAAACCCGCATGGTCGAGGTCCCCGTCGTCGTCCGGGACCGCAAGACAGGCCAGAACGTCACCGGCCTCACGGCCGCCGACTTCGTCATCCTCGAGAACGGCAGGCCCCAGCGCATCGAGTTCTGCGGCGTCCACACCTCCGCAAGCCAGGTGGATCCGCGCGCCGTCTCCGCGCAGGCGACTGACCTCCCAACCGGCCTCTTCAGCAATCGCCGCAGCTCCGAAGGGGACGGTCCACCCGTCGTCGCCGTCCTTATCGATGGCTTCAACGCCCGCTACGAAGAGCAATACTACGCGGCGCAGGCGGCCGCCGGCGTCATCTCGCGCGCCGAACAGCAATCCCAGTGGAGTCTCTACTTCCTGGGAAAATACGGCATCCGGATTCTGCACGATTACTCCACCGACACCACCAGCCTCGTGCAGCGCCTCCGCACTCTGCGCGCAACAGGGGATTCCATGGCAGGCCTCGGCGCCAGCGCGGCCGAGCCGGTCCTCACGAATCCCACCGAGCTCGCGATGAGGGCCGCAGCGGCCGTCGGATCCGCTGAGCTTAACATGCGCATCCGCACCACTCTAGACGGTCTCCGCGATATCGGCCGCCACCTCAGCGCCCTCCCCGGCCGCAAGAGTCTCATCTGGATGACGGCGGGACTCTCCCTGAGGGTGGTCATTCAAACCGACCCCGATCGCTGGCATGCCACCCTCGACACTCTGAACGACGCCAACGTCGCCGTCTACTCCATTGACTCCGCCGGCGTCCGCGCACCCGGTGGCTATTTGGCCGAGATTCCAACCGGAAGGACGCTGCCCTCCGGCCGCATGAGTCGCAGCCCCATCGAGCCGATTCAGATCCTCGACGCAGTCTCCGCCGAAACCGGCGGCCAGTCCTTCAAGAACACCAACGACCTCGCCCGCAGCTTCACCCGGGCCATGGCGGACTCGCGCACCTTCTACCGCCTCGCCTACCGCACCACCAATCAGAAATGGGACGGCCGCTACATGTCCATCAGCGTGAAGATCCCCGCCCGCCGCGGCATCGAGATCCGCCACCGACTCGGCTATCAGGCCCGCCCGCTCGAACCCGTCGCGCCGCCCGACCGCAACCGCCTGCTCGCCGAAGCCATCCTCAGCCCGCTCGAAGCCGTGGAGATCGGCCTCATTGCGCGTCTCACGCCATCCGCCGGCGGTGAGGAATCGGCCCTCCGCCTCACGGTCGAGCCCGGCTCCGTCACACTCGGGGAGGGCGCCGGCCGTTACCGGGGCCGTTTCGACGTGCGCTTTGTCCAGGCCACGGTGGAATCCAAAGTGCTCGACGACTTCACAGACGAAGTGAATCTTAACCTCAAGCCTCCGGAGGCCACCCGCACCCATGGAGAGGGATTCAACTACGACCGGAAATTGCGCATCCGTCCAGGCGCGCACACGCTGAAGATCGCATTCTGCGACCACGCCACCGGACGCGTCGGCTCGTTACGCATGCAGTTGCCCGCTGTCGCTCAGTGAGGGAGAACCGCCTCGCGAATCTGATCCCGCGTCAGATTCTGCTGTTCTCCGCTCACCATGTTCTTGAGCGCGTAGACGCCCGCCGCAATCTCGTTGTCTCCGAGAATCAACGCGAACCTCGCGCCCAGCTTATTCGCCGTCTCCAGCGCCCGCTTCAGCTTGCGATCCGTGGACAACTCCACCACGCACCCCGCCCGCCGCAGATCCCGAGCCAGCAACGCCGCATGGTGCAGCGCCGCATCGCCCATCGGCACTAGAAACACGTCCAGCGGCGTCAGCGATGCCGCGTCCAGGCTCTCCTCGATCGACATCACCAGCCGGTCCTCACCGATGGAGAATCCGATCCCCGGCGCCGAAACTCGCGATCCCAGAGACTCCGCGAGCCCGTCGTACCGCCCGCCGCCCAGAATCGAATTCTGCGCGCCCAGCGCACCGTGCGTCACCTCGAACGTCGTCCGCGTATAGTAATCCAAACCGCGCACCAGCCGCGGCCGGATCTCATAGGTAATCCCGCGCGCGTCCAGCAACTCCTTCACCGTCGTGAAGTGCGCCGCGCACTCCGGGCACAGATGATCGAGAATCGAGGGCAGCGCGTCGATCGTCGGCTGATCCTCCGGCACCTTGCAGTCCAGCACACGCAGGGCATTGGTGTCGGCCCGCCGCTGGCAGTCCTCGCACATCGTCCCCTTCACGGTCTGCAACTGATCCCGCAGCGCCTGCACGAAACCCGGCCGGCACTTCGGGCACCCCACCGAGTTGATGATCAGGTGCGCTGCCTGCACGCCGCAGCGCTCCAGCACCTCCAGCACCATCTCGATCACTTCCGCATCCACTACCGGCGACTCGGACCCGATCACCTCCGCGCCGATCTGCGCAAATTGGCGATAGCGCCCCTTTTGCGGCCGCTCCCGCCGGAACATCGGCCCCATGTAATACAGCTTCGTCAGCCCGGGGATCTGGTCCAGCCGGTGCTCGATATACGACCGGATCACGGAAGCCGTATTTTCCGGCCGCAGCGTGATGGACGCCCCGTCGCGGTCGTCCCACGTGTACATCTCTTTCGAAACGATGTCGGTCTCTTCGCCCACGCCGCGCGCAAACAGCTCCGTCGATTCGAATATCGGCGTGCGGATCTCCTGGTACCGGAAAGACCGGAACACCTCGCGCGCGCGAGCCTCTACATGGTTCCACACAGCCGAGGACGGCGGCAGGATGTCTCTTGTGCCACGAACAGCTTTAATCATTTTTGTTTCGGCCTAGTGCGCGGCTTCGTCGCGGAAATCCTGCCGGTATCGGATGTACCGCTGCGCATTCTCCGCAAACCGCGCCTTCTCTTCCGGCGTCACCTGCCGCCGCACTTTCGCCGGTGTCCCCATAACCATCGAATCCGGCGGGATTTCCATGCCCTCCGGCACCAATGCGCCGGCCGCGATCACCGATCCGTGCCCCACCCGCGCGCCGTTCAGCACAATCGCGCCGATCCCCACCAGCACGTCGTCCTCGATCACGCACCCGTGCAGGCATGCCATGTGCCCCACCGTCACGCGATCGCCCAGGATCACCGGATACTTGTCCAGTTCGCCGTGCAGCACCGAGCCGTCCTGAATGTTCGTCTCGTCGCCGATGACGATGCAGTTCACATCCCCCCGCGCCACCGCGCTGGGCCAGATGGAAGACCGTTCGCCGAACGTGACGTCACCGATGACGGTGGCCGCCTGATCAATGTAGGCCGAGGGCGCCACTTTGGGATAGACCCCGCGATATGGACGAATCATAGGTGTTTCCGCCGGAAACTACCATGATATCAGAGGGCTGCAGCTCTACTCGTACCGTAGCGCCTCCGTCGGGCTCACCCGCGTCGCCCGCCGCGCCGGCAGGTATCCGGCCGCCAGCGCCGCCAGAGCCAGGGCGGCAATCGCCCCCGCCACCACCGTCGCGTCGAACGCCTTCACTCCAAACAACTGCGCCTCCGCCAACCGCGCCAGCGCCAGCGCCGCCGGCACCCCCACCACAACGCCAACCACCAGGATCAGCCCAACCTCCCGCAATACCAGCGACCGGATATTGCCGGAGGCCGCGCCCAGCGCCATCCGAATCCCGATCTCCCTCGTCCGCCGCGCCACCCCGAAGGCCATCACACCATACAGCCCCAGCATCGCCAGCAATGTCGCCAGCACCGCGAAGGCCGACGCCAGTTGCAGCACCAGCCTGTCGCTGCGGATGTTCCGCCGCACCTGCTCCTCCATCGTCCGCAAGCCCTCCACCGGCAGATTCGGATCGATCGACGTCATCACACGCCGGATCTGCTTCGAAACCTGCTCAGGCGATTGCGTCGAGCGCACGTAGAACGCCACAGACCCGATGTCCTCACCCTGCCGGTACGCTGTGAAGTAAACCCTTGGAGGCGCCTGCTTTACCCCGGAGTATTTGCTGTCCCGCACAACGCCGACGATCTCCATCCACGGTGCCTTGTCGCCCCCCACACGAAACTTCCGGCCAAGCGGATTGGCGGTCCCGAAGAAATGCGTCGCCCAAGTCTGGTTCACCAGAGCCACCTTCGGCCCGGCCAGTGTATCGTTCGCCGCAAACTCCCGGCCGCTGATCAGGGGCACCCCCATGCGTCCGAAAAAGCCAGCTCCCACGCTGTTAAACATGGAGTTTGAACCGCCTTTGTCGCGGTCGCCCTTGTAACCCTCTACTTCGATGGTATTGCCCCAATTGCTTCCGGCAATCAGAGGCACCATCGATACCGTTACTCCGGTGACTCCGGGAATCGCGCTCAACTCCGCTTCTGCCCGTTCAAACAGACTCCGGCAGCGGTCGAACTTGTAGTTGTTCAGCTCAGGCGAGAGTCCAAACGTGAGTAGATTCTCCGTCCGGACACCCAAATCCTCCCTCATCAGATTCACCAGACTCTTCAGGAAGAGCCCCATGGGTATCAGCAACAGCAGAGACACGGCAACCTGCCCCGTCACCAACGCTTGCCGCGCCCGCACCCCACCCCGACTGGCGGACGAGTTATTGGAGTCCTCCTTCAGCGCAGGCGCCACCGCTCCCCGCGCCGCCGACCACGCCGGGTAGAGCCCGAACAGCAGACCCGTGATCAACGTCACCACACCCGCAAACACCAGCACAATCGGATCCAGTTGCGCGCTGATCGAATACGCCGGTGTGTCGTTCGGCGCCATCATCGAAACGAGTACGTCCAGCACCCAGGAGCCAATTAGTAGCCCCAGGCCTCCTCCCGCCGTCGCCAGCAGCATCGCTTCAGTCAACAGCTGCTTCATGATTCTGGAAGTGCTTGCCCCCAAAGCCACGCGGATGGCAAGTTCCCTGCCACGCTGCGCCGCCCGCGCCAGCAGTAAGTTCGCCGCATTCGCCGCCGCTATCAGCAACACAAGGCCCGTACACACGAACAGGACAATCATCGGGGTCTTCATCTGCTCCCGCGCATCGCTCTGCCCCAGTGCGCCCGGCGTGAGCCTGAGCCGCGACGCCCGGAATCGAGTCAGATAGTCAGCACTTTGCCCCTTGACGGTCTTCGCTTCCTCCGCCACCAACCCGGCATAGACTCCGTTCAGCGCACTCTCCGCCTGCGCTACCTGAGTGCCCTGTGCCAGTCTCCCAAACACGTAAAGCCAGTAGTTGTCATATCGTTCCGTCCCACTCCGCCCCGGCGTCATCGCCGGCTTGAATACCAAAGGTACATAGACATCCGGCTCGTCACCCAACGTCAATCCCGAGAAGCTCTTCGGTGCGACCCCGACAACTGTGAAGACGCTCCCGTTCACTCGCATCGCCTGATTCAGCACATCGCTTCGCCCGCCCAGACGATCCAACCAATACCCGTAGCTCAGCACCGCAACTGGCTCGCCGGCGCCCTCGTCATCAGCTCTCGATATCATGCGTCCAATCAGCGGCTGCACACCCAGCAGCGAGAAGTACGCGCCCGACACCACACTCACTGACCCATTCAACGTCCTTGCCTGGAACGCGATGTTGGCGCTCAGCAGCCGGTACCCGGCGAGCCCTTCTAACCCCGCTGCATGCTTCTCCAACTGCCGGAACATCGGATAGCTGAAGATCGATTCCTGCCCGCCCGCACTGTTCGTGGAACTCCACCCATCCTTGAACTCTCTTGGCGATTCCACCAGCACCAAATCCGCAGGCCTTTGTACAGGCAGGCTCCGCAGAAGCGCCTGATGCAGCAACGAGAAGATCGCCGTGTTGGCTCCTATACCCAGTGCCAGTGACAAGATCACCACCAGACTGACGACTGGTGTCTTTGTCAAAGCGCGTATCGCGTAACGGACCGTGTTCATACGTCCTCCTGCCTGCAGCTCCCATGCCAATGCGCAACTGATTGAAAACACGAGCCCCCAGAAGGACACCAGCCGGCCCTCGTGTTCAATTCGGCATCCGCTCGTGCCATTTCCGAACACTCCCCGCCTCCATCCCATCCGGCGGCACTACAATTTAGGATATGGATCTCCGTCTACCAGCGCTGCTGACCCTGCTCACCTGCATGGCCGCTCCCGCCCAGAAACTCCCCTTCACCGCAGCGGAAATGCTCAAACTCAAGCGCGTCTCCGAGCCCTCCCTCGCTCCCGATGGCCGCGCCGTCGTCTTCACGGTCGGCGTCGTCGATGTCGAAAAGAACGCCCAGGACCGCCAACTCTACAGTGTCCCCGTCTCCGGCGGCACGCCCCGCAAGATCACCTCCGAGGGCCGCAACACCGGCGCGCGCTTCTCCCCGGATTCCAAGCAGATCGCTTTCCTTTCCTCCCGCGCCGGCTCCTCCCAGATCTGGGTTATGGATGCCGACGGCGCCAATCCTCGTCAGCTCACCCGCCTCTCTACCGAGGCCGACGGAGTCCTCTGGACCGGCGATGGCGCCAACCTGCTCTTCACCTCCAACGTCTTCCCCGAGTGCAACGCCGATGACGCCTGCAACCAGAAGCTCCTCGATGCCGAATCCAAGGGCAAAGTGAAGGCCAAAGTTTATACGTCTCTGCTCTACCGCCACTGGACCGAGTGGAGGGGCAACCGCGTCAAGCATCTCATGGTGATTCCCGCCGCTGGCGGCAAGGTCACGGACCTCACCGCCGGCTCCAAGTTCGATGTCCCGCCCTTCTCCCTCGGGGGAGGCGGCAACTTCGCCTCCTCCCCCGACGGCAAAGAGGTCTGCTACGTCGCCAACCTCGACGAAAACCAGGCCACCAGCACCAATTGGGAGCTCTTCACCGTCCCCATCGAAGGCGGCGAGGTGAAGAAGATCTCCACCAGCCCCGGGGCCGACGCTGGCCCGCTCTACTCCCCCGACGGCAAATGGCTCGCCTGGCGCATGCAGGTCCGTCCGGGCTATGAAGCCGATCGCTGGCGCCTCGTCGTCATGGAGCGCGAGTCCGGCAAGATCACCGTCCTCACCGAGAACCTCGATCGCCACGTCACCGGCTTCACCTGGCACCCCGATTCCAAGCGCCTTGCCTTCACCGTCGAGGACCGCGGCCGCCAGAATGCCCAACTCATCCCCGTCACCGGCGGCGGCACACGCTCCCTCACTCAAGGCGCCACTCACGTCGACGACCTCCAGTTCACCACCGATGGCAAGACCATGGTCTATACCGAGGTCTCCGGCGCCTCGCCCACCGAAATCTGGAAGGCCGGCAGCGGCGGCGGGACAACCCCCCTGGCCCGCATGAACGACGAGTTCCTCGCCGCGCACGATCTCCGCAAGCTCGAAGAAACCACCGTCCCCGGCGCTGAGGGCGCCCCCGTCCACACCTATATCCTCAAGCCGCCCGCCTTTGACCCAGCCCAGAAATACCCTGTCCTCTTCCTCATCCACGGTGGCCCCCAGGGCGCCTGGGGCGAGTCTTTCTCCTTCCGCTGGAATCCGCAGGTCTTCGCCACCCCCGGCTTCGTCGTCGTCATGCCCAACCCCCGCGGCTCCACCGGCTACGGCTCGAAATTCACCGACGAGATCAACGGTGATTGGGGAGGCAAGGCCTACGAGGACATCATCGCCGTCGCCGATCATGTCGCCAAACTGCCCTACGTGGACCCTGATCGCATGGCTGCCGCCGGTGGCAGCTACGGTGGCTACATGGTCAACTGGCTCCTCGGCCATACCGATCGCTTCAAGGCCCTCATCTCCCACGCCGGCGTCTACGACCTCGCCAGCATGGGCGGCGAAACCGAGGAGCTATGGTTCACCACCTGGGAGTTCAAGGGCCACCCCTGGCAATCCCCCGACATCTACGAGAAGTGGTCGCCGTCCAAGAGCGCTGCCAGTTTCAAGACCCCCACCCTCATCATCCACGGCGAACTCGATTACCGCGTCCCCGTCGGCCAGGGCCTGCAACTCTTCACCGCGCTCCAGGCCCAGAAGGTGCCCTCCAAGCTGCTCCTCTTCCCCGACGAGGGCCACTGGGTGCTGAAGCCGCAGAACTCGCTCCTCTGGTACCAGAGCTTCCTCGATTGGATCGAGGAGTGGACGAAAAAGAAGCAGTAGCCGCCGCGCCACACCCCGCCGAACTGAGAAAAGCGCCTGGGGCCGTCCATTGCCGAACAGCCCCAGGCGCCTTCTTGTTTTCAGATCCGCTCGGACTCTACTGTTTCTCGCCGAAGCTCTTCGGCTCGATATTCACCGTCACACCGTAAACGGCGCCATCGGTGCTGGTAAACAGCAGCTCATGAGTGCCCAGGAATCCGGGACTCAGGTGCCAGTAGAATGCCCCGTTGGCATTGTCCAGCGTCGAGCCCACAGGCAGCGGTTGCAGCCCGCCGTTGATCACGTGCGCGCCCGTCCACTCGCCTTCCGGCAGGTCGATCACCAACCGGTCCAGTTCCTGCGCCGTTCTCACCAGCGGCACCGCCATCCGCTGCGGCCGCGGCCGGACCGCCCGCGTCTCCGTCACCGGCTCCAGTCCGCTTGCCGCGGGCGGCATCGGGTTGGCGATCCCGGCTGACAGCCCGTTCTCCACGAAGAAGTTCCGGCTTCCAATTCCGTCCACGTTGCCCGCATCGTCGATGGCAACCCAGAAGATGCTGTGCATCGCGTTCGACAGAAGCGCCGTATCCAGACTGAAATTGGCGCCTGGCCCGGAACTGTTGCGATAGTTGGGGAAAAGCACCTGCACGTCAGGCCGCGCCTGGCCGTACGACACCTTGCCAACCGCCGCCCCATCGACGTAGACGGTAATGTTCACCGGCGACGCCACCATGATGTTCGGCTGCGGCGTCATCACCCACCCGGAGTTGCTGATCACTCCCACTGCGCTGGAGCCTTGTCCCGGTACGTCAATTGCGCCGAATGGCACCCTGGAGGCCGCGTTGTTCAGGGTGATCACCTTCGACCCCAGAGTCGTGTTGTTGCCCTCAATGTCCGTCGCGATCGCCCAAAGCTTGATCGTTCCGTTGCCATAAGGCCCGCTGACGGCAGGAATCGCGTTCGTCAGCATCAGGTAGCCCCAGCCGCCGCGGTAGTTATACGGCAACGTGGGATTCAGCCCTTCAATGTCAGATCGGGCATTCGCCACAAAGGTCGCGTCGCCGATATAGACCAACCCGTTGGGCTGCACGCCCTCATTGCCGATCTTGTCCCGGTAGATCCGGACCTGGCTCACATAAATATCGTCGATCGCCCAACCCGTCACGGCGATGCTGCCCGCTATGTTCGTCGCATTGTTAGTCGGCGTATCAAAGGAACCAAATGACGCCGTGGGAGCCGCCACTCGGGTGAGATAAACCGCCGTCGATGCCGTTTGGGGCGTCGCCGTCGGCGCCGAGAAGGTCACCGCTCCAATCGCCGTGCCCGACGGAGGCAGCAGCGCCGGGTTGATCGAAACCGTCACACGGGTCGCGCCCGTGCCAAATGTCGGTGTCACCGAAAGCCACGCCTGATTGACACTCGCCGTCCAGGCAGCCGAACCGCCACCAAAGCTCACCACGACCTTCTGCGGAGGCGTGAACAATGTCATGTTCGTGCCCGCGAAGTTCAGCCGCGCCCGGTCCACACTCAGCAGCGCCGGCAACACCGCAGCCGTGAAGTTGGATACCTGATTCGCTGCCATTCCAGTAAACGTCACACTCGGAGGCGTGAAGCCATAGCCGGCCAACTTGGGCGTCACTGTATACGTTCCGGTTGCCAGCCCGCCCAGCACGTAGTTCCCGCTCGCGTTTGTGGTCGCCGTTTGCACCGCCGACCCGCTCAGCGACAGGCTCACACCCGCCAGCGGATTCCCGGCCAGCGTGACCTGCCCAGAAATCTGCAGATTGCCGGCCGCGCCGGTGTTGGACTGATTCAGCGTCACCGTCGCCAGGCCCGAAATATCAATTGAGGCCGACCGGGCAATGCCTGTTCCGTTAGCCAGGTAGTCTATCGCCACGACCCCAGGCCCAGTGCCGAAAGGCGAGGAGGTGATTGTCGCAAACAGTGATGCCGTAGAGACGAACCACTCGCAGAATGTCCCCGTCGTGATGTTAAACCCCGTGGAACCTGCCGCACTCGAGACGCCAATGGTCGCCGGTACCGGGGTGTACACGCATCCGCCCGTGGGCCGGTACGTCGTCGTTACCTGCATATTGCTCCCGGAGGCTGCCACCTGCAATGACAGATTCGATGCCGGATCATTCCAAACCGCGCCTGGCAACAGCATGGCTGTCGCGAAATTGTTCGGCGTTGCCACCGGCTTGAAGTCGAGCAAATACGAACTGGTCGGATCATCAAAGGGACGCTCATGATGAATCAGCACCCCGGATTCCAGCGTGGGCGCCCAGTTCTGCAGAGTTGCGTCATAGTTCCCCAGAAATCTCCGGTACTCCACCCAAAGCCATTCGTTGTAGCCCGTACCTCGTCTGATTCGCAGCGCCTTCAGGCCCGTAGTTGGTGATCCTACCGGCAAAATCGTCCTCGTCACGTTGGTCTGCACGTTCTCAATCTCGGTGCCGACTGCGTACCAGCCGAGATTGAACTTTTGCCGGGCGCTGATGTGGCCCAACGGGTACACTCCAGGACTCGCGCCGTAGGCGTGCAAGTCACCCATGATCGAGTGTTCGCCCTCGAGCTTGTCTATGCCTCCCGGACCAAAAACGCCCAGAGCCGCCGCCCCGTAATCCCTCGTGTACGACCAGCCTAGGCCAATACCATTGCCGATCGCCTTAGCGCCAATGCTAACTCCAATGCCGGCGCCCACCGGAGCAGTCGAAAGAAGCTCCGAAGCCGCGAAAGACCAGGACGCCGTCAGGGTCCCACTACCCGCCGTCACCAGCGAAGTGCACCCGTTCGAGTACACGCGAGTCGCGCAGGGAGTTGGAACCCCGGAAGTGCCGCGTGGCGCAATCACCAGAATTCGGGAGTATAGCGTGAGGTCGGTGCTCGGGTCAGCCAGGTTCAACGCGTTACGGACCAGCGCATCGGTGGTTACGCATCCCGGCTCAGTTGCCAGGGTGAATGGTCCAACGGTATCACTGGAAACCGATGTTAGTCCGCCCGACACCTCCTGGAAGTACCCGTTCACCGTCGGCGGCGTCACACCCGTCATGAAGCTCTGCACGGTTGTTGGCGTGATGGACGGCGAAATCGTGATGGTTGGCGTATTGAGCAGGATCACCAGTGTCTTCTGCACGCCAGTGGACGTGCACACCGGAGAACTGAGCGGACCGGAGCTCTGAATGGACGCCGCCAGTATCTGCTCACCAACCCGGTAGCCGCGCACAGTGGCAGCGACACTGCAGCCGGCCGCCATGGGCTGCTCGGTGATCAACGGATACGACACGTCTCCAACTTGCAGCGATGCCCGCGTTTCCAGGAGCCCGCTCCCTGAATCCGCAAGCGTCAGGCTGCTGAGCGTGCCCTGAAAGACCTCAGGCTCTTCCGAGGCCAGTTGCCGCAAAGCGGCACCCGGATTGATTCTTACTAGGTCGCTGATGGATGTTGAACGATCAGGCGCTTGCGCAAAGGCAACAAGGGCCGTAAATACCGTCACGAGTGCTGGGCGAAACATATCTTCATTAGAGTATTCCAGGATTAGAGAAGATTCACAACTTCCCAATCGCACCTCGCCGGGCGCCACGCGCCGCCGCCAGCGGCGGCAGGACCGTCTCCACCCGCCAATTCAACAGTTAGCGGCGCTGGCGGCTACCGGCGCAGCTAACCGCGCGGCGCCGGCCTTACGGACGCGGTGTCATCTGCTTCGCCAGCACTGCCAACAACGCGTCCGCCGCCGAGCTGCCTTGCCCGCCACCCTGCGCCAGCACGTCCGGCACCAGCCGCACCCCCTTCTCCGCCAAGATCGTGAAGATCTGGAGTAGCGCGTAGTTCTCACCCATCGCCTTCCGCCCCTCGTCATACGCCTTGGCCCGAGCCAGCCCAATCGCCTCCACGGCCTGTGCCTCCTTCAAGCCTTTCATCGCCACCACGTCCGCCTCCGCCTCGCCGACCCGGCGCTTCGCCGACGCCTCGCCTTCCGCCCTCTTCGCCGCCGCGCTGGATTCACCCTCCGCCACGCGGATCACTGCCTGCGCCTTCCGCTCAGCAATCGCGATGTTCTGCTGTTCGTTCACCAGTTCCTTCTGCTTCTCCGCCAAAGCGGTCTCCGCCTCCAGCGCCTGCCGGGTCTTCTGTGCCTCCATCTGCACCGTGTAGGTCTTACGCTGCTCCTCGGCTACCTTTCGCGTCGTCAACGTCGCCATCAACAGCTCAGGCGGCGTGATGTCGCCAATCAGCGTGTCCACGCTCTGCACATCGTATTCCTGGATCGCCTTCGTGATGTGTTCCCGCGCCTCCTTCTGCCGGTCTGCCCGGTTGGAAAGGAAATCGAGAATCGTGTACGCCTGCGCGCTGTTGCGGAAATAGTTACCGATGATCGGCTCCAGCACCTGATTCACCAGATTCCGTACCGAGCCCACCCGCGATATCACCCACGGCGCCTTCGTCGCCCCGATGTTGATGATCTGACTCACGTCCAGATTGAACGTGAATCCGTCCGCCGAGCGCACCGTGATCGTGCTCAGCTTCTCATCCAGCTTGTGCGCTTCACTCCGGCTCGACGCCCAGTTCAGCACGATATTCGTCGTCGGTACCAGCTCAATCCGCATACAGTCCAGGTTCAGCGGATGCTTGCCCGGATACAGCGGCTCACACCACACTCCCTTGCCGCCGCGCGGCACTATGTTGCCGTGCGTGAACTTCTCGCCAGAAACGTCCTCCGCGTTCTTGCCCACAAAACTCACCACCACGCCCACGTGTCCAATCGGCACTTCCAGCAGATCCGCCAGCTTCACCTCCACAAACCACGGATTCAGGTTGTACTGGCCCGATAAGAGAATCTGCTCCTGCAGCCCCTTGCAGCCCCCGTTCACCAGAAACGCGTCCGGATTCTGGAAGCTCTCGTGCCCCGGCACCGCCGGCGCCGCCATCTCTCCCGCCGGAATCGGCGCCCCGTCCGTCGCCGTCACAATCCCTACCTTGCCCGTCTCCACCGTCGTCACTTCCGTCTCGGTAACGTCAAACAGGATACGGTTGATGCGGTACGAGCCCGCCGTCAACACCGCCCCCTGCTTGCCCTTCTGCCCACCATTCAACAGAAACGTGTCCGCATCCTGGAAGTTATTGCACGCAACAAACTTGCCGATGATCCGCTCCGCCGGCACTGAATTACCGTCTCGCGCCACCACAAGCCCTATCCGCCCAGGCCGGATCACCGTCAGCTGATCCTTGATGATCTTGAACATCCACGGCCAATACCAGAAGTGATAGCCGGGGCCCATCGTCCGGGCCTGATACCCAGGCTCTCCATTCAAGGCCACAATCCGCCCGTTCGGCAGCTTCCGGCCGTCCAAAGCGAACTTCCGAATCACCACGCCAACTTCGTTCTCGGCGATCACGACGATGCCGAGCATAGCTTTCACCAATAGGAAGAACGCCGCGAGCCCAAGCACTCCGGCGATCCAGGGGATATACACAGTCATGTTTTTACCTCGGTCTGGTTGCGATGCGAAGAGAGGGGTTGCGCCAGTCCCGGCGGGTGCCTTTTCTAAATGGCGCGGTGCATCACAAACTATATTACGGTTGATCTCGGTAAAATGATCCAACAATCGGTGCCCGCACGCACCCTTACGCCGCCTGCGCCGGCAACAGCAACGCCTGCACCGGACGCTTCGACCGGAACGCCGCCAACTCCGCCGGATAGATGCTCAACAGCCCCGCCGGAGCCTGCAACTCCTTGCTGCCGAGAATCTCCTCCACCTGCAGCGCGTTCACCATCCCCCGCCCACGCCCCGCATTCGCCATCACCACCAGCGTCCGCGCGGCATTCGCCGCCAGCCTCTCCAGCCTGGGCTTCCATTCCAGCAACTCGTCCAGATCGTAAAGATAGTCCGTGTCCGCCGTCCCCCGCCCGTCCCGGAACTGCTCCGCCGCGGCCCGCCCGTGCATCCGCACCACCGCCACCCCCGACGTCAGCAACGCCGTCGGCGGCGTCGCCCGGAAACACTGCGGCTGATCCACGTTCACATAGCCCACGTGATAGTTCACCAGCGTCGTCACCGCCTCGTCCCTTAGCCACGACTCGTGCCGCAACTCCGCCGCCAATGGAAACTCGTGAAACTCCCGCCGCAATTGGATCAGAAACTGCCGGTTCTCTTCTGTGAATCGGAACGCCCACGGAAACTGCATCACCACCGCCCCCAGACGCCCTGCCCGCAGCAACGGCATCATCCCGTTCTTCCATGCCGCCACCGCGTGCCCGTTCAGGCAACGGTCATAGGTGAACTGTCGCCCCAACACCGCCGTGAACAGAAACGCCCGGTTCCGCTCCACCTTCTTCACGTACAGCCGCGCAATCTCCGGCTTCAGCGGCTCTACAAACGTCTGATCGATCTCCGCCAGGTCCACATACTGCGATAGTATGTCCAGCGCATGCCACCCGCGTGACGCCGGCTTCGGATACACCGTCGAGATCCAGTCCGGCCGCTGCCAGCCCGATGGTCCAACATAGAGGTTGTTCGGCAATGCCATCTGACCCTCTTTCGCTATGTGTTCGCTATTGGTACATTAGAACAAATGGCGAAGAAACGCAAGCCAAATCCGAGATCCATACTATTTTCTCCGCCATGGTAACCTCAATCCCCGCTTCGGCGCTCTAACTATTAATCCCCGTTACGAGAAGCGGGCGCCATTCACCCCAACACCCAACCTGGCGCCCGCTATTAAACTCTCCACGTCGTCGCCACGCCCTCCTCATCGTCCAAAACATCTTTCGCCTTTATGTTTGTTAGACGATCGCGCTCACCACTTCGTTCCAACCCCAAAACGCAGAAAGGGCCTGCCGCCGCCCGGGATCAACTCCCGGACACCGGCAAGCCCTTTTTCTTCTTAGCGATCCGACCGCCTATTCCGAGAACATCCCCTCAAACAGCGCCGACGTCAGGTAACGCTCACCTGCATCCGGCAGCACCACCACAATCGTCTTGCCCGCAAACTGAGGCTCAAACGCCGCCTTCACAGCCGCCGCCGCCGCCGCCCCGCAAGAGATCCCACATAGTATCCCCTCTTCCGCCGCCAGCCGCCGCGCCATCTCCATCGATTCCTCGTTCGTCACCTGATCCACCCGGTCGATCATCGAAAGGTCCAGCGTCCCCGGAATGAACCCCGCTCCAATCCCCTGGATCTTGTGCGGCCCCGGTTGCATCGGCTGGCCAGCGCGCGTTTGAGTGATCACCGGGCTCGCCGTCGGCTCTACCGCGATCGACGTGATCGCCTTGCCCTTCGCCTGCTTGATGTAACGCGAAATACCAGTCAGCGTGCCGCCCGTCCCCACGCCTGATACCAGCACGTCGATCCCGCCTTCCGTATCATCCCAAATCTCCGGACCCGTTGTCTCGAAGTGGATCTGCGGATTTGCCGGGTTCTGAAACTGCTGCAACAGAACGTACTTGCCCGGATCGGAGTTGTAGATCTCCTCCGCCTTCGCAATCGCACCCTTCATCCCCTTCGGCCCCTCGGTCAACACCAGGTTGGCTCCGAACACCTTCAACACCTTGCGACGCTCGATCGACATCGTCTCCGGCATGGTCAGCGTAATGGGGTATCCTTTCGCCGCCGCCACGAACGCCAGCGCAATCCCGGTGTTTCCGCTAGTCGGCTCCACCAGTTCTTTGCCCGGCCCCAGAATCCCCCTCTTCTCCGCGTCCCATACCATCGACGCGCCAATCCGGCACTTCACCGAATACGCCGGATTCCGTCCCTCGATCTTGGCCAGCACCGTCGCGCCGGCCCCCTTCGTTACCCGGTTCAATCGCACCAGAGGCGTACGCCCGATGCTTAAAGTATTGTCAGCATAGATGTTCATCGCTTAAATCTCCCAGTTCGGTACATATCTCATCTGCCGCTCGCGCCACTTTCGGCCCAGTTCCGCGAACGTCGTCTTGTCGATCACACCCGCCACTGCGTCGTCGACCCGGTCCCAAAACTCCTCCAACGGCCCCGGAGCCTCCAGCGCCGCACGCCCCGTCCGCCCGCCCTCGAGCGTCCGAATCACCTGCCCCACCGTGATCATATCCGCCGGCTTTCCAAGCAGATAGCCACCCTCCGCCCCACGCCTCGATTCCAGAAATCCGGCCTTCTTCAGGTCCGCCAGGATCGTCTCCAGGAACTTCTGCGGAATCGCCTGCCTCATCGCAATGTCCGCGATTCGCGTCGGATGCCCTTGTGGTGCCAGCGTCAGATCCAGCACCGCTCTTAGCGCGTACTCGCACTTCACCGACACATTCATTAAGGTTTGGATGGCCATTATCCTATTCTCACTAGAGAATACCCAGTTTACCGCCCCACGTCAACAGCCATCGCCATCCCGCACACCCGCCCGCCCGAAAAGTGGCCCCGGCAGCCGTATGTCATAATGGCGGGAACTGCAGGAGTTTCAGTGCGATATTCGCTTCTCAACTTTGTCTCCCGGCCCTCATCCAACAATGAACTGGTTTGCGTCACCGTCAAAGAGGCCGAGGCGCCCATGGAGCAATACCGCTTCCAGCCTTGCAGTCGCGTCAGCCGCCCAGGCGCCATCGTCGGGCCTCTCCCTCCGCAGATCTCCTCCGCCCACCCCACCGCCGACATCCTCGCCTCTCTCGCCGCCCCGCCCGCCGAACCGGACCGCAACCTCCAGGTGGAGGTCGAAACCGGACTGTTGATCTGCCCCGAGACCGGACGCTGGTACCCCGTCCGCGGTTTTATCCCCGAAATCCTACCCGATCATCTCCGCGACTTCCAGCAGGACTTCGAATTCCTGCGCACCCTCCAAAACCACCTGCCCCTAGAACTCTTCCGGGCCCTGGATCAGGAATCGCTGTTTTCGAACCGCCTCGCCACGGATCAGGGCATCGCATACAAACGGTCCGAGATCGGCATCACAGCCAGAATCGACGACCAAAAGAGCTTCTTCGCGCCTGGCTACATGGTGCCGTTCATCCCCACCAATACGTTCCAGACCGTCTACGTCGTCCGCGTTTTCTCCTTCTGCCTCTCTCTCCTCCAGAATGCCGGCGGCCAAATCGTCCTCGATACCGGCTGCGGCTACGCCTGGAGCACCGAGTGGCTCATGAAATCAGGCTTCGAGCCCATCGGCGTCGACATCACCCGCGCCTACCTCGACGTCAGCCGGCAGCGCACCGGAGCCATCGCACCCCACCTCGTTCGCGGCGATACCGAAAACCTGCCGATCCGCAACCGCTCCATCGACGCCGTCATCGGCTACGACTCCTTCCACCACATCCCGGACCGCCCGGCCGCCATGCGGCAGTTCGACCGCGTCCTCGGAGACGGCGGCCACATCATCCTAGCCGAGCCCAACGAGGCCCACGAGGCGCACGAGGTCTCGCAGTCCGTCATGGAGAAATATGGAATCCTTGAGCGCGGCATGGAGTTGCAGGACGTTCTCCAATATGTCGCCGGCACCGGCCTCTGCCGTGTCGATCAGGTGTTCCCCGTTCAAATCAACCATCGCGATCGCTGGAAAAGTCTCTCCAACGAGTTCGTCGCAAAGCACAACTGGTCGGCCGCCAATCTCTTCGTCATCAATCGCGCCCCGGTCCCGCCGAAGAGCCTCTTTGCCAAGGTCTCCACCGTCGCCCGCCGCTTCCTCTGCGGAGACCTGATCTAAACCGCCCCCGCCCGCCGAGACCGTTTTCGGAGTGGTTGTAGTGGACTCCATTCCGGTCGTGGCTCCGTCCTGAGCACCGCGCGTCAGCAAGCGGTAGCCCCCGCCAACCCCGCCCTAATCCGACA
The DNA here is from genome assembly GCA_036504135.1 of Paludibaculum sp. GTDB lineage: Bacteria > Acidobacteriota > Terriglobia > Bryobacterales > Bryobacteraceae > Paludibaculum. Next base: position 614,205 of record DASXVP010000014.1, read on the forward strand.
TCAGGAATATCAACGGTCGCACATCGTCCTCCGGCGTCCACTCCCAATACCGCAGCAGCACCGTGTACACCAGCAATCCCGTCTCCCCCTCGCCAAACAACAGATACCGCACAGCCTGATTCATCAGGTTCTGCCGCGTCAGCCCGATGAAGATAGAGATTGGATCTATAAGTTCGCTGATGAACGCAATCGTGTTCGCGATCGCCGTCGCCCCATATACGTTCGCCACATAATCGGAGCCCTCCCGCACGAGCTGAAACTCCAGCGGCGTCGCAAACTCGCTCCGGTTATCCGCCAGGTGGACGTGGACAAACAGAAACGGCCCCTTCACGTTGTAATGCTGGACAATCTCCGCCTTCTTCTTCGCACGCGCCAGCGAAGACTCGTTCTTGTTCGGCACCATGTGGACCTTCTTGCCCACCAGCTCCCGCGCAATCTCCTGCGAATCCTCGTCCGAAAAGAACGCGTTCGACACCCGGAACTCCATCGAGCGCAGTGAACGGCTCACCGCGCTTACCGCCATCAGCAGCACGATGAACACACTGCCGATAATCAACCCGTCCGGCCGCTCAATACAGTTGTCGATCAGCGTGTAGGCAAACACCAGCGCGATAAAACCCGAATAGATCGCCAGCGGCCGCCGCTGCTCCCGCCACAGGTCCAGCGTCGCCGCCAGTGCCGCCGAAAGGATCAACACCAGCACGCCCGTCGCATACGCCCCACTCTGCGCCTCTACGTTCGCCCGAAACACCAGCGTGACCACGATGTTGATCCCGAACAGCACCAGCACCAGCGGCCGCGAGAGCGTCGCCCATTGCGGAGCCATGCCAAACCGCGGCAGATACCGCGGAATCAGATGCAGCAACCCCGCCATCGCGGATGCCCCCGCTAGTGACAGGATCAGGATCGTCGAGGCGTCATAGATCGAGCCAAACACCGGGCCTAGATACAGATGCGCCAGATACGCAATCGCCCGCCCGCTCGCTTTGCCGCCCTCGCGGTACGCCTCTTCGGGCACCAGCATCGTCGTCACGAAACTGCTAACCAGCAGCATCACGCTCATGATCAACGCCGCCGTGACCAACAGCTTTTTCGTATTCGCGATCCGCCCCGTTGGCGGCTTCTTCGAACGATGCCCGTGCACCTCGCCCTCCTTGCCGCCATCAATCAGCGGCATCACCGAAACGCCGGTTTCAAATCCGCTCAGCCCCAGCGCCAACTTGGGAAACACCAGCAGCGCCCCGGCCATCACCATCCCAAAGTCGCCCTTGACGGCCAGCGCCGCGCGCCAGTCGCCCACCAGCGCCGGATGCGTGAATACCTCCCACGCCCCTCGCCCCAACACCACTACGTTCAACAACAGATACGGCACCGCCGCCGCGGTCGCCACCCCAATTGCATCCTGGAAGCCACGCAAAAACACCAGCGCCAGCGCCGTCAACAGCACCAGCGTAATCAGGATCTGATGGTCCCCCAACAGCGGTTTCAAAAACGGATTCTCTATCGCGTGTTTCGCCGCGTCCGCCGCCGAGAGCGTCATCGTGATCACGAAATCCGTCGCCGCAAATCCTAGCAGCGATAGCACCAGCAGCTTGCCCTTCCATCCGCTCAGCAGGCTCTCCAGCATCGCAATCGAGCCCTGCCCTGCAAAGCTACGCCCCGCCACCTGCGCGTACACCGGCAGTGCGCCCAACAGCGTCACCGCTATCAGAATCGCTGTCGCCAGCGGAGCCACCGCACCCGCCGCCAGCAACGCGATCCCCGGCTGATAGCCTAGCGTCGAAAAATAATCCACGCCCGTGAGCCAGATCACCTTATACCAGGGGTGAGTCGTGCCCGCGTGCGTGGATTCATCCAGCGGCTCGCCCCGCGTCATCCACCGTCCGATCGTCGATTGAAACTGCAACGTGGGCTGTGGCAGCCGCTTTCGGACCGGGATCAGGGGGCGCATAAAGGACAGAACTAAACGTCGCAGATCTTCATCATCTCGTCCAGTGTGGCTAGCGGATCCGCCGTCGTCGGGCTGTACTCATGGCTGAGATAGCCTTTGTAGCCCAAATCCACAATCGCCTGCGCGATCGCCTTGTAGCTCATCTCCTGCGTGTCGTCGAACTGATGCCGGCCCGGATTGCCCGCCGTGTGGAAATGGCCCAGATACTGGATGTTGTCGCGGATCGTGCGGATGATGTCACCCTCCATGATCTGCATGTGATAGATGTCGTACAACAGCTTCATCCGCGGCGAGCCCACCCGCTTGCACAGTTCCGCGCCCCACTTCGTGTGGTCGCACTGATAATCCGGGTGGTCCACTTTGGAGTTCAGCAACTCCATGCAGATCGTCACTTCGTTGTCCTCGGCGATCTTCACCACGTCCTTGAGGATCAGGTAACAGTTCTCCATCCCCTCCTCGTCGCTCTTGCCCCGCCGGTTGCCCGAAAACGTGATGACGTTCGGCACACCTTCCTTCTTTGCCCTCGGCAGGTTCTCCGCAAACTGCTTGCGGATCGCCTCATGCAGCGTCTTGTCGTTGCAGGCGTCCGTCAGTCTCCCGCCGCCCGGCACCATCGTCGGCACTAGCCCGTATTTCTTCAGAATTGGCCAGTTCGCCGGCGCCTGCAGGTCAAAGCAGTGCGCGCCCAGCTTCGCCGCATTCTTCGCCCGGTCATCCAGCGACATCGCGCGGCCGAATACTCCGCCGCACACACCCTGCTTCAGCCGGTTCTTTCTCTGAACCTTCTGCTCACCACCCTGGGCCGATGCCACCGCCGTCGAGGCGGCGGCTGAGAATAGAAAATCTTTACGGGTCATAGTCGGAAACCTCGCCCGCTATCGTATAGCATTCCGCTGCTCCCGAGAAACCCCACCCACCGCTCTACTCGCGCCGCACTCCCGCTACCCAGCTTCCCAGCGCCCTGTGCAGCTCCGCCAGATCAATCGGCTTCGACAAAAAATCATCCATCCCCGCCGCAAGGCACCTCTCCCTCTCCCCCTTCATCACAGACGCCGTCAACGCAATGATCGGCGTGTGCCTTCCGCCCCCCTCCCGTCTTCGAATCTCCGCCGTCGTCTGAAAACCATCCATCCCCGGCATCTGACAATCCATCAATACCGCATCAAACCGCTGCTTCTCCCAGGCCACCAGCGCGCTGTCTCCTTCCATCGCTACCGTCACCCGGTGACCCGCCTTCTCTACCATTTGCGTCGCAATCCGCTGGTTCACCGGATTGTCCTCCACCAGCAGGATCGACGCACCCGGCCGCTCTTCCGCCGGCTCTGTCTCCGCCTTCGTCACTTCCACCCTCGGCTTGGCCTCGTTCTCCTTCGTCCCTATCCCTGCCCCAGCCCGCACTGGCAGCACAAACCAGAATACCGAGCCCCCACCCTCCCTCTGCCACATCCCGATCTCGCCGCCCATGCCAACCACTAGTTCCCGTGCGATCGCCAAGCCTAGCCCGCTCCCGCCGAATCGCCGCGAAATCGAATCGTCCGCCTGCGAGAACTTCTGAAACAGCCGCTGATGCTTCTCTTCCGGCACGCCAATCCCCGTGTCCTGCACCTCTACCCGCAGATACCCCGCGTCGTACCCAACCACCACCACAACCTCGCCCTGCGGCGTGAACTTCAGTGCGTTCGCCACAAGATTCGTCAGCACCTGCCGGAACCGCGCCCCATCGGCCCGCACCAGCCGCGGTAAGCCATCCAGCCCCTCACACCGCAACTCCACGTTCTTTGCACGCGCCTGTATTTCAAACACCCGGATCGTGCCCGAAATCATCGTCCGCAGGTCTAGCAACTCCATCTGTAGCTTCAACTGGCCGTGCTCCACCTGCGCTAGATCCAAAACGTCGTTCACCATCCCCAGAAGCGTCTGACCGGACCCCATCATCATGTCCAGGTACTCGCGCTGCTCGCCCTTCAGGTCCGTGCCGCCCAAAAGCTGTCCCATGCCCAGGATGCCGTTCAGAGGTGTCCGGATCTCGTGACTCATATTCGCCACAAAACTCGATTTCGCTTCATTGGCCTGCATCGCTGCCCGCTGCGCCCGCCGGATCCGTACCAGCAACAGCAGCAGCATCACAATTAGAACTCCCATCCCCGCCGTCAGAATGTTCGCCAGCCGGATCGCCGAGCGCGCCTCCATCTCACGGTAAATCGTGTCCGCCTCACCGCTGTAGTAGTAGTTCCATCGCCGCACCAGCCGCGCCATCGTCCCATCGGCCTGCATCGCTCCGATCTCAGACCGCAACCGGTCCGCCGCCGCTTCGCTACCTTTCGTCGCCGCAATCGCCAGTTCTGTCGGCGCCGCATCCAAACCCATCGAGTGAAGAACCGTGCTCTCGCACCCCGGCGGCCGCTTTAGCGCCAGATGCTGCATCGCTCGCGCCTCCGCCGTTACCGCCTCCAGTTCCCCCGCGCACAACGCCGTCAGCGCCTCTTCCCTCGTCTGAAACCCCACGATTTCGGCCCCCGGAAAGGCCTCGGCCGCCAGCCGGCGTGCCAATGGCGCCCCGAGCGACCCAACCCTCTGGCCACGCCCGGGCTGAGGTCCTGTCATCATATCCGGATTCGTCGAAATTGCAATATAGGCGTTGCGCAGAAACGGTTGCGTGAAGTGAAACTCCGGCCACAATTGGGGTTGGATCGATAACAGCGGCCAGAGATCCACGGACTTGGCCTTCATCGACGAACTCGGCCCCGCCGGCTGCAACACCCACTTCAGCTTGACCCCGCTCCGCCTAGAAGCTTCTTGGATGACATCCGCCACCATCCCGGACACTTCGCCCTGGCCGTTCAGAAAATGATAGGGAAACGCGTTGTCCGTGCCAATCGTGTACACCCGCGTCAGCGGCTGGTCGCGCTCATGCCACATCACCCACACGCCCGCACACGCAGCCATCCCTGCCACTACGATGCCAAACGCCCAGGCTTGCCGCCTGGAGATCTTCGCCGGAACTCCGATTCTCACGGGACCGCCTTCTCCAAGTCTACTCGTCATATCGATTTTTTCAGCCGGTCCAATAGGGCGAGTTGATGGGGAAAATGCGGTTCAAGGGGGCTGGGCGTACCATTATGGTATGGTCTTCCCTTGCTCCTGTCCCCATCCAAGCTATGAAATCTCTTCTGAAGGTTCGCTCTAGCATGGGCTTCGCACTCTGGGTCGACGGCGATACTGCCATCTCTCAAGGCACCCATGAATACCGGCCCATGGGCTGCGCCGTCGCCGCCGCCGGCTCCGTCTTTACCCCACGGGATTTCAGCCGCCGCCGCCCCGCCCCTTCCCGTTACGATCCTCGCTTCGCCGGCCTCTTCGCCTCCCTCGGCGAAATGAACCACTGGCTCAAGATTCACGCCCGCCGCAAAGGCCGTTCACAAGCCCTCCAAATAATCTTCCCAGCCCGATCAAGTCGCGTCGTTCCATTGTTTTAGCCAGTCCCACCCGCGCCCGTCCCACCACCCGCCAGGCCCGTTTTCTTGCGCCCCTGGTGTACGCTCAAACTGTGTTTTATCGCGGGCCCCACGCCTTTTGTGGGGCCCCTTCTTTCTTGGAGGAGTCTTGTATGAATACTTTGGGATCCGCCGAAACTCTCTCTACCCTCCAAGACGGCATCGTTCTGACCGCGAGCTCTACTCTAAACCTCCAACTCTCCGCCACCGCGCCCGCCGCGTTCGACCTCCACTGGCTCCGCTCCCTCGGCAATCTCCTCCTCGGTTCCACCGGCATTCGGATCGACTCCGCAGCCAACGCCCATCTCTTCATGGCCCTATCCACCCGTTGCACCGCCACAGTCCGACGGCAGGATCGTTCCGGCCAGAGCTGGCTTCGCTTGTCGCTCGAACGGGACCGCGCACTCTCCGCCAGCCCCAGCCTGGAAGTCCGCGCCACCCTTCCAGGCCCTCAGACCCTCGACCCCCTGTGCCTCGCGCTCGCAGCCGATCACCCCAGGCAACGCCTCAGGTACCTCCTCAAGTCCATTGGCGCGCCGGCTGTCAGCGCGTTTCTCGAAAGCAACGGCATCGGCTCCCGCGAATTCGCCGGCCTGGCTGCCCTCTGGCCAAATCTGACGGCATCCGCCGAGCCCGTCCTTTGGCATGCGGCCCAGGTCCCATCCCACGTCGCCGCCATCGCCTGCTTCTCCCGCTGGTTAGCCTCCGATTGTCCCTCCGCAATCGACCTGCACGAGCGCCTGCTGCCCGCCGCCGCTGCACCCCCTGACCCTCTCCTCCCCGTCCTCACCAGTTGGTTCGAGGCGCTTTCCGCTGCCCCCGCCTCCGCATGCCGGCAAGATTCCGCCTTCCGCTCCGCCCAGGCCGCCGCCCGCGCGTGCCTCCCCTTGCTGGAATGGCCGGACCTTCCTGCACTCCTCCACCTGCTATTCGCCTCGCTCCCCGCCACCTCCGCCGGCGCCGCCGAGGTCTCCGCGCCAGTCCGCGAATTGGCCCGGCGTCTCTATCAAGCCGCCGGCACGTCCCTCACACGCACTCTCACCGCCGATCTCGCTCTCCGCCTCTCAGCCGGGGCCGCCTGCTCGATCCTCCTCGACGCTGCTTTCCGCATGGACGATTCGGGCCTCAATCTCTACCGCCTTGCACTCGCCGGCGACATCTCCCCCCTCTTTGCCGGCCCCCAGCCTTCCGTTGAGATCTACGAGGCCGCTTTCGATCACAGCCTGCTACGGCAAAGGACTCTGGAACTCCACTTGCCCTTCTTCTCGTCCTCCCGCTCCAACGAACTGACTTCCATCGCTCGCTCCGAAATCGTCACCGGCGCTGCCGGCAGACTCACTCTCGTCCGTGCTGCCGCCCACTCAACGTCCACCCGGAAGTCCTGCCCCTTTGCTGTTCACAACGAGCAGCAGAGCCGCATGATCATCGCCGCCACCCTCTCCGCGGCGGATCGCGAGCCTGTCAACGACAACTTCTCCCTGACCTTCACCCATACCCGAGATCTCCGCCCCGGCCAGGACAACCAGGCGTTCCTACAGATTCTCGCCACCTATGGAATCCGTGACGCAGTCATTCCTGCCGCCCCATCCCGCGCCACCCTCACCCTCACGCTGCCCGGCACTGTCGTCCAGGACTGGACGCGCGTCCCGCTGACACGCAGCGAACTCCTCGCCCCGATCCTCGCCCGCGTCTCCCTCACGCTCCAGGCCGCCCTCCGCCGCTGGCTGCCTCTCGTCTATTTGTCGGCCCCCGCCCGCTATGCAAAGCCCGCCGTAGTTCTTCCCCTCCTCGCATACCAGTTCTCTCAACCCTTCGCACGCGTCGGCCTCCGCCAATACTCCTACGACGCCATGGATCCCGCTTCCGTCCTCGCGGCGCTCAACTCCGCCTTACCCCGCCTGAAGGTGCCCCTCTCCCGCATCCAGACGCTCCTCGCCGCCGCCGGCAAGCCCGCTCTCGCCGCGCGCTACAACCCCGAGTCTCTCCCCTCCATCCTTCGCTCCGTTCTCGACCAGCAGCGTCACTTCGCCGCACTCCTCGCAGCCGATTCCTTCTTCATCGAACAGGTCCTCGCCCTAGCCCGCTACAATCGCGATCTCTCCACCACCGCCACCCGGAACCCCACCCGCCTCGCGCGAGACCTCCACCGCTTTGCCGCCGACTTCGTCTCGGTCTTCCACCGCCGCCTGTCCCGCCTCTATGGCGGTCAGGAGTTTACACCCCTCGGCTCCCTGCTCCTCATCGAAGCCACCGTCAGCCTCTTCGGCCGGCGCGATGCCCTGCACGCCACCTGGACAATCGAACCAGTTTCCTCCCGCCCCGCCGCCTAACCCACCCCGGCAGACTCCGCCATCGGCCACCGCTCCCCATCGCAGCCAATCCGCCTCGCCACCCCATCCGCCGCTCCCGCCGCTCCCGCCGCCCCGCCCCATCCGCCGCTCCCGCCGCGCCAACCTACCAGCCCTGCCGTGGCGCAAGAACGCTACCTACCGCCTCATCGCGCCCCCAAAAAAAACCCCGGCATTCGGTAAAGCCAGAAGTTCCGCCCCTTGCTGTTCATTACCACCGCCAGGCCCTTCGGGAAGTCCAGTCCCAAATCCACGCTCCTCGCCTCGACGCCATCCGTGGAGTCCGCCTCAGTCGCCGCTGTGCCTTCCAGTTGTCCATCCCGGTATGCGTGAAATCGGCTGCCGACCGCAATCTGATCCGTGCTGACTACGCGACCTTCCGCCAGAGCCAACCCCTCGTGGTCCCCGCCATAATTCTGTGTGCCAAAGAGAGCCAATTCCGAACCCTCCCGAGAATCGTCCGGGTCCGTCGCCCGCCGGCGAATTCCGGCCCCTTCGTCCGAATAGAACACCATCCCCTGGGAGTCGTCCACTACCGCCGCTTCAATCTCCCCCCGCCCGCCGAAATCGCCAAACTTCCTGACCTTCACCGCCCGCATACTCCCATCCCCGGCATCCTCTAAACGGTACTGCCAGAGGTAGCCCGTCCGCGGCCCTCCTTCCGGTTGAGGATCGCGAATACCACCCCGTCCTTCGGACGCTTGTACCGACCGATACCGATCGGCCTCTTCCGTCCATCCGCCTCCCCCGCGAACACATCCAGCCCGCCCCGGTTCACGTCCCGCAGTTCGCCCGTCGTTCCGTCAATCGCATAGGCCCACATCGATCCGCTGTTGCGCGCCGTGGTCACCGCAATATCCACCGGCTTGCCGCCCAGCATCAGCCATACTCCACATCGACATCGTTCGGCCGGTCGATTCCCTTCACCTGCTGCACAATCCGGCCCTTCGAATCGAAGATAACCAGCGACCCGTCCGGCGCGGCCCGCTTGACAGCGGCCACAACCCTGCTCTGTCCTCCGTCCCGGGGCATTCATCCAGATCGCCGGGTCGCCCGGATCGCCGTCCACGGCCTCCGTCACTACCGCCGGTGCAACCAAGTCCGCGGTACGACCGCCGCAACTCACCATCATCAAGACAGCTATCCATATCTGTGTGTACTTCATCGCATAACGCGCCAGTGCGTGGGTGGCCCGTATCCCAGGGGCGCCCGCGCTGTTCTCTTGTCAGCGATCGGCGCCATCTCCCCCCGGGGATCAGCCTCAAACTGGGCGCAGGTCTCTGCCTCTCGCGCCTTGACCACATCCAGGTTCGGCGGGTCGTTCACTGCTATGTAGTCGAAGGGCGCGCTCCAGCCGAGCGCCTCCCTGTGCAGTTCCGCAATCCGCCGCCGTTTGAACCCCCACCCGCATACGGTAACCCGCTCCGGCCACGCCCCCGTGACGTCGCGGAATCGATGCAGCGAGTATCGGATGTTCAGGAATGAGTCCAGCGCGTACTCCTCCAACACGGCACGTCTACGCACATCCGCAAACCCCCACCACCCGTACCACTCCGCAATCAGCCAGTAGCCCAGCGCTTCTGTACGCGGTCCAGCGTGAGCGTCAGTGGCGCCGCCGGAAAACATCAGTAGGGCTGCCTCATCGGCCGCCGCCGCGCGCACCCCTGCTTCGATGTGCTCTATAAAGTAGTGCGGCTCTCCATTTTGAAACGGTTTCAAAAACCAGGACGAATCCAGCGCCGGATCGTCTCGCATATTCCAGACCGCGTGGCCCGGTACCAGCACCAGATGCCTGTACCCGCTCATTCCGCCGCCTTCCTAGAACAGCTTGTTCTGCCCCCACCCCATCGGCCGCCGCTCAATTCCGAAATACTCGAACGCCCGCTCCGTGCCCGTGCGCCCGCGAGGCGTCCGGTCGAGGAATCCCAACTGGATCAAGTACGGCTCGTAGACTTCCTCGATCGTGTCCGGCTCTTCGTCTGTCGACGCGGCAATTGTGTTGAGGCCCACCGGACCACCGGAGTATTTGTCCAGGATGGTTATCATGATCTTCTTATCGATCTCATCGAGACCGAAGCGATCCACTTCCAGAAGGTCCAGCGCACGCCGTGCGACCACCAGATCAACGTGCCCCTGCGCCCGCACCTCGGCGTAGTCCCGCACTCGCCTCAGCAGGCGATTGGCAATGCGCGGCGTCCCGCGGCTCCGCCGCGCTACCTCTTCTGCCGCATCCGTATCGATGGGAGTCTGGAGCAGCTTGGCTGCCCGCATGACGATTTTCTGCAGTTCCGGGACCTCGTAGTGCTTGAGATACAGGATGAGCCCAAACCGCCCGCGGAGCGGAGCGCTCAGCAGTCCTTGGCGCGTTGTCGCGCCGATCGCGGTGAACTTTTGGATTGGCAACGAGTGCGTGCGCGCACCCGGGCCTTGTCCGATTACGATATCCACGCGGAAGTCCTCGAGCGCCGAATACAATACCTCCTCGATGTCCGCCATCAGCCGGTGGATCTCGTCGATGAAGAACACCTGGCGGTCGCGGACGTTCGAGAGAATGCCGGTGAGGTCGAGCTTCTTTTGCAACATCGGCCCGCTGGTCAGATCAAAGGGAACCTCAAGCTCCTGCGCCACGATGTTGGCAAGAGTTGTCTTGCCCAGGCCGGGTGGCCCGATCAACAGCACATGATCCATCGCCTCGCCGCGCCGCCGCGCCGCCTCGATGGTCACCGAGAGTAGTTCCTTGAGCTTGGCCTGCCCCGTGAAGTCGTCGAGGCGTTGCGGGCGCAGACTGACTTCGTACTGCAACTCTTCCGGGCTGGCTGACGGCGAGATGATTCGGCTCGGCTTCTTCGATTCGGGCATGGCAGGCAGACTTTCAGGTTATCGCAGCAGTTCCATTGCCCGCCGGAAAAGGGGCTCAAATTCGGTCTCGCCCATCTCCTTCGACGCCTTGACGACCGCCGCCTCGGCGCCGGACCGCTGGCACCCCAGATTGACCAGTGCGCTGGCGACATCGGACTGCACGGCGGTGAACACAGCCACAGCGACGGGCTTCGCGACGCCAGGCAGAGGAGTTTCACCAATGCCTTCGAGTTTGTCGCGCAGTTCGAGCACGATGCGCTCCGCTGTCTTCTTGCCGATCCCGGGCACGCGGGTGAGCATTTGCACGTCGCCGGCGCGAATGATCCGAATGAGGTCTGGCGCGGCGAGCCCACTGAGCACCGTGATGCCGAGCTTTGGGCCGATGCCGCTCACGCTGATGAGTTTCTCAAAGAGCGCTTTCTCCTCGGCGCGCAGAAAGCCGAAGAGCTGGATGGCGTCTTCCCGAACGTTGGTGAAGATGCGCAGCTTGACTTCAGCGCCCTCGGGCGGAAGCCCCGTATAGGTCGAGACGGAGATGGCGACATCATAGCCGACGCCGGCCGCCTCGACCACGACCTGGTTCGGATGTTTTTCCAAAAGGATTCCACGGAGATGGGCGATCATCCCCTATATCTTCTCAGGTGCGGTTACTCTGGAGAAGAATGGCACGAAGAATGTTCTATGTGCAGGAGGTTCGCGATGGCGTGGCCTACCTGCGAGGCGAGACGGCCCAGCACATCCGTAAGGTGCTGCGGGCGGAGCGGGGACAGCGGTTTGAGATCTCAGACGGGGCAGAGATTTTCCTGGCCGAGATTGCGGACTTCGGAAAGGACGCTGTCGAATTCAGGTTGATCGAGTCGCTGCCTTCGGTGGCGCCGGCGGCGCGGGTGCACCTGATGCAGGCGCTGATCAAGTTCGACCATTTCGAGTGGGTTCTGGAGAAAGCCACCGAGCTGGGCGTGGAGCGGATCACACCGGTATACGCGCTGCGCTGCGACAAGGGGCTGGACTTGGCGGCGGTCAAGCGACGGGAGCGTTGGCTCAGGATCGTGGCTGAGTCGGGCCAGCAGTGCCGGCGGCTGAAGCCCCCAGTGCTTGACGAGCCGGTCCGGCTGAAGGCGGCGCTGGAGGACCAGTCGCCGCAGAAGCTGTGGCTCGAGGAGGAACCGGGCGCGCCGGGCATCCTGGCCTCTCTGCTTGAGGGGGTGGAGCCGATTGCAGTTCTGTGCGGTCCGGAGGGTGGCTGGGATCCGCGAGAGCGCGACGAGGCGGCTGCGGGCGGGTGGCGGTCGGTCTCGCTGGGGCCGCAGGTGCTGCGGGCGGAGACGGCGGCGATCAGTGCGCTGGCGGTGATTTCGGCGTACGCAGGCGCAAAAAAGCCCCGGGTATGATACCGGGGCTTTTTGTGTTAATCGGGCGACGTCCTACTCTCCCACGCACTTGCGCACGCAGTACCATCGGGGCTGAGAGGCTTAACTACCGTGTTCGGGATGGGAACGGGTGGGAC
>DASXVP010000015.1:0-220937 GCA_036504135.1 Paludibaculum sp.
GTGTCTGCCGTGGTGGTGGCAGCGCCGCCGACGAAGCCGTCCGCGTCGCCGCAGGAGACGGCGAGGCCAGCGAAGACGAGCGGATCGAGGGCCATCTTGCGGGCCTCGGATTCAGTGATGCCGCGGGAACGGCGGCGGTCCTGCAGGATGCGGGCATACTCGTTGAGCTTGGGGTTGGTCTCGGGCTGTTCGACGACGACGCAGGAAGCGATCTGGCCTTTGGGACGGCCCATCAGGATGGGAATGGCAAGCTCTTCCTGGCAAAGGCGTGAGGCGGCGGCGATGACGCGCGGGTCTTCACCTTCCGGGAAGACGATCCGCTTCTTCTTCAACTGGCGGCGGAGACGCTCCACCTGGCGTCCGAAGTATTCCTGGGCGGAGTGCGGGGGCTGCATGAAGCCTCTATTTTAGACCCTGCCCGTGACCGTGGTGAACGCCAATGCACGCTGGCGGATGATGGAGGCAAGGTTGGACCTTGTGGCGCCGTCCCAGTAGTACCGCAACCCCGATTCGCGCAGGTCTTCCTCGGCGCAGTGGAAAAGGTAGAACTCGAAAGGGTCCTTTCTATGATCCGCCGCGATGCGGAGCTTGCTCACCAGTGCGAGCGCCGCGGACATGGCGATGTCGCCGTTCAAGCCGTCGAGGAGGATCTAGCCGGCATACTCGCGAAATGCGTCGCCGCCGTCCCGGGAGATGAATCCAAGCTTTGTAAGCTCCGCATCACGGCGTTTCGTCACCTCAAAGGCGTTGAGGGGCGGTGTCAGGCCCGCCAGAATCCGGAGGCTTCGCCCGTCATGGCCGCCTCCCACCAAGGAGGCAGCCCAATCCACGCACTCCCGGCCGAGGGTGAATTCGAGAGCTCTGGCTGCCCGGATGTGGGCGCTCGTGTATTTCACAGTCGCCGTCCGCCCGCGCAGGCGTCGATCAGTTTCCGCAATCTCTGTAGGCGCGTCGTCTCCGTCTTCGCACTCACGATCCACCAACTGACTGCCTTGCGGTAGGACGGCGGCAGGGCAGCGAAGAATGTCGCAGCCCGGCTCTCAGCCTGGAGGAGTTCCGCGTAGGGCGATGGAAGCTCCGCAGGCCGCTGTTCATAAGAGTAAATTCCTGAACGGTTCTCGACCCGCGTTTCAAACGCCTTGAGGCCGGAGGGGCGCATCCGGCCGAGGCGGGTCATCTCCTCGACGCGCTTGATGTTGACCGCGCTCCAGACACTTCGCGGTCGCCGGGCCGTGAAGCGAATCTTGTAGCTGACCTCGTCGATGCTCTTGCGCAAGCCGTCGATCCACCCGAAACAAAGGGCTTCGTCCACGGATTCCGGCCAGGTGAGGCTGGGCCGGCCGGAGCCTACCTTGTAGTAGCCCACCCAAAGTCCGCGCGCCGTGGCGTGGTTGGCTTCCAGCCATTCACGAAAGGCGGATGCGGTAGAGAAGAAGGTCACGTCCATATGCTGCGGCAACGGTTGCTCAGGATCAGGCTATCATCCTCCTCGCCGGCAAACTTGACATCCCTAGTTGCACGGAAGCTAAAGCTTGACTAAACCCTTGCCGATACAACAGAATAGGGGAGTCTTCGTAGCCGTACTCCAGGAGCAGAATGAAGCGCATCCTAATCATCACACTGGGGCTGGTTCTTCCCGCCGCACTCTTTGCCGTCGCGCCCGTGAAGAAGAAGACGGCGAGCGCCAAGTCTTCGCACGTTACGACGAAGAAACCGCAGGCCAAGGCCTTGGCAGCGACGACGAAATCAAGAACATATCGTGCCAAGCGAACCTATTACAGCCCTTGGGACACGCCGACCTTTGCGGATTCCACCTGGGGCGACGTTGTAGACGGCGAGGATCTGGTGGTGCGCCGCGCGGCTGTGCAGGCTCTCGGGCCGTATAACGGATCTGTGGTGGTCGTCAATCCGAACACGGGCCGCGTGCTGTCCATGGTGAATCAGAAGCTGGCGTTGACCGGCGCGTATCAGCCCTGTTCCACCATCAAGCTGGTGGCTGGGCTGGCTGGGCTGAGCGAAGGCATCATTGAGCGCGAAACCCGTCTGCGCCTCTCGCGGGGCCTTTCCATGGATCTCACCACGGCGCTGGCCAAATCGAACAACCCCTACTTTGCCAACGTCGGTGAGAAGTTGGGCTTCGACAAGGTGAACTACTACGGACGGCTGCTCGGCTTGGGCGAGAAATCCGGCCTGGACATCGCCGGCGAGAGCGCCGGCATCTTCCCCGAGGAAAAGCCGAAAGGCGTGCCCGTAGGCATGATGACGAGCTTTGGCGAGGCCATCGGCCTGACGCCGCTGCAACTGGCTGCCATGGTTTCCACCATCGCCAACGGCGGCACGCTCTACTACCTGCAGTATCCGCGCAATCAGGAAGAGGCCCTCAATCTGGTACCGAAGGTGAAGCGCAAGCTCGACGTCGAGAGCCAGTTGCCGAACATGAAGCCCGGCATGATGGGCGCGGTGGATTTTGGAACGGCCCGGCGCGCCGCGTATGACGCCAACGAACCGATCTTTGGCAAGACCGGCACGTGCACGGATTCGCGGACGCATCTTGGCTGGTTTGGCAGCTACAACGAGATCGGCTCCAACAAGCTGGTGGTCGTGGTTTTGCTCACCGGCGGCAAGAGCGTGAATGGCCCCGTGGCCGCCGGCATTGCCGGACAGGTCTACAAGAATATGTCGCAATCGGCCACTGCCCATGTCGCGGCCGACCCGCACATTCTGGCCCGCTAAGGCTTTCCGCCGCGCATGCGGCCCAGCTGTTTCGCTAGAAACGCCATATCCGTGAACGGCTCGCCGCCGATGCTGGCCCAATGGACCCGTCCTTGCGCGTCAATCAGCACGGTGGCATGCAATTCCATCTCCTCGAAATCGTCGTAGGCCGTGAACCGGCGGGCGTTCTCCCTCTTGGGGTCTGAGAGGAATCGGATGCCCTCCAGCTTCGCAGTCTTCAGGGCGTCGCGCGTCTCTTCCGGCAGGTTCGGACTGGCGGCCACCACATCCGTATCGAGCCCCGCCCAGTCGCTGCTCTTTTCCGCGATCTGCTTGAGCTGCGCCATGCAGTGCAGGCACTCGCGGCCCAGATAGAAAATCAGCATCACGTTGCGGCCCTTGTATTCATCGAGCGAGGCTCGCTTGCCGGCGGTGTCGACGGCATCCAGACGCGGAGCCGGGAACGGCGCCCAGGATGGCGGGCCGAAATGGTCCAGCGTGACGCGGGCGTAGTTGCGCTGCGGGCCGGGTGAGGAGTCTTTCGGCTCCGCGGCGACTCCGATGGCGCGCGCCTTGGCGATCAGCGGCAGACCGGCGTCGGCCTCGGATGCAGTGAAGAGCAGGCTGGCCATGGCGGCTGTGGCCCGGTCGTTCTGGCCCAGGGCGTGACGAGCCTCCACCAGGCCGGTAAGCGCGAAGATGTCGTTTCGCGCCAACGTGAGAGACTTCTCAAAGGATTGAGCGGCCAGCGCGGGACTCCCGGCTTTCAGATACTCGCGGCCCAGCGCGTTGTAGAGGAGTTCGGGGTACTTCGGCGGATCGTTGTCCTGCTTCTGATTCTGAAACTGCTTTTCCGCGGCCTCGCTGAGGAGCCGCAGCCCTTCCAGGGACTTGCCCTGGAGGAGCTCCAGCCTGCCGCGCAGCTCCAGCGACTGGATGGCGTATACGTCGCCGAACTGCTTGTTCTTTTCCAGGTCGCCTTTCAAGTCGGAGTGCTCTTCGATTGCGATCTCGGCCGCATCAGTCTGGCCGAGGCCGAGCCGGGCGCGCGACCGGGCATAGGCGCGATTCATGCGGTCCATGAAGATCTCCCGCCAGCGAATGGTGTCGCGGTCCAGCAGGGCATCCCAGCGTTCAAACTTCACCAGCGCCCGTAGCATGGAGCTGATGCCCTGGGAGTGGCTGGAGTAGGGGCTGTCGGCGTTCTGTTTGGGGTCCAGCGGGGCGTCCATCAACTGCTGCGCGCCAAAGACGGCAGCCTTTTCCATGCCGAGCTGTTCTTGAATATAGGCGAGGTAGGCGCGGTTGTGCCCGTAGTTCCAGTGGTTGAAGGGAAACGTCATGCGCTCCTGCATGTTCTTCCGTTCCACTCGCGTGGCGGCGTCCATGCTGATGGCCGCCTCGTGCCACATGCCCACCGTGGCGTAGACGTGGCCGGGCATATGCTGTGCATGGCCCGAATCCGGGGCAATGCCGCCATACTGCCTGCAACTCACCAGCGCCTGCTCCGCCTCGTGGTAGTTCCAGTTGTGAATGCGGTAGTGATGGGCGCCGGGATGATCGGCCTGCTTGGCCAGGATCTCGCGGATGATCTGCTCGGTGCCGTAGCGGTTGTCGCCCATGCCGGCCAGGGCGATGAGGGCTTTCGCCTCCAGGTCGTCGGGATAACGGACGGCGATGGTTTCGAGGATGTCGAGGTATTCGCGCTGCTGGTTTTCGTAGTTGGACTTGCGATCGCGCAGTGAATCGGTTTTGATCTGCGCTTCCAGGGCCTCGATATACAGCCTTTCGCGCGGAGTGACAGTGTCCTTCCGCTTGGCTGCCTCACGGATGAACTCCTTGGACCGGTCGCCTCCGGCGGCGCGGGCCAGGCCCCAGTAGACCATCGCGTTCTCTGGCTCCAGTTTCCGCGCCCAACGGAAGGCGCGCTCGGCCTCGTAGTCCCAGAAGTGGTGGAGGAGGGTATTGCCCTGGTCGAACCAGATCTGGACTTCGGGATTCTTGTGCGTGATCGGGAAGTGGGCCATGCCGATGCCCGTCATGCGATAGGGCTTGGTGCGCGGTCCAGAATCGTACGCCTTGCCGAAGTGGGAGTGACCTTGCTTGATCTGGTCGGAGGTGGATTGAGGCGCGTCGTCCAGCGCTCCGGCCGCGCTGCGGGCCGCGCCCCGCGTGCCTTGGGCGATGGCGAGAGTGGCGGCGAGCGTGAATAGTGCGGGCAGTGTGAAGGATTGCATCCCAGTCCTTTGTGTGTTCTTAGGAGGATAGCAGTGCGGGGATGGACGCGGAAGCATCCCCAGTCCCTACAGCCTGCCTCGATTCAATCCGATATACGGATTGATGACGGTAAGACTGCAGGAGAGCGGTGGGGCGCAGTTTCACGACGGTAGCCGGCCCGTTGTGTCCGAGGGCAACGAACTCTCGCACTTGCGGCTTGGGGCAAGGCCTGGGAGCCGCTGACCAGAGATGCGTGGCGATTCGTTTTGCCAGAGCTGGGGAGTTCGCCTCGCCTCCCATCGATATTGGAGTTGTCTGATCGCTGCCGCCGTGCCTGTACTGCTGCGGATGGCGCTGCTACCCATCGCCCCACCGCCGGAGCCCTGTGCACACGATGAATTCTCCTATTTGCTGGGCGCGGATACCTTTGCCCACGGCCGCCTGACGAATCCGCCGCACCCGTTGTGGGTCCATCTGGAAGCATTCCATGTGAACCCAATCCCGACCTACGCGTCGAAGTATCCGCCCGCTCAATCGATGTTCCTGGCGGTGGGTCACGTGGCATTTGGCCATCCTTGGGCGGGTGTTTTGCTGGGCTATGCGTTTATGTGCGCGGCTCTCTGCTGGGCATTGCAGCAATGGGGACCGCCGTGGGCGGCGTTGCTCGTCACTATACTCGCGGGCATGCACATGGGGTTTGGATTCGCAGTCCATTCCGTTTCCGCGCATTGGCTGAATACCTATTGGGGCGGGGCGGTGGCATGTGCCGGTGGGGCGTTCCTGATCGGCGCTTTGCCGGGGCTTACCCGGACGGCGTCGCGTGGAACGATCCTCGTGGCCGTGGCTGGCGTGTTGATTCTGCTCAACTCGCGGCCATTTGAGGGAACGGTTTTGATTGCCGTCTGTCTGCTTGCACTGGTGTTCTGGCGTCGCGGAATGAGGCGAACGGGCTTGAGTGCATGGAGATTTTCGAACTTGGCTCCGGCCATCCTGTTGCTTGCGAGCGGCGGGTGCTGGATGGCTTACTATAATCTCCGAGTTACCGGCGATCCAATGCAGCTTCCCTATTTGGTGAACCAACGGATGTATGCGCGCGCATCGGCATTCTGGCTGGCTCCTGAACTCCCAGCGGTGTCCTACCGACACGAGGATATCCGGAAGCTCTACATTGACTGGGATCTGCCAGTATACAAGTCCGTCCGGTCTAATCCATGGATTATGGTGAAACAGGGGCTCAGCTTTGCGATTCCCTTCCTGTTCTCCACATTCTGGTTGCCTGGCCTGCTTGCCCTGCTGTTGGTGTGGCCGAGCCCCAAGTTGCGCGTCGTACTGGCAGCGCTTCTGGGGTTCACGGTGCTCGCCATTCTGCCGATGAAGTACGTCCAAACTCACTATTTTGCGCCCATGATTCCGTTGGTCCTAATCGCCACGATGCAAGGATTCCGACTCGTCCGGGCGGCTGCCTGGAGGCGCAGGGAGACGTGGCGGCGTGCGTTCCTTGGATGGGTCAGCGTGTGCGCATTCATGGCTCTAGTCAGTGCTGCCGCCTGGGGTTGGTATTCCGGGAAGCCTCCCGCTTTTGCGCGGGCCAGATTGGATACGGTCGCGCGGCTCGAGCGGTCCGGAAGCCGCCATGTCGTCATTGTGCGCCGGAGCAAGAGCGCCAACATACTAGAAGACTGGATCAACAATGAAGCCGACATTGACCGATCCCGCATTGTCTGGGCCCGCGACATGGGAGTTGTGCGAAACCAGGAGCTTCTCCTCTACTACGGAGACCGGCAGAAGTGGTTGTTGGAGCCGGACCAGAGTCCGTTGCGCCTGGTCCCCTACCCGGAGTAATGCCCCGGGTCCAGTTCACGGGGCGATCGCAATCGCCGTGATCTGCCACCCGCGGTGGCGGGTGTTGAACCGGAACAGAGTCCGAAAGAGGTTCATTCCCAGGCGGACGAAGTTCGACGGAGTGCCTTGAATGTCATGAGCCAGACGCTGACCGCGCCAAATGATGGTGAGCCGGTAGAGATTGAAGAACGGGAACCCGATCCCAATCGTTTCTTCCACTCGGAAACCGGCCTGCTGCAGTTGGTCCTGGAGGCTCCTGGTTGTGAAGTGGCGACGGTGGCCGATGTGCCGGTCGAAGGCGGACATCGGTCCGCCCGGTACGGTGATCACGAGACGGCAGCCAGGGGCCATGTACTGCCGGGCGTTGACAAGCAGCTGTACTGGATTGTCGATGTGCTCCAATACCTCCGAGCAAACGGCATGGGTTGCGTTGAAGGTGGAGGCCTCGGGGTGACTGGGCGATTGAAGGAGATCCTGCTGGAAGAACAACGCGGCAGGTACTCTTCTGGATGCAATTCCGACTCCGACGGCGCTCAGTTCGAGTCCTTGAAATCGGACCCGCGGGTGGCGAGTCAGGAGGGCCTCCGCGAATTCGCCGGTTCCACTCCCAAGCTCAAGGACTCTGGCCGTCTGTCCCTCGTCGCTGATGGCCAGCGAATCCAGGAGCCACCGCCTGCGCATCTCGTGGGCGGGCCCTTGTTCGGCCGAGGCAGTGAACTCCCCCCAGTGTTGGTCCCAATCGTCGGGCCGCGTTGTAGCGATTGTTCTGGCGTTCATCGGTTTTGCCCCTTCAATTGCTGCGAGAGGCCGCTCAAACTCGGGCCGACCGCTGTGTCCAAACCGCAACGGCGTGCATGACCAGCGTGCTGCTAAACGTCAGGAACGCGCCGATAAAGAGGAGCAAGCCCGTCACCCCAATATGGCTCGTGGCGTCGTTGTGTTCCGGCAGCCGCAGGCCTAACTGTATGTACTGCCTTGCCAGCGGCACGGCGGCGGCCAAGCCCAGAGCCGCTGCGCCGGCGCTAAGAGACATCATCCGGTTGTAGCTGAACTGCCGAAGGCGTTTGGCCCTCAACGTCTCCGAGTAGCCGTACATGACTTGCACGATGCAGCCCAAATACGCACTCTGGAGGCCCACGACGCTCAGCGTCAGGCCCAGGAGCATCCAGTGCAACATCAAAGTGACCGGCCCGATTCGTACCGGTCCCAGGCTCGCGGGCAGGAGAATCGCCAAGCCCACGGCTAGTAGCACCAGGCCGGGTTTCAGCAGGAAGAAGTCCGCACCATAGAGCAACATCGCGCGAAGATTGATCCAGCCGGCACGCCACGGTTCGAGCCAGCCGCCGCGCTTCATATGACTTAGGCGCCCCTCCTTGTCCTTGAGGAAGCGCACAGGTACCTCGGCGGTCTTCAAGCCGAGGCAGACAGACTTCAAAACCATCTCCGAGGCGTATTCCCAGGACTGGGATTCCAGGTTGATCCGGACCAGGGCTTCCGTTGAGATGCCACGCATTCCACAATGGATGTCCGAGAAATGGGTGGAGTATAACGTGTTGAGAATCTGAGTGGTGAACGGCGTGCCGAAGTACTGATGAAGGGGCGGCATCGAGCCGGGCTCGATGGATCCCTTGAAACGCGAACCGAGAATGAACTCGGCGCCCGCGCGGAACTGTTCTACGAATCCGCCGAGGTGGCGGAAGTCGTAGGTACAGTCGGCATCACCCATCAGCACGTATTTGCCCCGGATAAACGGAATCGCGTCGATGTAGGCGCGGCCGAGGCCCCGTTTAGGTGTCCTCAGCACTCTGGCGCCCAGGCTCAAGGCGATTTGTGGGGTTTGGTCGGTGGAACTGTCCACGATCAGGATCTCGCCTCTCACACCGGCCGATTCCATGCCTTCCCTGCACCATAGTATGAACTCGGCGATCGTAATGCACTCGTTCATCGCCGGGATGACGATCGACAGTTCAGGATCCGGGGTGTCGTTGGCCGGAATCTCCAGGCGGATCCCTGTGTCCGGGGCGGCAAAAGCGCCGATGCGCATGGCGTCGTGGAGATGGCGGAGGTTGAGCTGTTGGGTGGTAACGTCCGTCATTGAAGTTCCAGTCACTCTTAGGGATCGGATGGCGCAAGCTATTCCTTTAGGATGGGCGCTGCCGGCTCCCATCCATCTGGAGTAATCCTGTAGATGTTGTACCTTGGAGCAATGTGCTTCACTAGGCGGAGCCGGCCGGAAGCCGCTAGCGAATCCAGCATTCGGTAGAAATCGACTTCCACCTCGTCATCGTTCCCGGTCTCCACCAGGTAAGTGGGTTGGATCTTTCGGACGAGGGCCTCAAACTCGGCGATCTTTTCCGGCAGTGCCCGCCGGGTTGAGTCGAACAGGTCCAACCAGGAAGCGGCGTCCGGGCGCATCGACATTCGTCCGGTGTAGAGGAACAATGTGGAATCGTAGTTCGCCAGGATTACCGCGTCCCTCGGCGTGTGGCTCCCGATCCAGTCGTAAACCGCTGTAACGCGATTCCAGTAGATACTCTCCACTCTGTTCGCCCGCCCGCCGGTTCCAAAAGGCGCTGGGAAGTCCGAGACGCCGTGCGTCCAGCTGTTTTGCGCGAACAGGAATGCACTGGTCATGGGCAGCGCTGCCAAACAGAGAATGCCCAGCCCAGGAGGTCTCCTCGGGAGTCCGAGGAACGCGTATAGCATCAGAATCGGCAGAATAGGAAGGAGAAACCGGGTTGGTGCCCATGCATAGACGACCAACATCCCCATCGTAGTGCTGGCGAAGAGTGCAGCGGGCCAGAGCGATGGTGGGGCACGCCGAACGCCGCGCGCGACAAGGAACCAGAACACAGCGGACGGAACCAGCGCGATCAACAGACTATACCCGGAGGAAGCGGGTATTTGCAGGATCGTTCTCGCCGGCGAGAGAGCAATGAAGAACAGATTGTGCAGTCCAACCGTCACCACGGCATCGGCCGAAAGGACGCCGCTCAGCGCGTTTAAGTCGCGATAGTTCTGAGCTGTGTAGTAGCGTTCGGTCATCGTGGAGGCGTCCGACGGTTGGGCTTGCCAGATCATCCAGGCGACGACGAAGACTCCTGTGATCGCGGCAAACAGGACCGCATGTTTGAAACGCTTTCTGATCAACAGTGCTGCGATGCCGGCCACAACAAGGCTAACTCCGGCCGTGCGCGTCTGATAGGCCGCACCGGCAAGCAGTGCGGCGACGACCACGTTCCGCCAGTCATCCGGTTGCTCGCCGGCGCGGGCGAGAAATGCCAGGGATGCGATCACCAGGACACCGTACAGCGCCTCACTCATGATGGAACTCGTGGTGAGCAGGCAGTAGAGGTTGGTCAGGGTGAAGACCAGAATCCATAGAGAAGCATCGAGCCCGATTTTCGCTTTCGTCCGGAAGAACCATACACACGCTAGCGACCAAGCCAGCAACGCCAACACCGGGACCAACTTGAATAGCCATTCATTCTGGGGGAAGTTCGGACTGATGCGCCAAACTGCGGAGAGGATCAGCGGCAATAGCGGCGGATACTTGGTCTGAGGCAACCCTCCGGGGTAGCCCGCGATTCGATAGCCGTTGCCTTCGGCCAAGGACTTTGCCGTGGCGACGTAGATGCCCGCGTCATGGTTTAGCCCGATTTTGGAGTTAACGACAGAAATGCCGTAGATCGGGATGAGGAGGAAAAGCAGGACAGCGGGTACGGCGATGCGCCAACCCGAAGTTGGAGATGGTGGCGGATCCGTGGCGGAGAGGTTCACCTAGGGATCATTCGGCTGAATCAACTCTGTTGTTTAGCGAACCACGACAAAATCGGCAAACCGCGCTACCGTCCCCGGTCCTACCCACAGCGCGATGCCTCCGCCATCCTCGCCGAGAAACAGATCGTTCACGATAAGATTGGGTTGAGATGTCCCGTTCACGAACAACCTGGCTTGGCGGCCTTTGACCTCAACCCGCATCTTCGTCCACTCGCCTGGCACGAGATCAGCGTACGATTCATACTTCTCAGGGAACTCCTTGCGAAGCCGCTGCCAGTGGTGATCCGGATGCGATATGTACTGCAAGGAGTGATTGCGGCGGACCTGATCTTCCGCCCGGCCGTTCGTGGGCCGCAGGTAGAACGCCTCATACTTCTCCCCGCCGGGTCTCACCCGGAACGCCACGCCGACGAAGCCGCGCGCGGCGGTTCCGGCCCCGGGACCGGGCTCGCCGGCAACCCACACCTCCAACGCCCCGTCCTGCATCTGTTCTCTTTTCAGGATGCAGAGCCCGCCGTCAGCCGGACCACCCGCAATCTCAGTCAACTCGATCGCCTTGCGGCCCTTGTAGTCGGCCACTGCCGCTTTCAGGCCCTTCAAGTCGATCGACTCAGTGATGCCCACCTGGGCGAGCGCCGCGCCCGCCAACAGAGCGAATCCGGCCAGCAGTCTCATCCGGTCACCTCGGTTCGTAGAAGCTCAGCGAGTTGTCACCCTGGCTCAGGATGCGCACTCGCTTCAATTTGCCGTAGTTTTCCTGGAGGTTGTGTGTGAATTTCGACGCGTGCTGCACGATTACCTGCGGCGCACCGGATTCACCCAGGGCGCGCAGGCAAAGCTCGTATTCCACCTCGCGCGGATAAGGCGGATCCAGAAAGACGATGTCGGCGCGAAGCTTCGATATCGAGGACGCGGCGTTGCCCGGATGCACGTCGCAGCGCGCCGCGATGCCCAGCGTGGCGATGTTTTCGCTGAGCGCGCGCAACGCCGGGCGGCTCTTTTCCAGGAACACCGCACGGCTCGCCCCACGGCTCAGCGCCTCAATGCCGACACTGCCGCAACCAGCATAGGCGTCCAGAAACACGCATCCATCAATGGTGGGCGCCAACACGTTGAAAAGCGCTTCGCGCAGACGGTCCGGCGTGGGCCGCACGTCGCTCCCTGGCGGCGTCTTCAGCCGCCGGCTTCGAAATTCACCAGCTATCACTCGCATGGAACTAACAGGGTTCTCCTCATCATTATTCAGCCGATCAGAGCCAGGCCGTACCGGCGCTGCCAGTGCTCCCGTACATATTCAATTGCGCGCTCCAACTCGCCGGCCGCGGGCGGGTGCTCCACGAAGGAAACCGCCTCGGTGCGGGCCTCTTCCAGTATCTCTTTGTCGCGCAGTAGGTTGCCGATGCGAAAGACGGGCAGGCCTGATTGCTTTGTGCCCAGAAACTCGCCTGGGCCCCGCAAGCGCAGATCCATCTCGGCGATGTAGAAGCCGTCGGTGGAGTCCACCAGTGTCCTGATCCGCTCCTTACCCATCTCGCTCAGCTTGTCCGTCACGAGCACGCAATAGCTCTGCGCAGCGCCCCGGCCCACCCGGCCGCGCAACTGATGGATCTGCGCCAGGCCAAAGCGCTCCGCGTTCTCGATGACCATCACCGACGCGTTCGGCACGTCCACGCCGACCTCAATCACGGTCGTGGAGACCAGCACCTGGATCTCGCCCCGCTGGAATGCGCTCATCACGCGCTCTTTCTCCTCCTGGGGTAACTTGCCGTGCAGCAGTCCGACGGTCAACGTCGGGAAGACGTCGCGCACCAGTTCAGCGTGCGCTGCGCTGGCGGCTTTCACCGCGAGCGTCTCGCTCTCCTCAATAGCCGGATAGACGATGTAGGCTTGATGCCCGGCGCGGACCTCGCGAAGGATCGCACTGTAAACCTGCTCGATTTCCAACGCGGTCTTGTGCAGCGTCTGGATCGGCTTACGGCCCGGTGGAAGTTCGTCGATCACGCTCACGTCCAGATCGCCGTAGATGGTGAGTGCCAGAGTGCGCGGAATGGGCGTCGCCGTCATCACCAGCACGTCTGGCGTAACCCCCTTCTGCTGCAATTTCTTACGCTGCATGACACCGAAGCGGTGCTGCTCGTCGATGATGGCCAGCCCCAACCTGTGGAACTCGACATTCTCTTCCAGAAGAGCGTGCGTACCCACAGCGATCTGGGCAAATCCGCTCTGGAAGGCGCCCTTGGCGAACTCCTTCTCTTTCTTCTTCATGGAGCCCACCAAGGGCAACACCTGGTAGCCAATGGGCTCGAAGATCTTCTTGAGGTTGAGATAGTGCTGCGTCGCCAGGATCTCTGTTGGGGCCAGCAGCGCCGCCTGGTAGCCGTTCTCCACGGCGATGATGGCCGCTTCCGCCGCCACAATCGTCTTGCCGCTGCCGACATCGCCCTGCAGGAGCCGCGACATGGGAGCACCGGCCGCCATGTCGCGCGCAATCTCGCCCAGCACACGCTTCTGGGCTCCCGTCGGCTTGAACGGCAGCATCCTCTTGATTTGCTCGCGCACCTGGTCGTTCAGGGCAAATGCAATGCCGGTCTCCGCCCGCGCCTGGCCCCGCTTAAAGGCCATGCCGGTTTCGAGCCAGAAGAACTCCTCGAAGATCATGCGAAGCTGCGCCGGGCTGCGGAAGGCGTTCAGCAGGCGCACCTCGGTCTCGGCCGGCGGAAAGTGGGTTTCCCGAATGGCTTTGGCCAGCGCCGGCAGCTTCAGCCGCTGCCGGATCGTCTCCGGCAGCGCGTCCTCCAGTTCCGGCAGGTTGTCCGTTAGGCGCTTGAGGATGTTGCGGAGCACTCGTGTGGTGACCTTGCCGGCGGCCTCGTAGATAGGCACGATTCGACCGGTGTGGAGGCCGGCTTCGTCCTCGTCGTCCTCGCGGAGCACCTCAAACTCCGGATGCAGCATGGCGAGCTCGCCCTTGTACGTGTCAAACTCCACCTTGCCGAAAAAGGCCACCCTCGTTCCTGCCGTCAGCACGTTCGCCAGATATTGGGCGTGAAACCACTTGGCCGTGAGGCGGACGCTGGAGGTGTCCTTTACCACCGCCTCCACCAGCCCCAGATCCTTCCGCTGAAACCGCGGAGAGTGCAGACTCTCCACCTCGGCCAGCACAGTGGCCATCTCGCCAGGGGCCAGTTCCGAGATCGGCTTCACGTTGGAGCGGTCCTCATACCGGAAAGGAGCGTAGTGCAACAGATCTCCGGCAGTCGAGAGACCCTTGGCCTCCAGATCGCCAGCGCGGCGCGGGCCGACCCCCTTTACATACATAACCGGCGTTGTGAGGTCCATGAGCTGAAAAGTGAGCAGTGCCCTTCCAGTGTAACGGGTGGCCAGGTGGAGGGCGGGCACGCGACAAAGCCTTTGTTGTGACAGAATTGGAGTCTCGCCGGGAGCCGCTGTCATCTTTCCAGGAGGGTGGCATAACCTTTTGGCAGAGGGGTTCGTCATTACTCATTGGGAAGACCGTACTCGATCCCGGTTCACTCCGACAGATCTATAGATTCAGAGCAAATCACTTATGCAGCCGCAGAAGAATCCATCCTCGCTTCCCGGACCGCAAGGCACGCCCTCGGGGCTGCCCTCGACGCCGGAACCCAGACGGCCCCGTTCCAAAGCGGGCCTGCTTCTACTGGCCGTCGTAGCTCTCGCCGGCCTGGGCTGGTTCGCTTGGCGCCAGATGTCGCCCAGCCAGCAGACTGGCGGCAATGGCGGTCCGCAGATTGTCCGGACGGCGGTAGTGGCGGCTGGGACGGTTCAGCGGACCATCCGTTTGACTGGCGCGACTACTGCTGAGAACTTTGCCTCGCTGACGGCGCCTCAACTGCGCGGCGGGCGCGGCGGAGGCGGTGGCGGAGTGCAAGTCTCCGGCGGCGGCGGCGGAATGATGGTGGTTGTGACAGGCGGCGGCGGTGGCGGTGGCGGTGGCGGCAATCAGGGCGGAGGCAATCAAGGTGGCGGCGGAGCTTCATCGGCCAGCAGTTCATCGGCGTCCTCTTCAGGTTCCGGTTCGTCCAGTATGAGCTCTGGTGGCGGTACATCCGCCAGCGGCGGCGCCTCGGCTTTCCGCGGCGCGACCAACCGCTTTGGCGCCGGTACCACGTCCAGCTCGAGTGCAAAGTCCTCCACCTCCGGTTCAGCTGGCTCATCCTCCTCTTCTGCTTCGTCCGGCGCCTCATCGGGCGGCGGTGGTGGTGGCGGCGGCGGTGGTGAGGGACGAATGAGCGGTGGCATGAACGATTTCATGCAGGTGCTGCAGTCGGTTGCCAAGGTTGGCGGACATGTGAAGAAGGGCGATCAGGTCGCAGGCTTCGACACCCAGTATCAGTTGCTCCGGTTGGACGACTACCGTGCCACTGTGGAGCAGGACGAGCGTACTCTACGGTCGCAGGATGCGACGCTGGATGTGCAGCGCAAGTCTTACCAGCAGTCCCTGGATCAAGCCCAGGCCGCCGTGGAGAAGGCCAAGCTGGACATAAAGACCACGCCGGTTCGGTCCCAGATCGACGCCGAAACGCTGAAGCTCGCGCTCGAAGAGGCGCAGGCGCAGCTCAAGCAGATCCAAACCCAGATTCCCTTTCAGAATACGAGCCTCGACAGCCAGCGACGGATCTCGGAACTGCAAGCCGAGCAGTCCAAGCAGGAATTGAAGCGTGCTGAGAAGAACGTGGAGAAAATGACGGTGATGGCGCCGATGGACGGCATGCTGGTTATGGAAAGCATGCTGCGCGGCAGCGAGTTTTCGACTATCCAGCAAGGCGATCAGTTGTTCCCCGGGCAGATGTTCGCTCGCATCGTGGATCCGCGCTCGATGCTGGTAGCAGCCATCGTCAACCAGGCCGACGTGGAGTTCATTCGAGTGAACGCGAAGGCCAATCTCACTTTTGACGCTTATCCGGGTCTGCAGTTGCCTGCGCATGTGGTTTCCATCGCTGCGATCCCGAAGCCTGGCGGCCAGAGGGGAGCCTTTGTCAAGGAGATCTCGGTCTACCTTAAGCTCGATCAGATGGATGCGCGGGTGATTCCGGATTTGAGCGTTAGCGTCGACGTCTTCGTGGGAACCGGGGTAAATCATCTGGTGGCGCCGCTGGAATCGGTTTTTCAGGACGGCCAGAATGCCAAGCCCTACGTCTTCGTGAAGGCTGGCGAGCGTTTCGAGAAGCGTGAAGTTGAGATCGCGTTGCGCAATAACATTGCGGCCGCGGTGGCCTCCGGGTTGAAGGCCGGGGAAGTGATTGCACTGGAGCGGCCAGTGATGCCGGGAGACGTTGCGCCGGATCAGACCGCGCAATCGATCCAGCAGAAGAGTCTGGACGCCGTCGCCTGGCGCAGACAGCAAATTACCGTCGGAGAGTTCCATGTCGTCTAAAGATCTCAAGCCCAATCGCAAACTTGGGCAGACCAGCAACAAGGGCCGGGTGGTGACGTGGGTCATCCTGCTGCTGGCGCTTGCCGGCGGCAGTTTCGCTGCGTACCGGTACTCCGCGGCCAAGCCCGTCGAGGTGGCGACAGTGGGCGTCCGCAAGGGCGAGTTTACGATCACCGTGCGTGCGCGCGGCGAGATCCGTTCAACACGGTCCATCACGTTGAGCGCGCCGCAGGTGCCAAGCCCGCGTATCGTCAAGCTGGCTGAATCCGGCAGGCCGATCAAGGCCGGCGACGTGGTGGTGGAGTTCGATACGGCTCAGCTCGAGAACTTTTATCTGGACCGCGCCACCAGCACCCGCACAGTCGAGAGCGAAATTGTGCAGATGAAGGCCAGCCACAAGATTACGGACGAATCGGACTCCATGAGCCTGATGACGTCGGAGTACGACGTGCAGAGGGCCGAGTTGGAAGCGTCGAAGGCTGAGATCCTGTCGGAGATCGAAGGAGCGAAAAACCGCATCAATGTCGGCATTTCGAAGGGCTCTCTTGGGCAGGTGAAGGCCACGGTGAAGGCTCATGACGTCAGCCAGGTGGCGGATCTCGAGAGACTGGACACGCGGAAGAGCAAGACCCTCCGCGACATGGCTCGTGTCAAAGACTACCTGTCGAAGATGGTCATCCGTGCGCCTTCCGACGGCATTCTGAACGTCCTGCCCAATTTTCGCGCGCAGGGCAACTGGGGCCAGACGCCACCCGCATTCAAGGAAGGCGACAACGCCTGGACCGGTGCTGCCATCGCAGAGATTCCGGACATGTCCGAGATGCGGTTTGACCTGAAGCTGGAAGAAGTGGACCGCGGCAAGATCCAGTTGGGCCAGACGATCAAAGTGAAGATCGACGCAATCCAGGACAAGGAGTTCGACGCGGTGCTGGATTGGATCAGCCCGATTGCCTCCTTAAACTTTCGCGGCGCCGGTTCCGCCAATGAGAAGAGTTTTCCCGCTCGGGCGACTTTGAAGTCGGTAGACCCCCGGCTGCGCCCCGGAATGAGCGCCACGGGTGTTGTTCTAATTGAGAGCCAACCCGGCGTTCTGCTCATTCCGAACAAGGCCAGCTTCCTGCAGGCGGGCAAGCCGCATGTGTGGGTGCAGAAGGGCCAGGGCTTTGAATCGCGTCCCATCCAGGTGGGTAAGCGCAACGAGACCGACATCATAGTCACGCAAGGGTTGAAGGAAACCGAGCGCATCGCTCTGGAGAATCCGGCGGAAGCCGCCAAGAGGGCCAAGAAGTTATAGCTCCCGGCCCGGCCGGAAAATCGCGAGTCATCACCCATGAAGAAAGTCGTTTTTCGCCTCATTCTGGTCGCCGTCCTGCTTGGCGGCGGTTACGGGATCTACCGGATGTTCCAAGGAATGCCGGGTCGAGTCTCCTCAGTGCCCACCACCAAGGTCCGCAAGGGTGACGTGGTTGTCCGCAGCTTCACGCGTGGAGAGTTGCGCGCCGTGCGCACGGCCACGCTATCGGCGCCCAATCTATTTGGAAACGTTCAGGTCACCCGCCTGGCGCCGCTGGGCGCGCTGAGCCGAGAGAAGGATCTGATTGTCGAGTTTGACGATTCCGAGGTTCTCTCCCGGTTGGAGTCCAAACAGTTGGAGCTCGAACAGGTGGACGAGCAGATCAAGAAGGCGCAGGCTGATCTGGCCATCCGCAACAATCAGGATCAGGTCGATCTTCTGCGGGCGCGCTATTCGGTGCGACGCGCGGAGCTGGAAGTGAAGCGCAACGAGATCCTCGCCGACATCGACAGGAAGAAGAACATCCTGAACCAGGACGAGGCGCGCAAGCGGCTGAAGCAACTCGAGAGCGATATCAAGTCCAAACAAGAGCAGGCGCTGGCGGAATTGAACGTGCTCCGTGAGAAGCGCAACCGCACGTTGCTCGACATCAACCGTGAGAAGAGCAGGCTTTCACAGGTCAAGCTGCTATCGCCCATGAGCGGCTTGGTCGCCATCAAGCAGAACCGCAGCGGGTTCTCCGGCATGTTCGGTACGCAGGTGCCGGATATCCGCGAAGGCGATCAGGTGCAGCCGGGTATCCCGGTCTCTGACGTTCTCGATCTCTCCGAACTGGAAGTGGTGGCCCGCGTGGGCGAGTTGGACCGCGCCAATCTGACCGAGGGGCAGGAAGTGCTGATCCGGCTCGATGCGGTCGCTGATAAGGTTTTCAACGGCAAGATCAAGTCGATGAGCGGGACGGCCAGCGCCAACGTATTCAGTTCCGATCCTGGGAAGAAGTTCGACGTGATCTTCTCCATTGACATGAAGCAGTTGCTCGGTTCCCTGGGCGCCAAGCCGGAACAGATCGCCAAAATCATGGCGCAGGCGGACATCAATCGGAAGAAGCCTATCACTCTGACGAGCTCGTCGATGTTTGGCTCGTCCGGCATGGCAGGGCTGGACAACGCGATGGCAGGCGCTCTGGCCGGAGGGATGTCGGGCGGAATGCAGGGTGGAATGCCGGGCGGGATGCAAGCTGCTGCCGGCGGCGGCGGGATGCAGATGCAGGGCATGGCTGGCGCTCAGGGTGGCGGCGGCCAACGTGGACCCGGCGGCATGATGGGCGGCGCCAACATGACGCCCGATCAGCAGAAGAAGATGGCCGAGATCATGAAGAAGGCGCTCAATGGAAAGAGCATCATCGATCTGTCGCCGGAGGAACGGCAGGCCATGTTCGCCAAAGTACGGGACGAGGCCAAGAAGGCTGGCATCGATATGCCGCAGCGCGGCCAGCGTCCGGCGGAAGCCGCTGCCGCTGGCGGCGACACCAAGGCCGGAGCAGCCCCGGCGGGCGAAAACACCGGCCGGCGTCAGCGTGGCGAGGGCGGGGCCCAGATGGCGCTTGGGCCGCAGGCACCCGGCGGCGGACGCGGCGGTACAGGTGGAGGGCCGGGCATGCCGTCCGGCGGAAACGGTCAGTTCTCCCAGAAGGATCTGGACAACGCACAGTTGCCGCCACCTCCCGAAGAGGGCGACAACATGGAAGTGCTGTTGCGGCCCGGACTTCTGGCCGACGTGGAGATCATCGTCGAGAAGGTGCCGAACGCTATTTACGTGCCGAACCAGAGCATCTTTGAGAAAGATGGGAAGTACGTCGTCTACGTTCTGAAGGGCAAAGCTTTTGAGGCCCGGCCGATCGAGATCGCCAAGCGTTCTGAGACCGTATCGGTCATCAAGTCGGGCATCGCGCCGGGCGACACAGTGGCGTTGCAGGATCCCACCGCCAAACCTGGCGACAAGAAGAAGTCGGAAGAGAAGAAGTCCTCCGGCGGAGCCGCGGGCGCGCTGCCTGTAGGTGGCTCAAAGGGAGGCCAGTAAGCCAATGGCGGGTCTGCAAGCCTATATTCCAGAGATTTACATGGGGCTTTCGAGCCTCCTGGTGCACAAACTGCGCACCATGTTGACCATGCTCGGCATGATCTTTGGCGTCGGTGCGGTGGTGGCCATGCTGGCCATCACGGCAGGCGTCGAGAAGGAGATGCTCTCCTACATCGACCTGCTGGGTGTCAACAACATCATCATTGAGGCCAAAGAGGCCGTGGACCGGAATGAACTGCAGGCGAGACGCGCCATCAGCCCCGGCATGTCGTTCCGCGACTACCGTGCGATCACGGAGAACTCCCAGAACATAGAAAAGGCGACGCCTCGCAAGCGTTTCAAGCCTCTCAAGGTGTTGCCCAAGACGTCGGCTGAGCCACCGATGCTTATCGGCGTGGAGCCGAGCTATCGGGATATCCAGAGCCTCAAACTAGTGGAAGGAAGGTTCTTCAACGACGAGGAGAATTCCACGGCGGCGCCGGTTTGCGTGCTGGGCGAATCCACGAAGGTGAACCTCCTGGGTTATGAGCCGGCAGTCGGCAAGTACGTCAAGGTCAACGACACCTGGTTGCAGGTGGTCGGCGTCATGGCGCAGCAGGCCGGCGGGGACACGGACGTTGAGGGCGTGGAGATTCTCTCCCGGAATAACCTGGTGGTCTCCCCGTTGCGGACCGTGATGTTCCGGTTTGAAGACAACAACAGCTATCTGAAGGATGAGATCGACGGCATCTACATCCGTGTCAAGCCGGGCACGGACTCGGTGGAGACCGCGGCGGTGATTAACGCCATTCTAGCCGCGGTCCACAAGGATGCGGGCGACTACACGGTCACCGTGCCGGCCGGCCTGCTGGAGCAGAAGAAACGCACCAGCGATATTTTCAAGATCGTCATGCTCTGCATCGCCGGCATCAGCTTGCTGGTGGGCGGCATCGGCATCATGAACATCATGTTGGCCACGGTGTTGGAACGCACCCGAGAGATCGGCATCCGCCGCGCTATCGGTGCACGCCAGGCGGACATCGTGCGTCAGTTCCTCACAGAGGCGGTGATGATCTCCATCATCGGTGGATTCCTCGGTATCGTATTCGGTGTGACGCTGGCCCAGGTCATCGCCTCGGCGGCGGGTTGGTCGACAGTGATCACGTTCTCTTCCATCGCGGTTGCGTTCGGAGTGTCAGTCGGGATCGGAATGTTGTTTGGGATCTATCCGGCCGTCCAGGCCGCCAAACTCGATCCGGTCGAGGCGATGCGCTATGAGTAGCAATTTTAGGCAGGTGCAGGTTTCATCCATGCGAGTTTTTGCTCTAGTTTTGACCTTTGCTTTATTGGCGTCCGCGCAGCAGCAACCGGGCGTACCCGCCACAGCCGGCGCCCCGGCGGCGCCAGCCAAACAGGTTTTGGGAGAAGGCGCGCAGGCCAGTCTCAGTTCCGACCTCGGCAACTTTGACGCCAATTGGATCGGGACCGGGTCGTGGTACCGGAAAGCCTTCAAGGCTGACAGCAATGTGACACTCTCGCCACCCGTGCGTTTGAAGGACTACGTCGCCGATGGCACGCTGCGCCTCTCGCTGCGCGGCTACCTGGACCTCGTGATCGCCAACAACACGGACCTCAGCATCCAGCGTCTGAGCCTGGAGCTGCCGAAAAACGCGATCCAACGGGCGTTTGGCGTCTTCGACCCGTTAGTGACTTCGAGTTTCGGCGCGACGCGTGCCAACACGCCCACCTCGAACGCCCTGGATGGCGCGACCATTCTCAGTAACCTGAGCCAGCCGTTCAGCCTGCGCTACCAGCAGTTGACGCCGTTTTCCACCCAGTTCTTCTCCACGTTGAACTGGACGAAGACCTCGAACAACAACTCGTTCCAGTTGTACAACCCGAGTTTGCAGAACACCTGGCAGATGGGGTTCAACCAGCCGCTAATCCGAAATCGCGGCCGCGACATCACCAAGCTCGGTATCACCATCGCCAGGGCGCAGCGGGTCGCGCAGGAAATCAGCTTCCAGGACACCGTGCTGCGGTCCCTGGTGACCGCGGAAAATGCTTACTGGGATGTGGTCAACGCGCGCGAGCGCATCAAGGTGCAGAAGGAGGCGCTGCGGTTGGCCGAGGCGTCCCTGGAGCGGACCAACAAGGAAATCAGCCTGGGCGCGACCAGCGAGCTGGAACGATTCCAGCCGGAACAGAACGCCGCCACGCAGCGCATTGCTTTGACCCAGTTCGAGTTCCAGTTGACGCAGTTTGAAGACGTGCTGCGGCGCCAGATCGGCGCGGACCTGGATCCGGACGCGCGCAAGCTGCGGCTGGAGCTGACCGAGGATGTGACCAAGGCGCCCGACGAGGCAATCTACGACAAAGAGTCGCTCGTTGGGGTGGCATTGCAGAAACGTCCCGATCTGCGGGCCGTGAAGGCCAACCTGACTGTGAACGATTATCAGATCCGCAGCACTCGGGAATTGCTGAAGCCGCTCATGAACCTGTCGGCGTTCTATCAGACCTTTGGTCGGGGTGGTCCACTTTACGCGACCGGCCGGCCGGTGGTGCCGGGCGGCGCTGCCGACGCTTGGGGCCAGATGTTCGGCTTCAACTACTCCACTTACAACTTCTCGCTCAACCTGAACCTCCCGCTGCGGGATCGGGCTGCCGCCGCTAACCTGGCGGATGCAGTCGTGAACAAGCGCAGCAATACGCTGCGTGAACGCTCCGTGGAACAGCAGGTTCGCCAGGAAGTGCTCAACGCCGTCACCAACGTGGAGAGCAGCCGCGAGGGCGTCAAACTGGCCGTCATCGCCCTCGATTATGCAAAGAAGCGCGCGGATGCGGACCAGAAACGGTACGATCTGGGCGTCATCAACATCTTCTTCCTGTTGTCGGCGCAAAATGACCTGACGGTTGCGCAGTCCAATCTGGTCACCCAGACGATCAACTACAAGCGCAACGTGCTGACCATGCAGCAGCGTCTCGGCACCTTGTTGGAAGACAAGGGCATCGTCATCGACTAGCGGCAAACCACCTATCATGAAATGAGGGCGCGTCCCGCGCGGATGCGCCCTTTCTCTATTTATGGGCAGAATTCGAATCCTTTCCGACAATGTCGCCAACAAGATCGCCGCCGGTGAAGTGGTGGAGCGGCCCGCGTCCGTCGTCAAGGAGATGCTGGAGAACTCACTCGATGCCGGGGCCACCGACATCCGGGTGGAGACGGAAAGCGGCGGGCGGCGGCTAATCCGAATTGTCGACAACGGCTGCGGGATGCTGCGGGACGACGCCATGCTGGCGTTTGAGCGCCATGCGACCTCGAAGCTGGCGAGTGTCGATGAACTGGAAGCGATCTCCACGCTTGGCTTCCGTGGCGAAGCTCTGCCCTCCATCGCGTCAGTGTCGCGGCTCACGCTGGAGACGCGGAACCTGGACGAGGCGACGGGCTCGCGTGTGGAGATCGCGGGCGGAAAGATGCTCGCCAGCGATGAGATCCCACTCGCGCCAGGAACCACCATCGCGGTGCGGGACCTATTCTTCAACGTGCCGGCCCGCAAGAAGTTCCTGCGCAGCGACCAGACCGAACTGGCGCACATCGCGTCGCTCGTTACGCACTACTCACTGGCGCATCCGGAGAAGTCATTCGAGCTGACCCACGGCGGCAAGGAACTGTTGCGCGTGACGCCCGTGACCACGGACCGCGAGCGTGTTTTTCAAGTGTTTGGTGCGGCGACGCTGGAGGATCTGGTTGAATTGGAAGAAAAGAGGATCCAGGACGGCCGTTACCGCCTGACGGGCTTCATCTCGCGGCCCCAGGTGCAAAAGTCGAACCGGAACTCGATCTTCCTGTTCGTCAACCGGCGCTTGATCCGTGACCGGCTCCTGCTGCACGCCATTTCGGCCGCTTACTACAACCTGATCCCTCCGGCCTGCTACCCATTCGCGTTGCTATTCGTGGACTGTGACCCGGCCGAGGTGGACGTCAACGTTCACCCGTCGAAGACCGAGGTGCGCTTCCGGCAGGGGAGCCTGGTCCACGACTTCGTGCGCGACGCCCTGCGCGCGACGCTGGTTGAGCAACGGCCAGTGCCGAGCGCGCCACCACCGGTGGGGCCGACGCCGCAGCCGGGCGCGCATCTGCCGTATTCGGAGTTCACCCAGGCGCTGGAGAATTTCCGGTATGACGAAGCCCGGCCCGTACTGCCGGAGAATCCGATACAGCAGACTCCGGAGTATACGCTGAAGCCGGTGGCGCCGCCGCCACCGCGATTCGATTTCAGCCAGGGCACGCCCATCTCCATGGAGAACTCCACCGTCGCCGCACCGGAGTTGTTGCGGCTGCGAGTACCCGACACTCACGGCGGCTTTCCCTCCGGCGTGGAGATGGATGCGCCGCAGGGCATGGTTTCGCTGGGCGACCTGCGCGTATTGGGGCAGATCCACGACAGCTTCATCATCGCCGCGGGGCGCGACGGGCTCTGGATTATCGATCAGCACGTGGCGCATGAGCGGATTCTGTTTGAGAAAGTGCTGGCGCAACAGGCGAGGGGCAAGGTGGAGCAGCAGCGGCTGCTGATGCCAATGGTGTTGCCCCTCACTCCAGCGCAGCAGGTGGAATACGACCGGATTGCCGAGGAGTTGGAAAAGGCCGGCTTCGAGACGGAGCCCTTCGGACACCGCACCATCGCCGTGAAGGCGGCACCCTCGGACCTGCCCTTGGGTGATCTGGAGCGTGTCATCTACGACATTCTGGAGATCGCCGAGAGTGAACTGCGCCGGGTGGGCGTCAACGATCTGAGGCGCGGGATTGCGGCCTCGCTGGCGTGCCGGGCGGCCATCAAGATCAACATGCGCCTGGAAGCCACCAAGATGGACTGGCTGATCCGCGAGCTGGCGCGGACGGATTGCCCGATGAGCTGCCCGCACGGACGGCCGGTGGCACTGCGGTACACCACTCGCGAAATCCTGCGGAGCTTCCACAGGATCTGACGATGCGGATACCGGAGTCGGCGGCACTGGTGCTGGTGGACTTGCAGCGGGCGATTGACGATCCCTCGTGGGGCGTGCGGAATCATCCGGATGCCGAGGTGCGCGGCGCCAAGGTGCTGGCTGCCTGGCGCAAATCCGGCCGCGCGGTGCTTCATGTGAAGCACGACTCCGTAGAGCCGCAATCCACCTACCGCCCGGGGCAGCCCGGTAATGAATTCAAGCCGGAGTTTGTGCCGCTGGCCGGTGAGCCGGTGATTGCCAAGCACACGGGCAGCGCCTTTGCCGGGACCGGGTTGTCCAAGTTGCTAGAAGAGAGTGGGCGCCATACGCTGGTGCTGTTTGGGGTGATCACCAACAACTCGGTGGAGACCACCGTGCGCCACGCTGCCTGCCTCGGATTCCGTGTGATCCTGGTGGAAGACGCCTGCTTTACGTTCGCCCGGATGGGCTGGAGCGCGGACGAAATCCACGCGATGTCCCTGGCAAACCTCGACGGCGAGTACTGCGAAGTGGCAACCGCGGCAGCGGTTCTACTCCCACTCGATGGTGCCCGGGGGCTTGTGCGTGAGGTCGTAGAGGACGGTGCAGATCCCCTCCTGGGCGAGTAGCGCGTTGGTCATCTCTGTGAGCAGCGGCAGCGGCATGGGAACCGATTGCGCGGTCATGCCGTCGACGGAATCAATCGGGCGCAAGACGATGGAATCCGGGCGCTCCGGCGTGCCGAGCGGCACGATGATCACCGGGAACTGCCAAACCTTGTCGTCATATCCGGAAGCATGGCATAGGGAGCGGACCAGCGAATCGGCGGCGCGGAGACGGTCCAGCCGTGTGGCGCTGATGTAGGCCACGGTGGTGGTGAGTGATTCCACGGGTGCGTGAGAGCCGGCCACCGCAGCCACGCGGTTGATCCCCGGCAGGCGGTTGATCAGGTCTGTGGCGCGATGGTGAATGCCGGGTGTGGATGGCGGGCTGTCCAGCAGAAGCACGGGCCGGTAGCTGCGCGAGTCGCCCTGCACACCCACGGAGTGCAGGGGCGCCAGCCAGCCCTCGTCGAGCCTCTCCACCGGCCGGACGGCGTCCTCGCAGAGACATCGAATCGCCAGGCCGGGCCCGGGGAAGGGATGGCGGCTGAGGAGCTCCGGCGGCAGGCCGAGCTCGTGCCCTACTTCGCGGACTTCATCCTTGTAGAGCAGGTGGAGCGGCTCCACCAGGCGGTTCTCGCTGATCAGTCTCTGAATTCCGGCGACGCGGTTGTGGTGAGTCTTGATGAGATCGGCCTTGGCCGTTCCGCCGCTCTCGATGGTATCGGGGTAGATGGTGCCCTGGCCGAGCACCCAGTTCTCGTCGAGATAGTGACCGGATTCCAGAATGTCCTGCTGCACCTGTACAAACAGCTCGCCGATGAGGTGGCGCTTCTTCTCCGGTTCCCGCACGCCGTCGAGGGCGCTCAGGAATCGCTCCTGAGCATGCTCAACAGCGAAGATATCGCGGCCGAGAGACGCAAACACGCGGGACACGAATTCGGTCTCGCCATCCCGCATCAAGCCTGTGTCGACATACAGCGCGCGGACGCGCGATTCGCCGAGGGCGCGCAGGCAAAGCGTGAACGCCACGGTGGAGTCCACTCCGCCGGAGACAAAGAAAAACACATTGCGATCGCCAGCCACCCGGCGGATCTCTTCCTCAATCCGCAATGCCTGGTCGCGCGGATTCCAGTCCTGCTCGCAGGCGCAGACATCGAAAAGGAAATTGGAGAGGAGCTGGCGGCCCCGCTCGGTGTGGACCACCTCGGGGTGAAACTGCACGCCGTAATGGCGCCTGGCAGCATGTCCCATGGCGGCGATGGCGCAGGTCTCGGTGGAGCCAAGCACTTCATAGCCCGCCGGCACCTGGGTCACGGTGTCGCGGTGGCTCATCCAGATCTGTTGCCGGCCCCCGATGCCGCGAAAGATGGGGGCGTCCGCGCGGGTGTCCAGATACGCAAGCCCGTACTCGCCCTTGCTGCCCTTCTGGACGGTGCCGCCCTGGTGCCAGGCGAGCAACTGTTGGCCATAGCAGATGCCCAAGACAGCGGAACCCAGCTCGAAAATGGCCGGGTCCACCTGGGGCGAGCCATCCTCGTAGACGCTGGCAGGCCCGCCGGAAATGACGATCCCCTTCACGCCTCGCAGTTCGGAGGCCGGAGTCTCACTGGGGCGAATCTCGGAATAGACGCCCAGCTCACGAATCTTTCTCGTGATCAGGTGGCAATACTGGCCCCCTGTATCCAAAACAACGACTTGCGGATGCTGCTGGGCGGCCGGGGGCTGGCTCAATCGCGTTGATTCCTCTTATCCAATTGGACCACCGTCTTCTTGGCGGTGTCGAGCAATTCCCGCGCCTTGGACATGGATTCCACGGCCTTCAGCACTGCCGGATCAGTTTCGATGGCATACTTCAGCGATTCGTCCAGAGACACTGCCGTGATCAGGGCTTCACGCTTGAGCTGGATTTTGACCCAGTCCTGATTCTCGGCAAACTCCGCCTCGGAGAACGTCACGTTGTTCTTCAGCAGGTAACCGTGGAAGTCGTTCATCATCTCGAGGTCCGGGGTCCAGTCTTTGGCCAGCGTGGTGGAGTGAGCTGAGAAGTACTTGGGGATGTAATCCCGGAACACGCTCTTGCGCGCCAGTTCGATCTGGAACTTGGTGTACTTCAGAGAGAACCTCTCGTCGGGTTGGATGCCGTTGCCGCCGTAGACAGCGCGGCCGGAATCCGTCATTTTGACGTCGGTGGTGTCCTTCTTGGGGCCATCCTTGCGGTTGAAGTAGTACTCGTAGAAGGAGCCGCTGCCGTAGTCACGCTGGATCAGGCGGCCCGAGGGCGTGTAGTATTTGGCCGTGGTCAAAGCCAGGCCGGTGTTCTCCGAGAGCGGGAATACGGTCTGCACCAGGCCCTTGCCAAAGGTGTTGTCGCCAAAGACCCAGCCGCGATCGTGATCCTGCAGGGCGCCGGCGACAATTTCGGCGGCCGACGCGGAGTATCGGTTCACCATCACGACGATCGGGTAATCGCGGGAGCCGTTGCCGTTGGTGGAGGTGTAGGGCTTCTCAGCCGATGTGCGGCCGCGATGGCTGACGACGGTCTGGCCGCGTTTCAGAAACCGGCCGGCGACCGCGACGCCTTCGTTGAGCAGGCCGCCGGGGTTGTCCCGCAGGTCAAAGACGAGACCCTTGATGTTGGCCTCGCCCAAGGACTTGATGGCGTCCTCCAACTCGCGGGAAGTGTTCTCGTTGAAGCTCTCAATGTCGATATAGGCGATGCCCGGCTTGAGCCAGAATTTGTTCTGAACCGAGAAACGCGGAATCTCGCCGCGGATCAGATTGAAAATGATCGGCTTGTCCACGCCCTCGCGGGCGATGACAACCTGCACCGGCGTGCCTTTGGCGCCCTTGAGAATGTCGGCGACCTCCGCGGTAGTCATGCCGTCAGTGCGCTTGTCGTTCACTTCCAGGATGACGTCGCCGGGGCGGATGCCGGCCTTGTAGGCTGGCGAACCCGTGAAGGGAGCGACAACGATAATGCGGCTGTCCTTGGGCTGAATCGTCATGCCGACGCCATAGTAGGCGCCGCGCTGCTGCTCGCGCATGTCCGAAAAGTCCTTGGGATCGAAGAAGCTGGAGTGTGGGTCGAGCGTGCGCAGCATCCCGCCGATCGCACCTTTATAGATGGCCTTGTCGGCGTTCAGCTTCTCGGCGGCGTTCTCTTCCACCAGGCGGTAGACGGACGTGAAGGACTTCAATCCGGCGGAGAGTTCATCTTCCGACGCCTTAGTGTCAGCCGGCGCCTCGGCGCGGGCCGAAGAGGAGGGACCGAAATTGCCCGCCACAATGGCACAGAGGCCGATGACGAGTACTGAGAAAGCAAAAGCGCGA
Organism: Paludibaculum sp.; assembly: GCA_036504135.1. GTDB lineage: Bacteria > Acidobacteriota > Terriglobia > Bryobacterales > Bryobacteraceae > Paludibaculum. Next base: position 28,223 of record DASXVP010000015.1, read on the forward strand.
AATTGCCGCATTACGAAATTCGTCCCTTCGGGATGGGGTCTCCCCAGACCTGCCACAAGTATAACGCAGGCCCCCTGAGCGGTTAGACGGCGCAGGGGGCCTGGAAGTTTGAGATTTCTTAGTACAGATGGTGCGAACGCGCCCGGTTGCGGCGCTTAGACGGCCTTGGCCTTGCGAGCCACGGCCGGTGTCTCGCTCTTCGGCGGCTTGCGGGGGGTGACAGTGAGCCGCCTCACTTGATCGGTGACGCAGACCAGGAACATCGGCTGCTTGGCGGACTTCAGAATGTCGATGATCCGCTCCTGATTGTCTTCCAGATAGATCGACTTACCGTCGGTTAGCAGGTGCATCTCGCTGTCGGCGGACATGATCTGATCGACGCGCTTGCCCATCTCCTTCTGCAGAAAGCGCAGGACACGGCGAATCTTCTGTAGGCTGAAGCCTTTGCGGCGCAACTCGGCGATTACCGCAACTTCAACTACCTCCTCTGTCAGATAGACCCGTTTGTGACCTGTGTGGCGCGGGGAAACCACGCGCTGCTCATCCCACCACTGCAACTGGCGCAGGCTCACTCCCGAGAGACGAGAAACATCGGCGCTGGAAAAGGCTTGTTCACCGGGCGTTGGTGCAGCCTGTCTTGTTTTTGTTTTGAACATCTTAACCGCTTTCTGTTTGGGTCGAACAGTCATTAACGAGTCTATCGGAGGCTCATGGGAAGTCAATTCGCAAGATCTGGGGGGTAAACGGTGCCAGACCCAACACCTTGGGTGGCGCTTGCGCCCGCAAAAGTAGGGATTCTCGTCCGGCCGTTCCTGCCGGCTACCATCTGAGCCAGGCCGCAGTGCATTCTGAGGGGCAACCGCAACCGCGCGATGGCTGTGATCATCCTCGTCGCGGCGCCGGTATTCGTCATCCCGTTCTCGATTGCTGCGATTACAGTGGTCGAGAACTGCGGTAGTGCGCTTACCTGGCGGGAGGCGATAGCGGGCGGGCAGGAGAGCCTGGAGGCGCGAATCGCTTCTGGTGACGGTTCATCACCTCTGCCGTCCTCTACGCCAGCGGTCGGCCCGCGGTCCACGGCGTCGCCGGAAGGGTGATGGCCTTTGGAATCGTTGGGATCTTCAGCGGCCCGGTCGTCCTGGCCGTTGCGTACACGCTGCTCACAGATTGGGTCAACGAGGGCGCCCAGACTCAGAGTTAGGGGCGCGGGATCAGGACAAACCGCCCATCGACGAAGTCCAGCGCTGCGTCGTAGTCTTGCGAGTTGAACTGGCGTTTTGCCAGCCAGGGGAAGCGGGCGCGGTCTACGGCAATGGTCATGTCCTCGTACGTCAGTCGGACCAGGAAAGAGGCGTCGAAGCCGCCCGCCGGGTACGGATCGTTGCGCACCAGCACTTTCGCGCCGCGGGGCAGGCGAGGCAGGACGCCCAGCAACTGATCGTGATAGCGGTGATTCGCCGCCTGCACTGCGTGAATGGCGGCCAGCGGGTAACGGACCAGCCGTGCGTGCATCGGCAGCAGCCAGACGGCCGCGCCCGCCAACAGGACAATCTGCGACGCCAAGGCGGCATGGGGGACCCAACGGCTCAACCAGGACACGGCCATCCGCCGCAACTCAACTGCGAAACCAGCCAGCCACAGCGCCCAGAAGACCGCCGGCACGTAGAACGCATAGCCTCCGCGCGGCGGAATGAAGGCGAGGGGCAGGATCGCCACCAGGATCATGCCGGCGGCCCAGACCAACGGCGGCCGCCGGAGCAGCACCGTGATGCCCAGCAAGACGATCAGCAGGCCTGCCATCCCAGCCGCGCCCGGTTCCACTGCGCCATACGTCCACTGCGATAGGTACTTCGCAGCGGAGGCCAGATAGGCGGTCGCAGAGACGTCCGGCCGGTAGCCGACATGGCTACGCATCAGTTCGTTACCAAAAAACTGCCTACCCGCGTAGGCCGCCGCCAGCGCCAGGGCCAGCACGCCAGTCCGCCCCGGACCCCACAGCCAGCGCCAGCCATACGGCCGCTCGCGGGTCGCTTCCCACAGCAAAACGGCGATCGGCAGCGTGATGGCGATCTGCTTTGCATTCATAGCGGCCACGAAAAGGATCAGCACCTGGGCCATTCGCCAGGGGCTGGGTTCGGCGCCAGTCTCCCTCGATCGCAGGTAAAGCCATAGCGCCCCAAAGTAGAAAAAGAAGGCCAGGACGTCGTAGATCATACCGGTATCGAAGTACAGCGAGGCGAAGCTGGCATGGAACCCGGTGAGAATCATCGCCAGCCACGCCGTTTCGCGCGAGCCCGATATGCGCCGCCCCACCTGAAACAGCAGCCACAGGTTGGCGCACAGCAGCAGCAATGCCGCCACCCGGAACGGAAGCGCCGTAAAGCCCCACCCGGCGTAGAGGATCCGGTAGAACGCCAGCCCCATCGGCCGGTCCAAGTCCGATCCGATCCCGGCGTTTTGCAGCGCCAGTTCAATCGCCGGCAGTGGCCGGAAATAGAAATCGTCCCGCGTGTCGTTCAGCACAATGCGCGCCAGCGAGTTGTGCAGGTTCATCAGGTCGTCGTCGCTGAACCAGGACGACAGCCCGTCGATGGTGAACCACAGGAAGTAGGCGAAAAAACCGAATGCGGCCAGGAGACGCACGGCCCGCCAGAGCCAGGGCCCCCGCGATGGGTGGTCCACTACGTCCGGCCGCCCCCGACAAAAGTCACAATTTCAAGGCTCGCGCCGGCATCAATAACGGTAGTCTCCCACTCCGGCTTGCGTACGATCTCCCGGTTGAGCTCGACGGCGACGCGGGCGGGATCGAGGCTGAGTTCGACCAGCAAAGTGCGGACGTTCAGTCCCGCGGGTACTGTTCGCGGGGCTCCATTGACATGGATCAGGATTTCCGGACCGGCTGGTTTGTTTGACACGCTCTTCTGGCGGTCATTATAGTAAAAAGTTACCCCCCTGGGTTGTAGTCCATACCGCAATCATGCCCACCACCGACATCGAAGCATACTTTCCGGTCCTCGTTCAGATTCTACTGGGCGTGGCCGTTGGAGCCGCACTGGTCGCGCTCGGCGTCCTGCTTGGTAAGCGGCTGAAAAACAAGGTCAAAGACACGCCATACGAGTGCGGCATCGTGCCCACTGGCACTGCCAGGGATCGCTTCAGCGTGAAGTTCTACCTGGTGGCGATGCTGTTTATTTTGTTCGATATCGAAGCCATCTTCCTCTACCCCTGGGCTGTGGTGTACCGCGAGCTGAAGCTCTTCGCGTTTTTCGAGATGCTTCTTTTCATCGGTCTGGTCCTGGCGGGCTTTTTCTACATCTGGAAGAAGGGCGTGCTGAACTGGGCCGCCGAAGATCCGCAAGCGGAGAACCAGCGCTAGAGGGGCGCAGCCAATGTTGCCGGACAACTTGAAAGATCTGATTGTGCCCGCCGCTCTCGAAGCCTGGGATGCCGAGGCGCTGGCGGGCGGAAGCCACGAGTTTGGCGAGACGACCCTCTGGGTGCGCCCGGAGAAGATCGTCGCCGTCTGCCGTCACCTGAAAGAGCAATTGCAGTTTGTCCGGCTTTCGGGATTGAGCTGCATCGATCGCTTTCCGATGGAGCCACGTTTTGAGGTCTTCTACCTGCTTCACTCCATCGAGCGGAACGAGCGGTTGCGGCTGAAGGTGGCGCTGCCGGGCGAGAGCCCCGTGGTAGACAGCGTGGTTTGTGTCTGGGCGGGCGCAGACTGGTACGAGCGCGAGACGTTTGACCTCTTTGGTGTGCACTTCACCGGGCATCCAAATCTCAAGCGGCTGATGATGCCGGAAGGCTGGGATGGCCATCCGCTGCGTAAGGATTTTCCGATCCACGGCCACAAGTACAGTTATCAGAACGAATAGGGTTTCAGTCCGCGGGATGGGATACAGAGGGGAGCCATGAGCGAGAACGGCGAGACGGCATTTACGTCGGTCCTGGAAAAAACACAAGAGGAGAAACTCCCCGGCGGACTCCGGCGGATGACCCTCAACATGGGGCCGCAGCACCCGTCGACGCACGGCGTGTTGCGCATCCTCCTCGAGTTGGACGGCGAAATCATCCAGAAGGCGGAGCCCGATATCGGGTTCCTGCACACCGGTATTGAGAAGCAGGCAGAGGTGCTGGGCTGGCAGCAGGTGGTCACGCTGACAGACCGCATGGACTACCTCTCCAATCTGGCCAACAATCTCGCCTATGTGTTGCCGGTGGAGAAGTTGCTCGGCCTCGAAATCCCTCCCAAGGCGCAGTGGCTGCGGGTGATGCTCAATGAGCTTTCGCGGATCAACAGCCACGTTGTCTGGCTGGGCACCCACTGTCTCGATCTGGGTGCCATGTCGATGTTCTTCTACTGCTTCCGCGAGCGCGAAGACATCCTCAGGATTCTGGAGATGTTCTCGGGCCAGCGGCTGATGACCAGCTACATCCGCGTGGGCGGGGTGGCTCTGGAACCGCCGCGCGGCTGGGAAGCGGTGCTGGGCAAGTTCGTCCGCGAGTTTCCGGCCAAGGTGGACGAGTACGAAAACCTGCTGAACACCAACCCGATCTTCATGCAGCGGACCAAGGGTGTGGGACACGTTAGCCTGGAGAAACTGTTGGATCTCGGCGTGAGCGGGCCCATGATCCGCGCGGCCGGTCTGCCGTGGGACATCCGCAAGTCTGAGCCCTACTCGAGCTACGAAAAGTTCGACTTCGACATCCCGTGCTATCCGGAGAGCGACGTGTACGCCCGGTATCGCGTGCGCATGGAAGAGATGCGCCAGAGCGCACGCATCATTGAGCAGTGCATGGCCGGAATGCCGGAAGGCGACTGGAAGGCCGACGCGTCCAAGGTGGTCCTGCCGGACCGCGAAAAAATGAAGACGCAGATGGAAGCGCTGATCTACCACTTCAAGATCGTGACCGAGGGCTTCCGCGTGCCGGCCGGCGAGGCGTATGTGCCTGTGGAGTCGCCGCGCGGCGAGATAGGTTTCCACGTTGTCAGCGATGGCACCTCTAAGCCCTATCGCGTGTTCATGCGGACTCCGAGCTTTGGCAACCTGCAGTGCCTCTCGGAGCTGTTCGTGGGGCGCCTCATCTCCGATAGCATCGCCGGGCTGGGCAGCATGGACTTCGTATTGGGCGACGTGGATCGCTAGTAGAGACCGCGAATAGAGATTGTCATGACCTTTTCACCCGAGCTGGAAGCAAAGTTCGCCAAAATGGTACAGCAGTACCCGCAAGGGCGCCAGAAGGGCGCGCTGATCCCGATGCTGCTGTTTGCGCAGGATGAAGTGGGCGCCGTGACGCCGGACGTGATCGCGGAAGTGGCCAGGCGGTTGAGTGTGAAGCCGGTGGAAGTAGAAGAAGTGATCGGCTACTACACCATGCTCACGAAGGAGCCGCGCGGCAAGCACCACATCCAGATCTGCACCAACGTCAGTTGCATGGTGACCGGTGGGGAAGAGCTGTTCGCGCACGCCTGTAAAAAGCTGGGTATCGGCAACAAGCAGAAGACGGAGGACGGGCAGTTTTCGCTGGAAGAGACGGAATGCCTGGGCGCCTGCTCGTGGGCCCCGGCCATGCTGGTGAACTACGATTTCCACTTCGTTGTGACGCCCGAAAAGCTGGACCAACTGATCGACAATTTGAAGAAGACGCAGTAGGGACTGAAGGCAAGCATGCTACTGAACAAACCACACCCGCTGGAAGTTAAGGTCCTGACGCGACGGTACGAGTATCCGCAGAAGGACGCCATCGGCGTTGACGAATACGTGGCCAAAGAGGGCTATGAGGCGCTGAAGAAGGCGCTCGACATGACGCCTGACGCGATCATCGACGAGGTGAAGAAATCGTCGCTGCGCGGCCGAGGCGGAGCGGGCTTTCCCACGGGGCTGAAGTGGAGTTTTGTCGACCGCAAATCGCCCAAGCCGAAGTACATCGTAGTCAATGCCGACGAAGGCGAGCCGGGCACCTGTAAGGACCGCGTCATTCTGGAGCACGAAGGGCACCGCCTGATCGAGGGCTGCCTGATCGCCGGCCGCGCCATTGGTTCCAATCGCGGCTGGATCTATATTCGCGGCGAATACCGCACTCAGATCGAGGCGATGGATCGCGCCCTTGCCGAAGCGTATGCGCGCGGCTATCTGGGCGACAACGTGATGGGCTCGGGTTGGGCTTTCCATCTCTCCACGCACACGGGCGCCGGCTCGTATGAGTGCGGTGAGGAATCGGCATTACTGGAATCGCTGGAAGGCAAGCGTGGCAACCCGCGGCTGAAGCCGCCATTCCCGGCCACCTCCGGCGCGTTTCAATGCCCCACCATCGTCAACAACGTCGAGACCTATAGCGCCGTCCCCGACATCATCCTCAAGGGCGGCGAATGGTACGCGGCGCTCGGCACCCCCAAGAACGGCGGCACGCGTCTGGTGTGCCTCTCGGGCCACCTCGTCACGCCAGGCGTCTATGAAGTTCCGTTGGGCATGCCGCTGATGACCATCATCAACGAGCTCGGCGGCGGCGTCTGGAAAGGCCGCAAGCTGAAGGCTGTGATTCCGGGCGGCAGCTCCAGCCCGGTGCTGCGGCCGGAAGAGTGTGATATTCCCGCGGATTACGATTCGTTGGCCAAGGCCGGCTCCATGCTCGGCTCCGGCGCCACCATGGTGCTGGACGAGACCACGGACATGGTCAAGCTGATGGCGCGCATCATGAAGTTCTACGCGCACGAGAGCTGCGGCTGGTGCATTCCGTGCCGCGAGGGCACGGCTTGGCTCGCCAAGATCCTGGCGCGGCTCGACGAGGGCGCAGGCACGAAGAAAGACATCGATATGGTGGACGAGCTGGCACAGGGTATGTTCGGGCGCACCTTCTGCGCGCTCGGCGATGCGGCGGCAATGCCTGCCATGAGCTTCGTCAAAAAGTTCCGCGGCGAGTTTGAGGCCAAGATCGCCAACGCCAAGGTCTATATGCCGGCGCCGCAGACGCAACCTCTGGTGGTCCTGTAGGAGACTCGATGGCGGATCCAATTACACTGACGATCAACGGCCGGGCACTCCAAGTGCCTGCCGGGACGCTGGTCATCGAGGCTGCGAAGAAGCACGGCATCGAGATTCCGGCGTTCTGTTACTACGAGGGCTTTACGCTCCAGGCTGCGTGCCGCATGTGCCTGGTGGAAGTGGAGAAGATGGGCAAGCTCCAACCCGCCTGCACGCTGCCGGCGGCCGAGGGCATGGTGGTGCTGACCGAATCCCCCAAGGTGGTGGATGCGCGCAAGGGCATGCTGGAGTTCCTGCTCACCAACCACCCGCTGGATTGCCCGGTCTGCGACAAGGGCGGCGAGTGCGAGTTGCAGGACATGGTGTTCCGCTACGGCGCCGGCGAGAGCCGTTTCGTGGAGATCAAGCACCACGAGAACGAGAAGCAGTGGAGCCCGGCGGTCTACTACGATCCGGCGCGCTGCATCCTCTGCTACCGCTGCGTGCGCGTGTGCGACGAGGGTCTGGGCGTCGGCGCGCTGGGCTTGACTTACCGTGGTGTCCACGCCGAGATTACGCCCAGCCACGGCGACCATCTGGAATGTGACGAGTGCGGCTGGTGCATCGACGTTTGCCCGGTGGGCGCGTTGACCTCAGGCACGTACCGCTACAAGTCGCGTCCGTGGGAGATGAACTACGCGGGCACGATCTGCACGCATTGCTCCAACGGCTGCAAGACCACGCTAAGCGTGCGCAACGGGGAAGTGATTCGCGCCAATAACCGCGATCGCTCCGGGATCAACGGCGAGTTCCTCTGCGTGAAGGGCCGCTTCGGTTTCGACTTCGTGCACAGCGACGAGCGGCTACAGACCCCGCTGCTGCGCAAGGACGGCAAGCTGGAGCCAGTCTCGTGGAGCGAGGCCCTGGCCGCCGTGGCCGCGAAGTTCGGCGAAGTGAAGGCGCGCGGCGGCAAGTTCGGCGTCATCGGCTCCACCCGCACCACGAATGAAGAGAACTATTTCCTGCAGAAGTTCGCGCGGCAGGGGTTGGGCACGGCGAATATCGATCATCACCGTAGCGGCGATGTCGTCATGCTGCTGGACGCGCTGAAAGGCAAGACGGACGCGCTAGCCATGGTGGGCGATCTGTACACGACTAGGGCGGCGTTGGTCATCGGCGCCGATCTCTCGCAGCAGCATCCGCTGCTGGCTGTGCAACTCCGCGCCGATTACCGCCATCATCAATCGTCCACGTTTGTGGTGACGCCCGGCGAAGTCCGCGAGGATCAATACGCGGCCCGGAGCGTGCGCGCGAAGGCTGGCGAAGAGCTCGCGGCAGTGGAGACGCTGCGTGAGGATCTGGCGAAGCATGAGTCGCTGGTGATTCTCTTTAGCGACGCCATCAAGGGCGATGCGGTACGGAAACTGGTGGCCTTCGGCGATTCGCTGGGCACAGCCGTCAAGTACGTCTGTCTGCAGGATTACTCCAATTCGCGCGGTGCCATGGATATGGGGCTGCTGCCGGATCTGGGGCCTGGCTACCACGCCGCGCCGGCCACGGGCCTGAACATGGATCAGATGCTCGCGGCCAAGGATCTGGACGTGCTGTGGGTGGTAGGCGCTAATCCGCTGGAAGATACGGCGCTAGCTTCCGAAGGCGCTTTCGTCGTGGTGCAGGACCTCTTCCTCACCGAAACCGCCGGGCGCGCCGACGTGGTGCTGCCGGCGGCCAGCGCGTATGAGAAGACCGGCACCGTGACAAACGTGTGCGGCGAGGTGCAGCGCCTCAAGCAGGGTCCGAAGGTGATGGGCGTCAAGTCCGACCTCGAGATCATGGGGCTGCTCGCCAAGGAGTTGGGCCTCAGCCTGGGCATCTGGACCCCGGACAAGGTCTTCGAAGAGATCCGCAAGACCGTGCACGGCTATAATGTTGCATTGCCTGTCATCGCCACGGGAGGGGCCGCGCAGACCACGCCAGTCAATGGCGGCGTGCCCGTTACCGTCAGGCCGGAACTCATCCGGTCCGCCGGCGATACCCTCTTCACATCAGGAACGCTGGGGCGCTATTCCAAGATGCTGCAAGGCGTCATGGAAGCCCCTGGTGAGTTGTACAAACGCTAGGCGACCCGCATGAATTTTTACATCATCAGTTTGGTGAAGGCCGGCATAACAGCCGGCGTACTCTTGACCTTCTGCGCCTACCTCGTGTGGATCGAGCGCAAGGTGCTGGCGCACATCCAGCTGCGGCCCGGCCCCTACCGCGTCGGGCCCCACGGCCTGTTGCAGCCGCTCTCGGATCTCATCAAGCTGATGACTAAAGAGGGCGTCATCCCGGCCAACGTCCACACGTTCTTCTATCTGTTTGCGCCTTTCCTGGCCGTGGCACTGGCGCTGATCTCCATCGTCGTTATCCCCTTCGGGCCGGAATTCTCCATCCTCGGCGTCACCACAGGCCTGGGCCTCACCGATCTGAACATCGGCATACTTCTGGTCCTCGCCGTCTCGTCACTCGGCGTTTACGCCATCGCGCTCGGAGGCTGGGCGTCGAATTCGAAGTACTCCCTCATGGGCGGTCTGCGCAGCGCCGCGCAGATGATCAGCTACGAGTTGCCAATGGCGCTGGCCATCGTCTCGCCGCTGCTCCTGCTGAACACTCTGAACTTCCGCGAGATGGTGGTTGCCCAGGAGGGCTTCGCACTGGGATTCATTCCGCGCTGGACCGTCTTCGCCGGGCCCGTCCCGCAGGTCTTCAGCTTCATCATCTTCATGATCGCCGTCTTTGCGGAAACCAACCGCGTGCCCTTCGATCTCCCGGAAGCCGAGACCGAACTGGTGGCCGGTTTCCACACCGAATACTCATCGCTGATGTTCGCCGCCTTCTTCACGGCCGAATACGCCAACATCATCACGGTTTGCTCCGTGGCCACGGCGTTGTTCCTCGGCGGCTGGCAGCCGTTGTGGCCCGCGGCCTACGGCAGCAACTTCGTGCCCCCGCTCATCATCGGCCTTGCCGGCCTGATGCTGCTCTACCATGGCTCGCAGGCCCTCAAGTCCCGCCGTTGGGATCGCTTCTCATTCCCGGCCATCGGCGTGATCTTCCTCGGTCTGGCCGGCCTCTTCTTTGTGCCGGTGCTCCAGCCGGTGCTTATCCCGTTCTTCTGGTTTGCGTCGAAGTTGCTGGTGCTGATCTTCGTCTTCATCTGGGTGCGTGGCACGCTGCCGCGCTTCCGCTACGACCAGCTCATGAAATTCGCCTGGACGTTTCTGTTTCCGGCCGCGCTGATCAATCTGCTGATCACCGGCCTGGTGGTGGCTCTCACCTCCTAGTAGTGAGGATTCTCTCAAGATGGACGCAATACTATTCCTAACCTTCGCTGCAATCGCGGTGGCCTGCGCCATCAACCTGGTGCTGCAAACGCATCCGATCTCCAGCGCCCTCTCGCTCGTCGGCGTGATGACCTCGCTGGCCGTCCTCTATCTTTTGCTTGGCGGATCGTTCATCGCCGCCGTGCAGGTCATCGTCTACGCCGGCGCCATCATGGTGCTCTTCATCTTCGTCATCATGCTGCTGAACACCCAGGGTGAGCGCACGCAGCCGAAGAAGAACGTTTTGCCAATAGCCATCGCCCTGCCGCTGCTCTTTTCGCTGATCGGCGTGCTGGCGGCCATCGTCGCAACGCAGGTGCCCGCCGGCGAGATCGTGAAGTTCGGCACATTCAGCGGCGGCGACCCTCTCACCTTCGGGCGCGCGATGTTCACCCGCTACCTGCTGCCGTTTGAGGTCACCTCCGTATTGATCCTGATCGCGATTGTCGGCGCGGTAGTGCTGGCGAAGAAGGAGATCTAGCGCAATATGCCACCCATCCCCACGGTTGTGCCCATGTCGTGGTATCTCATCTTGAGCGCCATCCTCTTCACGCTCGGCGCCGCCGGATTTTTGCTGCGCCGCAACATCATCACCGTCTTCATGTGCATTGAGCTGATGCTCAATGCGGTCAACCTGACCTTTGTCGCCTTCAGCCATCAACTGAAACAGGTGGACGGCCACATTTTCACTTTCTTCGTGATGGTTGTCGCCGCGGCGGAAGCCGCAGTCGGCCTCGCCATTATCCTGACGGTCTTCAAGAACCGGCAAACGCTCGAAATCGACGAAGTCTCTTCGATGAAGCTCTAACCGATGCATCAACTCTGGCTCATTCCCGCTCTGCCTCTGGCCGGATTCCTCCTGAACGGAATCTTCGGCCGCAAGCTGTCCAAGGCGGCCATCAACGCGGTGGCGATCGGCAGCGTTCTGCTCTCGTTTCTTTGGGTCGTCAAGACTCTGATGGGGCTCGGCTCACTCGAAGAGGTCTACGTGGAACGCTACTTCACCTGGATCCAGAGCGGCTTCGTCAACGTCGGCTTCGACTTCGCCGTGGACCGCCTCTCCGCCGTCATGCTCATGGTGGTCACCGGCATCGGTCTGCTCATTCACATCTACGCCGCCGGCTACATGGCTCACGAGGGCGGCTACTACCGCTTCTTCGCCTACCTGAATCTCTTCATGTTCTTCATGCTGACTCTGGTGCTGGCCGCTAACTTCCTGGTCCTCTTTGTCGGCTGGGAAGGAGTCGGCCTGTGCAGCTACCTGCTGATCGGCTTCTACTTCCTGAAGAAGAGCGCCGGCGATGCGGGCAAGAAGGCATTCGTCGTCAACCGGATCGGCGACTTCGGCTTCTCCCTCGCCATGTTCCTTATCATGGTGAACTTCGGTTCTCTGGATTTCGGTACCGTCTTTGCCAAGGCTGCCCCGATGGCGAACGAAACCAGTGCCGGCGTCCTTACGCTGATCTGCCTGCTGCTGCTGCTGGGCGCGGCCGGCAAGAGCGCGCAGGTTCCGCTGTATGTCTGGCTGCCCGACGCCATGGAAGGCCCTACGCCCGTCAGCGCGCTGATCCACGCCGCGACGATGGTCACCGCCGGCGTCTACATGGTGGCCCGGTCTGCCGCGCTGTTCAATCACGCGCCCATCGCCATGGAGGTGGTCTCCTATGTCGGCCTAATCACCGCCGTGATGGCCGCCACCATCGGCCTGACGCAGTACGACCTGAAGAAGGTCTTCGCCTACTCCACCGTGTCTCAGCTCGGCTATATGTTCATCGCGCTCGGCACTGGCGCCTACTCGGCCGGCATCTACCACGTCATGACGCACGCCTTCTTCAAGGCGCTGCTCTTCCTCGGCGCCGGTTCGGTCATTCACGCTCTTTCGGGCGAACAGGATCTGCGCATGATGGGCGGGCTGCGCAAGAAGATCCCGGTGACCTTCGCCGTGCTGTTCTGCGCCTCCGTCGCCATTGCCGGCGTGCCGCCGTTTGCCGGCTACTACTCCAAGGACGCCATCTTGCTGGCCGCTCACGCGCATCACCCCTGGATGTATTGGGTGGGTGTCGTAACTGCCGGAATGACCGCTTTTTACGTCTTTAGAGCGTTCTTTTTGTGCTTTTTCGGCACCTATCGCGGCCAAGCCCATCCGCACGAGTCTCCGCTGGTCATGACCGCGCCGCTGATGGTTCTGGCAGCGCTCAGCCTGGGCGGCGGCTACTTCCTGAACGTCCCGCATTACCTGGAGCCGATGTTCGGCGGCGAGCATGCGGCGCACGATGAGACGCTGGTGATGATCTCAGTGGGCGCCGGCCTGCTGGGCATCGCGCTGGCAGCGCTGTTCTATGTGGTCAAGCCTGGCCTTGCCGATGGCCTGGCGCGGGCTTTCAGTTGGCCCTACAAACTCTTCTACAACAAGTATTTCGTGGACGAAGCCTATGACGCCGTCATCGTCCATCCTTTGCGCGACGGATCTTCGTCTGTGCTCTGGAAGGGCGTGGACGCCCGCATCATCGACGGCGCGGTGAATGGCACGGGCTCGCTGATGCGCGCCATCGGCGGAGGGCTGCGGGAGATGCAGTCCGGCTACATCCGGCGCTATGCGGCCTGGGTGGTGCTCGGCTCGGTGGCGATTATCGCCGTCGTCAGCTTCTGGGGAGGCGTGAAGTGAATCTGCTGGATATACTGCTGATCCTGCCGGCGGCGGGCTTCCTGCTCACGCTCTTCCTGCCGAAGGACAACCCGGGCCTGATTCGCAATTTCGTGTTTGGCGTCTCGGTTGTCACCTTTGTGTTTTCGCTGCTGCTGATCGGACCGGTGATGGCCAGCCCGGAGCGGCTCGCGCTGGAAGGCAACTCGTCGTGGATCGAATACCCGGCCATCCGCTACCACGTGGCGCTCGACGGCCTGAGCCTCTGGCTGGTGATCCTCTCCACGTTCCTCACTCCCATCGTGACCCTGGTGAGCTGGAAATACATCCAGAACCGCGTCAAGGAGTTTTACGCCTTCCTGCTCGCCCTGCTGCTGGGCGTGCTGGGCGTCTTCATCGCGCAGGATCTCTTCCTCTTCTTTGTATTCTGGGAGATCTCGCTGGTGCCCATGTATTTCCTGGTGGGGATCTGGGGCCACGACAAGCGCATCTACGCCGCGCTCAAGTTCTTCCTTTACACTATGGCTGGCTCGGCGCTGATGCTGGTGGCCATCATCTACCTCTATAACAAGAGCGGTACATTCGATATCCCGCTGCTGCTGGACATGATGGCCAAGGGCCGTCTGGTCCTCACCGGCGCGGAGGCCAACTGGCTCTTCCTGGCCTTCTTCCTCGCCTTCGCCATCAAGGTGCCGCTATTCCCGCTGCACACCTGGTTGCCGGACGCGCATGGCGAGGCGCCCACGGCGGGCTCTGTCATGCTGGCCTCGGTGTTGCTGAAGCTCGGCACCTACGGGCTGGTCCGCGTCTGCCTGCCGCTGTTTCCGGGCGCGGCCCGCGACAATGCCAACTGGATCATCGTCCTGGCCATCGCCGGCATCATCTACGGCGCGCTCGTCGCCATGGTTCAGCCGAACATGAAGCGCCTGGTGGCCTATTCTTCCGTGAGCCACCTCGGCTTCGTCGTGCTCGGCATCTTCACCTTCACGCAAGTAGGCCTCGACGGGGCCGTCTACCAAATGCTGAATCACGGGATCTCCACCGGCGCGCTCTTCATCCTGGTGGGCATGCTCTACGAACGCCGCCACTCGCTGGAGATCTCTGATTTCGGCGGGGTAGCCACGGCCGCACCCTGGCTCTCCACCATGTTTGTCATCACTACCCTGGCCAGCGTCGGCCTGCCGCTGCTGAATAACTTCGTTGGCGAGTTCCTCATCCTCCAGGCCGCCATACAGGTGAATTTCTACTACGCCGCCTTCGCCGCCATCGGCGTGATTCTCTCCGCCGTCTACATGCTTTGGATGGTGCAGCGCGTCTTCTACGGCGTGACGCCCGAGACCGTGAAACACCACATGCCCGATTTGACGTCGCGCGAGTGGGCCATCATCGTGCCGCTCATTGCCCTGATGGTTTGGATGGGCATCGGCACGCAGAGCTTCCTGCCGCCGATCTCTGCCAACTCCGCACAACTTCTCCAAGCGATGAAGCAGCCCGCCCCGCCCAGCGCCGTGCAGGCCGCAAAGGAGTCCGTCCATGCCCGCTAACTTCATGCCCACCGCGCAGGAGTATCTCCGGTTTGCGCCGGAGTCGCTGCTGATCCTCGTGGGTGTGCTCCTCATGATCCTGGAGCCGCTGAGCGGGCCGGACGGCAAGCGCAAGTTCGCAGTGATCTCTTTCGCCGCTTTGGCCGCTGCCATCGGCCTCGCCATCATGGCCGGCATGGACCCCGGCCCCGCCTTCTCCGGGCTTCTCATGGTGGATGGCTTCGCCACCTTCTTCCGCGTGCTGGTCCTGGCGATCGGAATGTTCGTCATCCTGATCTCCACCAACTACCTGAAGATCGAGGGACACGAATCGGGCGAATACTACGCGCTGCTGCTCTTCTCCGTTGTCGGCCAGTGCCTGATGGCGGCATCCAACGACCTCATCATGCTCTTCATCGGCCTGGAGTGCAGTTCCATCGCCAGTTATGTGCTGGCGGGCTATCTGCGCGACGACAAGCGCAACAACGAATCCGCGCTGAAGTACTTCCTGCTGGGCTCGTTCGCCACTGCTTTTCTGTTGTACGGCGTCGCCTGGACTTACGGCACCACCGGCACCACCAACCTTACGGCCATCCGCGCGTTTTTGATGGACCCCGCCCACCACGCCAACATGGTTGTCGTCGGCGCCGCCACCGCGCTGATGTTCGTCGGCTTCGCCTTCAAAGTCTCCGCCGCGCCGTTCCAGATGTGGGCGCCGGACGTTTATCAAGGCGCGCCCGCGCCGGTGACGGCGTTCATGTCCATCGGATCCAAGGCCGCCGCCTTCGCAATGTTTGTGCGGGTCATGATGACGGCGTTCGAGCCGGTGAAGGATCGCTGGGAGCCGCTTATCTGGATCTCCGCCCTCGCCACAATGACTATCGGCAACTGCGCGGCGCTCCGCCAGTCCAATCTCAAGCGCCTGCTCGCCTACAGCTCCATCGCGCACGCCGGATACCTGATGGTAGCCATCACCGCGCACAGTGAGATCGGCACGGCGTCGGTGATGTTCTATCTCACTTCCTACGCGCTGATGAGCCTGGGCGCCTTCGCTATCGTGGTCTACATCGCCCGCAAGGGAGAGCGCTTCGTGGAGATCCAGGATCTGGCCGGCCTCAGCGAGCGCCAGCCTCTGGTGGCCGCGCTGTTCGTCATCTTCCTGCTCTCGTTCACCGGCATTCCGCTGACGGCGGGTTTCTTCGGCAAGTTCTACATCTTCAAAGCGGCACTGGATTCGAATCTCGTCTGGCTGGCGGTCCTGGGCATGTTGAACAGCGCCGTGGCCGCGTACTACTACCTGCGGCTCATCGTTGTGATGTATATGCAACCTCCGGCCGAGGGCGCCGAGGAACTGCTGGCGCCCACCATCGGCATCCGTGTCACCATGCTGGTGACGGCCGCACTCACCATTGCGCTCGGCATCTTCCCTTCGTTCGTTCTCGATCTGGCAGGGAAGTCCGCCGCGTTCGTCCGCTAAGCTACTGGCCAGTGATCGTCACCGCGGTGACGATGCTGCCAACCTGAATCCGGAAGACGTTCGGGCCGGCCACAAAGCCAAGCGTCGCGTCAAACCCAAAGAGGCCGGGGATGTCCGTGTCGTAGACGTTGACCTTGCCCACAGCCCCGCCGCCGCTCACCACCGAAATCTCCGGCAGTGTGCCGGTGATGGCTACGCCTGATAGATCCAATACCCGGAACAGCACGGCATCCTGCTGCAGCGAGCCGCGCCGCCCGCTGGCCGTTGCGCTGACCACGCTGATGTAGGCGGGAATGTATTCCGTGGCCGCGTACCAGTAGGGCACGCGGATGCTGCGGCCTGTGGTAGCGCCGGAGATCACCAGGTAGCCCTCGTAGACCCCGAGCGTCGTGCCGTGAAGGATAAATGACACCGGCACGTCCAAAGCGGCGCCCGCCGCCAGTTCCACACTCTGCACAGCCGCCACCGGGCCGGGCAATTCGTTGCGCGGCTCCACTGAGATTGTGAATGTCTCGGTATCCGGGCTGACGTTGGTGATGGTGACCGTGCGGGCCATCTCGGCATCCACTCCGCCTGCGCCAAAGCTTAGCGACACGGGATACGCCGTCGCCGTGAAGTTCAGGGCCGCCTGCGCGTTCAGCAGGCCGGCGCCGGTTCGCTGCACGCCGGCCACGCCGCCGGCCATACCCTCCACCGTGCCAGCCGTGTGGATCAGCAGCGACCGGTATTGATCGACGGTCAGCCCCGGCCTCGCGCCCTTGAGCAGCGCGGCCACGCCCGCCACCATCGGCGATGAGAAACTTGTCCCGTCCACCGCCATGAAGCCGGTGGAGGAGTACATGCTGCTGAGCGGGTCCAAGGACTGGGTGGCCGTGTAGATATCGCCGCCCATCGCCATCAGGTCCGGCTTAATGCCGAGATCGACGTTCGGGCCGGCCGCGGTGAAGTCCGTGAGGCGGTTGGGAATCCGCGGCACAGGGCTCAGCGTAAAACTCTCGGTGACCCAAAGCTCGCCCTGAGCGGCCAGCGCTTGTTTGATCGCCTGTGCGTCGTCGTAGCTGATCATCTCAGCCGGCAGCGTTGCGGCGCCCACGTTCATTCCGAAGGGGGCGGTAGAGCTGTCCGCGGTGTAGATAACCGCGCCAACCGCGCCGGCATTCCGGGCCACGTTGAGCTTGGTCTCAAAGGTGCACGTTCCGCGCCGGATCAGCGCGACGCGGCCGGAGAGGCTGCCGCTCCCGATGGACGAGCAGAGAAGGCCCGTCTCGTCGAACGTCGCGGCGTCCACGATGGGCGCCACAATCGGAGTGGCCGGGGCCACGCCGCTGCTGGTGACGGCCACAAAGGGAGACAAGCCTGTCACCTGGACACTGGCGGCGAAGATCCGGTCATTCGTAGTGGCGCCCACGGCGATTACGGAGGGCGCCGTGGCCGGCGATGAAATCGTATTCAGGCTCGGGCCGTTGTTGCCCGCCGCCGCCACTACGATGACGCCCGCTTGTACGGCGCGCTCCACCGCCTCCACTTCCACATCGTCCGCCAGACGCGGCGCCAGGTCGCTGCCCAGGCTGAGGTTGATGATATCCATGCCGTCAGAAACGGCGTCATCCACGGCCTTGATGATCGCCGCGTCGCTAGAGGAGTCGTTCCAGCCAGGCGTACCAAATACCTTGTAGACACCCAGGTAGGCCTTCGGCGCAATGCCGGTGATGATGGCCAGCGGGCCGGCCGCGCGGCCGCCGGTGGCGATCATCGCCAGAGCTGTACAGTGCCCGACGTGATCGCGAACGCTGTAGTCAGGATCGCGGTACGGCAGCAGTGAGACGTAGCTGCGCGCCACGATGATCTTGCCGCTGGTGTAGCTCAGATCCGAAGCATTTCCTCCGCGCGGATAGCTGTCCGGCGCTGTGAGCCCGGAATTCTGGAACGCCTCATGTCCGGCTGCGATACCGCTGTCGATAATGGCGATCTTGACGCCGGCGCCGGCGCGATCTTCGCCAATCTGGCTCCAGGCCTCCACCACCTTGTGTTGGATCACGGCGCGATCCAGCAGCATGTGCACAGTCCGCATCGGCACTACGCGCTTCACGCCGGGCAGCGCGGCCATCTCCGCGGCCTGTTCCGGCGTGGCCTCGATGAACAGCGCATTGGCTACCGTATCCACCGTATCCAGAACGCTGGCCGCGCGCTGCTCCACTTCGCCGCGCATCCGGGCGTGCTCCGCACGTATGCGGCTGCGGTGCAAGGCGGCGGACGTGCCCTGCAGCCTTGCGCGCGCACTCAGGCCGGCTACGTGCGCGGCCACAGGCTCGGTGGTGAGTTCCACAATGTAACGGCCGGGGATCGTCCCGGCGAAGATCGACGGTGCGGTAAGGAGCGCCAGGATGAGAAGCAAGCGCTGATAAAGATTCCGGTGCATGAACTCCGGATACGGCCCAGCCCGGTTTCGTTTCGCCAAACTGTACGATCTTAATCTTCTTGACGAGGTTTTTACGCCCGTGCGGGGGGCCATTGGCCCCGGGAACGGCTTAGTGTAGTAAGGGTATGGGTACGGAAACTCAGAAGCGAAGATCGCTGCTCTCTTGGCTCACCATGGGGACACTGTTGGTGCTGTGCGCCGTGTTGGGCGGATTGCAGTATTACTGGGTGGGCGAGCTGAGCCTGGCTGAGCGGCACAGGCTAAAGAGCGGTTTGCAAGCCAGCCTCAATCGGCTGAGCCGGGATTTCAACAGTGAGATCAGCGGCGCTTGTGCCACGCTCCTGCCATCGAACCAGCCGATCTCGCGGCCGCCGCCAGAGGAAGCCTATACGGCACGCTATCTGCAATTGCGGGAATCCAGCCAATTCGAACCGGTTTTTCGTGCTGTCGCCCGGGCCGTGCCTCAGGGTGAAGATATGAAACTGCGGCAGATGGACATGGCCACGGGCTTGTTCCACGACGCCGAGTGGCCGGAGAATTGGCAGGCCATGCGGCGGCGGCTTCAAACTCGCTGGAACCAGGACCGGCGCGATCCCTATAGGAGCTTCGCTCCCGGCGGCGAGGATCTGGGCATGTTGCTCGATATACCGCGCTTCGCGCAGGTCAGCCCTGGAACCTCCGGCATTCCGCCGGTGTGGCGGACAGTGGAGTGGCTCATCTTCGAGTTGCAGCCGGCCCATATCCGCGATGACGTGCTGCCTGAGTTGCTGCGCCGGCACCTGGGTGTGGAGGGCAGTAAGGAGTTTCAGGTGGAGTTGGTGACCAAGGCGTCGTCTCCCAAAATGATCTTCGCTTCCGACGGAACGGAGGTTGCCTCCATCGGCAAGACCGCCGATGCCTCGGTGAACATGCTGGATCTACAATACGAACGGATCCTGCGCCGCGGTATCCGCGCTCCCGCCACCTCCCGCACGTCCGCCCCGGAATGGGGCCGGTGGACCCTCTCGGCGCGCCACCATGCCGGGTCTCTGGAGGCTGTGGTGGATCGTGCCCGCTGGCGGAACCTCTCCGTGACGGGCGGCATCCTGCTGCTGATGCTCGCCACGGTGTTCGCGCTGATTCGCTATACCCAGCGCGCGCAGAAGCTGGCTGAGCTCCAAATGGACTTTGTCGCCGGCGTGTCGCATGAGTTGCGCACTCCTCTGACGGTCATTCATACCGCCGCCTACAACCTGCGCGGCCGCATGGCACAGGATCCGGCGCGCGTGGTCAAGTATGGTGCGCTGATTCAGCAGGAAAGTGAGCGATTGCGCGAACTCGTCGAACGGGTGCTCCGCTTTGCCGGCGCGCAGGCAGGGCAGGTAATTCATCAGCGCGAGGCCGTCTCTCTGGAAGCCATCCTGGATGATTCGCTGGCCGCCAGCGCCTCGGTGCTGGAGAGCGCCCACTGTTGCGTGGAGCGAAAGACGGAACCAGATCTGCCTCTGGTCATGGCAGACGCCGTCACTCTGAAGCACGCTTTCATCAATCTGTTGTCGAATGCTGCCAAATATGGTTGCGAGGGAAACAATTGGATAGGAATCAGCGCCATAACAACAGGTAGCGCGGAACGTTCCATTGTGGAGGTCCGCATCGCCGATCATGGCCCGGGCATCCCGCCCGACGAACAGGCTCACATCTTCGAGCCGTTCTTCCGGGGGCGCCGGGCGGTAATGGCGCAGACCCACGGGACGGGCCTGGGCCTGAGTCTGGTGAAAGGAATCGTCGAGGCGCACGAGGGCACCATCGAAGTGGAGAGCGAACCTGGAGCGGGTACGGTCTTCACGGTGAGAATCCCGGCCGCCCCGGTGGCAAAACAGGATGAGTGCACGAGTCTTACTAATTGAGGACGAGCCAGGGCTGGTAATGACGGTTTCGGACCTGCTGGCCGATGAGGGCTACGTGGTGGAATCTGCCAGCGACGGCCCCACCGGCCTGGCGCGGGCGACGAACGAACCGTTTGACCTGCTTATCCTGGACGTGATGCTTCCCGGCATGAGCGGCTTCGAGGTCTGCCGCGAACTGAGACAGCATGGCAAGGATGTGGCGATCCTCATGCTCACCGCGAAGACTCAGGTGGTGGATCGCGTGGTGGGACTCAAGCTCGGCGCCGATGACTATCTCAACAAACCCTTTGACCCGGCCGAGTTGGTGGCCCGCGTGGAGGCGCTGTTGCGGCGGGTCTGCAAAGAGAAACTGACTCCCGTAGTGAGCTTCCAGTTCTCGGATGTGGACGTGGATTTTGAGAAGGGTGAAGTGACCAAGGGCGGGGAATCCGTGGCACTGGCTGGCAAGGAGTTGCAGTTGCTCCGCTATCTGGTGGACCACCGCGGCAAAGTGGTACCTCGTGAGGAACTGCTGGAAAACGTCTGGGAGTATCAGGCCGGCGTGTCATCCCGCACCATCGATGTGCATGTGGCGTGGCTGCGGCAAAAGCTGGAAACCTATCCGCAGAATCCGCGCTACATCCAGACCGTGCGTGGAGTGGGCTACCGCTTCTCCAACTGAAAACACGAAAGCGGGCGCGGCCCTGGGGAGTCGGCCGCGCCCGCTTTCAATGCCACACGGCTTACTGGTTGCGTGGCGCGTGGCCCTGCGCTCCACGTGGCGCCATGCCCATTCCAGGTCCTCCGCCAAAGCCGCCCATGCCCATGCCGCCGCGCATCTCGTCGTATTTGGCCTTCTGCTCAGCTGTCAACAGTGCATAGAACTTGGCCTGCGCCTTGGCCTGGATGGCGGTGATCTGGCCACTCAACGTGCCAATCGGCATCGAGAGCGTATCCAACTCCACGTCCGTCTTGCCGTCCTTGATCGCCTGGCGCAGCGCATCGTGGGCGCTCTTCATCTGGCCAGCCACCGTCTGAGCCGATGCCTCGGCGGCATCAAAGATCGCCTTGGCGGCCGTCTTCTGATCGGCGGTGAGGCTGAGGTAGCCTGCAAGGAAATCCACCCGGTTCCCCCGCCCGCCCCCCGGTCCGCCCATGCCACCCTGTGCCATCACCGGCAACGCCGCGCAGGCGGCCAAAACTACAGTTAGGATTCGTCTCGTCATTGGTTCTCTTTCAACCTCCTAGTGTGTTGAACGCGGCCCGGGAACAAGCGTTGCGCCTGATTGCATGTTGCAACGTAAAGATTCGTTTACGCGCCGTTCTGTTGTCCGGCGCAGAGCTGATAGCCCTGTCCGCGAACGGTCAGCAGCAGTTGCGGAGAGCTTGGGTTGCGCTCCAATTTCTGCCGGAGTTGGGCCATATGCACGTCCAGCGTGCGTGTGTTGGAGGTGTGGTAGCCCCACACCTCGGCGAGCAACTCCTCCCGCGTCACGACGCGGTCTGGCCGGTCGGCGAGGTACTTCAGCAACTCCATCTCCTTCGTTGCCAGGTTGACGGTCTGGCCGTTGCGCTCAACGCGGCCGCGTGCAAAATCCACCAATATCTCGCCGAAGCGCTCTGTGTTGCCGCGACCGGGAGTGGTTTTGCGAGCCCTCCGCAGCAGAGCATGCACCCTGGCGATCAACTCGGCAGGGTGGAATGGCTTGGTGAGGTAGTCATCGGCGCCCAGCATCAACCCTTGGACGCGATCGGCCAGCGTAGAGCGGGCGGAAAGCATCAGCACGGGGACCTCAATGCCTTGCTGCCGGATGCTCCGGCAGACCTCAAAGCCCGTCTGGTCCGGCAACATGATATCCAGCACGATCAGATCGAACTTTTCCGCGGCAGCCCTCTGCTGGGTTGCCGTACCGTCTGAGGCTGTTGTTACGTGGTGGAACTCCGCTTCCAGCAGGTCCGTCAGGACCGCTGTCAGCGCAGGATCGTCTTCCGCCAGGAGGATTCGGCGTGCGTCAGGAATAGGCATCAGAATGTGAACCGCAGTTGCAGGTCGATCTTCCGGTTGTAAGTGCTGGAACCGCCGCCCATGGGCCCGAACCCGCCGGCCAGGCTGCGGTATTGACCAAAGTACGGGGAGGACAGGTCGCCGCTCGGTGCTCCATAGTTGGCGTGATTGAGAACGTTATTGGCCGAGGCGCTCAGGGTCAGGTTGTACTTCTTGCCACTGCTGCTGCCGCCAAACATCCCACCCGGGCCGCCGCCGCGCATTCCGCCACCCATCCCGCCACCAGGAGGCGGGCCACCGCCGCCGCGCATTCCGCCGCCCATCCCGCCGCCAGGAGGCGGGCCGCCGCCGCCGGGGCCGCCAGGACCGGGGTCAGCCACGCCGGATTCGCCACGGTTGCCAAACGCCCAACTCCGGCTCATCCGCAGATTGAGCGTGAAGGTAGACGGCCCCCGTGCGAAGTTCCGGCCGATGGCCGTGCCCGCCGCGGGATTCAGGTTGAAGCAGCCCATGCCCGGCGCGTAGACAAAGTTGCCGCCCGTGCATGTCCCGCTGGTCGCATCCGCCACCAAGGAGGGCCGTTCCGCCGTGAAGCCGTCGCCGTTCGTGTCGCGGCCCGTGGTGATGTTGTACGGGTTGCCGCTGTTAAACATCAGGAAGGGGCTCAGGGAGACCTTCCAGAGCAACGGCAGGTTGGTGCCGATGACTGCCCGGTGGCGGACGTCGCCAAATGACGAAGGGCCCCACTCGGCGCGCAGGTTGTAGGGATCGGCCGCCGTGCCTTCCGCATCGCTGCGCCCGTGGCTGATGCCGTAGAAGCCGAACAGGAACATCTTCTTGTAGTTGACGTTCGGGCTGAAGATCAGCTGGTTGGAGCGGCTGAATCCGGTCGTCTCGGTCAACAGGCGCAGTTGCTTGTCGCCGTAGGGGTAGACGCCATCGATGGGCGCGTTGATATTGCGCGAACGCTGCAAGTGCACGCCGCGGCTGCTGATGTACTGCACGCTGAGCTTGGTGTATTTCCCGAGCTGGCGCTCCACGCCAATGCTCGCCTGGTAGTTGCGCGGCGCACGCAGCGCGCTGTCCGCCAACTGCAGTTGCTGGGGCTGCTTGGCCTGTTGCAGGACGTCGGCCGTTGGGATCAACGGGAAGAAGTTGGGATTCATCAATAGATAGGACTGTTGGGTGAGGCCGTTGTAGCGCTGCGATTGCAGCACGACAGAATCGGAAACGCGGTCGTAGAACACGCCTGCGCCGACGCGCAGCACCGTCTTCACCGTCCTGCCCCGTCCGCCGCCGATGCCCCACGCCAGCGCCACGCGCGGCGCCCAGTTGGAAAAGTCGCTGATGTTGGTCTGCGTCTCGTAGCGCAGGCCATAGCTCAGGGTGAGGTTCTGCCGCAGCCGCCAGTCGTCGTTGAAGAAGACGCCGGCGTCAAACTGGCTCACGGAGGTCAGGGGCGTTCCGGCCGCCAGGCTGAACTGCGAGGCGCCGCCGCCCAGCAACCGGATCTGCTCGGGCGTGTAGCCGAGCGCCTGGAATTGCAGCGTGCGCTGATAGCGCTCCAGTGCCGTCAGCTGAACCAGCGGGCCGGCGATGATCTGATTGGTGGCGTCCAGCAGCGGGCCCAACCCGCCGAAGAACGCGTAGCTGCCGCCGAAGTTGTTGACGGAGGTGCTGTCCGTGCCGGCATTGCGCAGTCGTGCGCCCCACTTCATCGTGTGAGTACCATGCGTGAACGTCGTGGAGTTGCTCAGCTCGTAACTGCGGTTGACGTTCCCGGAGTTGCCGATCTGCGCGCCGCCGCCCTCAAATGCGCCCTGCACGCTGAGCGAGGGGATGGAGTTGTCGCCAGTGTTCTCCGATACCGAGCGGCGAAACTGGAAGCGGAGTTCGTTGATTGACCTCGCGCTCAGAATGGCCGTCTCCGTGAGTTGTAGAGAGCGGTCGGAGCTGGTGGAATCGTAGGCGCGGGATTGCAGTGCGTAGTTGCCGATGCCTTCGTTTCCGCGGGAAGACCGGCCCTCCTGATAGCGCGCCACCAGGGTGTTGTTCTTGTTCAGTGCCCAGTCGAATCGCGGTCCGAAGCTGGTACGCGTCTGCGGCGTGAGTACCGCCTCGTTGACCGTCACCGGATTGAACTGGCTGTCGAGCGTAGTCGCCAGGATGAAGGAGTTCTCGTCGATATTGCGGCGCTCCAGGTCGAAACCGAACGAGGCCTTGCCCTTCTTGATCGGGCCGCTCAGGTTGAAACCAAACAGCTTGGCGCTATAGGGCGGCAGCGTGGAGGCTGTCAGCAGCGGGCTCCGTGAGTTGAATGACTCATTGTTGAACTGCGCAAACGCCTGGCCGCGGATCTTGTCCGTGCCCGGCCGCGTCAGAATCTCGATACGGCCGAAACCGGGACGGTCGTACTCCGTCGAATACGGGTTCGAGTTGATGCGCACCTCCCGGATGGAAGACTTCGGAGGCATCGTCCCGCCCGAGAATCCGTCAATGTAGATCTGTCCGCCGCTCGGTCCCGCCGCCGGTCCGGCCATGGCCTGCAACTGCGAGGCGAGCTCGTCGGGGTCGTCCGACAGCGTGGCCAATTCCTTTTCGCCGATCACGAGTGCGCTGGCGTTGGAGTCAGGATCGGTGGAGACCTTGCTGGCCTCGTCCTCGACATTGATCACCTGCGACTGCGCCTCGATGGTCAACTGCACGTCGAGCGTCTGCGCGCTGTCGATCTGATAGTCGCGGCGTTGCGTTACAGTGAATCCCTTAGCGATCACGCGCACCACGTACTTGCCCGGCCGCAGCGTGGGGAAGCGGTAGCGGCCGGCCACGTCGGTGGTGGCGCGCTGTTCCCCGCCGGGACCGCGCAGTTGTACGAGCGCGTCCTGCACCGTGGCGCCTGAGGGGTCCGTCACCACGCCCTGGAGGCCCGTGGCGGGCGTTTGCGCGTACAGAACGCCCAGCAAACTGAAGAGCGCAAAAATGAGCACAAATCGAGTGTCTCTCATGGTAAAAGTCCTGCTTTCGTCGTCGTTACGCGCCTACTGCATCATCCCTGGCAGCTCGAGCCCGCCCATGCCGCCGGTCATTCCGCCCATGCCGCCCCCGCCGTTCAAGCTCAACCCGCCCTGCGCGCTGCGGGCTTGTGTAGCGGAGGCCATTTGAATCAAAGTGTCCGCGTTGCCCAGCAGCATGATGGCGGTCACCTGCCGGTTGGAGGCTCCACGTGTGCTGGAGACCACAATTGTTTCGCCCACCTTCAAATCGGAGATCTTCGAAAGCGGGATACGTTCGAGCATCTGAGCCATGTCCGGCGCGCCGCCCGGACGCATGCCCATGCCGCCGGGCATTCCGCCGCCGGGGCCTGAGCCGGGCATTCCGCCGGGTCTTCCGCCCGTTGCGGCCATTCCGCCGCCGGGGCCCGCGCCGCCGGGCATTCCACCGGGCCTGCCGCCGCCCGGCATACCACCGCCAGGCATGCCACCGCCAAAGCTCGGCATCCGTTTCACTTGCGATTCCGCGGTGACCCGAATGAGGAGCGGCTTGCCGGATTCCAATTCCTTCACGGTGACTTCGCCGGCCGATGGGTCAATGGTGGTGATGGCGCCGGCCTTAGTCAGGAACGTTCCGAAAACCACTTCGTCCGCCGCCACCTTCAAGCCATCCGCGCTCTTCTCACCTCTGCCGCGCATCTGATCGCCAAGTTTCACGTCGGCCAGAATGCTGATCTTGGCATCCGCGAAGCGAACTGAATCCGGAGAATAGCGCCGGAAGAGCGTCTTCTGTCCCACCGTGACGGTGGAGACGATCTCACCGGCCATCGAGCGCGATCGCAGCGTAATATCGTTGCCCTTAATCGCCGTCACGACGCCGGAGAGGCCGCGCTTCTGCCAGTCCTGCTTGTCCGCCTCCTTCGCCTTGGCGATCTCGTTGGCTGCCATCACAATGATGCGCCTTGCATCGGTCGATCCGGTGACGAAGCTGACCAGCACGCGGTCACCCATGGCTAGGTCGGTCACCTGGATGGGCGCAGCCTTTTTCAGGTCCTTCTCACCCGGCGCCACGCGCTGCACCATCGTGTCGGCGCCGCAGCGCACGAAAGCGGCGTCGCCTTCGTCGGGCTTCACCTGTATTTCGGCGGTGTCGGATTTGAAGCCGGTGATCGTTCCCATGATTGGCTTGTTGGCCGCCGTTTGAGCCGCGACGAAGAGCAGCCCGGAGAACAGAATCGCGATTGCGGTCTTGCGTGTCATCACTAAACAAGACGATGCTCATCGGGAAAAGGAGACGCCCGGCCGCCCTAAGAAATGTAAAGCGAATGACAGGCAGCGCGGTGGCCCGCGAGGGTGGCCGGGCAGGGATCGTCCGGATCTGCAAAAATAGAGAAAGTGCGTACCCCTCCGCGACAACTGTGCGTCCCCTACGAGGTAGGGATACGTCTGTCGGGCGGAGGCGGGTGCGACTCCGCGAGCCCGGCTGCGCGCCAGGACAGCTTCTAAGGACCATTCGTGATTCGCAACACCATCTCAGTCTCCCTGCTCGCCCTTTCGCTGGGAGCCGCCGCTCTCTCCGCGCAGACCGCCACTCAGGAGCCTCCGCAGGCTCCGGCGCCGCCTGTGGTAACTCCAGCGCCTGCCGCCTCGGCGGCCGACAAGCCACTGGTGCCGCTCGCCGCTGCCCAGTCTCCCGCCTATGTGCGCCGGTTCTCCGGCGGCCTGACCGCCAGCTTCACTCCCTGGGATCTGATGAAGGGCGGCGATTTTAACGGCGTGGTTTTCCCCGGGCCGCTCGACGTGGTGTCGCAGTCCGGGCCGAACTCGAAATGGTACGCCGCCGGCGTGGCGATTCAGGTGACCGTCACCAACCGGTTCGCAATCGCTGTGAACGCCATCGTCCGCCAGGCGGGCTTCTCGATCTCGGCCAATGTCATTGAGGGCGTGGATTTGCCAAACACCTCAGTCGATGATCGGAAGTACTACATCTTGACGGAAGACACGCACGCCTACTACATGGATCTTCCCGTGCTAGTGAGGTACTACGGCAAGAGCCACAGGAAAGAGGGCAAGCGCTGGTTTGTCGAAGGCGGCGGGACGATGCGGCACGTGTGGAACGTGAAGACGTCGATCACCAAGGAAACGATCGACGGATCGACATGCTGCGACAACACCCCAACGCACCCGCACAAGCAGAATGCTCTAGGGGCCACGGTGGGTGCGGGCATGCATTTCACTGACGACTTCGGCATCCGCATCATCCCGGAAGTGCGTTACACGCGCTGGTTGAACGAGACCTTCCAGAAGTATGGCGCCCACTCGACCCGCAATCAGATCGAGATCCTGATCACGATCGGGTTCTAGCGCGGCGTGAGCGGTCAGAAGATCCCGCGGAGGTCCGGGAACCTCTCGACGATGAGCAGGCGGCCCGGACCTGGCTCCCGCAGTTCCTGCCGTTCCAGAGTCCAGGTGCGCGCGTGGGGTACGAAAACCGCATGCAAACCGGCCTCTAATGCCGGGTTTACGTCAGATTTTGGCGAGTTTCCGATCATCCACGTGCGGGACTTGTCCAGTTGACGTTCCTCCACCAGTGACTCGTAAGCGGCGCGGTCCTTCTCCTTGACGATGGCTGTGTGGCCGAACCAGACTCCGAGCCCGGAGCGATCGATCTTCAACTTCTGCTCTTCCGGGTGGCCCTTGGTGCAGACGGTGAGATCGTGCCGGGAGGCTAGATATTCGAGGGTCTCGCCCACGCCGTCCAGCAGGACAACCGGCTGTTCCAGAATGCGCATCGCGAAGCCATGCACTTCTTCGAGATCACGGTCATGCACGGTCCGTTCGGCAAGGCGGCGGTAGCACTGCTGGAGATTGTGCCCGAAGTTCATGGAGCCGTAGCCATGGACGCGGCTGTTGGCAAGTTCGATCTCGTCGAGGATGGCGCGCACCTCCGGGGCGGTTAACGTGGAGTGCTCGAGGAATTGGACGAACTGCTCGAAGGCATCCTCGAAGTAGACGTTATTCTCCCAGAGCGTGTCGTCAGCATCGATGAGAAGATTTTGACGCGTCATTCCGGATCCGTGAGCTGTGAGAGATGCTTGCCATGGCCGTTGGAGGGTGCGACCTTCTTCATAGCGCTGCCGACGGCCCGCTGGCGAAGCAGTTGCTCCAAGTGCGCGGCGACGTGCGCGATACGTTCGGATTCCGAGCGCATCTCCAACAGGACTTGGCGGAAGTTCAGATCTGTGGCGATCCGCGCGAGCTGAAAGCTCAGCTCGGGGTGGTCGAGTTTCGGTGGAGTTACGGTGGAGCCGGAGAGGCGGAGCAGTGCCTCGTGGGTGGTGGCCGCGGCGCGGACCGTTTCGAGCGGCGTGGGGCTGAAGTCGATGTCGTCAAAGAACTCGACTTCCCCTTCCAGGAAGGTGCGCCGGGAGTGGATCTCTTTCAACTGGAAGCGCTGCCGGCCCACGGTAAGGATATCGAGTTCACCGTCTTCGTGGCGGCGCAGGACATCCACCACCTTGGCGGTACAGCCCGTCCGGACGACGCCCTGGCCTCGCGCGAGCACCACGCCAAACTCTTTTTCCAGCTCCAGGCACTCGCCGATCATCTCTTTATAGCGATCCTCGAAGATGTGCAGCGGCAGGGGCGTATGGGGGAAAAGTACGGCTTCCAGAGGGAACAGCGGCAACAGGCCGTCCGGCATCTTTGTATTATTACTCATTAGGGCCATTTCTTTCTTCCATGGCGATGTCAGGCAAGATCAATCCGAATGCGGGCGCGGACGGTGGCGCGGGGCGAGTGCGCGGGCGGCGGTCCGGGGCCAGCGCGCGGGGAGAGGGTGCGGGCGAAGGCGCTAGCGGCGGTTGGGGCGCGGGGGAAGGTGCGGGCGAACGAGCTAGCGGCGGCTGGGGCGAGGCCGTTGGTTCGGGGTGGGTGCGCGGCGGGAGCGGGGATGGGATACCCCGAGGTGTGGTGACACCGGGTGGGCGGCGTCTGGTAATCTGGCGGGCGATGTTATTGCAGGGCGGGGTGGAATCGAGAGCAAGGCGGGCCAACCGCAAAATGGAGCAGCAAGCATGATCCTCAAACTGAAGCGCACGCCAGGTCTTTATCTGGTGGGCTTCATGGGCAGCGGCAAGAGCACCGTTGGCCGTGCGCTGGCCAAGCATCTGGGTTGGCGGTTTGCCGATCTCGACGAGGACATCGAGGCCCGTGAGCAGATGCCGATTGCGCAGATCTTCGACGAACGCGGCGAGGAAGAGTTCCGGCGGGTGGAGCACGAGGCACTGAAGCGGCGCATTTCGGACATCGCCCGCGGGGTGCCGTGGGTGCTGGCGGTGGGCGGCGGCTGTTTCGCGCAGCCGAAGAATCACGAGTTGATGACCAACCATGGCTTGTCGTTGTGGCTGGACGCGCCGCTGGAGATCATCCAATCTCGGGTGGCGCACTCGACGCACCGTCCTCTGGCGAGGGATCCTGAGAAGTTCGAGGAGCTCTACCACGCCAGGAGGGCATCCTACGAGAAGGCCGATTACCGGATTGAGGTGGGCCTGAGCGGATCGCCGGGCGCGGTGGACTCGATCCTGAGCCTGCCGATCTTCTAAATCCCATGAAAAGCGAACGGCTACTTCGGGCTCATGCGCGGGCGATATTTCGCGCCTCCCTTGCGGCGGCAAATCCGGAGGCAGCGGTGGAGAGGGCCCTGCGGCGGTTGCCGTTGGAGCGGTACGGGCGGATCTTTGTCGTGGGGGCAGGAAAGGCCTCGGCGGCGATGGCAAGGGCGTCTGAGCGCGTCCTGGGCCGCCGGGTAGCCGCAGGGCTCATCAACACCAAGGACGGCCACCTGGCGCCTCTGAAGCGCATTGTGCTGAACGAGTGCAGCCACCCGGTGCCGGACGAGCGCGGTGTAGATGGTGCGCGCCGGATTATGGAGTTGGCGCGCGGGGCGGAGGCGGGCGATCTGGTGCTGTGCCTGATCTCGGGGGGCGGCTCGGCGCTGCTGCCTGCTCCGGTGGAGGGCATCACGCTGGAGCAGAAGCAGGAGACGACGCGGCTGCTGCTGGCGTGCGGGGCGACGATTCACGAGATCAATGCGGTGCGCAAGCACCTTTCCGCCATCAAGGGCGGGCAGTTGGCGCGTCTGGCGGCGCCGGCGAGCGTGGTGGCGCTGCTGCTTTCCGACGTGATTGGGGATCCTCTGGATGTGATTGGGTCGGGGCCGACGGCGCCGGATGCGTCGACTTTTGTATCGGCCTGGGCGGTGGTGGCGAAATATGGCCTGGAGGCGAAGGTTCCGGCAGCGGTGCGGGCGAGACTCGAAGTGGGCATGGCGGGCCGGGTGGCAGAGACGCCGAAGGCGGGTGACGCCTGTTTCCGGCGGGTGAAGAACCTGATTGTCGGCAGCAACCGGTTGGCGGTCCAGGCGGCGGCGGCAAAGGCAAAAGAGTTGGGCTACCGGCCGCTGGTGCTATCGACGACGATTGACGGGGAGACGCGCGAGATCGCTGCGATGCATTGCGCCATCGCGCGCGAGGTGCTGGCGTCGGGCAGGCCGGCGAGGGCGCCGGTGTGCCTGATTTCGGGTGGCGAGACGACGGTGACGATCCAGGGCGACGGGCTGGGCGGGCGCAATCAGGAGTTTGCCCTGGCGGCGGCGCTGCAGATTCAGGGCATGGCCGGCGTGCTGGCATTCAGTGCGGGTACGGACGGGACGGACGGACCCACGGACGCAGCGGGGGCGCTGGCCGATGGCGCGACAACGGAAAAGGCGGCAGCGTTGGGTCTCAACGCGGCCGCCTTCCTTGCGAACAATGATTCGTACCGGTTTTTCGAGCCCTTGGGCGATCTAGTGAAGACCGGACCCACCGGCACGAATGTGATGGATGTCCGCCTGCTGCTGGTGCGGCGCTACTGATTATCAGCGCGAGGTGGCGTGGCCGGGGTTGGGGGCTTTGGCGGCTTGGGCGTCTTGGGCTCGGGCGCCTCGGCCAGGGCCGTTTCGCCTGGGGTGGTCTTGGAGAGGGTTAATGAGCCGCGGTTGGTGTTGAGCTTGATCTCAGGCCCCACGCCGAGGACGCCGGCCAGCGTACCGCCGTTGTTCTCCTTTTCCTCTTTCAGGCGCTGGTCATAATCGTTGGTGATCTCGCCACGATTTGTGCGGGCATTCAGAGTGAACTTCGATTGCGGGGGCAGGCCGAGTTCGATGTCGCCGGAGCTGATCTTGACGTCGATCTTCGGGGTTGATTTGGCCTGACGAAGCTCCACATCGCCGCGATCAATGTCCAGGGTGATGGACTCAGTCACCTCAGTGAGGCGCACGTCCTTGGACTTGGCCTTCACCGTGACCGGGCCCACGAGGTTGTGGCCCGTGAGCGAGGAAAGGCTGAGCTGGAGTTCGCCCGGGAGGCGCTCCACGCGAAACTCCGTCATCGAGCTTTCGAAACGCACGCCCTTGGCTAATTTGCGAAGAGTCGTCTCGCCGGAGTAGGCGCCGTTGATGGTGACCAAGCCCGCGATGTCTTCGAGCTCGATGTCGCGTCCGCGGCCCTTCAATTCGACGTCGCCCTTGACGCCAGTGGCGCGGAGAATATCGCTCTTGCGGGTATCGATGCGGACGCGGCCGCCGAGGTTCTGGAGGCGGACGCCGGCATTATCGCTATTGATGCTGACTTCGCCGTTCACGTCGGAGATCTCGACGTCGCCGTAGCGTCCGCGGGTCTCGATGGAAGCACCGCGGGGCACGCTGATTTCCAGATCGGCCGAGACGCGGGGGCCATCGGCGCGGTCCTGGTTGCCGTAGATTGTGATGACATCGCCGGCGGCGCTCATTTGGACCTTGGATTGGTTGTTGGCCTTGTCGGCCTCGTCCTTGCCCATGGCGCGGATGGACTTGCGGCCGTTCACTTTGACATCTTCAATATCGGCGCCGACGATGCGTGTATTGCCGCGCGGATTGTCGATCACGATACGGGCTGTCTTGGACGCCTTGATGCTGCTGAGATCGACGGGATAGTCATAACTCTCACCGAAGACCTCCATGCCGCCGACTCGGATCTTGCCGAAGCCGTCGCGGGAGAAGCGCTGCACGCCCCACGCCGATGAGCCGACGATGGAGAGGATGATCACCAGCGCCCATTCACCACCGGAGACGCCGGAGATGGGCAGCTTGCCGCCGCGGAAGTAGATCACCAGGATCTCCAGCAGCCTGAGGACGCCCCAGCCGATCAGCAGGAGCGGCCAGTAGGTCATGAACATATTGAACAGGGGCAGATCCGGCCTGATGTTCTTCAGCAGGAACACGAGCCCAATGGCGATCAGGATCAACGGACCAACTACGGAGCCTCTTCTCATGGCAGTATCTCTCCCCTCGCCCTTATCCCAACGGACCGGTCAGCGGCCGGTCATCGACGCGGACAGTGGCCCGCTCCAGCAGTTTCATGATGCCCAGCAGGATCAGCAGGACAGGCCAGGTTTTGGTGAAACTGATGTCCTGGAAGCGGTGCAACGAGGTCAGCACGCCGAGCGCGATCAGGAGGACCGGGCCGCGCGCGGCGCGGATCAACAGGTAGCTATTATTCATGGGGCACCTCAGGAGCAGCCGGGGGCTCGGCGGTAGCCGCTTGGCCGCCCGTGAGCCTGTCGTAGAGCATCCAGCCGCCCGCCAGAATCAGTAGAACCGGCCAGTACTGGATAATGTAGCGTAGCCGGAGCACGCCGAGATTGTTGAGCAGGAACACTACGCCGAGTGAGATCAGGGCCACGGGCAGAACGGGGAAGCCGCCGCCTTCCGCCTTGATCTGGACCAGCGACGAGAACTCGTCCACGACCTCGCCGGCCAGGCGCTTGCGGGCCGTATGGTAGGCCTCGAAGGCCATGTAGAACCAGAAGACGGCGGTCAGCAATCCGAACAGCGGGCCGAGCTCGCCCACGCCATCCGAGCTGTTGATGCTGATCAACATGCCGAGGATGAGCACGTGGACCAAGCCCTTGGCGTACTGGCCGTTATAGATGGCGCCGACGCCGGGGATCAGGCCAAGCAGGAAGGCCAGACCGGGCGAGACGCCCGGATTGGGCAGACCGGAATTCGGCGATGCCGAGGCCGCGTACGGGGAGCCGGCGGCCTGGGGCTGAGCCGGTTGCGGGAGGTGCTCTTCGCAGTACACCGTGCCCTGCGCCATGCGGACCGTATCTTCAGTCAGCGGCTTGCCGCAGGAGCGGCAATATGCCGTCACGGGTTTTGGGGTTTCGCTTTCAATCGTCATCGTGTCACCCTCCCATCCTTCTGTTTCCCTATATCGATCCCCTGGGGCTGATTCTCAATCGGCCCTTCCATCACTGCGCCGGCCGGTTTCTGGGCCGCCGGCTTTCCGCCGTCGTTGGGCTTGGCGGCGGCTGACCCGTCGTCAGTTTCATTCCAATCGCGGAGCGTCTGCTGGATTTCGAAAACCAGGCGCAGACTCTCGTAGTACTTCTTGCCGCGATCCCAACCTCTGTAGGCCTTGTCTTCGAGCGCCGACCAGACTCGCGCCGGTTCCAGATCGGACGCCTTCAAGGGCCGAACCGGCAGGTTGGCGAAGCGCGCCAACATGGAGAAGCTGAGCAGCGTCATCGCCATGCCCATGGCGAACTTCGGCTGCAGGACCGGCTCCAGCAGCTTCGAGATCCAGTTTTTGGCCGCGCCGGATTTTTTCACCGGCGACGACTTGCCCGTGCGCGCTTCGAATAGTATTTGATTCACTAGCGCCGCCGGCGGCTCAATCTCCGCCGCCGTCTCCATAAAGCCGATCACTGCCTGCGAGTCTGTCACCAGCTCCCGGCAAGCCGGGCAGCCCTCCAGGTGGAGTTCCACCGTGGCCTTTTCGGCCGTGGAGAGCGTGCCGTCCACGTAGTCGCACAGCAGGGACTCGAGATCGATGCATTTCATACGAGTACCTTCTGTCGCCGCAGGATGCGGGCCAGTTCGGCCCGTCCGCGATTCAGCCGCGATTTCACCGTGCCCTCCGGGACTCCGAGGACTTGTGCGATCTCGCGGTATTCCAGCTCTTCCAGGTCGCGCAGGATGACGGTCTCTCTCAACTCAGGAGAGAGCCTGGCGAGGGCGGCCTGCAATACTTCGCTCGCTTCCCGACCGGCCAGGATAGCGTCGGTGCGGGACTCGATGGCGGTGCGCTCCTCCAGCACCAACAACTGATCCTCAATGGAATCGGTGGCGCGCTCCATCTTGGTCCGCCGGTAGTTGTCGATGAGAAGGTTCCGTGTGAGGCGGGTGAGCCAGACGGCGAATGATCCTTCTCCGGCCCGGAAACTCTTGACCGATTTGAAGACGCGCAGGAAAACGTCCTGCGTCAGATCCTGTGCTTCGCTGTCCTTGCCAGTAAAGCGATAGCAGATGGCGTAGACACGGCGTGTGTGAGTTTTGACGAGATATTCCCATGCGCTCTCGTCGCCCTGGAGACATCGCTCCACCAGCCGTGCATCGAGCTCAATGTCACTCACGGTTGGGCGGCCCCATGCTGAATTTGTTGAACCCAGGCCGGAGCCAGGCGTCATGGGCAGCACCGAAGCGCCGCCGTTCGCCGAGATCAGAGCCTGTGAAATCGCAGCCATGGCTGCCTGCCTCTCCTTCTGGAAGAGAATGCAGAGAAGGGACTTGCCCGAGGACTGGTACTACGACCTGCCGCTCGGCTCCCTCTCTCACCTTCCAACCAGAGAAACGAGGAATTATCATTAGAAGTTCGCTCAATCTGCACGAACCGGCCGCCGGATCTCTTATTCTAGTTCAAAACGGGTCGTGCGGAGGTTGAGTCAGGTGAGTGTGCCCCCGGATGGGGGAGAAGAGAGGGCGTCATCACGAGCGAAACGAGTCCGCGGCGGGATTGGCACCTGGGTGTATGGGTCATGGTGGCCCTGCTGGCGGCCGGAACCTGGTTTCTGGTGAGACGATCTGCGGGCGCCGGATTCGACACCGGCACCCTACTCCGCACGATTACGCGGGCCGACTGGCGCTGGCTGGCGGCAGCCTGGGGCTTGAACATCCTCAGCTACTATGGCCGGATGTTGCGCTGGATGGTGATGTTGCGGCCGATCGCTCCGGATGCGGACCGCTGGCGTCTCTTTTCGGCGACGGTGATTGGCTTCTCGGCGCTAACTCTGTTCGGCCGGCCAGGGGACCTGGTGCGCCCCTATCTGATCGCGCGAGCAGCCGGCGTGCCGTTTGTGAGCCAGATGGCGGCGTGGCTGCTGGAGAGGCTGTACGACACACTGACGCTGCTCGCCATCTTCGGATACGCATTGGCGGCGGTGCCGCATACAGCGTTGCTGGATGGCTCTGCATTGCGGTGGGCTTTTGAGGTGGGTGGCTGGTTCACCGGAATCACCTGCACGGTGTGCCTGCTGGTGCTGGCGGGCCTGCAGCGAAGCTCGGATCGGCTGGTGGAGCGGATCCAGACCGCGCTAGGTTTTCTAGAGGAGCGCCAACAGGCACGCGCAGCACGGCTCGTCCACGCAGCCATGGACGGCTTGCGCTCAGCCCGGAGCACGCGCTCCATCTTAGAACTACTCGGCTACTCCATTCTGACCTGGTTGATTCTGGTGTTGTGTTTTGCGGCCATCTTTCAGGCTTTTCCAGAAACGGCAGCGCTATCGTGGTCGAGCATACTGGTCTATATTGGGTTTGTCGCCTTTGGCAGCATTGTGCAGATCCCGGGAATCGGTGGCGGGTTCCAACTGGTGAGTATCCTGGTCCTCACGCAACTCTTCCACTGCGGTTTGGAGACGGCGACGGGCATTGCTCTGGTGACGTGGTCTATTACATTGATAGGAGTTCTGCCTCTCGGCGCGATTCTAGCGCTGAGAGAGGGGCTGAACTGGAATCGAATCAAAGAATTGGAGAAACAGGCGACTCTATGAACTGCCCTTTCTGCGGCTTCAAGGAGGATCGGGTCATTGACAGCAGGGAGAGTAAGGAAGGCGACGTGATTCGCCGCCGCCGCGAGTGCCTCCAATGCCTGCGTCGATTTACTACGTATGAAAGAATTGATGAAGTTCCGTATATGGTAGTGAAGAAGGACGGGAGACGGGAGAAGTTTGACCGGCAGAAGGTGCTATCCGGGCTATTGAAGGCATGCGAAAAGCGGCCAATCAGCATGACGAAACTGGCGGAGCTGGTCGATGAGGTGGAGGGGCGGCTAGCTGACAAATCGGACCGTGAGATTACGACGACGGAAGTAGGAGAGATGTTGATGCTCAGTTTGGCGCACCTTGACAAGATTGCGTATGTCCGATTCGCCTCGGTATACCGGGACTTCCAGGATGTGGAGGCTTTCCTGAGTGAATTGAAAGACTTAATGCGCCAGAAGCGCGGGTAGGCGTGGGGTGGTTGGCGGCGGGCAGGCGGCCGGAGGGCGCGAAGAATGTAACCAATCGGACTCTGGCGCATCCGATGTAATAGGAGCTTAACAAGTGGACTGAACCGTGTTATCCTTGTTCGGAGCGTCTAACCGTCCTTACCCTTGCCCAAATCTTGGCTCGACCCATCTGCGCACGCACGTTTGCGTCTGCTGGAGGTGGAGTTGTGGCCGTTGGCAGGCAGGGAGCCCGAGCAGGCTCTGAGCAGAACCAAAATCAGCAGGATAAGGGCGTTACCTTGACTTGCCTCGTTCGCGGGACGGGTGCGAGAGATGACTGAAAGACATGAGGTCGGGACGCGGAGGTTTGCCACCAGTGGATAATTTTGAAGACCAGTTTTTAGCCGACACCCCTGACCCGCTAGGTATCCCTTTCGACGAGGAAGCCAATTTCTTCCACCCGGAAGACGTTCAGGAAGAGGAGTTTCAGACTACTCAGCAGCCTGTTGAGGAGTCGATCTACACGGATGATCCGGTCCGTGTCTACCTGCGGGAGATGGGTGCGGTGCCGCTGCTGACGCGGGAAGGCGAAGTGTCGCTTGCCCGGCGGATGGAGCGCGGGAAACTACGTTTGCAGAAGGCGATCAGCCGTTCGGCTCTTGTTCAGATGCAGATCATCGAGATTTCGGAACAGATCCGGCGCGATGAGGTTGAACTGGACAGCGTGGCTGATATGGGCGAAGTGTTGGAAGAGTCCACTGCCGCTTATGAGAAGCGCTGTAAGGATCTTCGAGATCAGTTTGTGGAGCTTATCAACCTGCACAAGAAGCAGGAGCAGCTCCGCGAGAAGTTGGACGCAGTTCCGGCGTCTAACAAAAAGATCCGCCGCAAGGCGACGATGAAGTTCTATCGCTCCTGCGTGGAGACGTCGAAGGCGATCCGGCGGACGCCATGGCGGCTGCCGAAGTGGCGGCTGTTCTCGACTGCGATTGAGAAGGCCGTGGAAGAGATCGCTCAGTTTGAGAGCGAAGTAAAGCGGCTGGAAGTCCACAAGGCGGACAACCAGTCGCGGATTCGCGAGATCAAGCGGGAAATCAAGAAGCGCGAAGTGCAGGCGGGCGCATCTCTTTCCGAGTTGCGGCACACGATGACCGTGATCCGCCAGGGTGAGCATGAGGCCGAGCGGGCGAAGAAGGACCTGGTGGAGGCCAACCTCCGCCTGGTGGTTTCGGTTGCCAAGAAGTACGTAAACCGCGGTCTGCACCTGCTGGATCTGATTCAGGAAGGCAACATCGGCCTGATGCGCGCGGCCGACAAGTTTGAATACCGGCGCGGGTACAAGTTCTCGACGTACGCGACGTGGTGGATTCGTCAGGCGATCACTCGGGCGATTGCTGACCAATCGCGCACCATCCGCATCCCGGTGCACATGAACGAATCCATGAACAAGTTCCTTCGCGCCACCCGCGAGCTGGAAAAGGAACTTGGGCGCGTTCCGACGAACGAAGAGATCAGCCGCCGCATGGACATTCCCGTGGAGAAGGTTCAGAAGCTGAAGACGATCTCGCGTGATCCGGTATCGCTGGAGACGCCGGTGGGCCGCGATGGTGAATCGGCGCTGGGCGATTTGATTGAGGACCGTTGGGTGGGCTCGCCGGTGGACGCGGTGATCGATTCCAACGTCCGCGACGAGACGGCCAACATTCTGAAGACACTTTCGCCCAAAGAGGAGAAAGTGATCCGGCTGCGGTTTGGCATCGGCTGCGAGCGCGAGCACACGCTGGAAGAGATCGGACAGCAGTTCGATGTCACGCGCGAGCGGATCCGGCAGATAGAGGCCAAGGCGCTCCGCCAGCTCCGCTCTCCGGAGCGGGCGCGGCACTTGCGGGCGCTGCTGGCCGCGCGGTAGTCGCGATTTACGGTTAAGAAGAAAGAGCCGGGGCCTTCGGGCTTCGGCTCTTTTTCTGTTCCGCAGGCACCGCCCTCGCGGTGATTCTTCACGCTCCGAGGGCGAGCGCAAGCGCGCCGCTGAGGCCGGGATATTGGCAACCGGGCGGGACGATGGACGGCAGCGGCAGGTACCAGTTGCTGATCTCGGTGGCGCGCTGCTGGATCATCGGGAAGAGTTGGCGCTGCTCCATCACGCCGCCTCCGAGGACGATAGCCTGGGGCGAGAGAATGGCCGCCAGATTGACGCAAGCTTGCGCCAGATAATCCGCTTGCACACGCCAAGCCTCGTGATCCGAGGGCAGCAGGTGGGCGGGCGTGTTCCACCTGACCTGCATAGCCGGGCCGCTAGCCATGCCCTCCAGGCAGTTTTTATGGAATGGGCAAATGCCCTCGAAACCATCGACTTCACCGGGTGCGCGGCGCACTACCATGTGGCCCATTTCCGGATGCATCAGGCCGTGGACGAGATTCCCGCCTACCAGCGCGCCACCGCCGATGCCGGTGCCCACCGTGAGGTACACCAGATTGTCGAGCCCCTTGCCAGCGCCGCAGCGGGCCTCGCCCAGCGCCGCGCCGTTGACATCAGTATCGAACCCGATGGGCACCTGGAAGGCGAGCTTGAGTGAGTCGCGCAGCGGGAAATTCTGCCAGGGCAGCTTGGGCGTGTTGGTGATGGAGCCGCTCTTGTAGCTGATGGGGCCGAACGAGGCGACGCCGATGGCGTCCAGCGGTCCCTGCTGCTGGAAGTAGGCGATCACCATCGCCATGGTTTCGTGCGGGCTGGCAGATGTGGGAATGCGCTCGATATTGCGCGGCAGCGAGGGATCTTCGCCAACGGCGACTACGAACTTGGTGCCACCAGCCTCAACGGCTCCGTACAAACTCATTCCAACAGTCTATTCGACTGCGGCAGCTCTTTCAGAACGTCTCGCCGGCATCCACCAGCAGGTTCATCAACCCATCGCCGCCGCGCCGGATTTCACGCTTGGCGATCTCCACGCTCCTGGCGCCGAGTGGGCCCCACGGCATTGTCATGCGGCGGAAGTGGATCATCCATTCGGCAGGGCTTTCGGTCTTGGCGGGCGCGTCGCGCAGGTACGTGCAGAAGGCGCTTTGCAGTGTCTCCAGCAAGGGTTCACTGATGGCCGTGGGGAGCAAATCTCGGAAGGCTCCAGCCTTCATGTGGAAGTGCGCCAGCGGGGTGACGCCGTCCTCTGGTTGCCAGGCTTCAATGCGGTGGAGCAAGGCGGTAAACTTCGACTCCCACTCCGGGCCGGCCTTTTCTGGGGGCCGTCTGAGCCAGGCCATCTCTTTGAAGATTTCGCGGGATTCGCCCTCTTCGCCAAAGACATAGTACTCTGCCTTGTCGTTGCTGAACTTGGGCTTGAGGGTCTTGGCGAGGATGGGGGGGATCTCTTTCTCCAGGCCCGAGTCCTGCCGCAGCGTGTCATTGAAGATCAGCAGGCCGTGCGCCTCGGGGAGGTCTGAGCAGGCTTCGCCGCTCCACTGAGTCACGAGATAAGAGCGGTAGGCTTCGAGCAGCGGCATGAGGTTTTGGCCCTCGGCGCGGAGGCGGCGGACCAACGGAGCCAACTCCTCGCCGGTAGCGGGGGTGCCGATGAAGCCGCGCGAGTTGGGTTGCGTTTCGGTGAGAGCGGAGGTGAGGGCGGTGACGAGCGTGGCGGCATCCTCGGGCGAGCCCTTGAATGTTCGCACCAAGGCTACGGCGGACTGGATCTGCTCAGGAGTGGTGGAGGCCTGCACGATACCGGTGAGGAATTGGAGGGGACGGCCCTCGGCCTTCTCTTTGGTGGAAAAGCCGCGTTGCGCGATCTGGAGAGCCAGTCCGTAATACTCCTCAACACGCGCCACCATACTGTCTTTGCAGGTGCGGCGCGGGGGTGACGGGATGGGTATCTGGAGGGTCATTTCGAGCGCTCGGCGGGGGTCCAGAGCCATCATCGCCTGCACCGCACGGACTTGGAGGCCGAGGCCATCGAGGCGCTCTTGATTGGCTTCCAGGAGCCGTGCTGCCTCACTGTCGGCCTGCACCGGGCGGATGGCAACGGCGAGAGGATACGGCTGGCGGGCCTGTGCCGCCAGACGGAACGCCTCCTCGACGAGCTCGATACGCTTGGCGCGATCCGGGACCTTGTAGGCGTTGGCACCGAAATTCACCAGTATTTTCGCCGCTATCTCCGGTGGGGCAGAGGGCGCGCGCTGGAGGACGGACGCAGGATCGGACGGGTCCCCCAACTGCAGCGCGAGTGCAACCGCCGCGATCACTTCCTAACCCGGGCCATCACCTGTTGCACGGCCTCCTGAATACGCGGCTCTACTTCCTCCGTGAACGGGCCGGGCTGGCCGTAGTAGATCATGCTGTCCACCGCCTCGTAGCCGCCTTCTTTCAGGACGCGCGCGCTGGGGATGTAGCATGGCACGTCGTTGCTGTAGCCCGCGACCATCAGACGTTCGCCAGGGAAGGTGCGTTGCACCCAGAGGGAGTAGTCGATCACCACCTCACCGCCGAGCGCGACGAAGGTGAAGCCCTTGTCGAAGCGGATGGCCTGCACGGGGTAGGCGAGCTTGCGGGGCTCGCGCCGCTCGGCGTAGGCCTCCAGCATGAAGCGGGCGCGCCGGGCTTTGAATTCGTTGGGGTCCTGCGATTCCTTTTCAAACTGCTCTTTGGTGTGCGGCGCAAAAGGCAGTTCGGTCATCTGGTAGGCGCTGTGGATGCGGCCGCTGACAGGGGCCATGGCGGTCTTGGCGACGCGGGCGACCTCCGTGCCCAGCGCCTTGCCGTGCTGCTGGGCAAGTTCGAGTTTGCTGCGCGGATTCGGATTCTGGTCGCCGCCGCAGAGTTGGACGAAGAGCGCGGTGGCGCCGACAAACTGGCTTTCCACCTCTGCCTGGGCAAAGCCGGCGTAGTCGCCGCTGAGCTGCATGAACTCAGCGGTGAGAGTCGTATTGTGGCAGGCGTAGCCAAAGAGAATGGCTCGAACTTTGCCGTTGGGGGCGAGCACGCGCAGGACGGGTACTTTATGATCCACCGGGCCGGTTGGATTCACGCCGATGGTGACACCGGTGGTCTGAATAGCGCGGCGGTTGGCGGCAAATCCGGTCTCACCATAGTCGAAGGCCAGCGAGGCGGGCTGGAGATCGCCCAGCGCCGCGCCGATGACGGTGAACAGCTTGCCCCGCAGTTCGGCCGTATAGGCCTCCACCGCCGGCTTGTGCTCGGGGACGCGCGCGCCCATGATGTCGAGATTGCC
Source organism: Paludibaculum sp. (assembly GCA_036504135.1). GTDB lineage: Bacteria > Acidobacteriota > Terriglobia > Bryobacterales > Bryobacteraceae > Paludibaculum. The sequence goes on from DASXVP010000015.1 coordinate 70,043, forward strand.
GCGCACCACGGGCCCGGTGTGGGTGTGGGAGGAGTTGAAGACGATCTGCGAGCGCTCCAGTTTGTACTTGGACATTGCCTCGGCGGCGACGAAATCGGTGAGCACGCCTGGCAAGCCGATGAGATCGGTGGTGACGACGACGAGACGGCCGCCTTTGCCGTCCTCAATGGCGAGCGCCTTGGCCCACAGAGGTTGCAGCGCACCCTGGCTGGGGGCAGTGCGGGCGGCATAGCCCGCCATCCAGATGACGCCGCCGGCGGGTGTGATGTCCAGCCGGCTGACGCCGACTCTGTAGCCGGGCGCCGGCTTACCGGCGCTGGCGGTCTGGGTGAAAGTTCCGGCAAGGAGTAGAACTATTAATGAAAATCCGTTTTGCATGTGCGCCCTTCCTTGTTAGACTCCCATTATCTGCCGAGCCGCAGTCTGGGAGTTGTACATGCCAATCAGCCGCTCCGTTGCGATATTCGTCCTGCTTGCCACAGCAGCCTACCCACAGGCCCAAAGTAACGCCGGAGAGGTCAAGGGTTCAGTCCTGGACCAGACCGGCGCCACCCTTGCCTCAGCCCGCCTCTCTATCGCCGACCCGGATCGCGGTTTCAACCGCACGGCGGTGAGCGATTCGCAGGGCGAGTTCACCTTCCCGATTCTCCCTCCTGGCCGCTACCGGCTCAAGGTGGAGGCGTCCGGGTTCACCACGAAGGTTCTCGACGGTGTGGAGGTGCGCGTGGGGGATACGGTTTCGCTGCTGGTCCAGATGGTGATCAGCGGGATCCAGGAGCAGATTGAGATCAATGCGGAACTGCCGGTGGTAGAGACGGAGCGGATTCAACAAGCCAGCACGATCGAACTGGGCCGCATACGGGATCTGCCGATCAACCGGCGCAACTATCTGGATTTTGCGCTGCTCTCGCCGGCGACGGCCTCGACGCAGGATCTGGTGGATGGCACGGACTACCGTGTCTCGCAGACCCCGCAATCCGGCATCAGCTTTGGCGGCGGCAACGGGCGGGGTAACGGCTTCTTCATCGACGGCGTGGAGAACTACATCAACTCCGGCGGGGTGCGGCTGAGCGTCAGCCAGGAGGCTGTGCAGGAGTTTCAGATCAACCGCAATACGGCCTCGGCGGAGTTTGGCTGGGCGTCGGGCGGCACGGTGAACATCGTCACGCGCGGTGGCAGCAACGAGTATCACGGCAACGTGTTTGGGTTTCTGCGCCATCGCAGCATCCAGGCGCGCAACTATTTCGATCCGCAGAAATCGGCCTTTACGCGCTCGCAGGCGGGCGCGACGGTGGGTGGGCCGCTGAAGCGCGACAGGACGTTCTTCTTCCTGGCCTACGAGCGCCTGGACCGGCACGAGACAGCGTTTGTGCCGATCCTGCGCGATACCTCGGCGTTCGCGTCCGTGACTGCGTCGCAGGGCGCCCTTTTTAACGGTATGCGGGCCATCGGCAATCCGCAGTTGACCGGGCTTGCCAACCAGTTGACGGCCGCCCTGACACCGGCGAACTATCCGTACGTCACAAAGACTTTCAGCGCCAACAGCGGGGCGTTTCCATTTGGCGAGGGGACGAACAGTTTCTCCGCCCGTCTCGACCACCGGTTCTCCGATTCACACAGTCTCTACTTCCGAGGCAACGTCGCCACGCTGAAAAACCAGAATGATCAATTTGGCGCTCTGGTGGGATATAACCGCGGCCGGAGCTTCGATTTCTGGGACGGTACATCAATGCTGAGCGACACGCTGTTGCTGGGCTCGAGTTGGGTGGTGGAGACGCGGGCGATGTTCAACTACAACCACATCTACGTTGTGCCGACCGATCCCACCGGCCCGGAACAGAACGTCACTGGTTACGGGTTGTTCGGGCGTGAGATATTCCTGCCATCGCGCACGTACGAGCGCCATTACCAGGTGATGCAGAACTGGAACCATCATTCGGGCTCGCACGATTTGAAATTCGGTGTGGACGTCAATCCGGTGCGGGATGGAGTGATCTCGGAGACGTTCTTTAGCGGCCGCTTCAGCTTTGGCGAGGCCGTGCCGCTGGCCAATGTGATCACCGGCGCCACGGGCAGCACTGCCGCCGTGACGCTGATCCAGCAGGCGCTACAGGCCAGCGGGCAGAGTGGGTTGATCCCCAACCTGAGCCAGCCGGTAAGCGCGCTGCAGGCATTCTCTTTGGGGCTGCCGACGTTCTACCAGCAGGGCTTCGGCGATCCGCACTGGACCGGATGGTCCAAGCGCTACGGTGTGTTCGTGCAGGATTCGTGGCGGGTGAATCAGAGTCTGACGTTGAACTTCGGCCTGCGGTACGACCTGGAAGCAAACTCACCTGTGGTGGGCACAGACAAGAACAACTTTGCCCCGCGGGCCGGCTTCGCGTGGTCGCCCGGCCGCGATCATAGATTAGTTGTGCGTGGCGGCTACGGCCTGTACTATATGCCCACCAATCTACAGGTGGTGAACATTGCGGACACGCTCTCGGGCAAGTACATCAATCAGGTCTTCATTCCGCTGACCGGCATCGCGCAGATCATCAATCCGCAGACGGGCCGGCCGACCACCTCGGCCGATATCTACCAGGGTCTGCTGCGGTCGGGCGTGTTGGGCGTGCGTGCGGTCACTCCGCAGGATCTGCTCGCTTACGGTGTGCGCGTGGGGCCGGGGCTGCCGCTGCGCGTCGAGTTTGGCAGCGATGCTCTGCGGCAGGGCTACTCGCAGCAGGGCAGCTTTGAGGTGGAGCGCGGTTTCGGAGATTGGTCGGTCTCGCTCGGCTACAACTACAATCGCTCGCTGGGCATCGCGCGCACCTCGGGCCGCAACCTCTACTACACCGGACAGACAAGGCCCGATGGCTCGCCCATTTACGGGCGGGTGGATCCCACGCTGTTGCAGAAGAACATCTTCAGCTACGACGGCAACGCCAGCTACAACGCGGGCATCCTGCAGGTGAACCGGCGCATGCGGCGGAACCTCACTATTGCCGGGCACTACACATGGTCCAAGGCGATGGACGATGTCACGGATTTCAACTCGGACTTTTCGCCGATGGACCAACTCTGCAAACGGTGCGAGCGGGCGCTTTCCGCGTTCCACCACAGCCACCGCGTTGTGATCAACGGGGTGTACCAGTCAGGGGCGAAGAACGCTGCCCTGCATGGCTGGACGCTATCGCCGATCTTCACCGCCAACTCGGCCCGGCCGTTCAACATCCTCACCGGCGTGGACATCAACAACGACAGTTACGTCACCAACGACCGGCCGTACGGGGCGGGCCGCAACATTGGCCGCGGCCCGGGCTACGTCAGTTTCGATATGCGTCTCTCGCGGCGGTTTGTATTCAGCAACGACGGGAAGCGTTCCATGGAGTTCATCGGGGAAGGCTTCAATCTGGCGAACCACACCAATTTCCGCACGGTGAACAACACGGTGGGTGCGGTGCCGCTGAGCGCGCTGCCGAATCCGATTCGCGGCATTGCCGGCGCATCGCCCACGTCGCCGCTATCCTGGACCTCGGCCTACGAGGCGCGGCAGTTCCAGTTTGGACTGAAGTTGAACTGGTAGGATTCTTGGCCGCCTCCGCAAAGAGCGATATGCTGTCTGCGGAGGATTCAGACATCCATGTCGATTGCGACCAGGCGGACATTTCTGACAGCCGCAGCGGCGGCTCGGGCATGGGGTGCGGGGCCGCGCCCTAAGATCGGCGTCATCGGCACGGGAGGGCGCGGACAGTATCTGATGCGCGAGTTGAACAAGCTCGGCGATATGGACTACGTGGCGGTCTGCGACATTTACGACGTCCGGCGCGATCAGGCGGAGAAGGTCGCAGGCCGCGAGGTGAAGAAGTACGGCGATCATCGCCGGCTGCTGGAACACAAAGAGATCGACGCGGTGATCATCGCGACGCCCGACCACTGGCATTCGCCCATCGCCGTGGATGCGTTGCGCGCCGGCAAAGACGTCTATGTGGAGAAGCCGATGGTCCACAATCCGCAGGACGGGCAGGCGATTGTCAAGGCGGTGCGCGAGACCGGGCGTGTTTTGCAGGTGGGTACGCAGGGCCGCGCGCTGCCGCAGTTTGTCGAGGCGAAGAAGAACTACATCGAAAGCGGCGTCATCGGCAAGGTGGGCTTTGCGCGCACATGGTATCTCAGCAATAGCGGCTATGTGCAGGAGCCGCCGCCGGGTATGGAGCAGAAGCCCGCGGGGCTGGATTGGGACCGCTGGCTGGGGCGAGGTCCGAAGGTGGCATGGAATCCCGACATCTACTTCAGCCCTTACAAGTGGCTCCACTACGACGGCGGCATGATCATGGGGATCGGTATCCATGTGGTGGATTCGGCGCACCACTGGCTGGATCTGAAGGCGCCGCTATCGGCGTTCTCGGGCGGCGGATCGGTCTACTACAAGACTGACCGCGACACACCGGATGTGATCACCACCATCCTGGAATATCCGGGCGTGACCGTTACCTTTACGGCCGAGTGTCTGACGGCGCCAGGAGTGCGCACCAGCGCCGGGGTCGAGTTGCGCGGCACCGGTGGGACGCTCTGGGCGGAGCGCTACATGGTGGACAAGGGTTGGGAGTACAACCCGAATGGCAAGTTCAGCAAGGAGCCGAAGGCGGTGGGCGGAGGCACGGGTGCCACCGCCGCGGGACTGCTGAAGAACTGGCTGGAGTGCATTCAGACCAGGGCGAAACCGGTGGCGCATGTTGAGGCGGCCTACTATTCCTGCGTGGCCTGCTACATGGCCAACCGCTCGTATCAGACGAAGGCCCGCATCGCTTGGGATCCGAGCTGGAACATCTGAGCGTGGAGGAAGACAGCCGGCGGGCTCAAGAAGATCGGTTACGGCGCCAGGCCGGGCTGTGCGGCTCATGCGTCCACATGCGTATTCTGGTGAGCGATAAGGGTAGCGCGTTTGCGCAGTGCTCCAGGAGTGTTTGGGACCCCGCCTACGCCAAGTACCCGCAGCTTCCGGTTTTGCGCTGCGGCGGTTGGGAGCCTCCGGCCGCTGCGGACTGCGATGGGGCTCAGCACAGCTGATGGACGGCTATTGCGTTGCATGGGTGTGGTGAATCAGCTAGTCTAGACGCAACAAGCCCTCCTAACACCATGAAGATCCGAGTGCACAATCGAACCCGCGGCTCTCTCGTGGCCGACTGCGCCGATGTCGCCAACACCAGCGAGACCCGCCGCGAGGGGCTTTTGAAGCGCACAAGCCTGGCGCCGGGCGAGGGACTTTGGATTGCGCCCTGCGAGGCGGTGCACTGTTTCTTCATGAAGTTCACCATAGACGTCGTCTACTTGAATAAGAAGAAGGAAGTGGTAAAGGTTCGGCCCTCACTGAAGCCGTGGCGCATCTCCGGCTGCTTGCGAGCTTACTCTGTATTGGAATTGCCGGAAGGCCGGATCGCCCAGACGGGCACGCTGCCCGGAGATCAGTTGGAATTTGAAACCACAGGGTAATCTGCTACCAGTTCAAGCTGGCGGTTCGGGCATCCGTTCACTCAGGCGCCTGTCAAACCGCGGTAGACCTCAAGCAACTGCTCGATACTCATCTCTTCCGCCCGGCGGCCCCCGTGCGGTAATGCATCCGCGATCTGGTGCCCGTACCGCGCCGCCAGATTGTTCCGCAAGGTCTTCCGCTTGTGCTGGAAGCACGCTGAGACAAACTTCAGAAACGCCGGCGGCGCGAGAGGCTTGTCGTGCGGGGTGAGCCGCACCACGGCGCTGTCCACCTTCGGTGGCGGACGGAACGCATTTGGTTTAACTCCGAAGAGCTTCTCCACGCGGCACGCCACCTGCGTACACACTGTCAAATAACCGTAGTCCTTCGAGCCCGGCTCGGCGATCAGCCGGTCCGCCACTTCCTTCTGGATCAGGAAAACAGCTCGTACCAGGTTCGGCCCCAGCGAGAGAGCCTTCTCGATAATCGGGGAAGTAATGTAGTACGGGATGTTGCCGCAGACCACGGCCGGGCCAAAGCCGGAAAGATCAGCATCCAGGATGTCGGCTTCAATTAGCGAAAACCGCGGATCCAGTTCATACCGCGCCCGAAGACTGCCTGCCAGCAGCGGGTCCAATTCTACGGCCACCAGGCGGTCGCACCGCTCCAGCAGGCACTCCGTCAGTACACCCAGGCCGGGCCCGATCTCAATGCATAGCGGTTCCCGCTCCGGGCACACAGCTACCGCTATGCGCTCCAGAATCGGGCGCTGATACAGGAAATGTTGTCCGAGTGGTCTACCCAAGCGTCGCTGCTTAGCCCTGCACGTCGATGGCGCTGCGGCTCTTGAACTTCATCCGCACCCAGCCGGCGGTCGGCTGGCCGAAGCTCGTCGCCGGGCTGAACTCCGTAAAGAGCAGCGAGTTTTCCAGCTTGCGCCGCATCTGCGACGTGTTCATCGAGCCATAGCCATCCGGAAAAGAGTAATCGATCACACGGCCCTGCTCATCCACGAACACATCCACCGTGAATTCGGCGTCGGAGACGTCGAGCATCATGCTCCGCACGGTCGGCTCGGTGGCGATCGCCAGCGGAATGTCGTTCAACGGCTGCCGCACGATGCCCTGGAAGTTCGTCATCACCATCGAGAACAGCAGCACCGCCGAGGCCAGGCCGCCGGCGGCCGGTAGCGCGATTGGCTTCATCAGATTATTGCTGAAGAGCGAGAGCTGATCTGCCTGATTCTGCACCCAGCCGCGGAACCCGGTGTAGCGCCGGCGGAACGCGGATTCGCGCGATGCCAGCGATCGCAGCGATAGCGTCAGATTGGCAGGCATCGGCCGGCGCGGCATGGCGCGCAAAGAACGGCGCACAGCGGTCAGCTGATCCAGATGCGCGGCACAATCGCGGCATTTCTTCACGTGGGCAGATACCGCCCGCCGCTCAGATTCGACCACACACCCATCCTGGAACGCGGAGAGCGTCGCTTTGACCTGTTGGCATTCCATAACGGTGCTTCCTCTAGTCGGAGATCGGCTGCGGGGTAAAGTCGAGGCCCCGGGCCGGTTCCAACTGCTCCACCAGAGCCCTGCGCAGAGCTTCACGCCCACGCAGGATCCGTGATTTTACCGTGCCGAGCGATACATCCAAAACGTCGGCAATCTCCTCATAACTCATATCCTCGATATCCCGCAGCACGACCGCTGAACGGAATACCGGATTGAGCCCGGCCAAGGCCCTCTCGATAGCCGATTTCCACTCCTCGTTGAGTGTCAGATCGTATGGCGAGCGGGTTGAATCACTCAGGTGATCCAGGTATCCCCGGCCTTCATCCTCTCCCTCGATGCCCACTTCGGCACGGCGATGACGTCCAAACCAGCGGCGCCGGTTGTGCGCTTCATTCACCGCGATGCGGTACACCCAGGTCTTGAGCGAACTCTGGCCGCGGAAATTGCCGACGTTCCGGAAAACTTTCAGGAATACATCCTGCGTCACGTCGCCCGCTTCGTTTGGATCTTCGATCAGCCTCTGCACCAGGTGAAACACTGGCGACTGGAAGCGCTCCACCAGCAGCTCATACGCCGCCTCGGAGCCCGAACGAAGTCCTTCGAGCAGACACCCCTCGCTCGACCACCCCGGCCATTCCGGGGAAGCCAAATCGTTACCGAGCTCTGGTTCGTATTGAGCCGGCTCCATGGGTGCCTCCGCACTGCCATTCTAGCGCCTTTCAGGCGGCGCCGTTACCTATAAAGACACCCGCCGCTCCGGAAAAGTTCCACCCCTCCGCGCGGGGCCCGTTTGCAGCTGCAAACAGCCCGGCTGCGAGCTGTGTGATCCGTCCACTACTGTCAGCACGGAATCAATGACTTGCGGCAATCTTGTGTGGTTCGCGCCCTCCCATGCTAACGGGCCGTGCGCCGCCGGAACGGCAGCCCCAGCAACAGGAAGATGCACAGCGCCACTACCTCGCCCCCAATGATGTACCATGGCCACGCACCCATCGCGTCCAGCGCCGAGGCGGCCTGCGGTTTGTGGCAAAGATACATATAGTTGGTGCCAAAACGAGTATTGAAAGTGCCCACTATCGCCGCCCACAGATTCACCACGATCAGCGCACGCCAAGCCGCTCCCGGCGCCGGCCTTGCCTGCCTGGACCACACCAGGAAGAGCGCCGCCCCGATCACTCCGCCATGTGCTACGAAGAAGTAGATCGTCGGGTACGAAAGCATCGGCCGCCACAGCTCCGGAGTCAGCACGGCCATGGACGCCCCCGCGATCCCCAGGAAGAACGCCGGCTCGCAGATCCAGCGGTTCAATGTCAGCAGGCTCAGCACAGCCAGCCACAGCGTCAGGTCGCACAGTTGCAGCGGCAGCCCTTCCGGGAACCGGTTGCCCTCTGTGGCGTACTTGTAGCCGTACCACACCAGTTCATTCACCAGTAGAAACCAGCCCATGCTCAGCCGGATCCGCCGCGCAGCCGTCGCGCTCCAGCGAGCCGCCCACGCCAGCAGCGCGGCGGTGGCCGGGATGGCCGCCATGATCAGCAGGTGCGCCCGGCCGAAGAGCACGAAGTCAGTCTGCATGGGCGCAGCCTACCGCAGCGCCATCGGTGCGCCGCCCGCCTCGCGGCTGCGCTGTGCCGCGTCCATGAACGCGAACATCTCCATCGTCTCGGCCTCGTCCACCGGCGCCTTTCCACCCTGGAAAAACAGCACGATTTCCTTGAGCAAGCCCTTGTATCCGCTGTAAAAATCTTTCTCGCTGGACTTGATAACCTTGGGCGAAAACGCCGTCGCTCCGAAACCAGAGTAAGGCCGGTTCAGCCGGATCGTGCCCACGCGCCCATCCTTCCACTTGCCCGTCACCACTTCCGCATCGGGCGCAAACGTCCGCGTTACCTCTACGCAGCCCTGCCCCATCAGCGTGTACAGCGTCTCTACGGTGTGAATTCCATACCACGTCAGATCGAGCGGCTGGTGCGACTCCATCGGCCCGGGTCCCCACGCGATTACGCCGTTCAAGCCCTCCAGCCGCAGCGCCGGCATGCCATCGCTGAAGCGCAGTGACGACGCTGAGAACCACCGCACATTGTTCTCCTTTGCCACCTTCGCAATCATCCGCGCGTCGGCCAGAGACGAGGCCAGCGGCTTGTCGATGAAGACCGGCTTCCCACCTTTGGCAATCTCCCGAAACTGCGCTAGGTGCGGCCTTCCGTCCACGCTCTCCAGTAGCACGGCGTCGACTTTGGTGAGCAGCGTGGTGATGTCCGGCACAATCTCCACGTTGTATTTGGTGCGCAATTCCTCGGCATACTTATCCACGCGCTCGCTACTTTCCTTGAGGTCCGGGCTGCCGCCCTTGTAGGCAGCCACAATGCGCGCGCCAGGAATGTGGTCCTTGTGCGCCGGATCATTCAGCACGGAGGCAAACGCCGTGGCGTGCGAAGTGTCCGTGCCCACGATCCCCAAACGAAGGTCCGCGGCGAACGTGGCAACGGCCAGCGCGGTCAAGCAGAATAGCAGTCTCATAGGCAAATTGTAGACTCTATCGACGCGCGAAGCACAGGCCTGACCACACTTCATCGATGGCGCACACTTTGAAGTCCACCCAATTCTGCGAGAGGCCGTACTCTCGCACGAAGTCGCCGTTCAAATCCGTGGCCACGCCTGACGACTTCTTCGGCCAGGCCAGCCACAAATGCCCCTTCAGTTCCACGCATCGTGCCGCGCCGCCAAAACCTACTTCCAACTCCGCGCGGCTGCGCAAAAACAACAGCGCCGTCCTCACTCCGACCGTGGCGTCCGATTGCAGCCGCACCCCCTCCGGCAACGGAGCCAACAGCTCCTGCATTCCGTCCGGCGCGTGAATCAGCGCCACCCTGCTTCCCGCCTTGATCCCCAGTTTTTTCGCCAGCGGCGTCCCGGAATACCCAGCCATAGCCCCCTCTCACTGCCGTAGCGACAGGTCCTCTGCGTCCAGACGCAGATGGGGTGTGAAGTACTTGTCCCCGGCTGCCAGCACCTCGCACCAGCGCTGCTGGAACAATAGACGCTCCTCGGCGCTGGTTCCCCCCTGCCGCGTCATGGCCTCCCGGTGGATCAGCACCGCGTCATTCTCCAGCACCACACGGTGGCCCGCCGCCCTCGCCCGCAGGCACAGGTCCACGTCGTTGTAGTTCAACGGAAACGCTTCGTCAAATCCGCCCAGCTCGGTAAACAGCACGCGCCGGATCGCCAGGCATGCGCCCGTCGCCGCACTCACATCCCGCGTGAAATCAATCCACGGCCAGTTGCTGCTCGCTAGCAGGTAGCGCCCCAGGTGCCCCACCCCGTCCGACATCCCCAGCACCAGACCCACATGTTGAATCGAGCCCTGCGGATACAGCAGCCGCGCCCCCACTATGCCGACGCCCTCGCGTCCCAGAGTGCCGCACAACCTCGCGAGCCAATCCTTGCTGACAGGCTCGACGTCATCGTTCAAGAACACCAGCACAGCGCCGGTTGCCGCCCGCGCCCCCTCATTGCACATCTTCGAGAAATTGAAAGTTCCCGCATAATCCACAACCCGTGCCTGATGTGCAGCGGCCACGGCAGCAATTCGGGAGTCCTCCGCAGCATTGCCCAGGTGCCGCACGATGATCCGCTCAGCCCCCGTACCCTGCGACTCCAGGCAGCGCGCCAGGAGAGTCGCGTTCTTCGTCGGGATCACAATCGAAATCAACTCGTCCGCCAACTTCTCCGTCACCACTCGATACGAATTCGGCCGCTCCCCCAATGTCACCGCCGCCGCCCAACCCCGCCGCCGTACCGCATCCTCCAGAGCGCGCCGCCCCGCCTCTTGCGCGTAGGGTTTTGCCGCCTGTGACGAAGCAGTGGAGCCGCCGTGCCGCCGCCAGTGATACAGCACCCTGGGAATGTGCCCGGCGCGCGCGCCCTGCTCCACCATCCGCAGCACCAGATCATAGTCCTGCGCTCCATCCATCTCCATCCGGAACCCGCCCGCGGCCACCGCGCTGCTTCGCCGCGACACCAGCAGGTGCCCCATGTACATGCAGCTCAACAGCAGTTCGGGCGACCATCCCGGCTTGAAGCTCGGTTGCAGTGGCGCACCTTGCTCGTCGATGTAGCCTTCGTCCGAATACACGATGTCCAGCCCGCCGCCGCTGAGCCGCTGGCTGACATGCGCCAGCGCTGTTGGCTCCAGCACGTCGTCGTGATCGAGAAACGCCACAAACTCACCCTGGGCCTCGGCCAGCGCCCGGTTCAGGGCCGCTGAAATGCCGGCACCGGAAAGCCGCACCACCACCACGCGCGGGTCTTCCGCTGCCCGGCTCAGCAGGAACTCGTCAGCCTCAGGCCCGATCTCCCCATCCACGCAAACGCACAACTGCCAGCTTCGGTATGTCTGCGACGCAACGGAATTCAGTGCTGCTCTCAGCCACTCCAGCTTCGGCGCGCGAGTTGGCAGCACTATGCTCAGCAGCGCTCCCTCCGTAGCCACGCCCCGCAGCGGATCGGCCGCCCTGTGCCGGCCCAGCCACTCGTCGTAGGCCCGCTCCGCGCGGCCGCCCATCAGCTTGGCGTAGAGCGGATGCAGCCCGGATTTTAGTAGCGCCTGGCCCGCCTTGCGCTGGATCAACTGCCCCTGCAACCCTACCGCCCGCAGCCCGCGGAACACCACGCTGCGCTCCAACGCCGCCAGTCGCTCGTCCAGGTTGCTCAACTCGATTCGCAACGCGCGGTTCTCACTGCGCGCTTCCTTCAATTCCTGAAGCGCTTCCGCCAGCCGTGCATCGCGTTCGTCCGCCATCACTCTCCGTCGCCGCGCGCCGCGCAATCGAACCGGGTCCGGCTCAGATTCACGTTGTAATGCGGGTCTGCCTCCAGATACTTGGCCCATTTGGCCCGGAATCGCGCCAACTCAGCCGTCGCTTGTCCTTTGCGGGACAAACTCTGCCCCTCAAAGTGATACAACTCGCAGTAAGGAGTATAGACGATCCGGTATCCGCTCTCCATCAGGGAAAGGCAGAAGTCCGTGTCGTTGTAGTCCACTCCAAATCCCTCGTCGAAGCCGCCCATCTTCTCAAATACACTCATGCGCGTCGCCAGGCACGCGCCTGTCACCGCAGAGTAATTTCGCACCACATGAGTGAACGCGTTGTACCCCACAAACTCCCGCGGGAAGCCGTGATACAGGTGCATCGCCCCACCGCCGTCGCCAACGCCCAGGACCACGCCGGCGTGCTGAATCCGCCCCCCCGGATAGACCAGCTTGCCGCCCACCGCGCCGACCCGCGGCTGTTGCGCATACTCCAGCAGCGCCTCCAGCCATCCCTCGTTCATCACCTCCATGTCGTCGTTCAACAGGACCACCAACTCCGTCCGCGCCTGACGCAGACTCCAGTTCGCCTTGTGCGAAAAATTGAACGGCTGCCGCGGCCCGGGATACTCCTCCAGCCGGCAACCCAGTTCCAGCAACCGCCGCACCGTCTCCGCCGGCAGGTTGCCATCGTGCGATACCAGAATCTCGTAATTCGTATAGCCGGTCCCGTCGGCGATGCTGCGCGCAAAGTTCTCCACCATCAGGCCGCGCGCCCGCCCCGGCAGCAGCGATACCTGATTGCTTGCGATGATCACAATCGTCGCTTTCGGACGCCCGACCACCTGGTACTTCACACGGAACAGGCCGGGTAGCAGGCCGGGTTCCACCGCCGCCGGCAGCTTCTCGCGGCGGACAAAAGCCTCCAGCGCCCGGTGGCCCGCATCCAGAGCCGCCGGCTTGGCGTCCACCTCCGCCGCCGCCGAGCCCGCAATCTTCCGCCAGTGATAGAGCACCTTCGGAATATGCCCGATCCGGTTCGTCCGCCCGGCCAGACGCAGCGCCAGGTCATAGTCCTGCGCGCCGTCCACCTCGGACCGGAAGCCGCCAATCTCCACAAACAACCGCTTCCGCACCACCAGCATGTGCAGCAGATACATCACCGATTGCAGGTGCTCCGGGCTCCAGTCCGGCTTATAGTAGTGATCCACGTGCCGGCCTGCTTCGTCGAGCTTGTCCTCGTCCGTGTAGAGGACATCCAGCTCGGGCTGCGTGCCCAACGCCCGCGCCACGCACAGCAACGCATCCGGCGCCAGTTCGTCGTCGTTGTCCAGAAGGGCCAGCCACTCGCCCGTGGCAAATTCCGCCGCACGGTTTGACGCCGCCGCGATCCCCAGATTGCCCCCGCTCCGGATTACCTTAATCCGCGGGTCGACGCCCTCATAGGCGGCCAGGGCCACCAGTGTCTCTGGCCGGGTTGAGCCGTCATCGCACAGGCACAGCTCCCAGTACGGATACCACTGTGCCCGCACCGAATCCACGCAGCGCCGGAGCCACTCCGCGTCCACGTTGTACACCGGTGTGATCACGCTGATCCGGGGCCGCGCGCGCAGGTGGTGGACCTCTGTGCGTACCTTGCCCGGCGTGCCCGCCGGCAGGAATCGCTTCGGCCGCTCCGGATGCGCTACCGCCGGCTGATCCACTTCCGCCAACCTTGCCCGGATCAGCCGCCCCACAGCCTCCGCGCTGTAGCCGGACCGGATGGTCTCCGCCGCCGCCTGCCCGCGCCGCCGGCGCTCTGCCGTATCCTCATACGCCCGGCGCATCTGCCGGCCGAGATCCTCTACGTCCACATCCGCCCAGACGTTGCCCTTTAGATACGGTCCCGTGGACTCCGTAATCTCCACCAGCCGGTAGGCCGCCGGATAGCTGTTACCGGCGTTCATGAAATCCACGTTGGAGCCGTAGTTCGTCGCCACCACGGCATTACCGAAATACATCGTCTCCGCCATGTTCAGCCCGAAACCCTCGCCCCGGTGCGGCGAAACGAAACAGTCCGTCACCTTGTGCAGCGAGTGAATCTGGGCATCGGACCACACCTCTTCCACCAGCCGGATATTGTCCGCCGCCGCTCGCCGCCGCAGCATCTCCATTCGCCCCGGATTGTACTGCCCGTTGAAGCACTTCAGGAGTAGATAGACTTCGCGCGAAGCCCCGAATGTCGCCTCGAATGCGTCCAGCAGCGCCAGCGGGTTCTTCCGCTCGAAGCCGCTGGAGACGTCAAAGACATAGCTGAAAAGGAAAACGCGTTCCGGCAGGCCCAACTCCGCGCGGCCCAACGTTGCCACGGACTCCAGGCCGTCCACCGTGTAGGGGATCACCCGCACCGGCAGTGGGGTCACCGCCTGGTAAGCCGCTCGGTTGAACTCGCTGGGTGTCCAGATCTCGTCCACAAACCGCAGGTTCTCGGCCCAATCGGAGCGCAAGGAGGGCAATTCCCACACACAGTGCGCAATGTTGTACCGGCCCCGCAGCAACTCCTGTCCGTACGCCTGGGCGAAGCGCGGCAGCACGTCGGAGTTCTGAAACAGCAGGTTGGTCCGATACGGCCCGCGCGTCACGCCCATTCCGCCCCGCGCGGCGTGTTCCCAGTTCGGCAGATCGAACCCGGCGACCGGCAATCCGCTGGCCTCGATCGCCTTCCTCACGCTCCGCGACGCCGTTCCCAGGCCGCTTACCGAGGTGAGAAACCCGTAGAGATTCAAGCCCGCCGGCCCATCGGCGGCCCCGCGCGCCACCGCTGCCGAGCGCGCGCCCCCCGCCCGCCACTCCCGCTGTCCGTGCGTCGTCCAGTGCGCAAAACCAGACCGCAGGCGGCCGTCACACACAGCATCCATGATGTCGGGATTGAAGTAGAGGTACGCGTCTTCGTCAAATGAGGGCCGGAGCGCGCTCAGCCACTCCTCGCACCGCGCCAGCACGCCCGCTGCGGGGCTCGCGGGCGCCGCGGAAAGAGGGGCATGGACCAGGGGCGCATTTTGAAACCACCCCGCCTCAGCGTCCGCCGCCGCAGCCGCCAGCCGTAGCGCCTGCTCCACCCGGTCCAGGCCGTCCATCAGAGCGTCCATGGTTTCGTGCAGCGCCCGGACCGCTGCCAAGCAGTCGTCGTCGGCAGTCGCCGGCGGGCACACTTCGGTCTTCGCTATTCCAGGGGCGGGATCGGCCGGATTCATCGCGCTCGCACCAGTTTAGCGCCCCAGGGTTGAAGAAAGTGGGTTATCCTCAAGGGGAAAGTGCTTCCAGCCCGTTCGGAGCGGAACTCTCTCCCCAAACTATCCCTATGTGGACCGGCGACTACGCGTATCTCCTTCGTCAGCTCATCCTAAAAGACTTCAAGATCCGGTACCGCAACATGTCTTTGGGAGTCTTCTGGTCTCTGATCAATCCGCTGGTCATGATGGGGATCTACCTTTACGTCTTCACCTTCATTTTCAAGAGCCCGACCAAGCACTTCCCGGTTCACCTGCTGAGCGCTATCATTACCTTCAATTTCTTTGCCGCCGCCTGGCAGTCGTCCACTACCTCCATTTTGGACAATGCCGGGTTGATCAAACGAAATCCGGTCCGACGGGAGATCATCCCCATCGCAGCCATCCTCTCGAACGTGCCCCACCTGCTAATCCAGATGTGTCTGCTGATTGGCGTGGTTTATGTCGATGGACTGGGCGTCAATATTCAGTGGTTGTGGCTGCCCTTGGTGTGGGGGCTCGAGCTGATTTGCCTCATCGGCCTCGGGCTGCTCACCTCCTCCCTCTATGTTTTCATCCGCGACGTCCGCTACGTCGTCGAATCGTTCGTCCTCATCCTCTTCTGGCTGGTGCCCATCATCTACACCTTCGAGATGGTGCCCGATGCCATGCGCAACGTCTACCAGTACAATCCTCTGGCGGCGCTGGTACTGGCTACTCATGAGATCGTTCTGAAAGCCCACGCGCCATCCGTCACCCTGCTCATCAAGCTGACGTTCGTGGCTGTCTTGTCTCTGGTGCTCGGCATCCAGACCTTCAAGATCGCGCAACGCCGATTCTACGAGTATCTCTAACCATGAGCATCATCTCTGTTCAAGGCGTCTCCAAGATATTCCGCCACCGCACGTCGGGCACTCTGTTGAGGGATCACGTCCGGGAGATGGTCACCAAGCCCACTCGCGAGGGGTTCTACGCTGTTCGGAACGCATCCTTCGAAGTGGCCGAGCGAGAGAGCGTAGCACTGATTGGCGCCAACGGAGCCGGCAAGAGCACCATGCTCGCGTTGGTGTGCGGCCTGGCCCGGCCGGACGAGGGCACCATCCATGTCGGCGGCTCCATCGCGCCGCTGCTGGAACTCGGCTCCGGCTTTCATCCCGATCTCACCGGTCGCGAAAACTACCTGATCAACGGTGCCCTCCAGGGGATGAATGAGAAGCAGTCCAAGGAGCAGTTCCCGGCGATCCTAGAGTTCAGCGAGCTGGAGGACTTCATCGATGAGCCGCTGCGGACGTACTCCGCCGGAATGGTCCTGCGGCTTGCCTTCTCCATTGCGACCCACTGCAATTCGGGCATTCTGATCATCGACGAGATTCTTGGAGTCGGCGATGCGAACTTCCAGCACAAGTGCCAGAAACGCATCGAGAAACTACGGGCCGACGGTCAGACTTTTTTAGTGGTCTCACATAGCACACCAACGGTACGCGAATTCTGCGACCGGGTCATCTGGCTGCATCACGGACAGGTGATCGCCGATGGGCCGTCCGGGCCCGTTGTGGATGAATACACGCGCTTCATGCTGGATCCCCATCAGCCTCCGCCCCAGCCGTCGGTGACGCCGGTGCGCCTTTCTGAGCCAGCCACACCAATGCCAGCGCCTGCCGGGGCCGCCCGCCACGGCTCAAAAAAGCACCGCCGTAAATAGCGAAACGGCCTGCCCTGTCTGGGCGCCAGCAATTGATCATGCGAAGCTAATTGCAGGCCTGCGCGCCCCTGCCTGCTAAAATCACAGTAGATGTCGTCGATCTGCCTGGGCCGGAAGCCTTTCAACAACTACCTGCTCATCATCCTGGATAGCTGCCGTTACGACGCTTTCATCCGCGCCCGTCCCCAAACCATGCGCAAACTCGGCAAAGTCGAGAAACGCTGGTCCTACGCCTCCTGGACCTCCCCTTCTCACTACAATCTGCTCATGGGGCTCCTCCCGCACACCAGCCCGCGCCACGTTTACGCCTCCGAATACTACAAGCACGATATCTTCCGCTTCAACGAGCGCCTGGGCGCCGATGACATCTCGTTCGGTTCCCTCATCCCGCACCTCAACCTGCCTACGTTTCTGCAGAACTCGCTCGGTTATCGCACTCACGGACTGGTCTCCCTTCCTGTCCTCAATCCCAAGACCCCGATCAACACCGGCTTCACTTCCTACCGGCTCATGGAAAAACACAACGACATGCGCGCCATGGTGCGTGAAATGCACTTCCACCCGGAACACCCGACTTTCTACCTGCTCAACGTGGGCGAGACCCACTACCCCTATGCCTTGCCCGATGAACCGCCGGACCAGTGGCCGCGCATTTCCGGCGTACATGGCGTCTTCAAACACATCGACGACCATATCGTCGGCGGCAGGCTGATCCGCAAGAAGGCCGGGGAGGCGGAGAAGTTCTTTGACGACAAGAAACTCAAAGTGCTGCGCCACCGCCAGATTGACGCTGTCAAGTACCTGGATGACGTCGTCGAAGAGCTCTTCGACCTCGTTCCCAAGAACACGTATGTGACCATCACCGCCGATCACGGCGAGCTCTTCGGCGAGGATGGCTACTTTGGCCACGGGCCCATCTTCCACGAAAAGGTCTTCGAAGTGCCGTTCGTCGAGGGGAAGATTCGATGAATACCAGCCGCCGGTGGCCATCAGCATCGCTCGGCCTGCTTGGACTTCTGGCCGTTGCCGCGCTATTCCTGCCCGCGGATCACTCCGACGGAGTTCGGCTCGCCTACGTCGGTCCTGGCGCGGGCTTCGCGTTCATGGGCTCGCTGCTCGGCATGATCTCGGCCTTCGTCATGACCGCGCTGTCTATCTTTGCTTGGCCGGTTCGCCTCATCTGGAACCTCTTCCGCCGCCGCCAGGGCTACCGCAAGGCGCGAGTGCGCAAGCTGATCTTCCTTGGCCTCGACGGCCTCGATCCCGTCCTCACCGAGCGATTCATGGCCGAAGGCAAACTCCCAAATCTCGCCGCGCTCCGCGAGCAGGGTGGCTACCGCCGGCTGCGCACCACATTCCCGGCCCTCTCCCCCGTGGCCTGGTCCACCTTTGCCACTGGCGTCAATCCCGCTCGCCACAACATCTTCGATTTCCTGTCGCGCAACCTCAAGTCATATCTCCCCGAACTCTCCAGCTCCCGCGTCAGCAGCCCCACCCGCTTCATCGGCCTCGGACGGTATCGCATCCCGCTTTCCAACCCTCTGGTGGAGTTGCGCCGTAAGAGCACGACCTTCTGGAAGCTCCTCGGCGATCAGGGCATCGCTTCCACCATTCTCCGTGTACCCATCACTTTTCCGCCCGAGCAGTTCAACGGGCGCCTGCTCTCTGCCATGTGTACGCCCGACCTGCTTGGCACCCAGGGCAGCTTCACGCAATTCACTACCCGTGTTGCCGAGGCCACGTTTGAGAACGGCAGCCGATACCCGCTCCGTCGCCAGGGCCAACAATTCTACGGCGTCTTGTGTGGGCCGCCCAACTCGCTCCGCGATGGCGCCGCTGCTCTGGAGATCCCCTTCTCCCTCGCGCCCGGCGACAAGTCCGGCCACTACACTCTTCATCTCGGCGGCGCGTCCCATTCGCTGCGCGCAGGGCTCCACTCCCCCTGGCTCAAGCTGGCCTTCCATGCGGCACCCGGCATCAATGTCCACGGAATCGCGCGCTTCCTCATTACCGAGACCGCGCCCGAGTTCAGCCTCTACGTCACACCCATCAATATCGATCCGGAAAGCCCCGCGCTGCCCATCTCGCACCCTTCCTACTACTCCAGCTACCTCGCCAAACTCCTCGGCGACTACGCCACAGTCGGGATGGCCGAAGATACCTGGGCGCTGAATGAGGGCGTCATCGACGAGAACGCTTTCCTGGCCCAGGCATGGTCCATCCAGGCCGAGCGCGAGTCCATGTTCTTCAGCGCTCTCCAACGCACACGCCAAGGCGTTGTCGCCTGCGTCTTCGATACCAGCGACCGTGTGCAGCATATGTTCTTCCGCCACCTCGACGGCCGCTCCCCGGCCGGTCCCCATACCGGCGTCATTGAGGACCTCTATCGCCGCATGGATGCTCTCGTCGGGCGCACAGTTAAGTACGTCGATTCTTCCACCGCCCTCTTCGTTCTTTCCGATCACGGCTTTCGCTCGTTCCGCCGCGGAGTCAACCTCAATGCCTGGCTGCGGGATAACGGCTATCTGGTCATGAAGGACGGGCCCGATGGCGCAGCCGGCTACCTGCGCGGCATCGATTGGTCTCGCACCCGCGCCTACACCTTCGGCCTCGCCGGCCTCTACCTCAATCTCAAGGGCAGGGAATCCCAGGGCCTCGTCCAGCCCGGGGCCGAGGCCGCCGCCCTCCGCCAGGAGCTGATCGAAAAACTCACTGGACTCCCAGATCCGCAGTCCGGTGAATCCGCTATCCGCGCCATGTACGCCACCGGCGAGCTCTACCGCGGCCCCTATCTCGATGCCGCGCCCGACCTCATCGTCGGCTTTGAGGATGGCTATCGCAGCTCCTGGGACGCCGCCCTCGGCAAGACCAGTCGCGAGGTCTTCACCGATAATCCGAAGGCATGGTCTGGTGACCACTGCATCGATCCGCTCCTCGTCCCTGGCATTCTCTTCTCCAATCGTCCCATCGAGGCCCTCGATCCCGGCATCGAAGACATGGCGCCCACCGCGCTGGCCCTCTTCGGCGTCGATCAGCCCGCCTGGATGGAAGGCCGGCCGGTATTCCCCGCGTCCCCATCCGGGGCCGAGGCGTGAACTGGTCCGTGCGGGCTGTGCTGCTGGCTGCCGCCCTACTGCTTGCTGCCTGCTCCCGCCCCGCGACTCCGGCGGCCCACCCACGGCTCATCGTCCTGGGCGTCGATGGCATGGACCCCGTCTTCGTCGAAAACCACTGGTCCCAACTGCCAAACCTTGATCGCCTGCGCCGCCAGGGCGGCTTCCAGCGCCTCGCCACCACTAACCCGCCACAGAGCCCCGTGGCGTGGTCCGCCGTTATTACGGGACTCGATCCCAGCGGCCACGGCATCTACGACTTCCTCCACCGCGATCCCCAGTCCATCACTCCGTACTCGTCCATGGCCGAGGCCGAGGAGGGCCATCTTACGCTAGCGTTCGGTCAGTGGCTACTGCCTCTCCAGGCCGGCTCCATACGCAGCCTGCGGCACGGCCAGGCATTCTGGGAATTCCTCGGCGCCCGCGGTATCCCCGCCGCTCTCCTGCGTATGCCCACCAACTTCCCGCCTATCGAGTTTCCAGGTGAAAGCCTCGCCGGTATGGGCACGCCCGATCTGCAGGGCGGCTTTGGCGCCTTCACCTACTTCACCGCCGAACCTGCCGCCACTACGCGCCTGGTCTCCGGTGGTCGAATCGTGAAACTCGCCACTGGCGGCTCGCGGGCCGTGCTCTCGATCGCCGGTCCGTCCAACCCCTTTCTCAAGGCCCACCCGCCCTCTACCGCGTCCCTTGTTGTGGACTCAGACCCCGCTGCCGGTACTGCTCGCATCACCTCTGCGGCTGGGCAATTCGTCCTTCACGCCGGCGAATGGTCACCCTGGATTCGGCTTGATTTTCCTCTCCTCGGCCCCATCAAGGGCGCCACCGGCAATATCCGCATGCTCCTGCAAAGCGTCGCGCCCCACCTCGCCGTTTACGTCAGCGCCGTCAACATCGATCCATTCCAGCCAGCGCTGCCCATCTCAACTCCCGCTTCCTACAGCCGGACGCTGGCCGAGGCGCTCGGCCCCTACTCCACCCAGGGTATCGCCGAGGATACCGCTGCCCTGCGCGCCGGAGTCCTAACCCACAATGAGTTTCTCCAACAGGCCGGGCACGTTCTCGACGAAAGCATGGCCATGTTCCGCCACGAGCTGGCCCGTTACCGCGACGGTCTCCTGTTCTTTTACTTCTCCAGCGTCGATCAGCACTCCCACGTGCTCTGGGGCAGCGACGACCGCCGCTTGGCCGAGATCTACGCCCGCGTCGACCAGGCCGTCGGGCTCGCCATGCAGCGGCTTGGCACCGATGGCACCCTCATTGTCATGTCCGATCACGGCTTTTCCACGTTCAGCCGCGCCATCCACCTCAATGCCTGGCTGATGCGCGAGGGCTTCCTCACTCTTGCTGATCCGTCCAGCACCGGCGATGAAGAACTCTTCGCCCATGTCGATTGGTCCCAGACCCAGGCCTACGCCCTTGGCCTTAACGAGATCTACCTGAACCTCGCCGGCCGTGAGCCCAATGGCATCGTCTCTCAAGGCGAGGAAAGCCGAGCCGTCATGGCTAAGATCCGCGGGCGCCTGCTGGCCCTGAGAGATCCTCAGTCTGGCCGGGCCGCCGTGCGCGAGGTCTATTCCTCCAGCCAAATCTCCGCCGGCGCCCCGCCCGCCCACGCACCCGATCTAGTCGTCGGTTACGAACCCGGCTTCCGCGCCAGTTGGCAGACCGCTCTCGGCGCCGTCCCCGCCACCGTCATAGCCGATAACCGTGAAGCCTGGCTCGCCGACCATTGCATCGATCCGCAGTTCGTGCCCGGCGTCTTCGTCTCCAATCGCGCCCCGCGCCTCGCCGCCCCCCACCTGCGCGATATCCCCGTTACCATCCTCCAGTTCTTCGGCCTCACCCCACCTCATGTGATGACGGGCAAAGATATCTTCTGAGACAATCGAAAGACATGTTCTCGACGTCCATCAAGCTGAAGAAGGATCTCGCTGAGCGGGTCAAGCGATGCGCCGAGGTCGGAGGCTACTCTTCCGTCCAGGAATTCGTCGAACACGTTCTCGAAAAGGAACTGGCCCGGATCGAGACCTCCGACTCCGACGAGGATATCGCCCGGAAACTAAAGGGCCTTGGCTATCTGGACTAACCCATTCCGATGACCATGTTCGCCAGTCGCATCTTCGACGCATACATCGCCATGTGGAACGGCGCGCCTCGCTGGATGAGTTTCCTGCCTCTGGCCATATCGGCTTCTGTGCTTCTCCTGTGCGTATTCCGTCTTACTTCTCGCCCTGCCCGTATCCGCCGCGCCCGCCAACGCTTGCTCGCCCATCTGCTGGAAATGCGCCTCTTCGGGGATGAGCCCCTCCTTGTCCTGAAGGCCCAGGGCCAGTTCCTACGGGACAATCTCCTTTATCTCGGCTGGGTGGCTGTGCCCGTCCTCTGCTCCGGTCTCGTCCTGCTCCCCCTTTTCGCCCAGATGGAGCGCTTCTACGCCTCCGCCCCGCTAGTGCCCGGCCGCCCCGCCCTCTTCTCTATCCAAATCCCGAGCCCTATCGACTTCAGCCAACCGCCGCCCGTCCTCCAGGGGCCGCCCGGTCTCCGTGTGGAGACCCCGGCCGTTCGTATCGCGTCTGAAAATCGCTTCGTTTGGCGCATCGCCGCCGATTCCGAAGTCTCCGGCGTTCTTCGCGCCGTCTTTCCCGGGGGCGCAGTCGAGAAAAGCGTCGAGGCCGGCTGGGCCCCGCGCCCCGTCACCCCGCTACGTCCGTCCACCTGGGCCGGCCTCATCCTTCATCCGGGAGAGCCCCGCCTCGATGAACGGCTCGCCCTATCCGCCGAAATCGAGTATCCGTCCACTTCGCTACCGCTTGGCGGATTCCACTTCCACTGGGCCGTCCTCCTGGTTCTCGTCTCCTTGCCCCTGGCATTGCTCTTGAAGCGCCGCTTTGGTGTCGAGTTTTAATCCGCGATGCCCCCGCCGCCGTCAGCCGTGCCCCCCGGTTTCGCCGCTCCCGCGCGCCGTGCGCTCCGCTGGGGCTGCGCCTATTGGGGGTTCTATGCCTCGCTGGACTACCTGTTCTGCGACGCGGCCCCCTTTCTTCTCCGGCCCGCTCAAGTGGTGCCCGATCCCGATTATTGGAATGCCGGCCTCCTCGCCTTTTGCGCCGTCGCCCTCGCGGGCTCGCTCGCTGCCGCCGCACTCGGCCTCACCTGGCGCGCGCGCTCCCGTGACGCGAGTTCAACCCTGCTTGAAGACCGCTTCGCTGCCGCCGCCGCTCTTACCGTCATCGCTGGCTTCGCCATCCTCATTGCCAGTCAGTCGCTCTCCGGAGTGTCCATGGTCCTGGGCGCCGCCGCGCCGGCCGTGTTCGGCGCCGCCGCCCTGGTCGCCGGTCTACGAGGGTCAATCCGCCGCATCTGGTTTGCCCTGAACCCCGTCACCCTCTCTTTGGCCCTCCTCACCCGCCCCTGGCTGTATCAGGACCTCCTCGATGAGTGGTCCGCGTCCGCTCGGATTGCTGCCTCCCTGGGATCTCTGCTTCTCATCCTGGGCGTCTCCTGGCTCCTTGCCCGCTGGCTCACTCGCCCCGTTCGCTCCCTCCGCTGGACTGGCGTCGCAGCGGTCGCCGTCGCCCTCTGCGGAGTCTCCTTGAATGTTGTTCAGCGCTCCCGCTCCAATATCGTGCCCGCCCCGGCTCGCCAGTCCGGCTCCGCCAAGCCCAATATCATCCTCATCTCGCTAGATACTGTTCGGGCCGATCACCTCCACTTCAACGGCTACTTCCGCGCCACTTCGCCCCGCCTCGACGAGTTCGCTGCCCACGCTACCAACTACGTCAACGCCCGCTCTACGGCGGATTGGACCGCCCCCTCCCACGCCTCCCTTTTCACCGGCATGTATGCCTTGCGCCACGGCGTCCGCCACGCCCCGCCCAATGCGGATCTCGCCGGGCTGCCCCTGACTGTGCCCACCCTCGCCGAGACTCTGGCTGCTCAGGGATATCGCTCAGCCGCGCTCGTCGCCAACCACGGCTATCTCAGCGACTCCCTCGGCTTCAACCGCGGCTTCTCTTCTTATCGCATCCTGGTGCCTGTCATCATCTTCGAAGCGTACCGGTACACGTCGCTCATCCGCTCGCTGCGGCGAGCGCTTCTGCCCGCAGTCAACGAGGAGCTCGTCTACGCCAACGGCGCCACCGTGGCCTCCGGCGCGGTCTCGCTCCTACCCTCGCTCTCCTCCGGCGGTCCATTCTTCCTGTTCCTCAATTTCATGGATGCCCACTGGCCCTATGCCCCTCCGGAGCCCTTCCTGAGCCGTTTCGCGGCTTCGCCAGCCTGGGCGACCAGACGCTTCTACGATCTCGTCAACGACGTGCTCGGCCGGAAACGAGCGGTCACGGACGTGGAGAGGTTCCAACTCGCCGCCGGCTACGATGCCAGCATCGCTTATCTCGACTACCAACTCGGTCTCCTCTTTCATGCCCTCCAGCGCGCCGGTTTGTATGACCGGTCTCTCATCATCGTTACCTCCGACCACGGCGAAGCCTTTGGCGAAAAGCTCCTTCTCGAACACGGAAGCTCCGTATATGACGACCAAGTCCATGTACCACTCGTCATCAAGTATCCCGGACAGTCTCACCCCGCCACTGTCTCCTCGTTGGCCAGCGGCGTCGATGTACTGCCCACGCTGGCACAGGCTGCCGGCGCGCCCCTGCCCCGCCATCTCGCCGGGCTCCCCCTGCCCTCCATCGCCGCAACCTCAACTCGTCCCGTCTTTTCTGAGTCCTACCCTGGCGCCGACCGGTGGCAGGCTTGGGAACGCTTCCGCCGCGTCGAGCGCGCCGTCTTTCGCGGCAAATGGAAGTTCATTCTATCCACCAATGGCCGGCGGGAGCTCTACGACCTCTCTACCGATCCGGGTGAGACTCGCAACCTTGCGGACTCCGAGCCGCGCACCGCCGCTGAGCTGCAGGCCCTCGTCTCCGCGTGGCAGAAGAACCTCGCTCCAGTCAACGCCCGCTCCGGCCTCGATAGCGACACCGTAAACCGTCTCCGTTCTCTTGGTTACATTCAGTAGCCGCTCCACTCCGGCAATCCGCGCCGCATTTTCACGGACAGACTCGGGTTACTATGAAATCGGCAGGATAATTGACGCCAGAATGAACCACGACCAGTACTCGGAGAGTGCCTCTTCGCGCAGATTGCACATCGTAGCTTTGGGAGGCGGCCAACTGCCACCCATGACGAGCTATGCCCAGAATCTGGAGGACGTCGTCATCCGCAGGGCACTCCAGGACATCACTTGCGGCTTCTACGTCGATATCGGCGCGTACGATGCCGTACTCGATTCCGTCACGCACTGGTTCTATCTGAACGGTTGGCGCGGTGTAAACGTCGAGCCGTTTCCCGCCCTCCACGCCAGACTGCAGTTGGCCCGGCCAGAGGATACGAATCTCCGGTGTGCGGTAGGCGCCGAAGCCGGTTCGCGCCAACTCCACCTCATCGGCGAGACCGGCCTCTCCACGCTGGTTGACTCGCAAGCAGCCGATGCGCAAACTGCGGGCTACCCAACCACCGATCGTCTCGACGTGCCGGTGCAGACCCTCAATCAGATCCTTGAGTGCTACGGCGCCGGACGCGTGATCGATTTCCTCAAGATTGACGCCGAGGGCAGTGAGGCGGAGATCCTGAACGCAGCCACCTTCTCCGCCGTTCGTCCGCGCCTGATCGTCGTTGAGGCCGTCCAGCCTTTTACGCAGAACCCAGCGTGGGCCGCTTGGGAACCCGCTCTCCTTGGCCAGGGCTATCACTTCGCCTGGTTTGACGGGTTGAATCGGTTCTATCTTCGCCAGGAAGACGCCTGGCGATTGCAGTTGTTCGGAATACCACCGGGCGTCTTCGACAATTTCAGATCGAGCGCCCATGCTGTCGCAGAGGCTCATGTTGCCAGCCAGCAGGCCCTCATTGACGGGCTGCGCGACAATCTCACACGCCTCTTCGCCCAGAGCCCGCCCACCCGAGATGGCTTGCTGGCAAGGCTCGGCGCCATCACCGACGAACTGACCCTTCGTGAGCGCACTTTGGCTGACGCCATTGCCCAGCGCTGCGCCCCGCGGGGACAGCCCCTGGCATTGCCGGCCCAACCGGAGGGGCCGCCGGCCGCACGCGCGTGTGACCTGCCGCCCAATGTGCCGTCACCAGAGACGTTTGCGCCGGAAGGAATCGAACCACTGGATCAGCCCGGCGAATCCGCGGCGCTCCTCGCAGCCCGGGAGCGGGCATCTTCCCTTCGCCTCCATAGGCAGGAGCGGCAGATCGAAGTGCTGACCGTCGCGCTGGAAGCCTCCAATCTGGAATTGAAGGAGTGCCGGGCGGTGATCGAGAACGTTAAGGCGAGCCGCGACGCTCTCTTGGCTTCTCTGAGTTGGCGCCTGACAGCCCCTGCGCGCCGTGCCGCCAGATTCATGGCACTGACCCGGCTTTGACGTCCCGGAGTCAGCTCCGGACCCGTTGGCTGGCCTCCGCGCCGAAGGACTCTCTCGCCGGCAACTCCAACTCCTCTGTCCGGTCTCCCGCATGGTCGTAGCCATCCAATTGGCACGTAGTGGCCCGGTCCTGATAGCTCCATAAAGCGGCAGGCCGGCGGCCAAAGATCGAGAATTCGGTCCAGGGGGCTTACGGTTACAGGCCACTGCGATCACGCCTGGATTCAGAACGCCGCCAATTGATCGAAATCCGGTGCTACCGCCATTCCGATCGCCACATTGCCACTTTCCTGCAAGCGCCCGCCTCACCCATTCGGCTGATCATCCGTCCAGCCTCTACCGGCCACCTTCAATCGGCGGGGCGGGGCAGGCAGGAACGATTCTCTTCTGAAGCAGCATTTTGGTGCCGCAGATCATGGCCTCGGAGAATCTCGTTGGCGGCGGAAGATCGGAAAGATCCAGGTCATAGCTGATCACTCTCGCCTTTGTCACCCGGAAACCCGCCTCAACCACATCGCCGTAAAAGCGATCGGCCGAGTATCCATTGAGTGAAAGATACTGGGGGAGCATATATCCAAGTATCTGATCCCGGCTGCCCGGATGTGCCGATACGTATTCCTCAAGCCGCTCCCGCACCCATTCGCGTGACCGGCTTAGTTGCATATACGGCTCGCGAATGTAGTCTGTCAGGTGACTGCCGTCGAATGCGTGATACCAGGGGTAGGTCTGAATGAAGGCCCGGCCGTCGTCTCGAAGAACCCGGCGAATCTCCGATAACACTCTCGGTACGTTGTGAATATGCTCAAACGCGGACCACGAAAAGAGGAGGTCGAACTCTCCGTCGCCAAAGGGCAAGTCATGCCCGTCATAGTATCGGTAGTCCAGGCGCTCCCGATAGTCCGCGGCGGGGAGGATTCCATGGTGTTGAAGCTTCTTCGCCACCAGTTCGAGGTGGTCGGACGTCCTGTTGTCGAGGTCCAATCCAACGACCTTCTTCACGTTATGACAGAGCAGGCCGAAATCCGCCAACATTTCGCCGCATCCCAGATTCAGCACGGTCGCCCCGGCAATGCTGCCGCAGAACTCCACGGTCTCGTTGGGCACATCGTAGTAGTGGCTACTCACCCAGACCGAGGTTTCGGGGACGAAATTCTCACACATCGGACACGCTCGTTTCCATAATTCGACCGTATGGCGGACCAACTCGCAGTCAATGGGAGTGTACCCCACCTTGGGATAGACTTGAAAACACTCTCAAGGCCCGCTTCACTCGCCTCGACCGCCGCCGTCGTGGCTCACTGCCTTCTAGCAGTCCGCCTCGATGTGCGCCGCCAGACTCATCGCTCGCGCTGTGACCCTGAATTGGAAACCGCCCACAACGCCCGAATCGCACATTACGTAAAGGATCAGTTGAGAGCCAACGACGGCCGTCAGATGGTCCGCCAGCCGCACCGTGGCGGAAAAACCCAGCACTTCCCGATTGGGAAATACTTCCGAGACATCCGGCCGCGGGCAAGTGGAGACCCGGACCGGTCCATGGATCGAGCGGATCGCTAATCGACGCAGGCAGCCCGGTTTCACAGAGATCCAGCCCCGTAGCCGAAATTCGGTGCCGTCGATCAATGCGCTGGACGGTTCGTCCAGGTAGCAGGTCACCTCAGAAGACATCTGGCATTCTCCGCCGGGCTAACTGCCGCTCCGGCCAAATAGCTTCAGCCATACGTCGCAAGCGGACCGCAGCGGAGCCGTCACGTTCCATGAAACTGAATTCCTGATCGTCTCGATCCGGGCTTCCCGATCCTTGATCGCAGCCCGGAGACTGGCGATCTCGGATTCCGCCGCAGTGGCCGAGAGCGTGCGCTCCCGCAATCCATCTACCGCCGATTTCAACTCATGAAGTGCCGGGATGACATCGGCAGATGCCAGGCTGGAATCAAGTCCGCACTGGTGGAATAAAATACGCTGCGCGTTGGAGTCGTCCTCGATCAATTGCCGCTGGAATTGGCCTTCCCCGGCTTTTGCCAGCAAGGCTGCGAACCCCAACCTCGGCATCAACGTCCCACCATAGGAGAAGCCCTGTAACGCCTGTTCCAATAAATGCTTCGTGTCCCGCGCGTGAGCGGCCCAGTCATGAGAGTGAGCTACCGGAGCCAGATCATCCGTCCAAGCGGGAATGCTGCCCGTGGCCAGCATACGCACCAGTGACTCCGTGGAATCGTACAGGATGATATTCTTCGTCAACCCAAGGCGCTCGTGCAAGGCGCGATTCAATACGGTGTCCCTGGTGTAGAGCACTTTCTTGTGCGCCAGCGCTTCCAGGACAGGCAAGCCAAACCCTTCGTAGGTGGACGGGAAAATCACCGCCTGCGACCCGGCGTACAGACCGGCTACTTCGGCTGAGCCCAGCTTTCCGCTGCCGTAGGCCGTGAGGCATTCACTGCCCGCGGCCTCCAGCCCCAGCGCTACCAGTTTCACCCGCGGCAACCGCCGCGCAATCGCTTTTACAGTCGGCTCGACGTATTTGTGGGCGAAGGAATTGCCCACCAGTAGCAGGTAGCTTCCGGCCCGGTGCTTGAGAACCGGCTTTGCCGGCTCGTTCTCCAGGTACTCCGCCGGCGACAGCGAAAGATAGGAGGCCATCTCGGCCATCCCCGGCCTCACCGGAAATCGCGATCTGAACTGATCCCGGCTGAACTCGCTGATGTAGAGCAGCCCATCGGCATATCGGGCGGTGGCTCGCCACAATTCGTCGAGTTGATCACGGTTCAAATACAGGCAGTCCCACGCAATGGTGTCCAGCATCGCGTAGACGTTCACTGGAGCCAAGCGGCTCAACCGCAGGAATGCATTGTAGTCAAACGGTTGGCCCACCCGGTAGGCGATTCCGAATACGCGGTTCGTATCGGCCGAGTCCAGCAAGACCCCGGGAATGGAGGTTAACTGATGAAACTCAGCGACCCCCTCATTCGCAATGACGTGAATATTGAATCTGTCGCCCCAACTGAGCGCTGCCTCCTGAATCACCTTGGTGAGCACGTGGAACGTGCCGTTGTGGTGCATGCTGACGTGGCTGCAATCGAAAGCTACATCAATCCTGCCGTCTGCATCCGGGATTAGGCCTGCCAGCAGGCGCTCCGCCTCCCAGTGCGCTCCTTTGAAGTAATCCGCAATGTGTTCGCGATACTCCGGATACCGCTTCGTCAGCAGTGCGAAGTTCCTGCGCTCGTGGACGGACTTCGGGATCTCGCTCTCGCGGAAAGACATCTCCCCGATGTGATAGACGAACGCACGGTTCGCCAGCACCGCGCGAAAACCAAATCTGTTGGCCCGCATGATCAGGTCGTTCTCTTCGCTGTACCCTTTCCCGTAAACCTCGTCAAAAAACCCGACTTCGCTCAGGATGAAGTGATTGATGTACAGGCAGAACCCCACGCACGTAGGTACGTAGTGAAACTCGGGAAGATAGGTAGAAACCTGCTGGAAGATCTCATTAAACTGCCCGGGCGAGAGATCCGCGTATCTGCTCTGCTGCGGAAACGTGCAGATCGTCGCATTGTTCGAGCGTGGGCTGATGAAACCGATCATCGGGTCCAGGTTTGCCACCCGCTGCATCTCCCGCACCGCGCCCGGAAAGAGCAATGTATCCGAATTCAGCAGGATCACATCGGACCCGCTCTTCTCGGCCCTACGGCACGCCACATTCACGCTTGCCAGAAACCCCACATTGCTCGCGTTTGTGGTGATCGTGCAAGGAAGTTCGGCCGGGAAACGGCCAACTGCTTCCACCAGTTCCGCACCCAGGGCTGCGTCACCGGGAGAGTCATTGATCAGCTCAATCGAGCAACCCAGTTCCGCCAGCTCCTCGCGGCAATCCTCCAGCGACTGGAGAAGCGGCGCCACCAGATCGGGATTCCGGTAAAACGGAACGACAATCCGAATCGCGCGCTTGGCACTCCCGAGGCGCGCGGAGGGCATTTCCTGTTGAGATAAAGACATCCTGTTTAACACTCCGGCCCGTAGCGCGCCGGCTGCGCGGCTTGACCCATCGCTCATCCAGACTTAAGCGACGCTTGCACTCCCTGTGGCAGAGTACCGTGACGCTCGGCCAAACGTCAAGGCTGCGCGATAGGTGAGGCAACTCGGGTAAAGCGTCGCATACCCAGGCCCAGCGCTCGCTTTCTCAGTCGGACTTCACCAGGCGCAACCTTCGAATCGTGCCATACTTCTTCCAGGAGTTGCCCGTGGGGCGATTCCGGCGTCTACGCCGCCGCGTTCGCGCCTGTCACCATGCCCCAAGGAGCCATCCTTCTCTTGATTTGGCCCTGGGATTGTTGGAGCTTTGCCCCCGCATGAGGTTGTTTCGCCAGTCCATCGTCGTCTGGACGATCTTTGCGTCCTCGCCCGCTGCGCCTCCTGGACCGCCAGCCGGCGACCCAGGTTTGCCTGCGCCTGCGTTCTATTCCCAGCCGCCCGGCGCGAAGATCCGAGTCCTGTTCGACCAGAACAATCCGGCATTCTATGGGCCAGCCCAAGCCGGTGAGTCACTCGTTCTCCTCCAGCATTCCCTCTCCACGCCGCTGGTTCAGTTCGGCAGATTCGCCGCCTTCGTCGGCACTGTCAACGGACCGGACGGTAAACCCCTCTCCGCCCTTCTCGATGCCGGCGCGGCGACCCTCGGCATCAAAACCGGCTATTCGCCCATCCCTCCGATCTCGGCCTCGCCAACGGCGATCAGCGCCTACCGCCTCTCGATCAATCCGGACGACCCAACCAACAGGCAAAAGGACATTGCGTTTGTCATGCCCTCCCTGTGGTTGTCCGACCTTAGCATGCCCGCCGCCCGCCACAATCTTCCGTTCGGGCCGGAATGGGACTCTCTGGAGTACCGGGTGCAACTGCGCGTTCCGCTCGCCGGCGTTGGCGTGGCCGATCAGGAATCCACAGCCTATGTGCTGGGGGGGCTCTATTTCGAACAGTTGAAGAACCTCAGCTCGGCGCCCCGGCCGCCTGCTCTCTGGTACGGCGTTTCGATGTTCGATCTTCGCAAGGGATTCGTGAAGGAGTATCTCACCGCCGATCGATGGTCCGGCGGAACCAACTCTCCCATCGTTTCCACCGTCGTTGCGCGCCTCGTCGCGCCCGATGACGGTAGCCAGCCCACCCCAGGATTGGCACCCTCGTCCCTGCCCATCTATGCCGCCAAATTGGATGGTTCCGCCGAGGTGCAATCCGCGCCCGACGCCCGTGTTCGCAATTTCGGCTTCCGCATCTCCCGCTTCCAGTTTCAGGCAGCCGTCGCGGCGATCAAACGCCAACTTCCCGAATTTTACGGCGATCGCGGCTCTACCCCCCTTTCCGACGATTGGGGAGACTACGCCCTTACTCATTTCAACCTCGACGCCGAGATCTTTCACCGCGAAGTACTTGACGGGGTCACGCCTGAGCGCGGCATGGTTGTTGAGTTCCAGAATCTCCAGGTGGTCCAAAAGAAGGCTATCCCCGCCTCGCTGGGTGTAGTGGGTGAGGCGACGTCTGCCGCGGATCGCACCGTCTCCGGCTGGGCGTGCTTTTCTCTCCCGCCCGGAGATGCGGAATCCGGTGAGGCGCAGAACCTGCTTGGTCTACCCGTTCCACTCTTGCTCACCGCCGCAGATTCACTAGGGCTTCTCGACGAAGTTCCTCTCGCCCGGACGTCCGCGTCGCTTCCCTCCAAGGTCGGCCGCTGTCAGGATGGCCTGAACCCGCATGGTTTCCGGGTGGAGATCCCGATCGAGGCGATCTACCCCATTTCCGCCGCGGGTGGCCGTTGGAAGCTGCGCGTCAAGGCCGACGTCGGTAGCCGCCTGGCGCCTTTGCCCTTCACGACTGGCGGCACCGAGGCTCCGCTTCCCGATTTCGATTTCGGATACCTCGGACGTACCCACGTCGTTCCCGAAAAGCCGAACCTGCTGGGCGAGTTTCGGAGTGTGAAGAACGGCGTGGCGCGCGGCTGGGCATGCCTGTTCAGCTTCAACCAGCCGGTCATCGTAGATATCGTCGCGCATTTCCCTGGCCAGCCCCAGCGCATTGTGGCCTCCGGATCGGCGAACGCCGTCAATCCAGGGGACCTCGCCGGCGCCGATGCTTGCGGCAGCGCCGCTCCGCACGCCTTCGAAATTCCCCTTGCCAACCCGGAGCAAATCTCGAGTGCCTCGACTCTCGAGGCGGTCATCTACCCCTTCCCGGCGGCCCGCGCCCGCTGGGCCCTCGGTATCGGGCGTATCCAGGGCTCCGATGTTGAGACTCCCACCCTTGGCTACTTTGAAGGGCTCACGCGCGTCTCGTCAGGCGGCTATAACGGCCTCGGTTGGGCCTGCCGTGTGGGCCGCGCCGAGCCGCTGATGGTGGTGCTCTCCGCACTGATGATGAATGGCGAATCCAAAGACGTCGCCGTCACTACGGCGGATCTTCAGTCTGAGATCCAAATTTCCAAATTGTGCGGTATGGCAGCCGACCCGCTAGTTCCACCCGAAACCGGCTACCGTTACGAATTCGCTCTCACGTCCGCCCAGATCTCTGCGCTGGGACCGCCTGCTTCCGTTCGACGGCTCCAGGCCTTTGCCTATCCGGCGGGCGATATGCAGCAGAGGGTCCTGCTCAAGGAATTTGCGGTGGGGAGTTTTACGCTCCCGATTGCTCAGCCGGCACCCTAACCGCCCCTCCGGTCGTTAGTTCTAGAATCCCAGGCAACTCGTCGAAGGCGGCGCTGCGATGTCGAGTTCAGTGAAGCACTCGTCCCGTCCAAGATACACCGTGTTGTGAAAGCCGAGCATGTCAGCCCACTCCACATTCACAATCTTGTATCCCAGCCGCCTGGTCGTTCGGACGAAAAACTCCCAGTCGTAAAATACGGCCTTCGTTAGGTCCGTCTCGTCGATGAAAACCGTGTTCTGCGCCTCCATCATCATCGGAAAAGCCTTCTTGTTGATGAAGAACCATGTAGCGCGGATCAGGCCCTTCGGCGCCAGCATGCCGCTCATCTCTTCCAGGTAAAAGGTGCTCTGGTCCTCCAGAAGGTGCGTGAAGACAGAGTTCGCTTCAATCAGCGAGAAGTCCGAGCCGGCCGGCGTGAGCGGCATCACCCTATTCCGGTGATTGTCCGGTGCATACCAGATGTTCCAGACATCGTGATGTTGAAAGGAAACACCTGGACAGCCCAGATTGGCCGAGCACCAGTCGATCATCTTTCGGCTGATGTCCACCCCCACAATCTCCTCTGGCGGAGCGTTCTGGAGCATCAGTCGCCGTACCTCGCGGCCACAGCCGCACCCAAAATCGAGAATCTTCCGGTACGCCTCACCTGCCGTCAGCGGTGCAATGTTGAGTGGCCCCCAAATGTAATCTCCACTCGGATTGTCGTAGTAACTGTCATCCGTCACCGGGCTGACAAGGCCGCGATACTCGAGTGGCGGCAGTGGAAGGACGCGTTGCTGGAGCATGTCCTTGATGCTATCAACTTACGCAACCCGGCACACCAATAGCCAGCTCCGCTAAAACCGAATTAACTGAGAAATAGCTAATGAATTTTAATTCCGCTGCCCTTCGCAGTCCTGCGTCACCATCTCCCGCACCAATTCGCTAAACGAAGTGCGGCTCTCCCAGCCCAGCACCCGCCTGGCCTTGGCCGTATCCCCAATCAGCAGATCCACTTCAGCCGGCCGAAAATAGAGAGGGTCCACCACCACGTATTTCCGCCAATCCAGCCCAACATGGCCGAACGCCAGTTCCACGAACTGCTCCACTGAATTCGTCTCGCCGGTCGCGATCACGTAGTCATCCGCCGTATCCTGCTGCAGCATCCGCCACATGCCGTCCACGTAATCCCGCGAATGGCCCCAGTCCCGTTTCGCTTCCAGATTGCCCAGCCGCAACTCATTCGCCCGCCCCGCCGCAATCTGCGCCACGCCCAGGGAGATCTTCCGCGTGACGAATTCGTACCCTCGCCGCGGGGATTCATGGTTGAACAGGATGCCGGAGGACGCGTGAATCCCATACGCCTCCCGGTAGTTCCTCGTCAGCTCAAACCCCGTCACCTTGCTTACTCCGTACGGCGATCGCGGGTGAAATCGCGTCGTTTCCCGCTGCGGAATCTCCTGCACCTTGCCGAACATCTCCGAAGATCCGGCAAAATAGAAACGGCACTTCGGGCTCCGCGCCTTCAACGCCGCCAGTACATGGTGCGTTCCGTTGATGTTGGATTGCAGCGTCGAAAACTCGTCGTCGAACGAGTAGCTCACAAAACTTTGAGCCGCGAGGTGATAGCACTCATCCGGCTGAACCTCTTCAAACACCTGAAACAGGCTCGGCAGACTCTCCAGCGACGCCCCGTGCAACTGGATCTGCCCGGTCAGGTGAGTGAGCCGCGACATCCGGTGGGCGGGGTCCTGCAGCGCCACCCGCCGCACCACTCCATGTACTTCATACCCCTTCGCCAAC
The DNA here is from genome assembly GCA_036504135.1 of Paludibaculum sp. Classification (GTDB taxonomy): domain Bacteria; phylum Acidobacteriota; class Terriglobia; order Bryobacterales; family Bryobacteraceae; genus Paludibaculum. Next base: position 104,782 of record DASXVP010000015.1, read on the forward strand.
AACAGCTCCGCCAGATAAGACCCATCTTGCCCCGTGATACCCGTAATCAGTGCTTTTCTCTGTGCCATTCTTCCTCCTTTTTTGCGCCACACCACTGAGAGGTAATGATCAGATCACCCGGCGCTGATTCGCAGTTTCAGAAGTCGATCACCAAATCCGTCGCAGCTCTCGGCGCCAGCTAAGCCCTGCGTTCCCAGCCGTTCCCTCTAATGTATACTGTGAGCGAGTGGGGTGCCAGAAGGGAATTGTCCGCGCATGGGTGTGTTCAGTCGTTCCATCGGCAGACTCCGTAGCTACGCTTCGCCCAACTCCATCAAGGGCCATCTCGGCTCCTGTGAGGGCCGCCTGATCGCCGGGTGGGCGTTCGACCCCACCAACCCCGCCTCCGAGGTCATAGTGTCCATCCACGCTGGTGAAGTTCTCCTCGGCACGGCCGTCGCCAACAGATTTCGGGAGGATCTCCAGTCCGCCGGCATCGGCGAGGGCCACGGACGGTACGGGTTCTCCTTTTATCTGCCTCCGTCTTTTCGTCCCTCCAGTTCCTTTCAGCTCTCGGTCAGCGTCGACGGCCGCAACGCCCTCCCAGGCAGCCCACTCACTATCGAGCGCCTCCCGGAAGACTCCGTCACCGGCCACCTCGATGGCGCCAATGATGGTGTCGTGTTCGGCTGGGCCTACATCCTCCACGACCCTGCCCGCGAGATCACCGTCGTAATCGAGCACGAAGGCCACCAGCTCGGCGCAGTGCCCGCACGCGCCTTCCGCGAAGACCTCCGCCTCGCCCGGGCCGGCGCCGGCATGGGCCAGCATGGCTTCGTCCTGCCCATTCCCCCGGAAATCCGCGCCCTCAAGACTTACACACTCACCGCCCGAGTCGAGGGCGGCCCGTATGAGAACGGGCCCTTTCTGGACGGCAGCCCGATGACCGTCGTCGAGAATCTCGATCAGCCCTTCCGCGCCACCGGTGCCGCCGTCCGTTCTTTCCTAGGCAGCCAGTATTTCCAGGGCCAGGGCATTGAGATCGGCGCCCTCAGTGACCCCATGCGAATCCCGCCGGGCTGTACCGTCCGCTATGCCGACGCCTTCACCAGCCAGCAACTTCGCCAGCAGTATAAGGTGGCAAAGCAAGGTTACGACATCGTCGAAGTCGACATCATCACCGACGCCCATCTCCTCACCGGAGTCGAAGACGCCTCCCAGGACTTCGTCATCGCCAACCACGTCATCGAACACCTCGGCGACCCGCTTCTCGCCCTTCGCAACATGTTGCGGGTGCTCCGCCCCGGCGGCGTCCTCTTCTTTGCCCTGCCCGATAAGCGCCACAACTTCGATAAGGACCGCCCCTGCACCCCCTTCGAGCACCTCCTCGAAGACCACCGCCACGGCCCCGAGTCGAGTCGAGAAGCCCACTACCGAGAGTGGTTTCTCCTTGCCGATAGGATCCCGGAACACGAGATCGAGGTCCGCGTCCGCGCGCTGATGGCCGAGCACGACTACGGCATTCACCTCCACGTCTGGTCCCAGTCCGAAGTCCTCGAACTCATCCGCCGCGCCCGCGAAGTGGTCCCGTTCCCCTACGAGCTCGAGTGTTTCAAGGCCAACGGAGCCGAGTGCATCTCCGTCCTCCGCCGCCTGCCGGAGTGAGCCGCGCCCCGAGTTTTACTGCATCCTACTCCGGTGTTTGCGCGATTGCCTGCTTTCTTCAGCGCCCGGCAAGCTGCCGGCTTCCACTGTTGTCGCTATGACGCGGTTTGCCAACCGCACACTGGATGTTCCGGAGTACTTGGCCGCATACTGTGCCCCGACCGCTCCCGGCGCATTTACACATCCGCCAGCTTTCGGAGTTCAGGGTGCACCACTGCCACAAACTGGTCGCGCGCCACCGCCAGCGAGGGCTTCTCCACCAGCACCATGTCGCACTCCGCCGCCTCCAGCATTCGATGCCAGTCGCTGAAACACCACCCCTGGAATACCCCTCTCCAGAAAGAAAGCCCGTCCCCCCGGCCCCTGTTATACTGCCCTCGGAACGCCAATGAAAATCCTCATCTCCGGCCACCTCGGCCAACTCGCCACCGACCTCAAGTCCGTCCTCGCCCAACACACCCTCATCCTCACCGAGTTCGAGGACCTTCCCCTCCAGGACACCCCCCGAGTCCTCGCATTCGTCCAGGCCCACAACCCTGATCTCATCCTCAACTGCGCCGCCTACAACCGCGTCGACGACGCTGAAGACACGCCCGAGCCCGCCTTGGCCGCCAATACCCTCGCCCCCCGCAATCTCGCCCTGGCCGCCCGCGCCGTCGACGCCACCCTCGTCCACTTTTCCACCGACTACGTCTTCGATGGCGCCCCCACCCGCACCGCACCCTTCACCGAAGACGATACCCCCTGCCCCCGCTCGGTCTACGGCGTCTCCAAGCTCGCCGGCGAACTGATGGTCCAGTCAACCTGGCACAAGTCCTTCATCTGCCGCGTCTGCGGCCTCTACGGCTACGCCGGCTCCCGCGACAAAGGCTCCAATTTCGTCGAAACCATGATCGCCCTCGCCCGCCAGGGAAAGCCTCTCAAGGTTGTCGCCGATCAGTTCCTCACCCCCACCTCCACCCTAGATATCGCCTTCGCCCTGCCCGCCCTCATCGCGACCGGAAAATACGGCCTCTATCACATGACCAGCGCCGGCCACTGCTCCTGGCACGAGTTCGCCCGCGCCATCTTCGACCTCGCCGCCATCCCCGTCGACCTCACACCCGTCGATTCCTCCGCCTTCCCCACCAAGGCCAAGCGCCCGGCGTTCTCCGTTCTCGACAACCGCAACCTCCGCGCCGCCGGCCTGCCTGATCTCCCCCACTGGCGCGAATCACTAAGCGCCTACCTGCAAGGCCGCACCGCCAACGGCCGCGCGTGAACCCAAACTCCGACGCCGCCCGTCGGCGGCAGGTACTCGTCAGGCTGGCCAGAGCGGCCGCTGCAGGATCAGTAGTGGTAGCGGGCCTGAAGGAAATCGATGGATTCGTTGCTGACGCGATACACCAGGCGGTGCTCCTGCGTGATGCGTCTGGACCAGCAACCGGCGAGCAGGTACTGGAGCGGTTCGGGTTTGCGGGTACCTTGAAACGGATCGCGCAACACCGCTTCGACGAGGTCCAGTACCCGAATTGCGGTGCCTCTGTCGGGCTGAACCCAGTAGCGAAGATCCTCCAGGAACTCCGGATGGAAGAGTGCGACCCGCCTAACGTCCCGCTTCACCAAAAAGCTCACTTCTCAAGCTGGCAAGGCTATCCGGCTTCGCCTTGCTGCCGCCAGCCCGGTGCAGTGCTCCCAGGAGCCGCTTAGCCTTACGCGGCGACCGTAACAGGTGGGCCGTTTCGATCAATCCAACGAGTTCAGTTGCTGGAATCAGAGCAACGTCGCGCGCTCCCCGGCGTCGAACGGTTATCGTCTCTTGCTGATCAACGACCTAGTCCAACGTGCTTGCCAGGTTTCCCCGGAGGCTGGTGTAAGTGGTTTCGGTAGCCATGGGTTCCTGTTGTCAGCGTACAGGATTCCTGTACGCCGCGCCCTCCGGTAGCGACCTGGTGCTGTCATTCCACACTAAACCAGGAGGATTCACCGGTGCTTGCCCATTCAGAGAAGATCGATGGCGCCGCATGGGCGTTCCGCGGCTGTTTCACGCTGCTGCTGATGACCCCGGCCTGCACCAAGACCACGCTTCCGGACACGCGGGCGGCCGACGAGGCGGCTATTCGCGAGCTTGATGCTCAGTGGCCCAAGGCTGCGCTGGCGAACGACCTGGAGGCCACCGTGTCCTACTACACGGATGACGCTTACCTGCTGCCGCCGAACGAGCCGATGGCTATTGGCAAGAAGGTCATTTGCGAGTCGTGGGGCCGGTTGCTTGGGCCTGGCGTGGCCACCTCTTGGACCGTTACCAAGGTGGATGTGGCCCAGGCCGGCGACATCGCTTATCTGATTGGTGTGTACAAGCTGAGGATGAACGGACCCGATGGCAAGCCGGTGGAGGACCGAGGCAAGATCATGGAGATTTGGAAGAAACAGGCGGACGGCAAGTGGAAGGCGGTTGCGGACACTTATAACTCAGACCTGCCGCTGCCGCCGCCGCCGGCGAAGAAATAACGCAGTCAGGTCCGGTAGCTGCCGTTGATGTCGATGTAGCCGTGGGTGAGGTCGCAGGTCCAGAATCGGGTCGTGCCGTGGCCTTCCCCGCCGATGACGAACCGGACGAGGCAGTCCTTCGCGCCCAGCTTTTTCGTGAGAGCAGCTTCGTCATACTGGGCGGCCAAGCCCTTGCGGCAAACCTTCACCCCTTGCAGGTAGATATCGACTTGTGTCGGCTCGAAGGCCACGCCGGAGTAACCGGCGGCGCATAGGATGCGACCCCAGTTGGGGTCGCTGCCGGCGATGGCGGTCTTCACCAGGGGCGAATTGGCAATAGAGCGGGCGATCTTCGCGGCTGAGGCTTCGTCGCGGGCGCCGCTGACTTCGATCTCCACAAATCGGGTGGCGCCTTCGCCGTCGCGGGCGATCTGTTGGGCGAGCGACTGGCAGACCTCGTCGAGGGCCGCCTGGAATTCGGCCTTGCTGACCTTCTTGCCCGACGCGCCGTTGGCCAGCACCAGCAGTGTGTCGTTGGTGCTCATGTCACCATCGACGCTGAGGCGGTTGTAGCTGCGATTCACGGCGGTTTTCAGGTACTTACGGAGGTCGGCGGGCGGGACGATGGCGTCCGTCATCACATAGGCCAGCGTGGTGGCCATGCCGGGGTGGATCATGCCGGAGCCCTTGGTCATGCCGGCGACGCGGATGCCGCCCGTCTCGGCGCAGGCGACTTTGCGGACGAGATCGGTGGTGAGGATGGCGTCGGCGGCGTCGAGGAATCGCTCTGGCGCGAGGCCGCCCACCAAAGCCGGCAGAGCGTTTGTGATCAGCGCCGGATTCAGCTCCACTCCGATGACGCCGGTGGAGGAGGGGAGCACCTCGGCGGCTTTGCACTTCAGCGCCTTGGCTGTCGCCTTGGCGGTGGCGAGCGCAACGCGATCGCCGGTGCGAGTGGCGCAGTTGGCGTTGCCGGCGTTGACGATGACGGCGCGGACGATGCCGCCGGTCTCCTGCAAGTGGGTGCGGGAGAGGCGCACGGGCGCGGCCTGCACGAGATTGGTGGTGTAGACGGCGGCGGCCGAGGCGGGTGCGTCGGAGACAATCAGCGCCAGGTCCGGCTTGACGGCCTTGCGGATGCCCGCATACAGGGCGGAATAGCGATAGCCAAGGGGCAGGTTCACTTTGGGGCTTCTCCCAGTAGATCGGAGTCGGACAGACGCTGTCCGTTCAGGAAGGCATCGGCGGCGACGCGTTTGCGGCCCTCGGTTTGAACTTCCAGTAGTTCCAGTGTGGCGCCGTTGCCGCAGGCGGCGTAGAGCCGCTTCTGGTAGGAAAACAGTTTGCCGGGGACGGCGGGCTGGTCGATTTCGGCGACGCGGCAACGCCAGATGTTGAAGCGCTGGCCCCGGAATGTGGTCCAGGCGCCGGGCCAAGGCAGGAAACCGCGGGCGCGATTGTGGATGACGTCTGCGGGCTGTGACCAATCAATCTGTCCGTCGTCGCGCGTCAGGATCGGGGCGAGCGTGGCCTGCGTGTCATCCTGAGGGATGCGCACGAGTGTGCCGGCTTCGAGCTGCGTGAGCGTTTCGAGGAGGAGCGATGCTCCCATTTCGGCCAGCCGCGGGCCGAGCTCCAGGGCGGTCTCTTCCGGGCCGATGACGGTCCCTGCTTTCAGCAGCATGTCGCCGGTGTCGAGCCCGGCGTTGATCATCATCGTCGTAACGCCGGTGACTTGTTCGCCCTGTGCGATGGACCATTGAATGGGGCCGGCGCCTCGGTATTTCGGGAGCAGGGAGGCGTGGACGTTAATGATTCCGTGACGGGGTAGGTCGATGACGGCCTGCGGGATGATCTGGCCGTAGCCGACGATCACCATGACATCGGCTCCCAGCGCTGCCAGCTCGTCCCCGCAGCGGCGGATCCGTTCAGGCTGGCGCACTTCAATGCCGAGCCGCAGAGCGGCCTCTTTCACGGGGGAGAGGGCCAGTTCCTGACCGCGCCCTTTGGGCCGGTCCGGCTGGGTGTAGACGCAGAGCACCTCGTGTCCCGCGCGCACCATCGCCTCAAAAGTGGGGACAGCGAAATGCGGCGTGCCGAGGAAGACTGCTTTCATCGAAGGGTGTTTATTCCCACTCGCCGGCTTTTACCAGCTTGCGGATTTTGCGGCGGATCAGGTCGCGTTTCAAGGGGCTGATGTGGCTGATGAAGAGGATGCCGTCCAGGTGGTCCAGCTCATGCTGCATCACACGGGCGTGCAGCTCTTCGCCGTCGATCTCAAAGAACTCGCCGTCGACGTTCTGAGCGCGGATGCGCACTTTCAGGGCGCGCTTGACGTCCTCGCGGAAGCCGGGGATGGATAGGCAGCCCTCTTCTCCCAGTTGCGTGCCTTCCTTGGCGAGGATCTCGGGATTGATGAGAATCAGCTTTTCGTTCGGGTCTTCGCCGGCCGAGGGATCGATGACGGTGAGACGCTGGCGCAACGCTACCTGCGGCGCCGCCAGGCCGATGCCTTTGTTGGCATACATGGTCTCGAACATATTGTCGACCAGTTGCCGCAGCTCTGGTGTCCCAAAATTGGTGACGCACTCCGCCCTCTGCTCGAGCACCGGGTCGCCATATTTCACAATCCTCAGCAACATCTTCTTACTTCAGTACTCCCTCACCTGTTGGATGTAGCTGTCGTAGTTTCGACGCGACTCTGCAACAGAATCTCCACCAAATTTTTCGAGGACGGCGTGAGCCAGCACAATAGCAACCATCGCCTCGCCGATGACGCCGGCTGCCGGCACCACGGCGACGTCGCTGCGCTCGTAGGCGGCGGCGGCCGGTTGGCGCGTGTCGAGATCGACGGATTCCAGGGGCTTCCGCAGGGTCGAGATGGGCTTGAGGAGACCGCGGACGACGAGCTCCTGGCCGTTGGTGATGCCGCCCTCGAGCCCGCCGGCCTGGTTGGCGCCACGGTAGAATCGCCGGTCGCTCTTGTCGTAGTGGATGGTGTCCTGAACCTTGGAGCCGAAGACGGTGGCGGCTTCGCCGGCCTCGCCGATCTCCACGCCCTTGACGGCCTGAATAGAGACGATGGCCTGGGCGAGGCGGCCATCGAGACGCGTGTCCCAGGTGATGTGCGATCCGAGGCCGATCGGCAGGCCGTGCGCGCGCACCTCAAAGACGCCGCCCACGGTGTCGCCGGTGCGGTAGGCCTCGTCGACTACCTCTTTCATGCGCGCCTCGGCTTCCGCGTCGACGCAGCCGAGCAGCACTTCGTCCTTCTTCGAGAGGGCGACGATCTCGTCCCACTCGACCGGCCGCTCGAGGCGGGCCGTGCCCACCTGGATGACATGGCTGAGAACTTCAATGCCGAAACAGCTCAAAAACTGTTTCGCCAGCGCGCCGACGGCGACGCGCGCGGCCGTCTCGCGGGCCGAGGCGCGCTCGAGAATATAGCGGGCGTCCTGGAAATTGTATTTGATGGCGCCGGCGAGATCGGCGTGGCCGGGGCGGGGGCGCTTGAGCGGTCTTTTCTTCTCTTCGCTATCGGCGGAAGATTCGACCGGGAGAACCTCGGTCCAGTTCTTCCAGTCGGCGTTCCTGATGATGATGGCGATGGGCGCGCCTGTGGTGTGGGAGTGCCGGACACCAGTGACGAGTTCGGCCGTATCGGTTTCGATTTTCATCCGGCCCCCGCGGCCAAAGCCCTGCTGCCGCCGCCAGAGCTCGCGGCTCACGGCGGACAGGGAGATGGGCACACCGGCAGGAAGTCCGGTCAGTGTCGCAACCAGGCATTCGCCGTGCGACTCGCCGGCGGTCTCGAAACGTAACATGTGGTTGAACTTATATGGTACCGGACGGATTGGGTCGGGTACAACCGGGGGGCGATCGTCCTGTTCAGGTCTCCCCAGGATCGCCCATCGCGTTGCAGACTGTCATAATGAAAGCACCACCTTGACTCATACCGGCGCCATCTCCCGATTGATCGAACAAGGCCGCCGCCGCTCGGCGCTGCAACTGGTGCTGGACCAGTTCGGCTGGGGCGCTACGGCTTGCCTCGCGGCTTTCATCGTCCTACTGTTAGTTGGCACTCAGGTGCTCGACTGGTATTGGCCGGTCCTCCTGCTTTTCGTCACGGTGGCGATCGGCTGGTGGCGCAGCCGCAAGCGGTTGCCGGGTGAATACCAGGTGGCGCAGAAGCTGGATGAAGCGCTGTCGTTGAAGGATCTGATTTCCACTGCGTTTCACTATCAGGATGAGGCGCGGCGAGCCGATCCGGCGTTTGTGCGGACCGTGGCGGAGCAGGCCGAACACGCCGCCAGCTCGGCCGATGCGCGGGCTGCTCTGCCAATTTACGTGCCGCGCGGGGCCTGGGCGGCGACGGCGATGTTCACGGTGGCGGCTGCGCTATTTTTCGCGCGGTACGGCATCTTGCGCACGTTTGACCTGAGCGCTCCCATCGCGACCATCAGTTTCGACACTCTGACCGGCGCCCCCAAGGCGGTGAAGAAACAGGCGCAGTTGGCGCAGAAGACGGCGTTCCCTGATCCGTTCAATCTGAGCGTGCCGGACAGCGAGCTCAGCAATGTCAACGAAAAAGACATTGCCGTGCAGGAATCGCTGCGGACCATGGACGTGAAGGACCCGAATAAGGCGGGGCGGCAGGGTCAGAAGGGCGAGCAGAGCGCGGCGCAGGAGGACGAGCAGTCCGAGGATACGCAGGAAGGCGAGTCGGCGGCCGGGGATAAGAAGCAGTCGCCGGCGGGAACCAAGGACGGGCGGCGCCCAGGTGATCAGGATCCCAAGCAGAAGCAGGGTCCGCCCCAAAAAGACGGCGGGTTGATGGACAAGATGCGCGACGCGCTGGCCAACCTGATGGACAAGATGAACATCGAGCCCAAGGGTGGCGAGCAAAAACAGAACGCCTCGAACAAGGACGGTCAGAAGGGTCAGGGGCAGAAGAAAGAAAAGGGCGATCAGCAGGGCAAGCCCAATGAGCAGGGCGAGCCAGATGCTTCCCAGCCCGGGCAGCAGCAGGCGGATTCCGACAGCGCGCAGCAGGCGAAGTCGAACCAGCCGGGCAATAGTCCGGAGCAGGCGTCGAAGACCGAGAAGAGCGGCGTCGGCAAGCAGGACGGCAAGAAGGATACGGAACTGGCCGAGCAGCAGAAGGCGATGGGCAAGCTGAGCGAGTTGCTCGGGAAGCGCTCGTTGAACATGCAGGGCGAGGTGATGGTGGAGGTCACCAACTCCAAGAATCAGCAGTTGAAGACGCCGTACGTGACGAGATCCGCTTCGCACGTGGAAGCGGGCGGGGAAGTCAGCCGCGATGAAGTGCCGCTGCACTTGCAGGACTACGTACAGCGATATTACGACAAGGTGCGCAAGCCGGCGGCGCCGGCGAACAAGCAGTAGTCAGCGATTCCGGCGGTCAAGGGGGTCAGGGTCCCTGCGGCGGCGATCACAAGCAGCGGGCGTCGCCCTGCTAGACTCAACCTTATGCTGTTCACTGGATTTGAACACACTGCCCTGGCGTCGCCCGAACCTAAGAGGCTGGCTCAGTGGTATGTCGATACGCTGGGTTTTAAAATCAACTACGAGTATGACGGAAACTATTTCGTGCGTGCCTCCGATGGCACGATGTTGGAGATCATTCCGTCACAAGGAGACGCCGTGGCAACGTCGATGAAGACGCCCGGCATCCGCCATCTGGCCGTAGCCGTTACGGATTTCGACGCCGGCCATGAAGAGCTAAAGGCAAAGGGTGTGCAGTTTCTCACTGGCGCGCTCGATCTCAGTGGCAACAGGCTGGTCTTTTTCGCCGATTGCGACGGCAACATTCTCCACCTGATCGCGCGGCCGCAGCCACTACCGTAACGGGCACCCTACTTGCTAAGCCGGATCTTCACCGCTTTCCATTACAGAAACTTCCGGCTGATGTGGTCGGGCGCCTGCCTGTCCAGCATCGGCACGTGGATGCAGAAGCTTGCCCAGAGCTGGTTGGTGCTGCAGCTTTCCGGATCGCCGTTCTGGCTCGGCATGGACTCGTTTCTGGGCGAGATCCCGATCTTTTTGCTGGCGATGTTCGCTGGCGTCGCGGCGGATCGCTTTGACCGCCGGCGGCTGCTCATCTCATCGCAGTGCGTGCAGATGACGTGTGCGTTTATACTGGCGACCCTCTTCGCGACAGGGCACGCGCAAGTGTGGCACATCCTGACTCTGAGCTTCGTTGTGGGCACGGCGCAGGCATTTGGCGCGCCGGCCTATCAATCGCTGATCCCGTCGCTGGTGCCGCGCGAGCATCTTTCCAACGCCATCGCGATGAACTCCATTCAGTTCAATCTGGCGCGCGTGATCGGCCCGGTGATTGGCGGACTGGCGCTGACGAATCTGGGCGCGGCGTGGTGTTTTGGCTTGAACGGCGTGAGCTACATTGCGGTGATCATCTCGTTGTCGCTGATCACGGTGAGCTTTCTGCCGGCGCCCAGCAAAGAGTCGGTGATGGAGAGCATGAAGGGCGGCATTGCGTTCATCCGCGAGAAGCCGGAGATGCTGCCGCTGATTTGGGTGGCGTTCTTCTGCACGTTCCTGGGCATTCCCCTGATTGTGTTTCTGCCGGTGTTCGCGAAAGATGTGTTTGGCGGTACCGCCAGCACGTATACGATTCTGCTTTCCGTGGAGGCCGCGGGGGCGATCACGGGCGCCATCGCGGTGGCTGCGCGGGGTAAGCGCGGCGGGTTGGGGCGCGACGCGATTCTGGCCCTGATCGCTCTGGGCGTATTTGAATCCGGGTTCTCGTGGAGCCGCGGATGGACGATGGGGCTGGCCTTCCTGTTCTTTGCCGGGATGGCGCTGATTGCGAGCTTCGCAATGCTCAGTTCGCTGGTGCAACTGGTGGCCACCGACGAGATGCGAGGGCGCGTGATGAGCATCTACAACGTGGCGTTTCGCGGGGGCATGCCCATCGGCAGCCTGATCACGGGCGCGCTGATCCCGCTCTACGGCGTGCGCACGGTGGTGGGCGTTTACGGAGTGATCATGACGGCGCTCGCCATCTATCTGTTAACTGTGCAGCGAAAGCTCGTTACGTTGTAACGGCGGCGGGCCGCCAGGCATCGGTACAATATGGTTTTCCCACACATGAGGATCTGGATTCTATTGGCGGCGGCGGTTTGCGTGGCGGCGGAGCTGCCCAGCGAGCTGAAGAAGGCTCGTGACACGCAGGACCGTCCCACGCTGGACCGTCTGGCCGGCGCGGCTACGGCGAGCGCCCAGGGAAAGCCGAATGACGCTAATGAGCAGTACAGCGCTGCCTTGGCCGAGCTGATCCGGGCCGAGGTGGCGATGGAGCAGAAGGACAAGAACGCCGCCCGCGCGGCCGCCGAATCCGGGATTGCCGCTGCGCAAAAGGCAGTTGCGCTGAAACCGGGCTCAGGCGAGTACCACCGCATCCTTGGCACGTTGTGCGGCCAAGTGATCCCGGCCAACGTGCTGGCAGGCATGAAGTATGGTCGTTGCGCGCTGGACGAAGTGAGTAAGGCAATTGAATTGGAGCCGAAGTCCGGGGCCGCGTATCTAAGCCGCGGCGTGGGCAACTACTATCTGCCCGCTTCATTTGGCGGCGGCGCGGATCTGGCGCTGAAAGACATCGAGAAATCGCTGGAGTTGAATCCGAAAGACCCAGACGCCTGGATGTGGAAGGGCATCGTGTTGCGCAAGCTCAATCACAATCCGGAAGCTCGCAAGGCGCTGGCCCGCAGCCTGGAGCTAAATCCGGCCCGCGTCTGGACCAGGCAGCAACTGGAGAAGACGCCGGAGAAGTGACGCGCCAGAGCCTCTCTATCGCGCTCGCTCTCCTGCTGCTCACGCTGCTGGGGTTCTTCTATTTCCCAGGTCACACATGGCTCCAGGCCGACACGCAAATCTACGCGCCGATCCTGGATCGCATGGACGATCCGTCCCTGTTCTCGAAGGACATGGTTGCGTTGCGGCCACATGTCACTTGGACTCTCTACGATGAGTCTGCCATTGCACTCCACCGAATCACCGGACTGAGCTTCCAATCGGTTTTGCAGACTGAACAGTTTCTGTTTCGCCTGGTTGGGCTGATGGGTGTCTATCTATTGGCCGGAGCGCTCGGCCTTGGCTCAGCCGGCGCGCTCTTGGTGACGGCGTGTTTTGGCCTGGGCGCCAATATCAATGGCCCGGCCGTGTTGACGCTGGAGTACGAGCCGGTGCCGCGCGCGTTTGCGATCCTGCTGGTGCTGGGCGCTTTGGGCTGCGTCTCGCGCCGCTGGTGGTGGGCGGCCGGTGTGCTGATGGGCGTGGCGACTCTGTTCCATCCCACCACCACGGCGCCGGTCTGGTTTTGCGTGAGCCTCTGGTGGTTTCTGCGCAGCGAGGAGCGCGCGGCCATGCGGCCGCTGGTGATCTCGCTGGCCGCCGCAGTTGGAATCGTGCTGCTTTTCGCGTTGCTGCAGCGGGGCGAAACAGAGCGGCAGCCGCTGCTGGGGCATGTCGGACCGGCCTTGGAAATGGTCCAGCGCTTGCGCGGGTCCTACAACTGGATCGATCTCTGGCCGCCGGAGTGGTTCTGGCAGTATCCGTTGCTCCTTGGCTACGCGGCGCTGGCATGGCGGAGGCTGCGCGGCGAGATGGCTCCTGGGGTGGCGTTCCTGACCCTGGCATTGCCGCTGTTTGGACTTGTGATGGTGCCAGTTCAGTATCTGCTGCTCGACATTGGCAAGTGGATTCTGATCCCCCAGTTTCAGCCGGCCCGCGGGGTGCTCTTCATCACCGTGATGGCGGTTTTGCTCGGCGCTGCCGCCGGGTGGAGGGCTGCGCAGAAACGGCTCTGGCTGGAGAGCGCGGCCTGGTTCGTCGTCGTATTCGCGATCCCCGCCAATGGCCTGGTTGTGCAACTGTTCACTCAGATGCTGTGGATCCGGATTGGGCTGGTGGCGTTGTTCGCGGTGCTGGCGATAGCGGCGGCTCGCTGGCGCCCGGTTCTGCCCGTCGCCATGCTGGCGCCGTTTCTGTTGATCCCCACCGTAGGCGGGCTTGAGAACTATCCCCGGCTGCACACCCGGTCGATGCAGGAACTCTCGGCCTGGGCCCGCCAGAACACGGCGAAGGACGACGTCTTCTTGTTTGCGGACGCCTATCGTGGATATCAACCAGGAGTGTTTCGCGCCGAAGCGCAGCGGGCGATTTACGTCGATTGGAAAGGCGGCGGACAGGCCAATCTGCTGCCGGGCCTGGGCGAGGAGTGGTGGCGGCGCTGGCAGGCCGTGCACATGACCAAGCCGCCGCTACTGCCGTTGGAGCAGTATCAGGGGCTGGGTATCGACTATCTCGTCGTTCGCGCGGCCACGCACCCGGCGGGCGTTGTCTACGCCAATGAAGAGTGGGCCGTCATCCCGCTCAAGCCGGCGCGTTGAGCAGCGCGTCCACTTCCGCGCGGGATGGCGCTGAGGACTGCGCGCCCAGCTTGGTTACTGAAATCGCCGCCGCCGCGTTGGCAAATCGCAGGGCGCTTTCAATATCCATGCCCTCTGCCAGCGCTACCGCGAAGCCGGCGTTGAATGTATCGCCGGCCGCGGTGGTATCCACGGCTTGCACAGCGAAGCCCGGCGCGGCGAACTCTCCCTCGGGTCCGGAATAGAAACAACCCTGGTCGCCGAGCTTCAGAATCACCGCGCCCACCCCGAGGGCACGCAGGGCGGCGGCGATCTCAGATGATTCGGCAAACGTGACGCGCGCCGGACCGCGGCCCAACAGGATGCAGGCCTCACCCTCGTTGGGTGTCAGGATATCCACCTGTTGCAGGAGGGAAGCGGGCAGCGCGCGCGCCGGCGCCGGATCGAGAATCGTGCGGGCGCCCGCGGCACGAGCCACAGCCATCGCCGCCTCCACGGCCGCAAGCGGCGTTTCCAGTTGGAATAGCGCCCCAGCCGCGCCGTCGTAGGCGGCGCGAGCGGATGCCACGCCAGACGGCGTCAATTCGCCATTGGCGCCGGCAGCCACCACGATGGAGTTCTGGCCGGATTGCTCCACCCAGATCAGCGCCACGCCGGTAGGGCGGGTGGCAGAGGTGTGAACCGTTGAGACGTCCACGCCGGCGGTCTCCAGGCTGGCCTTTAGGTGATCGGCAAACGGGTCCGCCCCGACACAACCTACCATGCGCACCGGCGCACCCTGGGCCAGGCGGCCGGCTGCGCAGGCCTGATTGGCGCCCTTGCCGCCGGGGATCATCTGGAAGTTCGAGCCCATGGTGGTTTCGCCTGGCGCGGGCAGACGATCTACCTGCACGACGAAATCCATGTTGAGGGAGCCTGTAATCACCAGTCCACGCGATGGCATGGCCTGTATTCTATCGGAACGGAGTGCGTTCTAGCGGTGCTCGGAGCGGCCGAGATCGATGCCGAGGCTCTTCAATTCATCGGCGTAGTAACGCTTGTGGAGCAGATCCCACTCTTCGCTGCCTTCCGGGATCTCTTTTTTCTGCGTGCGAATCTTTGTGCGCGCGGCTTTGTCGGCCTTGTCCTCGTTGAGCAGGATCTCAGAGATCAGGCGGACCAGTTCCAGGCGTACGTCATTGCCGTCCTTGCGGAAGCGGCAATCGCGAGATTTCTTGAGGGCGGTTACGAGCTTGTGGGAGATCTCGTTGATCTTGTCGCGGCTCAGCTTCATGTTGTCGCCGCTATCGCGCCCGGAGGCCCGCACGATCTTCTTCTGGGCGATCAGTTGGTTCTTGATCCGGCGAAACATCTCGGAGTAGCTGATGCCATTGTTCGACATGTACACCGAATACTGCTCCAGCAGATCACGCACCTCGTCATTGAGGCGGTCCTCCACGCCAAGTTCGTCCATCACCACCGTGGTCATCAACTCCGCCACGGCGGTGGGGTTTGAGATTTCAATGATGTTGGAGCCAAGCTTGGCGGCCAGTTGGCGGGTGAGATAGGCGACGATTTCTTTGGCGAGCAGCATCCTGCAACTTAGAAAAACAAGTAGTCTATAACCAGTCTAGGGGCCGCCTGGGGGGGTGTCAAATTCTGGTGGAGCGGGGAGGGGCCGCGAGCACCTCCCGGACCCGCCCCGCCAACTGGGCCGGAAGGAACGGTTTGGCCAGAAATGCGGCCTCCGCGCCCAACCCATCTGCTGGCAAATGCCCACCCGAGTAGCCGGAAACAAACAGCACACGCAATTCCGGGAACTGATGTTCCAGCCGCGCCGCCAGTTCCGCGCCGTTCATGCCGGGCATAATCACATCGGTGATGAGCACCTGGACGGGTTCGGCGCCATCGGGCAGCATCTGAAGCGCCTTCTGTCCGTCAACGGCTGAGAGTACCTCATAGCCTAGAGACCTAAGCGTACCGGCGGCCAAAGTGCGCACCGATGGTTCATCCTCAACCAGGAGTATCCGTTCTGAGCCTCCTGGCAGTCGCTCCCCCTCCCTGAAAATCCGCTCCTTCTCCTGCGCCGGCGCCGCCGCCGGGAAGAACAGCCGGAAGGTCGAGCCCTGTCCCGCCTCGCTCTCCACCTTTACCAGGCCGCCGCTGCGCTGGACCATTCCGTAGACTGTGGAGAGGCCCAGTCCTGTGCCTTTCCCCACTTCTTTGGTTGTGAAGAACGGCTCGAAGATCCGATCCCGTGTTGCCTGGTCCATCCCGCAACCGGTGTCCGAGACCGCGAGCACTACGTACGGCCCGGGCGTGATCTGAAATCCGTGGGAAGACTGATACGCGCCAATCTCTTCATTCGATGTGCTGATCGTCAGCACTCCACCGTCAGGCATGGCGTCCCTGGCGTTGGTAGCCAGATTCAAAATGGCGTGCTCCAATTGAGTGCGATCCAATAGCACTGTCCCCAAGTCCGGCGCGAGGTTATGGCGCAGCCGGATGGTGTCACTCACGACGGGCATCAATAGCCCCTGCATCGCCAGCACCACTTCGTTGATCTGCAATTTCGCCGTCTGGAAGACTTGCTTGCGGCTGAAGCTCAGCAGTTTGCCCGTGAGCTCGGCCGCCCGTTCCCCGGCGTGATGAATCTCCAGAATCTGGCGGCGCGCGGGATCGTCCTCGGCGACCTTCCGCAATAGAAGATCGCAGTACCCATTGATTACTGTCAGCAGGTTATTGAAGTCATGCGCGATGCCGCCTGCCAGCGTGCCTAGCGAGTCCACGCGCAGAGCGTGCTGGATGTGCGCTTCCATCTCTTTCAAGTGGGTGACGTCCTGCACTGTGCCGTTCAGACGCGCACGCCCGTCCGGCAGTTGGACCCACTTGCCTTGCACCTGGACGTGGCGAATGGTTCCATCCGGGCGCACAACCCTGTATTCCATCGCGCGGTCGCTATGCCGGGCGTCAGCCTCTTTGGAGAGCAGCCGGATTCGCTCCCGGTCTTCCGGATGGACTCGGCCGAGCATGGGCGCCAGGCTTGGGTCGAATGAGCCGGGTGTCTCGCCGAAAATACGATAGACCTCGTCGGACCATTGCAGCTTGCCGGTCGAGATTTCCCTCTCCCAACTGCCGAGGCGTGCGATCTCCTGGGATCGTTGGAGTTGCGCCTGGCTGCTGCGTAGTTCCACCTCGGCCCGCCTCCTCCTGGAGGTATTCAGAAAGAGCGCCGCGATGATGCCGGACTGCAGCAGGATGAATCCAAGGGCGCCCCAGACCAACAATGGGTTGCTGGCATAGAAATCGGTCCATCCCGTGGGCCGGTTCACAATCCTCGTACCTTCGGGCAAGGAGGATTGGGACAGTCCGAAACGCTGCATGGCAGCGTAGTCCACCAGCATCTGCAATGCGCCGTGACGCTGTATCTCAATGGACCCGGGCGGCTCACCGCTGAGCACTCTCAACGCCATGCGCGCGGCCACTTGCCCATGCTCGTAGCCCATATTCGCGTTGCCGATCAGATAGCCTTGGCCCAACTGGCTGGTGTTCTGGCTCACCACCGGCGCGGGCGAAGCCGCCGCGATGCGCCGGCCGCTATCCATGGGAGCCAGATAATGCCGATTCCGGTCGTGCGTGAACGCTGAAGCGATGACCAGGGCATCCGGGCGGACTCCCCGCAACTGCGTCAGGATCTCTTCAAAACTCAGCCGTGCGCCGTCCAGGTACTCAAACGAAAGCTCTCTCCGCCGCTTGCCCAAGTCCACGAGCATCTGCCGGTGTGCGGCGTTGGACGGGGCGTTATCAGTAACCACCACGATTCTGGAGGTGCGAGGCAGTGCACTGAGCACGCGGTTCAGCAGGGTATCCAATTGAAAGACTTCAATCAGGCCCGTGAACCGGCTGCGCGGCAGCGACTCCACCAGCGCCATTCCCGATACTCCACAGAACACGACCGGGGAGTGGGCGAAGAGAGCCTCGCCCGGTTCGGCGAGTAGGGCCGTGGCGTCATCGTCGCTGGCAATAACCAAGTCCAGTGTCACTCCTGCGTATTTCCGGCTAAGACGAGCCCGCTCCTCGGCCAGATGAGCGTCGCCCGGCATTCGGCGCGCATCGAGGTACTCCACCCAGATCTCCGTTTCGAAGCGCTGGGCCTCCAGTACAGAACGCAGCCCCCGGTTCAGCTCATCCGTCCAGTTGTATCCGGCGTGATAGGAGTTCAAGATCAGGATTTCTTTGCGGCCTGACACCGGCCGGTCCTGCCCTGGGCAGGCCAAGGCAAGCCAACACAGGGCCAGCACGGCGGCCGGGGCGTGAAATCGACGCAGCATGGAATCGCCCAGATTAGCAGGAGTGCGAGGTTTCAGCCAGGAAAATCTTTCTATTGTATGGCCGTGCCACTATGGTTTTCCAGGAAGCGTTTGTCGATTCGTCGCCGGCCCCAGTCGCCGTCATCCACGCCGTGCCAGTGGGAGATGCCGGAGTCCCCCAACCGGTAGCACAGGAGCGCGTCGTGCCCAAGATAGCGCGTTGGGAAATCCACCAGACCCGCGTCGAGATCCTTCACGCGGGCGCCGTGTTCCGTTATGGCGGTCAGAGATTCGTCCAACTCGCTGATGGCGTCTTCTTCCCAGCCCAGTTTCAATTGCGCCAATCGAGCCCGTACCAGCAGCCGCTGAATTTCCGGCAGTAGCAGAGCGGCCTGTTCGACGGTGAAGTAGCGTACCATCCCACTGTCTTAGACGCGCCGGACGGAGTTTTAGGTCCAAATCGTCAGGTCCGCTCACCGTCAGTGCGGGCCCGCTCATCGCCAGTTTCCTGTCCGTTCACCATTTGACCCTCACATTTCGGTCCGGCGCGCTAGACAATCGAGCGAGAGACCGCTCTCCCTACTATGCGCTTCCTCGCAGCGTTTTCCCTTCTCTTTGCATCCCACTTGACCGCTGAAGAAGCCCCGCCCGTCAGCGGCCCCACCGGCGCCGTCGCCGGCATCGTCACGCTCGCCGCCACGGGAACGCCGGTGCACAACGCCAGCGTGCTGCTTGCTCCGCTCGGCCGGACAGTCGCTACGAACGCGGCCGGCGAATTCACCATAACGAATGTTGCCCCGGGCGCCTACACGGTCATGGCTCATATGCATGCATTGGCCGACGACAAGCAATCCATCACGGTGACGGCCGGCGCTACGACTACGGTGCTGTTCGCTCTGCAGCTCTCCGCGCTACACGAAGCGATCACCGTGACCGCTACCGGCTCCGACACGCCAGTGTCCGACGCGTTCCAGACCGTCACCTCACTGGATACCTACCAGTTGGCCGGTAAGAGCTCTTCCACGTCATTGGGCGATCTGCTTGACAACGAGGCAGGCATCGCCAAGCGCAGTTTCGGACCGGGTACGTCCCGCCCCGTAGTGCGCGGCTTCGATGGCGATCGCGTGTTGATCCTTCAGGACGGCGCCCGCACGGGCACCCTATCCTCCCAGTCCGGCGATCACGGCGAGCCGGTGGACTCCTCCAACGTTGAGCGGGTGGAAGTGGTGCGCGGTCCCGCCACGCTGCTCTATGGATCGAATGCAATCGGCGGCGTTGTCAACGTCCTCACCGATCACCACATCATTAATCAGCACCCGCACGAGGGATTGCACCTGACTTTGAACGGGTTGGGCGGGACCAGTAATTCGCAGGGCGGCGGCAGTGGCTCTTTCGAGTATGGGAAAAAGGTATGGATGTTCTACGGCTCCGGCGGCGGCATGCGGACCAGTGACTACAACACGCCGCTCGGCAAAGTGCTGAACTCCGCCACGGAGATGACCAACTTCAAAGTGGGCGCCGGCCGCTACGGCGAGAAGCTCTCGTTCAATACGAACTTCCAGAACTTCGAGACTACGTATGGCATTCCCGCGGCCAACAAAGACGAGGAAATGCCCGTTCTGAACATGCGCCGCAACAGCGCACGCCTGAATGGCGCGGTAAAGCAACTGGGCGGTTTCGCCGAGCAGATCCAGTTTGATCTCAACTACTCCGATTACCAGCACAAAGAACTGATGGATGGCATTGTCGGGACCAGATTCTTCAACAAGCAGTTCACATACAACGGCGTCGTCAACCAGAAAAAGTACAAACGCCTCACGGGAAGCTACGGCTTTTGGGGCTTGCACCGCGACTACAAGACGGTGGGCGCTGAGGCTATCGCCCCGCCGGTAAAGCAGGACGCCGCTGCCATCTTCGGGATGGAGGAACTCACCTTTGAGAAGATTCGATTCCAGTTTGGCAGCCGTCTGGAACGAAACGCCTACAATCCCATCGGTCTTCCCAGCCGTTCGTTTACGGGTGTCTCGGCCTCCGCCGGAGTCTTTCTGCCGGTCTGGAAGAACGGCACGTTGGTTGTGAACTACATGCACTCCTACCGCGCTCCTGGATTGGAAGAGCTCTACAATCTAGGTCCCCACCCGGGCAACCTCGCCTACGAAATTGGCGATCCCAATCTGAAGCGTGAGAAGAGTGACGGTACCGAGGTCTCGCTCCGCCATCAGGCGCCGCGATTCAAGGCCGAGGCCAATCTATTCGCCTATCAGATGCACGATTTCGTCTACTTCAGCCCCACGGGTGACGTAAAGGACGCTCTCCCGGTTTTTGAATACAAGCAGGCCGATTCCCGCTACCTCGGCGGCGAAGCCCGCGCGCAGTTCAAGCTGGCCGGTCCTCTTTGGTTGAACACGGGCTTTGACTTGGTGGACGCACGCCTGAGCACCGACCCGCGTTTCTATCTTCCGCGCATTCCTCCGGCCCGCGGGCGGGCCGGCTTTGATTTCCTTTGGAAGGGCTTCAACCTCCGTCCCGAGGCCGTGATTGCCAATCAGCAGGGCAAGGTCGCTCCCAACGAAACACGCACCGCCGGCTACGCTGTCTTCCACCTGAACGCCAGCTACACCATCGCCCGGCAGCACATCATGCAGACGTTCACGGTGAACACGTTTAACCTCGGAGACCGCCTTTACCGGAATCACCTCAGCTTCATCAAGGACTTCGCTCCAGAGATCGGCCGCGGCGTGCGCTTCGGCTACACGTTTCAGTGGTTTTGAGCTTTGCGGTGCGGCGGGGTTAGCTCCCGCTGACCGCCGCCGGCTCCCGGACATACGTCCGGTCCACGTAGCTATCCAGCATTTCGATGAACTCGGCCACAATGCGTTCGCCCTTGAGTGTTGTGGCCAGCTTGCCGTCCACATAGACGGGCGCCTTCGGGTCCTCGGCCGTGCCCGGCAGTGAGATTCCGATGTTGGCGTGCTTGCTCTCGCCGGGTCCGTTGACGATGCAGCCCATGACGGCTACCTTCATCTCTTCGACGCCCGTATACTTCTCTTTCCAGACGGGCATCTGCTCTTTCAGATAAGTTTGGATCTGGTCCGCCATCTCCTGGAAAAACGTGCTCGTCGTCCGCCCGCAACCCGGGCAGGCGGTAACTTGCGGCGTGAAGCTGCGAATGCCCAGCGATTGCAGTACCTGCTGCGAGACGATCACCTCCTCGGTGCGGTCGCCATTCGGCATTGGTGTCAGCGAGGCGCGAATCGTATCGCCGATGCCCTCCTGCAGCAGTACGGCGAGCGCCGCCGTGGTGGCCACCACGCCCTTGGATCCCATGCCTGCCTCGGTCAACCCGAGGTGCAGCGGATAGTCGCACTCTGCCGCGAGCATGCGGTAGACGTCGATCAAATCCTGCACGTTAGAGACCTTGGCGCTCAGAATGATGCGATCGTGTCCCAAGCCATAGGACTCCGCCGCTTGCGCGGATTCCAGAGCGCTGACGACGATGGCCCGCTTCATCACATCCGCCGCTTCCATGGGGTGTGCGCTCTGCGCATTCTCGTCCATCATGCGGGTCAACAGGACGCCGTCCAGAGAGCCCCAGTTCACGCCGATCCGCACCGGCTTGCCGTACTCGATGGCGCACTCGATCATCGTACGGTAGTTGTCGTCGTTTTTTCGCCCAATGCTGACGTTGCCGGGATTGATGCGGTACTTGGCGAGCGCTTTGGCGCACTCCGGGTACTTCTTCAGCAGGATGTGCCCGTTATAGTGGAAGTCACCGATGACCGGGACACGGACGCCAAATTGCGCCAATGTTTCCACCACTCTTGGTACGGCGCGCGCCGCTTCCTCTGTGTTGACGGTGACACGGACCAATTCGGACCCGGCCTGAGCCAACGCCAGGGTCTGATTCACGGTTGACATAACGTTGGCGGTGTCCGTATTTGTCATGGATTGGACCACGATCGGGTGCATGCCGCCAACCTTGATCCCGCCCACTTCCACTGCCACTGATTGCCGGCGCCTGATCTGAGCCATGTTGCCTCCGCGAACCTCCAGTTTACCAAGTCACGGTCAGATGAATCTGTACTCGGATGGGCCGGATAAGTATTTTCAATTGGACGCGGAGAGGAAACAGGCGTAATCTCAGATCAAGGCGGAACGTTCCTGTTGATTCTGTTCCTGCTGCTCCCCGCTGAGTTATTGTTCTTCCCCGTGCTAGAACGCATTCTGGAGAGGACCGATGATCGACTCAAGCACAACCCATCAGAGCGCGGTACTTTTCGGTCTGGAAGATCCGCTTGCCAGCCAACTGACCGCTGGACTTTGCCTTGCCGGATGTGAAGTCGCACCAGATGCCATGCCGGGAGCACGGATTGTCTTCTGTGCCGCCGAGTCCGGAGTCTTACAGCAAGCCCTGTTGCAGTTTCCGCACGTCCCGGTCGTCGTTGTGAGCCGATTGCCGGAAACCGATGATTGGCTCGATGCCCTGGAAGCCGGCGCCACCGACTACTGTGCCGCTCCGTTTGAACCCGTCCAGCTTCGATGGCTGCTGGATGCCCACATGCGCCCACGACAGGCGCGGGCCGCGGCCTGAAACCCAGCCGCTGAGCCCTCCCACACAACTGAACTGAAAAACAGATCACTGGAGGAGTGTCCCCATTGTCCCGACTCTTGATTTTTCTGCCGCTGGCGGTGTGTCTATTCGCCCAACAGCGCCCGATCACACCTTTCTTTGACGCCAGTGTTCGCTGTGTACCCGGGCCGAATTCGCCGGATTGTGCGGTGCCCGAGGAGCATATCACCTTCCGGCCGCGTCCCGTTGCGCCCTCCGTCAGCGTGTACCGGTTGGCCCACAAAGTGCCCGCTAAGGCCCGCAAGGCCTGGAACCGGGCTGTTGACGCAGCGGTCGGCGGACGCCCGCAGGAGACTGTGGCCCTTCTCGACGAGGCCATCGCGCATGATGGCGAATTTGCCGATGCGCTGCATATGCGCGGCTTGTTCGCCTTTCAGGCGAAGGACTTCCCGCGAGCCGCCGAGTTGCTGGATCGTGCCGCCAAGCTGGACAATGCGAACCCAGGATTCCTGGCGGATGCGGCCGTTGGTCAGCTTAGAGTCCGCAATCCGGTTGTCGCCGAGCGTCACGCCCGCGCCGCGTTGCGTCTGAATCCGCTGCAGTCCCGCGCGTTGGAGGTGTTGAACAACCTGAAACCCTAAGGCGATGACCGGGGGCGCTCATCCGTCAGCGCTCGAATTCGAACGGCCCGCCACGGGCGCTCCAGATCAGGGATCGGGCAGCGCCCAGAACTCTCCCGTGAGTCCCAGCCCATTCAGCAACGTCTGCATTTCCCGGCGTGGCCGCTGTTGCCAGTTGGGGTGCAGTCGCCCGTCGGCCCAAGCTTCGGCCAACTGCCAGCCCACGGTCAGAGGGAACGAAGCCCCATGTGTGCGCCCTCGCTGCCGGCACCAGCGATCCACATCCTGTTCCGACCGGAACAGCAGCATCGTGCTTCAAGTGAACGCAATGTCTTTCCACCAATCGCGGATAGGCACGGCAAAGTGCAGGCGCGCCTCGCTGGGTGACGGGCCGTTGCCATTCGCCTCGATGCGCATCGGTTTGCCGGTTGCGCCGCAGTGGGTGTCGAAGACCAGGGTGCCCGTTACGATGGACCGCACCATCGTCATGACGGCGAGCGCATCCCAGGCGCAGTTGGCGAACCAGCGGCGTGCACCCGCGGTCACGACGAAGTCGGTTTCAACGGCCGAGAAGGGATGGGCCATGCGCAGACGCCCGGCGTCATCCAGCACGATCCACTTCGCATCGGCCAGCGCTGGCCACAGCGGGCTGGACTCCGGCGGGCGTCCCGTCTCGACGAATGCGCGATGGATCCGGGCCCGCTCTTCGGCCAGTGCGCTCACGCGCCGGGACTCCACAAACTGACGCGCGTCGCGATCCACCATACGATGCCGTACGGGTCTTCGATGCCTCCTTCGCGGTTGCCGTAGAACTTCTGGTCCACAGCCATCAGCACCTTGGCGCCCGCGGCTACCGCCTGAGCGAAGACCGCGTCGGCGTCCTCCACATATAGGTAGATACTGACCCGTGGCAATGTGTCCTGGCCGCGCGGGTCCACTCCGCTATGCTCGCCCAGCATGAAATTCGACGTCCCCAGCCGTAACTCGGCGTTGCGCACACGCCCGTCGGGATCGGCGTGACGATACGCCTCCATCATCCCGAAGGCTTGCTTATAGAATTCAATCGCCTCGGCACCGTTGCGCACGATGAGATACGGCGTGGCCGTGTGAAATCCCTCCGGCACTGCGGTCACTTTGTCGCCCATGTCTGACAGTTTACTCTGAAGGAGATGATCGTCAAGAATGTGGCGGGCCGCGCGGAGTTCTCCAGCGCAAAGATGGGAAAGGTCTCCCTCGGGGCGGGGGCGCATCTCTACGCCGGGCTCAACTGCTTCCTGCCCGGGCAGGAGCATCAGGCGCACGTCCACATCGACCAGGACAAAATGTATGTCGTGATGGCCGGCTGCGGCGAGGCGCGGGTGGGCGATGAAGTCCACGCCGTTGAGCCGGGCGACCTGATCCTCGCAACAGCGGGCGTGGTGCATGGGTTGAAGAATACGGGGACAGCGCCGTTCAGCGTACTGGTGGTATTCGGCCCACCGCCCCAAGCAAAATGATCCGCCTGCTCTCACTCCTTTTTCTGGCTTGCGCCGTGAGCGCGCAGGACGGATCGCGTCTGGGTGCGGAGTTGCAGCGGATCGAGGAGGCATCGGGCGGCGTGCTGGGGATGGCGGCGATGGACCTGGATGCCGGGGTCGCGGTGGGCTGGCGCTCCAAGGAGCGTTTCCCGATGATGAGCGTCTACAAATTTCCCATTGCCATTCGGGCGCTCGCGCTGATGGAGGGCGGCGCGCTGCCTTTTCGCAAGTGGTTCAAGCTGGAGCCGTCCGATTACACCCCCGGCTACAGCCCTCTGCGCGATCACTATCCGGATGGTGTCGTACGCACGGCCGGGCAGCTGTTGGAGTTGATGGTACGAGACAGCGACAACGTGGTCTGCGATTTTCTGCTGCGCCAGGTGGGCGGACCTAAGGCGGTGAATCTGCTGATGCAACGGCTGACGCAGGGTGGGATTCGCGTGGACCGCAGCGAAGAACAGATGAACGCCGATTTTGACCGGATGGGTGCTGCTGCATTCGTGGAAGATGGCCGCGATTCGGCCACGCCGGAGGCGATGACGCGGTTGCTCGTGATGACGGAGCGGCGCCTGCTTCTGCAGCCCAAGACCACGGAGACATTGGTCCGCTGGATGACCGAGACGCAGACGGGCCCCAACCGGATCAAGGCGCTGCTGCCGCCGGGCGTACGTGTGTGGCATAAGACCGGAACGGGCGGAACGAAAGACGGCGTGTGCCTTGGCACCAACGATGTAGGCGTGATGCTGCCGCCGGGCGGCGCGGGGCGTATCGCCATCACCGTCTTTGTAAAGCTCTCGACGAAGGACCGCGCCGCGCAGGAGCGGGCTATCGCGGAGACGGCCCTGGCCGTGTACCGCTACTATCGCGATACTTCGTCGAAGTAGAACTCGCCACCGGCAATGATCTCGGCCGGGCCCACCATGCGCAGCAACGGGCCATCGGTGCGAAACTCGAGCGGGCCGGCCAAGGTGTTCACGCTGACGGGGCTCTCCACCAGACCGCGCGCCAGCGCGGCGGCGACAGCGCCGGTGGAGCCCGTTCCGCTGGACATGGTGAATCCGGCACCGCGTTCAAAAAAGCGCACGTCGAGTGTGTGGCGGTCCTGTACCACGACGAAACTGACGTTGGTGCGTTGCGGGAACTGCGGATGCCATTCGATCTCGGCGCCCAGCGCTTTCCAGTCGAAGTCGAAGTTGTCGACGAAGAGGGCGCACTGCGGATTGCCAACGTAGAGGATACTGCAATCGTGCGAGCCGTCGCGGCAAGCGAGATCGAAGCGAGCATGATCGATGCGCGCCTCGCCCATATTCATTTCAAAGGTGTAGCGTAGGCGGCTGCTCTCCAGTGCGCGAAGCTCCTTGGGGCCGGCGCCGGTGCGGATCAGGATGTCGCCGGAGGCCAGGCCGGCGTCGCAGAGAAACGCGGCGGCGCAGCGCGTGCCGTTGCCGGACATCTCCACCTCGCCGCCGTCGGGATTAAAGAGGCGGATTGAGGCTGGGGTGGTGCCGGAGGGCGGAGAGACCAGCAGCCAGCCATCTCCGCCGACGCCGGAATTGCGGTGACAGATGGCGACTGCTGCGGCGGCCAGAAGGTCCGCCGACGGCGCGTGATGTGCCCAGGTGAGAAGGAAGTCGTTCATCGCGCCATGGGCTTTAGTGAAGGGAATCTTGATCATTGGATGTGGCGCCAGATTTCGATGGCGGGCCTTTCGTGCACAGCGAAGATTCTGACACATTCGTAGCGGCGCGGACCGCGCTTCATGCGCCGCAGAGTTTTGGAGACGTCGTCACCGGGCAGGGCGATGGCCCATTCCTGCCAGAGAAAAAGATCAGGGCGCGCGGCGGAGGCCTGCCAAAAGGGGCCGTCGCCCTGATGGAACGACTCGCGCAGCGGGATGCCGGCCTCGCGCAGGACGCCGCTCTGATCGCCGAAGCCCATGAAGATGCCGGCGCCTGGTTTGTAACGCGGCTTCAGGTAGTCAACGGCGAGTTTGGTCCACTCGCGGCGGTCGGCGGAGTTCTGTTCGGATTCGCGCCACGTCACCCAGTTTTCCTTGAGCGGGTAGCCGGCCCAGGGCGAGACGGAGGCAGCGACAAGCAGCACTGCCGGCAGCGTACGCCAGCGAATGGGCAACAGCGCGGTGAGAGCCGCGATGCCGAAACAGGCCAGAGGTAGAAAGTTGAGGCCGTAGCGAGTGTTGTAGTAAGTGTTCGGCCAAAGCGTCGGAACGAAGATAGGCGTGCCAGAGGAATACAGGCTGAGCACGTAGAAGGCGGGCGTGAGCGCGAGCAACGCGACGGCCCACCAGGCCCGTTTGAACAAAGCGGCGGCAAGGCCGGCCACGCCGAGCCACGCCAACGGACGGCCGATGCACAGCTCGGCGGCGGCGCGGTAGTACTGCCAGGCCTTCGGCCAATCGTGATCGCCGGGATAGCGGAACCCGCCCTGAGCGAGGGCGCGCTGGTAGATCATCTTGGCGGACCATTCGCCACGGTAGAACTCGAGCGGATCGGAGTACAGGATGGCGTTGTGGGCCAGCCAGTACAGCGGGCCGAGGGCGGCAATTAGGCAGAAAGCGACGGTGGAGCGCCAGCGATTTCCTCCGCCATGGAGCAGGAAGAATCCGGCTGCGAAGGGGAGTAGAAACCAGCCCTCATAACGAATGAGCGTGCCGCAGCAGGCGATCACGCCGGCCAGGAGCGCGTCGGCGGTGCGCTGGCTCTGGCGGAAGCGGGCGCAGGCGTAGAGCAGCCCAAGAGCGCAGCAGAGCGACATGGATTCCGTCATCGGTGTGCTTTGCAGGTAGAGCAGATTGGGGTTGAGCGCATAGGAGGCGAGCGCCGCTGCGGCCGGCGCCGGGGAGCCGAAGATGCGGCGCGTTGCCTGGTAGAGGAACCAGCCGCCCAGCACGAAGCAGAGCGCGGCGGGGATTGCCCCGCCGATGCCGCTACGCCACAGGGCGTCGATCATGGTGAAGGGCAGCATCAGCAGATGCGGCAGAGGGAGCCACACAGTGCCGATCTGCTCGTAGCCGGGCAGGCGCGCGTCGACGATGCGCCGGGCGATGTTGAGATGCGCTTGGGCATCGCCGTAGTAGAGCGTCCAGTCTTGGGCGGAGACGTAGATCACCGCGCCGACGCTGAGGAGCGCCAGCGCGAGGAGCGCTCCGAATCCCCGGGAGGGATTAGAAGGCGGTAAAGACGCGGAACTCTTCGAAGCGCGCTTCGATTTCATCGCGGGTGAGCGTGCGGAAACGGTCTACGCCGAACTCCTCGCAGCAGAAACTGCCCATGACAGAGCCGTAAACCACTGCCCGGCCGAGGTCGAGCGGTGTGGCGGAATCGGCGCTGACGTCGCGTGAAGCGAGGTAGCCGATGAAGCCGCCGGCGAAGCAATCGCCTGCGCCGGTGGGGTCTTTCAACGAGTCGAGGATGAAGCCGGGTACGGCGAAGTAGCCGTTCTCGTGGAAGAGCGTGGCGCCGTATTCGCCCCGCTTGATCACGAGAATCTTAGGGCCAAGGGCGCGGATTTTGGCGGCGGCCTTCTTCAGATTCGATTCGCCGGAGAGCAGGCGGGCTTCGCTATCGTTGATCAGCAGGAAGTTCCAGCCCTTCAGGGTCTCCAGCAACTCGGCGCGGAAGTCGTTGATCCAAAAGTTCATGGTATCGCCGCCGGTGAGGAGGGCGCCGGGCATCTGGTCACGGACCAACTTCTGGAGAGCTGGCTGGATGTTGCCTAGCATCAGGTAAGGTTGGGACTTGTAAGCTTCGGGTAGCTTTGGGCTGAAGTTGGCGAAGACGTTCAGATCGGTGGTGATGGTCTCGCGATCATTCATGTCTTCGGAGTAGACGCCGGCCCAGAAGAAGCACTTGCCGGGGACGCGCTCCAGGCCTTCGAGCCCGATATTGCGGGAAGCGAGGAGGTCCGTGTCTTCCTGCGCGAAGTCGTCGCCGACGACGGCGACGATATCTGTTTTAGTGAAATAGCTGGCCGAGAGCGCGATGTAGGTGCAGGCGCCGCCCAACATGCGATCAATTTTCCCGGCGGGAGTGGTGACGCCGTCATAGGCGACGGATCCGACGACAACGAGTGACATTCCTTCTAGTCTAAACGCCGGGCGGCGGGGGGACCAACTCAGGAGGCTAAACTGGAAAGATATACATGGAATTCCTTCGCCGCTGGTTGCCGATCGCCTTGGTGATCGGGCCGACTCTTTACATGCACTGGTATCTGACGCGGCGGTATCGTGGCCAAGCCATCCGGATGGTGGCCGTTTTGGCCTCGCTCTGGTTGGTGATTGGAACGCCGGTTCTCATGGCGGGCGGGTTGGGACTCTTTGGCGCCGATCACATCTCGTATCTGATGGCAGCCAACCTGTCCTGGGTGATTGTCGTGATCTCGGTGTCGCTGTGGGTGCGGCTGCGGGCTGCCGCGGAGTTCGATCCGGAGCGGCGACGGTTTCTGGCCGCGGGGGCTCCGGTGGTGGCGGCCGTGCCGTTGCTCGCAGCGGGCGGAGGGGCGATTGCCGCCCGGTCCGGCCTGTACACGCACGAGGTCTCGCTGAAGATCAAAGGGCTGCACAAGGATCTGGATGGGCTGCGGATTGCGCAGATCACGGACATCCACTTTGGGCCGTTCTTCGGCCGGGCGGAGCTAGAGCGGGCCGTGGCGATGGCAAACGAATGCCGGCCGCACCTGACCGTGGTGACGGGCGACCTGATTACGCGCTGGGGCGACGATCTGGAGGGCTGCCTGCAAGTGCTGCGCGGGTTGAGGGCCGAAGCTGGAATTTTCGGCTGCCATGGCAATCACGAGGAGTACGCCGAGAAGGAAGACGAGGCGACGCTCCTGGGCGCAAAGCAGGGTCTGCGCTATCTGCGGGGCGAGGCGGCGGCCCTGCGATTTGGACAGGCGACGCTGAATCTGGCAGGGCACGATTACCAGAGCCTCGGCCGGCCCCACCTGACTGAAGCCGAGAACTTGCTGCGAACCGGTGCATTGAACGTCCTACTACAGCACAATCCGGCTGTGTTCCCGCGGGCGGTGGATGCGGGCTTCGACGTAATGCTGGCCGGACACACGCACGGCGGGCAGATCAACCTGGGTCTGTTCGGCGATAATCTCAACGTCGCCCGAATGTTCACACCCTATGTGCGCGGCGAGTACCAAAGAGACGGTAAACTTCTGTACGTGAGCTCCGGCCTCGGGACCGTTGCGATTCCCATCCGTCTTGGCGCTCCCCCGGAAGTGACGGTGATTCGATTGTGCGCCGTTTGATTGTCAGCGATATTCATTCCAATCTCGAAGCGCTGGAGGCCGTGCTGTCGCAGGCTGAGGGCAGCTTCGACGAAGTCATCTGCTGTGGGGATGTCGTGGGGTACTGCGCCTGCCCGGCAGAGGTGATCGATTGGGCGCGGAACTCGGTGACGGCCATCGTTCGGGGCAACCACGATATCGCCTGCTGCGGCGGGGGCGGGCTGCACGACTTCAATCCGCCGGCGCGGGCTGCGGCCCAGTGGACATACGAGCAGCTATCGGAACAGGACTGCGACTGGCTGCGGCGCATGCCGCAGGGTCCGATGCGATTCGACGACTATGAACTCGCGCACGGCTCGCCGGAAGACGAGAACCAATACCTGGTCACCACAGCCGATGTGGAGTGGCTGGACCGCGCCGAGATGCGGCGGTTGTGCTTCGTCGGACACACCCACCGGCAGGGCGGCTGGAGCTGGCAACGAGGTGGGATTCAGCGGATTCCGGCGCCGGGCGCGAAGGAGCAGGAGCGCATCGTGGACCTGGATCCCGATTATCAGTACCTGATCAACCCCGGCTCAGTAGGCCAGCCGCGCGATGGCGACCCGCGGGCCGGCTATGCGCTGTGGAACTCGTCGGCGAATCTGCTGGCACTGCGCCGGGTGAAGTACGACGTGCGATTGGCGCAGATGCGGATTGCGGACGCTGGGCTGCCCCACCACCTGGCCGAGCGGCTGGCGGCAGGGCACTAGCGCCGCCGGCCCGACGGACACGGTGAACCTCCGCTACTTCAACTCCGGCGCAATCTGATCGGCCGTGGTCACGCCCGGCGGCAGTTCCAGAATCCGGATATTACGGAAATGGATCAGGCCGCCCTCGCTCTCCAGCGAGAAGTAGCCCTTCTTTTGCGTGGATTTCGTAATGCCGTTCACGAACTTGCCGTTGACGGCGAGCTTGATGGTGCCGTCCACGGCCACCACGTCATAGGTGTTCCACTCGCCCTTGCCCTTGCAGCGCTTCTCGATAGACTTGCTGCGCTCGCCGCGCGGATTGTCCGGCGTGGTGTGCACTCCGCCGACGCCCCAAACCTCGCCGTGCACGTAGGCGTCGGTGAGCGGAACTCCGTTCTGCGCGTGGAGGTTGATGTAGTCCAGTTCCAGCATCTGCACCTCCACTCCGTTGGGCAGGCGGTCCTTTGGGTTGGGATTAGCATTGCTCCACACGAAGACGCCGGAGTTGCCACCGGCCTCCATGTGGCGCCACTCGATGTGCAGGATAAAGTTCTCGTACTGCTTGGCGCTGCGCATGACGCCGATGGGGTGGCCCGAGCAGACCAGCAGGCCGTCTCTGACGGACCAGGTGTCGGGATCGGTGTTGACGTTGACCCAGCCGGTGAGGTCCTTGCCGTTAAAAAGGTCTTTGAATTGTGGGACCTCCTGGGCGGAGAGCAGCGGAGCGAGCAGGGCCAGAACGGCGAGAGTCTTCATGGTTATTGAGAGTACCTCAGAGCGAAGGCTTGCGGGCAATGAGGGCGACGGATTCGCGGCCGTCCAGGTGTAGCGTGGCGGGCAGGTCGGCGCGCCGGAACAGCCAAGCGCGCTCGATTTCGAGGCCGGCGGCGAGGGCCGTGCGTGTCAGGATGGCGTCGTCCAGCAGATGCAGCGAGCGTGGCATCTGGCTGAGCTGGCGGTGACTGGAATAAAGGCTGATTTTCGGAATCCAGCCGGGCCACTTCTCGCCGGCGGCGAGGCGGCGCCGATATTCGGGGAGGAACGCCGCGAATGGCGCCTGGTAGGGCGTAGCGGCCTGGACAAAGAGCCGGCCGCCGGGCTGGAGCCAGCGCGCAATAGCGCGGAAGCCATATTCGAGCTGATTGCCGGTAAGGAAGTGGAAGACGTTTGAGGCGTGGACCGCGCCGAGTTTGGCGGGCTCGAAGTGAACCTCCCGCGGGAAGCGTCCGGGGCGGACAAGCACGCGCTCCGAGAGCAGCTTCAGCGCGCCGTCGTCGAGATCATTGGCGATCACGCTGGCGCCCGCGCCTAGCGCCGCCAGCGCCGCTGCACCGAGCCCGGCGCCGATGTCGAGAACGGGAGCGGAACACGTGCGGCTGAATTCGACGAAGCTCAGGCTCAGCGGGCTGAGCTGATCGGAACTCCAGCCCATGCGGTTGCGGGTGAGTATGCGGCGCGGGGCTGTCAATTCGACCACGAGACTTCCATTATCGAGGATCTGTACGCAGCCCGACGCCACGCCCGCCAGTCGGTACAGTAGGTAAATGGGTCTGGACGTTGTCGAACTGTTTCTGGCGGTCGAAGAGAAGTTTCAGGTCGACATCTCCGACGAGGAAGCCAGCGATGCCGTCACGGTTGGAGCGATACACCAGCTGGTCGTCGGGAAGTTGCAATTGCAGGACGTCCAGCGCTGCCTCACCAGCGCCGCCTTCTACCGGCTCCGGCGCGCCCTCGTGGACGTTCTGAATGTTCAACGTCGCCAGATCCGACCGGACACTCCATTGGAGCCGCTGCTGCCGGTCCAGCGCCGCCGGGCGCTCTGGACGGCGATCGAGCATCGGATGGCGCTCAAAATACCGAACTTGCACTACCCGCGACGGATCGATTGGTGCCTGACGGCAATCTGCGTGCTTGCCGCCCTGACTCCGGTGCCACTTCTCCCGACCGGCTGGTACACCGTGCCGATGCTGCTGGTCTTACCGATGCTGGGATACGCGTTGGGCCACGGGTTGCTCCGCCTGATGCCGCATCTGGCCGTCGAGTTCCCCAACGGCATCGTGACGGCCGGCGATCTGGCCCGCGACGTACTCGCTCGCAACCACGCAGCCCTCGTGAAATCGACTGGCGGTTGGAACAGCCAGGCCGTCTATGATGTTCTGATCGATGTCATCGTCCGACAAACCGGCGTCGACCGGGCGCAGATCACGCCGGAAGCTCGGCTGCTGGATGACTTGGGGATCAATTAGCCGTTAGAACGGCACGTCGTCGTCGGAGATCCCGCCGCCGAAATCGGGCTCAGCCTTGGACGGTGCCGGGCTCGCCGCCGGCCGGGGCTGTGCCGAACGTGGCGCGGAAACCGGACCGCGCTGCGACGCTTCGCCCCAGCCTTCGTCGGAGCTGCCACCACCACCACCACCCTCGCCGCGGCCGCCGAGCAGGATTACGTCGTCCGCCACCACTTCGGTGGAGTACTTCTTTTGGCCGTCCTTGTCCTCGTAGCTGCGCGTCTGCAGGCGCCCTTCCACGTAGACCTGCTTGCCTTTGGTGAGGTACTGGGCCAGATTCTCCTGGCGCCACACCACCACCGTGTGCCAGTCCGTCTCCTCTTTCCAATCACCCGTGGCGGTGTCCTTCCAGCGGCGGCTGGTAGCAACCGTGAAACGGGACATTGCCACACCGCTGGTGGTGAATCGGGTTTCGGCATCCTTACCCAGGTTGCCGACGAGGATGACTTTGTTGACACTACGGCTCGCCATACTCCCGAAATTAGCACACCCAGCGAGGGGCGGCGCAAATTCCACATTGATCTCTGCGCCAAATTAGCGCATGATGCCATCTATAAGTTTCATTCGGCCTGGCGGGGAGCTTGTCGGCATCCCGCCCCAGGTCGTATACTCATTGCTCGAAAGCGGTTGGGGGTATGTCGATCTGTAGGAATGACGGGCGCGGTGGCATTGCCCTGCTGGCGGTGTTGGCGTCGGTGTGCGCGGCCAGCGGTCAGACTCTGATGAGGAGCGGCGGCGGCGGACCCATGCTGATGGGCACGGACATGGCGGTGCTGGAGGCGCGCGACACCCGGAACGATCTGCCTTGCGTCGTGGTCCCCTCCAAGCCGGCGCTCGGCTTCGATCTCAAGTTCCACTCCGGTTTCGATATTAGCGTTCCACTGAAAGAACTGGCTGGCGCGGAAAATCTGCTCACCATCGTCTTCCGTGTCGTGTCCGAGAATAAGAAGGACGAGCCCACCTACTTCACCCAGAAGATCCGGGTACCCTCCATCGAAGAAGATGCGAAAGGCGACGCGTATCTGCAAGGATCCTTTGACATCGGAGAGGGCAAGTACAAGGTGGAGTGGCTAATGCGCGACCGCAGTGAGCGGGTTTGCGCCAGCTTTTGGGAAACTGAGGCGGCGCTGCCGGCCAAGGACAAATCCCTGGCAATGAGCATGCAGCCAGGCGACGTGGCGGCCAGCGAGAAAGAGGAGTTCACCGACGAGCCGCCAGTGGAACGCAACGCCGCCGATGGTACCCTCTCGGTCAAGGTGCTGGTCAACTTCGCCCCGCAAAACTCGACCTCGGCCGCGCTCCAGCCGGCCGATACCACGGCGCTGGTGTCGATTTTGCGCAGCATTCAGCGCGAGCCGAAAATCACAAAGTTCTCGGTGGTGGCGTTTAACCTGCAGGAGCAAAAGGTGCTGTACCGCCAGGAGGCGTCGGACCACATCGACTTCCCGGCGATCGGGGAATCGCTGAAGGGACTTCAGTTGGGGCGCGTGGACGTTTCCAAACTGGCGCAAAAGAACGGCGAAACCGAGTTCCTGGGTGAACTGATCCGCAACGAATTCAAGGCGGACGGCGTCTCACCAGATGGAATGATCATTGCCGGGCCGAAGGTGATGCTTAACAGCAATGTCTCCCAGGAGTCATTGCGCGTGGTGGGGGAGCCGGAATATCCGGTGTTCTATATGAACTACAATCTCTACCCGCACCTGACGCCATGGCGGGATAGCATCGGCAACGCCGTACGCTATTTCAAGGGGCAGGAGTTCACCATCAGCCGCCCGCGCGACCTGTGGTTCGCGGTGAGTGAGATGGTGGCAAAGATAGTAAAATCGAAGGCAGGAAAGCGGCCGTCGTCGGCTGCATCCAGTAGGGGTCTCAATGAGGTTGCTTTACACTAATCTGCGGAGGGGCGCGCTGGCGACGCTATTGCTGGCGGCATCGCTGCCCTTGGCGCAGGCGATTGATCCGCCCGGAATACCTGGGATTCAGGCGCAAAAGCTGGCGCCCTATGTCACGTCCCCGCAACCGATCGTCGAGAAGATGCTGGAAGTGGCGCGGTTGAAGAGCGGCGAGACGATCTATGATCTAGGCTGTGGCGATGGCCGGATTCTCTTTTCCGCGGTGAAGAATTTCGGCGCCAAGGCCGTGGGTGTGGAGATCTCGCCTACTCTGGCCAAGCGTGCGCAACAGACATTGGAATCGCAAGGCATGCAGGACCAGGTCAAGGTGATCCAGGCCGACATGATGTCGGTGGATGTCAGCGGCGCCAACGTCGTATCACTCTACCTGATGACCGATGCGAACGAGGCGCTGCGGCCGAAGCTGGAGCGCGAATTGAAGGCCGGCGCGCGCGTGGTCTCGCTGGAGTTCAAGATCAAGGGTTGGAAGGCTGCCCGCGAAGAGACGGTGCAGGTTCACAACCACCCCTACAAGATCTACCTGTACGAAGTCCCTAAGAAGTAACCCGCACTCGCGGTATCCTCCATTCATGACGATTCGATTAGCGCTGGTGGCGCTTCTTTGCGGAGGCGTGGCTCTGGCCCAACCCGCGCTCAAACCCGGGCGCAAGTATACAACCGTGGAGCGGATGGCCGAGGAGCGGTTGGCCGCTGTGCATGCCGCGCGTTTGGAGTTTGCCAAACAGCGCAAGACGCAGCCGTGGGTAGGGGTCTATCAGGACGTGCCGGCGGTGCTGCACATCCACGCCGAGGACGCTCCGCACACGCTGGGCAGGCGGGCCGAGGTGCTGGCGGCGGCGAAGAAGACGGGCATCCGCGTGGTGATGTTCAGCGACCATGGGGCTGCGCCCAAGGCGGAGACATGGACGGGTGATCGCGAGGGCGTGCTGTTCATCGCCGGCAATGAGAACGGCGATAAGCACGAGTTGGGGTATCCCAGCCCAGCGCCGGGTGTGCGCTTCCACTCTCACGTCGAGGGGCAGATGGATGCCTCCCCGGAGGGCTGGGATGGCATGGAGATATACAACCGCCACACCGACGCCATGGATGACGCCGATTTTCTGGCAATGCTCAAAGATGCCACCGCGGCGCCGGCGAAGATGAAGGCGATCGCGGCGTTGTTCGCCAAATACCCAGACGAAGTGTTTGGCGCGGGCTGTGACTACTGGCCGGAGATGTTCAGTCGCTGGGATAAGATCCAGCAGGAGCGGCCGTTTACGGGCGTGGCCGCCAACGATGCGCATCAGAATCAGGTCTTCAATGGCTTCACGCTGGATCCGTATCCGGTGGCGTTCCGCAACACGGTGACCCACATCCTGGCGCGCGAGGTGAGTGCGCCGGCGGTGATCACTTCCCTGCGGGCGGGCCGCGCGTATGTCTCGCACGATTGGCTCTGCGATCCCACTGGCTTCGCGTTTGTGGCTGTCAACAATCTGGGCGTCTTCACTATGGGCGACACCGCGCCGTTTGTCGGCGGCACCAGGCTGACCGCGAGGGCGCCTATCGCGGCGCAGTGGAAGATCTTCCGTAACGGTGCAGTGGTGATGGAAAAGCGCGACGTGCAGCTCACCTACGACGCGAAAGAGACGGGTGTGTACCGCGCCGAGGCGTGGCTGGAAGTGGATGGCGAGATGCGGCCGTGGATTTACTCCAACGCAATCCGGGTGCGTACGCCGGACTTGATGTCCATCGGCCTGCCATCGCAAAAGCTGGATGAGGGCATTGAGGCCGTGAAGGATGTGGCCTACACCGACGGCCCAGCCGACGATGCGGAAAAACACAAGCTGGAGATCTACCGCAAAG
Organism: Paludibaculum sp.; assembly: GCA_036504135.1. Lineage (GTDB taxonomy): Bacteria > Acidobacteriota > Terriglobia > Bryobacterales > Bryobacteraceae > Paludibaculum. Next base: position 141,328 of record DASXVP010000015.1, read on the forward strand.
CCGGCGCCGCGAAAGCGCCCGTGTTGTTCTTTATACACGGCGGCGCCTGGAAGAGCGGCGATCGTAAACAGTATCCGTTCTTTGGCAACCGCTTCGCCATGGCGGGCTATGTCGTGGTGACGCCGAGCTATCGCCTCTCGCCCAAGCACAAGCATCCGGCACACATCGACGACGTTGCCGACGCCTTGGCCTGGACGGTGAAGAACATCGCCGCGCAGGGCGGCGATCCGTCGCGCATCTTCATTGCGGGCCATTCGGCCGGCGGGCACCTGGTGGCTTTGCTGGCGGCGAATCCGGAGCATCTGGCGAAGCGCGGATTGTCTTTGAAGGACATTCGCGGCGTGCTGGCGCTCAGCGGCGTGTATGACCTGACCACAATCGAATCCGGGTCCAGTTCACCAACTTTCGGCAGCGATCCGGAGGTGCTGCGCGAGGCGTCGGCGGCAAAATTCGTGCGTGCCGGGCTGCCTCCGTTCCTCGTGACTTACTGCGAATGGGACTACGCGACGCTCCCGCAACAGGCCGTGGCATTCTACGATGCCCTGCGCGCGGCCGGCGCATCGGCCAAACTAGTATATGTGCCAGGAGAAAATCACATCTCGGAGATGTTGAGCATTCCGAAGCCGGCCGACGCATCCGCGAAGGCAATGCTGGAATTCATGGAGGGTTTGCGTTGAGCGAGAAGCAGTTTGATGTCGTGGGCGTGGGCTTGAACGCCACCGACACCATGATTCTGATCCCCCACTTCCCGGCCTATGGCGGGAAGGTCCCATTTTTGCAGGAGTTGCCCAGTCCCGGTGGGCAGGTGGCTAGCGCGATGGTGTGTTGTGCCAAGCTCGGCTTGCGAACGAAATATATTGGCACGATCGGCGACGACGAGCGCGGGCGCATCCAGTGGGAGAGTCTCCAGGGCTCGGGCGTCAATCTCGATCACGTGCAGAGGCGCGAGAACTGCCCGAACCAGTCTGCCTACATCCTCATCGATCAAACTACCGGCGAGCGCACCGTGTTCTGGAGCCGGCCAGATTGTCTGCGCATCGATCCGGAAGAGATCACCGAGGCGCAGATCACCTGTGCCGGCCTGCTGCACATTGATGGGCATGACACGCCGGCTGTGGCGCACGCGGCGCAGATCGCGCGGGCCAACGGCATACCTGTCACGGTGGATGTGGACACCATCTACAAGGGCTTTGAGCACGTTCTGCCCTGCGTCGATTACCTGATCACGTCGAGCGAGTTTCCGGAGCGCTGGACCGGCGAGCCGGACCCGTTTAGGGCCCTGGCGCAGTTGCAGGACACCTTCGGAATGAAGGTCGCGGCAATGACCATGGGCGCGCACGGCGCGCTGGCGCGGGAGAACGGGAAGTTCGTATATTCGCCAGCTTTTGTGGTGAACTGCCTGGATACTACGGGTGCCGGCGACGTGTTCCACGGCGCTTTCTGCTACTCTGTGGTGCGCGGATTCTCAATGGCGGAGACGCTGGAGTTTTCGAACGCGATGGCGGCGCTCAACTGCACGGCGATGGGCGCTCGCGGCGGCATCGCCACCGAGAGCGAGGCCCGGCATTTGATCTCGCGTGGCGAGCGCCGCGCGAAGCCGGAGTATCAGGCCTGGCGCATCTGAACCCATGATCCCGATCCACGACTCACACCCCAGCTACTCCAAACCCGTTGTCACCATTCTGCTGATTGGCGTCAACGTGCTGGCGTTTCTTTTTCTGTTGAGTCTGGATCCCTTCACGCGCAACGACTTCATCGCAGTATTTGGGATGGTGCCGGACCGCTTCCAGTTCATCAGCCTCCTGACGTCGATGTTTCTTCATGGCGGGTGGATGCACCTGCTCGGAAACATGCTCTTCCTGTGGGTCTTCGGCGATAACATCGAGGACATCCTGGGGAGCGGGAAGTTTCTGCTGTTCTATCTTCTCTGCGGCGTCGCGGCGGCTGGCGCGCAGTATTTTATCAACCCGGATTCGCGCGTGCCGATGATCGGGGCCAGCGGAGCCATTGCGGGCGTGATGGGCGCCTATCTGCTGAAGTTCCCGCACTCACGCATCTCGATGATCGGCTGGTTCGTCATCATCTTCACCTTCGAACTGCCGGCGTGGGTGGTGCTGCTCTACTGGTTTGGGATTCAGTTCCTGAGCGGTGTGGGCTCCATCGCGGACGTCACCGGGGAAAAGGGCGGCACCGCGTTTTTTGCGCACATGGGCGGCTTTGTGGCCGGCATGGCGCTAATCTATCTCTTCAAAACGCGCGACCCTTACCGGCTGCGCCGGGACCTGCTCTGGTAGGTTTGTTTAGAAGATGTTCTACCCTCCACTACTTGATTTGGAAAGCGCACCGGCGCTGGATGTTCTGGCCGTTGCCGCCCATCCCGACGACATCGAGCAGACGTGCGGCGGTTCCATGCTGCGCATGGCGGAGATGGGGTATCTCACCGGCGCGTTGGATCTGACGGCTGGTGACATGGGGACGCGCGGAACGCCGGAACTGAGGATGGAAGAGGCGCGTGCCGCGGCCAAGTTGCTGCGGTTGACGTGGCGCGAAAATCTCCAGATGCCGGACGCGCGGTTGGAGAACAGCATTCCGTTGCGGATGACTCTCATGGGCGTCATGCGGCGGCTGAAGCCCAAGGTCTTGATCCTGCCTTACTGGGAGGCGCGGCACCCGGATCACTACGTGGCGTCCACTCTGGGATTTGAAGCGGCGTTCCTTTCCGGGATTCGCAAGATGGACGATCAAGCGGAGCCGCACCGGCCGCACAAGGTGGTCTACGCGTCGATGTACGCCAACGTGACGCCATCGTTTGTCGTCGATATCACCCCGTATTTTGAGCGACGGATGGAGTCGCTGTTCGCGTATGAGTCGCAGTACGGCGAAGTGGCGGAGGGCTCGGGGCTATTTCCGAAGAAGGACGAGATCTACGACCGGCTGCGCTCCATCGCCCGGTTTTATGGGAATCAGATCGGGGCGAAATACGGCGAGCCGTACGTGGTGAAAGAGACCATGCGCGTGGATGACATGGTCACGATGGGCGTGCGAACGTTCTAGAAGTCGCCCACAATCTCCAACGCCGCCTGGAGCTCGCTGAGCGCGTGGGCGTCGTTTACTCGCTTCGCGGTGTCGATGCCGGCCCGGTAGAAATCGCGCGCGTCTTCTTCTTCTCCGGCTTCCTCACTGGCGCGGCCCGCCTGGTAGTAGGCGGCGACATAATCGGCGTCGCGCGCGATCAGTTCCCGCAACTCGGCGACAGCGGCGGCGAACTCGCGGGCGCTCATGTATTCCATGCACAGCATGTAGCGCACCCGGCTGTTGGCCGGGTCCTGGGCGACTAGCGCCTTCACTGCTTCGAGTCTCGACATATACCTCCATGCTACCTTCACTTCATGGAAGGCCGTCCCGTCCGCGAGTCCGTCAGCGAGCTGTCTGAGTTTGCTTTGCCCATCTACGCCAACCCGCTGGGTAACCTGCTGGGCGGACGCATCATGCACCTGGTCGACCTGGCGGCGGCCACCGCGGCCATGCGGCACGCGCGTTGCCCGGTGGTGACCGCCTCGATCGACAGCTTTCTGTTTCTCAATCCCATCCACATCGGCCAGTTGGTGACCCTGCGGGCCAGCGTGAACCGCGTGTTCCGCACGTCGATGGAGATCGGCGTAAAAGTGATGGTGGAAGATCTGCAGACCGGTGTGATCCGGCATACCAATTCGTCCTACCTGACGTTTGTGGGGCTCACGCCCGATGGCGCGCCGCGGCCTGTGCCGCCCGTGATCCCGGAGACCGAAGCGGAGCGGCGGCGGTACGAGGCGGCCGGGCTTCGGCGCGAGTCGCGGCTCAAGCTGCGGCAGGCTGCGCTGGACCACGAGAAGTCGCAATAGCACCATGCGCGTCGTGCTCATATCGACCTACGAGTTGGGAAGGCAGCCGTTTGGCTTGGCTTCGCCGGCGGCGTGGCTGCGGGCGCGCGGGCACGACGTGTACACCGCCGATCTCGCCGTGGCGTTGCTGCCGCCGCGTGTTGTGCGTGAGGCGGATTGCGTGGCGTTTTATCTGCCAATGCACACGGCCACCCGGATGGCCGCGCCTCTGATCGAGCAGGTGCGCGAGCGGAATCCACGGGTGCGGGTGATCGCCTATGGGCTGTACGCGCCTCTGAACGAGGCATACCTGCACGGGTTGGGCGTATCGGTAGTGATCGGCGGTGAATTTGAGGCGGCGCTAGTGGAGGCTGTGGAGCATGGCGCGCAGGCCGCGGTGACGTCGCTGGAGAGGCTCGCATTTCAGGTCCCAGACCGGAGCACGCTGCCGGACCTGAGCCGCTATGCCGCCCTCTGCATCGATGGCGAGAAACGCGTGGTGGGCTACACGGAGGCCAGTCGCGGGTGCAAGCACCTGTGCCGCCATTGCCCGGTGGTGCCGGTCTACGGCGGGGCGTTCCGTGTGGTGCCGCCGGAGATCGTGTTGGCCGACATTTCGCGGCAAGCCGCCGCCGGGGCGCGGCACATCACATTTGGCGACCCCGATTTTCTCAACGGCCCCACACACGCGCTCCGCCTAGTGGAGGCGTTTCACCAGCGCTTCCCGGAACTCACCTACGACGCCACCATCAAGGTGGAGCACCTGCTGCACCACCGCGATCTGTTGCCGGCGCTGGTGCGGACGGGGTGCCTGTTCGTCACAACGGCGGCTGAGTCTACCGAAGATGCGGTCCTGGAGATGCTCGACAAGGGCCACACACGCGCGGGCTTCCTGGAGGCCTTGGCGCTGGCGCGCGGGGCTGGGCTAGCCCTGAGCCCAACTTTTGTTCCGTTCACGCCCTGGACCACCCTGGCGGGCTACCGCGACCTGTTGCATATGGTGTTGGAGCAAGGACTGGTGGATACCGTTGCGCCAGTGCAGTTCGCTCTGCGGCTGTTGATCCCCAGTAGCTCGCGGATTCTGGAGTTGCCGGACGTGGAGCCCCTGCTGACGGGGTATGACCGCGCGGGCCTGCTGCACCGCTGGCGCCATCCCGAGTCGGCGATCGATGAACTGGCGGCGCGCGTGTTTGAGCTAGTGGTGTCGCAGCAGAAGGCGGGGACTGCGCGGCGCGCCATCTTCCGGCTAGTGTGGGCGCTGGCGCATGATGGGATGCCGCCAGAGAACTTTGACCTGCTGCCGCGGGCGGCGGTGCCGTATCTCGATGAGCCCTGGTACTGTTGAGCGGAGCCTACGGAGGAGCGGGTCTCGCTCCTATAGCTACTGCTTCATGATTGCCCCGGTCAGTATCCCCGTTCCGGAGCAGCCATTGACGGCGTTTACACCTGGAATAGGCACGTTCACGATGTTGGCAGTGACATTCATTGAGCCGGGCGCAGTGGCCCAACTGCCAAGTAGGTTGGACATTTGTGCTTCCGTGGCAACGGGCAACAGCTTCATCGCCTCTTCCAGCAACTTCAGCTTCACAAGTTGCGCGTCGGTCAGCAGCGCCAGATTCTGCTTCCGCAGTGTGTTGGCGATCTCCCGAAGATCGCGGCAGATCAATTCAATCTCGGTGTAGCGGACACCCAATGCGGCTGAGTCCAGCGGATCCTTGGCCGTCTCGGCGGCGATCTCCATCTGGACTTGCCGGACCCGCTGTATCCGCTCCTGAATGCCTCGGTTGTATTCGTCACTATTGAGCGCGATAGCGAACACCTGAACGTTTGTGAGCTCGAGGTATTCGCGCACCTGCGGAAGCAACTGCCGCGGCGGCGTGGTTTGCGCGCACAACGGGAGAGCCGCCATGAGCCAAAGTAGGTACTTCATGGCTGCATGATACCGCCTCCAATTAAGATGAGAGCAGTGAAGATTCTCATCGTCGCTTCCAAACTTGGATATCAAACACAGATATTCGCTGAGGCTGCCCGGCGCCTGGGTCACGAGCCCGTGATGGCCACGGATCGTTGCGGCAGCCTGGACGATCCGTGGGGCGACCATGCTTTTTCCTTGAAGTTTCACCAGCCGGAGGAGTCGGCCGCGAAGTTGGCGGCGGCCATGCCGGACCTTGGCGGGATCGCGGCCGTGGGGGACAAGCCAGCGCTGGCTGCTGCCCATATTGCCGCGAACTTGGGGCTGCGGTTTCACCACCCCGTTGCCGTGGAGGCCGCCGGAAACAAGTACCTCGCCCGTGAGCGTTTCTCCGCCGCAGGGCTGCCCGTCCCTGCCTACTTTCGAGTGCCGCTGGATTCCAACCCCGACGCCGCCTGCTCCCGCGCGCCGTGGCCCTGCGTGCTAAAACCGATCGGGCTTTCTGGCAGCCGAGGCGTGATTCGCGCCAATACACCGGCTGAGTTTCTCACCGCCTTCGACCGCATTCGGCGGTTACTGGATTCACCCGAAATTCTGCGGCATCGCGATCCGGCGCTCGGCTTTATCCAGGTGGAGGAGTATATCCCAGGGCGAGAGTTTGCACTGGAAGGGCTGATGACAGGCGGGCGTCTGCGGACTTTGGCGATCTTTGACAAGCCCGATCCGCTGGATGGGCCGTTCTTCGAGGAGACGATCTACCTGACGCCGTCGCGGGAGCCTTTGGCGGCCCAGGAGAGCATGAAGGCGGCCATTCAGTCGGCTTGCTCCGCTCTGGGGCTCAGCGACGGCCCGGTGCATGCCGAGCTACGGGCCAATGCGCGCGGCGTATGGGTGCTGGAGGTGGCGGCGCGGCCGATCGGCGGGCTGTGCGCCCGAGTGCTGCGGTTCAACGGAGGGGTGCCGCTGGAGGAGCTGGTGCTGCGCCACGCCGTCGGCGAAGATGTGGGCGAACTGCGGTTAGATGGGGCGTCGTCGGGCGTGATGATGATACCGATTCCGCGGGATGGGATCTACCACGGTTGTTCGGGTGTGGAGGCGGCGCGGTCGGTGGCGGGCGTGGAGGATGTCGAGATCACGGCGACCGAGGGACAGCGGTTTCAGAGGCTGCCCGAAGGCGGGAGCTATCTGGGCTTCATCTTCGCACGCGCGGCGGGTCCGGATGCCGTGGAGGCCTCTCTCCGGCGGGCGCATGCCGAATTGGCGTTTCGATTCGCCACGGTGCTGGCAGTGCTCCGGAAACGGAAATAGGCGCCCGTCCCGCCCGGTCGTCCTACTCCGGCTCTGTCGGTGGCGGATCCTCGGACAGAGGCACGAACACACGCTTCACCGGCGGCGGTTCGCTCGCCATGCGAATCTCGAAAACGCGATCCGTCACTGCCCGCACCAACGCCGAGATGCCTTCGCCAGTCACCGCGGAGATCTGGAAGAACGGCATCCCCTTGCGTTTCGCCTTGCGCCGCAAGCTCTCCACGCGCTTCTTGTCCTGCGCGACGTCCTTCTTGGTTGCCACCACGAACATCGGTTTGGCCACCAGTTCGTCGCTGAAGCTCTCAAGTTCCTTCATGATGACGTCGAAATCGTGCTTCGGCTCGCGCCCGCTCATCTCGCTCACGTCCACCAGGTGCAGCAGCATCTTGGTGCGCTCCACATGGCGCAGGAATTGAATGCCCAGGCCGTGGCCCTCGTGCGCGCCCTCGATCAGTCCCGGGATATCCGCCACCACGAACGTCTTCAGATCGTCGGCTTGCACCACGCCAAGGTTTGGCTCCAGAGTCGTGAAGGGGTAGTTCGCAATCTTTGGCCGAGCCGCGGAGATCCTCGAAATTAGCGTGGATTTGCCAGCATTCGGATAGCCCACCAGCCCGACATCGGCCAGCAGTTTCAACTCCAGCCGGACCTTCTTCTCGTCACCCGGACGACCCGGCTCATGCCGCGTGGGCGCCTGATGGGTGGACGTCGCGAAATGCTGATTGCCCCGCCCGCCGCCCCCGCCCCTGGCAATGACGTAGGTTTCTCCCACTTCCGTGAAATCGTGGAGCATCTCGCCCGTTTCGTAGTCCCAGGCGATCGTCCCAACGGGAACCGGCACCTCGATGGAATCGCCGTTGCGGCCGGTTTTTTGGCTGCCCTCGCCGTGCCGTCCGCGTTCCGCCGTGTGCTCAGGATTGAACCGGAAGTGGAGCAGGGTGTTATGGTGCGTGCTGGCGTACAGGATCACGTCACCGCCCCGCCCTCCGTCACCGCCGTTCGGTCCGCCCCTGGGGACGAACTTCTCGCGCCGGAACGCCATGCAGCCGTTGCCGCCGTCGCCCGCCTTCACTTTAATAATTACTTCATCGACAAACATGAATCAATCCTCTGCCCCGTCCGCGCCCGATGCTGCCAAGCAGCATCCCCTGAACAATAGAAAAGGCCGCCTGAGGCGTCTCCGCCCGGCGGCCCTCATTCTTAATAGCGCCCTGCGGCGCTGAAACTACGCTTCCAGCGCGAAGACGTTGACGTACTTGCCCATGCGGCCCCGGTCACGCCATTCCACTCGGCCGGAGATCGTGGCGAACAAGGTGTCATCCTTGCCCTGGCCCACATTCTCGCCAGCCTTGTAACGCGTACCGCGCTGCCGCACGATGATGGAGCCGCCCGTCACCACCTGACCACTGAAAACCTTGATGCCCAGACGTTGCGCGGTGGAATCGCGACCGTTCTTTGATGAGCCAAGTCCTTTTTTATGCGCCATATATCTCTCCTAGCCTGAAGCGCGGCCTATGCCACGATCTCGGCGATGGTAACCGCCGTCTGATTCTGCCGGTGTCCAATGGTCTTCCGGTACTGCTTCTTGCGCTTGAACTTGAAAACCAGAATCTTGTCGCCACGGTCATGGCCCTTAATGGAGCCCGTCACCTTTGCGCCAGCCACGTCGGAACCCACCAGGATTTCGCCGTCGTCCTTGCCTACGGCCAGAACTTTGTCAAACTGCACGGCTGCGCCCGCGTCGCCCACCAGGGTTTCCACCACAATCGTGGCGCCCGGCGTGACGCGATATTGCTTTCCGCCTGTTTCAATCACTGCGTACATGTTCATTCCTCTAGCCTGGAACCGGAGCCCTCGTGGAGGCCACCCGAAAGGGTGGTTGCTCGCGTTCAGGCACACTCCTGTGCCACGCGGGCGCCGCAACTTCTAACTCTACACGATCCCGGGCGCTTCCGCAAATTCAGCGCTTCTTCAGCCCGCCGCCATACGCCCCGCCCAACTCAAAAAGCGCTGGAATTCCCGCCGGTGCACCCACAAGAAACGCCAGAACTGGCCCGGCGTAATCCGCTCGGCATGCAGGCCCCAGTACGTCTCAATCCGCCATAGAATGTAAGGGTTACGCCACGGCCGCAGCCGGTATCCGCGCGACGCTCGCCATAAAAACCGTATCATCAACTCTTCTTCTTGGGCTCCGGCGTGGCGTAGTAGCCGGTGCGCGTCCGTACCGTCAACTTCCCGCCCGCCGCCATCACCTTGATCGTCCGGAACGTCCCGTCCAGATTCTGGTTGATCGGCGAGTAGCCAATCACATACTGGTTGCGGATATCGTGCGCCACCTGCTCGGCCAGCGCCTCCACTTCCACTACGTCGTTCGGATAGTAGCTCGCCCCGCCGGACGCCTTCGTCAGCGCGTCAATGGCTCGCTTCGCCTTCTTGGCATCGCGCTGGTCTTCCTTGCCCAGGATGCCAATGGCGTAAATCAATACTTCGCTCTTATGGGCCTTCTCCACCAGCTTTTCCAGCGTGATGCCCAGCGATGCCGTATCATTGCCGTCCGTCACCACCAGGATGACCTTCTTGTCCTTCTTGCCCTCGCTCTTGACATGGTCAATCGACATGGAAATCGCGTCCCGCATTGCCGTGCCGCCACGCGAATCGATCCGCGCCACGCCTTCTTCCAGCTTGGGCAGTTCATTGGTGAATGGCACGTCCAGGTAAGCGTCGTCGTTGAAATTGACGATGAATACCTCGTCCTGCGGATTCGATGCCTTCACCAGCTTGATCGCCGCCGCCTCCACCCTCTGCCGCTTGTCGCGCATCGAGCCGCTGTTGTCGATGACGATTCCCATGGATACCGGAATGTCCTCGCGCCGGAAAACCTTCACCGGCTGCTCGATGTTGTTCTCCAGGACCCGGAAATCCTTCTGCGGGAGGTTGGTGATCAGCTTGCCGCTGTGGTCCAGCACCGAACAGTGCAGCACTACCAGCCGCGTGTCCACCCGGATCACGCTGCCATCGTCCGGCGGCAGCGGCGGCTGTTGTCGGCCCCAGGCTGCGCCACCCCCCACGGCAAGCGCGGCCAGCGCGGACAGCGCCTCTCTCCTGCTCAGTCGATGCGTCATGCTGTGCTGACTTTATTCTAGCGTCACGCCTCAGCTTCGCCGACGCGGCTCGGCCGTGGCGTAGTAGCCGTTACGCGTCCGCACCGTATAACGCCCTCCGGACGCCGCCACTCTGATGTTGCGAAACGTTCCATCCAGATTCTGGTTGAGAGGCGAGTACGCGATAACATACTGGCTGCGGATGTCGTGGGCAACCTGCTTGGCAATCGTCTCCACTTCGCCCACCTCGCCCGGATAGTAGACCGCTCCGCCGGATGCCGTCGTCAATGCATCCACCGCGCGCTTGGCCTGCCGCCAGTCCCGATCCTGCTTGTCGAGGATTCCGATGCCGTAGATCAGTACGTTGCTCTTGTGCGCCTTCTCCACCAGTTGCTCCAGGGTGAGGCTCACTGACGCCGTGTCGTTGCCGTCGGTCACCACTAGCAGAACCTTCTTGTCCTTCTTCCCATTCTTCTGCACGTAGTCCATCGTCATGGCCACCGCGTCCCGCATGGCCGTCCCGCCCCTTGCGTCGATGCGGGCCAGCCCGGCCTCCATCTTCTTCAGGTCGTTGGTGAACTCCACGTCCCGGTAGGCCTCGTCGTTGAAATTGACGATCATCACCTCGTCTTGCGGGTTGGAGGCCTTCACCAGTTCGATGGCGGCGGCCTCCACTCTCTTCCGCTTCCCGCTCATCGACCCGCTATTGTCAATGACCAACCCGATCGAGACCGGGATGTCCTCGCGGCGAAAGACCTTGACAGGCTGCTCGACCTTATTCTCGTAGACCTTGAACTGCTGCTGCGTCAGGTTGGTGACGAGCCGGCCACTGCCATCCAGCACGGCGCAATGCAATACCACCAGGCGCGTGTCTACCCGGATCACGCTGCCGTCATCCGGCGTCTCTGGCGGCTGCACGCCGGCCCAGGCGGTTCCCGCCAAAACTGCCAGCGCGCCACGTCTACTGAGTTGGTGCATAATACCCTTGCCGGTGCAAAGCCCGCAACGGCGGCAGGCCGCGCGGCTGATTCAGCTTCACCGATACCCGACGGTACTTCCCGTCGCGGTTCTGATTCCTTGACACATAGCCCAGAACATACTGGTTGCGCAGTTCGATCCCGATCTTCGCCGCCACGTCCGGCAGCTCATTTAGATTATCCACCGGAAAGTGCCGTCCTCCAGTCATCTCCGCCAGTTCGTTCAGTAACCCGGGACCTGACAACTCCTCTGCCGTCCGTCCGCGCGCGCCAATCGCCTCAAATATGCCAATCGCGTACATCTGCGCGTCGGCCTCTTTCAGCAGGTTGCGCACCTCGTTTTCCGTGTAGCGGCTGGAGTTGTCGCCGCCGTCCGAGATGATCAGCAGCGCCCGCCGCGGATTCCGGCTCTTCTTCAGCGCCTGCAGCGCCAGATAGATGCCGTCCAGCAGCGCCGTCCGGCCTTTGGCCTGCGTAAACGTCAGCCGGCTCTGGATATCCTCGGTGTTCTGCGTAAATGGCACCACCAGCGTGGGCCGGTCGTTGAACTGCACCAGGAAAAACTCATCCTCCGGGTTGGCGGTCTTAAAGAACTGGGCCGCAGCCTGCCGGCTCTTGTTCAGCTTGTTGCCCATCGAGCCGCTGGCGTCGAAAACCAGCCCTACCGAGAGTGGCGCGTCGAAGCTGGCGAAGTAGGTCACTTCCTGCTCCATCTTGTCCTCAAAGAGCCGAAAGTTCTCCTTGTCCATGCCGGTGACAAACTGGTTGAGCGGCGTAGTGACAGTGACCGGAATCAGCACCTGGTTTGTGTCGATGCGAAGGTTGGGCGTGATCCGTTCGCTCTCCGGCACTTCCGCTCCGGCTTTGGGCCGGGGCGTGATCTTCGGCCGCGCCTCTTGCGCCCAAGCCAGCCATCCAGCGCCTGCGGCCGAGCTCAAGAGACAGAAAACAAAAGTTTTACGCCACATAGACCAGATCCGTTTCCGCTCCGGGTAAGCCAACTATATTATGCGTCATTTTCGCTGATCGCGCTCCACGCACACACATCCGTACCTCTTAGACGAACGATGGAGCGATTTGGGAACACAAGTTTCGATCTGATCTCGGGCGCCCGTTTTGTGCTATAGTCGAACGTGCCCCCCACAGTTCTGGGTGTCATTCCCGCTCGGTTCGCCTCCACCCGATTCCCCGGTAAACCCCTCGCCTCCCTAGGCGGAAAACCCATGATCCAGCACGTCTGGGAGCGCGCGTGCCGGTCCAGCCTTCTCACCTCCGTCGTCGTCGCCACCGATGACCACCAGATCGCCGCCGCCGCCCGGTCCTTCTCCGCTGACGTCTGCATGACCCGTTCGGACCACGTCTCCGGAACGGACCGGGTGGCCGAGGCCGCCGCGCATACCTCCGCCGAAGTCATCGTCAACATCCAGGGCGACGAACCCCTCATCGATCCCGCCGCCATCGACGCAGCCATCCTCACCCTGTTGGAAGATCCAGCCTGCCAGATGAGCACCCTGAAGAAGCGCATCACCAATCAGGCCGACGTCGATAACCCCAACGTCGTCAAGGTGGTGACGGGCCATTCCGGCTACGCCCTCTACTTCTCCCGCTCGCCCATCCCTTACCCGCGGGGCGCCAGCCCGGTCTATTGGAAACACATCGGCCTCTATGTCTACCGCCGTGCCCTGTTGCTCGGCTACTCGGCTCTCCAACCCGGTCCGCTGGAAGACGCCGAGAAATTGGAACAGCTCCGCGCTCTCGAAAACGGCATCGCCATCCGGGTTGCCGAAACCGAATACGAAACCATTGGCGTAGACACGCCGGAAGATCTCGCTCACGTCCAGTCCTTCTTCATACGCACGAACGTTATTCCCAAGCACCATGGCTAAATACATATTCGTTACAGGTGGCGTCGTCTCTTCCCTCGGGAAAGGCATCGCGGCCGCGTCCATCGGCTGTCTCCTCGAAAGCCGCGGCCTCAAAGTGAACATGCAGAAGTTCGATCCCTACCTGAATGTGGACCCCGGCACCATGAGCCCCTTTCAGCATGGCGAGGTCTTCGTCACCGACGACGGCGCCGAAACCGATCTCGACCTCGGCCACTATGAGCGGTTCACCCACGCCCATCTCACCCAGAACAACAACCTCACCTCCGGCCGCATCTACGAGCGCATCATCACGCGCGAGCGCCGCGGCGATTATCTCGGCAAAACCGTCCAGGTGATCCCGCACGTCACCAACGAGATCAAGGCCGCGGCCCACAAGGTGGCCGATGGCGTCGATGTTGTCATCTGCGAGATCGGCGGCACCGTGGGCGACATCGAGTCGCAGCCCTTCACCGAGGCCCTGCGCCAGATGCGGCATGAGCTGGGCCGGCGCAACACTCTCTTCGTCCACGTCTCCTATGTGCCGTGGATTGCGGCCGCCCAGGAGCTGAAAACCAAGCCCACGCAGCACTCCGTCAAAGAACTGCGCTCCATGGGCATCCAGCCCGACATCCTCGTGTGCCGCTCGGAACGCCCGCTGCCGGCCGATCAGCAGGACAAAATCGCCCAGTTCTGCGACGTCGATGTAGACGCCGTCATCTCCTGCTACGACGTCACCACCGTCTACCAGATCCCGCTGCTTTTTGCGGAGCAGGGCGTGGATGACCGTGTCGTGGAGTTGCTGCAACTCACCAATGCCAAGGAGCGCGACCTCACGGCGTGGTCCGCCATGCTCCACCGCATGCAGAATCCCAACGACGAGGTGCGCATCGGCCTGGTCGGCAAGTACGTCGAGTACGAAGATTCCTACAAATCGCTCAAAGAGGCCCTCCTCCACGCCGGAATCCACCACGGCCTGAAGGTGGAGATGAAGTGGATTGATGCGGAGAGGCTCAGTTGGCCCGAATGTGCCGAGACACTCGAGCACTATGACGGCGTTCTGGTGCCGGGCGGCTTCGGCAAGCGCGGCATCGAGGGCATGCTGCACGCCATCCGCTACGCGCGCGAGAGACTTGTGCCCTATTTCGGCATCTGTCTTGGCATGCAGACGGCCGTCATCGAGTTTGCCCGCAATGTCTGCGGTCTGGCCGGAGCGGATTCCACGGAGTTCGACAACGCCGCCCCTCATCCCGTCATCTATAAGCTGCGCGATCTGCTGGGCGTCGAAGAGTTGGGCGGCACAATGCGCCTTGGCGCCTACGATTGCCACCTGGCCGAAGACTCCTTCGCCCGCCGCGCCTACGCAGTGGATCAGATCAGCGAGCGCCACCGCCACCGTTTCGAGTTCAACCGCGCCTACGAAGAGCAGCTCACCAGGCAGGGACTGCGCATCACGGGCCGCTCACAAGACGGCAAGTTCGTTGAAATCTGCGAACTTCCGGATCACCCGTATTTCCTTGGCTGCCAGTTCCATCCGGAGTTCAAGTCCAAGCCGCTCACCCCTCACCCGCTCTTCCAGGCATTCATCGGCGCGGCCTATCAGTACCGGCTGAAGCGTTTGAATACGGAATCCAATCCACTCTTTGCCGAATGAAACCAGTCTCCATAGCGCCCGGCATCGTCTTCGGCAGCGGCTCGCTGGTGTTCACTTGCGGCCCGTGCGTGATAGAGTCCGGCGAACATACTCTGTTCATGGCCCGGGCCATCTGGCAGGCCCTGGGTGAGCCGTTCGTGTTCAAAGCGTCCTTTGACAAGGCCAACCGTTCCACCGGCGCGGCCTATCGCGGACCCGGGATGAGGGAGGGGCTCCGCATCCTCGCCGCCGTGAAACAGGCTACGGGGCTTCCCATCGTCACCGATATCCACACGCCGGATCAGGCCGGCCCCGTGGCGGAAGTCGCCGACATTCTCCAGATCCCGGCATTCCTCTGCCGTCAGACCGATCTGCTGCTGGAGGCCGGCCGCACTGGGCGTGCCGTCAACATCAAGAAGGGGCAGTTTGTGGCGCCCCACGACATCTGCCACGCGGCCGATAAGGTTGCCTCCACCGGCAACACCCGTATTCTGTTGACCGAGCGTGGCTCGTCGTTCGGCTATAACAACCTCGTCGTGGATATGCGCGGCCTCGTCGTGATGCGGGAATCCGGCTATCCCGTCATTTTCGACGCCACCCACTCCGTTCAACTGCCTGGCGCCGGCGGCGCGCCGCAGTTCATCGCGCCCCTCTCGCGGGCGGCCGTGGCTGTTGGCGTGGATGGTGTCTTTCTGGAGGTCCACGACAATCCGCCGCAGGCCCTTTCCGATGGCGCCAACTCGCTCCGCCTGGACCTGCTGCCCGGCCTCGCGGCTCAACTCCGTCAGCTCAACTTCTCTGCACGCCCGCCGGCCTGAGTGCGTCTAAGATAGAGGAAGGTATTACCATGCGCTCGTCACTTACTTCCCGCCGGCTCGCTTCCCGCCGCCGCCTTGGCTTCTCGCTGATCGAGTTGCTGATCGTCATCGCCATCATTCTGGTGATCGCCGCCATCGCGGCGCCCAAACTGGCCAGCGCCAGGCAACTTGCCATGGAAATGGCGGCCACCAAGCAGATCGGGACCATCCACACGGCGCAGACTCAGTACTTCTCCCAGTTCGGCAAGTTCGCCGAAACTCTGGTGCAACTCGGCCCGCCCGCCTCTGGCACGGCCGGACCGGCTGCCGCCGATCTGATCCCCGGGGACTTCGCACTGGGCGAAAAGACGGGCTACAAGTTCACCGTTGCCGCCTCGAAAGAGGGCTACACCATCACCGCAGTGCCCACCGCGTTTGGCCAGACCGGGCGCCGGACCTTCTACTCGGATCAGACGCTCGTGATCCGCGAAAACTGGGGTGTCGAGCC
Organism: Paludibaculum sp.; assembly: GCA_036504135.1. Classification (GTDB taxonomy): domain Bacteria; phylum Acidobacteriota; class Terriglobia; order Bryobacterales; family Bryobacteraceae; genus Paludibaculum. The sequence goes on from DASXVP010000015.1 coordinate 157,286, forward strand.
CGCCACCGCCAACTCGAAAGAGATCAAGTAGCCACACCGGACCAAGCCGGGGACGGGGCGCAATTAAAAGCTGGCAGTGAGCGTCAAATACGTGTTCAGCCAGCGGTCGTCGGTACGCCAACTCGGCAGTACGCCCACGATGGCGCCCTTCGTCTCCACCCGGTATGCCCGCGTCACTACACCCAGGCGGAGCCGCTGGCCGGCATCCAGAGCCACACTCCCGCCGACCATCGCATAGTAGCCCCAGCCGTCGCGAGCCTGGCAGCTTGGGCAACCAATCCTCGTATAGTCGTCCGGCTGCCGCAGCGATTCGGAATACCGGGCGTAGGCTCCGCCGCCGCCACCGTAGAGCTCCACCCGCCCGTGCGCCAGCGGCAACACTACGCGTCCGCCCAAAGGGATGAATGTCTGATAGTCCGCGATGCGCAGCGGACCGTATCCGCTGCTCTGGTAGGCGTTCACGTCAGCCGCATTGTAGGCCCCATCGTAGCCAAAATCGGCCTGGAGCCATTTCACGGGCCGGTAGCCGTACGCCACGCTCCAGCCAAATGCACTTTTGTAGAAGGGCTTAAGATCGCCTCCCGGCAGCGCCACGCCCAGCCCGGCGGTAAAGTGGTTTTTCTGGAAGTCCCGTTGCCAGGCGCCTTGGCCGAAGATCAGTCCATTTGCCGATACGACCAGCACGATGATCCACTTCATGCCCGTCAGGACGCGGCGCGCGAAATCCTCGTTCCCGAAACTTGCGGTCTCTGACGGGGTTCGAATCACTGAACGGCCAGCTCCTGTTATAATTTGTCGATCCGGGGTGAACATGACTTTCCGCCTTTACCATCTTTCTCTGATGGCCTCACTTGTCGGCTCGCTCGCGCTGCTCGCCCACGCCCAGGAGCTTGCCGACCTTCCACCAGCCTCTGGTCAAAACTGCACCTACCTCGTTGCGCCTGACGAGACGCTCAACCGGGCCGCGCAGGCGCGCAGCGAAGCGTATGAGCGCACAATTGCGTTCTCCCGCGCGCTGGGCAAGTCCCGCTCCGCTGGGAGCGCGGTGGCGCCCCAGGAGATGCCGGTCCGCAGTTTCATCGACGAGGAGATATTCCGCCGCCTGGAAGCCGAGGGCCTCTCGTCGGCGGCCATATGCACGGACGAGGAGTTCATCCGCCGCGTGACTCTGGATCTCACGGGCCGCATTCCGTCCGCCGCCGATATCGTCGCCTTCACAGCCGATGCCGCCGCCGACAAGCGCGATGCGCTGATCGACAGGCTGCTGAACTCACCCGAATTCAACGACAAGTGGGCCGTCTGGCTGGGCGACCTGCTGCAAAATGCCCAGACTGCGCAAAACCGGAATCAGGGGCAGGAAGGCCGCAACCGGCTGTTCGAATACATCAAGGACGCCATCGCCACGAGCAAGCCCTGGCGCGACATCGCCTGGGAGATGGTCACGGCCACCGGCAACAACTACGACCGCGCCACCGCCGGCACGAACTTCCTGCTCCGCGGTCTGGCGCCGATGGGCCCGGCTCAGGATACGTACGATCTCACGATGGTGAAGGCTGCCACCGCGTTCCTCGGCCTCTCCCACTACGATTGCCTCAGCTGCCACAACGGCAAGTTCCATCTCGATCAGGTATCCGCCTGGGGCGCCAAGGCCACCCGTCTGGAAGCCCAACGCATGTCTGCCCACTTCGCCCGCACCAGTATCCAGGGCTACCCCGGTAACGACGCCACCAATTTTTATACCAACTCCACCAACATCGTAGAGCGTGCCAACGGATTCTACACGCTGAACACGAACTACGGAAACCGTCCCAATCGCGTTCCGCAAGTGATCAACGGTGTCACCACCACCAACCTGACGCCCATGTATCGCGACGGCACGGCCGCCGCTGGCGACTGGCGGGCATCGTTTGCGCAGGGCATGATCCGTGATCCCATGTTCGCCCGCAACTACGCCAACCGGCTCTGGAAGGCGATGTTCAATCTGGCATTGGCGGAGCCGGTGGACGGTTTGGATCCGGCCCGGCTTGACCCCAGCGTACAGCCGCCCGCTGGTTGGGCCTACCAGGCATCCCACCCTTTGCTACTGGAAAAATTGGCTACTTTTGTGCGCGATAACGACTACAATCTGCGCGAAACGCTGCGTTTTCTGGCCAGTAGCACAGCCTATCAGCTCAGCTCCCGCTACGACGGCGATTGGAACATCACCCAGGCGCCATTGTTTGCCCGGCACATTCCACGCCGTCTGGAAGCCGAGGAAGTACACGACGCCATCACCAAGTCCACCGCGCTGATGCCCGCCTACACCGTCGGCGGCTACACCGAAAAGGTGTCGTGGGCGATGCAGTTGCCGGAGCCAGTGGAACCCCGCTCCGATGGCACTGCCAACGGTTTCATGAACTCGTTCACCCGCGGCAACCGGGACACGTTGCAGCGCTCGCAGTCCGGCTCGATTCTCATGTGGCTCAACATGATGAACTCCTCCGTGGTCAACAACCGCGTGCGTGCCACCGGCGCCACCGCGTCGCCCTATCTGGTGAGAATGGCCGCCAATAAGGACAATGCCGCCGTCGTCGACGACATGTTCCTGACCTTCATCTCCCGCTCGCCCACCGAGTATGAGCGCGGCGTCGCCATGAAGTTTCTGACACGAGCCAATTCCAATCGCAACACCAACGTGGAAGACCTCGCCTGGGCGCTCATCAATAAGACCGAGTTCCTGTTCAGCTATTAAGAGGGAGATCTCATGAAGCCCCGCACTCCTGATTCCGGTACCCACTTCTGGCGGCGGTCCGCCATGGACCGCCGCGTCTTTTTCCAGCACGCCGGCGCTGCCGTGGCCGGCAGTTTCTTCTTGCCTGGCCGTTCGCTGGAGACCATCGCGAAGGGCGCCTCATCGCCGGTGGGCACGGCAAAGAACGTGATCTTTGTGATGATGGCCGGAGGGCCCTCTCACGCGGATACCTTTGATTTGAAGGAAGGCGCGTGGACACTGCCGGCGATGGAGCCGACCTCATACGGCGACATCCGCTGGCCGCGCGGGTTGTTTCCCAAACTGGCCGAACAGATGGACTCTCTGGCAATGGTGCGCGCTGCGCGCGCCTACGCGCTGGTTCACGGCATCGTGCAGACCTGGGTGCAGATCGGGCGCAATCCCTTGTCCGGGCTCTCGAAGATCGCGCCGCACATCGGCTCCGTGGTCTCGCGGGAACTGGGCGATCCCGATTCCATCCTCCCCGCATTCCTTTCGCTCAATTCCGGTGGAGGGCCGTCCCAGGGCTATCTCGCTCCGCGCCACGCTCCGTTTTATGTCAATCCCGGCGGGGGCGGTCTCGGCAACACGCAGAGCCCAGTCGGCGCCGCGAATTTCGACCGGCGCTACGGCCTGCTGCTGGAACTCGACGCCGAGACTCGGGCCTGGGGCGAGATCGGTCCCAGCGTCAAGGAGATGGAGCAGTTCAACCTCAGTGCCCGGATGCTGATGTACAACGGCGACGTCGACAAGGTATTCACATTCGACGCCGCCGAGCGCGCCCGCTACGGTACCAGCGGCTTCGGCAATGCCTGCATTGCGGCGCGCAACCTCCTGCGCTCCCGCCTGGGCACACGCTTCATCCAAATCACGGTCGGCGGCTGGGATCTGCACACCAACATCTACACCGGCAACGGCTTGAATCCGTCTAGTGCCACGTCAACGGGCCGCACCTTTGACGCAGCGTTGGGCACGCTCATTGCCGACCTCAAAAACGAAGGGTTGCTCAATGAGACGTTGGTCTTTTGTCTGGGGGAATTTGGCCGCACCGTCGGCCCGCTGAACTCCGGCGGCGGGCGCGACCACTTCTTCACGCAAGCGGCGATGATGGCCGGCGCCGGCGTGAAGGGCGGCCGGGCCATCGGCAAGACCGATTCAATCGGTGCGGTGATCAATGAGTTCGGATGGTCCGCCAACCGCGAGATCCGCCCCGAAGACTTCGAGGCCACCATCTACTCGGCGCTGGGCATCGATTGGACGAAAGTCTATCGCGACGACCCGCTCAACCGCGGCTTCGCCCTGGTGCCGACCAACCAGGACGAAGAGTACAAGCCCATTCACGAGCTCTGGTAATTCGGGGACGGTCCCAATTACGTTCACGCGCGCTTGGGGCTCTTGAGATGCATCAGCGATGCCAGGAATGCCGCAAACGCCGCCAGCACGAGCCATAGGGTGGACTTCGCCTCGGCCTCGCCGCCAAAACGGTACACCGGGCTGACGAAGTAGCCATATACCAGCAGGGCGAACGCCGCCAGAGTGTACAGCACGATCATCGGTTTCAACTTGCCCAGCAGCGCCAAAGCCGCCGCCGCGATGCCCAGAATGCCAAGCGCCAGCAGGCCGTACAAGGCGCTCTCCCCTTTCCAGAAGGGCAGCATGTCAAACTTGTAGTTCTGCGAGCCGCTGAGCAACAGCACCGTAGACACGCCTGTCATGAACAGCCCCAGCGCGAGGGCAAACAGACAACTATAGAAGCGGAGAACCATGGCGATCACCTTATCACTACCTCCCGGCACCGGTCTTCCGGTAAGCCAACATTCTATCAAGTCAGGCAGGTTCTGCTGGCTCGCCCTTGCGCTTTTCTTTCTGAGCCTGCCGGCCGCCGCGCAGACAACCGCCGCTCAGCGGCGTGTCGACTTTGAACAGCTGGCGGGTTCGGTGGCCAAGGCGTACGCGCCCTACCAGTGGAAAATGGACGCGTTTCACTACGATGCGCTCCAGATCCAGCCGTGGCTCGCGCGCGTCGCCGCCGCCAAGGAGGATCTCGAATACTACGAGATCTGCATGGAATACATCGCGTCGCTGCGCGATCTCCACTCCGGCTACTTCCTGCAAAGCGACTTCGCGGCCGAGTTGCCGTTCCTCGTTGATTTCTATGACGACGTGGCTTTGCTGGAGAGCATCAATCGCGCATGGCTGCCGGTTTCACAATATCCATTCCAGATCGGCGACGAACTCGTCTCCGTCGATGGGGAGACCGTCGAGGCGTGGACCAGTCGTGTAGCGAAGCTGCAATCGTTCGCCAATCCCCGGGCCACCCGCCGCTGGGCTCTGGATCAGATCACGTTTCGTGTGCAGCAGGTGATCCCGCGCGCTCACGAGGTGGGCGTCCGCGCCACGGTGGTGGTGCGCCGCGCGGCTACCGGCGCGCTGGAGACCTACTCGATGCCGTGGTTGAAGTCCGGCACGCCGCTCACGCAGATCGGCCCGGTGCCAACACCCATGTCCGCGATGAGCGGCTCTCCCCGCATCTCGCTCACGGAGCGCCGGGCGCCCGCCTTCAAGCGGCTCCGCAACTTCGGCGCCGTGCCGCCCGTCTTCACGCTCCCCTCCAACTTCATCGTCCGCCTGGGCCGCGGCGCCTTCGATCCCATTTACACCGGGACGTATGAAGCGGCCGGCTACACGATCGGTTTCCTGCGAATTCCCGAGTTTCCCAGCGGCACCAGCGCCCGTGCCGCCATGCTGCGCGCTATCGATGCGGAAATTGCCTATTTCCGCGTCAACACGAACGGGTTGATCGTCGACGTGATGCGGAATCCAGGCGGCGACGTCTGCCTGACCAACGATATCCTCACACGGCTGATCAACTATCCCTTCCGCACGGTTGGGGACGAATTCCGGCCGACTCTCAGCATGGTGGACAACGCCCGTGCGGACTATGAGGCGGCCCTGGAATCTGGCGCTGACGCAGCCACCCGTGCCTATCTGAAAGTGTTCTTAAATGACCTGGACACCGCCTACAAGGAGTATCGCGGCATCACAGGACCGCTGCCGGTCTGCGGCTTCTCGCTCGATCTGCAACCCGCGCCTGGGGCCTACGACAAGTCCATGATCGTGCTGATCGACGAGTTCTCCACCTCCTCCGCCGATGTGTTTCCTTCCGTCCTCCAGGATGCCGGACGCGCTCTGATGTTCGGCAAGCAGACGGCCGGCGGCGGCGGGCTCTCCTACAATCCGGATAGCGGTTTCTACACCGAAGGCAACGTGGCGCTCAGTATCTCGCTCGGCACCCGCGGGAAACTCGTCACCGCGCCAGGCTTGCCGCCTACAGACTTCATCGAAAACGTGGGCGCGCTGCCGGATTTTGAAGTGGACTACATGACCCGCGACAACCTGATGAACGGCGGCCGCACTTTCGTGGACGCCTTCACGACGGCCATGATCGATCAGATCCGGCGGCAGACGCCTTAGCCGAGTGGGTCCTTCATCAGCGCCCGCACGCGCTCTTCCATTAGCGCCGTAAACGCGGCGCGCGTCTTTAGCGTATAGCCCTCCGGGCTGAGCGGCGCGCCGATGCGCATCTCCACGTCGCCCGGCATGAAGTAGGCCGACTTCGCCGGCAGCACGTCCCAAGTCCCCACCAGGGCCACGGGCGCCACCGGCACGCCGGACTGGACCGATAGGTACGCTGCTCCCTCTTTGAATGGTTGCATCTCACCCGTGAGGCTGCGCGTGCCCTCGGCGAAGATCAGCACCGAGAGGTGTTTCTCGCGGATCAGCCGGGCGCACTCGTTCATGCTTGTGATTGAGGATCGCAGCGATGCACGGTCTACCGTCAGATGCCCGGCCCGCTTCAGATACCAGCCGATGAAGGGGACCTTTAGAAGTTCGTGCTTGGCCAGAAATTTGAACGGCACGGGCAGGCAGCGGAACATCACCGGCGTGTCCACCAGGCTCAGGTGGTTGGAAACGATCACGTAGTTGGAGCCCGGCGTCAGATTCTCCGCGCCGCGCACTCTCACACGGGCGCCAAAAATGAAGAGCACCGTGCCGCCCCAAAGGCGGTAGAGCCACTCCTGCCAGCGTGCCCAATAGCCGAACACCAAAGTGACAACCGCGGTGCTGATGAGCACGGCTGTTGCCAAAGACGCCGCGGGAATGGTGAACAGCCTGGAGCGGAGTCGCCCCAACATGGTCCCGCGTGGTCTCACTGCGATCACTCTATCTCTTCAGTTCCTGCACACTGACCGGAGCAGTCAGCTTAAGCGAAAGGACTGATTCGGCCGGCAATTCCGCTGCTTCTCCCCTGGTTCCGAGCACCAGGCCAGTGCCGCCGGCCGCACCCGCTCCGGCGCCGATAGCGGCGCCCTTGCCGCCGCCCGCGATCGCGCCGATGGCTGCGCCTATGCCAGATGCGATTCCAACCTTCATCGCATCTTTCCCAGTGCTCTTCTTCGCAACGGCGGAGTACTGGCCCGTCCTGATGGCCAGGCTTCTGCCGTCGGCCATGATGAGGCGGCGCAATGCCACCGTGATGGAGGCCACGCCTTTCACCCTTCCGCCTGGGTCCGAATTCTCGACAACCCCCTCCACCGTGGCGCCGCGCGCGGCCACCAGGTAGCCGTCGACCTCGAGCGGCTGATTCAGCGTCGCCTCAAACAGCGATCCGCTGGCAGCTGTCTTCGTCGAGATCTTGCCGGTCGTGCGGACTGAGATCGGCGTGCCGGCCGGGATCGTGTGGGTAGGCGCCGGCCCAGCCATGCGCTTGGCCTCTTCCACGCCCTGGCGGTTCTGCTCCATGCCAGCTCTGTTCTGGTCGCCCGCCGCCGCATTTTGGGCCGTGCCCGCCCTTGCCGCCGCCCCAGTGGACTCAGCCGCCGGATCTGGCTTGATGCCCGCCGCCTCCATCTTCTTCTTGGCCTCATCCAACTGCTTCTGCGTTTCGGCGAGTTGCTTCTCTGTCTCGGACTCCTTCTTGGCGCAGCCCGAAATCACCAGGGACAGAGCCAGTACGCCTGTCCCCACCACCCATGTCATCCGCTTCATCACGTTCCCTCTAAGTTCGTTCGTTCGGTTTATACCTTTGGCTTGACCGGTGGCAGTTCGCGCGCCTCGCATACCGATTCAAAACCCTGTCTGGCATGTGACCCATCGCAAAACGGCTTGTTGGCCGAGTGTCCGCACCGGCACAGCCCGATGGCCGCTCGCCCGGCAAGCCCGAACGCGTTGCCCTGGGCATCGCAGATCGCGAAATCCCCGGCGTCCCCTTCGATCCGAAGGGGGCCATTATTAAAAACTGTTACTTTGACGGCCATAGACGTGAGGATAGCAGACGGCCAGCAGCCTATACTCTTGGTATGCTTCGTCGGGCCCGGCTCTGTCTATTCCTCCTGCCGCTCGCATCGTCGTGGGCTCAATATGATTCGGGTCAGCCCGTGACGCCGGAGTTGATCCTCATCGGACGAGTCCAGCATGTGGTCAGCGAGATGCTCCGCAGTATGCCCAACTTCACCTGCGTGGAGACGATAGAGCGCAGCCAGCGTACTCAGTCCACCAAGAAGTTCCAGTTGCTCGACACCATCCGTCTCGAGGTCGCGCTGGCGGAGGGCAGGGAACTCTACGCCTGGCCAGGCTCCCCGAAGTTCGAGGAAACCGATGTCACCAAACTCGTTGGCGGAATGGGCGCCATCGGAACGGGCGACTTCGCCCTGCACGCCAAGAGCATCTTCCTAACTGGCCAGGCCCGGTTTCACTACCTCGGGCTGGAGGACGTGAACGGGAAACCGGCCCACAAATTCCATTACGAAGTCCCGATGGACGCCAGCAAGTACATGATGCGGATCGCCGGCGCCGAGGGCGAGGTCGGCTATCAGGGCCACGTCTGGCACGACAAAGACACTCTGGATCTGATCCGCCTGGAGATGACGGTGGATGAGATTCCCCGGCAGATCCCGCTAGCGCGTGGCTACAAGCTCATCGAATATGCCCGCCTGCCCATCGGCGACCGCACTTATGTCCTGCCCGTAATGATGGATATGACGCTCACGGGTGTTCAGGGCCTGGAGAGCCGCAATAAGACGGTGTTCTCGCGCTGCAAGCAGTACTCCGGCGAATCGACGATCATCTTCGATGAGCCCGCGCCGGACGCCAAGCCCGCCGAGGCGCGGGTCGTCGTGACTCTACCCAAAAACCTGCCAGTGGATATGAAGCTCGTCGAGACCATCGATCTCAGCAAGTCCGCCACCGGTGACCCTGTGAGTTTTGTGGTGACGAAGAACGCGCAGCGGGATGGGCAGGTATTGGTGCCAAAGGGCGCGCGTGTCAGCGCCCGGCTCGATCAGGTGGTCTGCCGCGACTTCCCCTTCGGGCACTGCTTCGTTGCCATCGTGCCCCTACGGATTGAGTTTGAAAACAAGACCGGCGCATTCCCGGCATCGCTCGATATTCCGTCGCTGGAACGCTCCATGCAGACGATGTTCGCCAACATGCGGCCTGAGTTGCGCCTGCCTCCGGCTGAGATCGGCATGGCATCCAAGGGCTCGTCGCTGCTGCTATTGAGGGGCAACCGTCCGAAGTTGACAAGCGGATATTCCATGATTTGGCGTACCCTGGAAGCACCGGGAGATCAATAGCCGTGATTCAATTTGGACCCGAAATCGACCGAACCCTGTTGGCGGACACGCTCACCTTCGCAGAGAAGCAGGTGAAGCGTCTGGTGGAAAAGCACCCTGGCTTCTACCCCATCTACACCAAGAACGGGAAATGGAAACACGAGGGACCGGCGTGGACCCACTGGTGCGACGGCTTCCTGCCCGGCATGATGTGGATCTTCCACCGCCGCGCGATGGAGGCCGGTAGCCCCAGCGCTTTCTGGATGGATAGGGCCATCGAGTACTCGCGTCCGCTCGAGCCGCGCCAGTATGACAAAGACGTGCACGACCTGGGCTTCATCTTCCTCTCCACCTATCACCGCTGGCTACAACTGGAACGCGATCCCAAGCTCAACGACGTCATTGTTCAGGCCGGCAAGACCATGGCCCTGCGGTTCCAGGAAAAGGGCCAGTATCTGCGCTCGTTCGTCAGCGAAGACTCCATCTTCATCGACATCATGATGAACGTGGCCATCATTTTCTACGCGGCGCGCGAAACCGGAGACCGCAAGCTGCGCGATATCGCCATCCGCCACGCCCTCACCACACGCCGCTATTTGGTGCGCGGCGATGGCTCCACTGCCCATGAAGGACTCTTTGACCTGCAATCCGGCGAATTCCTCCGGCAGACGACGCACCAGGGCTTCCGTGGCGATTCCTGCTGGTCCCGCGGCCTGGCCTGGGCGCTCTACGGCTTCAACAGTTGTTACGAATACACGCGCGATCCGCGCTTCCTGGCCACTGCGCAGGGCTGTGCCGATTACTATCTGACCCACACCAACCCGGACGGCGTGCCCTCCTGGGATTTCCAGGCGCCCGACGACAGCCGCCACCTGCTAGATACCTCCGCTGCCGCCATCGCTGCCGCCGGCCTGCTCCGGCTCTGCCGCCAACTGCCGGATCCGGTGAAAGGCTTCTACTACTACTCCAGCGCGCTCCGCATCCTGTGCACCCTCTGCGAAAAACACACCGCCAAGGATGACGCCAAGTGGGAAGGGATTCTCAAGGGCGGCGTTTATCACATTCACAAGGCGCTGGGCGTGGACGAGAGCGTGATGTGGGGCGAGTACTTCTTCTGCGAAGCCTTGGAAAACGCGCTCCGCCACAGCCCTGCGGGAGTTAGAAAGCACAACGGCGCCATCCGGTAGGCTCGGCAAATTCCTTGCGGCGATACACTGGTGTCCGCCATGCGCATCGTCACCCTTCTCCTACTGGCCGCGCCGCTCTTTGCCCAGCCGCCGGCCGTCCGGGTTCACGAACTCCGCACTGAATATCTAGTTAATCCCACGGCCGTTGAGGATGCGCGGCCTCGCCTCTCCTGGAAGATTCAATCCCCCATCCGGGGCCAGAAACAAACCGCGTATCGCATCCTCGCCGCATCCTCGCCCGAAGCGCTGGCAGCCGGGAGGGGTGATCTCTGGGACACCGGCCGCATCCCATCCGGCCAATCCACCCAGGTGGAATACGCCGGCTTGCCACTGGTCTCCCGCCGCGTTGTCCACTGGAAAGTGCAGGTCTGGGATAAGGACAACCGCCCCACGGCCTTCAGCGCCCCCGCCCATTTCGCGATGGGCCTGCTGACGCCTGCCGATTGGAGCTCGGAGTGGATCTCCCACCCGGACTCGACGCCGCTCCCCACGGATCGCAAGAGCCTCCATCTGCCGCCGGCCCGCTACTACCGCCAGCAGTTCGCTGCGCCCGCGAAGACGATCCGCCGCGCTACTCTCTACGCCACGGCCCTCGGCATCTATGACGCCTACATCAACGGCCGCCGCGTTTCCGATCAGATGTTCTCTCCAGGCTGGTCCGATTACAAAAGCCGCGCCTACTACAATGCCCACGACGTCACCACGCTGCTCCATCCGGGCGCCAACGCGCTGGGCTTCATCGTCGCCGACGGTTGGTATTCCGGCTACGTCGGCTACGGACTACTTGTCGGTTACGGGCCGCATAAGACCGGACGCAACTTCTACGGCCGTACGCCGGCTGTCCGCGCTCAGCTCGAAATCGAATACACGGATGGCTCATCCACTGTTGTGCCCACCACGTCCAATTGGAAACAGGCCACCGGCGCGCTGCAGGAGGCCGATATCCTCATGGGCGAAACCTACGACGCCCGGCTGGAGCCGGCTAACTGGTCCAGGCCCGAGTTCGACGATGCCAAGTGGCAGTCTGCTGTGCCGGCCGCGCGGAATGGCTCGCTGAAGGCGCCCTTCTTCGATACCTCCGGCGAGCGGGAAATAGACCTCGGCTTCGTCCCGCCGCCCCGCCTTCAGGCCTACTCTGGCCCGCCCGTCCGCCCCGTCGAGGTGCTCCGCCCCAAACGTCTCACGGAGCCGGCGCCAGGAGTCTTCGTCTACGATCTGGGTCAGAACTTCTCAGGAGTGGCGCGCCTCCACGTTCGGGGTCCCACCGGAACGCGCGTCCAACTCCGCTTCGCCGAAATGCTCCACAGCGACGGCCGACTCATGACGGAAAACCTGCGCCGCGCCCGCGCCACCGATACGTATATCCTCCGCGGTGACCCTGCGGGCGAAACGTGGACTCCGCGCTTCACCTACCACGGCTTCCAGTTCGTGGAAGTCACCGGCTATCCCGGCCGGCCCACGCTTGACTCCATCACCGGCGTCGTTGTCCACTCCGATACGCCGCTCACGTCCTCGTTCACGTCCTCCGATCCGGCCGTGAATCAGCTCTTCCGCAATATCGTCTGGACCCAGCGCTCCAACTTCGTCGAGCTCCCCACCGATTGCCCCCAGCGCGACGAGCGCCTCGGTTGGACTGGCGATGCCCAGGCCTACATTCGCACCGCCTCCTACAACGCCGACGTGGCAGCGTTCTTCACCAAGTGGCTCGATGATTTGGAGGAGGCGCAGCGGCCCAATGGAGCGTTTACCGACTATGCCCCCTACCCCATGCAGCACGGCGGCGGCAATGCGGCCTACGGCACCGCCTGGATGGACGCCGGCATCATCTGCCCCTTCACCATCTTCCAAGTCTACGGCGACCGGCGCGTGATCGATCGTCACTGGGCCGCCATGGAGCGGTTCATGCAGTTCCGCCGGGCGCAGAGTCCTAACTGGGAAGGCGCCCGCATTGGCAATCCCTGGGGCGATTGGCTCAACATGAATTCAGAGACTCCACTGGAGCTGATCGATGCCGCCTACTTCGCCTATACCTCCAGCCTGATGGCCCGCATGGCCGAGGCGACCGGCCGTACAGCCGCGGCCGATCAATACAAGGAGTGGTTCCGCCAGGTCCAGACGGCGTTTCTCAAACGCTATTCGCAGATGCCCGCACGCCTCTCCATCGACAATCAGACCGCCTACGCATTGGCGCTCTTTGCTGGTCTCTTCCCCGAAGAACAGCGCCGCCCCGCCGCGGCCCGGCTCGCCGAGCTCATCCAGGCCAATGGCGGCCGCATGAATACCGGCTTTCTCGGCACCCGCGCGCTGCTGCCGGTCCTCACCGCCAACGGCCAGCACGCGGCTGCTGTCGGGCTCTTCGCCTCGCGGCAGTTTCCGGGCTGGCTCTACGAGGTGGAAAACGGCGCGACGACGGTCTGGGAACGCTGGAACTCGTTCACGAAAGACAAGGGCTTCTTCAACCCCGGAATGAATTCGTTCTCGCACTATGCCTTTGGCGCGGTAGCGGAATGGATGTTCCGCGATCTCGCCGGCATCGAGACCGATGGCCCCGGCTTCCAACGGCTGGTCATCAAGCCCGGCGCCGCGCCCGGCCAATCCATCCGCGCCTCCTACGACGGCCCGTACGGCCCAATCGCCGTCAGTTGGAAGCAGGGGACGTCGGAATTCACGCTCGATCTCACAATCCCGCCCAACTCCACGGCCACGCTCCATATGCCCAACGGCGCCATCACCGAATCGGGACGCGCCGTCCGCGCGGCGCGCGTGGAAGACGGCCGCTCTGTGGTTGCGCTGGAATCCGGGAGTTATCATTTCCGCTCGGTGCGCTGACGTGGTTGCATTGTTGGAAAATTCTGTGAGAGCAAGCGGTATGTCGCGGCACTACCTGTTTAGTGCGCCGGATCTTTCCTTTCCGGCGAACAGCTGGGCGGGGCATCCGGTGGTAACACTCGTTGGACTCACGGTGTGAGGAGTGTCTACTTGGCCGAATCGCCATGACCTACTCCTCTAGCCGCCAGGGGTAATCGAATACTAGTAAGTTTCAGATGAGAGAATGGACCGCTGATTAGCGGTGCTATGCGTTGTGATGTTGTGCGGTTATTCCCGCATTGCATCACCCGGCGGACCCGGTCGGGATCATCCGCTGCAATTGCATCCAGTGAGAGGGCGCGCCACAGGTGCGCCCACGTATCCGCCCGTTTGATGTTGATGTGATCCGGCCAATGGGACTCACACTGCGTGAGCTACGCCCACTCGCCTCGTGTTCGCTCCAAGCAATTCATGAAAGGTCTCGGCATCGCTTCCCCTCGCATGGCACTCGGGCTCTTATTCCTGGCGATTCCATGTGCCGCTCAGGGCGACAGCGACCCGCCTCCGGCTCTGAAGCACCCGTCGTATACCCGCCCGGTGGAGAGTATCACTAAAGCGCTATTGCGGGATCAAAAGCGGGTCTGGACCAGCCCTGCCAGGGTTCGCGGTCGGGACTTGGCATGGATCGCTCCTCTCGCTGGCGCCACCAGCTACCTGTTCGCCAGCGATGAACGCAACATGAAGGAGCGCCTCCAATCCAACCCGTCCGCCGCCAGTCGCGGCGCTCTCGTTTCCAATTTGAGCCTGGGTGCGTTGGCGGCTATTCCAGCCTATCTCTCCTGGTATGGCTGGAAGCACTCCGATGACTTCGCCAAGGAGACCGCCATTATGAGCGCGCGGGCAGCCGCGGGCAGTCTGATTGCCGCCCAGATCATCCATCTTGCGACTTGGCGCGAGCGCCCGGATGAGGCCGGCGGCGCGGGTCGTTTCTACCATTCGTCGGCAGTCTCATCCAGCTTTCCCTCGATGCACGCCTCCGCCGCATGGGCCATCGCACCGGTCATCGCGCAGCGCTATTCCGGTTGGCTCACCAAGCTGGCCGTCTACGGCCTGGCCGGTGCCGCCACCCTCAGCCGCCTGCCCGCCCGTGAGCACTTCCCGTCCGATCTGCTGGCCGGCGCCGCGCTCGGATGGCTGATCGGCCGTTCAGTGGTAAATGCCGAGGCGCGCCACTCAGATCGGTTTGCCCTCTCCGCCACCGGCCCCGCAGCGTCGGCGGGCTCCGTCTCCGTCCCCATGGATAGCTGGATCTACCCGGCGCTCGACCGTCTCGCTGCCCTCGGCCTCATCCCCACGCAGACCTCCGGCCTGCGGCCGTGGACCCGTGCCGAGTGTCTCCGCCAGGTGCTGGAGGCTGAGGAAGGGCTACAGGCCCTCGCCGTTGCCCCCGCCTCGCCCGTCGCCCACGCCGCCGGACCGCTCCTCGCCGCTCTGCGCGGCGAATTCGCACTCGTACCCTTCGGCGCCTCGACGGTGGTTCTCGAAGCAATCTCCCTTCGTGCCGGTGTACTTGCGGGTCCCGTCCTGAACGACAGCTTCCACTTCGGTCAAACCTGGTCCAACGATTTCGGCCGTCCCTTTGGACGCGGATGGACCGGCAACGCCGGCTTTCGCCTGCGCGCTGTATCCGGGCCCTTCTTCGCCTACTACCGTGCCGAATTTCAGCACGCGCCGTCCGTGCCTGCCTTCGAGATCCCAGTCCGGCAACTGATCGCCAATCTGGATCAGGACCCGATCCGCGACGCCGAGTCGCGCCCTGCCGTGGATCGCGTTCGTCCGCTCGAAGCCTTCGCCGGTGTTCGCGTGGCCAATTTCGAAGTTTCCGTGGGCAAGCAGTCTCTATTCTACGGACCCTCTCAGGGCGCGCCCCTCTCTCTTAGCAACAACGCCGAGCCAACCAAGAACGCCAAACTAACGATGGTCCACCCCTACCGGTTGCCGGGCGCTCTCCGCTTACTCGGCGAAATCCGCGCGGAGTTGGTAATTGGGAAGCTGGGTGGCCACAGATACGCATGGCGTCCGTGGTTCAACTCCGCCAAACTCACATTCAAACTGACCGAAAACCTGGAGCTTGGTTTCAGCCGCTGGTCTATCCTCTGGGGCACCGGCCACCCCATCACCGCCGGGAGTCTGGCTCGGAACATATTCTCTCTTTCCAGCACCGGGACCGACTATCAACTCGGCGACGAGGCCGATCCCGGAGACCGCAAGGCTGGATTCGACTTTCGCTACCGCGTACCCGGTCTCCGCAACTGGCTGACGATCTACAGCGACAGCTACAGCGACGACGATCTCTCCCCGCTGGCTGCTCCGCGTCGTGCGGCCATCAGCCCTGGATTGCTACTCTCACGCGTGCCGGGCCTCCCAAACCTCAGCCTCCGCGCCGAGGCCGTCTCCACAACTCCCCTCGCTGGCGATCGCGGCGGGACTTTCCTCTACTACAACAGCCAGTACCACTCCGGAAACACCAACTACGGCATGCTTCTCGGCAACTCCATTGGCCGCGATGGACGCGCCATCCAGGCGTGGGGCACATATTGGTTGTCGGCCCGCACCAAGGTCGAGGCCAGCTACCGCCAGGCAAAGATCAGTAGCTGGTTTTTGCCCGGTGGCGCCACGCAGAACACCGCGACGGCGAAGGCCAGTTACGCCTGGCACAGGACTTTGTTCCTCGACGCAATGTTTCAGTACGAGCGGTTTTACGTCCCCGTACTCGGCGGTCCGCGCCGCAACTTCAGCGGATGGCTTCAACTGACGTGGGAGCCCAATCTGCGGCTCCTCGGAAAACAAGAATGAGTATGCGATCTGGTCCACTAATGAATTATTGCCAAATGGCTGTGCTGGGAACCGCAATCTGTCTCCTCGCGCGCTCCTCGCCTACCCAAATTCCAGACAACCTTCAGGCCCTCGCTGCCCGCTGCTCCAGCCCAGGAGGCGCGAGTTTGCCCGAGTGCCAAGCCGCCAGGGCGGCTGTCGAGCAGTCCCGCAATCCGTTGGAACCCGCCGTGGTCGCGCCTGTCGTTCGTACCGGTGCGCCCGTGCCGGAAACGTCTTCCGCCGCAACCCTGCCGCTTCCGGCGGAAGGCCCCACCGAATTCCAGCGCTTCGTAGCCTCCTCCTTCGGCCGTGTGCTTCCTGTATTCGGCGCGCGCCTGTTCGATGGTGCCACCGGGACGTTTGCACCCGCCGAGCAGATTCCCGTGACGGCCGAGTATGTCGTCGGGCCCGGCGATGAGATCCTGCTCCGTACCTGGGGGCAGGTCACTCTCAACCTGGCCCTCACGGTGGATCGCTCGGGAGCTGTCTACATTCCGCAGGCCGGAAATGTCCACGTCGCCGGTCTGACCTACGGCCAGCTTGCCGGGCACCTCCAGTCCCAACTCAGCCGCGTCTACCGGAACTTCGAGCTCAGTATCAACATGGGCCAGCTTCGCTCCATCCAGGTCTTTGTCGTTGGCTCAGCCCGCCGGCCAGGCACATACACCGTCAGCTCTCTCAGTACACTCGTCAGCGTCCTGTTCGCCTCGGGCGGCCCCTCCAGCCTAGGCTCCATGCGCAGCATTCAACTGAGGCGCGGAGCGGCGGTGGTGACGGAGTTCGACGTCTATGATCTGCTCCTGAAAGGCGACAAGACGCGCGACGTCCGCCTTCTCGCTGGTGACGTCATTCACATTCCCGGAGCCGGCCCACAGGCCGCTGTCGCCGGCAGCATTCGCAATCCGGCCGTCTACGAGCTGAAGGGCGAGACGAGTGTCGGCGCTCTGCTGGAACTCGGTGGCGGCCTCACCGCTCTCGCCGATACGCGCCGCGCCTCGCTCGAGCGGATCCGGGACCGGGCCGCGCGGGAGACGTCTGAATTCGCGTTGGACACTTCTGGTCTCTCGGCCCCCGTCCGGGATGGCGATCTCCTGCTGATTCGCACCGTCCCGCCCCGTTTTGAAAATGCTGTCACCCTCCGCGGAAACGTATCCAACCCAGGCCGCTTCCCCTGGCGTGCCGGAATGCGGATACACGACGTAATCCCGGACAAGGAATCGCTCGTCACTCGCGATTACTGGAAAAGGCGTAACGTCGCAGGCTTCACCTCACCCGGCGACGCGATAGCCGCGGATCCCGGCGCCGAGGTTCAGCGCGCCCGCGGCCGTACTCAGTTAGAAGGTGGTGGCGCGGACATCAACTGGGCCTACGCGGTGCTGGAACGCCAGAGCCCGCAGGACCTCAGTGCGCAGTTGATTCCGTTCGATCTCGGCAGGCTGGTGCTGGCGGGCGACCAGAGTCAGAACCTGGAATTGCGCTCCGGCGACGTCATTACCGTATTCTCGCAGCACGACATCCGTGTTCCCGTTTCCCAGCAGAACCGGCGTGTCCGTTTGGAGGGTGAGTTTCGTGCTGCCGGCATCTACGCCGTGCGCGCCGGTGAAACGCTCGGCCAGTTGATCGAGCGCGCCGGCGGCCTCACTCAGGAGGCCTATCTCTACGCCTCTGAATTTCAGCGCGAATCCACGCGCCTCGAACAGCAGCGCCGCCTGGATCAGTTTGCGCTCGAAATGGAACACGAAATTGAGCAGTTCGGCGCCAACAAGCTGGGCAGTGTCACCACCTCGGAAGAGAGCGCTGCCCTGGCTGCGCGCCTCGATAGCCAGCGTAGGCTGGCCCAACGGATGCGCTTGCTGCCGCTGACGGGCCGCATCGTACTGGGGCTGGAGCCTGGAACCAACAGCATGGCCAAGCTGATGAACCTTCAACTGGAAGACGGCGACCGGTTTGTGGTTCCGTCCCGACCGATGACCGTGAGCGTGCTCGGCTCGGTCTACAACCCCAATTCCTTCCTGCATGAGACTCGGTCCCGTCTTGCCGACTATCTTCAGCAGGCCGGTGGCGCTACCCGCACAGCCGACAAGAACCGTACCTTCATTATCCGCGCCGACGGTACCGTGATGCCCCGCGAAGGCAGCAGCGGGCCTTTTAAGAAGTCCTTCGAGGCGGCCCTCCTGAATCCCGGCGATGCCGTTGTTGTCCCGGAGCAACTACCGAAGCTCCCCTTCATGAAGGGCCTCCGCGATTGGACCCAGATCTTCTCAAACCTGGCGCTCGGCGCCGCCGCCATCAACGTTCTGCGCTAGCTACGGCACTGTATGACAACCGAAGTAACATCTCTGGAAGTGAATCAAGCGCCATCGAGCATGTCTCCGGGGCGCCCTACGGACTCTTCGGGGGAGGTCTCCCTACTGCAGCTCATCATCATTCTCGCGGAGAAGATGAGCGTCATCCTTGAAGTGACGGCGGCGTTCGCGCTTGTTTCAGTCGCGGCCGCATTCCTTCTCCCCAAGTGGTACACCGCCTCGGCACGCATTTTGCCGCCGCAGCAAAGCCAGTCGCTCGCTTCCTCGTTCCTGTCTCAGTTCGGCGGCGTCAGCTCTCTCGCCGCCGTGGCCGGCAAGGACCTGGGGCTCAAGAATCCCAACGACCTGTACGTCTCCATGCTGAAGAGCCGCACTGTCGCCGACGCCCTCGTGCAGCGCTTCAAACTCCAGGCGGTCTACGGCAAGGACCTCCTCTCCGATGCGCGGAAAAAGCTGGAGAAATGCAGCGATATCTCGGATACCCGCGATGGACTGATCCGGATCGCAGTGCAGGACCGCGATCCGAAGCGCGCAGCCGCAATGGCGAATGAGTACGTCGACCAGCTCCGCCGGATGACCGCTGGCCTGGCGTTGACGGAGGCAGCCCAGAGGAGATTGTTCTTTGACCTGCAACTCCAGAAGGCCAAGGAAAGCCTCGCCGTGGCCGAGCAGAGCCTCCGCGAAACTCAACAAAGGACCGGCCTCATCCAGTTGGACTCGCAGGCCAAGGCCATTATCGAATCCGTGGCCTCCGTTCGAGGGCAGATCGCAGCCAAGGAACTGGCGTTGCGCTCCATGCGGACCTATGCCACTGACCAGAACGCGGGCGTCGTCCTCGCCCAACAGGAGCTCGCAGCGATGCGCCAGCAACTCTCAAAACTGGAAAGGCAGCAGAATGCCGGTTCGGGCGACCTGCATATCCCGACAAACCAGATCCCCGAGGTCGGGCTCGAATACCTCCGCGCGCTTCGCGAAGTGAAGTACAACGAGACCATCTTTGAACTGCTGGCAAAGCAGTACGAAATTGCCAAAGTGGACGAGGCCAAGCAGGGCTCAGTCATCCAGGTCATCGATTCCGCCATCGTGCCGGACCGGCACTCCTGGCCTACCCGTTGGCTGCTTGTTCTGGTCTCCACCATAGTGGGACTGCTGGGGTCCGTGCTCTTCGTCTGCGTACGCGCCGGATTTGAACAAGTTCGTCACACGCCAGAGGAACGTGTCCGGCTGGACCGTCTCAAGGCACTGTTTACCGGCAAAGCGTAACTCCACCCGGCATGGTCAGCTCAGCCAAACTCCTGATCCTGAAGAACGCGATCGCCAACGTTCTTCGCGGAGCTTCGTCGGCGGCGGTGGCCGTCATCCTGCCGCCCCTGCTCACCCGCCAGATGACGCCCGAGGTCTACGGCGCCTGGGCGCTGATACTGCAGTGCAGCTCTCATGTCGGGCGGTTGGATTTCGGTATTCAAACCGCCGTGGGCCGCTTCGTCGCCCATGCGTCCGAAAGGGGGGACCTGGAGTATCGCAACCGCCTGGTCAGCACGGCATTCGCGATACTGCTCGCTGCCTGTGGGCTCGCGCTGGCCGCTGCGGCGGGCATCGCCTATCTCGTTCCCTTCCTGTTTCCGCAAATGACCCCGGCGCTCTACCGCCACGCCTCCATCGCGCTGATCCTTGTGGCCTCATCCCTCGCGCTTGGGCTGCCCTCCGGCGTGTTCAATGGCGTCTTCATCGGTCAGCAGCGCAGCGAAATTCCGGCATACACCATCGGCGGATCGCGCCTCGTCTCGGCCGCGCTACTGGTTCTGGCTGCCAATGCCGGCGCTTCGCTGCCCGCGCTCGGGGCCATTATCGCCGGAGTGAACGTCGCTTCCTACGTGATGCAGTACGCCCTGTTCCGTTGGCTGGCAGGAGAGGTGCGGCTCAGCCTGCGCCTGGCCGATCGCGGTGCGGCGAGGGAGCTATGGAGCTACTGCTACAGTCTCACCATCTGGTCGTTCTCGATGTTGCTGGTCACGGGGCTGGATCTGGCAATTGTGGGGGCCTTCGATTTTGCTGCTCTGCCGTACTATGCCGTCGCCGCGAGTCTGGTCACGTTCATCGGCGGGCTGCAGACCGCCGTGTTCGGCGCACTGCTTCCTTCCACCGCCGTACTCCACGCGCGCGGCAATTCGATCGAACTCGGCCGGTTGGTCATCACCAGTTCGCGCTATGGCCTCTTCCTTCTCCTCCTGACTGGCTTGCCGCTCATGGTTTGGGCCGAGCCGATTCTGCGGCTCTGGGTGGGCAGCGCCTATGCTGCCAACGGAGCCTGGTTTCTGCGCGTGCTTGTGGCCGCCAATATCGTGCGCCTCTCTGCCACTCCCTATTCGGTCGCGCTGATCGGCACGGGCCAGCAGAAACTGGTCACCATCTCCCCTTTCGGCGAGGGCGTCACCAACCTGCTGGCGAGCTTGGCGGGCGCCTGGATGTTCGGCGGAATTGGTGTCGCGGCCGGAACTATGGTCGGGGCTCTCGTCGGCGTGACCCTGAACCTTACTTACAATATGCGCCGAACCACTGAGATCAGCTTCTGCGTCCGCGACTACCTCAGGGAATCCATGGCTCGGCCGATGGCTTGCGCCCTGCCGTTCTTCTGTCTGGCCGCTGTGCCCGACCTCCATTCCTATCCGCTGTTGTGGCGGATGATGCCCGTGCTGCTCGCTGTTGCGGGTGCCCTCTACCTGGCCTGGAGTCTCGGCTTCAAAGAGCAGGAGCGCGCCTGGCTGAAGGCCACGCTATCGAGGAGCGCTATATCCGCATGAGCCGCTGGGTAAGTTTCTGGTGCAAGTCGTGGTTGGACCGCTGCAACTCGCTCGCTGGCCTGTACTACCGGGCCAAAGGCATCCTGCTCTACCGTTGGGTCTTTCAGTCGTTTGGATCGGGTTCCACGATTGCCCGGCCCACGCTCCTCAGCAATCCGCAATTCATCTCCATCGGCGAGCGTGTCTCAATCCGTCCAGGTGTCCGCCTGGAGGCCGTGCGGAGCGCGCCCCATCGGGTCCCGGACCTGCGAATTGGCAGCGGCGCCAACATCGAGCAGAACGTACACATCGTTTGCCATTCCAGGATCCACATCGGATGCAACGTATCAATCACCGGCCAGTGCGCCATAGTCGATGTCACTCACCCCTATGAGGACGTAGCAAACCCTATGAAGATCGGAGCGCGCATCCTCGACGAGGACTCGTTTGTTGAAATCGGTGACGGCGCCTTTCTCGGGATCGGCACCGTCGTCCTGCCGAATGTCCGAATTGGCCGGGGCTCCGTGACTGCCGCGCGCTCTGTCGTTACGTCCGACATCCCGGATTACAGCGTGGCTGCGGGAGCGCCCGCGAAGGTGGTCCGCACCTATGACCCCGCCACGGAGTCCTGGCTGCGCGTCCGCTAAATGGATCAAACCAGACTGGATATCCCCATGCTGCGCTTCCTCTACGACTTGCGCCATCTGCCCCCCAGAGGGTTGGTAATTGGCAACGGCACAATCCTCTCCCGGCCCAATTCCGTTCAGGGAGCGGCGCATGTCCGGATCGGCGCGCGCACTCGCATCGGGGCCGGCGCCTACATCGCCGCCATCACCGGACACGCCGGAGAAGCGTTCGATCCCAGTGTTCGCATTGGCGACGACGTCTATATCGGCAGCCACTTCCATCTCGCCTCTGTCTCCAAGGTCGAAATTGGCGACGCGTGCGCCTTGAGCGACTATGTCTACATTGCAGACGTCGCCCATGGGCTCGATCCAGCCTCCGGTCCGATCATGGCCCAACCGCTGGTTCGCGCCGGCGATGTTGTGATCGGCCGCTCTACGTTTGTCGGCTATCGCGCCTCTATCCTGCCCGGCGTAACCCTTGGACGGCACTGCGTTGTTGGGGCCGGATCAGTCGTGACGAAGTCCTTCCCCGATTACTCCATGGTGGCGGGCAACCCTGCCCGTCTCATTAAGCGGTATGACCCGGCCGCCAAGGCTTGGGTGAAGCCGTAGCCCGTTCTCTCTGAATCTATGAAAACTCTAGTGACTGGTGGCGCCGGCTTCATCGGTACGCACCTCGTCCGCCGTCTGCTGGCGGAGGGCTGTGCCGTTACCGTTATAGATAATTTCAGTCCGCAGGTGCATGGCGGGCGGACGTCCCTGCCGGATGACCTTGCCCCGCACGTTCGCCTGGTGCGCGGAGACGTGCGGGCCCCTCAGGTCTGGGCCGACGCTCTCCCCGGCCAGGATACCGTCGTCCATCTGGCTGCCGAAACCGGCACGGGCCAGTCCATGTATCAGGTCACGCGCTACGAAGAGGTGAACATTGGCGGGACGGCCTGCCTCCTGGATCGGATCGTCAATGACCGGCGCAGTTCAGTCTCCCGGATCGTCGTCGCGTCTTCCCGCGCAGTCTATGGGGAAGGAGCCTATGCGTGCAGCGCCGACGGGAGAATCTACCCGGCGGGACGAACGCGGACCGACATGCGCTCCGGGATCTTTGAGCCGCGCTGCCCCGTCTGTGGTGAACCGGCCCGAGCCATTCCAACTCCCGAGAGCGCGCCATTCCACCCAGCCTCCTACTACGGGCTCACCAAGCAGGTCCAGGAGCAGTCCGTGCTGCTGTTTGCGAGGACTCTCGGCCTGGCCGCTGCGGCCCTGCGCTATCAGAACGTCTACGGCCCCGGACAGTCGCTCACCAACCCATACACCGGTATCCTGGCCATCTTCTCTAACCTCGCCTCCGCCAACCGGCCAATTCAGATCTTCGAGGACGGCGCGGAAAGCAGGGACTTCGTTTTTGTCGATGACGTCGTGGAGGCAACCTGGCGAGCTCTGGCCGCGCCCCTTTCCGAGCCTGGCGCTTTCAACGTCGGTTCCGGCTGCGGTACCAGCGTCCTGGAGGTTGTGCGGGAAATCATGGGCTTCTTCCATAGCCGCTCCGATGTGCGCACAACCGGGGCGTTCCGGGACGGAGACATCCGGCACAATCTGGCTGAAATGACGCAGGCGCGGGCCGCGCTCGGATCTACCCCGGCTTGGGATTTCCAGCACGGGATCCACCGCTTCCTGCAATGGGCGGCCTCTGAGACTCTCGGCCCTTCGGGCTACGAAGCGTCTCTGGCGGAGATGAGGGCGCGGGGACTCCTCCATGCCTGAGCCCGGGTTCCATCCAGCCAAGGTCGGTATCGTGACCGTGACCTACAACAGCGAGAGCGTTATCCCCGAGTTCATGACCTCCCTGCTGTCGCAGCGCCACTCGAATTTCCGGCTCTTCGCCATCGACAATGCGTCCTCTGATGCCAGCATTCCGGCGATGCGGGCGCGCCCCGACGACCGCGTGACCATCATCGCGAATCCAGACAACCGCGGAGTCGCCGAAGGCAACAATCAGGGCATCCGCGCGGCTCTGGCGGAGGGTTGCGACTTCGTCCTGCTCCTCAATAACGACACCGTATTCGGCCCAGAGCTCCTTGCCGCCCTCGTCGCCGGGATGGACCGTTTCCAGTTCGACATGGCCGCGCCGAAGATGCTCTATCATGACGAACCGGGGCGCCTCTGGGCGGCTGGCGGCGCCTTCCAACCCTGGCTGGGCTACCGGATCAGGCATCACGGGAAGGACCAGTTGGATCGCGGGCAGTTCGATGCCGGCAGGGTGGTCACCTACGTTCCGACCTGCTGCTTGCTCATGAGGTCGGATGTGATCCGGCGTGTGGGTCTGATGGATCCGGAGTACTTCGTCTATTTTGACGACGTCGATTTCATGTACCGCGCCATGCGTGCCGGCGTCACGCTCGGATATCTTCCGGAGGCCACCCTCCTTCACAAGGTGAGCGCTTGTACCGGGGGCGCGGCAACCGCCTTCGCCAGATCCTATTCCGCGCGAAACCGGGCCTATTTTCTCCGGAAACATCTCTCGCTCCCGTTCTGGGCCGCCTGCTCACTCCTTTACCTGGCCTACTATCTGGCCCTCCGGCTAGTGGGGAGAGACGACGCTGGCGCGTGGAGACTAAAGGCGGCCTCGTTCGTGCTCGGGCTCAGGATGGCGGGGGATCTTACCCCGGCCCTCCCGCAGGGCCGCCTGGATGGAGAATGACGTTCGCACGGTCCATCCTGATCGCCGCGATCGTCGCCGGCACGCCGTTTCAGGACACGATTCTGTCGGCGACTCCGCTGCGGCAAATGGGCCGCTCGTTCGCTATCCTGCCGTTGCTGCTCCTCCTCTTACTGGACCTTGCCGGTTGGCTGGCCTTTCCTCGCAAGGTCCTGAATCTGAAAGTCGTCATGGCGATCTGCTACATCTCCTTGCTCACTACCGCATATCTGGGCGTCTTCGGCGTCTCCTGGAACGACGTCTCACTCCCGCTCAAGGCCGCAAACATGATCATCGTCAGTGCCATCGCCGTCTACGCCGTCGTGGGTATCGACTGGACCGCCAGCCCCTATCTCTCAGTTGCGGTGAAGACGGCCTTCGTCGTGACGGTGGCAGGAATTCTCCTGTGCGACCTCGACTTCCTCGGCCTTGGATCCGTCGCCAATAGCGCCGTCTTTCATCAGACAGCCAACCCGGACCTCCGCTGGCGTGGATTCAACTCGGAGGCCAGCGCCCTTTCGCTCACCTTGGCCTCGCTCGGTATTCTCAGCGCCGCGCTCTCGATTGGACGCTGGGCCCAGATCGGCTTCATCGCCACGACCGGATTGTTGCTGGCCGCCGGCGGCTCCAAGGGCGGAATCCTGACCCTGGCTCTGGTGGTAGCACTGAGCCTGTTCACTGTTCGCGGCCACTTCGGCCGGCTTTGTGGATACCTTCTAATGGCCGCGCCAATCGCCTATCTTGCGGCGGAGCGGTTTCTCTCGCTCTCCTCGCTGGAGTTGCTCTCGGAAACGGCTACTCTTGCCACGCGCGGTACGCTGGCACTCTGGGCCTACTTTGTGGTCCTGCACAATCCGCTCGGCGTAGGCTTCGGCGGATTCTACCCGGCCCTCAGCCAATACCTGCCCGATGCGATCCGTACCGCGTCGCAATTGTCGCCCATACCTCTCAACTTCGAAGAGGTTGTTCTCTATCTCACGTCTTCGGAAAATGCCAGCGCCAAGACCATGCTGATGAACTTCGTGGTCTACCTCGGCGTCCCGTTTCTCCTCGGCTACTTTGTCTTTGTAAGCCGGATCGTCAAGACTTGCATCCGGTCCAACCACTTCAGCCTCATGGCTGCGATCCTCTTCGTGACCTTTGCCCTATGCACGTACAGCGACAGCCTGGTCTCCTATAACGTGCTGCTCGTGTACGGGATCGGGTGGAGGGAGTACAGGTCCAATGGACATTCTTCATGTAGCTAGCGACTTTCCCTACCCTCCGCACCATGGCGGCAGGGTGGATATCTGGGGCCGAGTCTGTGCTCTGGCGGAGTTGGGTCACACGATCCACTTGATAGCCACCGTGCGCAACCGGCCGGGCCCGGACGAGCTCAGAGTCGTCCAGGAGCGCGTCGCGCGGTTGGATCTGGTCGAGCGACGGTCCAACCTTGCTGGCCTGCTATCCAGTCTGCCGTTACAGGTGAGCACCAGGCGCGGCTTGCGATCGGTCCCGCTCTGGCCGCACTACGATCTGACCCTGCTCGAACAGGAGTTTACCAGCTCCATTCTGGAAAACCCGCAACTCCACACTTCCCGTGTAATCCTGAGAGTCCATAACGATGAGCCGGAGTTCCTGACCGATCTGCGCATGGCCAGCCCCAGTGCATGGAAACAGGCCTACTATGCTTTGGAGGCACGGCGATTTCAAACGTGGTCGCCGTATGTCTTTTCGAAGGTCGATGGGCTGTGGTTCATCTCGAGCGACCACTGCCGCAAATGGATCGAAGCCCATCCCGGTGAAGCCGGCCACGCCACCTGGCTGCCCCCGCCCATAACCAGGACGATGCTGCCTCCCCGGCCCGCGCCGGGCGCCAACGTGCTGTTCGTCGGCAATCTGGTGGCGCCGACGAACATCCAGGGCCTGGAATGGTACCTCAATGAAGTGCAGCCCGCGCTGCGGCGAATTCCCGGCTACCGGTTCACAATAGCCGGGTCGCTGCTCGGGAACTCGCTTCCTCCGGCCCTTCGCCGCGCCCGGGAACGCGGGGATTGCTCTCTGCTCTTGAACGCCCGCGACCTCACAGCGGTCTACCGCGAAAGCGCGATCTTCGTCAACCCCATGCAGCGCGGAGCGAGCCTGAAGCTAAAGACCATCAATGCGGCCGAGCAGGGCCTCCCCATCGTCACCACCTCCGTCGGCAATGAGGGAACCGGTTTTCAGCATGATGTTCATCTTCTAGTTGCCGATCAGCCAGCCGGGTTTGCCAGCTCCGTACACCGGTTGTTGACCGTGCCGCAGGATCGAATGTCACTAACAATTTCCTCTCAGAACTTTCTCAGAGCTCGATATGACCAAGGTCAGCAGCTATGCCGGTTGCTGGCGCCGGCCGTGCTGGGCGCGTCGTAGGCCCGCCTGGAATCAAGGAGCCCAATCCATGCACCAGTCTGCCCCGGCCATCCGTGTGCTACACGTTGGCAAGTTCTACCCCCCGCACATGGGAGGGATGGAAACGCATCTTCGCGATCTCGCTTCCTGCCTGGCAGCGAGCATGCAGGTGGAGGTCGTTGTCTCGAACGACGCGTGGCGCAGCGAACATCAAGTCGTTGACGGAGTCAACGTCAGAAAGCTCGCTACTCTCGGCGTATTCGCCTCCGCACCGGTATCCCCCGCCATGGTACTGGAGCTTCGGCGCACCAGCGCCGATATCGTTCACCTGCATTTCCCAAATCCTGCCGCCGCCGTCGCTGTCCTGGCCTCCGGTTACAAAGGTCCTCTCGTTGTAACCCATCAGAGCGACATTGTCGGCAAAGAGAGCCTCAGAAAACTGACAGATCCGTTCGTCGCTGAGGTGATGGATCGTGCTTCCGTCGTCATTGCCACATCTCGCAGATACGCCCTCTCGTCCGCCGAACTGCGCCCCTATCTGAAGAAATGCCGTGTCGTGCCGCTGGGGATCCCTGTCCCGCCTCCGTGGTTGCCTGAGGGGGGGGCCATGAACGAATCCGGTGCCCAGCCGTCGGTGCTGGCCGTTGGACGCTTGGTTCCTTACAAGGGCTTCGAGTTTCTGATTCGCGCCATGGTTCACGTCGATGCGCGCCTCACCATCGTCGGCACCGGGCCGCTTCACGCCCGTCTCCAGTCGCTCGTTGATGCAAAATGCTTGTCAGATCGAGTCCGGCTGCTGGGTTATGTCGAGAATCTGGCGCCTTTCTATCACGCCGCAGATGTCGTTGTGATGCCCTCCATCACGCGCGCCGAGGCATTCGGGCTGGTCCAGTTGGAAGCCATGTCCCACGGAAAGCCCGTCATCAACACCTATCTTGATTCCGGAGTGCCGGAAGTCTCTCTTCACGGTGAGACCGGCCTCACCGTCCCTCCCAGCGACGTGCGCGCCCTTTCCGACGCCATCTCACTACTTCTCCGGGACCATCATTTGCGCCGCAGATTGGGTGACGCGGCGGCGGTGCGTTTCCGCGCTGAGTTCGTCGCCGAACGCATGGCGGCACGCACAGCCGTGATCTATCGGGAGGCGCTCGGGCTTCCGCAGGTGGACGACACCCAGGCGGCAGTCGCCTGCCAACCCGCGGCCTCTTACAGCTATGCTGTGCTGCACCGCGCAAACTGACTCAATACTTCCGTTTTGTGAGCGATGAGCTCTCTGTGAGGAAACCATGTTGTCCATAATGTTGCTCGGCGCGGTTTCGTTTCTCCTCGCCCTGGTTTCGACCCCCCTCATTAGAACCTGGTCGGAACGTGCCGGTCTTGTGGATCATCCCGACGGCAATCGGAAGATCCACAGCCGGCCCGTTTCCCGCGTCGGCGGAATCGCCATTCTCCTGGCTATTCTCGGCGCCTGCCTCGTCTTGCTCGCCAGCCAATTGGATGGCGGCGAGATCATCCGAAGTTGGGCTCCTTCCATGCTCCGTCTCCTGCCGGCCGTGGTGGTGATGTTCGCCACAGGGTTGATTGACGATATCTGCGGCTTGAGACCTTGGCAGAAGCTGCTCGGGCAGATGGCGGCCGTCGGTTTGGCGGTGACACTTGGCGGCGTCATGATCTCGGGCGTACGCGGCTACAGCCTGCCCGTCTGGTTCAGCTATGGCGCCACGCTGGTATGGCTCATCGGCTGTACGAACGCGGTGAACCTCATTGATGGCGTCGACGGCCTAGCAACCGGCGTTGGACTGTTCGCCGCCGTCACCACACTGATCGCCGCACTACTCCACGGTGATACCGGTCTTGCTCTAGCCACGGCGCCCCTGGCTGGAGCGCTGCTGGGTTTCCTGCGGTACAACTCCAATCCTGCTTCCATCTTCCTAGGCGATTGCGGCAGCCTGCCCATTGGCTTTCTACTCGGAATCTTCGCGGTTGAATGGGGGGAGAAGTCCGCGACTCTGCTTGGTATGACCGCACCGCTCATGGCCCTCGCCATTCCCCTGCTTGATACGGGGTTGTCCATCGTCCGCCGGTTCCTCCGCCAGCAGCCGATCTTCGGGGCAGACAGGGGACATATACATCACCGGTTGTTGGCCCAAGGGCTGACACCCCGCAGGGTGACGCTGGTCCTGTACGGGGTATGCGGCGTAGGGGCGGCCCTGGCCCTCCTGGGCAGCTTCTGGCAAGGATACACCGGGCCCGTCCTGGTGGCGTTTTGTGCAGTTTCTCTGGCCGGCATCCGGCGCCTGGGCTATGTCGAATTCGGAGTGGTCGGCAAACTGTTCAGCGGTGGGACTCTAAGGTTGCTGTTCAATCGACAGATGTCGCTTGCCAACTTCACAGCGGAGTTGCAGGTAGCCTCCACGCCGGAGGCCTGCTGGGCCGCAATCCTCCACAGCTACCGCTCCTTCGGATTTGCCGTCGTTCAGGCTAGTCTTCAGGGCCAGGCATTTCACGATGGTGACGAGCCCGCTGGCCAGGAGTTGTGGAAACTCAGCATCCCGCTCGCCAGCGGGGACTCGATTGAGCTGTATCGCGAGCCAGGTTCGAGCCTTTGTCCCACAGGCGCCGCGGCGTTTGCCGAGCTTGCCGGACAACTGGTCGAACAGAAGCTCGCCCGGCTGAGTGCGCCCGTCCATTTCCCCTACAGGCGGCCGACTGCCAGGCTGGAACTTAGCCTGGGGGCGCCGCACTCTCCGCTCAGTGAGGCGCCGCCCGCATGAACTTCTTCGCCCGATTCGCTCACTCCGAACCACTACTCCCACCGGCCGCCGCCCGGCCCCCCGTTCGTCGTTGGCAAACCATGCCACCACCCAGCAGTTGTGAAGACGGCACGGTGCAGGTCCTGTTCGCCGGAGGATGCCACGTTGTTGGCTATCCCATCGGCGAGGCTGTAGCCTTTCCCGAAGTTGTCAAACAGAGACTTCTCGAGCGCGGCGTAGTTCTCGAAACGCAACGTCTCGCTTATGTCAAGCTGACTCACGCCGCGAAGCTGCGCGCCGCCTGCGCCGAGAGCCGTCCCGATCTTCTGGTTCTCCAACTCGGCCACTTCGAACTATCCCGGCCCCTCTCCCAATACCTGCGCTCCCGCCTGCTCTCCGGCCGCGAGCCCGCCGCCAAATCCGGCTCCGAGCCCTCGGCCAATCCGATCCTCCGCCCCCGGCTCTTCAGGGTGATCGCTGAAATCAAAAAAGTCATAGACTGGGCGCTCGGCCAGCCGCTGGTGGACCTTGCTCGGTTTGAAGCGCAGTTTGAAGAATTCCTGAGCGAAACAGAGCAATGGTCGCCTCCGGACGTCCTCCTGCTCAGCCCGCTGCCCTGTGCCGACACCCTCTCCATGCGCTACCGCCGCCGCGCGGCGGCCATCATGCAGCAGCTCGCTGTACGCCACGGTTTCCAGTTCCTGGACCTTCTCTCCACTCACCCCGGCTGGAGCTTCGGCGCCGGAGGGAACTTCTATGACGCGATCCATCTCGGGGAACGGGGTCACCTCCACGTGGGCTCCGCAATCGCAAACCGGATTCTCGCGACTCTTCCTCGCAAGGCGGGGCAGGCGATCCTCCGATGAACCTCTGCTTTTCCTCGCTCCGTCTGGGCGCCGTCCTGGCCTCTCTGTCCAGCCTGTCTGCGGGTACGGCTCAGACCTCTCGAACGCCTCAGTGTCTCTGCCGCCCGTGCCCGGACAACGAGGCGCCGCCCCGCACTTGGCGCCTGGTCGTGCTCGGTTCCTCAACTGCGGCGGGCGCGGTTGCCCCAAGCTACGCCGGCTCCTGGGCTGGCCTCCTCACCGCCGCAATTCGCTCCAAAGGAGTCGCCGTCCTCAACGCCTCTGTCAACGGCACCCGCACCGCAAGTAGCTTGGAGAGATTCGATCGCGATGTGGCGCCGCTGGCTCCGGATTTCGTCGTGCTCGCCACGTCAGTCATGAATGAGAGCCCATTCGGCGACTTCCCCAGTCTCCGCCGCACCTACACCCAGAACACGCGCCTCCTGATCGCGCGGGTGAGAGCAATTGGCGCCATCCCCATCGTCGTGACTCCTTACCCCAGCGACGCCCTGAATCCCGCCCTCCGCCAACAGATGCTGGAAATCGCCCGCGAATTCGAAGCCGAAGGCGTCACGGTCTGGGACTTCTGGCATGCTATGGACGACGGCGCCGGCCGCTGGCTGCCAGGCCTTAGCGACGATGGCGTCCACGTCGGCCTCGTGGGACACCTCCACCTGTTCGAAAGCATCCCCCTCGGTTTCTTCGACTTTGCGCTCACACCATTCCGGCCTCTGCCGCCACGCCAGGGCTTCGGTTCCTGGATTGCCGCCCCTGGCAGTGCGCCTCCGCCGGCCATTCAAGTCACACCCGCTTCGGCCGCGCCCTCCTGGAGCGCCGCTTTCTGGACTAGGGCCGGCCGCGACTCCGAGGCCAAGGCCCTCCTCGAAATCGCCGGACCCGGCGCGAGCCTGCGCCGCACCGGAAAGCGCTATGAGCTCTTGCTCTCGGGGGAAGTCGTCACTGCGGGCGAGGCCTCGGAGTCGCCGGATTTCCAGCATATCTGCCTCACCTACCAAGCTCTGTCGGGCACACTGACACTCTACGTGAATGGCGCTCGGGCCGGCGGGGTTGCAGCCACCGGCGCCGCACCGGCTCGCCGGTTCACCTGGGGCCCCACCAGTCTTTCACCCGGCATCGCGGGGGAGAGCTTCTCCCAAATCCTCATCTATCGCAGCCCACTCCGCCTCGAGGACATCCGGGAGTTGGCTACCGGACGGACCCCGTCCAGCTCCCTCGAGGCATTCTTGCCGCTAGGACAGGCCCCGGCCCATCCGAATCAGAACGCCGCTCCCACGGTCGTTGAAATCCTCATCACTGGAGAATGGCTCTGGGCGCCGGACGGCCCACGCGTCCTTGCCGTACAATGAAGGCGCTCAGCCCGCCAGAACCACTACATTCTCCCGATCCACCCGCACCGCGCAGGAACGCTGAAACATCTCGATACTCACCACCAGCCGGCAACTTTCCGGTGTCTCCACCAGGGTCCCCTCCATCCCCTTCAATGGCCCGGACACAATCCGGATCCGTTGGCCCGCCGCGAGGAATGGCCACGGTTCCACCTGCGAACCAGACGACAGGATCTTCCGTACCGACTCCAACTCCACCTCGGGCACTGGCGCAGGCTCTCCGCCAAATGACACGATGGCCCGCACCCCCGGCGTACGGACCACTGCCGTGTGCTGGGTTCGGTCAAACCGGCAGAATACATAGCCCGGGAACAGCGGTAGCTGTAAAGTCTTTGTGCGGTCAGACCATTGCCGCACCGCCAGGTACAGCGGAAGGTACGTCTCCAGCCCTTTGGCTTCCAGGCCCTTCTGGGCGGATTGCTCATGCTGGGGACGCACCGTCACCGCAAACCACCGGGCGGGGCCGCTTCCTTCATTCGCAGCGCCGGCCTCACAGGTTATCTCTGAATCAGTTCGTTCTTCCACCCTCGGTCCTCCGCATTTTACCGGTGAGTCTCACGGGCGGCGCGCCTTCCACGGAGAGGCTGGTCCATCCCGTGCCGGAGCACGAGAATCTGCCACTTCAACAATCACGCGTGCCGTCTCACATTCGCGGTCAGCCGTACCGTCGCCAGGGCCGCCACATACAGCACCGCCCCCAATAACAGCGTATTGCGCAGCCCCAAATAGATCGCCAGGAAGATCGCCGATCCCGATCCCAGGACGCTCGCCGCCGCATTGAGAGACCACGCCCACCGCACCGACGGCGGATGCCACGCCTCCAGCCGTGTCAAGCCAGAGGGGAAGGGAACACCCATCACGAATCCCGCCGGCGCAATCAGCAGAATCGTGATCAATACCCTCACCGCCAGAGGCAGGGCCGCCCCGGCGTTGATAATCGGCGTCACGGCAAATGCCAGTACGATCACCACAGCCGCCACGGTCAGCAGCGCCGCTATCAGCCGCCCATCGTCCCCGCGGATCAGCCGCCGGCTACAAAAACTACCCGCTCCGCTCGATACCAGCATTGAAAAGATCACCACCGTCAGCGCGTAGGTCGGGTGCCCCAGGAACAGCACCAGCTTCTGGATCAGCCCCACCTGGATCAGGATGTAGCCCGCGCCCAGGCACAAAAAGTAGAGCAGAAATGTCGGCACGCCCTTCTCGCGCGGCAATCTCGTGCCCAACAGAAATGGCGGCAGTGCCAGCGTCACAATCGTGGCCAGCAGACTCACGCCGAGCATGTAGAATAGGGTCGGAACCGCCAGATTGATCTTGAAATCGGCGTTCCCGCGCGTGTCGCTTGATTTGAAGCCGAAGATATCGCGCGGCTGGACCGTATAGAAGAAGAACGGCCGGTCGTCGTGCACCGGCGTCACGTCGTAGCGGTAGCTCTCAAAAAACGCAGCCGGGTTCTTCGTGGTCAGAAATGTCGTGAACGGGTT
This sequence comes from Paludibaculum sp., assembly GCA_036504135.1. GTDB lineage: Bacteria > Acidobacteriota > Terriglobia > Bryobacterales > Bryobacteraceae > Paludibaculum. Next base: position 190,783 of record DASXVP010000015.1, read on the forward strand.
GTCCGGAGCCTGTCCAGGCAGGTACATGATTTCGAAATTGCCCTGCATGGCCGCCAGTCCGGCGCGCTCCAGATCCTCCACCCGGAACGGCTTGCGCGAGATGATCACGGTGTCGGTAGCGCCCCACTTCTTCAGCTTCTGCACGTCTTCGCGCACCACAATCACGTGCCGCCACGGCTCCTTCTCCCCCATCTCCAGCAGGGCCTGGCGGGCCAGCACCAGCAACCGTAGCGATTCCCGCGGCGGGTCAAAGCCCCAGCGCGTAAAGGCCAGTATCCCGTCGTCGCTCAGATGCGACAGATAGTCCGTAAATGCCTCTTTCGTGTAGAGATTGTTCTCCGAGAGCGCAAACGCGCCCGCTGCCGTCGACGCCCACGTATCCACCAGCGTGGCCTGCAAAACCTGATACTTCTCCGGACTTCGCCGTACAAAACTGCGCCCGTCCTCCACCACGATCCGCACACCGGGCCGCTGATACAGCCCTCGGCTCGCCTCCTTGTACCGGCCCCGCATGATCGTGTCGGCGATGATCGGGTTAATCTCCACCCCGGTCACGTCTTTCGAGCCAGACGCGATCGCCCGCGCCACGTCCCACCCGCCGCCCGCGCCGATGATCAACGCCTTGGCGCCCGGCCTCATGCGGTAGGGAAATGCCGGACCGTAGGCCTGCAATTCCTTCTTCTGCGCGTCCGTCAGATGGTCGAGGTCGAATCGTGGAATGCCGGTCGTCGCATCGGCATCAATGATAATCAGCGGATCGGCGCCGGCGCCTTCGGTCACCGAGATCCGCGAAAAGCTGTTCCACTGCACAAATACCTCGACAGGCAGCGCCATCCCCTTGGCCGAGGTGATGTCGAGAATGGGGGTCCGCTTGTTCCCAATGATCAGCGCCACCAGGAACAGCGCCACTGCCGCCGCCACCGCTCTGCCCTTGCTGGAACGCGCCAAGCCAAACCACACTGCCGAGGCAGTGGCGAAGAGCACTCCGGCCGCCAAAACCGCGCCAGGACCACCCAGGACGTTCAGAAAGGGGATCACTAGCAGGCAGCCCGCCGCCGCTCCCATCAGGTCGTAGAAGTACACCCGCTCCACTCGCTGAATCGTCTCCGAGATCGCCAGCGACACCACCATGCCCGACAGCACAAACGGCAGTGCAGCGGCAAAATACACCAGCGCCAGCGTCGTGAATCCTACCTGCTGGCCCGCCAGATATAGGATCAGTGCCAGCGACCCGATCACTGCCCCTGCGTTGGCTAGTGAGAGCAGCGCCAGGCCCCGGAACAGTCTCTCACCGCGTGCCGCCACGTAATACGAAAACACTCCGCCAGCGCCCAGCCCAAATAGCGCTACCGAAATCGCCAGAAACGCGAAATGGTAGTAGAAAACCACCGAAAAGATGCGCGTCAGGGTCAGTTCGAGGATCAGCGTCGCTGCCGTGGTGATACCCACCGCGGCGTAGAGAATCGGCCATGCGGCGGTTCTCCCAGGGAGAGAGGAAGAGACAATCGACAAATCACTATGATACAGGCTTAGCGCGAATACAGCAGCGGCGCGCCATGGCCCATCTGGTGATATGGCACATCCGGGCACTGCGTCTTCAGCGCCGCCTCAAACATATACGGGTTGCACTGATTGTTCGGGAACATATCGTAGTGGCAAGGGATCGCCACTTTCGGCTTAACCGCCGTGGCCAGTTGCGCCGCTTCCCAGAACGACAGATTGTTATACCCGCCGTTGATGCACGTGATCAGCACATCGGGCTTGTGCGCCGCCGCCTCGTGCAGCAACTCCGTATAGTCTGTATCCCCCGTCATGTAGATCTTCGGACCGTCGCCAAACTGCAACAGAAACCCCATGTGGTTCAGATCAGTCGTATCCGTTGGCAGCGCGAACGTGCCCCGCAGCCTCAGGTCGCGAAACTCCGTCTCACACTGCGGCCACACCGGCTGGATCCGCCCTGTCTCCACGCCCTCCCGCGCGAACGTCTCGCACGAGGGATGTGGCCCCAGGAACTGAAACGTGTCCTTGTTCCGCAGATTGCGCACCGTCTCCGGATCCGTGTGGTCCTGATGATTGTGCGTGCATGCAAATAAATCCACGTCGAGCTCCTCCGGTGCAATCAGCACGGGCGTCGCCCGGCTCGTGTTCACCCCGATGAGTTGCCCGAAGGCCGCGCAGGAGTCGGTGAGGTAGAGGTCCACACCAACCAGCGTGCCCTCCGGGCTCTTGAATAGAAAGCCGTTCTGGCCCAGCCACCAGATGCCGATTTCGCCCTTCGGGACGGCACAGGAACGGATGTCTTGCATCAGTGACATGGCCCAAAGACCTCCTATTTCGCTGAGACGCCGCTCTCTAACGGTCGCGGCTCGGTAACGAATGCCAGACGGCGTTTGCCGGGCCGCGTGTACCGAGCCGCGACCGTCAGGGAGCGATAGCCCTCTACATCATTGCGGTTGGCGGCGCCGGCTCGTTCGGGTCGCCCGCCTTGGCCTGCGGCCACTGGATCATCAGGTACGCCAGCAGAGCCAGCACGATCAACCCTATGGCCGTCGGCGGGTTTTCAAAGAAACTGAAGATTGTCGCCAGCGGCTTGTCCGCCAGGTTGAACCCTGCCTTCACCAGCCCCATTAACGCCTCACCCGCAATCAGGCCCGATGCAATCAGCACCGACGCATTGTCCACCCGCGCCTTCTGCGCGTCGTTGAATCCGCGGCCGTCCCTCACCCGATCCATGATCCAGCGGATCACGCCTCCCGTGAAGATCGCAAACGTCGTCTCCAGTGGGAGATACATGCCGACCGAGAAGAGCATCGGCGATTTCACCTGCAAGAGGATCAGCGCAAAGCCCATGAAGATGCCGGTGATCACCAGCGGCCATGCCATGTCCCCGCCCACAATGCCCTTGCTCAGCATCGCCATCAGGCCCGCCTGCGGCGCCGATAGCTTCGCGTCGCCAAACCCGATGCCGCCTTCCGCGATGTTGCCCTTGTGCAGCAACAAAAGCGGGAAGTACAACACCAGGCTCGATACCAGCACTCCGATAAAGTCGCCGATCTGCATCGATTTCGGCGTGCCGCCCAGAATGTGGCCCACCTTTAGATCCTGCAGCATCTCGCCTGCCACCGCCGACGAAACGCATACCACCGCCGCGACGCCCAGCACCGCCGCCACGCCCGACATGCCCTTCACGCCAATCGCCACCATCAGCAGCGCCGCCACGATCAGCGTCGAGAGCGTCAGCCCCGAGATCGGGTTGTTCGACGACCCGATCAGGCCAACCAGGTTGCCGGAAACCGCCGCGAAAAAGAAGCCCAGCACGATCATCACGACAGCCGCCACCACTGCTCCAAGAATGGAGCCCGCGTAGAAGTTGTACAGCGCGATCATCGCGGCAAAGGTGGCGCCCAGGCCCAGAAACACCGTCTTGAACGAAATGTCGATCTCGGTGCGGTTCTGCGCCGCCGTCTGCCCGCTGGCCTTTTTCAGATCATTCACCGCTCGCGAGATGCCTTGTGCCAGCGAATTGCGCATCTTGAACATCGTGTAGCTGGCCCCGACGAGCATGCCACCCACGGCGATCGGCCTGACGATACTGCGCCAGATCTGATTCGAAATTGCGTCCCAGGCCTCCGCGCCCGCGCCGGCAGGCATCGTCTTGGCGATCTCCGGCCCCAGGAAGTAAGTCAGCAGCGGGACCATCAGGCCCCACGCCAGCAGGCCGCCGGCGAAGTTCAGCGCGCCCAGCTTGGGCCCGATGATGTAGCCCACGCCCAGATACGCCGGGCTCACCGCAGGCAGTGAGAACTTGCTGATGCCGCCCACGGCCAGCACACGGTCGGTGCCCAGTTTCAGTGTGCTCTTGCCAAGTTCGCCCACGCCGATCAGGAAATCCTTCGACGCCGAAAAGAGCTTCACTTCGCCTAGCAGATACGTGAAACTGCCGATGCCCATCGCCTGGAACAGCGTGTTCGCGGCGTCCGATCCGCCCTGGCCCGCCTTGTGAATCTCCGCCGCCGCCGCCGATTCGGGGAACGGCAGCTCCGGATCTTCCACCATCACGCGCCGCAGCAGCGTCACGAACAGAATGCCCAGCGTGCCGCCCACCAGCATCAGTGCCGTGGATTGCCAGTACGCCTCCGGCGTGTCGAACGCCGGCCATGCCTTCACAATGACAAAGGCCGGAATCGTGAAGATCGCGCCGGCCGCGACCGATTCTCCAATACTGCCAACCGTTCGCGCAATATTCTCTTCCAGGATGGAGCCCTTGAAGATTCGCAGAATCGCCATGCCGATCACGGCCGCGGGGTACGTGGCCGCAATCGTCTGGCCGGCGCGCAAGCCGAGATAGGCATTGGCTGCGCCCAGTACAACGGTCATAACAAGACCAATCAGGACGGCGCGGAGCGTAAACTCCGCCATTTTCATGTCTGGTGGGACGTAGGGTTTGTGTGGGTTCGACATTGTTAGGGAAACTCCCGGAACGCTGAAAATGATACTAACTTAGGGCGAGGTCCCGCTACTGCGCCATTTCACGCACCCCCCAACGCCATCGGTCATCTCCTAAGTGTTTGTTCCTGTGCGGTTTCCGCCCCGCCCGCAAATGGCACCCTGGTTGCATATCAGACATTCGGAGACCCATTACTCATGGCATACGTGATTACCGATACCTGCACCAAAGACAACCTCTGCGTCGACGCCTGCCCGGTGAACTGCATTCATCCCACACCGGATGAGCCCGGATACGAAGAAACCGCCCAGCTCTTTGTGCACCCCACAGAATGCATCGACTGCGGCGCCTGCGTCCCGGTCTGCCCCACCACGTCCATTTACGTTCTCGACGAGCTGCCCGCCGAGCTCGCCGCTTTCGCCGAAAAGAACGCCGCCTACTACGCGTAAGTTCGATCTCAGCGAGCTGTTCGCTTCTCCGCTGCGTGGCGGCGCCTCACCCTCCTCCTCGGGGCGTCGCCACCAGCACCTTGCCATCCTGTTGCACCGCAATGTAAATGCGCCCGGCTGCATCCACCGCCAGGCCGGAGGCGCCGTTGATCGGTCCGTCCAGATAGCTTCGATTCCCGTCGTCATCCTCCGCCAGAAATCCCGTCACCACCCGCACTCGTCCATCCTTCGTAATCACATCCACCCGCACCGACTCCGAGAGATAGATGTTGTCGTCCGCGTCCACAGCCAGGCCGGAGAGCGATCCGAAGCCCGTCTTTAACGCCGGCTTGCCCGTGATGTCTGAGTAGCTCAGCGGCAGTCCATCGCCGGCGATGGTCTCGATGCTCCCATCCTTCGCCAGCAGCCGCCGGATCCGCCGGTTGCCCCGGTCGGCGATCAGGATATTCCCTTGCGAGTCGTAGGCCACGTCGCCCGGTGCGTTCAGCGTCGCCTCCAGCGCGTTGCCCCCGTCCCCGCTGTAGCCGGCCGCGCCAGTTCCGGCGATCAAAGCCGTCTTCTTGGTAGGCACATGATAACGGGAGACTCTGTTGGCGCTGCTTTCAGAAAATACCAGCCACTCCTCTGAGAGCAGAGCCAGTCCCGTCGCGCCGCTCAGTCCGGATACCAGCGTATTGATGACCCCGTCTGTCCCGATCCTGCGGATGCGCGCGCCATCGGTCATGTAAATGACGCCCGCGGCACTTTGAATCACCCGCTTCGGCCTGTCCAGTGTTGCGCTCACCGCCGGGCCCAGGTCGCCCTTCCAGAAACTCGCAGGGTAGGGTATGCCGGCCAGCACTGCCACCGTGCCGCTCGCATCGTGACGCAGCAAAAAGCCAGCGCCCGTGTCCGTTACCAGCAGCGCTTGCGCCGGCGTCAGAAACAGACCGTTCGGCCGCAGCATCGGCAACTCCGCCGCCTCCGCCGTCCGCGCCGGGTCAATCCACTTGCCTGCAAAACGGCGCACCGCCCCGTTCTGCACCTGGAACACCTGAAGCGAGCTCTCAGCCCCCACCAGCACGCCCAACCTTGCCGACGCCAAAATCGCGCTCGGCTCATTCGCCGCCATCGCCGTCGGTGCCGCCAGTTCGCCGGCCCCCACTGTGCCGTTGCCGAAAAACGGCGTCACGCGCGATGCGCTAATATCCAGACGCACCACCCGGTATACTCGCGGCATCGTTGCGTACAGTGAGTTCGTCACCCTGTCGTAGGCAAGCGCGTATACCTGCTCCAATCGCGTCGTGGCCGGGCCGGAGAAAGACGCCGCCGAGGTGGCGCACAAGGCTGCGCCCATCACCGCGGAAATGACACCCGCCGTGCTGGCCTTGCGCACCCGGCAGTTGATGCTATCGGCAATGAAAATGTTGCCGTTGGCATCGCTGGCCAGCCCGCGCGGCCCGTTCAGTGTCGCGGAGGTCGCCGCCGCATCGTCGCCCGTCGTGCCCGCCGTGCCCGTTCCCGCCATCGTCCGGATATAGCCGTCACTCTCCACCCGCCGCACCACATGTGCAGCGGGCTGGCTGAAAACCAACCGCCCCAGCGAATCCACCGCCAACCCGCCTACCTCCGTCAGATCGGAATCCAGTGCCTTCCTGACCCGCGTGCCGCTGCCCATGGAGCCGCCACAGCGGCCCGTGCCCGCCACGTCTGCAATCGTTCCGTCCGTGAGCACCTTCCTGATCCGGCAGTTCTCCGCTTCGTAGAACAGCAACCCGCCATCCCGATCCATCAGTAAAACCGTGGGATGCGTCAGGTTCGTTTGCAGCGCGGGTCTGCCGCTACCGCCCAGTCCGAGCGTTCCCGTCCCCGCAAATCGCTCCATAATCCCGTCCGGCCGTACCTTCTGAATCAGCCCCGCATTGGACTCCGATAGATAGACGTTCCCCGCCGCGTCCTCCGCTACCCCATACGCCCCGTCCAGGATTCGCTCCGCCGCCGCCACGCCATCCGGTCGGCCAACGCCCATCAGCTTCTCCACGCGGTACGAAGGGTTCGGCAGAGTCTGCGCCCCCACCGCCACGCTCACCACCAATGCCAGGCTCAATGCTCTCTTCATTCTCATGACTCCTCAGAACGTGACCGAAAACCCAAATTCCAACTGATCCGATCTCGATCGCGCCGGCATCGTGTCAAACGTCCGTCCCATCCAGCGCGTGTACCGTACCTCGGGTACAAACCGAATGCCGAATTCGTCGATAAACTGCATGCCGGCGCCGCCCACAAAGCCCGGCAGCACCCGGTGCGCCGGTTGCAGTGACGTCTCGTCGCAGCATGTCTCCGTACCCGTTTGGGACGTCGTGAGTCCGAAACTGTGAATGCCGTGCACGTAGCGCAGCGTCATGCCGCCCTCGTAGAAATACCGGCGGCCCCGCCGCGTGTGGTCCTTGTTATACCGCCGCAACAGCACCGGGATATCCAACAGCCGCGCCCGCGTCGTCGTCTCCTGCATCGTCGCCTTCCGCTCATCCACCAACGTGGTTGTGGTGTCATCCTCTCCCTCGTAAGTGATGGCCCGCATGCCGAAATCCAGCAAACGGAAAGACATCCCGGTGGCCAGCGCCAGTCGCGGCGTCAGCGTGGTTTGTATCAGAATGCCGCCACCAAACAACCGCTTCTTCGCCGTGGTCTGCGAGTCGATGGAAAGGTCCGTTGCCACCGTCTGCGTGAGGGAGGCGCTGGGCATGCTGGCCTGCGCCAGAAAACTGAAACTGCCGCCCATCGAAAACTTGCGGACAAACGGGCCCTTGGGCTCCGTGATGTAAGGGCTGCTCGCTGGCCCCTTCTGTTCCGGCGCTGCGGGCTTGACGGCCTGCGCCGCCGGCGCCGGTTCCTCCACGCCGGCCTTCTGATCCTGCGCCGCCACCGGACCCGCCACCGCCAACGCCACCCACGCGGCCAGACGCAGCCCTCTTGCACTGAATGGATGAATGATCATGATGTTGTCTCTCAAAGCGGATTAAAACTGGAATCGCAGCACGGCCTGGATCGACCTCGGCCCGCCCGTCTGGTAAACCGTGCCCGCGCCCTGTGCCAGCGAACGGCTCGCCACGCCGAAGTTGGCGCTCGTCATACTCGCCCCCTCATTCCGCGAAGGGTTGGCGAAGCTCGGCGTGTTGAATAGATTGAACGCCTGCACAGACAGGTTGAGCCTGCTCCGTTCGCCCAGCCGCACCTGCCGCCGCAGCGACAAATCCAGTTGCGTTGTTCCGAAGCCGCGTAGCGAATTGCGTCCCAGATTGCCCTGCGCATACCCCGCGGGACTCTCAAATGCGTTGCGGTTCAGCCTCCGGCCGCCCGGCGCCGTGGGGTCGTCGATCCACACCGGCAGGCCGTTATAGTCCGGCCGTACTTGCGCGAAAAGGCCCCGCCCGGGTGAGCCCGCGCTGGTCGCGCTGGTCGTCGCACTGACACCCGTAATCTCGAACGGCGTGCCAGTGCGCGCAATGAACAGAAAGTCCGCGTACCAGTTACGCAACAGCCCGGAATACCAGCCGTCGCGGGCCGAGGGTGCCTGCCACGATCCGCTCGCCGTCAGGCTATGCCGCACGTCATAGTCCGAGTTGCCGCGCTCGCCGCCCCCGAAGATCGTCGCAAAGCCGCCCATGCCCATGTCGCTGGATGCGCTGTCAATCGAGTGCGCCCAGGTATAGCCCACCTGCGTTTGCAGGCTCCGCGCGAACCTCCGCCGGTACTGTGCCTGTAGCGAGTTGTAGCTCGAAGATGCGCCGTTGGTCGCCAGCCGCAATACGTCGTAGTCGTCCGAGTATGAGGGCTGCGTCTCTGTTCGCAGCAGGCGCGAGCCTCTCGTTGCCGCATAGCCCATGCTCACCACCTGCGCCGGGCCATAGGACTTCTCCACCGTCGCGTTCCACTGCCAGATCGCCGGCGCCTGCAATGATCGCTCGGCCGCGCCGATCTGTCCATACGGCTTCGCCATCGTCAGTCCCGGTGGGATCAGATCGCTCACCGAGAGCGGAAACGCCGGCGATGTCAGGCTCCGGACGTTCCCATAGGGTGCGCCCGAAAACGCGCTCATGCTCGTTCCGTATCCGGGGTCGTGGAAGATGCCGAAGCCGCCCCGCACCACCCACTCCCGCCCCTCCACATAGCCGATCTGCTTGGCGAATCCCAGCCGCGGCGAGAGGTCCGCCCAGCGCGTGTCGTACAGCGGATCCGCCTGCGTCACGCGGCTGGAGTTCGCCGCCGCAATCGCAAACGGCCTCAGGCCCTTCCATGCCGTCGGCGCCGGGTTGATATCCCACCGCACTCCGTAGGTGATCGTCAGTCTGCTGTCGGATCGCCACGTGTCCTGCACATAAAAGGAGTAGTTCGCCGTCGAGGGGTACACCTCCGTCCGCGAAGACGACACCGACGCCATCAAAGCGCTGCCCGATAGGATCGAGCCCTCCTCCGACGCCAGGCCATTGAACGTCGCCATCGTCGAATACGGCACGTTGTGGTTGATGTTTCGATTTGTGCGGTAGTCGACCCCCAGCTTGTACGTGTGCGTGTCGGCTGTCAGGCTCAGTCCGTCCACAATGTTGATCTGCTTTTGTTCGCTTCTGCCGCGCGCACCCAGACCGTAGCTCGCCAGCCCCAGGATGCTCAGGTTGAAAGCCCCCGTTGTGGAGTCCACTCCCTTGGGGAAGACAACCGAGTCCGTCAACGGCGCGCCGCCTCCAAAACTGTCCATGCCGCCCGACGAATCCCCGCTGCTGGCGGAGTAGTTCGCACGCAACTCGTTCGTCACCGCCGGACGGATGAGGCGCGTCCACGCGCCCGTCACCGTATGCGACGACATCTCCTGGTTGCTCCATACGTTCGGCGATACAAACTCGGACCCGCGCTGCGACCCGCTGCCCGGAGAATACCCGTACCGCACAAACAGGGTGTCCTTCGCCGTGAGCGTGTGATCCACCCGCGCCGCGTAGTTCTGCCTCGATTGCGGATTCGTCACCACCGCGCTGAAACGCGCCGCGCCGCCATCCAGTGCCGGACCGTTCGGCAACGGAAACACGCGCAAATAGCGCCGCAGCGCCGCCGGCGCCGCCGCCCGCGACGCCAGATCCGGCACGCTCGCCACTACGGTGCTCGGGATCCGCAACTCCGCCGATTCACCGGACACGAAAAAGAACGTCCGGCTCTTCAGCACTGCTCCGCCCAGCGTGCCGCCAAACTGATTCTGTAGCATCCTCCCCCGCCCAATCCCCGCCTCGTTGGCAAACCAGTCGTTCGCGTTCAGATGGTGGTTGCGGAAATATTCATAGGCCGAGCCGTGGAATGCGTTGGACCCGCCCCTGCTCGTCATCGAAACCTGCGCGCCCGATGTACGGCCAAACTCCGGCGCAAATACCGATGTCTGCACCCGCACCTCCTGCAACGAGTCCAGCGAGACGGTGTCCAGCCCCGCCCCGCCGCCCATTCCGCCTCCGCCCCCGCCCGGTCCGCCGGGCCCGCCCGGCCCTCCACCCATCGGGCCCCCGCCGCCGCCGCCCTCTCCGCCCATGCTCACTCCGTCCAGCATGTAATAGTTCGTATTCGATCGCAGCCCGTTCGAATGGATCCCGCCGCCCGGCCCGCCGCCCGTCGTGATGCCCGGTGCCAGCGTCAATAGCGATTGCACCGTCCGCCCGTTTACCGGTAGATGCTCCAGCGCGCCCTGCTCCATCGTTACGCCCACGGAAGAGTCCGCGGAGAATCCTTCCAACTGGTCGTCCACCGTAACCGATTCGCTACTGCCGGCGATCGCCAGTTCGTGCCGCAGCGACAGGCGGTCGCGTGCCTTCACCGCCAGTCGCTCGATGCGCAGATCTCCAAACCCCTTGTATTGGATCACCAGCGAGTACGCGCCAGGCTCAATGGGGTCGAAGACATAGGAGGCCGAATCGTTGGTTACTGTAACGTGCTTCGCGCCCCGTTCCTGATCTATCAGGGTCACCGTCGCGCCCACTACCAGCGCTTTGCTGGGGTCGAGCACCGTCCCGAATATGGCCCCGCTCTGCTGTGCGAGCCCGGCCGAGATCAGAGCGATGAATAGACACACGTATCGTAAGGGCGTCAGAATCTGAATGCGCATTGGACCTTCGTTCTTCTGCTGGCGTGCCATATCGCCGCCGCCGGATACGAGTCCCGGCGCCCGGCCAATTGGGCGTATGTGTCTCGGACGGGCCGCATCGATAGCGCGGGTACGTCTCTTCCAGGCCGTTTACTCTTCTTAACGTAGCCCTGACGGAACTCCGGCCTGCCGCGGCGCCAGTCCACATTGCGCCGCTGTTTCTCCGGTCATCCCGGTAGCCTCATTTTCAAGCTCCGCCCACGTCGTGGGGCCGCCCCCATGAGTTTTTCCAGAGGCTCCAAATCATGCAGAAAGACGGCCCCTCCGGCGCCCTTTACCGCCACTGGATTCTCGGCCAGTCCACTAAGTCGCACGTGCCGCGCTGGTGCATCATGACCAATGCCCTGCACTGGGGCCGCGCCGGTCAGTAGCCCATCACCCGCCTGACCCACTCGCGGCTGATGCCGATGCTCTCCCCATACGGCCGCGTAGGGACAAACTCCTTCTCGTGCGCCAGTTCAATCATCAGGTCGCCCTGGAAGCCCACATCCCGCAGAGCCTTGCCCACTGCGGCGTAGTCGATGGTGCCTTCCGTGAGATCCTCTGGCCACGTGTGGTCCGCCTTCTCATTCCGCAGGTGCGCGAAGACCATCTGACGGCCCCGCCGCCGGATGAAGTCCACCGGATCGACGCCCGCCCGGTACAGCCAGCCCAGATCCGGTCCCAGGCGGATCTCCGGGATGCGGCTCAACGTGCCATTCAGATCGTGCTCGCCGTCGCGGACCTCATACACGTGGTTATGCAGATTCGGCACGATCTGCCGGGACGCGCAGAGCCGCATGATGTGGCGCAGGGCGTCGGCCTGGGCGTCGAAATCAGCTGCTGTCTTCTTGCGCCGCGCGTCGCCCACCGAGAGGCCTAGCGTTCGCCCGCCCAGCATCTGTAGACGATCGAGCACCGCTTCGATCTGCGCCAGGTCCGCGGCGTGCCGCGCCGGGTTCCACAAGTCGGCCGACCACGATGTGCCGGTCACCGGCAGACGGTATCGCGTCGACAGGCTCTTTAATCGCGCCACGCTGTCGTCCGTCAGCAGTGCGTGGTGCATCAACTCGATGCCGTCCAGCTTGGCGCCGGACATCTGACGAAACACCTCGTCCAACACCGGGGTCGGTTCGTAGTTGGGCTGCTTCGCGGCGAATAGCCAAAGGTGGGCCCCCACCCGCACCCTCGGCCGCTGTGCCTGCACTACGGCGGGCAAACTGGAGAGCAGAAACTGGCGGCGGTTCATAGACGATCTTCTCCAACCGGCATTCGGCGAAACCAGTCTACTCCCCCAAGGCTAGAAACGCGTCAGAGCCCGCTGTGCGATGCTCTCGGCGATCACGCGGGCATGTGCGGCGTTGCCAAATCCGAGCACCGAAATTAGCAGATAGTCGCGCCCTCCTCGCAGGACGTGGATCTGCGCGCCTGACTCGTCCAGATCCACCAGTAGCGCCCGCACGCCGGACATCGGGATCTCCACCAGGCGCGCCTCAGGCAGAGCCGCTTTCAGGTTGTGGATCTCCGCTTCAAAGTCCAGCACAGCTACCGCATGGTGCAGGCTGATGCTCACGTGACCGCCCTCTCCCTCGTACTCGCAGGAAGATCCTCCCGCCTCCTGGCGTAGCTTGCCGGCCTGGATCGCCGCCCCCAGATCCCGCTGCAACTCCTGCCGCGTCGTCCCCTCGCAGGCTGAGATCCGCTGCATGGGCGGCGCCGGCCCCGCCGAATGCGGTCGCGGTGTCGAAGCTACGGCAAGCAGCAGTGCAGCGGCGGAGAGAATCATACCCCCATTCCAACTGGAAACTCTGTGTGAAGGTAGCCCAACCGCCGTACCAGCGGGTCCGGTACTCCGTTCGGTACCGCCCGCCATCTTTCGGCCCACGCGCGCCTCTTAGTCCAGTGCGGCGCACACCTGCGCCAGCAACGTTCCAAGCGTGAATGGCTTCTGTATGTAAGCCGCCCCCATCGGTCCGGCCTCGATGCGAACCGATCGCGCCCATCGCCGCCTCGCCATCCTCCGCCTCCAGGCAGTGCGCTGCTAGTCAGTACCGGGCCAAACCCCGCTGCTTGCGCGCCTCGCCACGCCCCCTCCACTCCAACTAGCCGTCACCCTCACTGCGGCACTTCAGGACCCGCCCGACTCGTCCCTGAACAGCCCACTCCGGCCGCGCTCTCTTCCTGAACTTCAGCCACAGCCTTCCGCCGCACCTGCCCCCCTCCCACAATTAGTTGTTCCGTCCCGCCCCCATCCGGGTCATACCCACTATCGGGCGCCATAACGGGTGGCGTACCAAGTTGCCCCAATGTTGACAGTTCAGGAAGAAATCCTCAGTGACGAGGAACTCGCGCTTCGCTTTCAAGCCGCTCAGGCCGAATCCGAGGCGCACGCCCACGCCGGTGAGCTGTTCGGCCGCTACAAACGGCGCGTCGCCACCTGGTGCTACCGCTACGCCGGCGATCGCGAAACCGCGCTGGACCTCGCCCAGGATGTCTTCCTGAAGGCCTACCAGAACCTCAACTCCTTTCGGGTAGACTCCAAATTCTCCACCTGGCTCTACATCATCATGCGCAACAACTGCCTCAACTACGTGCGGCAGCGCTCCGGAGAGCCCCTCGACTCCAGCGAGCCCATCCTCGTGATCGAGCCGCCCGACTCCCGCTCCTGGGATACCTCCGCGGTCCTGGAACGTGAGGCCAGGCTCCGCGATATGCGCACGCTCATGCAGGAGGCCCTCGACGAAACCGAGAGCCGCGTCATGGTCATGCACTACTCGGATGAGCTGCCGCTGGAGACAATTACCCGTTTGCTCGGCTTGACCAACGCCAGCGGAGCCAAAGCATTGATCGTGAGCGCCAAACGCAAGCTGCAGACGGCTGTGCGGCGCATGCAGGCCAGGCAACTACGCCCACGCCCTGCGCAGTTGCAAGGAGAAGGGCGATGACACTCGAAGCGCGCGAAACTCAGAAACGCATCCTCGGCCCCTCGGCCGCTTGTCTCCCCACCGAAGAGCTCATAGCTCGCCTCACTCGCGGGGACGCTCCGGCACAGGCCCACATCGGCGAGTGCGCCCACTGCGCCGCCCAATCCGCCTCCTACCGCGATTTCGTCGAAGTCGAGCCCCAGGGCACCGAAGTGTTCGCCGTGAACTGGGTCGAAAACCGCACTCGAATGCCCTGGGAGGCCGCTCCCGCACCCCGCCGCACCTGGAAATCCTGGCTCTCCAACTCCCGCGCCCTGGCGCCCCTCGCCATGGCCGCCGCGGCCCTGGTCCTCACCGTCGGCATCGGCACCCGCGCCTACTTCGGCGGGTCGCCGCAAGACCTCTCCGAAAGCGCCGAGCGCTCCCAGGTCGTCGAACTCCTCGCCCCCAAGGGCGATCTGCCCAAGGCGCCGGAGGAGCTCCGCTGGGCCGCCGTCGCCGGCGCCGCCCAATACCGCGTCCAGATCCTGGAAGTCGATCGCGTTGTACTCTGGCAGGGCACCACATCATCCCTCGCCGTCCGCGTGCCCGCCGTCGTTCGAAACAAGGCGCTACCCGGCAAGCGGCTCATCTGGCAGGTCGAGGCGCTTGATTCCTCCGGTGGTGAGCTAGCCAAAGGCAGCCAGGACTTCCGCAAGCAACTCAACCCCGTTCGCTAATCTCCGTGAAGATCCCACCCTACACCATGTACGCCACCAACCTGATCTGTATCGCCCTGAGTACCGCCGCGCTGGTCCCGCTACCCGCTGCCGGGCAGCAGAAGCGAAACCCCGGCCCGGCCACCGGCGCCGAGGTCCGCGTCCTCGATGAGAAACAGCCCGCTGGCGGCACCGTTCAACTCAAACTGAGCCTCACCGAGCCCAAGCCAATCTCCAGCGGCACCAAAGGCATCGCTCTGGATCAGTTCGTCTTCGATGAGGTCTTCGGCATCGCCCTCTGGAGCCCGCTGGGCGACGCCTTCGGCGTGGCCCGCGTCCAGAACGGCCAGCTCCAGGTCCGCTCGCTCTCCCCGCTCGGCTCCTACGGCACCGTCGTGGATTATCCCTTTCTCACGATCGCCGCCCACATCCGCAACGACGCCATCGCCGGGCTCACCTTCCCCCTCTCGCTCGACGCCAGCTCCTCGTTCACGAACTTACTCGGCCAGACGGAGCCCTTCGTCCCCGCGAAACCCGGCACCCTCACCGTCGGTGGATCAGCTTCCGTTCATAACGTCCTGCCCGGCGGCGGAATCTGGCCCACCGGTTCCCTGATTCGCATCGTTGGCAGCGGCTTCGACCCCGCCGCCAGAGTACGGACCAAATTCAAAACCAGATCCATGCAGGTCGTCAGTCCCACGGAAATCCAGCTGATCCTCGGCGAAACCGTGGAAATGGATGCCCAGAAGCTCACGGTCACCAACCCGAATCGCGATACGGTGGACTACTATACCTATCTCCGCGGCGTGCCCCAGGGCGCCAGCCTTGTGCCCGCTATCGCGTCGGCCCGCCCCATCTTCCCCCGTCTCAAGTTCCAGCGCATCGCCACCTCGCAGCAGCCCATCGGTATTCGCGGCACGGTCGTCACCGCACTCGCCCTGCAAAACTCCAGCCCGGAAACCGCCCAGATCGATCTCACCGCCTGGACTCCTGCCGGCGGCGTCTCGGCGAAGGCCCACCTCACCCTCGCCTTCGGTCAGGAAATGACCCGCGAACTCGACGAATACTTCGGCGCCCGGCTCGCCCCCGGAACCATCGTCCGCATCACCGCCAACGTCCCCGTTCAGGCCGTCACCTTCACGGCCGACACTTCCTCCGGCGCCCTGCAGCCCCTCATCTCGCTGCCTTTCTAAACCCGGCGTCTTGCCGGACAAGCCGACCCGCGCGACTCCGTTCCGCATCCGCACAACGACCCGCGCGACTCCGTTCCGAGCTGCGCCCCCCGTTGCTGAGCCGCGACCGTCAGGAAGCGGACGCGGAAGAATTCGAGACGCCGTGTCTAATTCGGTTGCGGTAAACCCACCCCAGCAGCCCCAGCACGGCAACCCCCAGCGCACACAGCAAGGCCACCAGCGTGGAGCGCGGCGTCCGCGCCCCCGCATCCCCGTTCAGCACATACGCCGCCCAGTATCGCGGATGCGCCATCCCTCCACCCGCCCGCCGAAACTCCAGCTTCGCCGTCCGCAACGCCTCGGCCACGCTCTCCCCTCCATCCAACGCCGCGTAAAAACTCCGCATGAACCCCGCCGAGGGCCGGTCGGAGATGCGCCACAGCGTCGAAACCGTCGAGCCCGCACCCGCGCCCAGAAACGCCCGGCTCAGCCCCTGAATCCCCTCGCCCGCCACCGACTGGCCCAACTCCGTATCGCACGCCGCCAGCGTCACCAGCATCGTGCTCGACAAATCCAGCCCCGCCGCTTCCCGCGCAAACAGAAAATCGTACGGCCGCCCCGCGTCCGATGACGTGAATACCAGCCGGGAACGGTCCGGATCAGCGCTGTCGGCCACCGCATGCGTGGCGAAGTGCAACAACGGAATCCCCCGCAGATTCTCCGTGGAGACATACCTCTTGAGATTCGCCGCCCCCGCCAACACCTGCGACCGGCCCGAGGTCGCCGCCGCCACCGCCCGTGCCTCCTCCGTCGCCCCTGGCAACTCGTCCAACGACTCCGAAAACAGAGTCGAGCCCGCCGCCCCCGCCGGCGCCGTCGGGCTGGCAAACGCCAACACCACCCTGCGCCATGGCGCCAGCCACCCGCGCCCCGCCCGCTCCGCCGCCAGCATCGACGACGCCGGCAGATAGCTCACCGTGTACCGGTCCACCACCAGATCCGCCGAGCCCGGCACTCGTAGAGACTCAAAGGGCAGCGATTGCAGCCGCCCATCCGTAACAATAATCAGGTTGCCCGGAGCCGGCGTGCCCAGTTGCCCCAGCACGCCCAGCGTCGCCGCGCCCAGCCCTGCCGATGCTCCGCCCCACGTAGCCTTGCCGCTGCGAAGCTGCTCCAGATACGCCTCAATCACCCCGTTCGCCGGCGCGTCAAACACCGCCAGCCCGGCCGTGCTGCCCGTAATCCAAATCACCGCGCCGCTCGCCCCCGCCACCCAATACTCCAGCAGCGCCGTTCCCGCCGCCAGACGCTGCTGCACCGCCGCAATCGTCGTGGGCCCGCCTGAGGCGCTCACACGATCCCTCAGCGCCCGCGCCCGCCCCTGCTCCATGTAATGGAAGATCTCCTCCACATCCGGAGCCTCCCGCCGCGCCAGCAGCGCGATCGCCGCGTCGTAAACGTCGCGCTTGTCGCCTAGAAACCCGCTCCGTAACCCGGCCGTCGAGATGCCCGTGCGCACCGCCTCAATCGTCGCGATCGCCCCCCGGTACTGCACCAGCGCGTCCGCCGTCTGACCCGCATCCTCCGCCACCCGGCCCCCCACATATTGCGCCTTCCACACCTCCTCCGGCGCCCGCATCTCCGTCGCCGCCGCCAGCGCCCGCTCCGCCTGCCGCGCCGCCTCCGGCAGGCGGTGCAGCCGCCGCGATGCCTCGCTCAGGTACAGCAGCGCCTGCGTCGCCTCCCGCCGGTTGCCCGATGCCTCCGCCAGTTGCAGCGCCCGCTCAAAGTCAGGCCGAGCCCCCGCCGGGTCTTGCAAGTCCAGCGTCAGCGCAATGCCCATATTTTTGATCACGCCGATCTCGCCGTCACGGTCCTTGTCTTCGGCAAACAGCGACTGCGCCTCCCGGTACCGGTCCAGCGCCTTGTACGGATCGCCCAGCCGCCGGTACAGCACCCCCATGTTCGTCAGCATCTGCGCCCGCTCCCCCGGAGTCAGCGCAGTCCGCCCCGACGAGAGCTCCTGGTAAACCCCCAGCGCCCGCCCATATTGACCCAGCTTCTGATACAGCACCGCAACGTTGGCCCGCGTCATCTGCAGCCGCCGCGCATGCCACTCCTGATCCGCGTTACGGCTCAGGATCTCCAGCGCTTCCTGATAGCGGTCGTTCGCTTCGCTATACCGCCCCAAAAAGTAATAAACGTTGGCCTGGTTATTCAGCAGCGTCACTTCGGCCGAGGTAATGCCCGCCCCGCGCGCCACCATCCGGGCCACCCCATATGCCCCTAGCGCGGCGTCATACTCCCCCGCAATCACCCGCGCCCGTCCCACCGTCGTGCGGCAATCCACCTCCGCCTTCGCCTGCCGCAGGATCGCGTTCAGATCCGCGCACTCCCCGGCATGACGGATCGCCTCCGCATACTTGCCCCCAGCAAACTCCGCGTCCGCCTGCGCGGCCAGCGCCTGCGCGTGCTGCGCCTGCTCCGCTGGTGGCGCCGCCTGCGCCGCGTTCAGTGTGCCCACGCACCACAGGTAGCCCCAGATTGGAATCGTCGCAGCGCGCACTCAGGCTTGATTGTATCCTCTGCCCAACGCGCCCGCCGCCTTGCACCACCCGGAGCGCCAACGTACCCCTCCCCAGGGGCAACCCTCCGCTTGGAGTAATCCGACGGACACGCAGTCATCGGCCTGGAACTCACCTCGTTGCTCTGCGCCATGTGCCGGGGGCTCCCCTTTCAGTCCGTCAGTTGCCTGCCGCCCTACTGCCCTTTCCTTAGGTCAATACAGCCCGCCGTGTATTCTCTCGGCCCCATTCCTCCCCTACGCTGGCTGCAGAGGCAAATCGGATGGCGGACTTCTATCAAAGCGGAATGGTAACAACCCTGCACCGTCTGACCCCGAACAGCATCGAGCGGCTCGAGGCGGATCTCGAAAAGTTCTCTCGCAATAAGCCCATCGGGTTGGTCCTCCCGGCGCTCTACTCGGAGTTCGAAACGCTGGCGATGCAGCGCATCGTACCCGAACTCCGGACGGTCCGTTACCTGCAACGCCTTGTCGTCGTGCTGGCCAAGGCTAACCAGCAGCAGTTTGAACGGGCGCGGAGCTTTTTTCAGGATTTCTACACGCCAGTCTCGGTCATCTGGGTGGATAGCGACAGAATTCAGGCACTCTTTCGGATGCTCGACGATCGGGGCTTGTCTGCTGGCGCCGATGGCAAGGGCCGTTCCTGCTGGTTGGCCTACGGATACCTCCTTGCGATGCGCGATTGCGGGATGATCGCATTGCACGATTGCGACATCGTCAGCTATGATCGCCAACGGCTGGCCCGGTTGTGCTACGCCATTGCCCACCCGCACCTTCCATTCGACTTCTGTAAAGGCTACTACGCGCGCGTTACAGATCGAATGCACGGGCGCGTAACCCGCCTGTTTATGACGCCGCTCATCCGGGCACTAGAGGGGATGGCGCCCGGTACCCCCTTCCTCCGCTATCTCGATAGCTTCCGCTATGCGTTATCCGGCGAGTTTGCCATGGACATAGATCTTGCCCGCGTAAACCGGATCCCCGCGGACTGGGGCCTCGAGGTTGGAGTGCTGGCGGAGGTGTTTCGCAATTGCGCGGTTTCAAGAACATGCCAGGTGGATCTGACCGACAACTACGAGCATAAGCACCAGACTCTGTCCACAGACGATCCCTCCAAGGGCCTGGCGCGAATGACTGCCGACATCGCGAAGTCGCTCTTCTCCACGTTGGCAGCGGAAGGCGTTGTGTTTTCGGCGGACCACTTCCGTAGTCTGGAGGTGCGATACGTCCGCATGGCCCAGGACACAATCGCCCCCTACTACGCGGATGCCATGCTGAACGGTCTCAAGTTTGACCGTCACGCCGAGGAACAGGCCGTGGCGGTCTTTGCAAAAAGCATGCGCGCGGCCGCCGATGAATTCATCCAGGATCCGCGCGGTCTGCCGCTCATCCCCAACTGGAACCGGGTCCTGGCGGCTATCCCGGAGTTCTTCGATCTCTTGCAGGACGCGGTGGAGAAGGATGCCCGGCAAGCGCCCAGCAGAGCAGCCTGAAGGACTTCTCATGGCAGAACCACCGTTACCGGCCGACGCGCGCCGCGCCGCGGAAGTCATTCGTCGGGCCGACATCGTGATCGGCATTCCCAGCTACAACAATGGACGGACCATTGGCCATGTCGTGCGGGCCGTCTACGCCGGGTTGGCAAAGTACTATCCTCAACTCACCGGCGTCGTCATCAATTCAGACGGAGGATCGACAGATGACACTCAGGTCGCGGTCCTCTCGTCGCGTGTTGAGGATAGCCACTTATTGCTGTTTTCCACGCCGCTCCTGGCCGCCCATCGGCTATCATTCCCCTACCATGGCGTGCCAGGAAAAGGCAGCGCTTTTCGCCTGATCTTCCAGATGGCGAAACAGCTCGATGCCAAAGTCTGTGCGGTCGTAGATTCCGACCTCCGCTCTATCACGCCCGAGTGGATTGACCTGCTGGTCCGGCCGATCCTGTTTGCCGGCTATGACTTCGTCACTCCCTACTACCAGAGGCATAAGTACGACGGAACCATCACGAACAGCATCGTCTATCCGTTGACGAGAATGTTGTACGGATTGGGAGTGCGGCAGCCGATCGGCGGCGAGTTCGGCATCTCGGCACGTCTCGTTTCTCGCTACCTCGAACGCGAGGACTGGGAAACTGACGTCGCGCGCTATGGAATTGACATTTGGATGACCACCATTGCAATCGCCGAAGGGTTTCGAGTCTGCCAAAGCTTTCTGGGTGCGAAGTTGCACGACGCCAAGGACCCCGGCTCGGACCTGACCGCAATGCTGGAACAGGTGGTCGGCAGCGTCTTCATGCTGATGCAAGAGTACGAACCAATCTGGCAGAACCGGTCCGGCAGCACTCCGGCCGAACTGTTTGGCTTTCGGTTCGACGTGGGGTTGGACCCCGTTCACGTGAACGTCGAGCGAATGGTCAACTCGTTCCGGGGCGGCTGTCAGGAGCTGGGCGAAATCTGGGCGCTCGCTCTCGAAGAGGACACCTTCGCGGCGGTGCGGAGGCTGGGCGGTTGCCGGCTGGAGGGCGCGGAGTCGTTTCATCTGGACGATGAACTGTGGGCGCGCGTGGTCCTGGACTTCGCCTGCGCGTACAAGAAACACCCGATCTCCAGAGGACTGATCCTGCGCTCCTTCACGCCCTTGTACCTGGGCCGGGTGGCATCTTTTGTTCGCGAGACGGAGACCCTTGTCGCGGCGGAAGTCGAGGAGAAGATCGAACAACTCTGTCTGACCTTTGAGAACCTGAAGCCTCACCTTCTCGCCCGGTGGGACGAGAATTCGGCCCGAGGAAACGGTTCCCAACCACTGCAGGCCCCGCAACGACGAGAGCTGCACGAAGAGAACCTGGAGGTATGAGAAATGATCGAGACACTGAGGAAGGTCTTGGAGGGTGCGCTGGAGCGTCTCCAATACCACGTAACAACGTATCTGCCTTCCCTGCTCGCCGCCTTGACGCTGGTTCTGGCGGCATATCTCACGGCCCTACTTGTTCGTTGGGTGATCTACAGGATCTTCAAGGGACTAACCATCGACAAGTTCCTCCGCCAGAGTGGCATCGCCTTTATGGTGGACAGTTCGGGCCGGCTCCGTGCTACTCGCCTCGTGGCCGAGTCGGCCTATTGGGGCATCCTGCTGAGCGGTGTGTTGCTCGGGGTGAACGTGTTCGGTACTGATCTCACCACTCAGATCATCCAGAGTCTCGTCTTCCTCCTGCCGAAACTGGTCGTAGCCGGGCTGATCTTGCTCGCTGGCACCTGGCTTGGCCATTATCTCGGGCGCAGCATGCTGGTTTGGGCGGTGAATGAAGGATTTCCGACTCCGCGCCGGTTGGCGGCGGTCGTCCGGATCCTGATCATGTTCGTTGCCGTCGTCGTCGCTGCTGACCAGCTCAACTTCGCCAGGAGCGTCTTTCTCGCCGCGTTCATCATCTTCGTGGGCGGCGCGGTCCTGGCGGCCAGTCTCGCAATCGGCCTTGGACGAGGAGGAGTGCCACGCTTCTTGGAAGAGAGGAAGGAGCAGACTGGAGATTCTGCTGAACGGTCACTTTGGAGCCATCTGTGAGTGGAGGCGACCACCGGTCAGCCGAATCCGCCGGCCGGGTCTCAGGCTGGGATGATTCTCAGCAGGGCATCGTTCCATCCTGCCGGTCCGGGTCGGTCCGTCAACAGTCCACGGGGAACTCTGGCCTGAAGCTCTTCGGAATGGGAGGAGCGGATCAGGATCGGAGCCGTCACGGAGTTCAGAAACAGAGTGTCATTCAGTCCGTCGCCCAGGCCGATTGTCACTACGGGCCCGAATGCCTCTTCGAAAAGCGCGCTGAGCGCCTTTACGGCGTGCGCCTTGTCATTGGCGCCTAGGATGTGCCAGAAACGGCCTCCCCTGGTGCACCGCCTGCCCTGTCCCTCAATCGTCGCGATCAGCGCGTCAGTACGCTCTGGATCGACAATGAGAAACGGCTCGTCGTATTCTCTCTGTTTTGCAAGGACAGCCTGCTCTAGCGGCAGTTCGCACAGTCTGGATACCTCCTCCGGCGTCATTTCATGAAAGCCACGGACACGGCATCGGCTGGAGTGCGAGGCCCTTTCGAGGCTGGCGACGAGTTCGTTGTAGGGCGTGCCCCATTCAAGAACCTCGTAGGCGCCTCGCTGCTCGACTCCCCGAACAGGTTCGGGCAGGTAGCCGGTCGGGAGGAAGGCTGCTCCGCCGTTCTCGACGATAAAGGGGTGCTCGTTCCCAAGCACCCGGCGCCACAACTCAACTTCACCCCGAGTCTTGCTGGTGGCGAGGATCCAGGGGATTTGCTGGCTCTTGAGGCGGTCGAGCGCTGGCCGCGCCGCTTCCCAGGAGTAGGTGCCGTGATCCAGCAGAGCCCCATCGAGATCGGTGAAGATCAGGTACATGTGACGCCACTTCCAGGCTACCCTTTTCCAGATGTACAGATCGATACCCCTACTACGCTCCTATCCCGCAATAATGCTTGTAGCGAGGCTGGTGTGGCATGAGATCTCGAACTTGGCTCATTCTTTCAATCGGGTTCGGCACACTGATTCTGTTGATCGCGCTCCTTGGCTTTGGCGCGACGCGAAGGGCGCAGGCGCTGCACGACCAGGCGATGTCCGCGCACGAGGCATACCTGCAGACCGACACCGTATTGCGCGAAATCCCCGCCGACCTGTATGTGAGTGGCATCCTGATTCGTGACTACCTATTGGACCCGTCGCCCTCAATGGCGCCCGAGTATCAGGAGGATCTCGTAGCGCTGCATTCGTCAATTCGGAAACGGCTCGATCTTCTTGCTCAGCGATTGGGAACTGGAGAAGAGAGGACGAGTCTGAGCCAGTTGCGGAATGAGCTGGAAGCGTATTGGAAATCCGTGGATCCGATCCTCACTTGGTCGCCCGAGGACAAGTTGGTATTCAGCCGCATGTTCCTTCGACAGGTGGTGCTCCCGCGCCGGGAAGCGGTTGTGGCTCTGGCGCGCGAGATCGGCGAAATCAATGCTGCAAACCTCCGAAAGGAACAGCGGAGGCTTCAGGGGAGTCAGGAGCTGTTTCAGAGTTTCCTGCGCCGAACGGTTGCCTTTGCCCTTGTTCTCGGCCTGGTGGTTGCCGTGATCAGTACTGCCCGCGTAGCAGTCCTCGAGCGTCGAAGCGAGAGGCAACGCGGACGGGCCGAACGCGCTGAACGGGAATTGCGCCGGCTTTCCCGCAAACTGGTGCAGGCACAGGAGGAAGAGCGGAAGTCGCTATCCCGTGAGCTGCACGATGCGGTCGGCCAGATGCTTTCCGCCATGACCATGGAACTTGGAAATCTGGAATCCTCCATCGCGTCCTCTCCCGAGAAGCTCCGTGAACGGTTGAATGAAGCCAGGAGCCTGAATGCCGCAACTCTGCGCGAAGTTCGCACCCTGGCGATGGGGTTGCGGCCTACCATGCTGGACGAACTTGGCCTCGGACCGGCGCTACGTTGGCAGGGGCGTGAGTTCTCGCGCAGAAGCGGCGTGCCCGTGGATGTTCAGATCGATGGCGATCTCGATGCCTTGCCGGAATCTCACCGAACCTGCATCTACCGGGTTGTTCAGGAAACCCTCACCAACTGCGCCAAACACGCCCACGCGAAGCGCATCCGAATCTCCGCCTACGGGCGGCACGATTGGGTGAAGCTCTCCATTCAGGATGATGGTGTCGGCTTCGACCCGGATGGCGCGAATGCCCGCGGCCTCGGCCTCATTGGCATCCAGGAGCGGGTGCGCGAGCTCAACGGGACGGTCACCATCGTCTCCGGGCCGGAAAAGGGGACTATTGTGGAAGTGGAAGTCCCGGTTTGGCGAGGAGTGGCCGCAGGATGATTCGCGTTCTGATCGCAGATGACCACGGCGTGATGCGCAAAGGCCTCCGGCTCCAGCTCGAACAGCATGAAGCGATAGAGGTGGTTGGCGAGGCCGCCAATGGCAGGGAGGCGGTCAGACTCGCGGAAGAACTCCACCCGGACGTGATCATGATGGATATCGGCATGCCGAACCTGAACGGAATCGAGGCGACGGCGCAGATATTGAAGCGTAATCCGGATGCCGGAGTAATCATCCTGAGTGTCCACTCCGACGAAGAGTATCTCGTGCGCGCCCTTACCGCTGGAGCCAAGGGCTACCTTCTCAAGGAAAGCGCCGATGTCGATCTGCTCCGCGCCGTCCAGGCGGTTGCCCAGAAGAAATCGTTCTTCAGCCCAGCGGTCGCCAAGACACTCCTGGAGGACTACGTCCAGCAGATGAAACTGCGCGGACTGAAGGATTCCTATGATCTGCTAACCGAACGCGAAAAAGAAGTCTTCCAACTACTGGCTGAGGGCAAGTCAGCCAAGGAAGTTGCCGCCATCTTCACGCTCAGCCCCTACACCGTGGAGACCCATCGTACGCGTATCATGCAGAAGCTCGATCTCCACAGCGCGGTGGATCTCGTCCTCTATGCGGTCCGCAAGAAGATCATTTCGTAGCGTGCTGCGCCCCACTCTCTTGCCACCCCCTCCCCCCACTCCGCACAGTCCCTCCCCCCGCAACGTCGATTCCAGACATAGATGCCCGAATATCGGCCTAATCCCGGGACGTGGCGCGGAACTTGCGACGCTACGCCCCGGCGGCAACCCTCCGCTCGGAGTACACCGTGTACGCAGTCATCGTCCTGGCGCTCGCCTCGGAACTCTTCGCCATGTTCCGCACGCTCCCCTTCCAGTCCGTCAGCGGCCTGCTATCCTACCTACCCGGCAAGCTGTCGCCGCAGCATAGAGAGGCGTTCCAGCTCGGAACATTCCTCCTCCTGGCCGCCGTCCTCCTCGCCTGGGGCTACGGCCCATGACCAGCCAGAGCGGCCTCGGGCGCCAGGTGCGCAACCTGAAAACCCAGGTCCACGAGCTCGAGCTGGACCGCGTCCAGAAAGACTCCAAAATGGTGTTGCTCCAGCACGAGGTAGACGAGCTCGAGCGCCACCGCGAGCGCCTCGTCACCGACGTCATCTCCTACACCCGCCTTCACTCCGTCACCGCTCCGCCCGCCTCCGCCTGCACTGGCAATGCCCGCCAGTCGCCCCTTTGCGCGGAGCTCGGCCTCGCCCTGTCCGCCCAGCAGCGCGCCCCTCTGCCCGTCCGCCCCATCCAGAGGTGAATTCCAGTCGCTGCCGCCGTATCATCTTCCCCCGCCGTCGCACCTCCACGGACCGGCGCCGCAATGTTCTACCCTGGATCGATGAAGACAGTCCTCGCATTGACCCTTGCCGCGGCAGGTGCCTTGGCGGCGGATCGAGCACCCAAAACCGTCCGTTTCCCCAGCGGAGATGGAAAAACTCAACTGATCGGCTATCTCTACCGCCCCGGCGGCCCCGGCCCCCATCCCGCCGTTGTGCTCCTCCACGGACGCGCCGGCGCCTACTCCTCTCTCGCCAAGGGTGTCTTCGAGGCCAGCACTCTCTCCAAGCGCCATAAGTTCTGGGGAGCTTTCTGGGCCTCCAACGGCTATGTGACCCTACTCGTTGATAGCTTCGGCCCCAGGGGCTTCTGGGAAGGGTTCGGCCGCGGCAGTTATAACGAGCGGCCGTCCGAGGTGAGCGAGCAAACCGTCCGTCCCTTGGACGCGTACGGCGCCCTCGAGTTTCTCCGGAAACGGAGCGACGTCATTGGCGACCGCATCGGCCTGCAAGGCTGGTCCAACGGCGGCATGACCACGCTCGTCACCCTCTCCTCCTCCGCCCCCGGCATCACCGCGCCCACCCCTGCCACCGGCTTCCGCGCCGCCCTCGCCTTCTACCCCGGCTGCAGCATGCAGGCCGTGCAGAACTCCTACGTCCCCTACGCCCCGCTCCACCTGTTTGTCGGCACGGCCGACGAAGAGGTCTCGCCCAAGCGCTGCCAGAAATGGGAGAGCGACGTCCGCACCCGCTCCAAGCTCATCGGGCTCACCGCCTATGAAGGAGCCGAGCACAACTTCGACGATCCAGGAGCCACCAAGCAGAAAAACCCTGCCAACGCCGACGCCACCGAGGATGCGCGCAAACGAGCCGTCGAGTTCTTCCGCCGTCACCTTCAGCCGTAAAGCCAGTCGTTTTCGTCCGCCCGCCCTCCCACGCGCCGCGCCCTCGCGACCAGCGCCACCCGTTCGCGGACCGGCGACTGGACCTCACGCTGGCCGGCACGTCTCTACCGCCGCAAACCGCCCGCCAAAGTACGTCCGGTTGATCCACAGCGCCACGTTCACCAGCCCGATTAACACCGGCACCTCCACCAACGGGCCAATCACCGCCGCAAACGCCGCCCCATGGTGAATGCCAAACGTCGCAATCGCCACCGCAATCGCCAGTTCAAAATTGTTCGAGGCCGCCGTAAACGAAAGCGTCGTCGCCTCCGCATACCCCGCCCCCACCTTCTTGCTCATCCAGAACGAGACAAAGAACATCAGCACGAAATACACCGTCAGCGGGATCGCCACCCGCACCACGTCCATCGGCAGCTGCACAATCATCCCGCCCTTTAGCGAAAACATCACCACAATCGTGAACAGCAGCGAGATCAGCGTAATCGGACTGATCTTTGGAATGAACCGCTCCTCATACCAGACCTTCCCCCGTGCCCGCACCAGCGCGAATCGCGTGATCATCCCGGCCAGAAACGGAATCCCCAGATAGATAAAGACGCTCTTCGCAATCTCGCCCATCGAGATGTCCACCTCCACCGCCCGCAGCCCCAGCCACCGCGGCACCGTCGCCAGGAAGAAATACGAATACACCGAAAAAAACAGCACCTGAAAGATGGAATTCAGCGCCACCAGGCCCGCCGCATACTCCCTGTCCCCATGCGCCAGATCGTTCCACACAATCACCATCGCGATGCACCGCGCCAGCCCGATCAGGATCAGCCCAGTCATATACTCCGGCTTGTCACGCAGAAACAGCACCGCCAGCCCAAACATCAGCACCGGCCCCACCACCCAGTTCTGCACCAGCGAAAGCACCAGCACGCGCCGGTGTTGAAACACCCGCCCCAATTCCTCGTACTTCACCTTCGCCAGCGGCGGATACATCATCAGGATCAACCCGATTGCGATCGGGATCGAGGTCGTCCCCACGCTGAAACGGTCCAGAAACGGTACAATCCCCGGGATCAGGTACCCCGCCGCCACCCCCGCGCCCATCGCCGCAAAGATCCAAAGCGTCAGAAAACGGTCGAGAAAAGAGAGTCGCGGTGATTCCGGTTGCGCCATGCTGGGCTCCTATGATTCCATAATACTCGAAATATCGAAGAGATGCCTACGCCATCAATGCGTTGAACAGATACCCCACGCCCATGATCCCCGCCGTCATCACGCCCACGAAAACCGCCAGCAGTTGAGGCCGCAATACCCTCCGCAAAATCACCAACTCCGGCAGCGAGAGCGCCGTCACCGCCATCGTAAACGCCAGCACCGTGCCCAACGGCAGGCCCTTGCCCACCAGGGCCTCCGTGATCGGCAGCACCCCGGCCACGTTCGCATACAGCGGCACGCCAACCATCACCGCAATCGGCACCGCAAAGGGGTTCCCCGGCCCCGCCCAGCGCACAATCAGCTCGGCCGGCACATACCCGTGAATCCCCGCGCCCACACCAATGCCCGCCACGATGTAAGGCCACACCGTGCCGAAGATCTCCCGCGAGGAACGCCACCCGGCCCGCGCCCGCTCGCCCAGGCTCCTCGCCGCCGCCTCCCCGTCGCCATCCACCCGCCCTGCCTCCATCTGCCAGATGAACGGCTCCACCCACTTCTCCAGACGCAGCGCTCCAATCACGCCCCCGCCCACAATCGCCAGTCCCACGCCAAACCCCACATAGATCGCGGTCACCCGGAATCCGAACAGGCCCCACAGCAGCGCCACTGCTACTTCATTCACCATCGGCGCCGAGATCAGATAGGAGAATGTCACGCCCAGCGGCACTCCCCCCTTCAGAAACCCGATGAACAACGGCACGGCCGAGCAACTGCAAAACGGCGTCACGATCCCGATACAGGCCGCCAGAATGTTCCCGAAGATCGTCCCGCGCCCGCCCAGCCGCCGCCGCACGCTCTCCGGCCGCAGCCACGTCTGCAGCGTGCCCACCACAAAGCTGATCACCAGCAGCAGGCTCATCACCTTCGGCACGTCATAGAGGAAGAACTGAACGCTTGCCCCCATTTGCGATTCCAGCGACAGCCCGAAAACCCGCGTCACCAGCAATCGGGCCAGCCAGTCAAATGCGAGAAAGGGGCTCATCCCGCGGGCTCTGCCAGTAGTTGCCGCAATCGCGCGGCGGCCTCGGAGATCCGCTCACCGCTCACCGGCGTCTTGCCCTTCTCCCAACCCAGATCCGTCACGCGAAAATGAACGAAATCAACAAAGCCATTCTTCTCCATCGTCTTCTTCGCGCAGTCGCTGTCGCAGCCATCCACCACCACCATCCGGTTCGCCGCCTGCGTATTCAGCACAATCAACTCCACCCCGCCGGCGATCCCGGCCAGGCAGAACATCTTCGCCTCTTTCGCTCTATGCAGCGTCCTGACCGCCTGGTCTGCAATCTCGGCGGTATCAGCCGCGCCGGAACAGCAGAACATCAGGTCCGGACCTCCATTGCAGCCGCACTTGGGTGTGATCTTCATCGAGCCAATCCTCCTTCTGTTGTTTACGCCTGCTTGCGCGATAGCCACTTGCGAACCACACGTCTCCGTTCGGCAGCCACTCCGTGACGCGCCCGGTTCCGCTACCAAACCGCGCCCGGTTCCGTTCTGAGCCGCGACCGTCAGGGAGCGGACGCGAAAGCACGTGAGACGCCATGCCTAACTCAGCAACACCCGGATCTCCGCCGGCGTCGCCACTGTGCCCACCAGTTTCACCTTCCCATCGACGGCCAGCGCCGGCGTCGCCATGACGCCCATCTTCACAATCTCCACAATGTCGCTGACCTTCTCGATCTCATACACGATGCCCATCTCGCGCGCCGCCGCCTCCGCATTCTCCGTCAGTTGCTTGCACTTCGCGCAACCCGTACCCAATATCTGGATCTTCATGCAAAACTCCTTCATCGGATGGACGCCACTTCCACATACTCCGCCGCCGACCGCGCCATCACTTCACTCACGCAATCAAAAAACCGCAGCACGCACGGCATCTTCAACGTGTAATACACCTGCATCCCACGCTTCTCATCCGCCACAATCCCCGCCGCCCGCAACACCGCCAGATGCTTGCTCACTGTGGACATATCCGCGCCCACCATCTCCGTCAGTTCGCACACACACCGCTCCCCCTGCGAAAGCACATCCACCATAAACAACCGCGAAGGGTGAGCCAAGGCCTTCAGCACCCGGGCCCGCGCGTCAAATCGTGCTTGGGTTTTGGCATCCATCAGAAATACTCCGCTGCAAGCGTTTGGCCATTCCGCCAAGCAGTAGACCGCTGGAATGAAATCAATCACTTACGCGAATCCGAACTCCGCTTGGCTATTTGGCAATTGAGCCAAATACCCCAACTGGGCGCCCTCCCCCACACGCCGGAGCCCTCGCCGCCGCCCGAGCGGGCGCACCCGCTGTACGTACTCAATCGCGTGCCGGGCCTGGAGACCACTGCTGTCCAAGACGATTTGAGAGCACCAATGCGAGGTGTACAGGCCGGGCAGATGAGGATCGGATGAGCATGGGCGGGCAGCCCTTGTAGAGTTGGAGGTGCAAACCAAAACCAACCGCAAGGATGTACCCACCCA
>DASXVP010000016.1:0-164775 GCA_036504135.1 Paludibaculum sp.
GGCACCTCCACAAATCGTGAAGTGTTCCCGCCGGAGCCGCCCGTCACATGACTGCCTGGCCGGAACGGCGCGGAGCGGGCAAGGGCGCGAAGCGGCGAAGCGCACCCTTGCCGGCGAGCACCGTTCCGGCATCGACGTGAACTTCGACGGGCGGCGTAGCGGGAACACGTTCCTGCTGGTGAGCCTGGAGCATCCCTGGTTGGGACGGCACAGCCGATGACAGCGGAGGAGCTGGCGCGACGATTGATCACTCTGATATTCGCGGGTCGGAACCGCATGGTCATGATCCGTCGGGAGCTGCCTCGGACTAAACGCGCGGGTTGGGTTCGGAGACCGTTCCGCATAGAACGTGGGGAGGGTTCTCCTTTTCGTTGCTACTGCGCTGTCACCGGCTCTGCCGTCCATGGAACTTGCCTACCTTACATGGTTGCCGCGAGTGTGTGCTTTTGTTCGGTGTGGACGGCGATCGCCCAAATGAAGCCGAGCAGCTCACGGCCCACTGCGGTCACAATCTGGTTCTTGTTCTTGTCTCGGGCCGCGAATGCCGTGTAACGCTTGTGCAGCCGTTGTTGCGCTTTCCACGCCATCTTCTTCACTTCATCGCTCAGAGCCAGCTTCTTCTGCCTGTGCAAGAGGAAGCCCGTTACGTTGGGCCTGTGTTGATAGGCCCACGCCGCTTCCACCAGCACTCTTCTGAGGTGGCTATTGCCGGCTTTGGTGATGCCTCCGCGCTGCACGCGATTCCCGCTCGAGTGCTCGCGCGCCACCAATCCGCTATAGCCCATCAATTGCCGAGGGCTCTGGAAACGGGACACGGTTCCCAGTTCGGAGACGATCGTGGCCGCCGTCGTCTGCGCCACCCCACGCAGCGCTTGCAATGCCTCGATCACGGCCTGGATTTCTGGCGGCGCCGCGCGCACAGCCTCATCAATGGCCTTGTCCAGTTTTAGAATGTGAGCCGCGACATGATCCACTTCTTCCTGATAGTCCGCCAGTGTGGCCTCCAGCGCGGGTTGGTCAAAGTGCACATGGCTCCTGATCCACTCCAGGTACCGCTTGGTCCAGGCTTTCAGTCCCTCCGGCCGACGCCCGTGACGAAGCAGGAACTTGCCCAGCCGGTGTCGTGCCTTCAATTGGTCCTTCTTGGCCGCCTCTCTCGCTCGAACCAAATCCCGTAGGGCCTCATGTGCTGCATCCGGGACCCAAACGGCCGTGAGCTCTCCGGCACGATAGCAGCGCGCCAGTTTCTCCGCATCGCGGCGGTCAGTCTTTACCCGGTCCCCCGCTTTGGTCGGGATCAGGCTCGGAGCGATGACCTCACAGGCAACGCCCACTTCCGTCAACTGCCAGTACAGGACATAGCCGGTTGGGCCTGCTTCGTAGCAGGCTCGCAGGTGCGGAACCGGTCCCAGCTTATGAACCAGCCTTCGAATCGATTCCAGGCGGTTCGGGATCACTCCCAGTGAACGAACTTCACCTCCTGTTTCCGCCACCGCCACGGCAATGCTGTCGGCGTGGACATCCAAACCAACAAATCGTATGTTAGACATGCGACCAACTCCTTTCGTATGCGGCTCTGCGCCGTTGGTTCATCTATCCGCAGCGTAACCCGCGAATCTACGAACTTGGATTGGTCGCTCCATAATGACTAAAAAGGGTATATCTTGTTCCCATGACCCCGAGAAGGCAGTTCCTGCTTCTGATGGCGCTCGCGCCGCTGCGCGCGCAGAAGGCGCCCACCCGCCGCCCCGACGTGCGGTACGAACCGTCGACGCCGGAGCAGGTGCAGGAGATGCTGCGGCTGGCCGGAGTGAAGAAGAGCGATATCGTCTATGACCTCGGCAGCGGCGATGGCCGGATCGTCATCGCCGCTGCTAAGGAATATGGCGCGCGCGGAGTGGGCATCGATATCGATCCGCAGAGGACCGAGGAGGCCGAGGCGAACGCCAAGGCGGCGGGTGTCACCGCCCTCGTGAAATTCCGCACCGATGATCTGTTTGAAGCCGATGTTCACCAGGCCACCGTCGTCATGCTCTATCTCTGGCCGTGGATCAATCTGAAACTGCGTCCCAAGCTGCTGAAGGAGCTCAAGGCCGGCACCCGAATCGTTTCGCACTACCACGATATGGGCGACTGGCCCCCCGAAAAGAAGATCCAGGTGGACGGCCACTGGATCTTCCTGTGGACCGTACCCGCGGCCCAGTAGCGTATGGCACTTGCGGCCACGCGATACAGCCGCGTGCCGGGTGTCGAGGTTAGCCCTAGTCTTTACCAAACAGGCGCTCTGCCAGATCCACCA
Source organism: Paludibaculum sp. (assembly GCA_036504135.1). Lineage (GTDB taxonomy): Bacteria > Acidobacteriota > Terriglobia > Bryobacterales > Bryobacteraceae > Paludibaculum. The sequence continues at coordinate 2,300 of DASXVP010000016.1, forward strand.
CGGACTGTGCGTTGATGTCCGGGTCCCGCCCCATATGGAAGACGAAGTTCCGGGAGGCGCGTACCAGCGTGTGGGCATTTCGCAGCCGCGACAAGCCGAGCCCCGCCTTCCCGGCGATCTCGCTCGTGCTCCGCTCCAACAGGTACTCCAGGCCCTGAAACAGGCCCAGCCCGACAATCATGTTCGGCGTCATCGCCTTCATCGCCGTCAGATAGGACGCCTCCGTCAGACGTCCCTGCCGGGCCAGAGTCCGGCGGCCCAGCAGGACGATGCCCGGCTTGGCACGGTCCACAACCCGCCCGGCGAAATAGGAGTAGTTCACCAGATATTTGGGGCCAAACTCCATGCGATGAACCAGACGCCGGTGCTCTTCCGGCACCTCACCCTCGCGCCCTTTCAGCAGTCCGAGCCGCAGCGGAAAGGCGTGTGCGTTGCCTTCGCGATCGATAAAGGGCGAATCGTCGGACAGTATCGACAACCCGCTGCCGCGCAGTAACGCCGAGCCTAGCGTGCTCTTGCCCCCGCCCATCGGCATCAGTGCGAGAATCGCGTGCCCCTTGTAGCTCATCGCCAGAGCGTGAAGCCGGTGCATTCCGCGCCGATCGCACTCCTGTCCGATTTGCGAGAGCAGGAACAAATAGGCAGCTTCGTACACCAGATAGGGATCCTCACTGGTGATCCGGAACAGCCGGTTGTTGCCGTCATACGTGCCCAACCCGCGGCCTCCGAAATCGAGAATTCGCACGCCATGATGGCGGTAGACGACATTCCGCGGCGTGTAAATACTGGCGTCCACCACCGGCAGTCCGTCATAGTCGGGCGCGCCCTGCATCAGTTCCAGCCGGACCTCGCCGCGTTTCGGATTCTGGGCTGGGCTCTTGTCGGCAAAAAAAGCAAAGTCCTCTGTGAGACCTTCCAGTGCGAAACTACAGTCGCCTTGCAGAACGAACCGGTATCCATAGACGGAAAAACGGACGCCGTTTCCCACAATCTCAATTCCAGCGGCGGCGGCCTCATTTCGGCTGGGTATGCTCACGGCACTATGATATCCGGGTTTGGACTGCTGGCTGACGAGTACCGGCCGCGAGTATGGAGGCGAGGGTGGCGGAGGCGCGGAACTGGCCAGCAGTCGGAGCACGGAGTTCGCCAGTGCGCCCTCGTCGTGATCCACCACCAGGAGATGCTGGTCCGAGAAGTGCTGGGGATCTGCTGTGCAGCTAAATCCCGCTTACCACTCGAAAATACGGCGTTCGCAACAGTTGCGCCACGTCCGCCGCATCCACCCACTGCACACTGTATAGCGCCGGAAATTCATACCTCTTTCCGGAGCTGGACCCGTGCAGAAAGACAGGTGCGTGCGCCAGATACTCAACGCGAACTCCGCCGGCGTATGGCCGGTTCATAGCCCGGTTCATAGTCTCCGTATCCGCCGGAGTGCGATTGCCGCAGCAACTCATAATCGGGGTCTCCCATTGGTTCAGATTTCGCCGGTGGCAGGGGCTGGAGCACGAGCGGCTCGGAGCCCAGACGGTTCAAGAGGCAGGCCGCGCCCGAGAGCGCGAACGTGAGTAGAGCGATCTCCTTCCAGGTTGAGCCCACAAGCAGAGCAAGCCCCGCGCCGATCCAGAGGCTCAGGCACTGGAAGCACGTAAACAGCTCACCCACGGCGTGGCCGCCCACCAGCGCGCGCCACCTGCCGAAGAGGTGGAACGGGCCTTCCTCGTGGGCGATCAGATGCGAAAGGCGCCACGCGGCCAGCGCCGCGATGACGAAAGTGAGTATCGGGTTAGCAGTCAGCATAGCGTCTCATTCGGGAGGCCCCGCCTCTCCTCCAGCGGTGGGGCCTCCGTCCTCCTCCGTATTACAGATCGTTGATCACGTTGATCGCGTACAGCTTGGTGATGCTGTGATTGCTGCCGCTGTCGCCGACGTGGGTCTTATCCCACACCGTCAACGCAATCACGTAAGCGCAGCGGGATCCGCGGATAATCTGCCACGGATTCGTTGGCGCCGGACCGGGGCCGCCATCGAGCGCCGACACAATGTCCCAATTGGCCAGGACACCGCCGGGCGCCGGGGGTGGCGGTCCGGGCCAGACGTTGGGTACGCGCAGATTCGGAGTCAGCGCCGGGATCGAGCCGCCAGCGCCGCCGTTCTTTTGGAACGACATCGCGTAGCCGCCGAAGTTGTCGTTTGGCTCCTGCTGCGGCACGGCCGAATCGATGGGCGGATCGTAGGCAATGCCCGTGATGGCGGCCGTGGTGCCCACGTACGCCTTCAGGTGCAGATCGCCGCAACCGGTGATGCCGCCGATGGAGAGAATGGCGGCGTCGGGATCGCGGTTATCGATCCACACCACCACCTGATCCACCGCCGCTACGGTGCCGGGATAGAGGCCGCCCGGCAGCGCCCGGTCCCGAGCCTCCACCAACAGTACATAGCGGCCATTGAGCGGCCCGCTGCCCCAGGTGTATCCGTCCACCTTCGGCACCGAGGGCGGCCCGATGAAGCACGTCTCCGTGGACCAGGCCGCCACCAGGTTTCCATTGAGGATGGTGTTCGGCGTGGGCGGGAATGGCGGACAGCCGGAGGACCACGGGTGGCTGGGATTGTCTCCATATACCACCGGCGTAATCATCGGCACGCCGCCCGAGGCGTCGGGGAACAGTGGCACCGGCGCGGCCGGGGAGACGGCGTACTGGGCCAGCACATATTGAGTCATCAGCCGGTCGCAGCCAACCACGTAGGCGCTGCCCGTGACGGTGAAGCCGCCGCCGATAGAGAGCTCCGGCACCGCCGGATTGATGTCGTTGACGGCCTTGATCAGCTTGGTGGACGAGAGCGGATGGAACGGGTCCGGCGCCACCAGGGCGTTCACCTGCGCGGCCTCTTTGATCTGCACGGCAAGAGTCTTCAGTTTGAAGCTGGTGGTGTCGGTCAGATGCAGGCCGCCAGCTCCGAAGACGTCGAGCAGGACGTCAAACGTTGTCTCGCCGGGCGGCAGCAGGAAGCGGTCGAGATAGCCGAGCACTCCGCCGGCCACCGCCACGTTCGAGCTCGTCTGCGCCGGAGGCCGCCCGCAGTTGGGGTAGACCACAGCATCGTTGACCCACGGCCCCAGCCCCCAGCGATAGCTGAGCGTATAGTGCGTAAACGCGCCGCCGGCAGCCGTGCCGGTGATCGTGATGCCGTTGAAGCTGGCGCACGCCGCCACCACGCCGGATGTGGCGCAGACACCCGCCGCCGGTGTGTTGATGTCGGCGATCAGCGGCCGGAAGCAGTTCCGCACGCAGCGGAAGTAGGCGCGCAGGCACCGCGCCACGTCCACCAGGTTCCGCGCACGCGCCAGGCAGCAGCCGAAGCGGATGGAGCACAGGCACCAGCAGCGGCAGAAGCGGAAGAACGGATCCTTGGCGTGCTCGGCAAATGCCGCTCGGCCCAGCAGCGCCGGCGCCGTTTCCGTGGTCAGCATCCGCTCGAAGATCGCCGCGGCGGTCTCGCTGCCCTCGTAGCAGCCTATCTGGCCGGCCTCAATCTCGTCCGGGATGCTCAGCGGGAACTCCACGCTCGACAGTTCCTTGCTCAGGTACGGCCGGTAGGCGTCGGCCAGTGACTTCACCAGCGTCTGGAAGTCGTGCCGTTCGTCATCCGTCCAAGGGTTGGAGACCGGTGTCCCCAGTGTCTGCCGCACACAGATCCAGTAGCGCCGCAGATAGTGCACATAGGCGCGGAAGTTGCGCGGTCCGCGGCACAGCAGCCAGCCGAAGATGATGCAGCACCGGATGTGCTCGACGCACCATCTCCACCGGTCTGCCGGTCCGGCCGCCTGCCTGCCGTCCGCGCCGAGCACCGCCATCGCCATCTCGACATTCACGAACTTGCCGAACAGCTGATTGGCGAGTTCGAGCTCGTCTTCGCACGGCTGGGTCGATTCCAGTGTCTCCTTGGTCAGGTCCTTCGCAGACTGGCTGCGCTTGAGGTCCCTTTCCAGAACGGGTTGATACACGGCCAGCAGTTGAGCGAGTACGGTTTGCAGTTCCTTGTCCTGCAGATCAAACTCCTCGTTAGCATTACGAGATTCATCAGCCATGGTCCCTCCAGACAGATGGGCCGGATTGGTTCCGTCCATTCACTGTCAGAAGAGTGAAGAAGAAACTCGAAGCGTTTCACTCTACGCTTCAGCGCAACGAATATAGTTGAAAAGGAGCCCAGTAATACGGCGCCGCATTCCGCCCGCCGCTCCGGATCATTTGCAGCTTGGCAGCCCGCAGCGCGTCTTCCGGCGCTCGCCCGGCCGCTATTCCGCCATAGAAATGATCCATCAGGCGCGGCGTCGTCTGGTCGTTCACCTCCCACAATCCGGCGATCACATGGCGAGCCCCGGCCTGCAGAAATGCCCAGGTGAGCCCCACCAGGCCCTCGCCCGCATACGCCCGCACGCCGGCGCTGCGGCATGCGGATATGGTTACCACTTCCGCTGAAATGGGACGCCGCATAATATCCCTCGCGCGCAGCTTGTGATGCGGCGGCGCGCCGGCGAGCACTACGGCGGAATCCATCGGACTGTCCGGATTCGCCGTCGCATGGGCGGTGAAGTGTATCAGGCGGAATCGCTCTGGCGATGCCTGGAGATACGACGCCGGCGTCGCCGTTCCGTCCTTGTACTCCATGGAGCCCGCAGCGCCAAAGTGACCCCGCACCAGTCGCATCTCTTCCGCGGCAAAAGGCAGGGCGGGGAACCCTTCATCTACCGCCGCCGGCGCGCCCATCAGCAGCAACGGCGTGCCGCGCCAGGGAGTGCGAGCCTGTTCCGGTTCCAGTAAACTCAGCGCCGGCGTTACCGATAGCGTGACGTCTTCAATCCAATAGTGGCGCCGCGGTTCCGGTACCGGGATCGATTCAAAGTTCAGCGAATGCAGAATGCCATCCGGTTCCAGGATCACCCGCGCATTCGGAGGAATCGCTTCGCGCAACGGCGCCAGCAGCGCCTCGTACAGCCGCCGGCCGGAGGGATTCTCCGTATCCAGAGGATCGCGGCCCCGCTCGACAAACGCCAGGTATTCCCGTGCAAGCGGGCGGATCGCCTCTTCACCCAACAGCTCAAACGCTTGAATGCCCGCCGCGTTCACCACCCAGGCGTAGGAGCGCTCTGGCGCCAGCCAGAACGAGACCAGCGTGGCGCCCTCGGCCCGCGCTACCGCTCGTAGGTGCTGTGCATCCGCACTGCCGGCCGGCCGCGCCTTGCCCTGATTCAACTTCTCCGCCAGCAGCAGCGCACGGCTCGCCTCTGCCACCGCCAGCGCTCGCTCCGCTTGCCCTTCGCGCATGAGAAAGCTCACATAGCTCCGGTAGAATCGGATGCCGCCCGCCATGTAGGAAAGCTTGTTGCTATCGGCGCGCAAGCCGGCGCGCCGCTGTTCCACCAGATTGAGCGCCGCGCGGAAATGCCCCTCCGCTCCGCGCGCATCACCAGTGGTGGCCGCCAGTTCCGCCGCAGTGACGCGCGCGTCCAGCACAGGCGTCGGGTCTTGGAACGGCGCATGGAGTACCCGTTCCAACAGCGCCCGCGCTTTCTCGTTCTCACCCCGGCCCACAGCCACGCGCGCAGCGCTCACCAGAGGGAACATCTCGTCCTCGGCCGCGCCCGTTTGGCTCAGCAGTCTTTGCGCCTCGGCCACATGCCGCGCCGCCTCGTCCCACTGTCCGCGCTCGATCGCCAGCAGGCTCAGATTGTTATGCCACAGCCCCATCCCCGCCCGGTCGCCGGATCTTCGCGCCAGCACCAGCGCCTGCTCGTACGCCCGTCCCGCCTCGTCGGTCCGCGCCTGCTCTCGATAGAGATTGCCCAGGATGCCCAGCCAGTGCTGCTCCATCGCCTGACTCCCCAGGCGCCGGCAATCCGCAACCGTCTGCGTCAGGCTCTGCTCGGACCTCTCCCATTCGCCCAAACGTAAATACAGATAGCCCAAATTGCCCCGCGCGTTGACGGCTGAATTCTCCGCTCCCGCCTTCTCCGATAGTGCCAGCGCCTCCTGCAAGTGCGGCAGAGCCTCTTCATAGCGGGCGCTGCGCAGATAGAGATACGCCAGATTGCCCTCGCATGCCGCCTGTAGCATCTCGTCGCCCAGAATGAGCGCCCGCCGCCCTGCCCGCATCAGCAATTCCTTCGCTTCGTCGGGCTTGTTTTCCTCGATGCGCAGCACGCTTCGCCGAATATCGATCTGCGCCACGATTCGGCCATCCACGCTGGCCCCTGCCATCGCATATGCTTCGTCCAGCAGCCGCGAGGATTCCGCCGAATCGCGCGCCAGTTGCGACGACGCCCACAGCATCTTCAGCCGCGCTTCCACTTCTCCGCCGCGCAACGCAGCCGGGAGCGTCTCTGGCAGCAGCGCGCGCACTTGTTTGGCCGTGTCTTCACCCGAGCCCGTGAGCAACAGCAGCTCCGCCCGAAGCAGGCGCAGTTGGTAGGCGGTTTCGCCCTGCGGGTCGGCAACCAGCGTCGCCGCCTGCTCCGCCACCGCCTGAGATTCTTTCCGGCGGTCTTTCCGCAGCAGTTCCTCCGCGCGCACCCGTAACGATTCGGCCGTCTCCACCCTGCGCGGAGCGCACCCGGCCAGCACGAGAAGTAACAGGAGCGCAGGGCGGCGTGTCACGCCGGCCAGGGACGCCCGTTGCCCGCGCCGCTACCGCCCTCGATGAAGCCCTCGTACGCGCACCCCAGGTCGATCCGCAGCATGCTCAGACTGCGGTGGTCAGCCCCCACCGTGATCTCCGCCAGACGGATCAGCCCAAACTCCGGAATCTCAATTACGTTCCCCCACGCCTTTATTTCCGCTCCGCCGCTGCGCACACCCTTCACCAGCGATGCTCTTAACTCGCCGCCCGTCTCCAGCGCCCGCACCACCGCGTCACCCGAGAACCTCTCAAAGTAGCGCCGCGTACGGTGCTTTTCCGCCGGGATGCCCTCGAGTCCGCCGCGCAGCAGGTGCCGGTCCAGATCCGCGCGGAAGCCGTTGTCTTTCAGATAACGCTCCCGCAGCCTCGAATACGTATCCAGCTCGTCGAATGTGACCGTGTCCAGTTCCACAGCGACCGGCTGGCCCGCGATGCGAAGATTCTCAAAGCTGCTGCCAATGAACCGGATGGAGGGTTCGCCCCCGCCAGAACCAGGATGCTTAGACGTGATGCGCATCACGATCCGGTCCGCGGTCACCATGTCGAGCACGTTCAGTCCCTCTATCACCGAAGTCGCCAGCGTGCTGAACGTCCCCGGATTCTTCACACTCTCCACACCGGTGACGTGCGACCAGGCGGCCTTGCAGGAGACAATCTCCTGGAAACGGAAGTTCTCCGCGCGGCTCCGCGAAACTCCCCCTGCCTCGCCAATGGCCGCCGGCGCCTGTGCCTCGAGAACCTCCGCGAATGGGCTCGTCAGCCGCCCGCTCAGCCCAACCGCGTGGGCGTGGTACAGAAACTCGCTCGTCATCAGATTCATTCCTGCCTGTATTCAAGTGTGAAGGGATAGCGCAAACCGGGAGATGTGGATCTCTCCGCCTGCACAATCATGGTGTATTTGCCGGCCGCGTAGCGATGTGTCGGCAACTCCACCAGGAGAGGCGCTCCCGCCTTCGGTTTTGGGTGCCGGACCATGTCTTTGAGATCTCCGCTGCCAGACCGGATTTCACAGACGTAATAGGCAGCAGTATACCCTTCCGGCAAATCGAATGACAGCATGAACCGTCGCGCGTCTGGGCGGACCACAATCGTATCCGCGCCTCGCGCCAGCCTCAGCTCATACGAAGCGACCGCCTGCGGTTGCCGCAAGAGACTGAGCTCGCGCTGCTGCTGCCAGGCGAAAATTCCCACCGCCACGCAGGCCGCATATGGCGCCAGCGCCGGCAGCCGCATTTCGGTAAACCACCGCTTCCACCACGCCGCCCGGGGCTCCTCCGATACACCCGGGCGGTCATGGCTTCGGAGACTGCGGAGCGATTCCCTCGCGAGAACCGACTTGAAGTTTTCCGCAAAGATGGCGCCGGCCCGGACTTCCTCCGAACAGACAGGGCACTCGAAGAAGTGCGCTTCAAACCGTTCACGGTCATGGCCGGACATCTCGCCTAGCAGGTAAGTGCTGGCGGCATCCAACTGAATCGACTCTTCGTGGTCCATCTCATGCGTCTCGTCTTGGTTGTGATCTCTTTCGCTCAAACGTTTCACCATGATGGCGTTCTATTTCACGCCACTCCGCCCGCCGTCGCCGTCTTCGCCAGCACCGCCCGGAACCGGCCCTTCGCCCTGTGAACCAACACACGCAGATAGCCCGCGTTCACGCCAAATCGTTCGCATACCGCCTGCCTGTCCTGCTCCTCCAGGAATACCTGCCGCAGGATCGCCCGGTCCTTCTCCGGTAACTCGCCCAGCACCCGCCGCACCGCTTCTTCTCTCTCCCCGCTCACCAACCGCGCCTCAATGTCCATCCGCGCGTCAGCCTGCTCCGGCACGTTCTCCGGCGCCGCCGGGTTCTTCGCGCCGCTCCGGTAGAACTCAAAAATGACGTTGTTGCACACCGAGTTCACATACCCGCCCAGCCGCTCCGGATGTTCAATGCCCCCATTCGCCCGCAGCGCACGGAACACCCGCAGAAAGACTTCCTGGCGCAGATCCTCCACGGACTGTGTCGCCCGCACCCGGCACCGCAATTTGATGCTGAGCAGATCGCCGAAATAGTGGATGAAGTGGTGCTGCGTCTCCGGATCACCAGCCGCCAGAGACGTGACATACGCTTGATTGAATTCGGAAGGCTCCACAGGCGCTTTTCGAGTAGTGCTACGAGTATATAGACCGGCCCTCCGTCCGGGCAAGCCGACGTCCGTGGAGTCTGCGGCGATCGTCTGCGCAATGGTGCTGGCCATAACCGTCCTGACGATCAATAGTGACCACCGGAGGCCCGCCGTTACAGGTGCGCTCAGATGAAACGCCGCCGCCTCCGCCGTCACGCCATCCGCGCGCTCGCAGCAGTGCCCAATGGCGCCGTCCAATCATCCCGCCTCGAACGCACCGGCGTCGGTCTCCTGTCGGCCCGGCCCTCGCGAATCCTATCTGCCACCGGCTCCGCCTAGTCTACGAAGACTCCTCCTTCGCGCGCCAATCCTCCCGCCGCGGCAACAACTGATGCCCGCTCGGGCCGCTCTGCCACGGCAGGTGCCGCTCCAACTCCAGCAGTCCGCGTCCCAGCATCGCCCCAGGATCCCGCCTCAGCGCCCAGGTGTTGGAGGAGGCGCCCCTCCACTCTGTCCACGCCCGCCGCAGCGCGCCTCGCCGCTGCTCCCGTTCCAGCAACTCGCCTACGACGGATTGCAGAAACAACTGCGGTATCACATTCCTCTCACCAATCCGGTAACCGGGATACGCGCACTGCGTCAAGGGCTCCTCCAGTGCCGATTGCACCGCCAGTAATATGAAGTCCAGTCCACATCGGCGCGCAAAGCCCGCGTAGCCGGGAAAGCGCGGATTGATCTCGATCACCTTGTGCCGGCCCTCCGCCGCATCCCACTTCAGCTCCACTTCCGCTGGTCCACTCCAGCCCACGTCGAGAAAGAACGGCAGCACCATCTCCACCAGTTCCGGCGCCGCAATGCTGATCCCTGATACTGTGATCCCCCCGGTTCGCGGATGCTGGCGGAGCTTCTGGAGACTGAACGCAGCCTCCAGCGCACCCTCCCGCGAAAACAGCGCAACCACTGTCCGCATCGTCTCTGGCCCGCCGGGAATGTACTCCTGCAGCATCACCCCGCATGACGAGTCCTTCGCTTGCCGCACCAGTTCTGTCAGCTCCCAGGCCTGCCGCGGATAGTACACCCCCTCCGCCCCGCCCACATCCACCGCCGGCTTTACCACGATGCGGCCTCCCCTTCCGCCCCGCGCCAGCGCCTCCGCTGCCTCCTCCTCCGTATAGACGCGCGGGACCGCTATGCCCAGTGCCGCGCACCGCCGCACACACGCCGCCTTATCGAACGCCGCGCAAAACGCCTTCCACGCGGGCACGTTGATCGCCGTCAATGCGCTCATCCGATCCCGATTCCTCGCCACCGCGGCGACGGAGCATGTGGATAGCGGGAGTAGTACATCGGGCCTCGTCTGTTCCACCAACTCCAGCAGTCCGCGCGCGTGCTCCTCGAATGTTTCGGCCTTCACCTCGAACTGTTGTGCTGCATACCGCGACCGCAGCCCCATCGGAAATCGCCGGACGTCCGCGCACGACACCACATATCCGGCTTCCACCACCGCCCTTACCGCTGCGAGTCCAGCCCCGCTGGTCCCGTCCGTCACCAGGACGCGCGCCCCCGTCCCTTTACTGCGTGGCATGTCCCAGGCTCTCCGCCACCCGCCGCTCCAGCAACTTCGCACGCGCAGGGAAGAACAACGAGCACACCCGCCTTCCCATCCAGGAGTGGGGTCGTATATACGTATCCAATTCCACCAGCCTGCACCCCCTTCGCGCTTTCAAGCCGTAGTTGGTCCGGCCGAAACAGATACGCCGGTATCCGGCCGCAGCGCACAAAGCGACTGGTTCGTTGTAAGCAAGGTTGAAATACACGCTCGCCGCTCGCCCTTTTGCCGCATCAAATCCGATCATCGGCAGGTGCGCCGTCCCTCCATGGACCAGCATCAACTCCATGCCAACCAGTTCTCCCTCCAGGCGCGCCCCGTAGACCCGCGCCGAATCTTGCAGCCGGTCCTCCAACTCCTGGAAGAACTCCGGCCCATACGGAAACGGCCTCCGGTTGAGCCGCTGATAGTGCTGCTCCATCAGTTGGTGCAACTCCATGCGTTGCTCGCCTGGGTGCTCCACCCGCCTGATCTCGAGACCCAGGCGCCTGCCTTTGTTCCTCTCGTGGGCAAGGTTTCTTTCGGTCGCTGGATGCGTCTTCCGCAACGCCCGCCGGTACTCTTCAAAGCCGCCCGCCGGCAGATCCAGATGCGTCGTGGGCAGTTCCGGTGTCCGCTGATACCGCAGCTCCCGCAGAATCTCCGCCGCCGGCGAATCACTGGCAGGGACGTTGCGGAAACACAGGCTCCAGCCGTGCTCCCCCGCCAGGGCTTCCGCAGCCTGGATCAGTCTCTCCGCAATGCGCCGCTGTTCCGCCCGGTCCGCATCCGCGCGCACCAGCACAGCCTCGCCGGCCCCGGCATCCGGTCCACAAACCAGCGCCGGCATGGTGCTCGCCCCCATCGCCTTCATCACGACGTCCAGCCGCCCGAAAAGAACGCGGTCCAGGTTCATCCAGTGCGCCGCATCGTCCACGTAGCCGGCAATGCCCCCCGCCAACCCGCGCCCGTCCTGCCCAACAAGGTAAACGTGCCGCCTTGGCAGCAGTGAGCTCTTTTCTGTTGTCGCCAGCCACCCGTGCGTCGTCACCACATGATGCCCCGCCAGGCCATCCCACTCCGCCCGTTCCACTTCGTCAATCGTGCTTAGAATCCTCACGGCCAGTGTGTTCATGCCACTCGAATATATATCACCGCCTGCCCAGCCGCTCCTCGCGCCGCTTCCAACTGACTGTGCGACAATTGCCAGACCATGGCAACCAGCTCAGCGTCCGCCGCCAGCATCACCGGCCCGCTGTTCGTCGGCAGCCGCGGCAACGATGTTCGCGTCGTGCAGGCGGCCCTCAACCGGGCCACAATTCCCTCCCCCGGCCTGACCGAGGACGGCAATTTCGGCATGAAGACAGCCGCGGCCGCTCGCGCCTTTCAGGCCGCCAACGGCCTCGTCGTCGATGGCATCGTTGGCCCTCGCACCTCCGCGGCACTGGGCTTGCAGTTCGTCCGCCGCGCGCCCCCACCCGTCAAGCCAGATCCGCCCGGCACCCCTCAGCCCGGCGCGGGCAATGCCCCGCAGTTGTTCCTGCTCCACCTGATCGCCCAGGAGATTAAGCGCATCGCCCACAGGCTCGACGTGATCTTCGACAATGGCTTCGACGAAACGGAAGACGCCGCACGCCGCAGGCGGAAATTCCTGAAGATCGCCCAGAATCACGCCCTTTTCATTCTCTCCACCGCGGCCGCGCCCGCGGCCGGAGCCGATACCGTCGCCAACCTCACCAGCCTTTCGCTTTTTGCCCTGGCTGGCGGTCTCGGCCCCGTCGCGGCGGAAGCGGCCCGCGGAGGCGGAGACTCCACCGAGATCCTGTCCACCATGTCCGATTTGTCCGCAATCAGCCCGCAGGTGGCCGTCATCGTCCGCCGAACCCTCGCCGGCCAGATGGAGGGTGGTCTACGCGCTGGAAGGGATCAGATCCGGGAGCTGCTCGACCCCCTGTGCGACTGAGGCCCGCAGCCTCACACCACTGCCTTCAATACCTCCGGCCGCTCCGCATGGAGCTTCAGGATCAGCTCGCCAAACATCGTGTTCGCCCACGCAAACCATTTCCGCGTATAGTTCGCCGGGTCGTCTTTGTGGAAGGATTCGTGTATGAACCCGGTCCCGGCGTGCGTCGCCTTTAGCAGCGCCAGACAGCGCACAATCTCCGCCTGGTCCGTGCTGGTGATCGCCTGTAGGATCACGCCCAGCGGCCAGATCATGTCCATCCCCGAGTGCGGCCCGCCCAGTCCCGCGCCGGCGCGCCCCCGGAAGAAATACATATCGTCCTCGCTTAGTATGAAGGCGCGCGTGTTCCGATACACCGCGTCCCCGGCCGCGCATGCCCCGATGTAGGGCAGCGCAATCAGGCTCGGCACGTTCGCATCGTCCATCATCAAAGCGTTGCCGAATCCGTCCACCTCATAGGCGTACATCTCGCCGTGTCGCGGATGCTTCACGGTCGCATGAGCCGCCAGCGCGGCCCGCAGCTCCGCGCTGAAATCGCGGCACTCCCGCGCCACATCCGGTGCCCGCAGCTCCGTCGCGTAGATCTCCGCCATCTGATCCAGCGCCTGCGTGGCGAAGATGTTGGCTGGAATCAGAAACGGAAACTGGCAGGCATCGTCCGAAGGCCGGAATGAGGAGTGGATCAGCCCGCAGGGCCGCGACGGTGGGCCGTACCCGTCGTTGGCCAATGTGTCGGACGCCACCGCCGTCACCCGTTGAAATCGATAAGGTCCGCGGTTCTTCATCCGCTGCTGTTCGCGGAATGTCCGCCGGATGATTGACGCCGCCTCCCGCCACGCCGCGTCGAAACACTCGCCGCTCCCCGTCGTTTTCCAATACCCGTGCGCCAGGCGAACCGGGAAGCACAGCGAATCAATCTCCCACTTCCGCTCGTGCAGTTCCGGCTTCATCGCCGTCCGGTCCTTCGCCCACTGGCTCCCGGTGGGTCCCAAGTTGAAGGCGTCGGCGTAAGGGTCGATCCGGATGCACCGCGTCTGCCGGTGGATCACGCCCGCCAGCAATTGGCGCAGCGCCCGGTCTTCCCGCGCCAGAGGCAGGTAAGGCCAAACCTGCGCCGTCGAGTCGCGCAGCCACATCGCCGCTATGTCGCCCGTGATCACGAACGTATCCGGCTTGCCATCCAGCGTGCCCGTCCGCACCGTGGTATCGAGCGTATTCGGCAGGCAGTTGCCAAACATCCATGCGAGCTCGGCATCAGCCATGCCGCGCTGCACTTCGGCGATCCGCGCCTCCACGGCCGCGCTGGTGAAGTTACGCTGCCCGGCTGGTGGCCGCTGGCTGACAAACCGGTTGGAGGGCGTTTGCGCCGCGGCGCTGAGGCCGGCCGCGAGCAGGAAGTCGCGCCGGGAGGGGGTAGGAGTGCTCATGGGACCGCTACGATTGTTTCGCCGCGCAGTGGCGCGAGTCAACAGGCCTGCCCGTGCCCTGGCGGCGGCAAGCCCGGGCATCAATGACATCTGTGAAGTCACACCCTGGGAAGTTCAGGAAGATGCCACCCCGGTCTCCGGGCGCTGTTCATATCCGGCTACACAGATGACGCCATCGCGCACCATGTGGTCTCGGACGATGGCGCGGAGTTCATCCATAAGCCGTCCAGCCCCCAACACCTGGCAGCCAAGGCGCTGATGGTGATGGGGCCGTAGGCTGCTGGCAGGCCACTTAAGCCAGCAAGGACGGGCAACCAGGACCGATGGTTGCAGGTGCGCCAGGGGAGGGGCTCGGCATCGTCGTGCCGCCTGTCCGGGCCACCGGCTTGCTCCCGCCATTCAGTCGCAGGGGACTACCGTCGATGTTCACGCGAGCGCCCTTGATGGCGATGTTGCCGGAAGCCTTCACCTTCGCCGAGCCATTGGCCGCGATGCCCACTGAGACGCCTCTCCCGTGTATGCTGCTCGCCGATTCAATGGCAAGTTGCCACTGACTCTGATGACATTCACGAGTTGACCGACGAGCCTCTTCAGTTCGCTCACTCGCCTCTCGATCTCAACGCTTTGCAGCCCGTCGGTGGGTCTTGCGCCGGTCCAGGAAGACACCCTTTCTCCCTGTGTGGATTCCAGAATTGCCTGACTACAACCACGACTCTTGCCCGCACGGGCGCATCGCGTCAGAGTTTTGGACGCCTTACTACGAATTGTCGTTGCCGGCTCCCGGCCCCTCGGTGCCAAATAGGAATCCACCCCAGCCCACCGCATCTCCGCCAGCCACCCCGTCGGCGCACTCCCCCAGCGCGGCATCAACGCACCTCATCGGAGTTCGACTCCGCCCGTTCCGTGGCTGAACCCCACGGACCGCCGCCACGCGGCCGGTCAGATCCTATTACGCCGTGCCCGCTGCCGGAGCCACCCAACGAAACAGGAAGAAGTGATGACCGCAGAAATCACAGCGATACGGGAGCAGCAGCCAATGGATGAAACTCTCCATCATGTTGCGGACGCCGACCCCTCTGAATTCTATCGATTTGCAGTGAGGACAAATTTGTCTGAACACACCCTACAGTAGCTCTATGCACTGTCAAGCGCCAGGGGTGCGCGTCGGCGCGACACGCCAGTAGCCGTGCATGTTTCGTCGGCCGATCCAGTTCGCGGCTTCGCGCCGCCAGCCAGGCAGAGCTTCGGATCTGATTGATTTTATTCGCAATTCCAGCTCGCCCACCGCCCACGCGATGTCCATCGTAAGGTGTACACTCTGTCAAATGCCCCTCTGGAAGCACGCTTCGCTCACATTGCTCCTGCTGTCTTGCTCATTTGCCGGCGACGTCCGTGTTCAGTTCGATCCGGCACGTCCCGAGATTGGCCCCTTCCCGTCCGACTTTCTCACGGTGGAAGACAGCGCCCAACGCACCGGCCGGCGCGTCAATCTGCCTCTGCCCGATTGCAGGGTGGCGCCCAGCGAATGCGGCGAAATCTCGCAGATCAACAAGCTGGATGGCTTCAACCCCAATGCGAGGATCACCGTGAGCTTCTCGGCGCCCGTGAATCCGGACACCCTACGCGACGGCCTGAAATACGTGTGGCTCGATCCCGTTCTTCCTGGCCGCTACAACCTGGGACCGGCCGGATTGGTCACGGTGATCAATCAACCCGTCTGGGATCCGGCGACGAACACCGCCTACGCCAAGCCCGACATCGCGATGGAGAGCGGGCGGCGCTATCTCGTGGTAGTGACCGACGCCGTTCGCGACCTCTCAGGCAAAGCCGTGGTGGCCGACGAGGGCTTTCAGGGCTGCCTGGCCAAACAGCTCGGCGGCGCCTATTGCGAGCAACTGTCGGACGCGCTGACGCGGGCCCAGGCCAGCCTCGGCTCCGCCAAGGTTGCCGGCGCCAGCATCTATACGGCAATGTCGGCATCGGCCTGGTTTGAACAGGTCCTGCCCGTGGTGGAACAGACCCCCGTTAATTTCGCCCGCACCGGCGCCGTCAACTCGGTTTCCATGGCGGACGTCCAGGGGCTCGTGCTCCACGAGCAGAAAGGCGCCGATCAGTTCCTGGATTCGCCCGTACCGCTCACGCCAGCGTTGATCGCCCAGTTCGGATTTGGCAAAGTCGCCTTTGGCTCCTTCCAGTCGCCGCGTTTCATTACGCCGGAATTCTACATCCCGTCCATTCCCACGCTGAGCGCGCCCACGCCGTCAGCCACGGAAGAGGTCTTCTTCCATGTCTGGCTGCCGAAACTGCCCGCGCCCGCCAGCGGATATCCGGTGATCCTCGCCGGCCACGGGTTCGGAGACCATAGCTTCGGCGGGCCCACAGCTATCGGAGCAGCCAATGCGCTCGGCTTTGCCGTGGTCGGAATGAACGCGGTCGGCCATGGAGGCGGCCCAAAGTCCACAGTGCGCTTCTTCCGTGGCAATGGGACCATGGCGGAATTCCCGGCGCCGGGCCGTGGAGTCGATCTCGATGGCAACGGCCAGATCGACGACCCGGAGGGATGCACCGTGATCCTGCCAGGCAATCCTGTGGGGTGGCGCGATTGCATCCGCCAGACAGCCGTCGATTTCTTGCAGTTGATCCATGGGATTCGCACCGGAATCGATCTGGACGGCGATGGCCGCCCCGATCTGAACTCGGCCTCAATCAACTACTTCGGACAGTCCCTCGGGGGAGGCTACGGCGCCGTGCTCACTGCCGTTTCGCCAGATATCGCCGGATCAGTGTTGAACGTCGCGGTCGGCACACAAACCGATAACCGCCTCTCGCCATCCAGAGGCTTGGCCACCAGTTTCCTCGCATTACGTCAACCCGCGCTGCTCAATAAGGGCGACAACTTCGAAGACGACCTCCCGCTGCGCTACCAGGACGTCAAGATCCGCACGACGCCCGGCTCTGCTGCCATCCAGGATCTCTTTGAACGGATCGATTGGCTGGAGGCTGTCTCTTCGCCGGTAGTGCTGGCGCCGCATATGAAACAGGCAACCCTGCCCGGGCAGCCCATCAAGCGCGTACTCTTCCAGATGGCGCTGGGAGACCAGACTGTGGCCAATCCCTCCACCACGGCTCTCATTCATGCGGCCTACCTCGGCAACCAGGTCTCGCTCTACCGCCACGATATCGCCAGAACGATCGACCCCACCCTGCCGGCTAATCCCCATACGTATCTCATCCCATTGGGCAGCCCCATCCAGTCCCTCGTCGGCTTCTCGGCGCTCCAGCAGGGTTTCGTCTTCCTGGCCTCCGGCCTCGAAGCCGTACCCGACGCAAACGCCCAGGTCAGAGCCTTGTTGGGCGTTGATCTGTTCGAGACACCGGTCTTTCTGCCCGAGCGGTAGTCCAGTCGCGGTGCGGCAAAGTGCATGAAACAAATGCCACCGCGTCTTTACGGCGCGTGAGTCCAGCCAGGTCCCTGTACGCCCGCCCTCCCGTTTCGGTGCGCTCAGACGCCCCTGCGCGCTCAATCGGTACTGCTCTTCCTTCCGGAACGGGAGGGCCAGTGCAAACCCGCGCAGGTCCGCAGCCGCCGACTGAATGTCGGTGAGATATACAGCGTCACGCTGTATATCTCACCACTACATCTCGGACGGCGTTTCGCCGGACCAGCGGTTTGAGAAGTGATTTCCTCCCCAGTTCCACCGGCTTGCCGAAAAGAGCCGGGAGTTCGTCATCCAGATCAAAGAATCCCATCTCTGGATGAGTGCCGGCTTCAAACTCCAAGTAGAAGTCGATGTCCGATCCGGGACGCAAGTCGACACGCGCCGCCGACCCAGACACGGCGAGCTCAGCAATCCGATACCGCCGGCAGATCTCCGCCACGAGTTCCGGCGATACTTCAATACCTGACGCTAGTGTCATCGACAACATTCCCCGGCGGCAGGCAAACGCCCCGCGATCTCTCCTTCAGTGTGTCGTGATCGATCCGGTTACCGACCGGCAGGACACCCCCGTCCCATGACTGTGATTCCGCGAGTTAGGGCTGAGCGAGTCCATCCCTTTCCGGAGACTGGAGTACGTTCTCCGTCAATTCTGGGGAGTCCTCCAGCTTGAGCGGATGTACCAACGAAGGGTGGCAGGGCAACGGCTCATTTCTCTCCGAGGGCAAGCAATGCAGCCTCCGCCGCGCGCCTGACGCCGTCACGGGGTGACGGCATCGCGACGGCCTCTCTCACGAGCGGGAGTTGGCCTCTGTCACCGCAGTTTCCGATCGCCCGAAGCGCCTCTGCCTGAACGACGTAGCTGCTCTCGGCTCGGAATCGCTCAGCCAGAAACGCGCAGTCCTGGAAGGCGGCGAGCCTCCGGATCGCCGCGGCCCTCACCTCCGGCCTCGGATCCTTCGCGCATTCCGACAGGAACCCCGCTCTCGCCTGGACCGCCTGCACCGCCTCTCGTCGCACCGCCCAGAATGGATCCTGGCGCGCCGATTTCTGGAGCGCCGCCTCGGCTCCTTTCTCCTTCAGTTGAGACGCCGCCCACATGCGTCCCATCGCATCATCGTGCTCCAGTTGGTAAGCGAGTTCCTCCGTACTCTTGGGGAATTCGAGCTCCATCAGGAGGTGGTTGCCCTCGTCAAATCGAACCATCCGTGGCCTGGAGTCGCTGGCGATCCGGAACACCTCCCGTTGTCGTTTGCCGATTTGCAGCCGCTCAACCTTTTTGCCCCCTGCCGTGGTGACGCCTACATCCACGGGAGTTTCAAAGTACGGCGTCCGTTTCTGGGTCACTGTGAGTTGCACGGCTCGCTCTGCCTCCAGCCACTCCCACCGCACCTCGAAGACCGGGTGGCCGGCCTGGCGAATCCATTGATCGAAGAACGAGTCCTGCACTTGGCCCGTCGACTCCCGGATCGCAATCAGCAGATCGTGCGTATCGACGGCCTGAAACGAGTGTTTCTTGAGAAAGTGCGACGTGGCGCGTTGGAAATCCTTGTCGCCCATCTGCCAGCGCAGCATATGTAAAACAGCCGCACCCTTCTCATAGGTATGGCGGTCGAAGTTCTGATTCGGAGTCTCCCACCGGTCGAAGGCGATGGGCCGCTGGTAGTTCGTGCGGGCTTCCTCCAGATACCGGTTCCTCTTCAGCGCCAGATTTAGAGCGCCCTCATCCTCGCCCAGCGAGTGCTTCGAGTAGAGGTACTCGCCATAGGTGGCAAAGCTTTCATTGAGCCAGGTTTCACTCCACGTGCGGCAGGTCACCAGGTCGCCCCACCATTGATGCGCCGCCTCATGCGCCACCAGCCAGTCGCTGGGATAGTCCCTATCCGCCTTCTCGTCATGGATCGTCCCGTCCCCGACCACAGTCGCCGAGGTGCTCTCGGCGCCGCCGCCAATGCGCGGGATCGTGATCTGGTCGTACTTCGCCCAGGGGAAGGGAATACCGTACTCACGCTCGAAGAACTGTATGATCTCGCGGGTTCTCCCAAAGGAACGCGCCGCATCCTTCACATCTTTCGGATAGACCCAGTAGTGGATTGGAAGCGCTCCACTGGTGTCAGCCACCCGGATATAGGGCCCAGCCACCAGAACGAACAGATACGTCGAATGTGGCTCTCTCTGCGACCAGTGGAATGTTCGGGTGTTCCCGTTCCGCGTCGTGCCCACGAGGCGGCCGTTGGAGATCACCTCATAGCCGTCCCGGACGGTCGCGATGATGTCGGCAGTCGCTTTGTCGTTCGGCTGGTCGTTAGACGGAAACCAGTGGCGCGCGCCCTCCGGAAAGGACAGCGTGTTGATCAGCGGCGGGTGCGCCGGCGTCTTGTCCTTGAAACTCAGTCCAAGGTCATAGCCCTTCTGCATGCCGTATTTCTCTGGATCGACATTCACGTCATGCGCCTCGTAGGAAACCGTGAACGTCAGTTGCTCCCGGTACTGATACGGCCGGCGCAGATGCACCGCAAGCTTCCCCGGCCTCTGCTCGAAGCGGAGCGCGCCCTGGGCATCCTTCACTTCCAGAACCGTGAACGTCTCGGCATCCAGTTCACAGAACGCGAACCCATCCTTCAGCGGCTGGAGCGTGATGCTCGTCTGGCCGTAAAAGGAGTGCGTCTTCTCATCCAGCCGAAGCTCGATGCGGTAGTGCTCCACATCGTAGTCCCGGCTTCGCTCCATTTGCCTGGGCCGGTTGTCCACGATAACGGACGCTGCCAGCAGGAGGTAGAGCCGGATCACCTCGTCCTCTCTCTCATCAGTTTCTCGATGTCATCCGGCTTGGCCGGCATGAAGTCCGTGAAGTTCTCCACTCCATCCGCGGTCACCACCACAACATCCTCCATGCGGACGTACATGCGTTCCTCCGGCACCCACATCATCGGATCAATCGAGAACACCTGACCCGCAACCAGCGGCGCTTTGCGATAGTCGCCGACATCATGCACCGTCATCCCCACGGGATGGGAGAGATGGCCCCGGAATGTCAGCATCCCGCGCGCACCTTCGCGGTAGATCTCCTTCGAAACCGCCAGAGTCCTCACCAGAGGCTCCATCTCCTGCCGGGCGCCATCCATGACGTCATTCGCGGTGACGCCGGCTCTAATGCGCTTGAGCAAGGCGTTCCGGTAAGCCAGAATGAACTCGCAAAGCGCCCGCTGATCCTTGGTGTACTTGCCATTCACCGGCCACATCCGGGTCACATCGCTCGTGTAGTAGCGATAGTCCGGCGCAAAGTCCATCAATACCAAATCACCATCGGCGAGCCTGCTGGCATTGGCCATGTAGTGCCCCATGTAGGCGTTCGTGCCGCCGGCGGTGATCGAGGGGTACGCTTCGTATTTTGCACCGTTGGCGAGAAAGACGCGGCGGGCCGCGGCGTCCAGTTCGTACTCGAACGCGCCCTCCTTGGTATTACGCATCGCCTCCATGATGCCCAGCGCTGCGATCTTCGAAGCCTGCCGGATCAACTCGATCTCGCGCGTGCTCTTGACTAATCGGAGTTCGTCGAGGATCGGTGAAAGGTCACGGTATTCGAATGACGGTAGACGGCTCTTCAATAGAGAAAGGAACTGAGCCGATCTCGTTGGTCTGCCGTCCCACGGATCGGACGCAACTTCGGCCGCCGCTCGCAACAATTCGTCGCGGCTCCCCATCACCCCCTGCAGCGGGCTCCAAGGCACGTACAAGGCTGGAGCGGGCGGCCTGAGCTGCATCGACGCCAGTTGCGCTGCCAGCGCCTCAACACCGAGCACCGCGTCCACGCCGGAGATCTTTTTGACCTCATCGGCATCCTCCGCCGCGAGCGTCTTGCCTTGGTTGCTGTCCCTGGCCACATCGCGATGCGGAAGGAAGGCCGTCGCTTTACGCGTTCTGCCATCGAGGAGTACATAGGCGTGCGGCACTTCCAGACCGGTCAGGTAGTAGAAGTCGTTCGCCTGCCGAAAGACCCCAAACCCTTCCGGCAGCGCCGCTCCCTGCACGACGGCGACGGCTCGATTCCCGATCCGATCGAAGACTTGGGCCCGGCGCGCCTGGAACTCGGAAGCCTCAAAGTCAGCAGCGCAGAGTATCGGCGCCAGAAGGAGCAGCAGTACACGGGTCATGAGATCTTCTATCACAGTCCAACAGCCCGAATGTTGATAGCGTGAGGGGAT
This sequence comes from Paludibaculum sp., assembly GCA_036504135.1. GTDB lineage: Bacteria > Acidobacteriota > Terriglobia > Bryobacterales > Bryobacteraceae > Paludibaculum. Next base: position 23,703 of record DASXVP010000016.1, read on the forward strand.
TGGCGTGGAACAGCCCACCTCCGGACTCGCAACCCGATCAACCACGATGAATCCCGGCTCGATGCCGGTGGGCCGGGACAGGACGAGCCACAGGTTGTTGTTGTCGAGATTCGTGCTGACCATCGGCGCCCGCCGGTTCCCCGTCGATCGTGTTCGTAAGTCCGGTTCAGCGCACCAGGCCGAGACTGAGTCCGCAGGAGGTGTGGCTCATCCGGGGCTACTCCCGGCCATCCCCGTTCATCGGCGTTCCATTTCGCAACTCGGTCCACGCTCCTCTTGTCGCCACACAGCCGCATCAGCCTCAGAAGGGCGGATTGCGGCGAACGCCGCATGGGTCCCGTTCAACTGCATGATCTGGTTGCATGCGCCGCGCACGCCGGCGCTCGGGACACCGGCGGCAAGGTCTCGGGCGAATTGTGATATCGCGCTGACCTTGCCGCCTCCATTCCCTCTAGGTCTGGGGCTGATTGCCCAAGTGATACGTCCGCCCCTCCAATTCACGTTCCCGGCCGTGTGGTCGATCAGTCGGCGCAGGCGGAATAAAGAGCTTTCCTGGCCACAAGCCGGACCCGCCTCCGGCCACTAACCGGGCGTCGCCCGGACGACAAGCTACTACTACCTCCCCGTCCTCGACGAGTCTGAAACCTCTGTGACTTGCCCGCCACTGAATGTTCGGGCCTAGCTCCGGCAGATTCCAGCGCTCGTGCCCGCCTGACGCGCGATACCTGCTCTTGGAGCCCGAGGCCGCTACCCCAGCAGCTTCGTTCCTGGGTGGACCGCCGCCAGCCCCTGATCCATAGTCGCCACCGTACCGCCGTGTTTGCCCGCCAACAGCACAAGGTAAGCATCTGTCACCTGCCTGTGCCCGGTAATGCCCGTGGTGGGCATCTCGAGAAAAGAAGCATCGTCAGGCCAGAATTCGTGCCGCGGAAGTGCGGAGATGGATTGCAGCAGGAGCCTGGCCGATTCCGCGGTCGCCCCCACGCCGGCGCGCAAATGAAAACGGTAAAGCGCGCCCTGCGTGATTGGGCACGTCGCAAACCGGTGGCCCTCGACGAACCACGCCGCCGCCCGCGCGTTGAGGCTGTGTTCGGGCGTCGCCAGTGCGATCAGGACATTGGCATCCAGCAGGTAGACCCTACTCTTCGTCATCGAGTGCCCTGACGTCCTCGGTCGTCACCGGACGCGTGCAACGGAATGTGGGGAAACCGTAGTCACTGATCTGGATCGACGAGCCTTTCGCCCCTTTGGTCGATTGCAGAATCAGGTCCCCCACCACTCGGCCGAGGCTGCGGTTCTGATCCCGGGCGATCGCCTTGGCGATGTAGTAGGCCTCATCGGAGATGTCGAGCGTAGTTCGCACAATCACACAATAGCACAAACGCACAAGGCCCTGCCCCTCCTGCCTCACCCCGCCCCAGCGAACATCCCCACGAACACCGCATGCCCCACTGCCATGTTCCGCGCCATCTCGGCCGGCGCCCCAGATGGCGGCACCCCGGCAATCACCGCCAGCACCGCCACCCACCACGAACAGCGTCCAGGCCAAACCCCGCGCCTCTTCTGGCCGCGCCAGTTCTCAATCACCTGCCTCACGAAGACTCCTAGTTTCAATGATCTACGCTTTGAAGCGCGTCGCGCTGAGCGTCCCGGAGGTTCGCGCTCCACGACGGCTCACCCTCGGAAACGCCTTTGACTGTCGTTGTGACTTCAAAGCCAGCCGTGCCTTTGTAGACTTTCGGGCGAATCTCCGCCCGAATTTCGGACCGCTCGACGGCGTTGAAATTGTGGTTCGTCAGAAGAATTCGTGGGTCGATTCCGGCTCGGGTAATTTGCCAAGTGAGTGATAGGGCGCAAGTTCGAGACAGCGGAAGGTGCGGAAGCCGTAGGATTTTCTCATGGTGACCTTGGCTTTGTTGTTCAGACCATCGACAACTCCGCTGGAAAGCAGCTTCTGAGCGCGAAAATAGTTGAGGATCAGTTCGCGGTGTTCGCGCAGGGACCGGGCGATCTTCTTCATGGGCTCGATGCGCGAGCGCATCACCTGCCGACACCAATCATCGAGGAATTTTCCGGCCCATGCGGGGGAGTTGTAATCCCAGAGTTGCTGAAAGGCTTCCTTCAGAAGGTACGCACGTAGGTCTTCAGGTTGTAGCTGAGGAGGCCGCGTAACCGGAAGCGCTGTTCCGTTTTCAGATTCTCTTCGCGTTTGAGCAGCAGCCGGCGCGACTTCTTCAGCACGGGCACGCCGCGCTGGCTCGCTATGCGGCGCGATTCTCCGGCACGGACTTCGTCCAGCGCCTTGTTCATTTTCGCTACGATGTGAAAACGATCAAGGATGTGAAGCGCCTCGGAGCATTTCTCGCGAATGACTTTGAGATAGGGCTCCCACATATCGGAGCAGACGAACACGATCTTCGAAGCGAGTTCGTCGCCGATGACAGCGAAGAATCCCCGAAAGGATTCGATGGTTCTTTCGCGGCCCACCCAAAGCAGGCGCGTAACGTCGAGATCGATCTGATAAACCAGCGCCAAGTACTTGTGGCCTTTGGCGTATTGGATCTCGTCGACACCGATCGCATCGATTTGGCCTAGCACACGGTGCTCCAGCCCGAAGGTGACGACGTGTTCCACCGCGTCGAAGACCTTGTCCCTTGAGGTGCGAAAGGCCTCCGCCGTCTCTTTCCACGACATTCGCCGCGCCCAACGGGCTAGGAAGAGCATGTAGGCTTTGGTCAGTGTGCGTTTGCCGTCGCCCCAGGGAACTTCTTCGACAGCCACAACGCCGCAACGGCGACAGTCGACGCGCCGCACGGTGTACAGAAGGAAGACGAGAAACCCCCACAGGGGAATGAACTCAAATCGCCGTTCGGCGAGTTGGTCGTAACCGGGCGCCCGCAAATGGCAGCGCGAGCATACTGCGGTCGAACCCTCGCGCGGTCGTACGGCCACTTCGATTCTCTTCTTGTCGGCACTGAAGTAGGCGTGCTGGTAGACAAAACCCGGGAAACGATGGCAGCGGTTTAAAATCGTGATCAGTTCCATGGCGCGGAAACGGGTGGCGGCGAAACCTCTACCATAAACCGCCGCCAGACCCGTGAGCCGCGGGATCGATAAACGCTGCGCGACAAGGCAGGATCTATCGTCAGAGCGCCGGACTTGGTAAGTCGGTGGAGCCAAAGTCGGAGACGGCGTCTACGCGTCCAAGTGGAAGGCCCGAAACGCCGTCCGCGGATCGGTGCACGCAAACGAAGCGAGCCCAGCGAGCGCCGGTTTGGCTTAGCCCGCATCGCAGACAGCGGACTGTGCCAGGACCGACACCGGATCGTTCGAATGACTGCGAGTTCAGGAAGAGTGGCTCAGATACCCTTGCTGCCCATTGGTTCGCCACGCGAGGTTCAGTCTTCTCACTTGACTGCGCCAGAGGGTGTAATGTTCCCCTGGAATGAGCCGAAGGTGATGAACCTTTGTGGGTCTGCCACTCGCTCCATCAAAAAGCTCCCCTGAACTCCCGCGAATCGACCCGTGCCACCGGTAATGGTGTAAACCTCCTTGATGCTGAAGACAACACCATCGGGTGTAGGCGTCAGTTCAGCGGGCATTACCGACGTATAAGTCGCATCAATGGTGTCTCCATTGGCGGCCTTGAAATGAGCAGTCCCTGTGTCGGTGAAGTTCGTGTCGTTTATTGTAGTTTCGAGGGTGAACGTGAATCGGCCGAAAAGGATGCCGGTCCCCGTACCATTTGTTTCGACCAAAAACATGTTGGGGGAGGTGAAACCTTTGTCAGTGTCTTGCCCTTGTATCGTGCCCTTGAACGGTACTTGATTCTGTGCCGCCGCCGGGATGGCAAGCGCCGCCATCAGAATCATCGCCGCCATTGGCAGGTAGATACGGGATCTCGTTGTCGTTTTCATACGCGCTCCTCTTAGAATTCGATCAGGCTGCCGGTCGGATCCGGCTCACCTGACACGAATAAGGAATCGCGGCGCTGAAGGTTACAGCGGCCGGGCAGAAGAGCGTAGAATAGGTTCCTGCGGCTCTGGTCCAGATGCCAAACTGTCCTCAATGCGGAAAGCAATCGGGCGCCGATGATCCCGCCGGACTGTGCCCGAAGTGTCTGATCCTGGGCGCCTTCGATAGTTCGATCGGCGTGGAAAATTCCGCCACTCAGACCATTACTCCGGCAGCGGCTGCCGGTGACGACGACTTCGGCCGTTATCGGGTCCTTCGACCGGTAGGCGAAGGGGGTATGGGCACCGTGTACCTGGCCCAACAGCTCGAGCCGATTCACCGACGTGTGGCTCTTAAGGTTGTGAAACTCGGAATGGATACGGCCCAAGTGCTGGCCCGTTTCAATAACGAGCGCCAAGCTCTCGCGATAATGGACCACCCGAACATCGCCCAAATCTTTGACGCCGGCGCGACCCCCAAGGGGCGGCCTTACTTCGTGATGGAATACATCGACGGGGTGCCGATTACTCAGTACTGCGATGGAAAGCGGATGACTACCAGGGACCGGCTTTCGTTGTTCCTTGCGGTCTGCCGGGCGGTCCAACATGCCCACCAGAAAGGAGTGATCCACCGAGACCTAAAGCCGTCGAATGTGCTTGTGACCGAGCAGGATGGCACGCCGGTCCCCAAGGTAATCGACTTCGGCATCGCGAAGGCCACCGACAAGTGGGCTGTAGAGAACACGCTGCTCACGCAGTTCGGCCAGATCGTTGGGACCCCGGAGTACGCCAGCCCCGAGCAAGCCGACACTATGACGGGAGAGATCGATGAGACCTCCGATGTTTATTCCCTCGGCGTCCTCTTGTACGAACTGCTCATCGGAGCTGTGCCGTTCGACACGGCCACGCTGCGCAACGCCGGTTTGGCGGAAATGCTGCGAATGATTCGCGAAGACGAAGCGCCATCGCTACGGCGAAAGCTCACGTCGATGGGCGCGGCGGCGAGCGACATTGCCGCTCGCCGCCAGACCGACCCGGTTTCGCTGCGCAGCCTGGTGGACGGTGACTTGAACTCGATCGCAATGAAGGCCCTGGAGAAGGCGCGTGAGCGGCGCTACGCGTCGGTGTCAGATCTTGCAGCCGATATTCAAAGGCACCTGGCACACAGGCCCGTGTTGGCCTCGCCGCCGAGCCGCGTTTACAACGTGCGGAAGTTCCTCCGCAGGCACAGGCTGGCCACCTTCGGCTCGGTAGCTGGCCTCGGCCTTATGGCTTTAGGTGGAGCGACGATTTGGTCGTTCGCGCACCGCGATCCTCCGCCGAGACCGAGACTGACAGATAGGCGCACAATTGTTTTGGCAGATTTTGCGAATGCCACCGGCGACTCCGGCTTCGATGGAGGGCTGCGCCAGACCCTGGCAGCGCAATTGGGGAATTCATCCAGCCTGGCTCTGCTTCCCGACGCGCGCGTGAGCCAGACGCTCCGCTTCATGATGCGCGCCGCGGATACGAAGCTCACGCCCGCGGTTGCAGCCGAAATCTGCGAGCGGACAGCCAGCGCCGCGGTCGTGGAGGCCTCCATCACAAACCTGGGAAGCGAGTACGCGTTGGACGTGCGCGCACGCAAGTGCCAAACCGGAGACATTCTCGATGAAGAGCACTCGCCGGCTGTCAAAAAAGCGGAGATCTTCAAGGTGCTGGGCCAAATGGCAAACAGGTTCGGGACCCGGGCCGGCGAATCGCTTCCCAAGGACGCAAAGGAGCCCAGTTTGCGCGCCGAGGTGACCACGCCTTCACTGGAGGCCTGGCGGTCCTTCAGCGCAGCAATGAAGGCCACGCAAACCAAATCCCTGGGAGCGGAAACTCGCTCACTTCTGAGGCGTGCCATCGAAATCGACCCGAGATTTGCAATGGCGTACGCCTACCTGGGCCTCAACGACACCGAAGCTACAGCACAGAATGTCGCAAAAGCCTATGAACTACGGGATCAGGTCAGCGACTGGGAAAACTATTTCATCACCTTCAACTACCACAGGCAGGTAACTGGCAATCTCGAACTGGCGCGACAAACCCTTGAATCGTGGGCGCAAAAGTATTCCAGCGATCTAGAGCCTCACGGACTTCTGTCAGCCTTTACGTCCCAGGGTTGCGGACGCTACGAGAAGGCGGCAGAAGAAGGTCAAAAGGCAATCAAGCTCGATGCGGATTTCGCCATCGGCTACGTAAATACGGCGTGGGCCTACGTCTACCAGAACCGCCTGGCAGAAGCCGAGGCGGTGCTTCGGAAGGCATCGCAACGCAAAATCGACGTCATTGAACTCTCGCTGTGCCGGTACTTCATCGGTTTTCTGAGGAGCGACAGGGCGGCAATGGAAAGGGAAATGACCTACGCTAAGGCAAAATTCGAGGCCCAGGGGCGATTCGAGTACCAGGAGGCTGTGATGTTGGCGTATCAGGGGCGGTTGAAAGAGGCGGCCCCGCTGTGGGACCGGGCGGTGATCCTTGCTCGCCAGGGAAATTTCCTGGAACAGGCCGCCATGTTTCAGGGCGCTCACGCCGTGTGTGATGCGTTGTTCGGGTTTCGCGAGCAGGCGCAAACGAACGCGGCGGCGGCTTTGTCCCTTTACCGGGGCAGGGATGCCGATTATGGGCCTGCCTTTGCGCTGGCACTTCTGCACAATTCGCTGGCTCACAAGCTCGAGACAGAACTCGAGAAGATGTACCCGGACTACACTTCAGTCCAATTCAGTTATCTGCCTACGCTGCGGGCGCTCGAAGCTCTTAATCGTGGCGACCCGGTGAAGGCGCTCGAAATGACGCAAGCCGCCACTCCGTACGAACTTGCCGTTCCTGGAACAGCGTACTACAGTAGCGCTTTCTTCGGAGCTCTCTATCCCGTCTACGTGCGCGGCCTCGCTTTTTCCCGAATGGGCCGTCATCGCGAGGCCGCCGCCGAGTTGCAGAAGATTCTGGATCACCCGGGAATCACACTGAACGACCCGATCGGACCAATGGCGCGTCTCCAATTGGCGAGAGCATTGTCCGCTTCCGGAGAGCGCGCCAAATCGGCCGCCGCCTATCAGCTACTCATGACACTTTGGAAGGATGCCGATCCCGATGTTCCGGTCGTCCGGGAAGCCAAGGCTGAATCTGCCAAGCAACAATAAATTGCGCGTAACCTTGGAACTCCGGATTCCTTATCCTGTTTAGCGGAATGCCCGTGAGGAGAAGACCATGACGAACGGCCAGACCATGCATACACTGTCGGGACGATCCCAATTTCCGACGACGCGGTGGACCTTGGTAGTCGCCGCCGGCGATTCAGATCGCAAGGAAGCGCGGTCCGCTATGGCTTCGCTCTGCGAGAATTACTGGTATCCCTTGTATGCCTATCTGCGCCGCTGCGGTCATTCGAGAGATCGGGCTCAGGATCTTACGCAGGAGTTCTTCATCCGGGTATTGGAAGGCCGGTATCTCGATCGTGCTGACCCGGAAAAGGGCAGGTTCCGGTCCTTTCTTTTGACTTCCTTGAAATTCTTCGTGGCCGACGAAGCGGACCGCGATCGCGCGCACAAACGTGGCGGCGGCATGGTTGTGCCGCTCGAATTTTCGTCCGCAGAAGAGCGCTATCAACGCGAGCCTGCACACGAGGAGACGCCTGAGCGCATCTTCGAACGGCGCTGGGCGCTTTCGGTGCTCGACCGAGTCGTGGAGAAATTGCGGGACGAGTTCGTGCATCACGGCCGCCCGGAGCATTTCGAGCGGTTCAAGGTGTTCCTTCTCGGGCATTCCGATGCGCCGTATGCCGCGCTGGCTCGCGAAATGAACACCTCGGAGGGAGCGCTCAAAGTTGCGATTCACAGGCTTCGCAAGAGGTATCGCGAACTCTTTCGTCAGGAAATCGCGGATACTGTGGCGGATCCCGCAGAAGTGGAGTCTGAACTCCGGTTTCTGGCTGACGCGCTGACGGGCAACTAGCAGAAGCGGCCATAGCTGGACATCGCACGAGCAGGATCGCCAGATTAGTGCCGAAAAGTCGGCCAGCGTTTGTCAACATGGCCGACGTGCTACCGGCGTTGAAAGCGTGTCCGGAACTGACCCTATGTCTCAATCCGGACGGCCGGTCTCTCTGGAAATCCGCCGAAGGGATCACGGGCACGTAAGCGTCTGAATCTGTTGGAAAACTACAGTGACCGCCGGCGGCGGGCCGGACGCCAAAGTTCGAAACGTGTCCACGATGCGGAGCCAGACCTTTCCAACAACCTACATGCGCGCCTACGACGACCTTATTCGCCGTGGCTCAACGCAGCAGAACACGTGCTGCAGGGCGAACAAGTTGAGCTATGGCACACCGGCGGAGGCCCTGAGCATCCTCTTGAGGTCTTCAGCGACGGCGTCGCACAGAGCGCCATCGTGCGTGAATCTGCCGAGTTGCTCCATATTGTCATTGCAGTCCATCCACCAGCATCAAGTCGCTTATCAGGTAATCCGCCTGCGAATACAGTACATGCCGCCCAGTCGGGTCGACGGCGATCCCGTACCTCAACGGCTTGGTGGAGTTCGGCATCGCTTCTGAACTACGGGCAGAAAACCGGAAAAACTGCAGGCCCGGCCCAGGAGGGTCACCGCCTGCGCGGTAGTACTTGAAGGCAATGCCCGGTCCTGCAATGCTGTAGGCGTCGACGAAATCCAGCACTTTTTCTTCCTCACCACCGGTGAGTGGAATTCGAAACAGTTGCTGCTCGCCGGAGGTGGACATCATTCGCAAGTAATAGAGGTACCGCCCCTCCGCGGAGACGGCCGGAGCTCGGCCGCCGCGGGTCGTGACCTGAACGGCTTCACCTCCTTCGGGCGCGATCTTCCAGATTTGCGTGCTGCCCAGACGGTTCGAATTGAAATACAGGACGCGCCCATCCGGCGCCCATGCAAGATATCCGCAGCGGTGCGATCCCGCTACCAGGCGCGGCGCGATGCCTGGGCCATCCACGACGTGGATCGAAGAGCCGTCCGTACCTGGCACAGTGAAAGCAATGTTCCGGCCGTCGGGCGACCAGCGTGGCGCGCCCAGGCTCGGCTTGCCCAGAAACGTCCACTGTTGCGGGTTCCGTCCATTGGCGTCGGCCATCCAAACCTCGGGTTGGCCGGAGCGGTCTGAGAGGAACGCGATTCGCTTCCCGTCCCGCGAGTAATCCGGTTCATAACTCCAGTGGGCGGAAGTGATCAGCTCGGCGGCAGGAGCGGCACCGCGCAGCGGCTGTTGCCAAATGTTGACCGATTCGAACTGGTGCGTATATACCAGCCTCACCCGCCCAGCTGCTGTCCTTGCGATCGACGGGTGCCGGCCATAATCTCCCGCACCCTGCAGGCGCGACGCGGAAGCCCCCGGCACGGCAGCGATCCTCGCCAAGTGCGCGCCGTGCATTGTTCCTGCGGCGAAGATCAGGGTCCGACCGTCAGGCATCCATGCCGGATCGGCGTTCCACGGCGATCCAGTAGCCAGCGGCTGGACATCTCCAGCCGGCATCAGTTCCGGTGAAAGCGAAAGCAGGCAAAGCTCAGAGTTGCTCCAGGACGTCCGGCGGCTGAAAGCAAGCGTATTCCCACTGGGTGAGATTGCCGGGCCGGAATCTCCGAAACTCTTCGGCGGAGGAGAGGTGAGGGGACGTGTGTCACCAGTCGCCACTGCGATACCCAACACGCGATCGATCGGGTCCGGACCGTACCGCCCAACAGCAACAAGCCATTTTCCGTCCGGCGACCACGCGAGAGACCGGCCGGGCTGGTCCCAACGCAGCCACGATTTGGCGGCGATCTCCGAAACGATCTTCTCGGTGCCGCTGGGTCTCGGAATCACGATTACGGCTGCCCGCTCAACATCGACCTGGCGCAGGAAGGCAAGAGAGAGCCCATCGGGAGACCAGGCTGGCGCGTAATCGTGTGCTGGATGCGTGGTGAGCCGCAACGGCCGTCCGCCGGAGAGCTGATTTGTGTAGATATCGAAGTTGTTGCCTTCGGCGCCATCCCACACATACGCGACCTGCTGGCCATCGGGCGAGAGGCTCGGTTCCAGTTCGGTGCCGGGGTGGCTGGTCAGCTGAATGGGCTCCGCGACCCTGGCACGGACCTCCGGTCGGGGCATCCCGATCCATGTGGAGGCGGCGAGGACTAGCCCAGCGGCGAGTCCGACGTAGATCCACTTAGAAATTCTGGCCCGCCGCGGAAGCCCGTCGGTGGGCTTATGGTCGGTGCGGGTCTCCGCCCACGCATCGATTTCCTCTACAATTCCGAAAACCGAGCCCGACTTTCCGTGTTGAAGCCGATGGACAGGCAAGCCCTCAGCCTTCTCCCACCGCCGCAGCGTGCGCTCGTCTCGCCCTAGGTAGCTCGCAATCTCTTTCCAGGAATCGAGGCGAGCGGGAGGACTCGGTTTGGGGGGAACCACCACTCGTCGTCCACTCGGTCGCTCACCCATCGTAGAATCGCCTTCGGCTGATTGTAGCGCCGGGTTTCCGACCGAGTCAAACGTGGCCTGGGCCGGCAGCGCGCGACGCTGCCGGCCGGACAAACGCGGACATTGACGGGTGAAGCCGGGCATGCCATTGTATGTCCGCAGCACCTTGATCCAGCATAGGCACGACGAAATCGCCGTCAGGAATGCCAGCGACCTCGCGCCGGCAGCCCGTCTGCGGCGCTCCTGCAGACCGGGCGCTTCATGTCCGTGGACACCGCTCGGCTGAGTCGGCGGTTGACTGCAACGTAAGAAACGCAACGAAAGAAACGAAAGAAAGGAAGCGGCTAATGAAGTACAAGCTCACCTGTCGCACGCTGCTGATCATTCCGGTATTACTGGCCGGCGCAGCCAGCGGCCAGACTAGCTACTACCCGTACGATCAATTGAACAAGCCAACGCCTGCGGACCTGATGGTCTACGGCGGGCGAGCGAAGTCCGTTATGGTGCAGGTGCTCAATCTGACGCCGTACACAATCAGGTTTACGACGCCCGCGCCCTACAACGTCAATGGCGTCGCAGTCTCGCACCTCGGAGACGTGACCAACCGAAACCGGGAGACCGAAAAGAGCTTTCTGTTCGCGCCCGTCGGCGTGCCGCGCGTCATGGCCCCGGTTCCGGTCCAGACATTCCCCGATTTGCCGGGCTTCGATGCAAACTATGTCAATAGCAGTACCCGCCCTTATTCCATGGTGTTTGCCTGGGACGACCGGAACGCGTTTGTCAAGCAGAGCAGCGTGTTCTGGACCATCGAAGGAGTCAGGTACTACAAGTGCAATGGCTGCCCAACTCTGACGGCCGATGTTCCGCTTGGGCTATTCATGAGCCGCATCGCGCCCGAGGGATCTTTGCGGACGGGCTTCTTACCGGTGCTGGTGGACGTCGTAAAGGAAGCGGCCACGTTCGCCAAGATTGCGATCAACCCTCTGAACCCCCTCAGTTGGGTCAAGGCGTTCATGGGGATCAAAGAACTCGCGGATGACGCTGCATTCGCCCAGCGGCAGCAGCAGTCGGACGAAGAAGGAAAGATGTACATGTCCGCGTACGCGATACCTGACATAGCCACGACTTGTTATGCCAACATCTCGACGTCCGGCTGTGTCCCGTCCGCACATTACAACGACGATGCCGCGGACGCGCAGTGGGGCTACGCGCTCGGCGGCTACGCAGCCCAGGAAATTATGGTCACCACGCACATAATTCGGGGCAAGCGGGCCGAGCAGTCCTGGGTCGAAAACATCGATGGCAGGCGCGGCAGCCTGGGAGAGTTGGGCATGGTAATGATCACGGTCATGAGGTCTCAGGATTACGTGGCCGCCTTCGCCGCCCACCTCGCTAACACGCCCCTGGCTCGCGCCGGTACGCCTGAGAATCTGCGTTTGACGCCCGACGTGCGCGCAAACGTGCAGCAACTCCGCCATCTGCTCGAAAAGCACGGGCTCTCGGGGGCGGACGCCTTGCGCGTCATCCTCGGACGGCTTGATACCGCCGAGCGGCAGCACGTCAGTTCCATCCTTCACACATTACGGTCTGGAGGCGCCCTGACAAACGCTGAACGTCAGTACCTGCACCGCCTGATCGTCGACTTGCGTCACGCGCTGAACGAGAAAGAGGAGGCTTGAGTCATGTTCGCGAATGCAACATGGAAATCCGCAGCGGCAACAGCCGTATTGCTCGGGATCATGGGCGGCGTGCAAACGGGCAGCGCGTGCACCTACCCAGATGTGAGGGCGGGCGGCATCTGGCTGTATCCGACGGCCACGCACTTCAGCATGACGATCGTCAACCTCACGCCGTACGATTTGACATCCGTGACGAGGTCAATGACGCCGAACCCAGTGAAGGTGTATAACGGCGACACGTATCCCTACCCGTTCCAAAACCTGCTCGATCCCATCCGAATCGCTCCGTACCGAAGCGCCCTCTGGAAGAGCGGTTACAGCGGCGCGGCATTGCCGCAGTCCTACGACGGGCGTCTTCGGTTCTCGCTGGCGATGTCCACCTTGACACACTCCTTCGAAGTCGGATTCGCGAAGCAGAGCGGACATTTCACGATGGGTCGCGACGGTACGTGGATCAACCTGGCGCAGACGAAGGTCGAGCCAGCTACGAACGATGTATGGTGCGCCGCCTCGACTTTCTGCGGCGGCGTCTGGAGCACGCCGTGGATGGCGCCGGTACACTCCACTCTCACGACGTGGAACTACAACATGCACAACCTGATGACCCTCACGAGTCCCGAGTTCGTTGTCAGCTTATACAGTCCGGACAACCTGAACATCGTTCTGGTCGTCCGGGAAACTAACAACGACGATTATCACGGGAATCTCCTGGACTGGGTGGACAACGGCGGCAGCACCGTGCCGGGGGATTGCAACAGGTGAGAAGGAGTCGGCCATAGCCGCGAGTCGGATGCAGCTCCGACGCAAATGCGCCCACGCTGCACCTGCGCCGCCCCGGCTGCGGTGCGCGGGCGCGATCAGTTGTATCGAACGTGAAGAGGAGTCAGAGCCAATGCAGCACAGAACAAGGAGAGCGCCGGCAATTCTGATCATGATTGCCGGCGTCGTGGCGGCGCAGCCCAACCCGATACCCATCCCGCAGCAAACGGGCGCCCGAGCAGTACCCGCCTTTATCGGTGCCCCGGCGGTTCCCCGCCCGATCGCAGCGCCGGTAATCCCGCAGAACCCGTTCATGGCGAGCGGGGAGTGGAGCAATATCCATAACGATAGCTACATGAGCGACACGTACTTCACGGGAGGGCCGCTGGGACACTCCCCCGAAGTACTGTCCAGTTTCCTTGGCACGCAGACCGCGCCGGGCCTAGTTGTGGTGGTTGCCTTCGACAGCCAGGGGCTGCTGATCGCCGCCTCCGTGTTGTCCGATCGTGCGTCCGGTGTGGCCCAGGTCAGGCTGGTGCTGATCGACCAGGCGACCCTAGCGACGAGGGCAGTCCTGCGTCTTCCGCGCGAAGCGATGACAGTGGCGCGGAACTTTCGCCCCGCGGGCTCCTATTTCTACCTGGATCACCTGGGCCGGATCATCGTCGGGACCTGCGAGCGCACCATCTGGGTGATCTCGCATACCACCACCGCGTTCAGCCACGACGAAACTTGGGATTTGACGAGCATCATCCCCCCGGATGACAGCATTCAGGCCCTCCAACCGGACTGGAATGGACGGATCTGGTTCACCACCAAGGGCGGGGTCGTGGGCACACTGGACGCGTCTGGAAATCTGCTCGGAACCGTTCGTCTTTCGGGAGAGCGTATCGCCAACAGCCACGCCGCGGATGAAAGCGGTGGTGTCTTCATCGCTTCGATCCACGCAATGTACCGATTTGATGCTGATGCGTCCGGCAAGCCGGTCATAACCTGGCGCGAGCCTTACGACGCGGGCACACACGTAAAAGCCGGGCAGGTGGACATCGGAACAGGTACGACGCCGACGCTGATGGGGACCGGGTACGTCACGATCACCGACAATGCCGATCCGCGCATGCACGTCCTGGTATATCGCCGGGCGAAGCAAGTCGCCGGACCGCGATTGGTATGCGCTGAGCCGGTGTTTCAGCCAGGCAACAGCTCAACCGAAAACTCGCTGGTCGCGACCGACAGGTCGATCATCGTCGAGAACAATTTCGGCTACAAGACGCCGAACGACACCGAGAATGGTCGTACGACCAAGCCGGGCATTACGCGCATCGACGTCGACGCCTCCGGCTGCCGGACTGTATGGACGAATGAACAGGAAAACATTCCCACCGTTGTGACGAAGATGTCAGTGGCGAACGGGCTCATTTACACCTACACGAAGCCTCAGGGTCCCGCCAATACCGACGCCTGGTACTTCACCGCGATCGATTTCGAGACAGGGCTGACCGCTTTCAAGCAGCTCACAGGGACGGGAGCTCTGTTCAACAACCACTACGCGGGCTTATACCTGGGGCGCGACGGGACGGCGTATGTGGGAGTCGGCGGAGGCATAGTGGCCATTCGGGACAGGAGATAGAGAGAGCGTGCGGCGCTCTCCACTACATGGCACATTCGACAGCAATTCATCAGGCGCCGAGGAGAACCGACTCGGGCTGATCCTGGATGCCATGCTGACCCACGCGGATTGACCGGCCCAACGCGATGCGGCAACGCTGATGCTGCACCGCGAATGCGGAACCGGCGTCGTGCCAAGCGGCGGGCGCCATTTACTGTTGCAGCAGACCAGGCTTACGATAAACGGGACACCGGTGGCGCTCCTGATGGCCTGGAGAACATTGCAGTCAGTATTAAAGCGGCGATTCCGGGCCATCCCGTGAAACTCGCAACACCCTCCCAGTCCAGCAGGATCGTGTCCGTAAGAGCCGCCAGTCCCGGTAGGCCTACACGAATCCTCCCCCAATTGAAAGCGCCTCGAGGGGCCTGCCGGGACTGGTGGCTCGGATCTTGGAAGGGGTTCCGCCCCCACTTCACCCCGCCAAGCTCGCCCGCCGGAACAACACCCCCGACGCAGCGAATAACGCCACGAACACCGCATGCCCCACTGCCATATTCCGCGCCATCTCGGGCGGCGCCCCCGAGGGCAGTACTACGGCAATCACCGCCAGCACCGCCGCCATCACGAACAGCGTCCGCGCCAATCCCCGCGCCTCCAGCCGCGCCAACCCGGCCCCAATAATCCCCACCGCCAGCACCCCAAAATACACCAGGTTCGCCGGATTCTCCGAGTCGGCCACATGCACCATGTTGGACCACCCCAAGGCGAACCCCGCCACCAGCGCCACCCCCACGCCCGCCTTGTATGTCCACGCGCCCATCCTCCTCGCGATCAGCGCATACGCCATCCCCGTCCCGAAGAATAGGACATACGCAAATACAAATCCCCCCACACCCCAGTGCCAATCCGGTATCAGAAGCGATGCCACCAACGGCGCCATCAACAGGCCCAGCGCCACCAGCGCCACACGCAACACCGTCTTTCCCATTTGCGACATATGAGTTGTGTTCTCCCTGACGATTCCTGCCAACGTCTCGAAATACACCCACACCGCCAGGCCCAACAGGCCCCGCTCGGCGCCCCGGCGCTCCCGGCACAGATCGCCAAACGTCTGCGCCATCCCTACGCCAAACTGCTCATGGAAAGGCCGCGGATACAGCCGCAGCAGCATCCCATACCATGCCCGGCAGCGCCGGCCCGCGACGTCACTGGCCATACGTCAACCGTCCTTCTGCTACCGCCACCACCCCGCGATACCGCTGCAACTCCGCGCCCAGTGCCGCCCGCCCCGCGCCCGTCAGCTCATAATAGATCCGCCGCTCGTCGTCCATCCCCGGATCCACCCGCTGATCGCTTTCCCGGATCAGCCCCGCCTCCATCATTCGCCCCATCGAGCCATACAGCGTCCCCGGACCCATCTTTACCTTGCCCTGCGAGTCCGCCTCCACCTGCTTCATGATCCCGTACCCGTGCCGCTCCCCCGTCGAAAGCGCCAGCAGAATATGCAACACCGCCGGAGTCAACGGAGCCTGCGCCGTTTCCTTCTTCACCATGCTTCGACTCTATATCCGCGACGGATATATGTCAAGCCCAGCCAAGTCTTCATCCGAGTTCATCCCCGTTCATCACATTCATCCGCGTTCCATCTCAGCCCCCGTTCCGCCCTCCCCCAAACCCGTTCACCGCCGATTTCCAAAAATATCTCCCCTCCCCTGAACCACTTACCCAAAATCACCCCTAAAATCCTTGCCCCCCCGCGCTACACTCGTCCCGGAGATTCTGATATGCCGCTTGTCCGCATGACCGAAAAGCGCCTCGCCGCCAACCGTGCCAATGCCAAAAAGTCCACCGGCCCCCGCACGCCCGCAGGCAAGGCCCGCTCCTGCCACAACGCCGCCAAACACTACCTCTACGCCCGCACCCACACCATCCCGCCCGCCTGGCAGGAACGCCTCATTCCACGCGTCGTCGAAGCCACCGCCGAATTCTCCGCCGACCAGCGCCAACGCGACCTCCACGCCCGCCTCCTCTACTTGTCCCTCTGGGCCATCGAGCTCGACGCCCTCGACGACCAATACCTTCAACACTCCATCGACCTCTGCCACGGCGACTTCCGCCGCGGCGCCCATCACTGGTACGCCAAGACACCTCTCGCCCGCGCTTTTCATCAACGCCGCATGCACATTGCCCGTCAGTGCTTCCGCGCCGAGCGCGACATCTCCAACTACGAGCGCGTCACCGCCCCGCTGCGCCCCCGCCCCCTGACCCTCGCCGCCGCCGCCGGCGCCAACAATTCACCCAGCGTCGAACCAACCCGTATCTCACACAGAAACAACCACTTCGAAATCACACAACCCGCAGCCACTCGCCCAGCCCCGCAATCCCCCATCAAAACCGGGCCCTTCCAGGGTCCCCATGATAAAATCGGGAGTTCACCATGCTTTGGAGCCGTCTGTTTATCCCCACCCTGCGCGAAAATCCCGCGGAGGCCGAAGTCGTTAGCCATCAACTCCTCCTGCGCGCTGGCTACATCCGCCAGTTGGGCGCCGGCATCTACAACTACCTCTACCTCGCGCAGCGATCCATCCTCAAGATCCAGGGCATCGTCCGCGAGGAGATGGATGCCATCGGCGCCCAGGAGTTCCTCCTCCCTGCGCTCAACCCCGCCGAGGTCTGGCAGGAGTCCGGCCGCTGGGACATCATGGGCGACAACATGTTCCGGCTCAAGGACCGCTTCGGCCGCCCCCTCTGCCTCGGCATGACCCATGAAGAGGTCATGACCTCCATCGCCCGCGGCGAGCTCCGCAGCTACAAGCAACTGCCCCAGATCTGGTATCAGATCCAGACCAAGTTCCGCGACGAGCCCCGCCCCAAGTCCGGCCTCCTCCGCGTCCGCCAGTTCATCATGAAGGACAGCTACTCCTTCGATCTCGCCCAGGAAGGGCTCGACGCCGCCTACGAGAAACACCGCCTCGCCTACTGCAGAATCTTCGATCGCTGCGGCCTCGAATACGTCGCCGTCGAGGCCCACTCCGGCGCCATGGGCGGCTCCCAGTCCCAGGAGTTCATGGTCGCCACCAACGCCGGTGAGGATTACGTCGTCACCTGCAAGGCCACCGGCTACGCCGCCAATCTCGAAAAGGCCGTCTCCCGCCCCGTGCCCCCCGCCGCGCCCGATCCCGCCGGCGACCTCAGTCCCGAGGAAATCCACACCCCCGGCCAGAAGACCATCGACGAGGTGGCCGCCTTCCTCAAGGCCCCCCAGACTTCGCTTATCAAATCCCTCGTCCTCGTCGCCGATTCCAAGCCCTTCCTCGCCGTCCTGCGCGGCGATCACCAGCTCTCGGAAACCAAGTTCCAGACCGCCGCCGGCTGCACCGAGTTCCGCCCCGCCCTCCCCGAGGAGATGCGCCAGTGGCTCGGAGCCGACGCCGGCTCCCTCGGCCCCGTCGGCATCACCAACATGAAGGTGCTCGTCGATGCCGCCCTCGAAGGCCGCAAAAACATGGTCTCCGGCGCCAATAAGGACGATTACCACCTCCTCAACGTCACCCCCGGTGAGGACTTCGCCGCCGAATATCACGACCTCCGCCAGGTCGCCGAGGGCGATACCGAGCTCGAATCCGGCCTCCCCCTCGAAACCAAAAAGACCGTCGAAATCGGCCACATCTTCAAGCTCGGTTACAAATACTCCAAGTCCATGGGCCTCAACGTCCTCGATCAGAACGGCGTTGAAACCCCTGTCATCATGGGCTCCTATGGCATCGGTATCGAGCGCGTCCTCTGCGCCGCCGTCGAGCTCTACTCCGATGCCAACGGCATGTCTCTGCCCGTCTCCATCGCCCCCTTCGAGGTCGTCGTCACGCCCGTCAAGGCCGCCGATGCCACCCTCCGCCAGGCCGGCGAGGAGATCTACAACGCCTTCAAAAAGGCCGGCATCGACGCCATCCTCGATGACCGCGACATGAGCCCCGGCGTCAAATTCAAAGACGCCGATCTCATCGGCATCCCCTACCGCGTCACCGTCGGCAAAAAGCTCGTCGAGGGCAAGGTGGAGGTCTCCGAGCGCCGTACCAAGACCATGACCGAAGTGCCCGTGACCGAAGTCGTGGCGTGGCTGGCCGAGAAGATCGCCGCCGCGAAACAGTCATGACCGATTGGGCCGCGGTCCGCGCACTCTATCCCGCCCTGCGTAATTGGACCTTCCTGAATTCAGCCACCTTCGGGCAGCTCTCCACCCGCACCGTGGAAGCCATCACACGCCACTTCGCCCATCGCGACGAGCTCGCCTGCTCGGACTTCCTGAACTGGTTCGACGACGCCGATCTCGTCCGCGCCAAGCTCGCCCGCCTGATCCAAGCTGCGCCGGACGACATCGCCTTCACACCCAACGCCTCCACCGGCCTCGGCATCCTCATGCGCGGCATAGATTGGCGCGCCGGCGACGAAGTCCTTACCCTCGAAAACGAGTTTCCCAACAACATCTACGCCCCGGCCTGGCTGGCCGCCCGCGGCGTCATCCTCCGCGAAGTGCCCGCCGAAAGTCTGCTCGATTCCGTGACCCCCAGAACGCGCCTGGTGGCCCTCAGCGCCATCAACTACAGCACAGGGCTACGCGCCCCGCTGGAATCGTTGGCGCCCGCTCTCAGGGCCAAGGGCGTCCTCTTCTACGTCGATGCCACCCAGATGCTCGGCGCACTGCCCTTCGATTTCTCCGCCATCCAGCCCGATATGCTCGCCGTCAACTGCTACAAGTGGATGCTCGCCCCCAACGGCATCGCCTTCCTAGCCGTCCACCCCAACCTGCGCACCAGGCTTGACCCCCTCACCATCGGCTGGCGCAGCCATCACGCCTGGCGCAACGTCGACAACCTCCACCACGGCGCCCCCGAGCTCACCGCCACCGCCGAAAAGTACGAGGGCGGCATGCTCCCCTCCTCCCTCATCTACGGCCTGGAAGCCAGCGTCGATCTGATGCTCGAGCTCACCCCCACCCTCATCGCCCGGCGCGTCCTCAGCCTCGCCGCAAAAACCCGCGAAGCCCTCCGCGCCCTAGGCGCCGAGCCCCTCCCCTACGACGACTCCCCGATCGTCGCCGCCCGCTTTCCCAGCCACGACGCCAGCGCCCTGGCAAAGGCACTAAGACAGCAGCGCGTCTTGGTCTCCGCCCGCCACGGCATGCTCCGCGTCTCCACACACTTCTACAACGACGAATCTGACATCACCGCCCTAACCACCGCGCTAACTCATCTCCTGTAAGTTAAAGATCGATCGTGGGGCGGGCGCCCGCACCGTGCCCCCACCTCCTGCAGGCCTCTACCCCATCGTGGGGCGGGCGCCCTCGCCCGCGCGGGTCCCCCCGGACCCGCCCAACCTGCCACCGTAGAATAGATACGTGCTCCCCACCGTCCTCGCCTACACCGTCGCCCTCCTCCTGCAAGGCGACACTCATCACGTCCAAGGCGTCGTCATCGACGAAGCCCGCGTCTGGGTCACCAGCGTAGACCGTGCCGCCCGCAAGGGCTTCCTCTACGAATACGACCGCGCCACCGGCAAGCGCCTCCGCGAACTGGAACTCCAGAACGGCACGATGTTCCACCCAGGCGGCTTCGACGCCGACGACACCTCCCTCTGGATCCCCGTCGCCGAATACAAGCCCGCCGGCCGCACCGTCATCCAGCGCCGCTCCAAAGACACTCTCGCCCTCATCTCCTCCTTCGAAGTCGACGACCACATCGGCTGCATCACCGTCTATTCCGGCGGCCTCATCGGGGGCAACTGGGACGCCCGCAAGATCTACGAGTGGGCCCTCGACGGCAAGCCGGTACGAGTCCGCGCCAATCCCAACGCCGCTCACTATCAGGAGCTGAAATACCGTTACGGCGCGCTGGTCGGCTCTGGCCTCTACCCCAAACCGAAGCAGGGCGGCGTGGTCCAGTGGCTCGACCCGGAAACCCTCCTGCCCCTGCAGGAAATGCAACTCGGCCTCACGGACCGCGGCGTCGCGCTCACCCAGGAGGGCATGGATGCCCGCGATGGCAAGCTCTACCTGCTGCCCGAGGATGCCCCGTCCCGCCTGCTCGTCCTCGATGCCATGCAGCAGTAGCCCAGCGTGAAGTTCTTCTCCCGGTCTAGCCCGTCCATCAACGGCAACACCAGCGCCGGCGGCCCCAGTAACATCGCCGCCACCACCTTCAGCGGCCCCGGAAAGAACTGCAACCCGCCCATCAGCCTCCGCGACAGCAATCGGAAGTAGCCGCCCGCCGGCGCCAGCGTCCGCACCTCCAGCCCCGCCTGCTCCAGCAGAAACCGCAGCCCGTGGCACGTATACCGGAAGTAGTCGTGCGGCGCCTGGTGCACCTCCCACTCGTGCGGCGCAATCAGCAGCAGCGCTCCGCCCGGCTTCAGTACCCGCGCCATCTCGCACAGCGCCCGCCCCGGCTCACGCAGGTGCTCCAGCGTGACAATGTTTAGCGCCGCGTCGAAGGTGTCATCGGCGAAGGGCAGGGCACACAGATCCGCCACCGCGTCCAGCCCAGCGTAGTTCCAGTCCGTGTCGCCCACCCCGAGATCCACGCCCGTATACCGCTGCTTCGGAAAGTAGTGCGCATACTGGCCCTCGCCCGCGCCGGCATCCAGCAGCCGCGCACCCTCCGGTAGAGACGCCGCCATCCCCGCCACCGCGTCTTCGATCATTGTCTCGAAGCTGTAGATGTAGCGCCGCAGCCAGGCCGGCATCAGCCGCTTGGAAGTGGCGTAGGTCACGGCTTCGGCTTCGCTTCCAGCATGATCGTGGCGCCCGCGTGGCAAGCCGCCTCCAGCAGCGTGAATGGGATCGCCGCCAATACCAGCCCAAAATACGCGGCATCCTTCAGCAGCTTCATCCACGGCGTTTCCGGCACGCGGCGGATTCGCCTCGACATCGGATCCAGTCCCAGCGCCAGCGTCGTCGCCAGGCCCGCTGGATTGTCTCGCAGCGAGAAGTGCTTGCGCCGCACCACTTCAAATCCGCAATAGTCCAGCAGCCTCGCCAGGTCGTCTTCCTTGAAATCGATCAGGTGCCGCGGGATGTCCAGACCGTTCCACTTCTCGCCGAAAAGCAGGAACTGCCAGCACGCCGCGTTGGGTACCTGAATCACCAATCTTCCGCCCGGTTGCAGCAACTGGCGCGCCGCCTCCAAATACGCCGACGGATCGTAGAGATGCTCCAGCACATGGAACATCGTGATCGTCGAAAATGTCCCCGGACGGAACGGCGCCCTCGGCAACGCGCCCACCGCTACCGGCACTCCATTTGTCGACCACGCCACGGCCGCCGCGCCAGCCGAGAAGTCCAGGCCGGCCACTCGGTCCTGCGGCAGATTCAACTCGCGCAGGAACAGCCCGCCACCGCAACCGACATCCAGCACCGGCCCATTCAGCCCCGAGTCCTCAATCGCCCGCCGCACGAAACGCACGTGATCGCCCAGTACAAACCGCCGCCACGTCTCCGCAAACTTGTCGGCCGTGTCCGCCGTCGGATCATACCAATAGTTGGCCGGATAGTAGCCGTGGATCTCCTCCGGTTCCGGCCGCGGATACAGGCGGATCAGCCGGCACTCGCGGCACTCCACAACGAGAAACGTGCGGTCCGTCGTCCCGTAGAGCTTGTCCGATCCGTGGCACAACGTGCGCATGGCCGCCGCTCCGCACGCAGGGCACGCGTCCGCCGGAGTTACCGGGGGAGACTGGCTGATTGATCCGTCAACTGGCGGAGTGGGATGCGAAACCGCTGCAATAGGCGCCGCGTCTCGCTGGTGCTCAACTTGCGCCGCGCCAGGATCTGCCTGCGCTTGCGTAGCGTTCGCGGCAGCATCATCAGCGCCTGCAAGTCCCCCAGCATCACCGCCGCCGCCGCTTGCAGCTTCATCCAGGGGCTCGAAAATTGACCGATCTCCCCCCGGTTGCGCACTGCCGCCAACGCTCCCGCGACGATTCTTGCGATGTAGTATGCGCCGTTTAGACAAAGAAGACTTCCAGGAAACAGTTTAACCGCCAGAAGCACCCGGTTGCGCTCAATCAAAGTGAGCCGCTTCGGATTCTGCTTCCCCAGCGACGATCCTCGATGATGCCACACCACCGCTTTGGGCATATAAAGGCTGCCCCAGCCTGCAATTCGCGCGCGCAATCCAAGGTCGGCGTCATCGCCATAGGCGAAAAGATCTTCGTCGAAAACGCCGATCTCGTCCAGCATCGCCTTGCGGTACATGCACGCGCATCCATCCGGCCACAACGTTTCCTCGATGGCGTCGTACTGGCCAAGATCGAGTTCGCCCGAGCCGCGCCCGCGGTTCTGTCCGTCGGGATAGATCAGGTGTCCCACCTTGTCGATCATCGGAGGTCCGACCGCGCCAGGCTCTCGCCACACCAGGATTTTGGAGGCTGCCATGCCGATGGTGGGATTCGTGAAAGCGTCCAAAAGATGGGCCAGCCACAGCGGCTCCGCCTCCGCGTCGTTGTTGAGCAACGCGATGAACTCGCCGCGCGCCGCCGCGATGCCCTGGTTGTTGGCCTCGCAGAATCCACGGTTGTCCGGATTCGCAATCAGGCGAATCTCCCTTGGTCCGCCCATGAACGCTTTTACCAGCTCGCGGGAGCCATCGGTGGACCCGTTATCCACGACGATGATTTCGAATTCCGCACCCTGCTCCCGGGCGAGGCTGCGCAGGCAGCAATTCAGGAGCTCACGCCGGTTCCAGTTCACGATGACGACCGAAATCAGGCTGCGCGGACTCTGCTGAAAGCCTTGTGGTAACAACGTGTTGTATCATACCATCAGGCTCCAAACCACCATGGCAACGCTGGGTCAACGACTCAGGGAAGAGCGGGAGAAACGGGGTTTGTCGATTGACGATCTCGCCGCCCAGACCCGAATCAATTCACAGTACTTTCTGGCGATCGAGAACGACGACGTCTCCGGTCTGCCGGGAGGGTTTTTCTATCGCAGTTTCGTTCGCCAATACGCCCGCTTGCTCGACCTGCCAACCGTAGCCTACCAGGCAGAAATCGATCGCAGTCTGGAATCGGACGCCTCTATTTCCGCTACACAGGAGACAGTGCTGCCGGATCGCCAGATCAACGTTCCGCCCATCCCGACGGGCAGGGCCGACGTCATTGTGGAGACGCGCCGCTGGATCATCCGGCTGGGCGCGCTAGCGATGGTCATCGTCGTCTGCTCAGGCGTCTACACGTTCTGGCAGCGGTACCAGTTGCAGAGAGCAGAGGCCGCGAAGTCCGTGCCCCATACGCCCGCGCCGGTGGCGGCGCCGCCGCAGAAGGCGCCCGCTCCGGTTGTGCCTACGCCCGAGCCGCCCACAGTGGAGCAGGCGGCAGTCCCGGCGCCCGTCGAACCCTCGCCCGTCACCACGCCGCCGGCCGGCGGTGTGCAATTGATCGTCAGGGCCACTGAGTTGAGTTGGATCGGCGTATGGCAGGGGGAACGCCTGCTGTTCGGCGATGTAATCCCGGCAGGCGAGAGCCGCGGCTTTGGCGCGCCGGACCGGCTGCGTGTCCGCTTCGGCAACGCCGGCGGCGTGGACGTGAAATGGAACGGCCAGACCATTCCGGCCACGGGCCCCCGCGGCCAGGTGCGCACCGTGGATTTCCGCACCGATGGCTATACGGTGATCCTGCCGCTGCCGAAGCCCGCTGCCGACGGATCGGCAACACCACCTCAGCCATAGTCCCTGTCAACCGGCGGCCCTTTCCCCCGTCATTTCAGGCATGAAGCTTCTGGTATTGCTCACCACGTTCGCCGCCGGTATCGGCAGTGCGGCAACCATTCACGATCGCAACCAAAATCAGCAGGATCGCATCCGCCACGGCGTGTTTAGCGGGCAGTTGACGCGTTCTGAAACCGCCAGGCTCGAGCGCGAACAGCGATTCAACCATCGCCAGACCGCCATCGATCGCTTCGACGGTGGAGCCTTCACCGCGGCCGAGCGCGCGCAAGCGCAGCGGCGGCTGAATCAGTCCTCCCGTGACATCGCGCGGCTGAAGCACAACGGGCGCGGGCGATAACGTGGCGCCACTCGGGCGCTCGCGATGGCGCGGCGCCGTTCCGGCGCTCGCGATGACGCGATACTGCTTGGGCGCGGGCGACGGCGCGGTACCGCGGGCGCTCGCGATGGCGCGGCGCCGTTCCGGCGCTCGTCATGACGCGGTACTGCTTGGGCGCGGGCGACGACGCGGTGCCGCTCGGACGCTCGTGATGGCGCGGCGCCGCGGGCGCTCGCGATGACGCGCGGCCGGCGGGGTGCGCTGAGGGCTCGCCGTCGGGGCGATCGCGATGACGCGCTGCCACTCGGGCGCTCGCGATGGCGCGGCGCCGCTCGGGTGCTCGTGATGGCGCGGTGTAGATGCTTCGCGGCGGGGTGGTGCCGCTAAGATAGTAGGGTGCCAAGCACTCTCATTTTCGATCTGGGCCGGGTTCTGATCTCATTTGACTTTCAGCGGGGCTACGAGCTCATGGGTGAGCTTTGCGGTCTGCCCAGCGCAACGGTCCGCGAACGGCTGTTCAGCGGCTCGCTGGTGACGGAGTATGAATCCGGCCAGATCGGCAATCACGAGTTCCATCGTAGTGTGCAGGCGCTGCTGGAGACGCCGATCCCTTACGAGCAGTTCTGCGAAGTATGGTCGTCGATCTTCCTATCCGGCACGCTGATCCCGGAGGCGCTGATTGCGGCGTTGCACGCGAAGCACCGAATGGTGCTGCTGTCCAATACGAACGGCATTCACTTTGAGGGACTGCGCACGACGCGCACGATCCTCCGCCATTTTGATGCATATGTCCTGAGCCACGAAGTGAAGGCGATGAAGCCCTCGCCTCTGATCTACGCGAAGGCGATTGAAGAGGCGCGTTGCGCGCCCGCCGAGTGCTTTTTCACGGACGACATTCCTGCCTATGTGGAGGGTGCCAGACTGGCGGGCATCGATGCGGTGCAGTTCCAGAACGCGGAGCAGATTGAGGCGGAGTTGCGGGCGCGCGGCGTGGACTGGTAGGCAGGGTTAGAGGAGCGAGGCGTCCAGCGTGGTTGGTGAGGCCGTTCCGGCGGGCGCCGGCGGAGCGGCGGCGGTGGCGCCGCTCAAGTAGCCTTTCAGGTTGGCGACGGAGCCTTCGAAGAGAGACTCGACAAGTTCCTGGATGGCCAGGCGCCGGACCTCATCGCGCGTTACCGCGGGCGTATAGACGAAGGACCGCCCCACCTTGCGGCGGCTGAGCACTTCCTTGCGGGTCAGGCGGTCCAGCATGGTCATCACGGTGGTGTAGGCCAGCGGCTTGGAGGGCGCCAGCAATTCGCGGACGGCCTGCACGTTGGCCTCGCCGAGAGACCACAGCGCGGTGAGGCACTGTAGCTCCAGCGGCGGCGGGATCTCGCGGGCGGTCCGTCCCTTGCGCACGACTACTCCTTGGTTCCGTCGATGGCGGCCAGCATCGCCTGGCCGAAGCCCGAGGCCTGCTTAACGGCCTTGGCGGCGGCTGGGGAGGGCGCCTTGACCTCCGCCTTCGGCTTGCCGCTCAGGTACTTCTGCTTGTCGAGGAAACTACGCTCCAAGGCTGCATTGTATCCGGTCCATTCGTTGGCTGCGGGGCGGTCCTTTTCGAGCCAGGCGGCCATGGTGGCCATCTTGGAATCCAGGTTGTCGAGGTGATGGAGCATCAACGCTTCCGGGAACACCGGCAGCTTGGGGCTGCCGAATTCCAGTTGGCCGTGATGGCTGAGCACGAGGTGCTCCACCAGGTTACGCAGCTTCGGCGGGAAGCCGGCCGGCAACTTCTCGGCGATGATACGGAGCCCGATCTGCATATGGCCGAGCAGCCCTCCCTCGGTGGAGTAGGAGAAGCTGCGGGTGTAGTTGAGCTCCGTGATCTTGCCGATGTCGTGCAGCAGGACGCCAGTCAGCAGAAGGTCCTCGTCGAGGCCGGGGTAGTGGACGGCCATGAAGCGGGCGAGCGCGCAGAGCGAGAGCACGTGCTCGATGAGGCCGCCGAGCCAGGCGTGATGGATGCCCTTGGCGGCCGGAGCGAGCTTGTAGCGCGAGGCGATTTCAGGATCGGCGAAGATCGCCTCCATAAGCGCCCGCAGATGCGGGTTCTTCATGGCTGAGACCAAGGCGAGCACCTCGGCCATCATCTCTTCGGGATCGCGCTTGGAGGCCGGCAGGAAATCGGCCAGCGCCACCTCGCTGTCCGGCACGCGCTGTAGGCTGTAGATGGTGATCTGCAGGCGGCCCTGGTAGAGCTGTGTCTCGCCTTTGACGCGCAGAAAATCGTCGGTTTCGAACGAATCCATCACGGCGCTGACGTTGTCCCACATCTTGGCGTCGATGGCGCCGCTGTTGTCCATCAGAACGAGCGAGAGATAGGGGTCGCCTGTCTTTTTCTGGCGGACATCTTTCAACTGAACCAGGAATGTGCCCTGGATATTCTGACCGGCGGCCAGATCGCTCACCATCGGACTCTTCATGAAGTGCTACTTGCTGGAGGACTTGCGTGTGTCGTTGACGGTAGTGCCTGGGATCGGGATCGCGAACAGGAGGCGCTTGGTGCGGGCCTGCATGACTTCCTCGCGCGAGATGGTGTCCGGTTTCAGGAGAGCGGGATCGGTCCAGCGGGTGTCCTTGCCGGCGGCGGCGCCGGTATCGGTGAAGCCTTCCCGGATCTCGAGGAACGCATTGGCGCGGAGCTCGGTGAGATAGCCGCGGACCTTGGGCTGCATCATGGTGGCGCCGATCCGGTCCCGGATCTCAGCCTCCACGTCAGCCAATTCGGCCTGGCCCTCTTTTTGGTGATCGTCCACGCGGAGGATCAGCCAGCCGGCATCTACTTTGGTGGCCTCGGTGATGGCGCCCTTGGGCTTGTCCCAAATCAGGGCCACCAGCATGGGGTTCAAGTCATCCTTCGCAAACGGCTCCAGTGCGCCGCCCTGTTTGGCAGTCACGGCGTCGGAGTTGTCGCGGATGAGATCGGCAAACTTCTCGCCCTTGCGGGCGCGAACGACCAGATCCTTGGCCTTTTTCTCGGCCGCCACCAGGCCGGCGGCGTCCTTGCCCTGCGTGGAGATCAGGATCTCACGCAGGAACACTCGCTCCTTGCGCTGGAACTGGGCCTTGTTCTTCTCGTAGTAGGCTTCGATATCGGCCTTCGGGATGCTGACCTTGCTATAGACTTCCTGGCCGATGACGCGCTGGGTGAGGATGCCGTTCTTGACTTCCTGCTTGAAGTCCTCATAGGACATACCGGTGGCCTCGCGGACCCACGCCTGAAACTTATCGGGATCGGCGATCTTGTTGTCGCGCTGCAGGTCGCCCAGGTACTTGGTGACCTCACTATCGATGTTGAGGTTGAGATCCTTGCCACGTTGGACCAGCAGGAGATTATCGATGCGGTCGCGCAGAATGTCCTTCTCGCCTTGCTGGAGGGCTTCGGCGATCTGTTGCGGGGTTGCTCCGCGCTGCTTCAGGTTCGCTTCCATTTCACGGCGCGCCCGATTGAGATCGGTGCGGGTGACGATATCGGCGTTCACCTTGGCAACGATCTGCTCCACCATAACGTTGTCCGCGGCCGGAACAGGCAGGACGCCGGCCAAGCCGAAAGACAGAAGAAGGGCACAAATCCTCATACTGCCATTATCGCTGAGATTGGGCGCTCTTTGCTCGTGGTTTGTGATGGGGCGGCCGCCGCTGGAGTTTCCGAGAGGATTCCCCGGCTGCCCGCACGAAGGGTGCGGAGACGGTATGCAGCCCAACGTAGCCTTGGAGATGGCGGCACGCCAGACGGACGGGTGGGGTCCGGCGACGGGTGAAGAGACGCCGGCCATGGGCGGGAGGCGCTGGCTCGTGGCGTTGCAGGCATCTGTTACTGGCGAGGGACCTGTTGCGGCGCGTCCCGGCTGGGCGGATTAGCCTCGGACGCTGGCCGCTGGCATCTTCCTGACGATGTCGAGCATCTCGGCGGAGCTTTCGCTGCCGATGGTGAAGCAATCGAGCACGTCCTGGGCGAGGGCGAACTGGAGGCACTCGTCGGGCTTGGCGCGCAGCTTGCCGGCGCCGAAGATCTTCATGCCGATGATGCCCTTGCCGGCGGCCTTCATCTGCTTGAGGACGGGGATGACCTCACCGGGTGCGGCATCCATGGCTACGCCGGCGGGGTTGAGGCGGGCGAGATCTACTTCCACCCAGGGCGTGGCGGCGGCGGTTCTCAATGCGGGCATGGTGTGGCAACTGACGCCCTTGGTGCGGACGATGCCCTTTTCCTGGAGCTCGCTAATGTACTCCATGGCGCCCTTTTTGCGATCGGGCCAGTTGCCGTCCATCATGCAGTGGAGCAGGAGAATATCGATGTAGTCCGTGCCGATCTCGCGCCGGAAACGATCGATATCGGCCTTCATCTCGGCGGCCGTGGAGGCGTGCGTCTTGGAGAGGATGACGACCTTTTCGCGCGGCGTCTTCTTGAGCGACTCTTTGATGTGCGGATGGGTGCCGTACTGATCGGCGGAGTCCCAGAAGTTGATGCCGTTATCGAAGGCGGCGCGCATCATGTTGGCGACGCCGTCGAGGCCGAGCTTCTTGGTCTGGTTGGAACTACCGCCAGCGCCGTTGGTGCCGGTGCCCATGGCCAGCCGGCTGAGCTTGATCTTGCGCGGGCCCAGCGTGACGATATCGCTGGCCTGCTTCTTCTCCGTGCCTGCATAGAGGTGGTAGGGGAAAGCGTTCAGGCTGACTACGCCTGCGCCGGTCTTCAAGAATGAGCGTCGTTGCATGCGGCCTCCCAGGTGGCTACCCAAATAGGATAGCTTACTGACGCGATTCGGATTGTATCTTCACGGCGAGGTTCATCTCGGCGAAGCCCGCCCCGGTGTGATCGAGCATGGAACGCGTGAGGGGGCCGATGAGGAGGCCGGTGAACTTCTCCGATTGCACGAGCCTGGTGTGCCCGCCGGCGGCGGGCTCGAGGAGGAAGCGGTGCTCGCCCGTGAAGAGGCCGGGGATGGGAAGATCGCCGCGCCAGGCGAGCTCGCGGTTGGGTAGGACGGCCAGGACGGTCGGGGTGAAGCTCATTTCACTCTCGCCGGGCGGGCGGGCCGTAATCGCCAGTTTTTCGCCAGCGGCCAGGCCGCCCTGGACTCTGACGAGGAACGGATTCCATTCGGGGTAGGCGGCGGTGGCCGTGAGGACGCGCCAAACGGTCTCGGGCGGGGCGTCGATGGAGATTTCGGTGCGCAGCTCGCGGTCCTGATGTGTGAGCGCGAGGATGACGAGGAGGAGGATGAAAATGACGGCGATTCGCAGGATTGCGCGGAGCATTGGTGCGATTATACTGGACGCATGCCGAACTGGACTGCCGTGAAACTGGCCAAAGATACCGTTCTGTTTGTGGAGGCGGAGGGCGATGCGCTGCGCCGGGCGCAGTTTGGCACGTCCGCCGGTAACCCGCCGGAGGGCTGGGCCGCCGCCGATCGCAAGGACAAGTTGCCGGTGCTGCGGCAGGCGGCGCAGGAGTTGAAGGAGTACATGGCCGGGCAACGTCGCGTCTTCTCGGTGACGTTCGAGGTGGATGGCACCGAGTTCCAGTGCCGGGTGTGGCAGGCGCTGTGCGAGATTCCGTTCGGCGAGGTGCGGAGCTATGCCGATATCGCCAAGGCGCTGGAAAAGCCGAAGGCGACGCGGGCGGTGGGCTCGGCGAACGGGCGGAATCCGCTGCCGGTTTTTATCCCGTGCCACCGCGTGATCGGCTCGGATGGATCGTTGGCGGGGTACTCGGCCGGCGTGGAGGTCAAGCGGGTTTTGCTGGCTTGCGAAGGGATTCTCTTATAAGGGCCAGCAGGCGGTCCTCGCCGGCGATGACCATGCGCATGGGGATGGCGTGGACGCGGCATTCGGCGGCGAGAGCGGGGTCGATGTTGAGCAGGTCCTTCTCGGTGGTGAGCAACGCCGGGGCGCGGGCGGCGAGGGCGCGCAGTTCCGCTGCCTCATAGTGGTGGTGATCGGGGAATTCCTCGAAGAACACAGGCTCGATGGCGAGATCGCGGAGTGTGCGGCGGAAGCTCTCGGGTTGGCCCAGGCCGCAGAAGGCGCCGGCCTCGGTGACGCGTGGTGGATCCGCCACAACTCGTGCGAGGAAGACGGGGACGGTGGCGTTGCAGCGGCGGATTTCCTGAAGGAGCCCCTGATAGGCGCGGCCTTCCTCCGTGCGGGTGATGATGACGACATCGGCGCGGGCGAGTGCTGAGAAGGGCTCGCGGAGGAGGCCGCGCGGGAAGAGGCCGCCGCGGAAGGGGTCGATGGCATCGATGAGGGCGATATCGAGATCGCGGCGGGTCTGCCAGTGCTGGAAGCCGTCATCGAGGATGTAGAGATCGGGGTGGGCGGTGCGTTCCAGCGCCCAGCGGGCGGCGCGACGATCGGTGCCGGCTCCGACTACGGCGTGCCCGGCGCGACGGATCAGCATTGCCTCTTCGCCATCGTGTCCGGGTGCGGCGCGGTAGCCCCGCATCAGCACACCGGGCCTGTGGCCCTCGCGGGCCAGTCGCTCGGCGAGCCAGAGGACGAACGGGGTTTTGCCGGTGCCGCCCATGCTGAGGTTGCCGACGCTGATGACGGGCTGGCTGGGGAGATCGAGATCGAGGCGCTTGCGCCAGCGGTCCACGACCATGCCGGCGAGCCAGAGACGCGAGAGCGGATTGAAGGACGGGGGGCGGACGAGGGCTTGATCGTAGGTCTGGTGGATGTGGGCGAGGGCGCGGGCGGTAGCGCCGCGTTGTTGATCCGAGAGGGTGCGGCCTTTCTCACCGATGGAGGGATCGGCGAAGAGTTGCTGGATGGCGGGGGCGAGGCCGGCGGGGTTTTCGATGGTGAGGACGGCTCCGGCGGCGCGGAAGGCGGCGGCGATTTCGGCGAAGTTCTCCATGTGCGAGCCGGTGACGATGGGGACTCCAAAGGCGGCGGGCTCGAGGATGTTGTGGCCGCCGCGGTGGGGGAATGTGCCGCCCATGAAGACGGCGTGGGCGATGCGGAAGAGGCCGCTGAGCTCGCCGATGGTGTCGAGGAGGAGGACTCCGGGGAGGGCGAGTCTGGTGGTGTCGGTGAGTTGGGAGCGGCGGACGTGAGCGATGCCGCGGGCGGCGAGTTTGGCGGCGGCGGCATCGAAGCGCTCGGGGCGGCGGGGGACGAGGATCAGAAGCTGGCGTCCGGGGATGGCCTGGAAGGCGTCGAGCACGATGTCGTCTTCATCGGGGTCGCCGGGCTCGGCGGGGGGCATGGTGGAGGCGGCGATCCAGACGTGGCCGGGCACGAGGCGGCGGAGCAGGGCGGCGACGGGCGCGGTGATGGACGTGGCGGCAGGGTCGAAGTCGTACTTGAGGTTGCCGGCGGCGATGGGGCCTTTTGCGCCGAGCTCCCGGTAGCGGGCGGCGGCGGTGGAATCCTGGGCGAGGATGGCGTTGGGCCAGGAGAGGGCGCGGCGGAAGAACCAGGCCCAGCGCCGGTAGCTGGGTAGGGCCTTATCGGAGATGCGGCCGTTGATGACGAGCAGCCCGGCTCCACTGCGGCGCGTGTCGCGGTAGAGGTTGGGCCAGATCTCGGTCTCCATCACGATGACGAGCGCGGGTTTGAGCGTGCGGAGGACGCGGCGCACGGCGAAGCGGTAATCGATGGGCGCGTAGAAGATGCCGGCGGCGAGGCCGGCGAGCTTCTGTTCCGCCATGGCGAGGCCGGCCAGGGTGGTGCAGGAGACGTAGATGGGCGTGTGGGGCATCTGCGCGCGCAGGCGCTGGAGCAGGGTGGTGGCGGTGATGGCCTCGCCAACGGAGACGGCGTGCAACCAGATGGCGCCGGGGAGCGTCCGGTGGAGAGAGCGGGGCAGGAAGCCGAAGCGCTCCGTGACGCGGCGGGCGTATGCGCGGTTTCTGGCGATGCGCAGCGCAAGATAGAGTAGAAGAAACGGGAAGGCGAGGGCCTGTAAGGTCCAGTAGAGGTAATCGATGAGAGTGGCCCGCAAATTATTGATTTTATCGCTGTGTGGCCTGGCCGCGTTAGCGCTGATGTGGGGGCAGAGCACATTCCGGCCCAAGGCTGCGAAGGAATATCCGTCGCATCAGGACCTGGGGAAGCTGAAGGTGGCGGCAGTGAAGTTCGAGAGCGACGAGGAGACGAGGCCGGCGTTTGGCAAGGTAAACCCGAATGAATATGGGGTGCTGCCGGTGTTTCTGATCCTGGAGAACACGAGCGAGCAGACGCTGCTGCTGGACCGGATGAAGGTGGCGTTTCAGTTCTCGGGCGGGGAGATCGCGCCGACACCTCCGGGGGATCTGCCATACCTGATCGGGGTGAAGCGTCCGAGAACGGGGCCGACGGTGCCGATACCGATCCCGTTGCCGAAGAAGAAGAATCCGATGGGCGGGGTGGAGTTGCAGACGCGGGCGTGGAGCGCGAAGACATTGTTGAAGGGCGAGAGCGCGACGGGGTTTTTCTATTTTCAGGCTCGGTACCGGACGAACGCGAAGATCTATGTAACGGGGATCCGGGAGGGGTTGACGAACAAGGAGCTGTTTTACGTGGACGTGGCGATGGACGCGCCGGGGGTGGAGTAGGGGCGGGACGTTCAGGCGGAGCCAATCTTTTTCGTCGTTGCTTGGAACTAGGAGGCTTGGGCAGGCGTGGGGGTGAGCCGGAAAACGAGCTGCGGTCCTATACGCGGCCGATGGTGGTGTTTGGGCCGTCGAGTTGACCGTGGATTGAGCCGAAGATCTCGCGGCTCTGAACACTGGGTCGATGGTACCGCTACCGATCTTGTTGGCGGGCCGGCTTCAGTTGAGTGTATATACGATCAACGTATATACTAGTTGACGTGTTGGATCATGTCGAGGGATTCGAATGGGACGATGCCAATCTGGATCACATCACGCGGCACTTTGTCACGCCATTCGAGGTGGAAGAAGTTGTGGGCCGAGCGCACGTGATTGTCCCGGCAAGAACCGTCGATGGAGAAGATCGATGGACCCTATTCGGTAGAACGGAATCAGGCCGTTACCTGGTTGTTGTCTTCACGATTCGCCGGAGGTTGTTCCGCACCGTGACGGCTTACGAGATGAATGTGAAAGAGAGGAGGAAATATGCCCCGGAGTTTGACGAGTAGCCCGAAGGCCAAGCCCAACCCGAGCGACGACGATTGGTACGCGACCCCCCAGGGGCGCCAACAAACAGAGGGGGAGTTTGCCCGCGCACTCAAGGACGGTACTCTGGTTCGCTCAACCGGATCGACGATCCGGAAAACTGACCGCAAGATGCTGGAACAGCTTATGGAGCAGGCGAAGCAGAAGACAACTCGCGCGATTTCCATTCGCCTTCCGTTGGCCGATCTCGAAAGGGCGCGACGGATTGCCGAGAAGCAGGGCATCGGCTACCAGACCGTGCTCAAACAGGCGATTCGAGCAGGACTAAAGACGGCGAGTCGATAGGGCCGCCCCGCTTAGAGCAGAAACGGGTTGCGCTCTTTTTCGCGGCCGATGGTGGTGGCGGGGCCGTGGCCGCAGATGACCGCGGTGTCTTCGGGGAGGGACAGGAGCTGGTTGTGGATGGAGCGGATGATCTGGCGGCCGTCGCCGCCGGGGAGATCGGTGCGGCCGATGGAATCGCGGAAGAGCGTGTCGCCGGCGATGAGAATTTCCTCGGAGGGGACAAAGAGGCAGAGGCTGCCCTGGGTGTGGCCGGGCGTGTGGAGGATTTGGATGTCTGTCTCGCCCAATTTCAGCGTGTCGCCGTCGCGGGCGGGCGTATCGATGGTGGTGCGTTCGGGCGGGGCCATGCCGAGCCAGCCGGCCTGGGTGTCGAGGTGATCGTAGAGGGGCTGATCGTTCTCGTTCATGAAGACGGGCGCGCCGGTGAGGGCCTTGAGCCTGGCGGCGCCGCCGATGTGATCGATGTGGGCGTGCGTGATCACGATGGCCTGGACGGTGAGGCTGTGTTTGGCGAGAATCGCCTGGATGGCGGTGAGGTCGTCGCCGTCGCCGGGATCGATGACTATGGCCTGGCGCGTGGCTTCGTCGCCGAAAATCGAGCAGTTGCACTGCAGCATGCCAACGGGGAGAATCTCGTGGATCATCTGAACCATCAGTATAGAGGTAGAACTCTATGACGAATGTATTGCTCCATCTGCACCTGGCGCTGGGCGCCTTTCTTCTGCTGGCATTGGCGATTGACAAAGTGAAGGCCTGGCGGCTGGGGGTGCTGGGCGCGTCGCTGGTGCTGGTGATCACCGGGGCCTTCAATTTCATGGCGCGGATGACGGGCGCGCCGTCTGGATGGCATGCCTTTATCGGGATCAAACTGTTGCTGGCGCTGCATGTAATTGCGATGTGCGTGATGATCGCACGCGGGACTGGCGGGGCGGAGAAGGAGGCGCGGTGGCGCAAGAGCGCGCTGGGCTCGTGCGCGCTAGTGGTGCTGATCGGGCTGTACTTCAGCAACTTCGCGAGATAGAGCCATGACGGGATATGAAGCTTTGCGGCAGGGTGCCGCGATATACGACGTGAGCGGGCGGGGGCGGATCCGCGCGACGGGCGAGGACCGGCAGCGGCTGCTGCATGCCATGACCACGAATCACGTGCAGGAGATGACGCCGGGGCAGACGCGGTATGCGTTTTTCCTGAATGCGCAGGGGCGGATTCTGGCGGACGTGTGGATTCTGTGCATGGACGACGCGCTGATATTGGACGTGGAGCCGGAGGTGCGGGAGAAGATATTCCAGCATCTGGACCGCTATATCATCGCCGACGACGTCACGCTGGAGGACATCACGGAAGCGACTTCGGAGTTTGCGATTGAGGGGCCCGCGGCGGTGCGGCCTGAGGGACTAGTGATCGACGGTGGTTTGACGGGCCAGCCGGGGTTTCGCGTGATTGTGCCGCGCGGGGAGAGCGTGGCGGGGGGCGCGGTGGCGTGCTCGCTGGAAGAGGCGCGAGTGGTGCGGATCGAGAACGGCGTGCCGCGCTATGGCGAGGACATGCTGGAGACCAATCTGGTGCAGGAGACGGGCCGCAACGAGGCTCTGCATTTCAATAAGGGATGCTATCTGGGGCAGGAGATTGTGGAGCGGGTGCGATCGCGCGGGCAGGTGACCAAAGGGCTGGCGGCGCTGGCGATTGCGGGGACGGACGTGCCGGCGGCGGGAACAGTGGTGATGAGCGGGGACAAAGAGGCGGGCGAGATTCGCTCCGCGGTGTGGTCTCCGGCGGAGGGCCGCGTGCGGGCCCTGGCACTGTTGCGGATGGCGTTGACGGGCTCGCCGTTAAGCGTGAACGGCGCGGGCGTGGAGGTCATCGAGCACCGATAGAGGCACGCGCCAATCGGTGTGGCGGCCGCGGCCGAGACGGACGTCTGGCTTGTGGGCGCCGTGATAATCCGAGCCCCCGGTCATGGCGAGGTTGTACTTTTTGGCGAGATTGGTGTAGCGCGAGCGGCTGGAGAGATCGTGGTCGGAGTGCCAGACCTCGATGGCGCCGAGGCCCGCGTCAACGAAGCCGGCGAGGATGCGCTCCTCTTCGGCGGCGTCCCGCTTATTGAGACGGAAGGCGTGGGCGAGCGAGGCGATGCCGCCGGCCTCGCGGATGCGGCGGATGCCCTCTTCGGGCTCGGGATCTTCACGTTCCACGTAGGCCAGGCCGGTTTCGCCGAGGTAGACGTCGAAGGCGTGCTGCATGGTGGGCACGTAGCCTTTGTCCCGCATCAGGCGGGCGAAGTGGGGGCGGCTGGTGATGTTGCGGCCGAGGGCCTCGGCCTCCTCCAACTCTACGGGCATGCCGAGGGCGGCGAGCTTGGCGGAGATGCCGGCGTTGCGGGCGCGGCGCTCGGCGCGCAGAGTTTCGAGCCACTGGCGGAAGCAGGGCGCGGGTTCTTCAAAGAAATAGCCGAGGATGTGGACGCTGCGGCACTCGGGGGCGGGGTCCTCACTGCGGCGCGTGCTTAATTCGAGACCGCGCACCAGGCGGAGGCCGCGGGCGGCGGCGAGGGGGATGGCCTCGTCGGAGCCCAGCAGCGTATCGTGATCTGTGATGGCGAGCGCCTGAAGGCCGGCGGCGAGAGCGTTCTCGATGATCTGGGCCGGGGTGTCTGTGCCGTCGGAGGCGGTGGTATGGGTGTGGAGATCGATCACTGTGCCGCCCACTGGAGGAAAGAGGCGACGTCGCGCTTCATGGCTTGCAGGGAATCGACGTGGATGTAGTACATGTGGCCGCTTTCGTATTGGTGGGTGCGCACGTTGGCGCGGGCAGCGGGCGGGATGCCGAGATGATTGAGCGTGTAGGCTGCGGCGAAGTAGGGCGTGGCGAGGTCGTAGTAGCCGGAGCCGATGTAGAGCTTCATATGCGGGTTTTTGGCAAAGGCGAGGCGGAGCGGCTCGGAGACGTTGGCGTAGCGGTTCTCGGTCTGCCAGTCCCATTTGCCGGTGCCGCCGCCGAGTATGAAATATTCGGTATCGGCGGAGTAGCCCAATTCGGCGCGCACGTATTGATTGAAGGCGGCGGTGTAGGGCGGACGGATGGCGCTCATGCTGGGGTCGAACTCGGGCTCGGTGGTGACGTCGGGCTTGCCGGGTCCGGTGAGGCGGCTATCGAGGCGGCCGACGACGATGTTCTCGTCGCGGCGCAGTTCGCGAATGAAGGGCATGATCTCGACGCGCAGGTCGCTGTGATCGATATAGGTGGGGGCGAGGCCGGTGAGGCGGGCGAGCCTGGCGACGGCGGCGGCGCGTTCGGCGGAGGTGAGTGAGGCGCCCTTCATGAGGGCCTGCGCGTAGCCGGTGAGGGCGAACTGCTCGGACTCGCGGAGAGCGGTGGGGAGGTCCTTCTGGAGGTCGGCGGGGAGTTTCTTGTGATACCAGGCGGTGGCGGTGTAGCTGGGGAGGTAGAGGGCGTAAGGGAGATCGTTGCCGTCGTTGAAGCGGATGGTTTCGAAGTTCAACACGGTAGAGATTAGGAGCACTCCGTTGAGGGCGATGCCTTTATCGGCGAGGTAGCCGGAGAGGCCGGCGGCACGGGTGGTGCCGTAGCTTTCTCCGGCGAGGAAGAGGGGGGAGAGCCAGCGCTGGTGTTTGCCGAGGTAGAGGCGGATGAACTCGCCGACGCTTTCGATGTCGCCGGAGACGGAGTGGTATTTCTTGGCGAGGTCGGGTTTGGCGGCGCGGGAGTAGCCGGTGCCGACGGGGTCGATGAAGACGAGGTCGGTTTCGTCGAGCCAGGTAGCGGAGTTGGTTTCGAGGGTGTAGGGCGGGGCGGGGAGCGCGCCGCTATCCATCATGCGGACGCGCTTGGGGCCGAGGGCGCCGAGGTGTAGCCAGACCGAGGCGGAGCCGGGTCCGCCATTGAAGGAGAAGGTGAGGCGGCGGCGGGCGGGGTCCGTGACGCCATCGAGGGTATATGCGATGAAGAAGACATTGGCCTCGATTTCGCCGGCGGTGTTGCGCAGCGGCATGAGGCCAGTGGTGGTGGTGTACTTGAGCGGCTTGCCGCGCAGAGTGATTTCATGGGGGCGGACGATGGGGTCCGGCTGCTGCGCCGGCAGAGAAGGAAGTATGAGTACAAAGAGAGCGAGTGCGCGCCAAAGCATGGGTAAACTAACAGGATAACCGCAAATCAAGGGCGTCTGATGAGCTCGCCGGGATGTTTGAGGCCGCCGACGGCAAACTCGAACTGAGCGGTGCCGACCCGGGCCACCAGTTTACCCTCACCGAGGGGGTGTCCCTGGGTGGGGAAGAAGACGGCGCCGTCGGTGGATTCGCCGGGCGTGAGCCTGGTGGTGACGAAGACGATGGCGGATGCGGCGGCGGCGGCCTTCAGTTTGGAGGAAGAGACCTCGGCTAGCGCGTTCTGGCGGCGCTGCTCGTATCCGTTAGTGGATTGGAAGCGGCTGAGCCCGTAGAGGCCCATCTCGTAGGTGCCGACAAGCTTGATGACGTCGCTACGGCCGCCCTTGTTGAGAAACTGCTGGACGACGCTGCCGGCGGGGGTGGCGGTGATGACGCTGCCGTCGGCGCGGATGAAGCGGAAATCTTCTGCCTTGATGGTGCGGCTGGAGGGGGAGCCGTTGGAGACCGCGAGTTGGAGGACGACGTAATCGCGGACCTGTGCGGGGAGCGGGGCGAACATGATGGTGACGCCGTCGCGGGTGAGGGTCTGGTAGCGGAGGCCGTTGGATTCAAACTCGATGGCCTGGCCGCGAAGCGGGGTGATGCCCCATAGCACGAGCAGCGCGAGGGCGCCGGTGATGGGGGGAATGCTCATACCTCCATGATAGACTGGCATTTTGTATCCGCTTGCTGCGCCCCGCTCGCGTCAGCCCATCTTTCTACTCAAAGGGATTCATTGCAATGGTCAATACAGGTGTAAGCCCAAGTTCTCACGGTCTGCAAGAGCAAGGCATCGAGGCCTCCACCGCCTGGTGGAATCTGGGGACTGGCCGTTTGACAGAGATGGCGCTACAGCGGAAGGAGGGTGTCCTGGCCGGCAACGGCGCGCTGGTGGTGCGGACGGGCGAGTTTACGGGGCGCTCGCCGAAAGACAAGTACATTGTCCGGGACGCCTACACGGAATCCACGGTGGCGTGGGGCTCTGTGAACCAGGCGCTGACGCCGCAGCAGTTTAACGGGATCTGGACGCGTGTGCGCGCCTTTCTCACGGATAAAGAGGTCTTCGTTGCGGATTTGCGGGCCGGGGCCGATGATGCGTACCAGATGCCGATCCGGGTGGTGACGCAGATGGCGTGGCATTCGATGTTTGGCCGGCAGATGTTCCTCAAGCCGTCGCTGGAGGCGCTGGCCACGCACAAGCCGGAGTTCACGCTGGTGTTTGCGCCGGAGTTCCGCTGTGATCCAAAAACGGACGGAACGGGCACCGAAACGTGCGTTGTGATCGACTTTTCGCGCAAATTAGTGCTGATTCTGGGCACCTTCTACGCGGGCGAGTTGAAGAAGAGCGTGTTCACGATTCTGAACCACCTGCTGCCGGAGCGGGACGTGCTGCCGATGCACTGCTCGGCCAACGTGGGCTCGCACAAGCGGGTGGCGCTGTTCTTTGGATTGTCGGGCACGGGCAAGACGACGCTCTCGGCGGATCCGCACCGCCGGCTGATCGGTGACGACGAGCACGGCTGGAGCGACACGGGCGTCTTCAATTTTGAGGGCGGGTGTTACGCGAAGTGCATCCGTCTGACGCAGGAATTGGAGCCGCAGATCTTCAACGCGATCCGGTTTGGCTGCGTGCTGGAGAACGTGGTGATCGATCCGGAGACGCGCGCGCTGGATTACGATTCCGAGGAGTATACGGAGAACACGCGGGCGGCGTACCGGGCTCAGTATATTGAGAACGCGGTGATCCCTGGTGTGGGCGGGCTGCCGAGCGACGTGGTGTTTCTGACGGCGGATGCTTTTGGCGTCTTGCCTCCGATCTCGCGGCTGACGCCGGAGCAGGCGATGTACCACTTTTTGAGTGGCTACACGGCGCGGCTGGCGGGCACGGAGCGGGGCATGAGCAAGGAGCCGCAGGCGACATTCAGCTCGTGTTTTGGCGAGCCGTTTCTGCCGCGCAGCCCGCTGGAATACGCGCGGATGCTGGGCGAGAAGCTGAAGAAGCAGGGCTCGCACGTGTGGCTGGTGAATACGGGCTGGACTGGCGGACCGGCGGGCGTGGGCAGCCGCATGAAGCTGGTGTACACGCGGGCGATGGTCAATGCGGCGGTGGAGGGCGAGTTGAACGCGGTGCCGGTGACGCCGGATCCGGTGTTCCAGGTGGGTGTGCCGCAGTTTTGCCCGGGCGTGCCGAACGAGTTTCTCAATGCGCGGGGCATGTGGGCAGACAAGGCGGCCTATGACGTGGCGGCCAAGGATCTGGCGTTGCGTTTCCAAAAGAACTTCCG
Organism: Paludibaculum sp.; assembly: GCA_036504135.1. Classification (GTDB taxonomy): domain Bacteria; phylum Acidobacteriota; class Terriglobia; order Bryobacterales; family Bryobacteraceae; genus Paludibaculum. The sequence goes on from DASXVP010000016.1 coordinate 64,098, forward strand.
GGCGAAGTTTGGGAGCGTGGGCGCCGACATTGCGGCGGCCGGGCCGTTGACGGAGTAGCGGCGATGCGGGACCTGTTGCGGGCGGCGTGTTTCGCCGCCGACAAACATGCGGCTCAGCGGCGGAAGGGCGGCGCCGCTGAGCCGTACGTGAACCACCTGCTGGAAGTGGCGCGGCTGGTGGCGGACGCGCTGGATGAGCCGGATGAACCGCTGGTGATGGCGGCGCTGCTGCACGACACGCTGGAGGACACTGAGACCACGTACGCGGAGCTGGTGGAGCAGTTTAGCGAGGATATTGCGTCGCTGGTGGCGGAGGTCACCGACGACAGGAACCTGCCGAAGGCGGAGCGCAAGCGGCTCCAGATAGAGCACGCGCACACGCGGTCCCGGCGGGCGCAGGCGATCAAGCTGGCGGACAAGATCTCGAATCTGCGGAGCATGCTGAACAGCCCGCCGGCGGGCTGGGACGAGGCGCGCAAGCTGGAATATGTGGAATGGGCGCGGCGGGTGGTGGCCGCGCTGCCGGAGCCGAACCTCAGGTTGCGGGTTGAGTTTGAGCGGACGTGGCGGGCATTTCGGGGGCTGTAGCGGGGGCGATCCAGAACCACAGGGCTCCGGCGATGATGGCCAGGACGGCGGAGACGAGCAGGGCGGATTCCCAACCGAGCCAGGTGGCGAGGATGGGTGTGAGGGCGGGCGAGATGAAACCGCCGAGGTTGCTGCCCATGTTCATCAGGCCGCCGGCGGCGCCGCTGCGGGAGCCGGCGATGGTGGTCATGGTGGCCCAGAAGGGACCCTCGACGCTCAGAACCAGGGCGGTTGCCAGGGCGAGACAGACCACGGCAAACACGGCGTTGGCGGTGTGCGCGCCGGCGGCGATGAGGATGCCGGAGCCGGCGAGGCCGACCATGGGAATGAGCCGGCGGTGGCGGGGGAGGCGATCGTGCAGCCAGCCGCCGAGGGGGATGGAGACGATGGAGAGCAGCCAGGGCATGGCACCGAGCAGGGCGCTCTTCATGAGGTCGAAGTGGCGGACATCCACGAGGTAGAGGAAGAACCAGTAGACGAAGATGTAGCCGACGTAGCCCTGAAGGGTGTAGCTAATGGTGAGCAGGATGAAGCTACGGGAGCGGGGGAGGCCCTTGTCGGCGGAGGCCGCGGCGGCGGGCTCGTTGGTGGCCGGGGGGCGCACAATCATCCAGGCGGCGGCCGCGGCGAGGGCGGGGACAGCGGAGACCAGCAGCGCGGTGCGCCAACCCCAGCGGACCATGACGAACGAGAGCAGGGGCGGCGCGATGGCGGAGCCGAGACCGATGGCGGCGATGACGAAGCCGTTGGCGCGGCCCCGGTGGGCGGCGGGGATCCAGGCGGCGATGGCGCGCGCGGCGGCGGGGAAGGTGGGCGCCTCGGCTATGCCCAGCAGGAGGCGTCCGGCGAGGAGCAGGGGCAGGACGGTGCCGGCACCGGCGATCCAGAGGGTGGCCGCGACCCAGGCGAGGGCGGCCCAGCCGAGGACGCGGGCGGCGCCAAAACGATCCGCCAGCATGCCGCCGGGGATCTGGCAGAGGGCGTAGCCGAGGAGAAAGGCGCTGAAGATGCGGCCCATGGCCTCCTGGGAGAGGCCGAGCTCGCGCATCATCATGACGCTGGTGACGGAGACGTTGACGCGGCAGAGGTAGCTGGCCGTGGCGGTGACGGAGAGCAGGGCGACGAGGCGCCAGGCCTTGCTCATCTGGGCGCCAACCGCTTGTGCATGAGCGTCTCGGAGGCGCCGTCGATGACGTAATCGGCGAGCTCGCCGACCTGGCCGTAGCCTTGGCGCTCGTAGAGGCGGCGGGCGTCGTTGTTGAACGATGACACGCACAGGAAGATGTGGCGGGCACCGGGGAAGTAAGTCTCAGCCTGGGCCAGGAGTTGGGAGCCGACGCCGCGGCCGCGGGCGTGGGCGCTGACGGCGATGGAGGCGATGTAGGGCGAGCCGGCGACACCGCGCGGGTGGAGGAGGACAAAGCCGAGGCGCCCGGTTTCGTCGGCGGCAACCAGGAGGGTGTATTCGGGATGGGCGCACTTGGCCAGGCACTCGTCATAGCCGCGTCCGAGGGTCAACCAGGGGTCCGTGGCCGCCATGAGGCGCGCACACCAGGCGCGGCCCTCTAGGGAAGCCGATTCGTTTGTGAATACTGTCACGTTACGAGCATCTCACGAGCTGCAATCGGGGGCGGATTGGTGCATACTCGATACAACGTAAGGAGGGGATGCGATGATTCCGACACTGGCGAAGGGTGCGAGCGGTCAGGCCGTGCGCGCTTTGCAGGATGTGCTCAATTTCCAGATGCGCCGCGGCGTGCCGCTGCGGGTGGACGGCATTTTTGGCGCGAAGACGGACGCCCGGGTACGTGAGTTTCAGGCGGCGTTGGGGCTCAAGGCGGACGGGATCGTGGGTCCGCTGACGAACGCACAGCTCTTTGCGGTGACCGACGTCACGGTGCCGTTGATCTTCATGCCACGGCTGCAACTGACGCTGCCGACGATTGGCCAGCGGTCCGCGCAGGGCATCCAGCCGCCGCGGCTGGTGCCGCCGCTGCAGTGGCCGGGGCCGCCGTTCCCGCCCCCGCCGCCGTTCCAGTTTGGCGGCGGGTTCACGTTTGGTCCGGCCAGTTCGATCACGCTACCTAGTTTCTCGGCGCCGGCCGACGTGCTGGGGTTGCGGTTCACGGTGCCCACCCGCAAAGATCCGCAGGATCCGGAGGTGGCGAGCCGGACGACGATTCTGGAACTGATCGATAATCTGCCGACCGACTCGAAGTTCAAGGCTCTGCTGGTTTCGCAGGTGCCGGATCCGGTGGAGCGCATCTCGCCGCCCGGGACGGGATTCCAGTGGGGGCTTTCGCCGCTGTTTGATCCCTTAGATCCCAAGGGGTTTGGCGTGAAGGGGAATGCGCGGTTTAGCGTGAGGATTTCGGAGGGGCTGGGCGGGTTGCCGAACGCGGTATTCAGCGCGTGGGGCGACGGCAAGCTGGAGCTGGATTTTACGAGCCGCAGCGGGCAGGCGCGGCCGCACATTTTGGGGCAGGGGCAGCTGTTTCTGGGGGTTTTGGGGGTGTTTTAGAGCGTTTTCACGATTGTCGTGGACCACCGCTTGCTGACGCGCGGCTCAGAATCGAGACACGACTACAACCATTCCGAAACCGCTCCAGCCGGCTACCAGAAGTAGGTGGCCAGCACTTTGGGCGGGCCTGGCGTGCCACCCTCCACCTTGGTCTCGATCACGACCTGCATATTCTTGCGAGCCCAATCGGCTGGGGCGTTGCGCACGGCTTGGCGAAAGTACTCCGGTTTGGAAAGGAAGTCTCCGGTGGCCATTGTGCCGTGCTGCGTGACACCGCCGGCGGCGATCACCCAGCGCTCGGTGCGCTGATCGAAGACCCGCGTAATCACGGAGTAATCCGCTTCATTGTTCCAGATGCTGTCTTTGACCTTGCGGGCGTAAGGGAACTCGACAGGTCCCTGGCTATCGCGCACGCGGATTAGCCCATGGGCGTCGTCCTTGTTCAACTGATATCGCAGGTGCTCGGTAAGCCTCAGGGTCCATTGGTTGTTGAACATGCCAATCAGGACGACGGGATTTCCGCGCAACTCCGAATACGGTGTCGTCATGGCGCCCCGATAGCGGCACTCTTTCCCTCTGGAGTAGAGATAACCGCTGAGGCGCGTCATGGCTATGGCGTCGCCCATGTAGACGAAGCGGTCCCTCATGGGTTCCAGCGAATGCGGGCGAGGAGGTATTTCCGAGGATATGACGCCAGGAGCGTAGTACATGCCAGTCTGTCCGATGCAGATCTGCGCGACTCCTGGTGACTCGATTACCGGGGTCCAGAAGAGGTCCAGATCGGTTGGCGAAGGCTGGCGGTTGTGGAAGAGGAGCGCGACTGCAATGCCGAGGATGCCGACGCCGGCAACGGCCATCGCGGCCGGAATCCAGGCGGAGCGCGCTGGCGCCGGCGGGGCGGGAGCCACGGAGTTGAAAGGCAAGTAGATTACGGGCAGGTAGGAGCCGGCTGGGAGTTCGATGCGCACCTCGTGGGCATGATCGGCCTCCAGGTAGTACTGCGCGAGGCGTTTGCGCACCTCGGCCGCGGCATTGCGGACCACGGCATCCTGGTTGGTGTCGTAATCAGCGTGGCGTCCGAATACGGCGCATCCCACCACGCGCTCTTTCAGGGCGTCGGAGCGGCCGTCGCACGCGGCCTCGACAACGTATTCGAGTAGCGCCGAGCAGCGGCGGCTATTTTTGAAATGGGTGCTGGCCAGGACCTTCGCGAGTTGGGCTCTTGCGTCCTCCGGCGGGACGAGACCGTGCGCGGAAATGGCGGGCGGAGTGGACATGAGTGCGCTTACAACGTATAGTACGCCCGTTTCCGGCCGCGTGTAACGTTAACATAATTAATTGAAAACAAGAGGGAAAAGTGCTCGGTAGACGTCGAGGACTGTCGTGTGCGTTCCCAAGTAGCGGAATCCGGCTCAGACTGAGCCATCCACTGAGGTTCGTACTCAGCCGGGCATCCAGCCCAGTTAAGGGAGTAAAATGCAGCACCCAGTCCGTCTGTTCTACGCCACGGCCATGTTGGCCATGATGGCATTTTCCCAATCGACCACACAGCAGATAGCGGGGACCGTTAGAGATTCATCGGGCGCCGTCGTGACGACGGCGAAGATCTCGGCCCTGCACATTGATACGGGGCAGGTCCGAAGCGCGGCGACTAACGATTCCGGCAACTTCATCATTACTAGCATTCCGCTTGGCGGGTATGAGATCACGGCGGAGGCGGCCGGGTTCAAGAAGACGACTCAGAAGAACGTTGTGGTTCCCATCAATGCAAAGGTGACGGTGGACCTCACTCTGGAAGTTGGAGCGGTATCGGACTCCGTGACGGTCACGTCCGACGCAGCCCAGTTGGAGACGAGCAACGGCGACGTTGGCCGTCTGATCACCGGGCAGCAGGCCACCAACATGCAGCTGAACGGGCGGAACTTCACGCAGTTGCTCTCGCTGATTCCTGGCGTGGCGACGACCAACCGTTCGGCGATGGATCTGTTTGGCGGCTATGGCTCGACTATGAATGCGCAATCGGCCAACGGATCGCGAACGGATACGTTCTCGTGGAACATTGACGGAGTGGACAACAAGGACAACGGCGGCGGCGGCAACAACTTCGTCAACATCAACCCGGACGCCATTGCTGAGTTCAAGGTACTGACCACCAACTACAGCGCGGAGTATGGCCAGAACTCGGGCGCGATCATCAACCTCGCGATGAAGGGCGGCACGAAGGATTTTCACGGCGGCGCGTATGAGTATGTGCGCAACGACGCGTTTGACGCGCGGGCGTTCAACGCGATCACCAAGCAGAAGCTGCGGTTCAACAACTACGGCTTCAATTTCGGTGGGCCGGTTTTCATACCCGGAAAGTTCAACAGCGACAGGAGCAAGCTATTCGCTTTTGGCGGCATGGAGTTTAAGCGGTACGGCCAGGGCGCGATCAACACGTGGACGGTGCCGACGATGGCGCTGCGTGGCGGCGACTTCTCCGGCCTGGCGACGTCGGCGTGGCCCAAGGACCCGAACACCGGGGTGGTGTTCCCGGACGGCAAGATCCCGGTGGCACGCATGAGCAAGAACATGACGCGGCTGATCCAAAACTATCCGGTGCCCAACTTTACCGGATCGGGTGGCAACTTTGTGTTCCCGACTACGGCGCCCAACAACGCCAACCAGTATTTCATCAAGGGCGACTACATTCTGAGTTCGAAGAATCAGTTTTCCGTGCACTACATGCGGGACTTGTACACGAATCTGAACAACCTGACGTCGCTGGTAACCTACACGCGGCGCATTCCCGGCACCAACAGCAAGGCGCAATGGACACACGTGGCGAACGGGACGACGGTGAATACGTTGCTGGCGTCGTTCAGCGGCAACGTGATTCTGCAGGGCGACTTTACGGCCAACCCGGTGTTTATTTCGGACTACACGCGGAAGGGCCAGGGCATCAACTACCCGATGATCTATGGCACCAACGGCACGATCCCTACAGTCAATGTCGCGGGATACAACGGGCTTGGCGCTTCGAACGTGAACTGGAACAACTTCAACCGTCTGTTCAACGTCAAGGACGACTTCTCGAAGTTCATGGGCAACCACAACGTCAAGACGGGCATCCTGATCCTGCGCAGCCGGAAGAACCAGGACAACTGGCCGGCGGTGAACGGTACGGTGGGCTACGCGACGGGGCATTCCAACTCGACAGGGAACGCGATGGGCGATGCGCTGCTGGGCAATTTCTCGACGTATACGGAAGCGAATACGAACCGGGAGGGATGGTACCGCTTCACGCAGATCGAGCCCTACATCCAGGATGACTGGAAGGTGAGCAGCCGGCTGACGCTGAACCTGGGATTCCGCTATCAGTACATGCAGCCGCAATTCTGCGCGCTGCAGAATTGTGTGATGTTCCTGCCGCAGTATTTCGATTCGACCAAGGCGCCGCAGATCAGCCGTTCCAACGGAGCGATCGTTTCGGGCAGTGGCGATCCGTATAACGGCCTGGTTTTGGGTGGGACGGAGTTTCCGGAGTCGGCCAAGGCGCGTATCGCCCAAGCGAAAGATCCGGCGGTGCTGGCGCTGTTCCGCGGCATTCCCAAGGATCTGGCGAACCGTTACGGCTCGACGTGGGGGCCGCGGCTCGGCTTCGCGCTGGATGTAACCGGCAAGCAGAAGACGGTTCTGCGTGGTGGCTACGGCGTATTCTATGAGCGCATCGAGGGCAACTTCCTCTTCAGCGCCATCAACAACCCGCCTTTCATCTCGCAGCAGGATGTGTTTGACGGGAATCTGGAAAACCCGACGGGCGGCAGCAAGCAGTTGTTCCCGGCGTCGCTTTCCAACTCGCACATGGTGGACATGAAGATCCCGCGCATCATGAACTGGAGTCTCGGAGTGCAGCACAAGATCGACTCCGTGACGACGCTCGACGTGGCGTATGTGGGATCCAGCGCCGCCAACCTCTCGCGGGTGCTCAATCTAAACCAGTTGCAGGCTGGCACATTGCAGAAGAATCCGGGCGTCAACACCAATGCGCTGCGCCCCTACCCGGGCTACGCCAACATCAACATGTACATCACGGGCGCGAACTCCATCTACAACTCATTGCAGACACAGGTGAAGCGGCAGATGCGCGGCGGGGGCCTGCTGAACGCCGCCTATACCTGGAGCCGGGCGATCACCGACGCCAGCGCCTACAACGAGCAGCCGATGGACAGCTACAACGCTAAGGCCGAGCGCGGATTGGCCAGTTACCATCGCGCCCATGTGTTTGTGTTCAGCTACATCTATCCGCTGCCGTTCTGGACGACCGGCGCCGAATGGTACAAGAAGGCGCTGGGCGGCTGGCAGCTTTCCGGTGTCACCACGATGCAGACCGGCGTGCCGCTCAACCTGGCGATCACTCCGGACACTGCGGGCATTGGCCAGACCGGACAACGGCCGAACGTTACGGGCGACTGGGGCTCCAACGCCCGGACACAGTATCAGTGGTTCAACACCTCGGCCTTTGGGCTGCCGGCAGCCGGCACGTTTGGCAACCTGGGCCGGAATGTGATTATGTCTCCGGGCCAGAACACCTGGGACGCATCTCTGCAGAAGCACTTCGCCTTCACGGAGAGCGTCAGGCTCCAGTTCCGCGCAGAATTCTACAATGCTCCGAATCATCTCTCGTGGTGGGGCGTTGGGACGACGGTGGGCGCTTCGAACTTCGGGCAGATCACTTCGGCGACTGACCCGCGTTCACTACAACTGGGACTCCGGCTGAATTTCTAGGTTTGAGTCCAACGACAAAACGGGCGGCACGCGTAATACAGCGCGGGCCGCCCGTTTTCTCTTGGCCGGGGGTGTCTACTTAGCCGCCGGCAGATAGCTCAGTTCCGGCCGGTACCGGTAGATGGTGAATTCGGTGCGGAGCGTCAGCGCCCCGATCTTTGACTGGAAGCGCTGAAAGCCCTCCGCACCCATTGCCTGCTCGACCGCTGACGGCGTGTCGAGATCGGCCCATGCTTTCATTGCAACGAAGGTGTGAATCTGGTTGTTCGGCGCGCCGTAGCGGATGCGATAGACGCCGTAGGACGAGACGCCGGCTTTTTTCCAGGCGGGCGCGACCTCGTTTTTGAAGAGGTCCAGAACCTCGTTCATTTTGCCGGGAGCCACGGTGGTGCGTCCCGTTCTCACAAACGCAGGCATCGCGGTGGAGCGTGGCGAACTGGAGTCCGGCACGTTGGTGTGGATCTCAGTTTCGACGCTTTCGGTGGCTGCGTTGATGCGCGCCCAGATGGCGGCCAGCGGGCCTTCCTGGGCTTTCATCTGGGGATCGGCGGTCTGATCGAGATCGGCCCATTTTGAGCGGTAGCTGACGACGGCGTATTCGCGCGGGCCGGTGGTAGACTGCCAGACCGTGAATCCACGGTCCGAGCCGCCCTTGGCGAGTAACGCTACACGGTCTTTGTTGGCGGCAATCCAATCTCCGGCGCTGCCGGGCTTCACGCGCACATGGTTGACGACGCGGATGTCGCCCTGTGCGAGGGCGGGCGCGGCGATGGCGGCCAGGCTGAGCGCGGCAAGGCAGGTGTTCCAGGTGAGTTTGAGTTTCATTGTATCGATCTCCCTTTTACTGCGCGGTTACCTGGCGGGCGCCGCGTAGCTCAGTTCGGGCTGGAAGCGGTAGACGGTCCATTCGATGCGCGTGGTGAGGGAGTTGATCTTCTCCACGTACTTCAGGTAGGCGTCGCGGCCGGCGGACTTCTCGATGGGCGTCGGGCCGTCGAGATCTGCCCAACTGTTCATGCCCGTATGGGTTAGCACCTGGTTGGCGCCGCCGCCGTAGCGGATGCGGCCCACGCCGTACGATGTGACGCCGGCGGACTTCATGGCAGGAACTGTGATGGCCTTCATCGTGGCGAGGAGTTCGTCCAATTTGCCGCTGGCGGCGTTGATGCGCGCCACCCTGATCATCTTGGGCATCTCGGCCGGGCGCGGCAACGTTAGATCCGGTTGCATGGCGTGGATCTCGCGCCAGCCGCTCTCGGTGGCGGCATTCAACCGGGCCGTAATGGCGGCCAGTTCGCCGGCGTGCGCACTCATTTTGGGCTCAGCGAGGACGTCCATCTCGGCCCACTTGGAGTAGTAGCGTACCCAGATGAACTCGCGCGGGCCCGTAAGGGACTGCCAAATGGTGTAGCTCCGCTCCGAACCGCCTTTCGCCATCAGGGCGGCGTAGTCCTTTTCGGCGGCCCTCCAATCCCCCAACTTGTCCGGCTTGATGCGGTAATGAACGATGGACCGGATCGCCGGCGGCGCCTGCGCGAGGGCCGGTACGGCGACTGCTGCCAACATCAGCACGGCGGCATAGCCGCGCGCGCACACTACGGACTTCATACTCGACTGCATCGTTTGAGCTCCAGATTGTTGTTCAACACCTCGCCCCGGGTGGGGCAGACACAGAGCAGAAACTGCTTTGCCTGTGCAGGACACGGACACGGCATACCCAGCGCCGCGCCGAAAGCTGGAGAAGCTTAACACAACAATATGGATTGGGGAAGAAGAAACTGATAGTACCGTGCTAGCCTTGTGGCGGTATGGCGTCACAGGGGTGGATTCGCAGAGCGTGTGTCCCTACCTTGGGAGACGTGCTGCTGGTGTTCCTGGCGATGCGGCCCTTCTTTGCGGGCAACGCCTGGGTGGCGCTATTCAGCGATGCCAACGTGGGGCTACACATCCGCACAGGCGACCTCATTCGGGCAACCGGCCATGCTCCCGCCAGTGAGCCCTTTTCGTTCAGCCTGCCGGGCCAGCCGTGGTTTGCGTGGGAGTGGGTGACGGCCACTGGGCTTTCCTGGATCCATAGCTTTGGCGGTCTGGCCGCGGTGGGTGTCGTGGCAGTGGCGCTGATCACGGCCTGGACCGCTCTGACGTTGAGAAACTGCGTATTGACGAGCCGGCAGTGGATACCGGCGCTGGCGCTGACCATGGTGGGATTTGAGGCGGCCAGCATCCATCTGCTGGCCCGGCCGCACCTGATCACATGGGTACTGCTAGCTGGTGCGATCGGGTTGATGGAGCGCGAGCGGGTCCAGCCGAGCTACCGGCTCTGGCTACTGGCGCCGCTGACGGTGCTGTGGGCTAATCTGCACGGCGGCTTTCCGACTCTGGTCGTGTACCTGTTTCTGCTGGCCGGCGGATTGGGCGCCGAAGCGCTGTGGCACAAGGGCGAATGGAGGCCGGCGATCCGATTCGCCGCAGCCGGTGTGCTGGCGCTGGCGGCATCGCTGGTGAACCCATTCGGCATCCGGCTGCACCTGCACATCTTTCAGTACATCCGCTCGCCGTGGCTGGTGGAGTTGGTGGAGGAGTATCACGCGCCTTCGCCTGCGTTGGGTGAGCCGTACTACTGGTTTTTGGGTCTGACGGCGTTGGCTGCGGCGGCGGCGGTGAGCATTGTGAGGCGGCGGGGGGTGGCGGGGGCGTTGTTGTTGGGATTCTTCGGATGGTCCGCGCTGCAATCCGCGCGGCACATTCCGATCTTTGTGACTGTGGCGCTGCCGTTGATCGCTGGCGAGATCGCGCGATGGTTTGCGGTCTGGCGGCAGCGGAGCGGTGAGAAGGGGGTTGCGGCGGTGATCGGCGGGTTTGAAGCAGAGGGCCTGGCGCAGTTTTCACGACACAGTCTGGTGGCACCGGTTTGGCTGGTTACCGCGCTGTGGTATCCGGCGCTGCTGGGCGCGCCCGGGGAGTTTCCAGAGAAGCACTTTCCGATCGGCCTGGTGGGGCGGCACTCGGAGCTGCTCCAGAGCCAGCGCTTGTTGACCACCGATGCGTGGGGCGATTACGTGGCGTACAAAGGATTCCCGCGCACGCGGGTCTTTGTGGATGGGATGAACGATTTTTTCGGTCCAGCCTTGGGCAGGGACTACCTGGAGATGCTGGACGCCGGGCCGCGGACGGGGGAGTTGTTTGCGCGCTGGCAGTTTGACACGGCGCTTGTGCCGGCCGGAAAGCCGTTGTCACTATGGTTGCGGCAGCAGGGGGACTGGCGTCTGGTGGAGGCGACGACGCAGGCCGAACTGTTTGTAAGGACGCCGGGCGGTAGGGAAACACCTGTGCGTCCATCGACAAACGGACACCCGGCGTCCCAATAACGGACACCGGCGTGGTGGGCGGCGGGCCTGGATGGGCCGCAAATATTTGATAACATTCGATATTCCGTGCTTGGAGCAGTTGGCCCCAATCGTGCGATTCAATCTCTGAGAGGTTTCCATGGACGTACCCCGCGAAGGCGCCAGAAAACAGAAAATCATCCGCCGCGCGATCCTGATCAGCGTGATCGTCATTGCCATACCAGCCATCACGTACAGCCTCTCCCGCCTGAAGCCGGCCGCTCCGTCGGTGGAGGGATCCACGCTATGGATGGGCAAGGTGGAGCGTGGCCCGATGCTGCGGCAGGTGCGCGGATTGGGCACATTGGTGCCAGAAGAGATCCTCTACATCCCGGCGATTAACGAAGGCCGGGTGGAGAAGATCCTGCTGAGGCCAGGCGCCAAGGTGCAGCCGGAGACCGTGATCCTGATATTGGCCAATCCAGAGTTGGAACTGGCTGCCGAGGACCTGCGCTGGCAGGTGAAGGCGGCGGAGGCCAACATGGCGGATTTGCGAGTGAAGATGGAGACGGCGAATCTGGATCTGCGCTCGGCGGTGGCGCGTGTGGAATCCGAGTATGTGCAGGCGAAGATGAAGGCGGAGCGCGACGCGGCGCTGGGCAAGGAAGGGCTGACGCCGGATTTGACGGTGAAGCTGTCGCAGGCAGCGGCGGAGGAGTCTGGCAAGCGATTCGTGATCGATCAGAAAAGGCTGGAGATTTCCGGTTCGTCGGCAGCGGCGCAGATCGCCTCACAGCAGGTGCAGATTGAGAAGCTGCGGGCCGGCTATCAGTTGAAGCTGAAGCAGGTGGAGGGGCTGAAAGTGCGGGCCGGAGCGAAGGGCGTGTTGCAGCAGATGGTGGTGGAAGTGGGCCAGAAGGTGTTGCCGGGGGCGCAGTTGGGCAAGGTGGCGCAGCAGGATCTACTGAAGGCCGAGATCAAGATTCCGGAAACGCAGGCGAAGGATGTGGTGATCGGGCAGGTGGCGCAGGTGGACACCCATAACGGGATCATCCCCGGCCGCGTGGTGCGCATTGATCCGGCGGCCGTGAACGGCAACGTCACGGTGGATATCCATCTGGAAGGCGCACTACCGCCGGGCGCGCGGCCGGACTTGAGCGTGGACGGGACGGTGGAGCTGGAGCGGCTCCCGGATGTGCTCTTCGTGCAGCGGCCCGTGTTTGGGCAGCCGAACAGCCTGATCAGCATTTTCAAAGTCAGCCCGGATGGCAAGGAAGCCAGCCGGACACAGGTACGCATCGGGCGCGTCTCGGTGCAGACGGTTGAGATCGTCGAGGGTCTCAAGATCGGCGACAAGGTCATTCTTTCCGACATGACCGCGTGGGACGGCCAGGACCGTCTTCGACTGAATTAAGCGCAAGGAGTTCCCGCCATGAGCGAAAAATCCCTCATCCATCTGGAAGGCGTCACCAAGGTCTTCACCACCGAAGATGTCGAGACCCATGCCCTTTCCGGCATCCACCTGCAGATCCGCAAGGGGGAGTATGTCACCATCGCCGGGCCATCGGGCTGTGGGAAATCGACTCTGCTGGCGATCCTGGGGCTGCTGGATTCACCCTCCGGCGGGAGCTATACGTTGAACGATCAGCCGGTGCAGGGCCTGAAGCTGGGCGACCGGGCACGGATCCGCAACCGGGAGATCGGGTTCATTTTTCAGGCGTTCAATCTGATTGGCGATCTGACGGTGTATGAGAACGTGGAGTTGCCGCTGACCTACCGCGGGATGGGCTCAGCCGAGCGCAAGCAGCGTGTGCATGACGCGCTGGAGCGGGTGGGCATGGGGCACCGCGTGAAGCACTATCCTTCGCAGCTTTCGGGCGGCCAGCAGCAGCGTGTGGCCGTGGCCCGAGCGCTGGTGGGATCGCCATCGATCCTGCTGGCCGACGAGCCGACCGGGAACCTGGACTCGGCCAATGGCGAATCCGTGATGGAGCTGATGACTGAGCTCCACCGCGGCGGCGCCACCATCTGCATGGTGACCCATGATCCGCGCTACGCCCAGCTCGCGCAGCGCACCATCCGGCTCTTCGATGGCCGCATCGTCGAAGAGACCATAGGAGCGATGTCATGAACCGCGACCTGGCCCGCCAACTACGCGACAATCCCGATATCGCCGCGCTGGCGCTGTTGATCACACTGCTGGTCCCGCAACTGGGCGGGACGCCGAGGAGCATCCGGCTGACGCTGGCGTCGAGGTCCACGGCGCCCACGGCGGAGCGGATATGGCAGAGGCTTGAGAACAAGATGCGCATGTTTGAGCAGCGCTTTGACAAAGTGGCGCCGCCGCGGGCGCGGTGTGTCAACACGCCGGATGTAGAAGCGGAGTAACACCATGGGCGGGCTGATTGACGATGTCCGCGGCGCCGTGCGGCGCCTGGTCAAGAGCCCGGGCTCCTCGGCTGCCGCGGTTGCGGCGCTGGCGCTTGGCATTGGTTTCAGCACCGCCGTATATTCCGTTGCCGACGTGCTGTTGTACCGGCCCGTTCCCATTCCGGACGTGGATCGAGTAGTGATGATCGGGGCGAGGGAGCAGGGCAAGGTCCGCTCGTTTCGTGCACTGGCTGCAACGGACTACACAGACTGGCAGGCCGCGCGGCCACGCACCGTGCAGGCGATGGCGGTGTCGCATGGGCGGAACTTCAATCTCACGGGATTGGGAGATCCCATCCAAATCTCCGGGGCAGCCGTCACGGCGTCGTTTTTCGAGGTGATGCGTGTGCAGCCCGCGCTGGGCCGGTTTCTGCTCGCGGAGGAAGAGACGCCTGGCAAGGACCGCGCGGTGGTGCTCGGCTACAACCTGTGGGAGCGCCAGTTTGGGGCGGACCCGGCAGTGCTCGGGCGCACGATCGAGATGAGCAGCCAGAGCTATACCGTAGTGGGTGTGATGCCCAAGGGCTTCAACTTTCCGCAGCCTATTGATTTCTGGGTGCCGCTGGCAATGTCGGCCGAGGCGTGGGCCGCACCCGGCAACTTCTACCTGCGCCCGGTGGCTCGGCTGCGCGACGGCGCCACGCTGGAGGAGGCGCGCGCCGAGTTCACGGCCCTGGCGCAACGCATCGCCGCACAGCGCCCCGACAGCCATAAGAACGTAGCGGTGCGCGTGGACCTGATGCGCGACCGCATATTCGGTGATCTGACACCCTCCTACACACGGTTGATGCTGGCGGCCGTATTGGCACTGCTCCTGATTGCGTGTCTGAACGTAGCCAATCTCCAGTTTGTCCGCGTGTTGGGCCGCAGCCGCGAAATCGCTATCCGGACCGCGCTGGGAGCGCCCCGCCGGCGTCTGGTGCGGCAGATTCTGACGGAGAGTCTGGTGCTTTCGTGTGCCGGCGCGCTGGCCGGATTGCTGGTGGCGTCGTGGTCGCTGGATGTGACGAAATCCTATATGCCGCCCGAGGTGGAGCGTTGGCTCCCGAGTTGGAGCCGCATGGGTCTGAACTCCTGGGTACTGCTGTGGACCGCGCTGACCACGGTTGCAGCGGGGCTGGTGGCCGGTGTTGGTCCGGCCTGGTGGATCAGCCGGGCGCCGGCAGCCGAAGGGCTCCACGAATCCAGCCGCTCGGCCACCGGCAGCGCGGCCCGGCACCGCACGCGCACGCTGCTTGTGATTTCCGAGACGGCCATTGCGCTGATTCTGCTGATTGGAGCCACGCTCATGGTGAAGGGCTTCCGCACGATCGGTACGTTGCCTCTGCAGGTGGATCCAGTCCAGGTGCTGACGTTTCGTTTGAATCTGCCGCAAAGCCGCTACCGGGACCGTGCGGCCATCGCCGAATTTCAAGCCAACCTGCTCGCCAAATTGCAGGCCCAGGCCGGCGTGACGAGTGCAGCCGTGACCAGCAACCTGCCCCGGTCTGACTACTCGGACCGCGCTCTGATCACGTTCGAAGGCCGCCCGCCTGAGCAGGGCATCAAGAACATCACGCTGGTGCAGAACATCTCGAAGGACTTCTTCCGCACAATCGGCATTCCTGTCCTGCGCGGCGAGGGTTTTACGGGGTCCGAGGGCGACGAGACGCAGCCGGTGGTCCTTGTCAGCGAGAACTTCGCGCGTCAGTACTATTCCGGGGAAGAGCCGCTGGGCCGCCGATTCCATTTGGGTGACGGGCGTTGGTGGACGATCCGCGGAGTGGTGGCCGACGTTCACAGCGATTACGTCGAGCCTGTTCCCGGCCCGGCTGTCTACCTGCCGTATCAGCAATCCACCAGGGGTGCATTCGATGTTGCCATCCGCACGGAGGGTGATGCGAATGCGATGATTCCCGCGGCACTGGCAGCTGTTCGGGCCATCGATCCCCTACAGCCGGTCTCGCTGATGCGGTCGTTCGCCAAGCTGATCTCCGATGGCATCGTCGGCATTGGATACGTCGCCACGATGCTCACCGTGCTCGGAGCGGTGGCGCTGTTCCTGGCGGTATTGGGCGTGTATAGCCTGATGGCCTACAGCGTGGGCGAGCGCACTCGCGAATTTGGAGTGCGGCTGGCACTGGGCGCGACGCGATCCACGATCCTGTGGATGGTTCTGCGGGGCGCAGTGGTGATTGGGGCCGCCGGCCTGGCGCTTGGGCTGGCCGGTGGGTACGCGATGGCTCAGGGCGTGGCGCAATTCCTTTTCGGCGTGTCGCCGTTCGATCTTTTCACATTTACGGGGATGCCGCTGGTGCTGGCCGCGGCGCTGGCGGCCGCCGCGATCCTGCCGGCGCGCCGCGCCACGCGCACAGACCCGCTCACCGCACTTCGTCACGAATAGCTACACCATGATTTCACTACGCAATATCGAAAAATCCTACCAGCAGGGTCCGGACCGTTTCTTTGTCCTACGTCGCGTGAACCTCGACATCAAAGAGGGCGATTTCGTCGCCGTGATGGGGCCGTCGGGGGCGGGGAAGTCCACGCTACTGCACGTCCTGGGCATGCACGACACGGCGTGGACGGGCGAGTATCAGTTTCTGGATCATCGGATCGACAAGCTGGATCGCAAGCACCGCATGGAGATTTACAAGAAGTACTTCGGCTTTGTGTTTCAGAGCTATCACCTGTTGGACGATCTGACGGTGGCGGAGAATCTCGATGTGCCGCTCTCCTATCGCGACATCAAGAAATCCGAGCGGCAGGCGATTGTCGCCGATACGCTGGATCGCTTTCAGATGGTGGGCAAGAAGGATCTGTTTCCGAGCCAGCTCTCCGGCGGGCAGCAGCAGTTGGTAGGCGTGGCGCGCGCCGTGATTGCGAGCCCCAAGGTGATACTGGCGGACGAGCCCACGGGCAACCTCCACTCCTCGCAGGGCACGGAGATCATGGAGATGTTCAAGAAGCTGAATGAGCAAGGCGCTACCATCGTGATGGTCACCCATTCGGAGACCAACGCCACTTATGCCAACCGGATTATTCGTATAGTGGATGGCTGGATCGAACAGTAGTCACTCATGGCCGCCGCCAACAAACCACGCGTTCTCATTGCCGACGATCAGGAAGACGTCCTGGCCGCGCTGCGGCTGCTGCTGAAGCCGGAAGGCTGCGCCACCGAGTGCGTGACTTCTCCGCAGGCGGTGCTTTCGGCGCTGGATCAGAAGGAGTATGACCTCCTGCTGATGGATCTGAACTACACGCGCGACACCACCTCCGGGCAGGAGGGATTTGAGCTGCTCTCCACGGTGCAGCAGGTGGACACGATGCTGCCGGTTGTTGTGATGACGGCGTGGGGCAGCGTGGAGATCGCGGTGGAGGCGATGCGCCGCGGTGCGAAGGATTTCATCCAGAAGCCGTGGGACAATGCGCGGCTGATTGCGATCGTCAAAACGCAGTTGGAGCTCTCCGCCGCGCTGCGCCGTGGCGCGAAGCTGGAGGCCGAGAACCGGTTGCTGCAGGCAGACGGGCGTCCGCCGATGATCGCCGGGGCGCCGGCGATGGAATCCGTGCTGCAACTGATCGCGCGGGTTGGGCCATCGGATGCGAACGTACTGATCACGGGCGAGCCCGGCACGGGTAAAGAGGTGGTGGCACGCACGCTTTACGCCATCAGCGATCGCGCGGGCCAGCCGATGGTGACTGTAAACATGGGAGGTCTGGCGGAGGGCATCTTTGAGAGCGAGCTCTTCGGACACGTGAAGGGCGCATTTACGGACGCCAAGGCGGACCGGGTGGGGCGATTTGAACTGGCCGACCAGGGCACGATCTTTCTGGATGAGATCGCGAACCTGCCGTTCAATCTGCAGGCGAAACTGCTGCGCGTGCTGGAGACCGGCGAGATGGAGCGGGTGGGGTCTTCGAAGACTAAACATGTGGACGTGCGGGTGATCTCCGCCACCAATGCCAACCTGCATCAGGAAGCGGCGGAGAACCGGTTTCGACAGGATCTGCTGTTCCGGCTGAACACCATCGAGATCCACATTCCGCCATTGCGCGAACGGAAAGAGGACATCCCGCTGCTGGCCGCGCATCACCTGACACAGATGGCGCGGCGGTATCGCAAGGCCGTTACGGGGTTTGACGGGGCGGCGGTGCAGGCGATGCGGGATCACCTGTGGCCGGGCAATGTGCGCGAGCTGAACCATGTGATTGAACGGGCCGTGCTGATGGCGCCTGGCGCCGTGATCCGCGCGACGGATCTGGCGCTGCGTCCGCCGCGCGAGGCGGCTGCCGGCAGGCTGGAAGAGATGAGCCTGGAAGAGGTAGAAGGCTTTCTGATCAAGAAGACTCTCTCTCGCTATAACGGCAATGTGAGCCAGGCCGCGGGTGCGTTGGGGCTGAGCCGCAGCGCGCTGTACCGACGGATCCAGCGTTACGGCATATGAGCCCGATGCGCCGCGCCACCCGCTGGTTTGCCGCCCACGAGAACCGGGTGCTGTTTGCGTCGCTGATGGCCGGGTCCGTGGCGGTACTGTTCTCGCTGGGCGTGCTGTGGCTGGAGCCCAACTCGACGAAAGTCCGTTGGACGATGACGGTGCTGATCCTGGGCTTTTGGCTGGGCTTTGCCTTCTCGGCGCGCGAGCGCGTGGTGAATCCGCTACGGACACTCGCCAATCTGCTGGAGGCGATGCGCGAGGGTGATTATTCGATCCGCGGGCGCGGGGCGAGCCACGACGACGCTCTGGGCGAGGTGATGACGCAGCTCAACGCGATTGGCGCGACGCTGCGCGATCAGCGGCTGGGCGCGGTGGAGGCGACAGCGCTGCTCACCAAGGTGATGGAAGAAATCAACGTGGCGGTGTTTACGTTCGATGGCGAAGAGCGGTTGAAACTGGTCAACCGCGCTGGTGAGCGGCTGCTGGCTCAACCGGCGGCGCATATGCTGCATCGCAGCGCGGAGGATCTCTCGCTTTCCGAATTCCTGCATCACGACGACGCGGAGACCATGGCGCGCGTCTTTCCCAGCGGCGCAGGACGTTGGGGGGTGCGCCGTACATCGTTCCGCGAGAGCGGACTGCCGCACACGCTGCTGGTGGTTACCGATCTCACGCGGGCTCTGCGGGAAGAGGAACTCCAGGCCTGGCAGCGGCTGGTGCGGGTGCTGGCCCATGAGTTGAACAACTCTCTGACGCCAATCAAATCCATCGCGGGCTCATTAACTCAGATTGTCAACCGGCAACCCAGACCGGACGATTGGGAAGAGGATATGCGTGACGGGCTGCACGTCATTGGCTCGCGTTCGGAGGCGCTGAGCCGCTTCATCGGCTCTTACTCACGGCTGGCCAAGCTGCCACAGCCGCGGCTTGGCCCCGTGGAACTCCTGCCGCTGATGCACCGGGTGGGCACGCTGGAAACGCGGCTCACGCCGAGGATCGACGAGGGGCCGGCCGTGACAGTACAGGCCGACGGCGACCAACTGGAGCAGGTGCTGATCAATCTGGTCCGCAATGCCGCGGATGCTTCCCTGGAGACGGGCGGCGAGGTTTTGCTGGGGTGGGAGTCCGACGGCCACTCGGTGACCGTGCGTGTGCTGGACGAAGGATTGGGGCTCTCCAACACCGCCAATCTGTTCGTGCCATTTTTTACGACCAAGCCAGGCGGATCGGGCATCGGGCTGGTGCTCTGCCGGCAGATCGCGGAGGCGCATGGAGGGTCTTTGACTCTGGCCAACCGCACGGACATCCGCGGCTGCCACGCGAGCCTGACTCTTCCGCTATAACCGTATCGCTAATTGCCGCCGCATTCGTTCCAAATGCGATAACATAATCATTTCGCAGGAGCGTTACAGTTGTGACATCGCTGTTCGACGACATCCGCTACGCATTCCGGTTGCTGGCACGGCAACCGGCATTTACGGCCGCAGCGGTTTTGTTGCTGGCTCTTGGCATCGGCGTGAACAGCGCGATCTTCAGCTTAGTGGATAGCGTTCTCCTACGGCCGCTGCCTTACCGGAATCCCGAGGCTCTCTACAATCTCTGGACCCGCAACCTGCCTCGCAAGATTCCGCAAAGCGCCGTCTCTCCTCCGGAATTTCTGGAATACGCCGCACACGTCAAGTCGTTTTCCTTCTGCGCCGCGTTCATGAACGTAACGGCCACGATGACGGGCCGGGGCCAGCCGACGCGTGTTTCCACCACGCTGGTGAGCCGAGGGTACCTGGAGATGCTGGGCATGACGCCTGTGCTGGGTCGCGGCTTTGCCGCCGAGGAATTCCAGTTGGGCCGTAACCAGGTGGTCATTCTTACCGAGAACTACTGGAAGACTCAGTTTGGCGCCGATCCCACGATTCTCGGCAAGAACATCCGGCTCGACGACGAACTTCATGTCGTGGTGGGCGTGCTGCCGGCCATCAAGGGCGGGAGCCGAAGCCTGGATCTTTACGCTCCTCTGGTCTTTAACCCGGCGACGCTGGCCGCCTGGGACTCACGATTTCTTTATGTGATTGCCCGCCTTCGGGACGGAGTATCGGTGGAGCAGGCTGGCGCTGAGCTAACAGCGATCGCCGGACGGTTGGCCCAGGAACATCCGGATTCGAACACTCGTCTCGAGGCGTACCTGGTACAGTCTGTCCGCGATGCGCAGGGCGAATCGAGGGAGCCGCTGATTCTGCTGTCGGCCGCGGTGGGGCTGGTCCTGCTGGTCACTTGCTCCAACCTCGGCAACCTGTTGCTGATACGATCGGGGGCCCGGCACCGTGAAATTGCCATTCGGAGCGCGATGGGCGCTTCGCAGGCGCGCGTGTTCGTGCAGATGATCACGGAAAACCTGATGCTTGCCCTGCTGGGCGGAGCAGCCGGACTGATTGTGGCCGGGTGGAGCCTGCGGGCCATCGCGCATTTCGGCCCTGCCAACATGCCGCGTCTCCAGGACGCCACGGTGGATTACTCCGTAGTGGCGTTCACTTTTGGCGTTTCGCTGCTGGCGGGTCTGCTGTTTGGCGTGGCGCCGGCCTGGCATGCGCTGCGGTTGAACCTCGCGAGCACGCTGCGCGACGAATCGCGGGGTAGCTCGGGGGGAGTGCGCAAGAGCCTGTTCCGCTCGATCTTCGTCGTCTCGGAAGTGGCTATCTCGGTCATTCTGCTGATCTCGGCCGGACTGCTGCTGCGGACGTTCGCGGCCATCAGCCAGATCGACACAGGCTTCAATTCCGCCCGCGTTCTGACCTTGCGTACGACTCTGCCCGAGACCCGCTATCCCACGCCGGAGTCGCGCGACGCTTATGTCCGGAAGGCGATCCGCCAGTTGGAATCCACGCCAGGGGTGCTTTCGGCCGGCAGCACCACGGCTCTGCCGATGATGCAGGTGAACTGGCGTGCTCATTTCACGGTGGAGGGCCAGCCGGGGCCGCGCGAAACGTCGACATACAGCGCCATCACGCCGCACTACCTCTCGTCGATTGGCGCAGCACTTGTGAAAGGCCGCGGATTTGCAGAGACGGACGGAGCGGAGGCCGATCCTGTCGTCCTGATCTCGCAGGCGCTGGAACGGCGCTACTTCGCCAACCAGGATCCGCTCGGGCAATCGCTGATGATGCAGGTGGGGGCGTTGACCTACCGCGCCAGAATTGTCGGAGTGGTTCGCGATATCGCCCAACTCCGTCCCGAAGAGGCTCCGCGTGTCACCATCTACCAGCCGCATGCCCAATGCCCGTGGGGATTTCTGGCCTTTGCCGTGCGAACCGCCGTGGAGCCGGCCTCGATGACGGAGACGATGCGGCGTGTCTTTTTTGAGGTGGATCCAAACCTCCCGGTAGAGCGGATTCAGCCGCTGGGCGACCTGCTGGACAGGGTACTGGCACAGCGGCGTCTCTCGATGGTTCTGTTGCTGATCTTCTCCGGGCTGGCGGTGGTGCTGGCGGCCATTGGGCTATATGGGGTTCTGGCTGTGGCCGTTGCGCAGCGAGGGAGGGAGATCGGCATTCGGATGGCGCTGGGCGCTGAAGGCGGCGACATTGTGCGGTTGGTGCTGACGCAGGGCCTGGGTCTGACTGTGGCGGGGTTGCTTGCGGGGCTTGCTACCGCCCCTCTTGCCAGCTTCGCCATGAAGCAAATGCTTTATGGGGTGGAGCCTCTGGACCCGCTGACTTTCGGTGCGTCGGCCGTGGTCATCCTGATCGCAGCGCTGGCGGCGAGCCTCCACCCGGCGCGGCGCGCGTCTCAGGTGGATCCGGCTACGTCCCTGCGGGCAGAGTAGGGACAGGCCGCGCGGCCTGTCCCCGCCGGGGCTAGAGCCGCTCGTGGACAGTGACCTTCTGGATCCTGGGCGTGACGGTGCGCTCGCTGCGATCCTCGTCGACGGTGACAGAGAGGGAAAGCTCTTTCTTCTCGCGCACCACGACGACAGGGAAGCTCTTCTTGGCGCTGGTTTTGGCGGAGCGAATGGCGCTGGTGACGTCGCGGGGTGTGGCTACCTTGGTGTCGTCCACCCTGACTAGTACGTCACCGGCCTTGATGCCGGCCTTCTCGGCGGCGGTGCCCTTCATGACGGACCGCACCAGGACCCCCTCCTTCACTCCGAAGTAGCTGGCCAGTTGGGATTCGCCAAGCGATTCGGCCTCCACACCCAATACCGCGCTGCGCCACGACATCATGGCCTTGGGGATGTCCGGCATGGTGTAGGTCTCCATGCGGGGCATCTCGATATGCATCCCTTCCATCGGCGCCATGGACGTCATGGCCTTCATCTTGCGGGCAGCGATGGTGGCCGGCAGGGTCATCGACGCGCCGCCGCGGTGGACCAGCAGCTTCACCGTGCGTCCGGCTGGCGTCTCGCGAACGACGCGGACGAACTGTTCGGTGCCCTCCACTCGTTGGCCGTTGAACTCAAGTACCACGTCGCCCACCTTCAGGCCGGCCTTGGACGCCGGGCTCTCTTCTTCCACACGCGTGATCTCCACGCCGTATTCGTCCTTGAGGCTGAGCGCCTTGGCCCGTTCGGAATCCACTTCACGGACGCCGACGCCCAGGAAACTGCCGCCCAGGCTCATCATTTTGACCATGTTCTGAGCCATGACTTCCGGCCTATTGGGTGGCGGTGGTGGCGGCGGTACGGGTGGGGCAGGCGGGGCCGGCTGCATGGCCAGCAGTGCCGGGCCCAAGAGCAGAACCGAATGCCGGGCTGCGGACAGGATCGACTGCATCAAAGTGTTCATAATTACCTCTTCTCGTTCAAATGTCAGTGCCCGGAAGGACTGGAATACGGAGGCGCGCCGGCAACCGCCGCTCGTGGTCACTTCTGGCGTTTGATCGAGATCGCCCCGCCGGCGGCGGAGAGCATCAATACCGGTCCCCCGCCGTTCAGGTTGCCCTGTGCCACCGCAGGGCCGTTCTGGCGGCCCACAGTGGAGAACATCCGCTGGATCTCGGGAAAGTCGGTGAATACGCTGCCGGCCGAACCGGGCGACTCGTTCATCGCCTTGATCGTCACTGCCAGATTGGACGGAACAAACACGGTTACGTCACCACGGCCGCTGGCCAAATAGGAATTCTCCAGAGACTGACCCGCGGCCAGTGACACCGTCACGGTGCCGGACGCCGTGGCCGCCCGCACGCCGCCGGAGACGTTCTTCAGCCGGATGCCGCCGGCCGCCGATTCGCAGCGGACGCCGTGTGCTCCGCCGATCTGAATGCTGCCGCTGGCCGTTTCCGCAGTCACCATGCCGCCTGCCCGATCGACGTCAATCAGCCCGGCCGCCGTGTAGGCGAACAGCGATTGGGCCACGCGGCCCACGTGGATGTTGCCGGAGGTGGAGAGCCGCAGCCAGCTTCCGCCTTCGTCCACCAGGATCTCTCCGCCGGCGCTTTCGAGCACACCTTCCTTACCGATCTTCTTCGCCCGGATTGTGCCGCCGCCGGAGAGGCAGCGCAAGCTGCCGCCCACCGTGCCGAACGTCATCTGGCCGCCACCGGTGCGGGCATTCACGTCGCCGCCGATCTCGTCCATTTCGATGCTGCCGGCATTGGTTGCGGCAGTCACGTCGCCCTGCAGGAAGCGGGCGCTGATGCTGCCGGAGCGGTTATCGAGCTTGGTGAAGCGAACGGTGCGGGGCAGAGCGAGCATCAGTTCCTGCGAGAACGAGCCGTCGCCCGTGGAGACCACGATGATGCACCAGCCGTCGCGCAGAGTGGTCTTCACCTGCCCTTTGCCGGCGCCGGAGAGCACGTAGGCGACGTCTTTCCTATCTTCGGAAACCACCTTCACCTTGCCCGTGGCGTTGACTCTGACGCGGCTTGCCGATGGGCAGCCCGATCCTTTCTGCTGAGCCTCGCACGCCAGGGAATAGGCGAGGATCAGCGCAATCAGCGGCCTCAACATCATAATTAGAAAGTCCCCGCGGATGCCTTCATTTCATTCAGCGCCTTCTGAATGCGGGAGCGCACATAACCGTTCTGTTCGTTGGGCAGCAGTTCCTGCAGCACGCCCGCCATCTCCGGTTCCTTATTCTGAACCAGCATGTCGATGGCCTGGGTCCGCACGCCGGGGTTATCGTCCACCAGCAGCACCTGCGCCAAAACCTTGCGCGTCTCCGGATCACGGGCGTAGGGTTTCAGGCCCTCGAGCGCTTTCAAGCGGACACCGGAGTTGCTGTCGGTGCGCAGGGCGTTCATAAGCGCGCGGCGGACCTCGTCGTCGGAGCAGTGCTGTCTGAGCAGGTCAATCGATTCGACGCGCAGCCCGGGGTCTGTCTGGTCCACGGCGGCCGCCAGCAGGAGGCGGCGGATGTGATCGTCCTGCAGGGCGCCGGACATCTCCCGCTGGCGCACTTCCTCATATTGCACACGGACTCCGCCGGAGTCGTTCGGATTGACGAGCCGCACGCGGCTGAACACCGGCGCCGGATCCTGCGCCACGCCCATGCGCGCCAGGGCGGGTGAATCGCCGGGTACGATGCGGGCGGCAAAAAAGCCCAGGACCAGCATCGCCACGGCGCCCACCGGGCGCAGCCACAGAGGCGGATTCACCACCCAGTTGCGCCACAATGCGGAGAGGCTCAGGCTGCGGCGCGGCGCAGCCTGCGCGGCGGCCACCTGCACTGCCAGGTCCCGCCGGCAGCGCGCCAGCAGGCCGGCCGGCACTTCCGCTTCACCCTCGGTGAGCACCTCCTGGAGAGACTCCAGCCGGGCGCGCTCCGCGCTACAGGCGGCGCATCCGTCCAAGTGCTGTTCCATCAGCTCTTCTTCGTCGAACGAGAGTTCCCCGTAGACGAACAGAACAAGTTGCTGTTTTGCGGTTTCGCAGTTCATACAAAATCTCCCAAGGCGCTGCGCATTTTCTGGGTGGCCCGGAACAGGCAGTTTTTGGCAGCCTCCTCCGTGGTGCCGAGCACTTCGCCGATGGCGCGGAGGCGCATTCCCTGATAGTGCCGCATCTCAAACACCATGCGCTCGCGGGCGGTCATGCCGGAAAGGGCCTCGCCGATCCTGCCGCGCAACTCGCGGGTCAGCAGAGTGCGCTGCGGGTCGCAGTCGGCCCGCATCTCGGGAACGGAGTCCAGCCGGTCCATGGGGCCGTCGGGGGTTTCCACTACGGTGGACTCTGTCTTGCGAACCTTTCTCTTGCGCAGATGATCGAGGCAGAGATTGGTGACGATGCGGTACAGCCAGGTGTGAAAGCTGCAATCGAATCGAAAGCTGTTGATATTGCGGAAGACGCGCAGGAACGCTTCCTGGTAGATGTCGTATGCGTCTTCGGAGGATCGAAGCAGGTTCATGGCCAGACGAAGCACGTTCTGATCGTACTGGCGCACCAAGCGCTCGAAGGCGTCATGGTCGCCAGCCTGGGCGGCCCGAATCAGCTCGGCCTCATCCATTCCCAATGTCGACCCGGCGATTCGCGAGGAACCCGTATGTATCGCCAGAGAAGCTCCACTTTTCACCATATCCTCTTTTTCGGGGCGCGGCCCCCCTCAGAGAGGTCAGACGTGGAAGACGGGAAAAGGTGCCGTTTTGTTCCGTGAATCGGCGGCTAGCCCTCGATCATGGCCGCCAGGCGCGCGACGGTTTGCCGGACGGACTCCGACTGGGCCTGCAACTCCTCGGCTGCCGCGCTGCTCTGTTCGGAACTGGCGGCGGACGACTGCGTTACCTGTTCCATCTGGGCGACCGCGCGGGTTACCTGTTCAATGCCCTTGGTCTGCTCCCGGCTGCCCTCGTTCACTCCATTTACCAGAGACTGGATCTCGGCCGATGCGCCGGTGGCGGTCCGGATGGACGCACTCATCTGATCCACTTTCAGCTTTCCGTCATTGGACTTGGCGACCGATTCCGCGATCAGGGCCGAGGTGTCCTTAGCCGCCTGAGCGCAGCGATGGGAGAGGTTGCGGACCTCGTCGGCGACCACAGCAAAGCCGAGGCCCGCCTCGCCGGCACGGGCTGCCTCGACGGCGGCGTTGAGTGCGAGGATGTTGGTCTGAAACGCAATTTCGTCGATCACTTTGATGATTCTCGATATTTTTTCGCTCTGTGCGTGGATGTCCCCGATAGCTGCCACCACTTCGTTCAAAGACCGGTTGGTCTGCGCGAACTGTTCCTGGGACCGGGCCACGAGCTGCGCCGCCGCATCCGAATGCTCGCCGTTCCTGTGGGCCATGGCGTTGATCTCCGCGCTCACGGCCGAGGTCTCCTCGAGTGAGGCGGCTTGCTCGGAGGAACCCTGGGCAAGCGCCTGGCTGGAGGACGACACCTGGGCGGCGGCACTGGCCACCATGTCGGCCTCGCTGGTCAACTCCCGAACCGCGTGCCGCAACGCCCGATTGACGCCCCTCACCACCAGCACGGCCAGGAAGGCGCCCACCAGCCCGCTGATGCAGGCCACCACCCAGTTCCACAACGCCGCCGTGGCGGCCGTGCCTGCGGCTTCATCGGCGTTCTGTTTGGCCGAGTATTGATTCGAATCCACCAACTGGTCCACCTTGGCGTGCATAGCGTCGAAGGCCGGTGTCATCTCCGCCTTGTAGAGTCGGAGTGCGTCCGCCGGCTTCAATGTCTGGCTTGATGTCCACATCTGGTCCCAACTGCCCAGCCAACGGTCGATCACCAGGCGGAGCGCGTCGAACTGATGACGGTCCTCCTCCAGAGTGATCGTCTTTTCATAGGCGTCCAGTTCGGTTCGAAGTTCGGCGCGCAGCTTTTCGGACGCCGATTGCGCCTGCGCGCGGCCCGCGCCGCCGTTGGCCGCCAAGTCCAACAAGCTGCTGTTCATTTGCAGCGCCACATCTTTGACCGCGGCTTCGATCCGGCCAGCGGAATACTGCCCGGGAATCGAGTCGATCTGCAGGGCGTGGATGCGCCCCTTCAGCGTGGAAACGCTCACCAGCGATGCCGTGGCCAGTGTCACCGTCAATGCCACGAGAACCGTACAGGTGGTCCCAATCCTCTTGCCTACCGTCATGTGCATTCGATCCCTCACTTTCGCTTCGATCATCCAGCCCCCAGGGAGCCGCTTTTAGGCATATCGATCGGTGGCTCGCAAATTCGAGAAAAAGCTCTCATTTCTATCCGGCTGATCCGATGAGGAACGCGAAAGAACCCCATCATGATTCTCCGGCCTTTAATTGCGGCCGCGCTGTCCCTCGGGATAGCGGCGCCGTCCACAGCACCGGCGCAGAGCGCCGATCCTGCACCATCATCCATGGAGGAGCCATCCGAAGTTGGGCACGCCCGGTTGCCTTCGTTGCCCTCGTGGCTCAAGCTCGGCGTGGAACTGCGCGGGCGGGCCGAGTCCGGCAACGCGTTTGATCCCGGCTCCGATGACAGGTTCTATCTGAACCGCCTGCGCCTGAACTTCACCTTGCTTGCGCGGCCCTGGATGCGGTTTTTTCTGCAAGGCCAGGACGCCCGCGTGTTCAGCCCGGGCGCGGTGCTGGATCACGAGCACCTGCGCAATCCGGTGGATCTGCGGCAGGCCTATGCCGCCTTCGGGCGCTCCGAGGCAGGCTGGCAGGTAAAGGTGGGGCGTCAGGAGCTCCTGTTGGGTGACGAGCGTCTGGTGGGCGCCGACAACTACTGGGACCGCTTCGGCCAGACGTTTGACGCAATCCGCGTGGGCTTCGCCGGGACCCGCTTCCGCCTGGACAGTTTTACCGGATACCGGGTCCAGCCGGCGCGGCGGCGGCCGGACCCCTTCGCTACGTCCAGCCGTATTTCGGGCGTCGCCCTGCTGGTGCGGACAGGGGGCGGCGGCGTGGTGGAGCCGTACCTGCTGTGGAAGCGGGGTGGCGACACTGTGGACCTGCGGAGCCATCCGGGCCACCGGGATGTGCTCACGCCGGGCGTGCGCGCGCAGGGCGCGCTGCCACGGGGTCTTGACTACAATGTCGAGATGGCGCTTCAGCGCGGCCATGTGGTCCGCGACGGGATCTCGGCCGGGGCGGGGCATTGGGAGCTCGGATGGCGGCCTCTCGGGGCGGACTTGGGGCCCAGGATCGGCGTCGAGTACAACTTCGCATCGGGCGATCGCAATCCTTCAGATTCCAGACACGGCACCTTTGACGACCTGTATCCGGCGGGATTCAACAAATACGGTATGTCGGATCCGATCGCGTGGCGCAACATCCGATATCCCGCGGCGGGCATCGAGATGCCGGTGACGAGACGCTGGGCCGCCTATGCCGGATACCGCTTCTTCCGGCTGGTGAGCGTGGCGGACGGGTTGTACCCTGGGGGCGATGAATACCTGGTGCGAAACTCCGCGGCCACCAGCCCGAACGTGGGCTCGCACGTGCTGGTTTCCACCGCCTATACGCACTCCTCGCACTGGCGCCTATACGCCGGCTATGGCTACATCTTTCCGGGCGCATTTCTGCGACAGTCCGGATACCTGGCGGCGATCCGGACCGCGTATCTGCAGACCAGCTTTTCGTATTGAGAGGGGCTGATTAGTCGGCGAATTCGATCTCGATGCGCCGGTTGCCGAGATCCATCGCCGTGATCTTGAAGCGCCGGATCTGGCCCACTCGCAGGCTATCCTTGGGAGCGCCCGACGCTGTGGACGGACCGCTCTTCCAACGCGAGGCGAGCATTGCTGCCAAATCGTCCACGTCGGCCGCGGGAGCGCCCGCGGTGGCGGCGGCCGCCGCTTCCTCTTTGGTCTTGCAGCGGGCATGGACGCCCTCCGCGATCTCGATTTTGGCGTGACCGCCGTGCACTTCCACGACGCGGCCGGAGAGCAGTTCACCTACCGTGTGCTCGCCGATGAAGATGTCGGCCGAGGTCGGCTCGAGCTGCTTCATGCCGAGGCGGATGCGCCGCTTTTCCTTGTCCACTTCCAACACCACAGCCTTCACCACCTGGCCGGCGTTCAACATCTCTTTCGGATGCTGAATGCGCTTTTCGCGCGTGATGTCGCCGACGTGGATCATGCCCTCGATGCCGTCGCCGAGATCGACGAAGGCGCCGAACTGCGCCAGATTCGTGATGGGCGCTTCCACCTGCGTGCCAGGCGCGAACTTAGTGTCGACGCTATCCCACGGGTTGCCGAGCGCCTGTTTCAGGCCGAGCGAGATGCGCTTGTCGGCCGGCTTGATTTCGAGCACGACGGCTTCCACCAGCTCATCCACTTTCAGGATGTCGCTCGGCTTCCGGATGCGCTTGGTCCAGGACATCTCCGAGAGATGGATGAGGCCGTCGACGCCCGGAGCGATTTCGATGAAGGCGCCGAAGTCCGCCAGGCGCACCACCTTGCCGGTGACGCGCTGCCCTTTTTCCAGGGTCGAGATGGCCTGCGTCCACGGGTCCGGCTGCAACTGTTTCAACCCGAGCGAGATCTTTTTCGATTCGCGGTTGATCTTGAGAATCTTGGTCTCGATGCTCTGGCCCACGGCCAGTAGAGACGCCGGCTTGTCCACGCGCTGCCAGCTCATATCGGTGACATGCAGCAGGCCGTCGATGCCGGAGGCGATCTCGACAAACGCGCCAAATTCCGTCAGGCTGCGCACGCGGCCCTGCACTACCATGCCCTCGCTCAGGCCTTCCATGGCGGCCATCTTGAGGACTGCGGACTGCTCTTCGATCACACCGCGGCGGTCCACGACAACGTCGGGACGTTCGGGATTGGTGACGTCGAGCTTCGTGATGCGGCACTCGATCTGCTGGCCGACGATCTTCGGCATGTCGCTCATCTCGCGAATGCCGCTGCGCGACGCCGGCAGGAAGGCATGGACGCCATCGGCGACCTGCACCCGCATGCCGCCCTTCACCATCTCCAGCACCACGCCGCTGATCACGCTCTTGGCCTCAAAGGCGGCCTGCAGGCCGGTGAAGTCGCGGGGCTGTTCCACGCGAATGGTGGAGAGCAGGTAGTAGCCGTCGTCGGCGCCCTTGATGTTCACCAGCAGCGTCATGCCAGGGATGATGCCCGCGGGCAGGCCCGGGTTGTCGGGCTTGAGAATCCCTTCCATCTTGCGGCCGATATCGACAACAATGGCGTCTTCGGATACCGAGACGACGGTGCCTTCCAGCGCCGATTCGGCGCCTTCCGCACTGTGGTGCTCTGCTTCAAACTGTCTAAGGACATCACCAAAGGACGTTTCTTCAGAAACCGCTGCGGTGTTGTCGGCCGGAATGGCTGCGTCGGGGTTGGGGGTTGATTCGAGGGGGTTCATGCACTACTCGCGAGACGCCTTCATTGTGCCATACCGCACCCGGCGGTGGTGCGCCCCCCCTATCCATGTCCATAAGATAAGATGACGCTTGGCCTCTTCGACACCCAGACCGTGGTGGACCCGAGCCCTCTATCCCCAGGACTTCGCGTGGCTCCTACTGTTCTCGGCCCTGGCCTGGGTGAGTCCCACGCACGGGGCGGCCGAGATAGAAATGTTGGCCGCTCTGGCAATTGTGCAGGTGGCCGCGCCGCGCATCCGGGCTCTCGATACGCCCCACGGCAACATCGCTATCATCACGCTCAAGCTGGGGGCCGGCTTTCTGCTGATTGGCGTCACCGGCGGAATCGCGTCCAGCTACTACCTGATTCTGCTGCTGCCGGTGCTTTCCGCCGCCACCACGCTGGGCGCGGCCGGCACAGCGCTGACGACTCTGCTGGCGTGCTTTGCCTACATGGCCTTTATCCCGCTGGCGTATAGCTTGGGCTACATGCTGGAGGGGCTCTTCCTGCGCGATCTCAGCCTGCGCGTGATCTTCCTGCCCCTGGTGGCCTACCTGACCTATGGACTGGCCGAATCGAACCGCAACGAGGCCAGGCGGGCACAGGGGGCTGCCGCGGAACTGGCCGAGGCCAACCGCCGCTTACGCGAGGCGGAGGCCAGCGTGCGGCGCAGCGAGAGGCTGGCGGCCCTGGGCCAGCTAACAGCGGGACTGGCCCATGAGATCCGCAATCCGCTGGGCACCATGAAGGCATCGGCGGAAATGTTGCTGGAGCGGCTGGGCGCTGAAAATGACATCGCATTGGAATTGGCGGGATATATTTCCACGGAAGTAGACCGCACCAATTCACTCATCACGCGGTTTCTGGAGTTTGCCCGGCCCGTGCGCCTGCGCCTGGCGCCGACGGATCTGAATGCCCTCACCGATAACGCCATCGACCAGCTCGTCCACCAGACGCCGGCCGTCGCGGCGCGGATTCACCGGAACTTTGATCCGGGCATCCCGCTACTGGAGGCGGACGGCGAGTTGCTGGAACGGGTCATATTCAACCTGATCAACAACGCCCTGCAGGCCTCGCCGGAGGGCGCCACGGTGACCGTTAAGACTCTGGCAGCACACGGGAATGTGGAGCTTGCGGTCATTGATCGCGGCTCCGGCGTCAAGCCCGAGCATCGCGAGCAGATCTTCAACCCTTTCTTCACAACCAAGCCCAGCGGCGTGGGCCTGGGCCTGGCGATCACGGCGAAGATCGTGGATGAACACGGCGGACGCATCAGCCTGGACAGCGAGCCTGGTCGCGGCTCGACATTTGTGGTGACCCTTCCGCTCGCGCCACGCGTCCCTTCATCAATGTAAACTCTCCTGCGCGCCGCGATATTTTTTACCACAAACCGAAACTTCCGCCGAACAAATCACGACGCCAGCCGTCTACTCATTTACGCAGGGTGTTGCAGGGTTCCTGCTATCGACTCCAGGAGGAGATTATCACCGATGAGTTCGTACGCTACCGCACAAGGTCTTATAAACAGCGCAGTCTTGAATCTGCCGCCTGTGTCCGCCAACGATGAAGCTGAGCGGTTGACCCGGAAGGAGCGCGAGTTGCTGAGCCTTCTGATGCAGAACCCCGGGCGTTGCATCAGCCGCGAGACACTGTTGAGGACCGTTTGGAAATACTCGGAAGGAGCGCGGACCCGCACGGTTGACGTACATGTCCAGCGGTTGCGCCGCAAGCTGGGCGCCAAGTCCTCCGCCATCAAGACCATTGTCCGTCTCGGCTACTGCTGGTTCCCCGAGCCCGACTCCATCGGCTCCGCCACGCCCGCCTGGTAGACACTTTCGAATCTCCCGCAACCGCGCGCCCCGTAACCTACGTCTCCTGATTTAGTAAGCAGTTTTAGGAGATGATCATAGCGGTATGAAGGCGCGCATCCTCATTGTCGAGGACGAAGAAAAGCTACGGCGGGTTTTGAGCTTGCAGCTCGAATCCGCCGGCTATGAAGTAGTGCTCGCCGGCTCGGCCGAGGAAGGGCTGAAGCTGGCCGAACGCGCCAACCTGATCCTCACCGATTTGCGCCTGCCCGCCATGGACGGTATGTCGCTGCTGGAATCGATCCAGCGGCAGAACGCCCGCATCCCGGTAATCGTGATGACCGCGTTCGGCACGGTGGAAATCGCCGTGGAGGCGATGAAGAAAGGCGCGGCCGATTTTCTGCCGAAGCCGTTCTCGCTGGATCACCTGATGGCGGTGGTGCGCAAGGCTCTGGAAGTGCAGTCGCTGCGCGAGGAGAACGTTCTACTCAAGGAAGAGCTCGGCCGGCGCTATCAGTTTGAAAACATCGTCGGCTATGGCGCGCGCATGCAGGAGATCCTGGGCGCCGTCTCGCGCGTGGCGCCCAGCCGGACCACGGTGCTGCTCTGCGGCGAAAGTGGCGTGGGTAAGGATCTGATCGCCCGCGCCATCCATCATCACTCGCCGCGCGCTGCCCAGCCCTTCGTCAAGATAAACTGCACGGCCATCCCCGAAAACCTGATGGAGAGCGAGCTGTTCGGCTACGAGAAGGGCGCATTCACGGGGGCGGTGACGGCCAAGCCCGGCAAGTTTGAGCAGGCCGACGGCGGCACTGTGTTTCTGGACGAGATCGGCGACGTGCCGACCGGGGTGCAGGTGAAGCTGCTGCGCATTCTGCAGGAGCGCGAATTCGAGCGGCTGGGCAGCAACAAGACGAAACAGATCGACGTGCGTGTGATCGCCGCCACCAACGTGGATCTGCGCCGCGCGCTGGAAGAGGGCAACTTCCGCGAGGATCTCTACTACCGCCTGAACGTTTTCCCCATCACCATCCCGCCGCTGCGCGAGCGCAGCGAGGATATTCCTGTGCTGGCCGATCATTTTTTGCGCAAATTCGCGCGCGAGACGGGATCGCTGGTGGGCGGGATGTCGGAGGAGGCTCAGCGCAAGCTGGTCTCTTATCACTGGCCCGGCAACGTGCGCGAGCTGGAAAACGTGATTGAGCGCAGCCTGCTTTACGCCTCCGGCACGGTGTTGCAGCCCGACGATGTGCGGCTGGATCATGCGCCGCGCCGCGCCACCAACGGTGCGCCCGCGCCCGGCAACGGCCACGGCGGAGACTTTTTGCCCGAGGGCGTCTCGCTGGATGAGCACGAGCGCCAGCTGATCCGCGAGGCGCTGAAGCGGGCCTCCGGCAACAAGAGCCAGGCAGCGCGGCTGCTGGGCCTATCAAGAAACGCCCTACGCTACCGGCTCTCGCAGATGGGCCTGGAGTGACTGACTGCGATCAAACCAAAGCTTGACGAAGGTGCTTACCAGGATTACCGCGCCGCCCGCCAGAGTCCGCTGACCGGGATTTTCGCCGTGGATGAGCCATGTGAAGATCGGGTTGCCCACCGGCTCCAGCAACAGGAGCGTGGAGGCTTCAAACGCAGTGACGTGCTTCATCCCGTGCGTGAGCAGCCAATAGGCGAGGCCGATCTGGAGGAAGCCGAGATAGAGCAGCACCGCGCCGTCAACCCGTGTGAAGCTCAGGATGGGTAGCGCGGCCGGCATGGAGATGGCGAAGGCGAGAATGTTGCCGCACACGACGGTGGCTAGCGCGGAGCTCTCCGCCCGGTGGCGCAGGCCGGCCAGCGTCACGGCGTAGGCCGCGCCGGAAAAAAGCGCGTAGAGGTTGCCGCGCGCTGGATCGGGCGCCGTGGCCAGAGGGTTCGCCGCGCCGGTGAAGAGCAGGATCATGCCGCCGACGAGGGCCGCCGTGAAGATCAGATCACGCCGCGCCACTTTCTCCTTGAGGAAGACAGGACCGATCAGCAGCAGGTAAGCCGGCGCCGTGGATTGCAGAAAGATGGCGTTGGCGGAGGTGGTCAGTTTGGTGGCGTGTACGAAGCTGACCAGCGTCAGCGCGTAGACGAGGCCCAGCGGCCAGACGCGCCACGACCAGCCGCGCCGCGCCTGCGGGACGAGCGCGGTGAGCGCAATGGCGGCCACCAGGCTGCGGAGCCCGGCGGTCTGCCATCCGTTGAGCGTAGTGGCCTTGATCGCCGCGCCGCCGGTAGAGAAGAGCAGCGCCGCGGCCAGGACCATGAGGCGGCTGAGCATAGTGGGAGTGTAGCAATCGGGGCAGGGGCGCCGGCGGTCCGTGCCGGATGACAATCCCGAAGGCGGATCCGGTGCTGGTGCGTCACGCATACAGGCGGCACCCCGCACTGATCGGAAAGCTTGTTCTGTCCGCAATCGAATCGAAACAGTTGCCGGCCCGGGAATTTGCGAAACTGTACGGAGGAGTATAACTATGACCACGCAGGAATTAGCAAACGCACTCGTCCAACTCTGCTCCGAAGGGAAGTTCTTCGAAGCCATCGAAACCTTATACGCGGACGACATCGTCAGCATGGAAGCGGGCGCGCCTCCCGGCGCTTCTCGCGAGACGAAGGGGATTGCAGCCGTGAAGGGCAAGGCCGAATGGTGGGCCGACAACCACGAAATCCATTCAGCCAAGGTGGAAGGCCCGCTGGTCGCGGGGGCGCATTTTTCAGTGGCTTTCAAGATGGACGTCACTTACAAACCGCAGGCCAAGCGGCACACGATGGAAGAGATCGCCATCTACAAAGTGGTGGATGGCAAGATCGTCTACGAAGAGTTCTTTTACAGCTTGTAGGCGAGAGCGGGCCGGCCATCCAGGCCCGTTCACACTCCGCCGCCCTCTCATCGCGATACGATATCGGGGAGACATCCTCCCCGAATGTTTGACCTCACCGAACACCCGCACCGCCGATACAATCCGCTCACCCGCGAATGGGTGCTCGTCTCGCCGCACCGCACCAAGCGCCCGTGGCAGGGGCAGGTGGAGAAACTTCCACCCGAGACGCGGCCCGCGTACGACCCCAAGTGCTACCTGTGCCCGACGAACGAGCGCGCCGGCGGCCATCATAACCCGGCGTACACAAAAACATTTGCGTTCCAGAATGATTTTGCAGCTTTGCTGCCCGATACGCCCGCCGGCACGGCCCAGCCCCATCCTCTGCTGCGCGCCGAAGCCGTCGCCGGCATCTGCCGCGTCATCTGTTTCTCACCGCGGCACGACCTCACGGTGGCCGAGATGGAGCCTGCCGATCTGCGCGGCGTCGTCAATACCTGGGCAGAGCACTACGCCGAACTGAACGCCACGCCCGGCATCGCCTACGTGGAGATATTCGAAAATCGTGGCGAGATGATGGGCTGCTCCAACCCGCATCCGCACTGCCAGATCTGGTCCACCTCCATCGTGCCCAATGAGGTGGAGAAAGAGCACGCCGCGCAGGAGGAGTATTTCCGCGCGCACGGCCGGACACTGCTCGCGGATTATCTGGAACACGAACTGCGGGACGGAGCGCGAGTGGTGTGCGCCAACGATCACTTCGCGGCGCTGGTCCCCTGGTGGGCCGTGTGGCCCTTCGAAGTGATGCTCATCAGCCGCCGCCCGGTGAGCGGGCTCGACGAACTGACGGGCGACGAACGCGACAGCCTCGCCGACATCCTGAAGCGCACCACCACGCGCTACGACAATCTCTTCGAGACGTCCTTCCCGTATTCCTTCGGATTTCACCAGCGCCCCGCCGGGCCGCCGAATCCAGCGTGGCATCTGCACGCGCACTTCGCGCCGCCGCTGCTGCGCTCCGCCACCGTGCGCAAGTTCCTGGTCGGCTACGAGCTGCTGGCCATGCCGCAACGCGACATCACCGCCGAGGCCGCGGCCCTGCGCCTGCGCGAACTCAGCGACACCCACTACAAAGCCCGCTCCTGAAAGGTCCACGATCCATGCGTTTTCTCTTGATCTTCCTTCTGGCGATGAGCGCGCTTGCGCAGGACGCCTTCTTCCTCAAGGCCGGCGACCGCGTTGTCTTCTATGGCGACAGCATCACGGACCAGCGCCTCTACACCACGTTTGTCGAGACCTACGTCCGCACGCGGTACCCCAAGCTGGACGTCAGCTTTGTCCACTCCGGCTGGGGTGGCGATCGAGTGACGGGCGGCGGGGGCGGCGCCATCGACCTGCGTCTCAAGCGCGATGTCCAGGCCTATAAGCCCACGGTGGTCACCATCATGCTCGGCATGAACGATGGCCGCTATCGCTCCTCCGACAAAGTTGTTTTTGACTGGTACACCACCGGCTACGAGGCGATGGTGAAGCAGATGAAGACGCTGATGCCCGGTGTGAAGCTCGTCGGCATCCGTCCCTCACCCTACGATGAAGTGACACGCCCGGCCGCCGTCAATGGCGGCTACAACACCGTGCTGGTTCAGTTTGGCGATTTCATTCAGGAGCTCGCCAAGCGCGAGGGTATGACCGTCGCCGATCTCAACGCCCCGGTTGTCGAGATGCTCCGCAAGGCCAATGCCGCCAACCCCGAAGTGGCACAGCGCATCATCCCGGATAAGGTCCATCCCGGCGCCTCCGGCCACCTCATCATGGCCGGCGCGCTGCTCAAGAGCTGGGGCGCGGGCAATATCGTCAGCATCGTGGAGCTCGACGCGAAGTCCAGGAAACCTCTGACGCTCGCCAATACCGCCATCGCCAATCTCGCGGGCGCGGGCGACGGTCTCGTCTGGAGCCAGGTGGATAACTCGCTGCCGATGCCCGTAGATCTGAGCGACGCCCCCATGGCGCTGGCGGTGAAGGCCGGCGGATTCACTGAGACATTCAACCAGGAGACGCTCAAGATCAGCGGGCTCAAGCCGGGCCACTACGCTCTGCGCATCGATGGACTGCAGGTAAAGGTCTTCACCGCCGCCGAACTGGCCGCCGGCCTCGACCTCACCACTCTGCCCACGCCCATGATGAAGCAGGCCAATGAGGTGCATGCCCTCACGATGAAGCGCACCGGCATTCACAACACCCGCTGGCGCACCATCGAAGTGCCGATGGCCAACGACTCGCTCACCAAGGCCCAGGCTGCCATGGACGCGCTCGACGCGCTCGACGCCGAGCTCGACGCCCGCCAGCGCGCCGCCGCCGCGCCCGTGCCGCGCAAGTACGAGCTGATTCCCGTGCCTGCCGAGGCGGCCTCGGTCCCCGCCGGCTTCACGCCCATCTTCAACGGCAAGGACACCGCCGGCTGGCACATCTCCACCACCAATCACCACGGCACCACGCCGGACTGGCGCGTGGAAAATGGCGTCCTCACCGGAATGCAGAATCCGGTGGGTAAGGGCGGCATCCTCCTGACCGACAAGAAGTACAAAAACTTCGAAATCTATTTGGAGCTGAACCCCGATTGGGGCTGCGACGGCGGCCTCTTCCTACGCTCCAGCGAAAAGGGTGAGGCCTATCAGGTGCTGATCGATTACCGCGACAAAGGAACTCTCGGCGGCGTCTACGGCGAGCGTCTCAAGGGCGTACCGACCTACAGTATTGAAGACTGGGAAAAGAACTATAAGCGCGGCGAGTGGAACTCTATCCGCGCCCGCATCGAGGGCGACATCCCGCGCATCCAGGTGTGGATGAACGGCGTGCGCGTCACCGAATGGTCCGATACATCCAACCACGCCGCTGATGGCGCGCTGGACGGCATGATTGCCGTGCAGGTCCATGGCGGCACGCAGATTTGGAAAGAAGGCGGCAAACACCGCTTCCGCAATATCGCCGTGCGCGAACTGCCTAACTAGGAGGTTTCGTGGAACAACTCCCGCAAGCCTGGATCGCGATGGGCGAGTCGCTTCTGATTGGCCTGCTGGTTGGCATTGAGCGCGAATCCGACCATGCCGAACGCCACGCCGGCTTGCGGGATTTCATTGGCATCGGGCTGGCCGGCGGCCTCTGCGGGCTGCTGGCCCAGCCGCTGATCACCGTGGCCGCGCTCCTCAGCATCACCTCGCTCCTGTTTCTCTTTCGCGCCCAGACGCCGGGCCGCACGGGCATCACCACGGAGATCGTCGGCGTGGTCACCTTCCTGCTCTGCGTTCTCACGGCCACGCCCGGCCTGCCGTGGGGCACTCCGCTGGCCATCGCCCTGACTGTCATACTTGCTATCTGTCTGGAAGCCCGCGAGCCGCTCCAGAAGTTCTTCCGCGAGACTCTGACCGAACGCGAGTACTTCGATACGCTGCGATTCCTCGCCGTGGTCTTCGTGATCCTGCCCGTGCTGCCGGATGGCGGCTACGGCCCCTACGAATTCTTCAACCCGAGGCGGGTGTGGATTTTCGTCATCCTGGTTTGTTCCATCTCCTACCTCGGCTATTTTCTTCAGAAGTTCCTTGGCGATTCGCAAGGGCTGAGACTCACCGCCATCCTGGGCGGTATAGGCTCCACCACGGCGGCCACCGCGGCCTTTGCCGAGCAGGCAGCCGAGGAGCCGCACCGCGCCAGGGAGCTTGCGCTGGCCACCGTGCTGGCCAACACCGTGCAGTTCCCCCGCGTTCTGGCGCTGCTCTGGATGATGGGCGGCGCGCTGGGCATGGCCTGTTGGCCGGAACTGGCTGCGATGACCGCGGCCGGCCTCGTGCTGACTGTCCTGCTTGCCCGGACGGCCCCTCCGGGCGCCCCGCCGCCCAGCGGCCTGGTGATCCGCAACACGTTTCACATCCGGCCCGCCATCAAGTTCGGATTGCTGTTTGCCTTTGTGCGCCTTATTGCGCGCGGCGGCGCGGAGCAGTTTGGCCAGACCGGCCTCTACGTCTCCAGCGCGATCGGCGGCTCGGTGGATGCCGATGCCATAGCCGTCACGCTGAGCGGTATGATGCGCGACGGTAAGGCGGTGCAGAGCGTCGCGGTGGCGTCGCTGCTCATTGCGCTGGCAGCCAACGCGGTCTTGAAATCCGTGGTGGCCTACCGCAAGGGCGGCGCGGGTTTCGGCCGGAAGGTGGCCATCGCGTTCGGCGCGATGTTCGCCGCCGGGTTTGCGGTCTGGCTGATTCGTTAGCGGGCCGGAGCCGCCACGCGTTCTGCCCGCGGGCGTACCCTCTTGGTATGAGCGTCCTACCCAGCCGCCGTCACTTCATGAGCTCCTCGTTTGCCGCGCTGATGCAGCCGGCACAAACCAACCCGCAAATCCGCGCCGCGCGGGAGGCCGCGCTCGCAATCCTGAAGCCCAGTGAGAAAGATCTGCAGCACGCGCTGGAGCTCCATGCGCAGTCGCTGGTGGTGGAATCGTACGGCTTCTCCCCGCGCTCGGCCATCGATGGCAATGCATTGCGCCAGGCTATTGAGGCGGGGGCCACCAGTCAGGAGCTCGAAGACCTTCAGACCGATATGCTGCTCACGCGAGTGGCCGACGATCCCTCGCAGCAGCAGGAGTACCGCGAGGCGTGGGATGCCTCGGGCGTCACCTGCGTGTTGCAAAACGCGGGCGAAGAGGGCAACTCGCCCATGCGCCTGCTCAAGCGGCTGGCCTACTTCACGTATCTGACCGACCGGCTGCCAAGCCTGGTCTCGCGCGCCGCGGCGCCCGATGACATCGTGGCCGCCAAGAAGCAGGGCCGCCACTGCGTCTACCTCACCGGCAACGGGATCCCGCTCGCCCAGGAGTGGAACTCCGTGCCGGAAGAGCTGGCGCATATCCGCCTCTTCTTCCAACTCGGCATCCGCATGATGCACCTCACCTACAACCGCCGCAACGCGCTGGGCGACGGCTGTGCGGAGCCCGCCAACGCGGGGCTCAGCGAGCTCGGACGCGCCGCCGTCGCCGAGATGAATCGAGTGGGCGTCATCGTCGATGTGGCGCATTCCGGCTGGCGCACCAGCCTCGAAGCGGCCAAGGCCTCACGGCAGCCGATGGTGGCGAGCCACACCGGCGCGGTTGCCATCCACAGCCACATCCGGTCCAAGCCGGACGAGGTGATCCGCGCCATCGCCGACACCGGCGGCTACGTGGGCGTATTTAGCGTGGTGTCGTTCCTGGGCCGCGACGGGGGCCTGAGCGCCATGCTCGATCACATCGAATATCTGGTGAAGCGTTTCGGCGCAGATCACGTCGCCATTGGCACCGATCTCGCCTACATGCCGAATAGCGCCGATGCAGAGTACCGCAAGGTGGGCCCCCGCCCAAAGGAGCGGCCCGGCTACGAGGCGCTCTGGCCGCCCGGCGCGCTGGACAACCGTTCTCATCCGGCACTCGCCTGGACCAACTGGCCCATGTTCACGGTCGGTATGGTGCAGCGTGGTTTCTCCGATGCCGACATTCAGAATATCCTCGGAGGGAATGTCCTGCGCGTGGCTCGCGCGGTTTTTCCGAAGCCAGCATGATGCCGCCATAGCTCCCGCCCGGGCGGCAAAAGGAGTGTGGGGTCTGAAGATAGAAAGACCCTTGACCCCGGGGGCAAAGAGGAGGAGAATCGCCCTAAGCCGAATTGCGCCACTCGCGCTCAATCCGGTCTTTGGTC
The DNA here is from genome assembly GCA_036504135.1 of Paludibaculum sp. Classification (GTDB taxonomy): domain Bacteria; phylum Acidobacteriota; class Terriglobia; order Bryobacterales; family Bryobacteraceae; genus Paludibaculum. Next base: position 104,742 of record DASXVP010000016.1, read on the forward strand.
CGTTGAGAAGGGAGTCCATATGTTACGTGCCACGAAGATACTCGCGGCGTTGGCATTCCTCGGCGCCTTTGCCTCCAGCTTACCGGCGCAATCCATCTACTCCACACTGACCGGGGTTGTCTCCGATCCGTCGGAGGGCCTGGTTGTCCAGGCGACCGTGAAGCTGAGGGATATTCAGTCCAACTCGCTTCGCGAAACGGTGACCAACAGTCAGGGCTACTACACATTCGCCTCGGTTCCCGTTGGCACCTATGAGCTCACGGTGGAATTGTCGGGCTTCAGCACCTACAAGGAAACCGGCATCGCGCTGGGCGGTGGTGAGCGCCGCAACATCAACGTCACACTGAAGGTCGGCAGCACCGCGGAGACCGTGGTGGTTACAGGCGCCACCGAACTACTGGTCCCTGTCGACTCCGGCGAAAAGTCCACCACCCTCAACACTAAACAGTTGGAGAACTTTGTCCAGGTGGGCAGCAACGCCGCCGAGTTCATCAAGATCATGCCCGGCTTTGGCATCCAGAACGGAACCGCCAACGCCGCCAACTACAGTGGCCAGACCATGGGCATCAATGCCAACGGCAACGCCGGCAGCCAGAGCCCGTTGAACAATGCATTTGCTTACAATGGCCTGCCCGCCAATACGCTGGATATCACGGCCGATGGCGCACATGTCTCAGACCCCGGCTGCAACTGCGATACGCCCGTCAATCCGAACGCGGACATGATTGCCGAGTTCAAGATCACCATGTCCAACTTCAGCGCCGAAAATCAGAAGGGGCCGGCCATCATCAGCTCCGTCGCGAAATCCGGCGGTACTGATTTTCATGGGTCGGGCTTCCTATATGCCCGGCACTATACGCTGAACGCCAACGACTGGCTGAATAACTCGACCAGGCAGCCCCGGCCGCAGAACAAGTACTACTATCCGGGCTTCACGCTCGGCGGCCCTGTCATCATCCCGCATACCCGCCTCGCCCGCGACAGGAACAAGCTCTTCTTCTTCACTGGCTACCAGTATTTCTATCAGGTGCTGGATACCGGCCTGATGCGCGCCGCCGTGCCCACCGATGGCATGATCAACGGCAACTTCTCGCCCGCCGAGCTCAGCAAGATGGGCAACTTCACCGCCTCCGGTTCGCCTCCCGGACAGATCAACGCCCGCAACCAGGCGCTCTACCCCGGCGGCATCATCCCTGCTTCCGCGATTGACCCCAATATGCAGGCGATGATGAAGCTGTATCCGAAGCCCAACTCGGATCCCAACGCCACCGGCGGCTACAACTGGACCGACGATCTGCTTTTCACCCAGAACAATCACCAGTGGATGACCCGTGTGGACTACAACATCAGTGACAACACCAAGATGTTCGTCCGCTACAACCTCCAGCGGGAAGTGCAGCCGTTCCCCGTGCAGTTGTGGTCCAGCAACGCCACCCAGCAGCTACCCTATCCGACGTCCATACTCGGGAAGAACAAGTCAGACTCCGTCACCGCTTCGCTGACGCACGTCTTCAGCCCCAGCATGACCAATGAATTCGTCTTCGGCTACACCTTCATCGGATTCCCGAACGTATTTCAAGATCCGTCCAAAGTGGATCCCGCCAAGGTAGGATTCAACAGCAAGCTCCTCTACAAGAATGCGGTCGCGCAGATCCCGAACCTGCGGGGCGGCGCGGAGGCGGCACAGATCAATAACTATGGCGGCTTTGAAGTTGGCGGCCCGACCGCCGGTTTGTACGCGAACAAGTACATGCCCAGCTTCAGCGACACCATGACCAAGGTCTGGGGCCGGCATACCGTGAAGGCCGGCATTTTCTGGGAGTGGATTCGCAACGCCCAACCGGCGAGCAACGCCTCCAACGGCACTCTCAACTTCAACAACGGCAACTCCAACACCCTGGGGAACGAATATGCCGATATGCTGATCGGGAACCTGAATTCCTTTAACCAGTACTCCTTCAACCGCGTCAACGACATCGCCTACAAAACATGGGAAGGCTTTGTGCAGGACTCGTGGAAGGTGAACAAGCGCCTGACTTTGGAATTCGGCGTACGCATGACCCACTTCACCCCGTGGACCGACCGGCTCGGCTATGGTTTCTCGGTATTCGATTACTCGAAGTACAACTCCACCTGCACGCCGACGCAATACTGCGGCTTCATCTGGAACAAACGGGACTCCAACATTCCCATGGGCGGCTTCCCGACCCGCGCCCTCTACTACCAGCCGCGCTTCGGCGTCGCGCTCGATGTCTTCGGCGATGGCAAGACCGTCGTGCGCGGCGGTTGGGGCATGTACTACTTCCACTCCGGCCAGTTCACCACCGGCCTCGATGTCGCTGCCGGAGTTGAGACCATCACGCTTAGCAGCAACCAGGGTGTCGGGACTTCGCCTTATGTGGTGAGCCCTACCCCCAACGCCAAGCCGCTCATGGTGAGAGACCTCGGCACCATGAATTTCTCCAGCGCCGCCCTTTCGCCCGGCGCGGTGGACGCCAAGGACGACCGCTCGCCGATGACCAAGAGCTATAGCCTCACCATCGCGCAGCGCATGCCGTGGTCCAGCCTGTTGGAGCTCGCCTATGTCGGCAACACCAGCACGGAGCTGCTCCAGACTGGCGGCGGCGTCGGCAGCAGCCTCAATCTGGTGCCGGTTGGAGCGATGCTCTCTTCCGCCAATGGCGGCGCCGATCCCAACTCCCTGGTCGCGAATAATTTCCGGCCGCTCAAAGGGTTTGGCGACGTCAACCTGGCCACGCACGGGATGTACGCCAACTACAACTCGATGCAGGCCACGTGGGGACGCACCAGGGGCCGCTACATGTTGAATTTCAACTACACGTTCGCCAAAGCGCTGGGCATTATTGCCCCCAACTTTGACCCGTTCAACATGAGGAACAACTACGGTGTGATGCCCAGCAACCGGACTCACATCTTCAACATCGCCTACTCTGTCGAAGTGGGCAATCCCGCGAAGAACAAGATCGCCGGGGCGCTCGTCAACGGATGGCAGATCTCTGGTCTGACCCAGGTGCAGAGCGGCGCCAACCTTTCCGGCAACCGGGGCAACAACTTTGGCCTGAACACCAATAGTTACAAGATCCCCGGCACCACCTACAACGTCAGCAACACGTCGCTGCTGGGCACGCCGAATATCGCGCTCCGCCCGATTGTCACCTGCGACCCGAAGTCCAATTTGGGGCCCAACCAGTGGGTGAACCCGAGCTGCTTCGCCATGCCGACGCAGATCGGCCAGAACGGACCCACCACCCTGCCGGTGGTATACGGTCCTGCCTTCTTCAACTCCGATCTGGGTCTCTTCAAGAACTTCAACTTCCAGGAAGGCAAGCGGAAGCTGCAATTCCGCGCCAACGCCTATAACTTCCTGAACCATCCGCTGTGGTCGTTCTCGAGCGCCGCCAATCTGACGCTCGGCTACAGCGGCAGCACGGGGCTGCTCAATTCACCGCTCTTTGGAATCGCGACGCAAAAGCAAGGCCGCCGCACCATCCAACTGGCGGTCAAGTTCATGTTCTGAAAACCGGAGCTGGGCAGGTCTCCGGGCCTGCCCAGCTATCCCCACTCACTTGTTCGCGCCCTGCGTTCGCCGCGCCTGCTTCTCCCTGGTCAATCTCTCCGCCTCGGCCTTTTCCCTGTCGCCATCCGCCTTGCGCTTCAACCGGTAATAGACGGTGGCCAGCGTGACGTGCGCCTCGATGAATTCCGGCGTCTGCCGGAGAATCCCCTGCAGCGCAATACGAGCCTCTTCCAATCTGCCGGCGGCCAGGCTCAACGATGCCATTTGAAACCTCGCCCGGATATCGCCGGGCCGCACCAGTAGCGCCCGGTCCAACAACTTGCGCGCGCCTTCGTAATCCTGTTCCTGCCGGAGCAGCGCCCCCAGTTGCAGATTCGATTCGAAATCATTGGCATTGAGCGCCAGTTCTTTCTGGAAATCCAGCCGGGCGGCGGCAGCGTCGCCGGTCTGGATATGCGCTTCGCCCAGCGACGCATGAACGTCGGGCAACCGCGGATTCAATGCGGCGGCCTTTTCGAAATCGGCGATGGCCGCTTCAAACTCCAGCGCGCCCATCTTAGCCCTGCCCAGCAGGAGCCGCGTTTCCGCCGATTCCCCGTTTTTGAGGATGCGGTCGATCACCGGCTGTGCCCGCTCAATCTGCTTGTCGCGCAGCAGCGCCGTGCCCAACAGGTAGGCGATGGCCAGGTCGCTCTGATCCAGTTTCTCCACCGGCGCCAGTAGTTCGATCACCTGCCGGTCCTCGCCCCGGCGCAGGCGGCAATCGGCCAGCAGCAGCAGCACCTGCCGGTCTCCGGGTTGCTCCTTGTGCAGCGCCGCCAACCCGGCCGCCGCCTCCCCCAGGCGTCCCAGTTTGTACTCAGCCAGTGCGATGTTCAGGCGAATCCGCCGGTCACCGGGTCTACGCTGGAGCGCCTCGCGGTACTCGACGACGGCCTCGCTGTAACGCCCGCTCCGCACCAGCGCGACGCCGAGATTGGAGCGCGCCTCCACGGACTCCGGCCGCAGCTTCAGGTACGCGCGGTACAGCGGAATCGCGCGCTCCACATCACCTGCCTGGTGTAGCGCCGCCGCGTTTTGCAGGATGCGCTCCGGGCTCTCCTGCGCGGTCGCCGCCTGGCTCAGCAGCGTGAGGAAGGTGATTGCGCAGAGTGAGGCAATGAGCATTCAGCAGCCAGCATAGAACAATCCCGCCTATTCCCGCCCCAGCGCCACGTAGAATACCGCCGGCACCAGAAAGACCGCTGCCACGAGGCTGAGCACAAACGCGCCATTCTCTATCAGTAACTTCGCCGCCGAGGCGAGCACTGCACCCGAATCGACGCTGGCCATCCGGCCCAGCGCGCCTTGAAACCATGTGGAAGTAGCGCCGAACACAGCACCCAGTAGCCCCATCGCACACGCGAACGCAATCACCTGCGCAGCCGTGATGGGCCGGCCCGCCGTATCCACCGCCTCCCGCCGCGCACGCAACTGGGCGCGCCGCCATACGCGGCCCGCGTCCGGGAGGGCGGCCTCGGCCACCAGCGCCTCACGAGACTCGTTGATTGCTCCGGCCACCGCTGCCACATCGCGGCAGAGCTCGCACTGCGCCACGTGCGCCCGCAGTTCCTCGCCGGCCTGTTCCGGCCAGCGCGATTGAAATACGGCGGCCAGCACTTCGGCTTCAAACTCGCACTCCATTCGCTTCATGGCCGCCCCCCGCCCAGCAGCGCCGCCAGCTTGCGGCGCGTTCGATACAGCAGAGTCTTCAGGCTGCCGCGACGGATCCCGAGCGCTCCGGCGATCTCCTCATGCGATGCGCCTTCGGCATAGGCCAGCCACAGCATCGCCCGCTCGCGCGGCTGCAAGGCCGACATCGCCCGGGCCAGATCGGCTCTTCCCTCCGGACTGCCCGCCGGACTGGCTGAAGAGACCTGCTCAATCTCGTCGCCGGCCGGGATCGCCGGAATCCGCGCCAGGCTACGGCGCCGCGCATCCCGTGCCAGATTGCCGGCAATCAGATACAGTGAGTTCCGCCGGTGCGCCTCGTTCTCGTGCGTCGCCGCGGCCCGCAGAAACCGGTAGTACGTCTCCTGCAACAGGTCGTCGGCCAGCTCACGGTCGCCAGTCATGCGCACCAGGTACGCCCATAGCCCGCGCGAGGTCCGCTCGTAGAAGCCCCGGAATGCGTCCTCGTCCACTACGAACTCCGTGCGGGCTTCGTCGGCGGCATCGCTTCGGCTCAGATCAGGAAATGCTGTATCTCGAATCATGGAACGTCGTTTGGCCATCGCCGGCTAGGCATCCCGGGATTCGGCCGCCGCCGGCTCAATCAATCCCAGCCGCCAGGAGATCACATAAGAGATGATCGCCGAAATGACGAACCCCACGCCGAGCGCCAGTGCCAGCACCCCCAGCGCGTTCAGCGGCTGAGCCGCCTCGTTGCCCACTCGCCCGCTCACAATTTGCAGCCCGATCCCGCCTGCCATCATCACCAGGCCGCCCTGCAGGGCCCAGAGGATCCGCCCCAGTGGAGCGCCCATCGCCTTCGGCGCGGCGTCGAGCTTGATCGGCGTCGATTCCAGAAACTTCGCGCCCGCCGGCGTTTGGATATAGGCGATCAGGTCCTCGTTCGACGTAAAGCGGTCCAGTAGCTTCGTGTGTACGTCCGTCTGTACTTTGGCGAGCCGGCTCCACCGGCGGTAGTCCACCAGCGTCCGGATCAGCCAGATGATCACCGAAATCGCCATGCCAAATCCAAGGAATATACCGACGCTGTCGAACGTGCGCCGCCACATTTCATTCGCCTGGCTGGCGGCGTCGTAGCGCTCGTGCTGCGGCGGCTCGCCAACATAGAAGACGGGGTTGTGCACGATTTCGGGATGCGCGTTCAGAAAGGCCGCCAGTTTCGGGTACGGCGCCAGGTACGCCTGATTCGTCAGGAGCGTCGGATCCAGCGCCAGAACATTGCGTAGTGTTGGCGGGCAGCGTTGCAGAATCTGTGACAACTCATCCCTCGTGCGGTGCGCGTCCGGCTGCTCCACTACCGCCACCGGTTGCGCCGGCGTCTGCCCCCACATGGATAGCTGCGTCAGCGCCAAGCCGGCCGCCATCATTCCTGTTATCCACGCTCGCCTGTAGTGTGTCTGCACGTTTGCTTCTGGACCTCTGCACACTACATACGCGCCCGGCTTGGGCCGGTTCACACTCCACCATGTAGAATCCGCGCCGTAAACTGAAGTTGAGCCATGCCCTCTCATTCCCACCGTCTTCCGTCTCTCCTCCTCGCCCTGCCACTCTGCGCTGCCCTCGCGCCGGCCGCCGTCCCCACCTTCACTCACACCGCCGGCCAGAACTCCTACACTCTTTTCGGCGCCGACCCCGCGCAGGGCGCCACCACCACCGTCCCCACCGTGCTCGTCCCCATCGCGCTCTCCTTCGAATCGAAGCGGATCGCCGGCAAGCCGTACGTGATGGACGCCGCGCCCGACGTCCCGCGTCTCCTCCGCTCGCCTGTCTTCTCCAGTTTTGCCTTTCCCACCGGTGGCGCCACTCAGTACATCGACGCCCTGCTGCGCACCACCTTCGCCGCTGCTTCCGACTGGCACACGCTCCTCGGCCCTGCAGAGGTGAAGCCGCTTCAAATCACGGTGCCAGTGGGCTTCGGCTACATCCTCACCTCCCGGCAATCCGGCCGCTCTTTCGCCGTCGCCGATCTCGAATTTGTCCAAAAACAGATCTTCCAGCAACTCCCCCGGCAGGAGGGCAAGCTTGTCATCGCACTCACTCACAACACCACCTTCTACGCGCTAGGCGATGCCACGGTCTGCTGCTCCTGGGGCACGCATGGCGTGGACTCCGCCACCGGCAACTCTTTCGTGCTCGCCTCCTACATTCAGGACGCCCCCGCCGTGGTGCAAGACCAGGACGTTCAGCCCCTCACGCAGCAGCTCGCGCAGTTCATCAAAGACCCGCTTCACGACCCCCTCTTCGCCAGCGGCCGCAACGCCAAAGCCCCCGGCAATTCATTCCCCGCCTGGATGAAACCGAAGGGCGGCTGCGGCGGCACTGGAGCCGCCTCCACCTACTTCCTGCTCGATCCCACCAATACGAATCCCAAGAACAACATCCCCGCCGCCCCTGCCTTTGCCGCTCGCCTCAACGGCGTCACCTACCATCTCCAGAACACCGCGTTGCTGCCCTGGTACACCGGCCCAACAGCGGGCCTGGGCGCCGCCTTCAGCTTCCCGGATGCGCAGGCTCTGCCCGCCTCCGCCCAGCCCTGTCCGGCGCGCGCAGGCCGTCCTGCGGGCGCTTCAAAGCCCACTGCCGAGGCCCTCGCGCGCACCACTCCGCCCAACGGCCACCAGCTCATCGGCTACTGGGCCGGGTACGGCGGCCCCGGCTCCACCACCCCCCTCCGCGAGGTCTCTCCGCAATGGGACATCGTCATCGTCGCCTTCTCCACGCCCGATAAAAATGCGCCCGAGGGCTCCATGCAGTTCCGCACGCCCGCCGGCCTCGACACCGCGCAGTTCAAGGCCGATATCGCTTACCTCAAGAGCCAGGGCCGCAAGGTGATGATCTCCCTCGGCGGCGGCGGCCAGCACTTCACACTGGCAGATCCCAAACGAGTGCCCAACTTCGTATCCACCGTCACGCGCATCGTCACTGAATACGGCTTCGACGGCGTCGACGTCGATTTCGAAAGCCCCTCTCTCTCCATCGCTCCGGGCGATACGGATTTCCGCAATCCCACCACGCCCTCCATCGTGAATCTCATCTCGGCCCTGCGCCAGTTGCGCCAGCACTTCGGCCCCGGATTCCTGCTGAGTCTGGTGCCGGAAGGCACCCAGATCCCCGCCGGATATCCCAGCTATGGCGGCCAGTTCGGCTCCTATGTGCCCATCGCTCACGCACTGCGCGACATCCTCACGTTCATGGATACCCAGTCCTACAACACGCCGCCGCTGCAAGGTCTCGATGGCGAGATCTATCAGCCCGGCACCGTGGATTACCACGCCGCCATGACCGAGCTTCTGTTGCAGGGCTTCCCCGTGGGCGGAGATCCCAGGCAGGTATTCGCGCCCATGCCTGCGAACAAGATTGCCGTCGGGTTTCTGAATGGAGACACCACTCCCGGCATCGTCAGCCAGGCCATGGATTACCTCATCACCGGCAAGGCGCCGGCCGGATCGAAATACAAGCTTCGCCAGCCCAAGGGCTACCCCGGACTGATCGGAGCCATGTTCTGGACCATCGACGCCGATCGCCGGGCCAACTACAACTACTCCAACATCGTCGGCCCGCAGCTGCACGCCTTTCCGGCCGCGCGGTAGAGCGCTTTCATCGTTGTTCTTGACCACCGCTTGCTCACGCGCGCGGCTCGGTTCCGAACCACCGCAGCCCGTTTCTGAGCCACGACCGTCAGGGAGTGGACCACGAAAGTCCCGAATGCGCTTTAGCCGCTACTCCACGCGGACCATCTGCACCGGACCGATCAGGCCGCTGGGGAACAGCGGCGAATCCGCCCGGTAGAAGGCCTGCGTCGTGAACGTGTACTTAGTCGCGTTGGGTTGCAGATCGCCAATCAGCCGGTTCACCCAGAGATTGGTCACCTTGACCTCCACCGTGTTGGCCCCCGGCTTGAGCGCGGAGGTCACATCCACTCGGAAAGGCGCCTTCCATAGCACGCCCAGCACTTTGCCGTTGACCGAGACTTCGGCGAGGTTCTTGACATCTCCGAGGTCCAGCCAGAGGTGCGCGCCGGTCTTGAACCAGCCTGCCGGCGCCTGCACGGTCTTGTTATAGCTGGCCGTGCCGGAGAAGTACCTCACGCCGGGGTTGCTGTGCGTGTTCCACGCGGCGAGCGTGTCGAACGTCAGCTTGGCGGGCGCGCCGCGGCCCGGCAGGAACATGACGTCCCACGGACCGTCCACGGTGGCCATCACGGAATCGGTCTTCACCGGTAGCGCGCGCGACGGCTGCGCGGCCGCCTTGCGGAACACTACGAAGACCGCCTCGGCCGGTTGCAGGCGCAGCGGCACGATGGTGCGCCCGCCCTCAATGCGGTAAGAGGCCGGCTCGATGCGGCCGGTCTCCGGATACCAGAGCTCCGCCGCTTTGCCCTGAACGCGGAACGTTGCATCCAGGGTCTCGGCGCGGTTGTTGCGATTGTTCACCCAGAACACTTCACCCGCAGGCAACGTGCGGTGGACGAAGAGCATGCTGGTGTCGGCCTGCGGCTTGCTGTATTCGAAATCCGGCGCAACCTGCATCGCAGTCAGCACCTGTCCGATCGTCTGCCCCTCGCGGATCTTGCCCGACGACCAGAGCTGATCGGCGAGCGTGCGGAACTCCTCCGCCTTGTCGCTCAGGCTCGGAGTGGCCAGCGGCTTCGGCCCGCACACAATCGCGCCCGCGGCTACCAGATCGCGGATCTTGCGCAGCACGGCCAGAGACATATGGCGTGCGTTTGGATCCAGCGCCAGCACGCGATAGCTCATGCCCGTCGGCGTGGTGATGCGGCCGCCGGCAACCGAGAGACGGTGGAGCATCGCGTCGGCGTTGACGTAGTCGAAGTTGTAGCCCGCCGGGATCTCCGGCTGTTTTGCGCCGAAAAGTGCGGTGATGTTGGAGTCCTCGCCGTAGAAGTAGAGGATATCGGCGACGAACTTGCCCTGCTGCAGCAGGTAGGAGCTGCGTGCCAGATACGTCATCCACGGCTTGGCGATCTCGGACCAGGTCTCGTGCCGCGTGAAGAACTGTCCAAACGGCCCCAGGCTCAGCCCGGGCAGCTTGTCATTGGAGGGCTGGTGTACGGAGGTGTGAATCACAAAGCGGTTCAGGCCCGACGCCAGCTCGCGGTCCGCACTGGATTTCAATGTCTCCGGCGCCCACGCCCAGCCGCTGCCGCCCACGGTCAAAGATTCTGCCGCCACAAGGTTCTGCCCGTAGATATGGGCAACGGATGCGGATTCGCGAATGTCGGCTTCGGCGCCGGTCTGCTCGCGGCCCACCCACAACGCGCTCATCGGAATCTCCGCGCCGCGCTTTACCTCCATGCCGTCGCCGATGAAGGCGCGGCCATTCTCGTGCGACTCCGTGTAGCGGCCCATGGAGCGCTCGTGCAGCGAGGCGGCGATCTGATCGTAGTGATACTCGGTTGTCAGCTCGCCGATCGTCTTGCGGAAGTCCCACAGGAACCGGTCGCTCGCCTCCGCGCTCTCCACAATGCGCCCTGTCAGCACGGGGAGCCACGCGTGCATGTCGTATCCACGTCGCTTGGCAAACTCGGCAAACATCTCGTCGGTCCAGTTTTGGACCCCTGCTTCCCAACTGTCGGTGATGACGTATTGGATGCCCCGCTTGCCCATCAGCGGACCCACGGTGTCCTTGTACTGGCCCAGGTAGTTGTCAAGATACGCCTTCACGTAGCCGCGGTTGAGCTTATCCACTTCCAGGCCCGTGGCCTCCGGAGACGCCGGTGAGTTGCGCGCGCCGGTGAGGGAATAGCCGATGCGCAGGACCACCCAGCGGCCAGCGGGCGGCGTCCAATCCAGCGTGCCGTCGGGACGCATCTTCGAGGTGAGATTGAGCACACCCGCTTTCGCCACGGCCTCGCCGCCGGCCGCCGCGGGCGTGGCCAGATCATACAGCCCAGTCGTGGCGGCAAAGCCCGCCTTGTCTTCAAAGCGATGGACGCGGGGCGCCGAGTACAGCACCAACTCCGCCACCTGCACCGCCGCTGGTGAGGCCGGCCTCTGCGCCTGCGCGCCTGCCGGCGCAGGACCCATGCCGAAGCCGCCGCCACCGCCGGCCGGCGCAGGCATGGTGCGGAAGGTCATGCGGAAATACTTCGCCTTCACCGGAGCAAAGGTGATGGTGCGCGGCAACGCGCCGCCCGCCGGCACGGAGGCCACCACGCGGAAGTCGCTGCCATTGTCGCTCGCCTCCAGCGACCGTCCGCTGTCGCCCGAGGGCGGACGGCCAAAGCCACGCCCGCCGCCAGCGGTGGCCAGCGTCAGACCGGAGATGGTCTGCGGCTGCGCAAACTCAAACTGGATCCAAGCCTTCTGATTGAGTGGCGCCGCGGGCAGCGGCGTGCCTTTCGCAAAATCGCCATCCGTCAACGATGCCAGGTTGAACTCACCACCGCTTGCCGAAACCACAGGCCGCAACTCCGCCATCGGCACGTCGCCCCGCGATGCCGGCCACGCCACCACGGCGCTATCGGCGTAAAACTCCGGCGGCGCTGGTGGCGTCGGGCCGCCGCCAAATCCGCCCCGGGCGCCAACAACGTTTTGAAATGCGCCGGCCACCGCCGGCGGCTTCGGCAGCGCGCCGGTGAACGGACGTCCGCCTTCCACGCGGGTCTCGGTCCAAACAACTTTCTTCATCGCGTGAGCCGGCGTCACCCACGGTCCGCCTGTTTCGCTCCATCCGGGCGAGGCTGCGATGGCCATCTCCAGCCCCAACTGATCGGCCAGCTTCACCGTGAACTGAAAGGCGTCTTTCCATTCCGGAGTCATGTAGACCAGCCGCTTGTCCACCACCTGCGGCGTATTCAGATTGGCGTCGAAGTTCTGGAAGCCGGCGATGCCGGTGCGCTTCATCCACTCCAGATCCTTCTGGATGCCGTCTTTGCTGATGTTGCCGCTCATCCAGTGCCACCACACGCGCGGCTTGGCGCTATCGGGTGGGTTGAGAAAGCCACGTTCGAGCGAGTCGCCCGCGGTCTGGGCCTCCAGGGTGCAGCAGCATGCCAACATCACGCCGGCGATCAGCGTCCGGTACTTCATACACAAGTCACCTCTCTGGAGAGATAAGGCTGAGAATCTCCGTTCTTGGTTACAGACAAAACGCCCGCCGGCTCCGATGGGAACCGGCGGGCGTTTATAAGTTCAGGCTGTTAAGAGCCTAGAACGCGTAGCGCAGCGACAGGATCGCGCGGCGCGCCTGGAACTGCGTGCCCTGGATGGTTCCGAACGCGGCGTTGGTGTTCGCCCCGGTGTTGTAGTTCCGGGTGATCGTCATGTTCGGGTTGGCCGGATTGAAGTGATTGAGAGCGTTGGTGGCCTCAACCTTGAATTCCAGCTTGTGTGTTTCGCGAATGCGAATCGTCTTCTGCAAGGCCAGGTTAAACAACTCCAAGCCCGGTCCATAGGTGAGGTTTCGGGGCTGGTTGCCGATCATGCCGCGTGAGAAGGACGCAAAGTCCTTCGGCAGTTGGAAGTTGTTGGTGTTCATCGGATACCACAGTCTCGGATCAGACGTGGAGCCGACATCGGACGGCTTGGCGCCATCCGCCAGCCACACGCCTTTCATGGTGGGATCCACCATCTGGCAACGGAAGAGGACGCTGCCCGTGGGGGTTCCGTTCGGGTAACCCACCGGGTTGGACTGGAATCCGCAAGTCGGGCCCATGGCCGCGCCCGAGTAGATCTGCGCGGTGCCCATCAAGCGCCAGCCGCCGGTCACTTGTTTCGCGAACGCGTTGCCTTTGCCCCACGTCGGGAACTCGTAACCGAAGTTGGCATTGAAGGCATGCGGACGGTTGCCCGTCTCATATCGGGTCAACGCGTCGTCTGACCACTGTTGGCGTTCATAGATCAACGTCTTCGACCAGGTGTAGTTCGCGCTCCAGGTAATATTCTTGCCGGCGCGCCGGTTCACCTGGACCTGCAACGAATTGTAGTTGGACTGGCGGTCGTTCGTGAACATGGGGACCGCGCCCACTCCCTTGAAGCCCACCATGGACCGGATCAGGTTGGTCGTATAGAGGCCTCCAGTAGTGGGATCCACAAACTTGGAAACGGTGCCGCCCTGCGGCGTCCACGTGGTGAACGGCTTCACGGCGTTGAGGTCTTCCACGGCCCCGTTGAAGCCATGCTTGTAGGTTAGTCCGACGTAGGCGACATCGAGGACCATGTTCCAACCGATGTCACGCTGGACACCAAAGCTCCAGTTGTAGGTGGTGGGAGCGAGGTGTTCTTCCGATCCACCCTGGATGTCCTGGGGAGACAGGGCAGCCTGGGCGCCGGCCAGGGCGCTGAAGGATGAGTTCAGCACGATGGGCGCGAGGAAGTTCGGCGGAGCGGCCAGCGGGCCTCTGCCGACGCCAAGCGCGCCGATGTAGTCGACGGTGGCAGCACGATCATAGAAGATGCCGAAGCCGCCGCGGATCGCCATCTTGCCGTTTCCGGTCACGTCGTAAGCGAAGCCGACGCGCGGTCCCAGAGTGATTGGCGGCGCCTTCCAGAAGTCGCCGATGTATTCTTTCACGCCGCTGAAGGGCATGCCGGTGTAGCTGGCCGGGTCATAGGTGCCCTTGCGGACGTAAGCGTAAGAGGCGCCGGTGACAGGGTTAACCGCCACTTTAGAGCCGTTTACCAGGGCCGGGTAGAGGGGTTGTCCCGACTTGTTCGCGTCAAACATCGACGCGTTGAAGAGGCCCATTCTCTGGCCGGCAGTGTGCAGCGGGCCCATCCACTGGAACCGCATGCCCAGGTCGAGCGTGAGCCGCGGCATCACTTTCCAGCTGTCCTGGAAATACCAGTCCGCCTGTGTGTACCGCGCGTGGTTGATCTGCTTGATATTGTCTTCGCCATAGGAGAAGAATCCGCCGGTGGCCAGGTTGGAGAACGGATACCCGGTGTCCACGGCGCTGGCGGTGTCGGAGCCGAAGTAGTAAGAGCCGGCGATGTTATAGGTGGAGTAGACGCTGACGTTGCGTGCCATCTTTTCCAGATAGAAGCCGGCCTTCACGTTGTGCCTGCCCTTCACCCAGGTGAGGTTGGAGCTGAGGGTCTGCACCTGATCGGTGCCGTCGAATGGCCAGCGGCTGTCGAACCCGTAGGCGGGCGCGTTCGCGATGGTTTGGCCCGATGACTGCGCGCTGAAGCCCGAGGGGAAGCCGAAGTTGATCTGCGGGCGCAGGTTCAGGTAGTTCGCAGCCGGGAAGAGCCGCGACAGCGGAACCGCGCCTTGGCCGTCCTTCAAGGGCAGGAGGCTGTTGTTGTACAGTTCCGGGTCCGTCGGCGTATTCATCTGGTGGCCGCGGGTGATGCCCCACATGGTCTCCAAAATCAGGTTCGGCCGGAAGGAGTAGATCAAAGAGCCCACGGCGCTCACCGACGGAATGTCGTAGCCGTGCGGGAACTGGCGCCAGCCGTCGCCCAGGGCGCCGAGAATCTGGCCGTAGCCGTCGTTGCCGGTGTAGTCCTGCAACAGGCGGACATAGGCCGAGGCCTTGGAACTGATGGGATAGTCGACGCGCAGGATGCGGTCGTGCCGCGGCTGATTATAGGGGTTGACGAACTCGGCGTTGTACTGCCGCTGTCCGGTCGGGTCAGTGGTATTCGGCAGCGGGAACAGATTCATCATCGCCAGGCCGGTGCGGTCCAGCCTCGCTATCGGGATCTTGTTGCCGGGGAAGACCTGGCCGGTGTTGGGATCCTTGATCGGGACCAGCACACCAGTCGTCGTCACGGTTTGCGAGTAGTCGCCCGTGCGCTCCAGCGCGGTCGGCATGGTGTAGCGTTGCGGGGCTGTCACGTTCTTCGTGGTCAGGTAGTCATAGGAGAAGAACCAGAACAGCTTGTTGTGGTCCTTGTTGAAACTCGTGCCCGGAATGATGAACGGGCCACCAAATGTGCCGCCGACATTGTGGAACTTGGAGCGCGGCCGCGCCGTGCCCGTCTTGTTGTTGAACCACTCGTTGCCGTTGAGCGCCTCGTTGCGGAGGAAGTAGTAGCCGCTGCCGTGCCAGTTGTTGGTGCCGCCCTTGATCATGACGTTCATCTGGCCGCCGGAGCGCGCGCCATATTCGGCGTTGAAGTTGGCAACCAGCACACGCACCTCGGAGATCGCGTCCACGCTGGGCGAGATATAACCGAAGTCGCGGTTGCCGGAGTCCTGCGACGCTGCGCCGTCCAGTACCAATAGTTTCTGGCCGGACTGGCCGCCCATCAGGGTCGGGCTGCCCTGGCCCCAGCCGCGCGTGTCGGTCTGGTTCAGATCCTGAACGCCCGGTAGCGTGCTCATCAGCATCATGAAGTTGCGGCCCTTGGTGACCGTGTCTTCAATCTGCGTTGTGGTGACAGCCACACTGCGGTCGGAACTGTCCGTGGAGACGCGTACGGCCGATGCCTGCACCTCCACCGATGTGCTCACGTCGCCTACTTGCAGTAGGATCTCAGCCAGCGCCACCTTTTCCGTCGCGCCCACGTTGATGCCCTTCTGCTCGTACGTTTTGAATCCTGTCTGCGCCACCCGGATCGAGTAGTTGCCGGGCGTCACGTTGGTGAACGTGAAATTGCCGCTCGAGTCTGTCATGAACTCGCGCACCTGTTTTGACAGATCGTTGGTCAACTGGATTTTGGCGCCGACCACCACCGCCCCGGCTGGATCCGCAAGGCGGCCGGTGATCTGGCCGGACATCATCTGCGAGTATGCCGCTGGCATCGCGGCAAAGAGCAGCAGCGGTAGAGCGAACACTGCTCGGTTAAACTTCATATGGTTTGACCCCTTCTTTCTTGAGCGAACTTGATCGAAGGTGGAGACTGCTCCCCAACTTCTTTCAGACCCACCGCGAATCATGGCGGTTCTGCGTATCGTATGTAAACGCTAGGCAGAATGCAAGGGGCTTGTTAACGCGAGGGTTAACTTTGCCGGTCAAGTCAACCTTGCAAGGATACGTCCCAAACGGTGTTCCCCCGCGAAGCGCTTCGATATACTCGGCCCATCTTTGTGTGGAGTGAAAGGGGTCTTTGCTATGTTGCAGAAGCTCTCATTGCCCCTGTGCCTCGCGCTCGTTCTCGGAACGGGTTCTCTTTGGGGCCAGGGTCTGACCGGACGAATCACCGGCACCGTTGTAGACTCCTCCGGCGCGTCAATTGTGAAGGCTGAAATCCAGCTCACAAACGGCGCCACGGGGCAAGTCCGGACGGGCCAAACCAATGACGATGGATACTTCCAGTTCGGCGAACTGCTGCCGGCGGATTACCGCCTTGCAGTCAACGCCAAAGGCTTTAAGAAGTACGAACAGACCAGCATCGTGGTCACCGCTACTGAGCGCGTCACGCTGCAGGCCATCACGCTGCAAGTGGGCGAATTGACGGAGACCGTTTCGGTGGCCGCCGACGCAGTCCGCGTGCAGACCGAGAGCGCGGAACGCTCCGGCCTCATCAGCTCCCGCCAGATGATGGAACTGCCCAGCAAGGGCCGGTCCTACATTGGGACCGCGCGCCTGCTGCCCGGCGTCATCGATACGGCCAACCGCGAGTCTCCCGGCTGGAACGACATCGTCGGCATCAACATCAATGGCACGCGCGCCGGCTCCATCAACCTCACTCTCGATGGTGTCAGCAGCCTCGATACCGGGTCTCTCACCGGACCCTATCTGTCGCCCAGCATCGACGCCGTGGCCGAAGTGAAGGTCCTGATGAGCAACTATCAGGCCGAGTACGGACGCAGCTCCGGCGCCACCATTAACACCGTCATCAAGAGCGGCCAGCGCGATCTGCATGGCAGCGCCTACTACTTCCTGCGCAACGAGGCGCTCAACGCCAACGAATGGCTCAACAACAGAAACGGCGTGAAACGGCCCAAATACCGCTTCAGCTACCCGGGCTACACGCTCGGCGGGCCGGTCTACATTCCGGGCTGGAAATACAACAAGGACCGAGACAAGCTGTTCTTCTTCTGGTCGCAGGAGTTCCTGCCTCTGAAATTGCCGTCGTCCACCTACACGCTGAACTTCCCCACCACTCTGGAGCGGCAAGGCAATTTTTCGCAGTCTCTCGAAGCGGGCGGCGCACTGATCGCCGTTGTGGATCCCTTCAACAACCGGACTCCGTTCCCGGGCAACATCGTGCCCTCTAACCGCATCGATGCCAACGGCCAGAAGCTCATGAGCCTCTTCCCCACGCCCAACACGCAGGGGCCCAGCCGCACTTACAACTGGGTCGGGCAGAGCATCAACAATCAGCCGAGACGCGATTCCATCCTGCGCATCGATTGGAACCTCGGTCCGAAAACCACGTTCTATACACGCCTCATTCAGGATTATCAGGCCGTGGAAGGCGAGTACGGCCTCACGGTGGGACTCGGCGGCGGCAACAACCAGTGGCCGCAGTTGCCGATCTCCTATCAGATCCACAGCGCCGGCGCGGTGGCCACACTGATCCATACGTTCAACTCGACCATGGTGAATGAGTTCACCTTCGGCGTGAACCGCGCCAAGCAGACGGTGGACCCGCTCACGCAGGATCGCCTCGACGCCAACGTGCGCACCAAGGTCGGTCTCACTCTCCCGCAGTTCTATCCCGGGGCCAACCCGCTGAGCCTCATCCCCAACGCCACGTTCGGCGGCGTCACCAATGCCGGCCAGTTGCTGGTGGAAGGGCGCTTCCCGTTCTTCGGCACCAACAACATCTGGAACTACTCCGACAACCTGTCCAAGATCATGGGCAAGCACAGCCTGAAGATGGGCGGCTACCTGGAGCACACCACCCGCAATGCGGCCCGCTCCACGGTCTTCAACGGCACCTACAATTTTGACCGCGACGCCACCAACCCCTACGATTCCAACTACTCGTACGCCAACGCCATCCTCGGCGTGGTGGACGGATACACGGAATCCAACAAGCATCCGGCGGCCCACGGGCGCTTCACCAACTTCGAATGGTACGTGCAGGACACCTGGAAGGCCTCCAAGCGGCTGACCATCGACGCCGGCCTGCGCTTCTACTACGTGCAGCCCTCCTACAGCGCCAACGATCAGTTGGCGGCATTCGACATTACCGCCTACAACGCAGCCAAGCAGCCGGCGCTGATCCGCCCTTACATCAACCCTGCCAACGGGCAGCGGGTCGGCATCGACCCCTCTAGCGGCGCCATCGTCCCGGCCGTGAAGATCGGCACTTTCTCGACAACGTCCGGCACGCCGTTCCAGGGCATGACCATCTACAACGAGAAGATCGCCAACACGCCGTCCGTGAAGCTCGCTCCGCGCATCGGCCTCGCCTGGGATGTGTTCGGCAACGGCAAGACCGCCGTCCGCACCGGCTTCGGCGTCTTCTATGACCGGTTCAACGACGACCAGATTCTGCAGTTGGTGCAGTCGCCGCCACTGGTTTACTCGAACACCGCCAACTACACCACCATCACCAATCTGCTGGCCACGCCGCTCAGCCTCAGCCCCACCAACGTCTCCGGCTTCCAGCGCGATTACAAGCCTCCGACGGTGTACAACTGGAGCTTCGGCATCCAGCAGAACATCAAGTACGGCATGATGCTCGACGTCGCCTACGCGGGCAACACGCAGAAGCACCTGCTGAACAACCGCGATCTCAATGCCGTGACCTACGGGACCAACTTCCTGCCTTCCAGCATCGATCCCACCGTCAGCGGCAACAGGCCATACGACTCGCGCCTGTTGCGCCCCATGCCTGGCTACGCCAACGTCAGCTATCTGGAGTTTGCCGGCATCGGCAACTACAACGCGCTCCAGGTGCAGGTCAGCAAGCGGTTCTCCAAGGACCTCACCTTCCACCTCTCCTACAACTGGTCCAAGGCGCTCAGCCTCAACAACTCAAATGGCGATGCTGTGAACCCCGTGCTCAACTACCGCATGCGCAACTACGGGCCGGGCTCTTTTGACCGCCGCCATGTGGCCACCATTGACTACGTCTACAATCTGCCCGAAGCCAGCAAAAAATGGGACAACCTGTTCAGCAAGATCGCGCTGGATGGCTGGCAGATCTCGGGCGTGAACACCTACCAGATGGGCGCGCCGTCCGGCATCGGCTACAGCCTTGCCTACACGGCAGATCTCACCGGCGGCACCGGCAACGGCCTCGATAGCCGCGTGGTGACCGTTGCCAAGGTGACTGACGCCGCGCCGGCCGGCCAGTGGTTCAATGTGGACGCCATCAAGCCGCCCACCGCCGCCTACTCGGTGAACGGAATCGGCACTGCGGCCAAGACGTTGTTCAACCTCCCGGGCCTGAACAACTGGGATCTCTCCCTCTTCAAGAACTTCCGGCTCGGCGCCAATGAAGCCCGACGCCTGCAGTTCCGCTGGGAGACCTACAACACCTTCAACCACACGCAGTACACGGCAGTCGATACCACCGCGCGTTTCGATGCAGCCAACAATCAGATCAATGCGAACCTGGGCCGTTTCACCAACACCGCCCTCGGCCGCCGCATGGTCCTCGCCCTGAAGTTCTACTTCTAATCCGCAACGCGTTTGGATCCAAGGCCGGCTCCTCCCCAACCGGGTGGAGCCGGCCTTTTTCTATCCCGCCGCGCCGGCTCAGCTCAGGCGCTTCAGCCAGCCGCCGGGGTTGAAGGTCATGCCGAACTTCTCGCGCGAGCGGTCCCGCTGAAAATTTGGATGCGCGCGCAAGAACGCCTCCACCGCCTCATACGGCCCCGGGCCGAAGCCCGGCAGGATGGGGCGTCCGTTGAAGTGCGTGTCCTCCACCACCAGGTAGCTGCCGGGCGTGACCAGGTCGTGATACAGCTTCAACTCCTCGGCCACATGCGCCGCATGGTGATCCGAATCCAAGGTGACCATCACCTTCTCGCCGGGCTCGATGGCGGCGCGCAGCCGGTCCAGGATCTCAGGCGAGGTGGAAGAGCCAAGGAAAAACTGAACGCGCGGGTGCTGCGGCTTGCCCGCGTAGTTCTCGATGTCGACAGTCAGGATCCTGCCGCGATTGATCAAATCCATCACGGATGCGTAGTAAAAGGAACTCCCCCCTCTGTATGTGCCCGTCTCCACCAGCACGTCGGGCTTCGCCTCAAACAGGAGCTCCTGCAGGACCCATGCGTCCAACGGGCACTTCTGCGTTGCCGTGCCCAGCCAGCGCGTATTGTTATACGTGGTGGCGCCGTTGCGGTGGTACCACAGGTGATAATTCGCCACCACCCGCTCCGGCTGCCCGAGCCATCTGAAAACTGCCAAAGCGCCGATGCCAGCCGATGCCGCGGCCGTCAGCGCGATCGTCAACGCCAATCGTCCTCGTGACATGCAGGCACAATATCAAACGCCACGGCGCCGCGAAGGGTCAGGGTGTAGACTTTCCAATGCAAGGAGAACATTATGACCGCCAGCCGGCGCGATTTCCTGGGTTCCACTCTGGCCGCAACCGCCCTCTCGCAAGCCAACGTCATGGGCGCCAACGACCGCATTCGCGTCGCCGGCCTCGGTACCGGAGGGCGCTGCCAGTATCTGCTCAGCCTCGCCAACAAGGCCGGCGGCTGCGAGATCGTCGCAGTCTGCGACGCCTATGAGCCGCGCCGCGCCCAGGCCCGCGAAAAGCTCGCCCCGCAGTCCCGCGAGTACCTCGAATACAAAGAAGTGCTGGAGCGCAAGGACATCGACGCCGTCATCATCGGCTCGCCCGATCACTGGCACGTCCCTATGGCCATCGACGCCCTCCGCGCCGGCAAGGACGTCTACGTCGAAAAGCCCGTCAGCCACACCATCGAGGAGGGCGCCGCGCTCATCCAGGCCGTCGAGCAGACCGGCCGCGTCCTCCAGGCCGGCTATCAGCAGCGCAGTTGGGATCTCTTCCGGCTCGGCGCTGATCTCGTTCATGGCGGGCGCCTCGGCAAGGTCACCATGGTGGAGTCCCACTGGTATCAGGACTACATCCGCAACTTCGGCCGCCTCAGCGAGGTCGATACCGCCAAGCTCGATTGGAAGCGCTTCCTCGGCAACGCCAAGGATCAGCCCTATGAGCAGCGCCACTTCCAGCAATGGCGCTGGTACTGGGATTTCGGCGGCGGCGCGCTCACTGATCTCCACTCCCACTGGGGCGACGTCATCCACTGGTATATGCAGGAGGATCAGCCGCTGGCCGCCACCGCCATGGGCGCCAAGCGCTACCACACCCACTGGGATTGCCCCGACACCATCACCGCCGCCTGGCAGTACCCCAGCTATAACGCCAGCTACAACGGCACGCTGGTGGGCCATCTGGAGGGCGGCACGCTGGTCTTCCGCGGCACCGACGGCATGCTCAAGATCACGCGCGAGGGCCTCGCCCTCTATCCCGAGGGCGTCCTCGGGGCGGAGAAGACCAACTACCCCGAACCCATCGTCACCGCCCGCGCCACCGGCGACGGCACGCTCGATCACATGAGGAACTTCCTCGATTGCGTGCGCACCCGTAAAAAACCAAACGCCGACGTGCGGAGCGCAGTGGCCTCCGCACGGTCGGCGCATATGGGCAATCTGGCTTACCGCCGCGGGGCGGTGGTCACAGCCTAGAGTTTTTCACCATCTTTCTCGACAACCGCTTGCTGACGCGCGCGGCTCAGTTCCGAGCCGCGACCGTCAGGGAGCGGACGCGGAAGCACTTGCGACTTAGCGTTTAGTAATCCAGCCAGGTCTCGAATGGCGCCTTGGGCATCTTGTGGCCCCATGCCTCCGGACCCCAGCACCGCGTACCCACCAGCGGCTCGGTGGCGCTGGTGTTCACCAGCCGCACCCCGCCGCCCGTTCTGGCCGCCGCATAGGGGATCACGAACTCGTCGTCCAGCGGTTCGCCCAGGCGGATGCCGGATTTCACTTCCACCCTGTGATTGCCGATCGTCCCCGTCCCATGGCTGAAGTGGATCACGCACAACGCCGCCGGCCCGGTCAGCACGGTCTCGGCGCCAGGCGCCAGCTCAAACTGCCGCAGGCTGAACAGTTCGTCGCCGTTGGGCTTGCCGTACACGCGCCACTCGTCGTGGAATCCGCCGTGGCTCACGGACTGATCCACCACCGGCATCAGCAGGTGCTTCTCCACGATGAACGGATCCTGGTTGCGCGGCATGTCGATGTCGGAAACCAGCCGCTCCACGCGGTCCTCGCCTTCCAGCCCTTCCGGCAGATGACGGAACAACAGCTCCTGGCCCAGGTACACTTCGCCGTCCGGGCACAGCACGTGGCTCTGGTAGAAACGGAAGTCGTCCCGATCCCTCTGCGGCTCTTCCGTATTCACGGCCGCCGGTCCGTGCAGGATGCGCGTCGGCGTGAAATAGCCTGTGCCCATCCGCACCAGGAAATTCCGCGCGTGGCTGCGGATGTGATTGTCCTTGCCGGCGATGAAGTCGCGGATCGCGTCGGCTAGCATCTCCTCGTCGTAGTAATCCATCAACCCCACGGAGGTGTGGCAATCGTTCTTGTATCGCTTGTTGCGCCACGCGTTGAAGTTGTACGCCTCCGGCTTCCACGGATGCATGTGGTGGCCCAGCGGATACAGGTTGTCGAATTCCTTGTTGTAGAATCCGGTGCCGTTCAGAGTCCGGTACATCGGGCCCACCATGAACTCCGGCGCGCCATGCACCGCAGCATCCATCGGGATCAGATAGCCGTCCGGGTGGTGGAAATGGCACAGGCCCTCGCCGTGGATCCCGTTGCCCGTATCGGCCAGGATCGCGCTGCCGTTCCAGCGCTCGTCAATCGCCCAGCCGCTCGGCCCTTCGGGGAAGTAGTCCGCATCCACCAGTTCCAGGTTCTTGCCCGGCAGGCAGAACTTGCGTCCCACGAAACTCGGGAAACAGCGAAGGACACCGCCGCCTGCTTCGGCCGCGGCCTGCACCGTGGAGGCAGCCCCCTCTTCGACAATCGCCAGATCGGAGCGGTAGAGTTTGACTTTCAGAGCGTTGCTCATTTTCGTGGTCGTTCCATCCTCTTTGGAGTTCATGTGGTCCCCACGGACCCATCAGAATTACAGTACCGAAAAACGGGGCGCTATGCCGCCTCAAACTCCCAGCCGAAGCCCGGCCGCTCCGCCGGCGCCGCATAGATCCCTTCCGGACCGCGCGTGACGCCATACTCTTCCTCAAAACGCCGGTACACCTCAGGCGGCCCGCCCGGCGCTGGCAGAAACATCTCCGCCCACGGACTGTTCGTCGTCGCCATGATGAAATGCAGCCCGTCCTGTGCTGTCCCGCCGCCATGCGGAATCACCGGAATATCGTACGCCGCCGCCATCGCCGCAATCTTCCGCATTTCCGTCAACCCGCCGCACCAGTGCAGGTCCGGCTGCCAGATCTCCGCTGATTCATGCTCCAGCAGCGAGCGGAATCCATACCGGCCGTACTCGTGCTCCCCGGTGACAATTCGCGTCGAGCGGACCGCCTTCCGCAACCGCCCGAAGCCCGCGTAGTCGTGCGGTTGCAAAACCTCTTCCATCCAGTACACCCGCAGCGGCTCCAACATCTCGGCCATCTCCATCGTGTAGCGCTCCGTCCACGCCATCCAGCAATCCAGCATGATGTCGCCGTCCTTCCCCAGCGCCGCCCGCGCCCGCTGCACCACCTCCGCGTTTTTCCGCATCCCCTCGCGCCCGTCCGCCGGCCCGTGCGGCATCGCCAGCTTCAGCCGCTTGAAACCAAACTCCACATGCTGCTCGATGTCGTTGCCCGTGCAATAGGCCGGAATCCGGTCCTTCGTCCTGCCGCCCAGCAGCTTATAGACCGGCATCCCCACGGCGTTGCCGATCAGATCCCACAGCGCCAGATCCACGCCGCTGATTGCGTTCATCGTCACGCCCATGCGCCCGTAGTGCATCGTGGAGCGCCACATTATGTCCCATAGCTTCTCGATGTCGAAAGGATCCTCACCCAGCAGCAGCTTCGTCAGATGCCCTTCCACCACCACCCCGCCCGCCGCTCCGCCGCTGCCATAGCCCTTGACGCCCTTGTCGGTGGCGATCTCCACCGTGAACCCCGGCACCTTGCCCGCGTCGGGAAAGAACAAGGATCGCGTCGCCTTGTACTTCTCATAGATCGACATCGGGTTGGCCACTTCCACCGACTGCGTGCCCCACGAGCCCGGCGAGGGCGTGTAGCGCGGCGCCGGCCGTTTCGGCCGGGTGTTCACCAGCCGCACGGAAGTGATCTTCATTTTGCTTCTGCCCAGATCGGGCGTTTGTGCGGCCGCGCCGGCCGTGCTTGCCGCACCCGCCGCCAGTCCAGTGGAGAAAAAGGTTCGTCGATTCATGGCTGTTGCCACATACCATATCAGGCCGCAACGCACGCGTCTTCCCCACTACCCCCCAAACGAAAACCGCCGCACCCGAAGGCACGGCGGTCATCAATCCAACTGAAACGGGTCTTACTTGGCGGCGTTGAACAGCGCTTCGGCCTTGTCCCAGTTCACGACGCTCCACCAGTTCGTGATGTACTCCGGCCGGCGGTTCTGATACTTCAGGTAATAGGCGTGCTCCCACACATCGAGAGCCAGCACCGCCTGCTTGCCTTCCATCAGCGGATTGTCCTGGTTCGGGGTCGACATAATGTCCACGCCGTCCGCCGTCTTGATCACCCAAGCCCAGCCGGAGCCAAACCGGCCCACAGCCGCCGCCGCGAACTTCTCTTTGAACGTGTCATACGTCCCAAACTTCGCATTGATCGCCTTGCCGAGGTTGCCCACCGGCGCGCCGCCCTTCTTCGGTCCCATCAGTTCCCAGAAGAGCGAGTGATTCCAGTGGCCGCCGCCATTGTTCCGCACCGCCGTCTTGATGGCATCCGGCACCGCTGCCAGATTCCCGGCCAGCAGCGCTTCCAGGCTCTTCCCGGCAAGGTCCGGAGCCGATTCCAGCGCCTTGTTGAGGTTGGTCACGTAAGCCTGGTGGTGCTTGCCGTGATGGATCTCCATCGTGAGCTTGTCGACATAGGGCTCCAGGGCGTCATGCGCGTACGGAAGCGGGGGAAGTGTAAAAGCCATTCTTGAATCGATCTCCTTCAGCTATCCCTGATGATCGAGGGCAGGGAAAGGATGCGGGTTCATTGCATCCACTTAACAATTGCGCCTAAGGTTTTTCCCCCACCCTGCCGATGATCCCCGTAAGGTATGGTCCAGATGACAACGCAAACTGCCAACTCCACGCCCGAAACGGGCGCCGCCGAACTGGCGATTGCCGGCGTCAGCCCCCAGATGCTTGCCTGTCTGTTGGTGGGGACGATCCTGTTTGGTGTCGTGGTCGGCGGCGCCTACATTTTCACGCGCCGCGTTGTGGGACCTGTCGCCACCGTCGCAGCCCCTGTCGTACCAGCCACCCCGATTCAGCCGGCTTCGGCGCCTGCCCCCGCCCCCGCCGCCCCGTTCGTGATCCAGTCCCAGCCTCTATCCCTGACGATTACCGCTGCCGAAACCAGCGGGAGGACCTTTCTCCAGGTGGGCGCCATCGAGCGCGGCGCCGCCCCGCGGTACATTCAGGATCTCGCCGACCAGGGATTCTCACCGCGCATCGCCGAGGGGCCAACAGCGGAATCCGTGCGCATTCTGATTGGTCCGCTTACCGGCACGGCGCTCCCGGAAACAGCCGCCCGGCTGGCCGCCGCCGGCGTGGTCTCGTTCCCCAAGACCTACTGAGATCCGTCCTTCTCCGCCCAAGCGATGCACTTTTGGGCGATATTCTTCCCTAGCGTGTTCCCGGCCAGATTGTCGAATTGATAGTGGATTCCGGCCCAGATCCGCGAGTTTCCAGCTTCGGCGCCAACGGACCGGATGTAGTCCGCGTCCTTGGGAAACAGATAGGCCAGAACCTCGGCACGGGTGGATGAAAACGACGAGTGGTTCGACGGGTAGCTCGGGAAGTTCGGCACGGGGAATAGTGCCACGATTTTCGAGTCCAGCATATGGGGACGCGCGTACCAGTAGGTGAACTTCCCATCCTGGCTGGCCGTGAATACATCGAAAGTACACGCTCCCAGCAGCGCATACGCTCGCGCGGAGCGCGGCGCGTTCTGATCCAGCTTGGCCTCAAACAACTGCCGGCTCAGGTAGTCCCACCACCACGAATTCAGGCCTTCCGGGCTCTGCCAGAAGAATGCACGCTGGTTTGTAGTGAACGTTCGCGGGAAGTCGCGGACCGCCGCAAGTTGGGCCGCGGTTTCAGCCGAATCCCACGCGGGCGGCGGCGGCGGCCTGAACTCACTGGCCGACGTCAAGACAAAGGTCTTCCAATTGGTGGCCGAGACATTGCCCGGATTGGTTCCCACCCAGTAGCCCGGCCCCTGCGGAATCGTGCCGGTCCAGATGGAATCAGAACCGTCGGCTTTGGCGCGTTCAATCACTTTTGCCGCCACTGCCCGGCCCAGATCCATGCCGGCTAGGTAGTCGGTCGGGTAGTCCACACCCGCATAAAGGCGCGATTTTCCAGCCTCCTCCGCCAGTACCCGGAACGACTCCGCCTCAGCCGGCAACAGGTATGCCAAGACCTCCGCCGCCGCCGCGCCCACCGCCGCGTATTCCGAGGGATACGAGGGACTAGCGGGAATCGGCAGTCGTGCCTTCAAGCTGGGATCGAGCTCGCTCGGCCGTCGCCGGTTGTAGGCATACTTGCTGTCCCACGCGGCGATCGTCGCCTCATAAATCGTCAAGGCGATCAGCGAGTAGGCACGGTTGGGGTAGGCTGTCAGCGGGCGCGCCTGCTGGAACCGTTCGTTCATCAACTGAATCCAGCGATAGCCCGGAGATCCCGCATCCCAGAACTTGATGGAATCCACCGACTTCTGATCCTGCAACGCGACCATTTCGCGCAGCCATTCAATCTCGTCCTTCGACGAGGCCTCGCTGGGCGGCGCCGGCACCCGCAACTGGTCGCCGCTGGAGATGATCCACGTTTTCC
Organism: Paludibaculum sp.; assembly: GCA_036504135.1. Taxonomy (GTDB): domain Bacteria; phylum Acidobacteriota; class Terriglobia; order Bryobacterales; family Bryobacteraceae; genus Paludibaculum. The sequence continues at coordinate 131,904 of DASXVP010000016.1, forward strand.
ATTTTCCAGCCTCGGGTTCAATGGGGGCGGCTTTGTGCTGAGCCAGCATCGGACGGGCGAGTAGCGCGCATCCAATCACGGCTGAGAGCACTATGGGAGCAAGACGGGCAAACGAAAGGCGCAGTCCAGACATGGAACACCTCTTTGTGGGTTCGAGCCTTGGAACAAGGAGAGTCTTCGCCTGTACGGTACTGCCCTTACGGCAGAGAACCCTCCGATTGACCGCGATTCAAAATGAGCCGCGCATCAATCTTTACCATAAAATACTGAATCCGTCAATGTGATTGAGCGATTCGCCGATAGGCTAAACCGTAAACCCGCCGGCCCGCTCAAAGGCGGATGCCAGCCGGAACATCCCCGGCTCGTCGAAGTGCTTGGCCAGGATCTGCATCCCCACCGGCAGCCCCTCGCCCGTCAGGCCGCACGGCACGCTCATACAGGGAATGCCCGCCAGGTCGCCCGTGATCGTGTAAATGTCGGAAAGGTACATCTGAATGGGGTCGTCCAGCTTCTCGCCCAACCGGAACGCCGGGAAGGGCGACACGGGAGTTACCAGCGCGTCCACCAGTTCAAACACCTGCTGGAAGTCGCGCGCGATCAGAGACCGCACCTTTTGCGCCTTCAGATAGAACGCGTCGTAGTAACCCGCGCTCAAGACGTAGGTGCCCAGCATGATGCGCCGCTTGCACTCCGCGCCAAAGCCCTCGCCTCGCGTCATCCGGTACATCTCGCTCATCGTCTTCGCGCCGGCCGAGCGGTTGGTGTACCGCACGCCGTCGTAGCGTGCCAGATTTGAGCTCGCCTCGGCCGTGCAGATGATGTAGTAGCACGCGATGGCATACTGCGTGTGCGGCAGGCTCACTTCCACAATCTCACAGCCCTGCCGCTTTAACAGATCGATGCCCTTCTGGATCTGGCTGCCGGTGTCGCTCGTCAGCCCGTCGAAATACTCTTTCGGCATCCCCACGCGCATGCCCCGCACGTCCTGGTTGAGCACGGCCCGGTAATCCGGCACCGGCGCCAGAGCGCTAGTGGCGTCCATCGGATCCTGGCCGGCCACGACGTTCAGCAGCAGCGCCGCGTCATGCACGTTGCGCGCAAACGGACCGATGTGATCCAGCGAGCTGGCGAACGCCGCCAACCCGTAGCGCGACACGCGGCCGTAAGTCGGCGTCACGCCCACCACCCCGCAAAAGCTCGCCGGCTGCCGGATCGATCCGCCCGTATCCGAGCCCAGCGAAACCACCGCCGTGCCCTGCGCCACCACAGCCGCCGATCCGCCTGACGATCCGCCCGGCACGCGGTCCAGCGCCACCGGATTGCGCACCGGCCCGTACGCCGAGTTTTCGTTCGATGAGCCCATCGCGAACTCGTCGCAGTTCGTCTTGCCCAGCACCACTCCACCCGCCGCTTCCAGTCGTGTCACCGCCGTGGCGTCATACGGCGGGATGAAGTGTTCCAGCAGTTTCGAGCCGCACGTTGTCCGCAGGCCCTTGGTGACAATCACGTCCTTCACCGCCACAGGCACGCCGGCCAGCGGCCCCGGCTCTCCTCCTCGCGCCAGCGTCGCATCCACTTCGGCCGCCGCCCGCATCGCCCGCTCTTCGCTCAGAATCAGGTAGGCGTTGGTGGCTGGATTCTCGGCGCGCGCAAAGGCCAGAGCCTCGCGCGCCAGTTCCGTGGCGCTGAATTGTTTCTCGCGCAGGCCGGTCTGGATGCCGGCAATGGTCATTTGGGGGACGTTCATCAGTTACCGCTCGATAATCTTGGGGACTTTGAACTGCCCGGAGCCGGACAGCGGCGCGTTGGCGAGCGCCGTCACATTGTCGAAGGTTTCGCCGGCCACATCGGCGCGCAGCGTGGACGTATCGCTGGCCTCGTACAGCACCTGCGCCATCGGCTCCACGCCCGTCGTGTCCAGTTCGTTCAGCTTCTCGATGTGCGTCAGGATGCCGTCCAGATCGTGCGCCATCCGCACGATCTCCGCTTCGCTCAATTGGAGATTGCCCAGGCCGGCCACATAACGGACCTCTTGTTCGGTGATCTTCACGACGCCAGCGCCTTTCTGCGGGAGTTGATGTAAATGCGCCGCAAAACCGGATCGGCAATGCCATCGGCATCGTCCTCGGCCCGCGCCACGGGCGAGGTGAGCGTGAATGCGCCCGGCGCCTCTTCCCTTTGTGGTGGCCTGCGCGGAATGCCGATGCGAAACTCGATGTGGGTGGGCGAGGCGCCCTCCAGCAGGTCTGCGAAATTTCTCAGAATCTGCGGCTGCAACATCTCCAGATTCCGCCGCCACAAATCGTCTTCCACTTCGACAATCAGCCGGTTGCCCTTCAGCGTGAGGGCCCGCGTACGCGAGGCCAGCCGCTTGCCCACCGCGGCGGGCCAGGCTGCGCAGGACAGATCCTCCAGCGTGAAGTGCTTTCGCGCCGACTTGAGCTTGGAGATGATACGGCCGGCGCGTTCCATGGGGTGCCTCCCCACTGACGGCAGTGGGAAACCTCCGATTTTAGCATGCGCGGCACGACGCTGGCCGCGTGCTAGGCTGAGATTCCGATGATCGTTTTAGCCTCGCAATCGCCGCGCCGCCAGGAGATCCTGATCCAGGCTGGCGTGCCCTTTGTCGTCCGCGTGGCGGGCATTGCCGAAGTCCGCGGCGCAGGCGAGCCGCCCGATCAATACGTCGAGCGCCTCGCCCGGGAAAAGGCCGCCGCCGTGCCATCGCTTTTTGACGAGTTCGTGCTGGCCGCTGATACCACGGTGGTGGTGGATGAGGCTGTGCTCGAAAAGCCGGCCTCCGCCGCTGACGCAGCCCGCATGCTGCGCGCGCTGGGCGGACGCGAGCATTTTGTGCTCACCGGAGTCTGCCTGCGCCATGCCGGGCGCGAGTGGCATGGCGTCGAACGGACGCGCGTCCGTTTTGCCTCGCTCACCGAAGGCGAGATCCTCGCATACGCCGCCACCGGCGAGCCGATGGACAAGGCCGGCGCCTACGCCATCCAGGGCCAGGCATCCAAGTTTGTCACCGGCATCGAGGGCTGCTACTTCAACATAGTCGGACTTCCCATCGCCCGCGTCTACGCGATGTTGAAAGAGGCCGGCTACTATAGCTTGGCCTTGGGGTAGCGCGCGCGCATCCACTCGACGAAGGATTCGGGCGCGGCCATCGTCGATAGGCGGCTCTGCCGCACCAGCGCCCAGTCGTCGAACAGGCCGCTGCCCTTGACGTCGGCCAGCGTGGTGGGCGGGTCCAAAAGGCGCAGGAAGGCCAAGTCCACAACCCACGACTTCGCGTTGTTCGCATCCGGCCGCGGCGCCGAAGTCACCTTCGCCAGGCCCATCACGGCCAATTGGCCCATGCTGTGATAAATAAACACCTTGTCGCCAGGCTTCATGGTCTTGATGACGATCACTGCCTGCGCATTGGTGACGCCATCCCAGGTGGTCTGCTTGTCGGCCTGGAACTGGGCAATGGAATAGGTTTCCGGATCGGTTTTGGCAAGAAAATACGGCATTGGCTTTGACTCTCAGGGTACGACGGATAGGGTACCGATTGCCGTAAGTTGGCCAATGAGCGTGACATAGCGATGCAAAGTGCTGTTGTACAATGAGAGGAAGCTAGTTCTGGGAGAGGTGCGGGTGTTGTCATTCACAATTCCCGGCGCCTCCAGTCTGGAAACTGTCCGGAGTTTGCGTGCAGTGGAGGATGGAGTATGAGGTTGGGCCGATTTTTCTGGTTTGGAGCGCTGCTGGCGGTGGCGATCCTGCTCTCAACGGTAGCTGCCGCGGAGCCGGCGTCCGGCCAGGCTCCTGCGTCTCCGGCGGCGCAGTCCAATCGAGGACAGGCCGCCAATCCGCCGGCTGAGGCGAAGAAAGAGGATCCGGCCGCCGCCCCCGTCGCCGCCCCTGTCGACCCCAAGACCTACATTATTGGCGCTCGCGATGTGCTTGCCATCCGGATCTGGCGCGAGCCGGAGATGAGCAGTAGCGTCGTGGTTCGCCCCGACGGCAAAATCTCGCTGCTGCTGGCGGGCGAAGTGGAGGCCGCCGGTCTGACCCCGGCTGCATTGGCGCTCCGCGTCGCCGAGGCCTATTCGAAAATTCTTACCAAGCCGGAAGTCAACGTGTCCGTCACTTCCGTGCAGAGCAAACGCTATTACCTCTCCGGCAACGTCAGCCAGTCTGGCGCCGTGCCGCTCGTCACGCCCACCACGATACTGCAGGCCCTCAGTTCGGCCGGGCTCGGCCAATGGGCGAAAAAGAGCAAAATCGTGATCATGCGAGGCACGGAGCGCATCAAGTTCAACTACGACGAAGTGATCAAAGGCAAAAAACTGGAGCAGAACATCTTCCTCCAGGATGGCGATCACATCTTTGTCCCGTAAGGCAACGTCCCATCAGGCAACGCGCTAAGGCAAATCAGTATGGCTACTTCTTTTACCAATCCGCCGCTGCCGGAGCAGCCGATCTCCATCGCCCGCCGCGAGATGGACATCGAAGACTACATCGACATCCTCCGCCGCCACCGTTCGTGGATTCTCGCCCCGTTGTTTGCCGGCCTTGTGATCGGCGTGGTTGTCGCCTTCTTCTGGCCCAACTCATACCGCGCCGAGGGCACCATTCGAGTGGTGCCGCCGCAAGTCTCTTCCCGCCTGGTGGAAACCAACATCAGCGAGCAGATTTCGCAGCGCGTCAACACCACCTACCAGAACATCCTCAGCCGCCAGAATCTCATCAACCTGATCCAGACCTACAATCTCTATCCCGACGACCGCAAGCGTCTGCCCACCGACGATATCGTCGACACGATGAGAAAAGACATCACCATGGGCCAGTTGCAGGCGGTTGGCGGGCGCGCCGGCCGCTCCGCCACCTCGTTCCCCGTCGCCTTCTCTTATTCAGACCGCCATCTGGCTCAGAAGGTGTGCATGGATCTGATGGCTAAGTTCGTCGACGAAAACCTCAAGACGCGCACGGCACAGTCCGAGAGCACCTCCACGTTTTTCAAGGAACAGTACGAATCGGCCAAATCCGATCTGGACGAGCTAGATGCCAAGATCGCTGCCTTCCGTTCCAAGAACATGGGCCAGCTCCCGGAACAGGAGCAGATGATCATTAGCCGCGTCACTGCGATGGAAGCCAACATCCAGTCGATCAACTCTCAGATCAACCGCTCCATGCAGGACAAGCTCCTGCTCGATTCGCAACTGCGGGAACTGCGTGATACTGCCCAGGCGCTTTCCGCGGCCCCGGCGCCCGAACAGCAGATTGAGGCTGCAGCGGCCGCTCGCAATGACCGCCTGATTCAGGCCGACCGGGAGATCGAGCAACTCGAGGCGCGGCTGGTGATCGCTCGCGAGTCGTACAGAGACAGCCATCCCGATGTCCAGCGCCTGCTGTCCTACCTGCAAAGCAAGAAGGCACAGCGGGAGCAGATCGCAAAGGACGCGGCCAAGCCCGAGACCGCCGCCGCAAGACCGCGCCCTGCCGGCAGAAATCCTAATGCCGATAAGCTCAGGGAGACCAATTCGAGCATCTCCCGCACCCAGGCCGCGTTGCAGGGCAAGGACATCGAGATCGAGGACTTGAACAAGCAGTTGCGCGACGTGCAGACCCGCCTGAGGAATACCCAGGCCCGGCTTGAATCCACGCCAGCCGCCAACCAGGACTACATCCAGCTTCTCCGCGACAAGGATCTGGCGACCTCACGCTACAACGACCTCAGCAAGAAGATGCAGGTGTCCTCCATGGCCTCCGAGCTGGAGAGCAAGAAGCAGGGCGAGATGCTGGAGATTCTGGAGACGCCTGTAATCCCGGAGGAGCCTTACGCGCCGAAGCGGCTGCTCATCATCGGGGCGGGCCTTGCTCTGGGCGCGCTTCTCGGCGCGGTACTGGCTGCGGGCCGGGAAGTCAAGGATACCTCGCTCAAGAATTTGAAAGACGTTCGCGCCTATACCAAGCTCACCATTCTGGGCAGTATTCCCCTGCTGGAAAACGACTTTGTGGTGCGGCGCCGGCGGCGCATGGGGCTGGCGGCGTGGGCCGCCACGTTTCTGATCGGCCTCCTGCTGATGGGCGGCTCGATCGCTTACTATTTCACACAGCGGGCTTGATTCGGTAGTGGAGTGTCTGTTGGTTGAAACGCAGAACCGGAGGACGGAATGAGTCGAGTTCATGATGCACTGCGGAGAGTGGAGTCGCCGACCATCGGCGGATTGCCGCCGGGCGCCACCGCGGCCGCTCCCGCGGCGCCACAGGCCAGCCCGGCGCAGGACCTGCAGGGTCTGCTGTCCAGGATTGAAACCATCCCCTTCACGCCGTCTCCCGATGCGTCGCTGCTGGATTCCAGCCGCCCCAGCGAATCACCCGCCGAGGAGTTTCGCAGCATTCGAACCAGGCTGAACCACCTGCAAAGCCTTCAGCCCATCCACACCATCGTCGTGACCTCGGCTTCGCCCGCCGAGGGGAAGTCCTTCTGCGCGGCCAACCTCGCGCTGGCTCAGTCCCAGTTGGAGGGCAGTCTGACACTGCTTGCCGATTTCGACTTTCGCCGCCCGGTGATTCATACACTCTTTCAGGTGCCTCGCGGGCCCGGCATCACCGATTTCCTCCAGGGCAAGGCGTCCCTGGAAGAGATCATCAAACGGGTCGAGGGCACCAATCTCTGCATTATGACCGCCGGCGAAGCCGTCCTCAATCCGCTGGAACTGCTCAATCTGCCCGAGGTCAAGCACCTCCTCGACCGGCTGCCCTCCATTTTTAACTGGGTCCTGCTCGACACGCCGCCGCTGCTGTTCGCGGCCGACGCCAACCTCCTCTCCACGCTGTGCCACGGCCTCCTTCTCGTGGTCCGTATCGGGACCACCACCATTGATTCCGTAACGCGCGCCATGGGCTCGCTCTGCCAGAACAACATCCTCGGCATTCTGGTGAACGGCGCTCACAAGGGCGAGCTTTACAGCAAGTACACCTACTATCACTCGTATTACTACAACAAGCCCGAATAGCGGTTCTGGTACGGTGGAAGCAACGCACTGAAAATGCAGCCAACCTCGGAAGGCGAGACGTCCCGAACTGGCCTGTCGCCCATCGCGATTCGCCTGCTGGCAGGGCTCGATACCGGCGTCGTGGCGGGCTTGCCTGCCTTGGCGTGGCTTCTGTTTCACTCCTGGCTGCGCGGCGAGCAGTGGTGGGCGAAACTCAACGTCGCTGGCGCTCTCTTCTTCGGTGAGTCGGTTTACAGCATGGGGCTGAGCCGCGCCTCCCTGGCTGGCGGCGCGTTGCTGGTGGTAGGCTACGGGCTGCTGGGCGCCGTCTTTGGCCTGATCGCCCGGCCTCGAGGCATCGCGCGCAACCTGATCCTCGGTTTCCTGCTCGCCATCGCGTGGCAACTGGCCTGCCAGAAGTATCTGCTGAGGTTGGTCAACCCCTTCGCGCCCGCCTATTTTCCGCCGCTCTCCACTCTTCCCGCGCAACTGATGTTCGGCCTGGGCCTTGCCCGATTCAGCGGCCGCTTCCAGTCGCTAGCCGCCGATTGGGGCGACAGTTCCTGGGCGCCTGCGTGGGTTCAAATCCAGGAGCCTGCGCCGGTCTCGCCGGTTGCCGCGGCCGGCCCGCCGGATTTCGATGCGCCCTTCACCGGGCCGATGCCCGCGGATTCTTTTCCAGATTCGCCAGAAAACGCCGTTTCCGGACGCTTTCGAGCCGAAGACGGAAAGAGAGGCCAAGAGACTGATTGTTGAGGCCTCCGGATTCCGCTAGAATGAAGTCTTTGGGCCTGCGTGTAGGGACGTTTCCGTGAAACGCTTGCCAGCTAGGACACGTCTCAGGCGAAGGCGCAGTTAAGAAAGGATCTCGACTCTTCACGATGACCCACAGGCGAAGAGGCCTGGATAGTGTCCTGCTCTGTCTTGTAGCACTAGCTGTTGCATTGGTGAGCCCGACAGGTAATCTCCAGGCGGCTCCCCAAGCCTCGCCCTCACCGGCGCAGGCGCCCAAACCGGCGGAAGCGAAAAAGGCGAATCCCTTCGAAACCGTCCCATCCGCGATGCCCGCTCAGCCCCCACCGGCAGAGCCCAAGAAACCAGGCCCGTTTGAACCCGTCGCTCCGGCGAAGGTGGATCCGGCCAAACCCGCGGCTGATACCACCCAGCCCGCAGCACCCGCCGCTCCGGCAGTCGATGCCGGGCCCGTCGTCGTGCCCGATGTCGTGGAGATCATCGAATTCCGCGGCGCACGCCGTGTGCCGCAGGACACCCTGCGCGCACTCATCCTCACCCGCAAAGGTGATCGTTACGATAACGACGCCCTGCACCGCGATTTCATGGCTCTCTGGAATACCGGCCGCTTTGACGACATCGTTCTCGAGCGCGAAGCCGGCAAGACCGGCTGGATTGTGCGCTTCCTCGTCACCGAGCGACGCGTCGTGCGCTCCATCAAGTACGAGGGCAACAAGTCCATCACCGTCTCCGAAATCCTCGACCGTTTCAAGGAGCGCCGCGTCGGCCTCTCCGTCGAGCAGCAGTATGAACAGGGCAAGGTGCAGCGCGCCGCCAACGTGTTGAAGGAGTTCCTCTCCGAGCGCGGACGCCAGTTCGCCACCGTCACCCCCGAAATCCGCCAGATCCCGCCGTCGTCCATCGAAGTGACCTTCCGCATTCAGGAAGGCGCCAAGGTCAAGGTCGGCAAGATCGACATCATCAACAATAAGGCGTTGGGCGATCGCGCGGTGATCCGCGCGATGAAAAACCTCAAGCCCATTGGCGTCCCCCGCTCCATTTTCCTGGAGAGCCTCTTTGCCCGGACCTTCGATTCCACCAAGCTGGAAGAGGATAAGGACCGCATCCGCATGGGGTACACCTCCAAGGGCTACTTCCTGGCGCGCGTCAGCGATTCCAAGGTCGATATGGTCAACATCGGCGGCGGCCACAACAAGCTCATACCGTTCATGAAGTCCAAGCCCGGCAAAGCGGCCAACTTGCACCTCACCGTGGACGAGGGCCCGCTGTTCCGCCTGAACAACATCAATTTCGTCGGCGTCAAACTCTTCCGCACTCCGGAAACCCTCATGCGCCCCCTATTCAAAATGGGGTCCGGCGACATCTTCTCCACCGAGAACCTCTCCAAGGGCTTCAAGGCCCTGCAGAAGCTCTATGGCGAATTCGGCTACATCGATGCCGTGCCGGAGCCCGACTTCGATCCCAAGCCCGCCGAGGGCAAGATCGATCTCACCATCAACGTCGACGAAGGCAAGCAGTTCTTCGTGCGCCGTATCGATTTCCAGGGCAACACCACGACGCGCGACAAGGTCATCCGCCGCGAGATGCTGATCGATGAAGGCGACATGTACAACACCCGTCTGTGGGAGTTGAGCGTGCTGCGCCTGAACCAGCTTGGCTACTTTGAAGCTCTCAAGGAAGAGGAAGCCGCCAACATCACCCGCGACACCAAGAACAATACCGTCGACATCACGGTGAAGGTGAAGGAGCGCGGTAAGAACTCCATCAGCCTCAACGGCGGCGTCTCCGGCATCGCCGGCAGCTTCATCGGCTTTGGCTACGCCACCAATAATTTCCTGGGCCTCGGCGAAACGCTCAGCCTCAACGCCGAACTCGGCGACCGCATGCGCAGCGCCACCTTCGGCTTCACCGAACCGTACCTGTTCGACAAGCCCATGCAGGCCGGCTTTACCATTTACACGCAGCGCTTCAACTACGACCAGGCCCGCGAGGTTTCGCTCTTCTCCGGCCGCAACCTGATCCCCCTGTACAACGCGCTCGGCACCGACAACCTGTTGAACTACACTTCCAACGGGTTCGGCGCCACCACGTTTGTGAGCTATCCGCTGAAGCGCAGCTTCGCGCGGCTCAGCCTCACTTACGGTATCGACAAGTCGAATATTCAGCCGCGCAACACGGGCTCCACCAGCTACTTCCAATATTCGAACTTCCTCAATTTCGACGGGCCCAACTCGCTGCAGGGCATCATCACCAGCCGCGTGATCCCGTCCTACACGTACAACACGGTGGATCACCCCGTCACGCCCTCCCGCGGACGCAGCTTCTTCGCCTCCATCTCCTACGCCGGCGGACCGCTGGGCGGCAATGTGAACCTCATCGAGCCCACCGTCTCGGCCACTTACTTCCGCAAGGGCTTCATGCCCAAGCACGTGATCGGCATGCGCGGCCTTGGCCGCTTCATCTCCGGCTACGGCGATCGCGTGGCGCCGCCTTTCAATCGCGTCTTCATGGGCGGCGAACAGGACGTCCGCGGCTTTGAAATCTGGGGCATCGGGCCGTTCGCCTACATCCCCAGCGAGGCATCCATCCCGGTTCTAAACAGCGACGGTTCGGCGCGCACTCAGAAACAGATCATCAATGGCGTACCCACGAATGTGGCCGTCACGCAGAGCATCCCGATCTACCAGTTGGTCTTCCCTGGCGGCGATACGCAGGGCGTCGGCAACATCGAGTACCGCATCCCGATCTTCGGGCCCCTGGTGCTGGCCGCGTTCTTCGATGCCGGCGTCAACCGCATCACCCGCCCCAGCCAGTTGCGCCTCAATCCCAGCCGTCTGGCCTCCCTCAACGGCGCCTATCCGCAGGCTGGCTTCAACAATGAGGCCGTCATCGTTCCGGAGTCTCAGAAGATCCGCATGTCCACCGGCATCGAGTTCCAGATCATGATGCCGGTGGTCAACGCGCCCTTCCGGCTCTACTACGCCTACAATCCGTCGATTGTGGACCAGATGTTTGTTCCGCCCATCGCGGCAGACGCGGCATCATTCCCGAATTTTGCGACCTACGCCAATGCGGCAGCTACCTTTGCGCGGCCGTCGCCCTACCGGGAGAAGCGGACCATGTTCCGCTTCACCATCAGCCGCACGTTCTAGCGCCCCGGCGCCAGCGAGCGCTGGAGCCATGTTACGATCGATATTGTCTTAGGAGTTTGAACACAGTGAGATTTGACGCGAAGCATATGGGCCTCGGTGTGCTGGCCCTGATCCTTACCGCTCCGGCCGTGCCGGCGCAGGCCCCTCCCACGAAGGTGGCCATTATCAACATTCAGGGCGCGATTCTGGCCACCAAAGACGGCGAGAAGGCCCGCAACGCCATCCGCGTCAAGTTTGAGCCCAAGGCCAAGGATCTGGAAGGCCGCAACGGTGAGCTGCAGAAGAAGCGCGAGGCTCTCAGCAAGGGCGCCAACACCATGTCCGCCGAGGCGCGTGAGAAGCTGACGCGCGAAATCGACGACATTCAGAAGAAGCTGCAGTGGGATAGCGAAGATATGCAGCAGGAACTCCAGGCCGAAGAGGGCAAGCTCGTCAATGAGATCGGCCAGCGCATGATTCAAGTGATCGATGAATACGCCAAGGGCCAGGCCTTTGCCGTGGTTCTCGATGTCAGCACCCAGCAGAGCCCGGTGCTCTGGGCCGCCAATGGCATCGACATCACCCAGCAGATCGTCGACGGCTACGATAAGAAGTTCGGCACCGGCGCCGCTGCTGCACCCGGTGCTGCACCTGCCGCTCCGGCCGCCAAGCCCGCCGCCCCGCCTGCCGCCGCGCCCAAAAAGCCGGCCGGCGTGAAGTAAGCGAATCATCCACAGTCAGCAAAAGAGCCCGGCGCAAGCCGGGCTCTTTTGCGTGAACGGTCTTCGTGGGCGGGCGCCCTCGCCCGCTACGAGACCCCCTGGTCTCGTAGCTTCTCAGTACCCGCTCGGCACCACCCGAAACGTCTCCCGCCACGTCCCGCCCGGCGCCACCGATTGCAGCCCCTGATACCAGCCCGCCTGCGCTGCGTTGAACGCATTCGTGATCCCAGTCATCGGTTCAAAGCACACAAAGCCACGGCCCGCCGGGGCGTACACCACGGCCACCGTATACTTCGGCCCGTACTCCACCGTGATCCGCTCTTTCTTGCCTTCCACCCAGAACCGCGAGAATCCGTCGGTGTCCCGCGTCAATCCGTCCATCACGTCATCCAGCACGATTCCGTTCAGTGATTGCGGATCCGCATAAGGATTCGGCTGCCGCTCCCCGGTCGGGATCAGCCGGTTCGATAGCGTTAGCTTGTCCTTCGCCGGCAGGTGCACCCGCCACTCATTCCGCGGCGCGTCATTCACCTGGAAATAGGGATGATACCCGAGCGACACCGGCATCGCGTCGCTGCTCAGATTCTCGATCACCGTCTCCACCTCCAGCGCGCCGTTCTTCAGCCGGTAGGTCATCTCGATGTTGTGCGCGAACGGAAATTGCGCCATCAGCTCCGGCCGCCGCCAGTATTCGATCCGCGCGGTCAGCACGGCGCCGCTGTCGCCCGCCTCGGCCTTCACGACGCTCCACAGCTTGGTGAACGTGAGCAGGCCGTGGATCGGCGTGTTGTTCGGCCCCGGCCGCACGTTGCCCAACTCCGTGTTCAACAGATACTTCTTCCCGTTGGCATAGTAAGCTGTGCCGTCGATGCGGTTGGCCCACGGCCAAAGCAACGGATTGCCCAGATGCACCGGCTTGGCGGCAAATTCGCCGACATTCTGGTATGGGGTCCAGAACACCCGCTTGCCCTTCACGGTCATCTCATAGGAGTTGTTGCCAACCGACGGCGCGATACGCACCTCGGTGGCGCGAGCCTCGTCGCGCAGAATGAAGACCTCGACCGAATCGAAGGTTGTCTTCTGAATGGTGTAGTTGGCTGCTTGTGTCATGAGCGGGGTGAATGCGAGGAGAACCAGGGCGCGTGTCATGCCCTTACAGTTTACGTTTCTTTGAGGGCGGGGTCGCGCAGATCCAAAGCCATCTCGTCCTGGCAGCACTGGCAGCGGCCCGGGGTCCAGGCGCGGATGGCGCAGACGTCGCACCAATACGTCACCACGAATTTCCGTCCGCCGCGCCACACGAAGATGGCGCGCAGATGGATGGGATCGATGGTGAATGCCTCCCGAGCCGTGAAGCGCCCGCGCAGCTCAAACTCGTCGCGCGCCAGGCGCTCATCCCGTAGTACGCCGGCCGAATCCGCGTCGCCGTTGAGCGCCACGATGCGCCCGTCCGCCAGCCGCAGTTTCAGATCCCCAGCCACGCGCCCGCGCACGGCATCGGCGCCCTGGGCCCGCAGCACCACCGCTGGCAGCACTATCGCTGGCAGCCAGGGCAATATCCACAACTCACGCCGCCGCATCATCACTCGGTTGGATGCTCGCGCGCCCGCAACAGTCGCAATCCGTTCAGCGTCACCATCAGAGTAGCGCCCATGTCCGCCGCCACGGCCATCCATAAGGTGGCCACGCCGGCCATCGCCGCCGCCAGGAAGAGCGCCTTCATACCCAACGCAAAGCCCACATTTTGTTTGATGACTCGCAGCGTGCGCCGCGCATGGTCCAGCAGAAACACCACCCGTTCCAGATCGCTGGTCATCAGCACCACGTCGGCCGATTCGCGCGCCAGATCCGCGCCCCGCCGCCCCAGGCTGATGCCCAGCGAGCCCGCGCCGGTCTGTACCTCCCGCCCCGCGTCGCCCACCAGCGCCACGTGTCCGGGCCACTTCATCAGCCCGCGCACGTGGCTGTCCCGCTCCGCGATTGAAACGCCTGCCAGCGCCTCGTCAAAGCCCGCCGCCCCCGCAAACTCGCGCACCACCCGCGCCGTGCCTCCGGTGAAGAGAACGGTCCGCTCCACGCCGCGCCGCCGCAGCGCCGCCACCACGCGGCCCGCGTTGGGATGCGCCTCCACGCATTCGGCATCCACCGCCACGGCGCGGATCCGCGCCGCCTCTTCCAGAAACGCGCCGCCCTTGATCAGGACTCCATTCCTGGCCGCGCTAGCCAGCGCGGAAACGATGCTCACCGGAGTGGAGATCACCAGCGCGCACGGGCACGAAATCAGCAGGATCACCATGCCCTGATAGAACCAGTGGCTCCAATCGCCGCCGCGCAGCAAGGGCGGCATCACGGCGACGCTGAACGCCAGCAGAAACACGGCCGGCGTGTAGTAGCGCGCGAACCTCTCCACAAACTGCTCGCTGGGCGCGCGGCGGGCTTGCGAATCGCCCACCATGCGGATGATCCGCGCCAGCGTGGTATCGGATGCCGGCCCCGACGTGCGGATATCGAGCTCGCCCGTCTCGTTCATCGTGCCCGCGTAGACGCGCCCGCCCGACGTTTTTTCCACCGCCACCGATTCACCGGTGATGAGAGCCTGGTTCACCTGCGAGACGCCGCGCTCCACCACGCCGTCAAACGGAATTCGTTCCCCCGCGCGCACCCGAACCAGCGAGCCGGCCGGCACGCGCTCCAGCGAAGTGCGATGCTCGTGATCGCCGTGCACGACTGCGGCCTCGGCTGGAGTCACGGCAAACAGCCGCGTGATCGCCTCCCGCGCCCGCCCCATGCTCCACGCTTCCAGTTGCCCGGCCAGCGCGAACAGAAAGGAGAGCGTGGCCGCCTCTGTCCATTCGTCCAGCAGGCCGGAGCCGATCAACGACAACACGATCAGCAGGTTCAGATCCGGCCGTAGCGCCCGCAGCGACGCCCATGCTTTCGGCAGCAGCGCGGCCGACCCGGCAACCATCGCGATCCAGAAGAGCGCCAGGCCGCCTAGCGATTCCGCGTGCCCGCCGTGTTCGTGCGCCAACAGGCTCCGCACCAGATCCCCGGAATGGACCGCCTGCACCGTCATCCCGCCCACCAGCGCCAATCCGCTCACCCACGCCAGTAGGGTGCGGCCGCGCCGCTGCCAGAAGCTGCCTCCCGTGCTCACTGCCTGCCACGGCTCGCAGCGCATGCCTACAGACGCCACTGCCTGGATAATCGTCTCCGGTTGCACGGCGGAGGGCGAATACTCCACATCCATCCGCGCCTGGATCACATCGAAGCGCAGGTCGCGCACGCCCGCCACACGGCTCAGTCGCGCGCGCAGCAGAGACACCTCTTCGGCGCAGTCCATGCCATGCACGCGATATTGCGCGGTCTTGTTTGTTAGCGAAGCCATCCTCAATAAAAGCCTAGCGCAGGCGGCGCCCGGTTCCGCGACAAACTCGCGCGGCAGGCGGCGGCGTTGAAACTTGAGCGAACGCCTACTCGATGGTAAAGTATGGCGAAGGAGACACCGATGCGCACTCGCCGTCAGGTCCTGGCCGCCACTGCCACCGCCACCGTCGCCGCCGTCGCGGGCCAAGCTCCCGCCGCCGCTCCCGCAGCAGCTCCAGCAACCATGGAGGTAGGCGCGTTTTCGGTCAGCCTAGCCGTCAAGGACCTCCAGGTGTCCAAGCGGTTCTACGAAAAGTTCGGTTTCAAGATGCGCCACGGAAATGGCAAGACGTGGGTGGTCCTGGTGAACGGCACGCACGTCATCGGCCTCTTTCAGGGCATGTTCGACAAGAACATCATGACCTTTAATCCGGGCTGGGATCAGAACGCGCAGAAACTGGCGGCATTTACGGATATCCGCGAACTACAGCGCCAGCTCAAGGCGCGGGGCGTGCAGATGGTGCAGGAAGCCGACGAGAGCACGAAAGGGCCCGCCAGCTTTGTAGTGATGGATCCCGACGGCAACCAGATCCTCTTCGATCAGCACGTCTGAGCGGCGGCCTACTCGGCGTCCCGCAGCCGCCGCGCAAACTCGCCGCCGGCGCGGAACGTCTCTTCCACACTGCCCGTCTCGAGCGCCAGCCGCAGCGCGCGCAGCCGCTCCTCGTATTCCGCCAGCGTGGCTGCGATCTCGGCGCGGTTGGTATCCACGATGTCGTTCCAGATCTCCCACGCGCTCATGGCGAGCCGCGTGGAATCCAGCAAACCGGGCCCGGCCGCGGCGGCGATGGCGTATGAATCCGGATGCGCGCCGAGCGTGGCGGCCAGCGTTGTGGAGAGCAGTTGCGGCAGATGCGAAGAGTGGGCCACCACGCGGTCATGCAGTTCCGGCGAGAGCACACGCGGTTCGGCGCCAATGGCCGTCACCCACTCGACAAACTCGCGGGCGGCCGGCGTCTCCAGTTCCGCCAGCGAGTTCGGCGTCAGCAGGTAGGGCCGCCCTTGGAAGAGCGCGGCATCGGCCGAAGCTGCGCCGCGCGACTCCTTGCCGGCCATCGGGTGCCCGCCGAGAAACTGCGCGTTCTTCAGCAGCGCGCCGGCCGCGCAGATGCGGCTCTTGGTGCTGCCGGCATCGGTGACCAGCGCGCCCGGCTTCACCAGCGAATCGAGTTGCGGAATGACATCGATGATCTTGTGGATCGGTCCGGCGAGGTAGATGAGGTCGGCGGCGGCGCAGGCTTCGACAAGGGTCACGCCGTGATCGATCACGCCCAGCCGCAACGCCGTTTCAATGGCGGGCGGGCTACTGACGCCGACGATGCCGCCGCTGAATCCCGCGCGACGCAGCGCGAGTGCGAATGAGCCGCCGATGAGGCCGGCTCCGACAATGGCAACGGTCTGCATGATGAGGGTCCTAAACGCTGCGGCCCACTGCCGCGGCAATCACTTTCAACTGCGCCATCAGCTCGGCAAACTGCTCCGGCCGCTGGGAGTGGGCGCCGTCGCTGAGTGCGCGGTCCGGATCGGGATGGACCTCCACCAGCAGCCCGTCGGCGCCGGCGGCTACAGCGGCCCGCGCCATCGGCGTGACCTTGTCGCGGCGGCCCGTGCCGTGCGAAGGGTCGGCGACAATCGGCAGGTGCGAGAGCTTGTGGACCACGGGGATGGCGGCGATGTCCATGGTGCTGGCCGTATAGGTTTCAAACGTGCGGATGCCGCGCTCGCATAGGACGACGTTGTAGTTGCCGCCCGTCAGGATGTACTCAGCCGAGAGCAGCAGCTCCTCGATGGTGGCGCTGATGCCGCGCTTCAGCAGCACGGGCTTTTGGGTCGCGCCCAGTTCGCGCAGCAGCGTGAAGTTCTGCATGTTCTGCGCGCCCACCTGGAGGAGATCCACATACTGCTCCATCAGCGGAATCTGGGTGTGGTCCACCACCTCGCTGACGACGAAGAGGCCGTGTTCATCAGCCGCTTTCCGCAGCAGTTGCAGGCCCAGCTCTCCCAAGCCCTGAAAACCGTAGGGCGAGCTCTGCGGCTTGAAGGCGCCGGCGCGCAGGAAGCGGGCGCCGTTGGCCGCCGCGATGCCGGCGCACTGTTTGATCTGCTCTTCGCTTTCGACGCACGATGGTCCGGCCATCACCACCACCTGCGTGCCGCCGATTTCCACTTTGCCCGCCGCCGCGGATTCAAAGCGCACCACCGTGCCCTCGGGTTTGAAGGCCCGGCTGGCCAGCTTGTAGGGCGACATGATGCGGTAGCATTCGCGCACGCCCGGCATCACTTTGAACTCCGCCGGATCCACCAGTTCCGCCGGGCCCACTCCGCCCAGCACCGTGTGCACCACGCCGGTGGAGCGATGCACCGAGAACTCCAGCAGAATGAACTTGTCGATGACGTTCTGGATGTTTTCTTCCGTCGCGCCGCGTTCCATCACCACGATCATTTGGAGTTCTCCTTGCCAGTTTCGCGAGCCATGCGCTCGCGCTGCAGCGTGCGCATTTCGTCGATGATGCGCTCAAAGAGGCGCCGCACGGCGCCCTCCGAGAGCGGGCCGTGATTGTTGCTGATGACGTTGCGGAAGACCTCTTCCTCGCGCTTCGGCTCGTAGATCGGCATCGTCATCTGCTTCTTGATGTCGCCGATGCCGGAAACCACGCCGGCGCGCTCGTTGAATAGCGCCAGGATGCGGATGTCCACCTCGTCGATGGCGGCGCGGAGTTCGTCCAGCGCCAGCTGTGCCTCTTCGTTCGTCATGGCCGCGCGGTGAGCTCCCTGGTGAATGTTTCGAGCTGCGCGGCAAGGTCCGGCGAGGCGCCGTATTGTTCGATGACGCGCATCAGCGCGCTGCCCACGACCACGCCGTCGGCATAGCGGCCAACGGCCTCCACATGCTCGCGCTTCGAGATGCCGAAGCCCACTGCGAGCGGCAGTTGCGTGAGCTGGCGCAGTTCGGTGACCAGCGTGTCCACGCCGCCGGCCACAGTGGACTGCTCGCCCGTGACGCCGGTGCGCGATACCACATAGACAAAGCCGGTGGAGAACTCCGCGACTAGTTTCAGCCGCCGCTCGGTGCTGGTGGGCGCGGCCAGGAACACAGTGTCCAGGCCGTGCTTGCGCATGGTCTCCACCGTGTCGCCGGCCTCTTCCACGCTGAGATCCGTGAAGAGGCAGCCATCGATGCCGGCCTCGCGCGCGTCCTGGCAGAGCTTGTCGAAGCCGTAGCGCAGCAGCGGGTTCAGATAGCTGAACAGGATGATGGGCATGTCGCTCTGCTTGCGGATCTGGGCCGCGATGTCGAGCACGCGGGCGACCGTGGTGCCGGCGCGCAGGGCGCGGTCCGAGGCACGCTGGATGACGGGGCCGTCGGCGATTGGATCTGAGAAGGGCACGCCGAGTTCGAGGATGTTGGCGCCGCCGCGTTCGAGCGCGAGAGCCAGTTCGACGGTGCGCTCCGGAGTGGGATCGCCGGCGGTGATGTAGGCGATGAGTGCGGGCCGCCCCGAGGCACGAGCCTGTGCGAAGCGATCAGCGATGCGTTGACTGCTATCCATTGTCAGAGTCCATTTCAGACAGATTCGTGCGACGTGCCGGAGCGGGACCGCTCCCTAACGGTCGCGGCTCGGTCACTACTAGCGCATTCGCGACGAGCGTATTCGCGACGAGCGTATTCGTGAAGAGTGTATTCGCGACGAGCGTATTCGCGACGAGCGTATTCACCACGAGCGTATTCGAGCCGAGTGTTTCCGCGCCGCGTGCTTCCGCGCCGCGTGTTTCCGAGCCGCGACCGTTAGGGAGCGGAACACGGCAATGCCTACCCATTTTCCGCGTCCAGTTCCGGGAAGTTCTCCCGATAAATATCCGTGTCCTTGTCGCCCCGGCCGGAGAGGTTGACGATGTAGATCAAGCCCTGGTCCACCGGCGCGCAGCGAATCGCCTCCGCTACGGCGTGCGCAGATTCCAGCGCGGGAATGATACCCTCGGTCCGCGCCAAAGTTCTGGCGGCGTTCAGGGCGTCCCGGTCGGAAGCCGAGACATAGTTGGCCCGGCCCTGATCGTGCAGCCACGCGTGTTCCGGACCCACCAACGCATAATCGAGCCCGGCCGAAACGGAATGTGTCAGCGACACCTGCCCGTCGCCGTCCTGCAACAGGTAGCTGTAGGCGCCCTGCAACACGCCCGGCGCGCCGCCTTCAAAGCGTGCGGCGTGCTCGCCCGGCGACAGACTGCGCCCGCCCGCCTCCACGCCCGTCAGCCGCACATTCTCGTCACCCAGAAACGCGGTGAAGATGCCAATGGCGTTGGAGCCGCCGCCCACACAGGCAAAGATGCGGTCCGGCAGGCGCCCGACGCGCGCGAGAATCTGCTGCCGCGCTTCGTCGCCCGTACAGCGGTGGAAATCGCGCACCATCATCGGGTACGGATGCGCGCCCAGCGCGGAGCCCAGCAGATAGTGCGTGGTGTCAATGTTGGTCACCCAGTCGCGCATCGCCTCACTGACGGCGTCTTTCAGGGTCCGGCTGCCGGATGTAACGGCGACGACCTTGGCGCCCAGCAGGCGCATCCGGAAGACATTCAGCTTCTGCCGCCGCATGTCCTCCTCGCCCATGTAGACGATGCACTCCAAGCCGAAGAGCGCGCAGACCGTGGCCGAGGCGACGCCGTGCTGGCCCGCGCCGGTCTCGGCAATGATGCGTTTCTTGCCCATGCGGCGGGCGAGCAGGATCTGGCCGAGGCAGTTGTTGATCTTGTGCGCGCCGGTGTGGAGCAGATCTTCCCGCTTGATGAAGATGCGCGCTCCGCCGAGCATTTCGCTCAGCCGCCTGGCCTCGTAGAGCGGGGTGGGCCGGCCGGCGAAGTTGGCGAGCAGGTCAGCCAGTTCGGATTGAAATGCCGGATCCTGGCGCGCGGAGTAGTAGGCCTGTTCCAGGGCTTCCAGCGGCGCCATCAGGGTCTCGGGCACATAGCGGCCGCCGTAGGGGCCGAAGTGGCCTCCGGCGTCGGGCATCTGCGTTGCTTGGCTCATAACTGTGTATTGCGAACTTGCCGGATAAACTCCTCGACCTTCGCGTAATCCTTTTTTCCGGGCTCACGTTCCAGGCGCGAGCACGCATCCACGCCCCACGGGCGGACGGTGCGAATGGCCTGGGCCACGTTGTCCGGGCCCAGCCCGCCGGCCAGCACGATGCGGCCCGGGAGCGTTGCGGCCAGAGACCAGTCGAACGTTTTGCCGGTACCCCCGCGTTGCGGGCCGGCTGGCGTGTCAATCAGAATCGCTTCCGCGCGGCTAGTTTCTATTGTCTCTCGCAAACCGGGCGTTGTGGCGGATAATGCCCGCCAGAAGCGTGTACCGGCAGGATCGGGGCCTCCGTGCATCTGGGCGATGTCCATGCCGGCGGGATGGAACTCATCGACATAGACGCCGACCCTGAGAATGCCGGCCGGCAGATGCTCGAGGATGGCCGCCGCGGCGGCGCCGGTCAGAAAGCGCGGACTGCCGGAGAAGAAGTTGAAGCCGAGCGCGTCGGCACCCGCGTCGATGGCCTGGCGCGCGTCATCGAGCGAGGTGATCCCGCAGATCTTGACGAGCGTCATGCGCCGCTGAGCGCCCTCAACGCCGCTGCCGGATCGCCGGACTTCATCAGGTGCTCGCCGACCAGAAAGGCCTGGTAGCCGCACGCCTGGAGCCGCTCGACATCGGCCCGCGAATGGATGCCGCTCTCAGCCACGCGCAGCAGGCCGGCGGGCATCCTGGCGGCCAGCCGCTCCGAGGTATCGAGGCTGATCTCAAAGGTGCGCAGATCGCGATTGTTGACGCCCAGGATTTCCGCGCCGGATTCCAGCGCGAGGTCGAGCTCCGCGTCGTCATGCACTTCCACGAGAGCGTCCATGTCGTAGCGTGCGGCGAGTCTTCGCAGCCGCTCCAATTCCTCGCGGGAGAGGATAGCGGCGATCAGCAGGATGGCGTCGGCGCCGGCCGCGGCGGCCTCGATGACATCGATCTCGTCGATGGTGAAGTCCTTGCGCAGCACCGGCAGGGTGGCGATGGAACGGGCTGAGCGCAGATCGCTCAGCGAGCCCTGGAAGTAATCTTTGTCCGTCAGCACGGAGAGCGCGGCGGCGCCGCCGGCGAAGTACTGGCGGGCCTGCGCGCCGGGGTTGAAGTCGGCCGAGAGCAGCCCTTTGCTGGGGGACGCCTTCTTGATCTCGGCGATGATGGCCGGCGCTTTCTTCAGCAGCCCGGCGCGAAAGCCGCGCCGTTGCTTGATCTGGAACGCGGCGTTCTGCTCCAAGCCTTTGCGGAGCTTGGACTTTTCTGCGACCTCGATCCGTTTGGTGGCAACGATGCGGGCCAGGATGTCGGGGATAGTAGTGGCCATGCGGGGAATCTCTCAGGATATCAGGCGGGCGGGGGCGCTGAGTGGACGGCTGAACGCGAAAAAGGCCAGCGCTGGCTGGCCTTTCCGTCCTTTTGTTCGAGCCGGGGATGCAACTGTCTACGGCAGCAGCAAGGCGGCCTTCACGGCGGCGAGGGCCATGGCGATGCCGTAGCCGCCGTCACGATCCCATCCCGGGGCCATGTTATCGAGCGAGGTGTTGATCATGATTTGGCGGATCTGTGTATTGGTCAGACCGGGTTTAGCCGACTTGATCAACGCGGCGATGCCGGCCAGATGAGGGGCTGAGGCCGACGTGCCAAAGAAGGGATTGAATCCCGGAGTGCGGGTGGTAACGCCATCGGCGGCGGTGAGGTCAGGCTTTTGGAGCGTGGTTCCGCCATTGGTGCCGAACAAAACGTTGCCTGGAGTGATGGCGACGCCGGTGGCGGTGTAGAACATCTTCCGCGGTCCGTCGGAGCTGAACGTCTCGATGGTGTTGGCGGCGCCAGTGAAGGGCCGCGTGCCGGTGCGGGCGCTATTCCAGTAGGTGGCCGCCGCTGTGATGGTCTTCTCGGCCGCATTGTGCCCGAAGGTTGCGCCGGTGGTTCTGATGGATACGCGGCCCCGCTCGGTGTCGAGGTGGAGCGCGCGGTCGGCCCCGGAGAACTTGACGATCACCAGGCGGCTGTTGGCCGCAAATCCAGCCGATCGGGAGACGGCCTCATAGGGATCCTGTGTGCCGTTCTGCACGGCGGCCGAGAAAGCCGTCAGGGTCGTTCCCGTCGAATTAAGCACAAAGAAATCGTAATCGTTGGTGCTCGCGCCGAGGGGATCAGACCATTTCACACTGAGAAACGTCGAACCGGCGGTGAGGACATCCCAGTTTTGGGGGCTGCCGGCCGTGCCGAAATTGTGGAAGTTGCCGGTCTCGCCAGCCGTGGCAGGCGGGCCGCTCACCGCGCCGCCATCCAGGAAGTCGCCCTCCCAGGTGCCGGAGGTTCCCTTGGTGATGTTGCCGCTGTTGGAGGCCGACGAGAAGTAGAGTGCTCCATCGGCAACGACCTGGTTGACCGCCTTCGCGATGGGGCCGTCCTGGAACACGCCTTCATTGAAGTAAGTGACATCATCGACGATGATGTCGCACCCGGCCGCGCGCAGGGCCAGAATGTTGGCGGCAAACGAGGCGGAACTTGTGAACGCCGTGGCGAAGTAGAGCTGGGCACCGGGAGCCATGTCGGCGACGATCTCCATCATGGCGGTGCCCTCGTCGGAGCCTCCGGCGGGGCCCGCCTGGCCGGGGAGGACCACGGTGTTGGCCGGTAAATCGCCCGTGGCGATCAGCGCTGCCACACGCGCTGGTGTGGCGCTGTCTGAGAGCACGCCCACTTTGACGCCAGTCCCGTTAATGCCCAGGGTACTGACCACCTGCTGTGCCTGATGAGAGATGTAGCCTTGGCTGGTGAGCGACCCGAGAAAGAACGACAACCCGGCGGGACGGGCCAGGGAGGCCAGCAGGGGGAAGATCTGCGCGTCGCGCGACGCGCGGCGGCGGGGGCCCCCGAGAGACTCCTCGCGGCTGTTGGCGGGCGAGGGCTTGGGCGTATCAAACTCGACCACAGACCGGGTGCCGGGAATGGAGGTGTATCGATTGGTCGACTTGGACTCCTTCTCGCGAATCGAAATGACACTGCTGTCACCGGCGATCGTGCCGACCATGGAGAGCGGGACAGTCGCGCTCAGGTTTCTGGGCTGAACGTCTGTGACGGTGCCGCCGAGTCCGACGACCTGCGATGCCAGGGTGCTGGAGATGGGACCTTGAATCTCCACGTCGACCCGCCCGTTGGCGTCCGCGATATTCTGTACCAGGCTGGCCACGGAGGCCGGCAGGTCGCCTCGCTGGAGCCTGGCGGCGAATGCCAGGTTGGAGGATAGTTTGCTTTCGGCGGCGTTGAAGGTCTTCTTTACGCCAATGATGTCGGCGATCTGCTGTCTGGCCGTATCGCTGATGTCCTGCGCGAAAACAGCGGCAGGAATCAAGCCGGCAATGACGATAGTCCAGGCTGCGCGCCTGGTGCAGGCATGCACTAGTGACATAGTAATTCTCCTGATTCGACTGGTTCGTAAGCTTCGGGGGCTAATCGGTTATCGATGACGCGTTCCGGCGGCGCCGGTGGTGGAGGAAGGCAAGAGCGCCGAGTCCGGCGAGCGTCAGTCCCAGCGTCGCGGGCTCGGGCACCGCCCCGGGCTCGCCAAACGAGCTATCGATATAGCCTTCCACGGTCAGGGTGAAGATGCCGTTGCCCAGCGGCAGGGCGCCTCCCGTGGTGTTGTTGATCACAACGCGCAGGATGCTGTTCGGGGTGGCAATCACCTGGAAGAAGAGTGGGTCCACTCCAAAGTAGTTGCCCGATACTCCTGCGTCTCCCAGCCAGTTCGTGGCCTTGTTCGCCGGGTCGTAGCTGGTGATGTAGGCGGAAGCAAACTCCGTCACTGTGGAGGCATCCATGATGATCTGGATGAAGGGAGTGGCCCCAACATTCACATCGTAGTAACGGTAGTGATAGGGCGTCGCGAGATTGATCGTGCCCGGAAATGGTTCCGATCCCGCCCAGTCCTGGGGAATTCCGTTTCGGCTCAACCGGCCTAACTGGGTAGGATCGGTGTTAGCCAGGGAATCTGTGATGGTGAATAGAACGGCGCCAGAGGCCGCCGAAGTGATGGACATTGCAAGGACTGCAATCGTCGCCAATCGACCGGGGGTGAACCGGGTACTAACAAACATAGACATCTCCTCCACTAAGCTCAAAACCATGGGCAGGGGGAGAGATCTCTGACGAGGAGTCCTCGCGCCGGTTGCCGGTCACTCCTGCACAGGCTGCGCTACAGGTTATCATCAACGGCTGGCCCCTGCCAATACTTTTACTTTTCCGGCGCCGGAGGGGAGTGTTTGATACTGTCCCGGATTCTTGTGGTCGATCGCGGAGGTGGGTCGTGCTCCGCCCTGAACGGGCACTTGCAGCCAGTGGTGAAGTTTGCTCTGCGCGCGATAGGATATTGGTGTCATGGAATTCCTATTCAACAGTCTTCTCGAGCTCATCACGCAGACCTCCACCAACCTCCCGCCGGACGTGCGCAAGGCCATGGGGCTCGCGCTGCGGGAGGAGAAGCCGGGGACGCAATCGCATCAGGCGCTCACCATCATGGCCACCAACATCGACATGGCGCATGAAGACTCCGGGCCGGTTTGCCAGGATACGGGCATGCCCACGTTTATCGTTCACACGCCGCTGGGCGTGTCGCAGTTGGCCATCGCCAAAACGATTCGCGAGGCCGTTGCGGAGGCGACCAAGCGCGGGAAGCTGCGGCCGAACTCGGTGGACTCGCTCACCGGCGCGAACTCCGGGAACAATCTCGGCGTGGAGACGCCGGTGATCCACTTTGAGCAGCACGAATCGGATGAGATCGAAGTGAAGCTGATTCTGAAGGGCGGCGGCTGCGAGAACAAGAACATTCAGTACTCACTGCCGTGCGAGCTGGATCACATGGGCAAGGCAGGGCGAGATCTCGCCGGCGTGCGGAAGTGCCTGCTGCACGCCGTCTGGCAAGCGCAGGGGCAGGGCTGCGCGCCGGGCGCATTGGGAGTCTGCATCGGCAGCGACCGGGCGCATGGGTACGACCTGGCGAAGATGCAGTTGTTCCGCACGCTGGACGACACCAATCCGATTCCGGAGCTGGCGGCGCTGGAGGCCGACATTTTGGCCGAGGCGAACAAGCTCGGCATCGGCGCGATGGGCCTGGGCGGTGGCGTGGCGCTGATCGGCTGCAAAGTGACGGCGGCCAACCGGCTGCCTGCGTCGTTCTTCGTCTCGGTGGCCTACGATTGCTGGGCGTTCCGGAGGTTGGGCGTGAAGCTCGACGCGCAGAGCGGGGCGATCAACAGCTGGCTGTATCGGGATCCGGAGCGGGCCGTGGAGCGGATGGCGAAAGAGACCGGCTTCCCGCTGACGGGGCGCGAGATCATATTGACGCCGCCGCTGACCTCCGAGATGATGCGTTCGCTGAAGGTGGGCGACGTGGTGTTGATCCGCGGCGACATGTTCACCGGCCGCGATGCGCTGCACGCCTACCTCATGGACCATGAGCCGCCGGTGGATCTGAATGGCCAGATCATTTACCACTGCGGGCCGGTGATGCTGAAGGAAGGTGACGAGTGGTTTGTGAAGGCGGCCGGGCCGACGACATCGATCCGCGAGGAGCCCTACCAGGCTGAAGTGCTGAAGCGCTATGGCGTGAAGGCCGTCATCGGCAAGGGCGGCATGGGCAAGAAGACGCTGGCCGGATTGCAGGAGAGCGGCGCCGTGTATCTACACGGCGTGGGCGGCGCGGCGCAGTTTTATGCGCGCACGGTGAAGAAGGTGAAGGGCGTGTACCTGATGGAGTTTGGCATCCCCGAGGCGATGTGGCATCTCCAGGTGGAAGACTTCATGGCGATTGTGACGATGGATGCGCACGGCAATTCGTTACATGCCGAAATCGAGAAAGCCACTGGAGATGTTCTCGAAACGCTGAAATAATCGGGGCATGCGTGTCCTGACAATCGGACTGGCGGTGGCGGCGGCGTGGTCGCGGTTTCGCGGCCCCAACGGCGCCGGAGTGGCGGAGACCGGGGCGTTGCCGGCGGAGTTCGGCAAAGAGAAGAACCTGGTATGGCGCACGGCGCTACCGGCCGGCTTTTCATCGCCGGTGGTGGGTGAGCGCTGTGTATTCCTGACTGCGTACGAGGGGCCGAAGGGCTGGACCCTCTGCGTCGACAAGCAGACGGGCCAGGAAATCTGGCGGGCCGACGGGTTCGCGCTTAAAGAGAAATACAGGTCCGTGAACACGCCGGTTTCGCCGACTCCGGTGACCGACGGGCGGAACGTTTATGTGTTTTTCGAGGCGGCGGGGCTGATCTCCTACGACGCCGAGGGTAAGGAGCGGTGGCGGCGGGAACTTGGGCCGTTCACGAATCCCTACGGCATGGCGAACTCGCCGGTGCTGGTGGGGGACCTGCTGATCCTGCAGGCGGATCAGGACGTCGGATCGTATCTGCTGGCGGTATCGGCGAAGGACGGCGCGGTGCGCTGGAAGACGATGCGGCCGGAGGCGAATCACGGGTATTCGACGCCGGTGGTCTGGACTCCGAGCTCTGGCGGCGCGCAGTTGATTGTGTCGGGGTCTTACCAGGTGGCGGCGTACTCGGTGAAGACCGGGGCGAAGGTGTGGTGGGTGGAGGGGATGGCGTGGCAGGCGAAGTCCACGCCAGTGATCGATGGCGGGCTGCTGTTCGTTCACTCGTGGATGGCGGGTTTGAACGAGTTGGTGAAACTGCCGGAGGGAAAGAGCTGGGCGGAGTTTCTGGGGGAACTGGACCGGAACAAAGACGGGCGGATCGGCAAGGATGAGGCGCCGGAGAAAGAGATGGCGCGGCTGTGGTTTCTGTTCGATCTGGACGGAACGGGGTTCATCGAGCAAAAGGACTACGAGATCATCCAGGCGCGGCAGGCAGCGAAGAACGGACTGTTTGCGATCCGGCTGGGCGGCAAAGGCAATGTGACGGGGAAGGCTGTGGTGTGGAAGGCGGAAAAGCAGTTACCGAACATCCCTTCGCCGCTGCTGTACCGGGGCGTGCTGTACATCCTGAGAGAGGGCGGGATCCTGACGGCGTATGAGCCGGCGACGGGGAAAGTGCTGAAGCAGGGGCGCGTGGAGGGGGCGTTGGACGGATACTTCGCCTCGCCGGTGGCGGCCGATGGCAAGCTGTTTCTGGCGGCGCAGAGCGGGAAGGTGGCGGTGGTTCAGGCCGGGGCGGAGTGGACGGTGGCGGGGGTGAATGATCTGGATGAGGAAACTTGGGCGACTCCTGCGATTGACTCCGCGCATCTGTATGTAAGGACACAGCGGGCGCTTTATTGTTTTGGCCTGCCGTGAGTGAGAATGGAGAATATGCAGAGGCGCACATTTCTGGGCAGTGTAATGGTGGCTGGGCTCGCGCAAGCGGGAACGCCGGCTGGTGATTTGGCGGCTTATGGCCGGAGCGGGCTGACGCCGGTGGAGTATAAGCGGCGCTGGATCGCGACCGTGCGGGCGACGGGGCGGAAGCCGGTGTGGGTGTTTGAGCCCACGGGCGAGCTGGAGCCGTTTCTGGACTGGTATCCGGGGGATGAATGGGTGAGCGGTTGGCGTGTGGACGCACTACAGCCTCACCTCGCCGCCGATGCGACCGCGCGGAGCTTTGCCCACGAGGGGGAGCGCCGAGGCTTTCCGGTGGATCACCGGGGCTAGGATCTTCGAAAAGTTCGCCCGAGGGGCGTTGGAGGCCCCTCGTATTTTTCGAGCTGATCGGGACAAAAACCGGTTTTGCGCGCACCGTCCATGACGGTGGCCCGCGTAGGAAACAGCCCACGCCATGGGGCTGCCGCTCTACTGATTGGCGACGGAGTCTCAAGCCGGCCGGCGATTTACTCCTGAATTCATTATAGCGGACGGGGACCAAATCCCAGCGGGCCGTGCGGCTCGTAAAGATTTGAAGCAATAGCTAGTTAGCGGAATTTTCGACCCCTGTGAACGAGTTTGGCGCCAGCTGGCGATAGATGGAAAGCGGATGACCACAGATGAAATCGGATGGGACAATTCTCGTTCCTTCCGGCTATGATCATGCGATGCAGCCGCTTTCCACACCAGAACGATACGCGCCGCTTGACGTGCTGCGGGGCGCCGCACTCTTCGGTGTGTTGATTGTCAATCTGCTGACGCTGTTCCGGGTGTCGCTGTTGGCCCACATCACTCAGCCGGGCACGGACTTCGTTTCCACGCTGGTGGGCGTGCTGATCGAGTTCAAAGCGTTCACTCTATTTACGCTGCTGTTTGGGGTGGGGGTGGGCGTGCAGGCGGAGCGCGCCTCGGCCCGCGGTGGCGCGGCGCTGTTCCTGACGCGGCGGTTTCTCGTCCTGCTTGTGATCGGGCTGGTGCATCTGGTTCTGATCTGGAACGGCGACATCCTCACGCTGTACGGGGTGTGCGGTTTACTGTTGATCCCGATGCTGCGGCTGCCGGTGATGGCGCTTGCGGCGGCGGGTGCGGCTCTGGCGATCGGATCGTACTTTGGTGCGCTGCCGGTACATCTGCCTGGCGCGGATGCGATGCAGGCGCAGGCTGGCGCGGCCGTGCGGGTATACGGGGGCGGCGGCTGGAGAGAGGTCCTGTTGTTTCGCTGGCAGGAGACGCTGCGGTTCATTCTGCCGTTGCTAATTTTGACACTGCCGAGGACGCTGGGCGTGATGATGCTGGGCGTGGCAGCATGGCGCTGGGATATCTTCACCCGGCGCCGCATGTATCTCTGGACGCTCCTTTTTGCCGGCGGGGTGATCGGTGCGGCCGGGACAGTGCTGCACAGCGACCTGGCGTCGCAGATCCCGCTTGCTTTTGCGTACGCAGCGGTGGTGTTGCTGTGGGCGCCCGGCGCGCCGCTGCTTGCGGCGGGCGGGAGGATGGCGCTGACGAACTATCTGATGCAGTCGGTGGTTTTCAGTCTCGTGTTCTACGGGTATGGGCTGGGGCTATTTGGGAGGCTGGGTGTATTGCCTACTGCCCTGGGCGGGGTGATTTTCTATGCCGTGCAACTGGTGATTAGCTGGGCGTGGCTGGAGCGCTTTCAGTTTGGGCCGGTGGAGTGGCTGTGGCGCTCATTGACTTATGGGCGGCGGCAGCCGATGCAGCGCGGTTAATCGAAGCGGCAGTGGAGCTTGAGGGCCTTGGCGAGGCGGTCGCGGTAGTCGTTGCCGGGGATGAGGGTGACTCCGAACTGGGCGAGATGGGATGTGAGGTACTGTACTTCCAACAGGGCGAAGCCGCGCTCGCGGAGGCGGAAGACGAGGTGAGCGAGGGCGACCTTGGACATATCGCGGACGGCGTGGAATTTGGACTCGGCGAAGAACGCTCCGCCGAGGTGGACTCCGTAGACGCCTCCGGCGAGTTGACCATCGATCCACACCTCGACGGAATGGGCCTTTCCGGCGCGGTGGAGGGCGGTGTAGGCATCGATCAGGGGCTCGGTGATCCAGACGTCGGGGCGGGCGGCACAGGCGCGCATGACGCCCTGGAAGCACTGATCGTACGTGACGGTAAAGCGGCCCTGGTGGATGGTGCGGGCGAGGGAGTGGCTGACGTGGAACGCGTGGAGGGGCAGGATTGCGCGACGGCGGGGGCGGTGCCATGTGAAGATGCCGGGCTCATCGGGATCGGCCATGGGGAAGGCGGCGTCGCGGTAGGCGTCCTCCAGCATGGCGGGGTTGAGGTAATCGGTGACGCGGATGATGTCCATTACTGGGGCGGTGGGGCCCAGAAATCGGCTGGGACGCGGCTGAGGCTTGGTTGCACTCGGAGGATAGTGTTTTCGCGGCTGACGACCGTATCGGCGGCGAGCTTGCGGTTGGCCGCGCCAGCGCCCTCGGTGAGAGATTCGGCGTAGGCGGGGTTGCGGGCCTGGCCGTTGTCCATCAAGCGGAGGGAGGTGAGGGGGGCGACGATGACGTAGGTGCCGGAGGGGGCGCCGGAGACGATGCGGTAGGTCATCTCGGGGCGATCGAGATTGGCGGCGTCAAAGGCGGCGCGGCGGGCGCGCATGAGGTCTCCGAAAAGGGAGTCCGTGCCGGGGAGGATGCGGTAGAGGGTGAGGCTGAAGTAGCGGGCACGGGTGAGGTTGCGGACGGCCTGATCGGGGCGGTAGCTGAGGTTGGGGAGATAGAGGCCGACCTGGATGAGGGCGTCGGTATCGGGGTTGAGTTTCTGATCGAGATCTTCGATGGCTCCGTAGGAGTCGTGGAGCTCGATGAGCCAGGATTCGCGGGCGCCGGAGATGGATGTCGCGCCGAGCATGATGACGCCGGTGTCGGCGGTGGCGTAGCTCTGGACCAGGGGGAGATCGGGTCGGCCGAGGGTGCGGAGGAAGCGGAGGTAGACGGGGGGCTCGGTGGGGGCCTGGGCGAAGGCGAGGCAGGGCAGCAGGAACAGCAGGCCGGCTGTGTGGTGTTGGGAGATCGTCATGGAGTCCGCTCCTGGGTGGCGGCAGATTCAGTTTATCCAATTGGGCGCGGCGTAGGTCCTGAACCAGCTTCGGAAGTGGCGCTGGAGGAAGACGGCAAGCAGCAACAGCGTGGCGCTTTTGGAGAGAGCGAGCAGCATCAGCGCCCACAGCGGGAATGCGTCCTGGTGGACCGGGGCTCCGTGCATCCAAAGGACGAAGGTGAAATTGCGCACGGCGGGGAGGAGGAAGATGGCGGCGACGAGGGCGAGTGCCTCCCGGTCGAAATAGCGGTGGCAGGCGACGAAGTAGGCCAGGGGGAGGAAGAGGACGGCGAGATAATGTTCCCAGACGACGGGGAGCAGCAGCTGGCCGAAGCAGAGTGAAGCGAGGAAGAGGAAATGCAGGCGGGCGGAGCCGGTGGGGATGGCCTGGCGGCTCAGCCGGATGAGCCAGAAGAAGCTGGCGGCGAGGAAGAGAGAGATGGCGATCCGGGTCCAATCGAGCGCGATGACGGCGACGGTCATTTGTACTTTCAACGCGCAATAGCGCAGATTTTCGAGGATGACGGTGAAGGCGTCGTTGCCCCAAAAAAGCTCGGGGGCGGAGGAGTGGTTTTTGGCGCGCGTGAGAAAAGCGGCGTGGGCGGGCCAGCCTACAGTTGAGATGGAGAGTGCGGCGGCGGCGAGGCCGGAGGCGCTGAAGTAGAGCAGGAACCGCAGGCCCGATAGCAGTGCGAGGAGCGCAATGCCGATGGCGAAGCCGGGCTTGATGAGGATGATGAAGGTCATCAGCAGGGCCGAGGCGAGGTAGCGCCGGGAGAGGTGGCAGAGCAGACTGGCGATGAAGCAGAGGAAGACTGTCGGTGTGACCTGGCCGCCGACGCGGTAGGTGAACCAGAAGGGCTGAAAGATGAGCGCGAGCAACGTGAAGAGGGTGGCGAAGCGGCGTTGGTCCGAAGGGCCCAGGCCGGCGAATTGCCGGCAATGGAGGAAGAGGATCAGGAGACCGGTGAGGTAAGCGGCGGTGTTTTGCCATTTGAACACAAGGAGCGCTGTGGGCGGGGCTAGCAGAGCGAGCGGCACGTAGAGGTAGGCGGAGATGGGGACGGCGACGAAATCCATGGTGCTTTGGGCCGGGCGTCCGTTCACGAGGGCATAGGGGTCGTAGAGATTGGCGACTTCGCCGTAGC
The DNA here is from genome assembly GCA_036504135.1 of Paludibaculum sp. Classification (GTDB taxonomy): domain Bacteria; phylum Acidobacteriota; class Terriglobia; order Bryobacterales; family Bryobacteraceae; genus Paludibaculum. Next base: position 163,555 of record DASXVP010000016.1, read on the forward strand.
GGATTTTGCTGCCGGCGTCGTAGTAGTTGGCGAAGTCCAAGTAGAGTCCGAGGTTGATGGAACTGCCGATGGCGAAGCAGGCGAGCAGTAGCGTGAGCAGGGCTGGGAGGAGCCAGGGGCGGTCGAGCCAGTAGTCAAACAATCGCGATCTTCCTTATTGTGGCTCGAGATGAGGGGCGCGAGTCTATTTGGGTTGGACGCTGACGGCGGTGCCGTAGCAGAGGACTTCCGTGACGCCCGACATGATTTCGGTGGCGTCGTAGTGGACGCCGATGACTGCGTTGGCGCCGGTGGCGGCGGCGTGTTGGAGCATGAGCTCGAAGGCGTCGTTGCGGGTGCGCTCGCAGAGGCTGGTGAGGAGGGAGATGTTGCCACCGACAAGGGTCTGGAGGCCGGCGCCGATGGTGCCGAAGAGGGACCGGGAGCGGACGATGATGCCGCGGACGACGCCGAGATTGCGGACGACCACGTAGCCTTCCAGATTGAAGGCGGTGGTGACCATATTGTGGGGCACGGTAGTAGCCATGCTTAGGATTGTACGCCTTCAGGCGGGCTTGAAATAGAGGACGAGGCCAGCGCCAGCGGAAGCCAGAACGTAGCCCAGGTAGAGCAGGGGATTGGGCGATTCCTTCGGCGGATGGGCAATGGCGCTGACGATGACGTTGACCAGCGGGGCTAGGCCGAAGACGAGCGGCATGACGTAGTTGGGTACGCCGCCGTTGCGGAAGGCGTAGATGATGCAGATGGCTCCGAGAGCGCCGAGGGCGCCGCCGATGGAGGCATTGATGATTCCGGGCAGGTTGAAGCCCTTGAGTTGGCCTTGGGAGGCGAGAGCGCCGCCGGGGATCAGGACGCCGACGAGGAAGTAGGCAAAGCCCACGCAGAGGAGAGCGCGGAGGGGGCTGCCGAGCTGGACTTGGCCTTTGTGAAGGATGGGGCCGTACATACCCCAGAACAGAGCGGCGCCGAGAGAGAAGAGTGCCCAGACCATGGGGTTAGTCTAGCATCTGGACGGAAAGCTATAGTTATTGGAGGGGTAGGTGTGGGGCTCGGCGGGGCGGTAATTGGGAATTGAGTAGACTGGACTGCACCCCTTGCGTGAGACAGCGAAATTAGGGACACATGACCATTCGCCGTAAGACGATTGGCAAGACGGTACGGCCATCGTACACTGATCGAGGCTGGCAAAGCGGCGGCGGGCTCTGCTGGAGAGCAACCCGC